>JAHHHA010000017.1 GCA_019359615.1 Cyanosarcina radialis HA8281-LM2
ATCCCCCAGCCCCTTCTCCCAAGCTTGGGAGAAGGGGAGAACGTGGAACTTTGGTCTTTCTTCCCCCTCTCCCACTGTTGGGAGAGGGGGATTGAGGGGGTGAGGGCGAGATGTGTATACACCGTAGGGTATGGGAGCGGGATCGTCCCTAAAATCCAAGATCGGATAACTGGAAATATTGCCTGTTAGTCGGGTTAAGATACAAAAGTTAACATTTTGCTCGAATCGCACTGAGTAACTATGGCAGTCAAAGTTGGAGATCTAGCTCCTGATTTCACTCTACCTTCTCAATCTGGCTCGTCAGTTAGCCTGAGAGATTTTCGCGGCAAAAAGTCTGTAATTTTGTATTTCTACCCCAAAGACGATACTCCAGGGTGTACGGCAGAATCTTGTGCATTTCGCGATCGCTATGAAGTTTTCCAGGAAGCAGGGGCCGAGGTGATTGGCATTAGCGGCGACTCTCCCGATTCTCACCAGCGATTTGCTAACAAGTATCAGCTTCCCTTTACCCTGGTGAGCGATACGAACAACCAAGTTCGCAAGCTTTATGGCGTGCCAGCCACATTAGGGTTGCTTCCCGGTCGAGTGACCTATGCGATCGATCCCCAAGGAGTTGTCCGGCATATATTCAACTCCCAATTTAACTTCCAAGGTCATGTAGAAGAAGCCCTTAAAACTCTGCGAGACATTCAGCAGTCGCCAGCGGCTTCTTAAGGGAGAAAGTGGGAGAGGGGAAGCAGGGGGAATTTTGAATCCATGCCCCATGCCCCATGCCCTATGCCCCATCCGCCAAGACTGCTTGGAGTCGGCTTCTAAATTCTCCTTTGGGATGGCCGCCTTTGACCTCGCCTAAAATCTGAAATTCTCCTTGTGGGGAATCGCAGATAATGTAGGTCGGCCATCCCATCTCTGATTTGTCTGGATACTGAGTTAACAGAATCTGACGATACTGGCGGTAAGTAGCAGTATCTTGCATTTTCACATCAATAAACTTCAAACCCAGTTCTTCTGCCACCCTCTGGTCGTAGAAAGACATTTTGTGACAAATCCCGCACTCTTCTGAAGAAAATTTGATTACTGCTCGATCCATGATGTTTGCGATCTCCGATCCTACGCTGGTGCTGCTTTTGTTTCAATAATATCGCCAAAGGCTAGATAAACGCCTCGCAGCTTGAGTTTAGAGTGCGATCTAGCGGCTCGATGCCTGTTTTTCTTGATGTTTTTACAGTTCCATAGCAAAACAATTAGATTTTTTTCGATCGAACTGGAAACTTTGACGGATTTATATCAATCTAATTAATAGAGGAAAGCAATGCCTAAAGAACTTTGGTTAAAAATAGTAGGAGTTGCTCAACAGTTGTGGCTACTGAAGATAATTCCCAACATCAAAAAGATAATTTTTCGATCGAGCTCGATTATGAGGGTGAAGCCGATGAGCTAATCAGTGAGCTTGAAGATCTAGAGTTAGACAACTTTGATGATGAAGATGATATAGCAGTAGTTTCCGATCTGTTTCAGCAGTTGTCTCAAGATAGTTATTCTCCTAATCTAGGAGACGAAGAAATTTGTTTGGCTGCCGCTACGGTTGAAAGAGAAAAACCGCCCATACTCCCAAAAAACAAATATTTACCTTCCCCTGCTACCAATTTTCAGCCTCTGGCTTGGCAGTCTCTAGCCAAAAAGAGGCGCGAGATTTGGCCGGTTTTAGCAGGCACGGGAGTTTTAACTCTGGTAGTGTTAGGCTTCTTATTTGCAGCCCGCCGCCATCCCGAACCTTCAGTTACTATCTCGCCCCCACCATCGCCAGGAACAGCGATGTTAACGGATGTTACTGTCGATCGAGTAAATTTCTCTAATTTCGATACCAAACAAGTGGTAGCCTTGGCTCAGGCAGATCTCCGTCAAGGAAATTTAAAGACGGCAACAGCAGCGGTGGAAGAACTGCTCGATCGCGATGCCTTGTCGGAAGCAGAGGTTGCTTTGGCTGTAGTTCCTCAACAGCTAGTCGATACGCCCGATATTAGCTTCCTTCGGGGTCGATTGGCGTGGCAACAATTTTCAACTGGGAGGAAGAAGTTCAGTTTAAATGATGCCCGCCGCTTCTGGGAAACCGCCGTAAAGAAGCAACCTCACACGCCCTTATACCTCAATGCCCTGGGTTTTGTCTACTATACTGAAGGGAAATTCGATCGAGCGATCGCTTTGTGGTTCGATGCCCTCTCGATTGGAGAGCAAAAGCTAGCTCAAAAAATCGATGCTGCTACTCAAAGAGATGTCCTCAATAGCTATGCAGGCATAGCCTTAGCGCTGTCGCAGTTATCTACCAAACAACCTGGCGATCGAGGGCAAAAGCTGTTACAAGAAGCTCTCAAACTGCGCCAAAAGGTAACAAAAGAGGCAGCGGCGAGTTTTCAGCCGGAAATACTCGAAAAGAACTGGATGTGGCCGAAAACTGCCGTTCGAGATTGGCAAGCATTCCTGGAGATCGAGAGGTAGCAAAATATCCTGGGTAGGGGCGCAATGCATTGCGCCCCTACAGTAAATTTATATGTAATACCAAATCCGCTTAGCAAAACCAGGTTTCTACTGACACCCCTCTGGCTCCCCTCTCCTTGCAGGAGAGGGGCTGGGGGTGAGGTCGGAATTGGCGTGTATGAGAACCGGATTTGATATAACAGGTATTTAGCAAAATGGTATGACAACAAACGATGAAGCGATACATTCGAGTTTTAAAACTATTTTGGAGTGCCGCGATCGCGGCAGAATTAGAGTACCGATTTAACTTTGTGCTGGCAACTTTCAGCAGCTTAGGAAATTTGGCTGGTAGCTTATTTGGAGTTTCGTTATTCTACCGCAATGGCTATACTTTCTCTGGCTGGAAGTGGGAAGAAGCTTTGGTAGTATTGGGAGTTTTTACTATCTTGCAAGGCTTTTCTGCTACTTTTCTCGTTCCCAATCTCAACCGAATTGTCGATCGCATTCAGCAAGGAACTTTAGACTTTGTACTTTTAAAACCGATCGACAGTCAATTTTGGCTTTCTACTAACACTATTTCACCGTGGGGATTGCCAGACTTGTTGTTTGGCTTGGGACTGATTGGCTATGCTGGCCGACAACTCAACTTAACTGCAACCGACTATCTTGCCAGTGCAGTTCCACTCTTATTCGGTTGTATCAGCCTCTATAGTCTGTGGTTCATGTTAGGAGCTACTAGCGTTTGGTTTGTAAAAATCTATAATGTCACAGAGGTTCTACGAGGTTTGTTAGAAGCTGGCAGATATCCCATGGTGGCTTATCCTGCTGCTTACCGATTCTTTTTCACTTTTGTCGTACCTGTAGCTTTCTTAACCACTGTCCCCGCCGAAGCCATGCTGAATCGAGTAGAATTTGGCTGGATAATAGGTGCTGCTATTTTAGCTTTTGTCTTGTTGGTAATTTCGGCGCTGTTTTGGCGATTTGCTTTGCGATTTTACACCAGCGCCTCTAGTTAATTCAGGAGAGAAACTATGCAACTCCAGGAAAAAGCTTACTACACACCAGAAGAATATTTAGAACTAGAGAAAGCTGCAAATTACCGAAGCGAATATTATCAGGGTGAAATATTCCCTATGTCAGGTGGAACGCCAAATCATAATCGGATAACAGGCAACCTTTATGCTGCTCTCAATTTTGCTTTCAAAGGGCAACCCTATGATGTATTTGTAAGCGATATGCGCTTGTGGATACCGGAGCATCGCTTATATACTTATCCTGATGTGATGGTAGTCGCAGGTAAATTAGAGTATGCCTTAGGACGTAAAGAGACTATTACTAACCCGATCGCGATCGCCGAAGTTTTATCGACATCTACACAAAAATATGACAGAGTAGGAAAATTCAAACTATATCGATCGATTCCCACTTTAACCGAATATATTCTCGTTTCTCAAACAGAAATCTACGTCGAACAATATACAAAAAAAGAGAATAATAAATGGTTATTTGCTGAATACGAAGGTGAGAATATCGAACTAACATTAAACTGTGTTTCTTTTAAAATATCTCTAATAGAGCTTTACGACAAAGTTGAATTTGAATCTGAAATTTCAGAAACACAGAATAATTAAGTTTAGCTGGCTAGACTTAATTCGTAATGGAGGGCTAAAACTTCATTGGGTTCAAGCACAGCCATTGCATACAGGCATTGGATGCCTTCTTTTTTCTATTCGATATTACTGTTGTTCGACAAACTAACTAACGCTTCTATCAAAATTTGATTTTGCTCGTCTGTACCCACCGAGATCCGCAGCTTATCTTCTAATCCGGGTTGTTTAAAGTAGCGAACTAAAATTCCTCGTTCTTTCAACTTTAAGTAAAGAAACTCTGCATTTGCTGTTGAGGGAGTTGCTAGAACAAAGTTAGCCTGAGAGTCCAGCACTATAAACCCTAAATTCTTTAGGTCGGTCGTTAGCTGGGCGCGAGACGCTTTAACTTTTTCGGCACAAGCATTCTTATACTCTCGATCGCGTATTGCCGCCGTACCCAAAGCAATTGCGATCGCGTCAATATTGTAGCTATCTTTGACTTTGAAGAGTCCAGCTAGCAGTTTGGGATTGGCGATGCCAAAGCCCATGCGCAAACCTGCCAGGGAATAACCTTTGGATAGGGTGCGCAAAACAATGACATTCTCAAACTCCCTGACCAGCGGTAGCGCCGAAGATTCAGCAAAGTCAACATAAGCCTCATCTATTACTACTATCCCCGACACTCCTCGTGCTAGTTGCCGCAGATCGTCGAGAGGCACGGTATGGCCCGAAGGACTATTGGGAGAAGCAATAAACGTAACGGCCCCATTAGTGGCAATGAGTTCTTCGATGGGCAGTTGAAAGCTATCTGAGTAAGGAATTTCAACAACTGCTGCTGGTTGCATCGCCGATAGAGTGCGATACAACACATAAGTCGGCATAGGATACACGACTGGGCGATCGCTTCCTTCAGCGCAGCAGCGGACTAATATATTGAGCAAATCGTCGCTGCCATTACCAACAATTATCCAATCGGCAGGCACTTCTAGCGCCTCGCTTATCGCTTGACAAAACTCCCTGGCAAAGGGATCGGGATAGCGCCTGAGACGATCGCCATCTAAATTTCGCAGAACTTCCATCACCTTTGGGGAAGGCGGATAGGGATTTTCATTGGTGTTGAGTTTAATGATTTTGCTTCCTGGCTGTGGTTGTTCGCCAGGAACGTAGCCAGTCATGGCATCGATAGCAGGACGGAAGTAACTCATAGTAAATCGAGAGAAATCGTGTCAAGCCTTGGAGGATCTTAGCCCAAGTTTGGGCTTACTGGTATTGGCGATCGCTTTTTAGGAGGAAATGCGATCGCACTGACTTTTTAGTTGGACTCTTCAAACAGAGAAGGAAAGTTACAACGACCGCTTACCACGCGCAGAATTTCCACCCCATCATCCAACACTCTGTAAAAAATCACGTAGCCTTGAAGGGGTAATCCTCGTAAGTCGGCACGGATTTCTGCATAGCTTTTACCGCTATTCGGAAAGTCAATCAGTTGTTGACACTTACGGTTAAATACACGAAAAAACTCTTCACCCGCTTCCAAACTATTTTTGGCAAAATAGTCAGCAATTTGATTGAGATCTCGACTAGCAAGAATATTGATGAGGTAGCGACTCATACTTATCCCCGTCTTGCTTGCTGGAACCGCTCTATAATTTGGTTGACAAAGGTTTCGCCATCAATGGGTGACGTATGTTCTGAAGCTGAAATAGCTGCGTCAATTTTTTCTCGCACTTCTTCAACCCATTCAGCATCGGCGCGATCGTATTCATCCAGCAACCGCAGGGCAATTTCTAATACTTCCTCTGCGGAGCGATATTTTCCAGTTTGGAGTTTGGTTTGAATTAAGCGTTCTTGGTCGGGAGTGAGGCTAATGCTCATAGGAGTTTTTTAAGCTGTCTACACGCTAATTTGAACCTTCTTGAACGATCTTAGCCTAAGTTTGAGATAAGTGGTATTAGCGATCGCAGTGCAATTCAATCAACTCTTTGAAATCTTTGGTTGCTGGGACTGGGCAACCTGGATTAACGATCGCAATGCCTCATTTACTACTCGATCGTTGGGAAAAGCTTGAGCAACATCAGGATCTAAAAGCACTAAGTTTGTCCCCGCACGATATCGATCGACATACTTGCCTCTAACACCTCCGGTCATCTGAGTAAAATCATATTCAGAACGTAATTCGTCTTCCATCTCACTATCAATTTCCTTCTTCATAAAACCTCTTCTCCTGACGAGTAGCTTTTCGGGCGCTGATGATTCTTATCTTTTCTTCTCGATCTGTATGTGCCACTACCAATAGCTCTGCCAACCTGGATATGCCAATAATAACGTAGCGACTCTCTCCCATCGAGTGGTCGGGATCGGGAAAGGTTACTGATAGCGGGTCATTAAACACGGTTGCGGCTTCCTGGAAAGAAACACCATGTTTCTCAACATTTAGTGCTGCTTTATCTGGATTCCACTCAAATTCCATTTATTCAAGATGGTTCTGGCTCTAGACGAACCCATGCGATCGCTCGTCTCATTTCGAGCTTAGGCTGCGTTTTGATGACAAGTTGACGATTTTCCTACCGCTTTCGGCTTGTCTTTTCTGCCAGTCAGCAAACATGGCATCTAAGTTGTAGTTAAATGACTTGGCGTGTTCTTCGCGAATTTTATGAATTTCATCGAGAATCTCATTTTGACACATGGCTCAATCTCCTCGTCATAGCGATCGCAGCATTGATGTAGCTGAAGATTTCGCCCTTGTTGCCGATCGCTTCTAGTTCGATGGTTTCTTCTAATGCTACTCAGTTCTTTTCAGCTTATCAGCAAAAATAGCTTGTACTTCACTTTCTGGATCGCTAAGGTCGAAAGGATAGGGTTGATAGGGAGCATTTGGATCGCGACGGCTCATAATTACTTCCAACGCTGCCCGGAATGCCCGATCGTCATTTCTATGTGCTGAAATATACTCTTTGAGTTCAGCGTTAGTCATTTGATGTAGGTCTGGTGTCATAGAACAAAATCCCAATTTCCATCCTCTTTTATTATCAACGCAATTTCGTTAGCCGTCCCAGCTTGGATGTAAATTGTTTTTAGCGTCTGGTCGTAACGAAAAACCTGGATCGGTTGGTACAGGTTGGACAATAACTGACAAATAAATATCGCTGTATTTGATTGTTGCTGTGTTGGCAAGCTACACCCCTCAAAAACACCTTGAATGTAGCGTACCAAAAGTCATGTATCTATCTTCATAGCGATCGCACTACCAAACAATGGCTACTAAACCTGATGCAGTAATATTTTGGTCGCAAGTCAATAATCTCACCGTTTCGCCTTGACTGATTAAAACGATCGCTGTAGCTACAATTTGGCGATCGTGCATTTCAGTAATTGGAGATAAACTTAAAGTCTGCTCGATGACAACTCGATCGAGGGGATAAATAACCACGCGAGGATCGGCATTTATAGCATTAAGCAAATCTGTTACCGATGGAATCGATGTTTTACCGCGTTCGACAATCCAAGCGGCCTCAGCTAAAACTATTGCAGGTAGTATTAACTGGCTAGATGGATCGGAAAGAATCTGTAATGCGATCGCTCCTAAACGTGGGTTGCCTTCGAGAAACCAGATGAGGGCATGGGTATCGACAACATACTTCATGCCGCACTACGACCAATTCAAGTTGTTGTCAGGATCGCCGTGGAATTCAGCCACTCGAAAATCATCTTCTGTCGATCGCTGGGAATTAGCAAACATCCCAAAGCGCATGATTTGTTCCGGTTGTTGGGGTAATTTAGTTTCTAAGAAAGTCACAATGACGCGACCTTCTGCTATTCCCACAGGCGATTCAACTAGTTGAATTTTGCCATTTTGATAAATGCCTTCAATTGTTTGCAACATTGCTTTCGACCTCCTCAAAGGATCTTAGCCCAAGTTTGAGGTGACTGGTATTGGCGATTGCCTGTTTGTAGAGAGATTTTCGTTAGCTTTCTCGCAGCATTAATGTAACTGAAGATTTCGTCGAGTTCGCCTATAGCTTCTAGTTCTATGGTTTCTTCTGGGGTGAGGATGTCAGCTTTTTTTTGATCGAGAATGGCTTGCATCCGTTCGCCGAGTTCGTCTGTGAATTTGAATAGGGTGAGGCAATCGATAGTTTTAGGATAGCATCGTACTTCCCATCATCTTCTCAGAGGAGCGATCGCACTACTACAACTCACACCGATCGCTAGTTGGAGGATGCAATTGAGTTTGAATCCAAAACCGCCTTGTTCCTCGAATGGAGTCATCTTCTGGATAGCGGGTGTCATTTAAATCGAGACGAATACAGGTTGCTCGTCCAACAGGTGTGATTCCTCGAATTAGAACCCCCTCATCTACCCAAACAAAATGTTCTTGCCATTTTTGCTGACGAGGGTTGAAAATGGGGACGATTTCTTGAGTTTCTGGATCGATACCTGCAACAAAGTTGTAGCGTCTCTCATTGCAACGCCGACAGGCAAGTGCCAGATTATCGATGTCATCCGAACCACTCAAAGATTGGGGAACAATATGGTCTATGGTAAATCGATTGGCACTCAATCGTTCTGAAGAGTGGCAGTATTCGCACAAATACTTGGCTCGTTCGCGGATTGCCTGCCTAATTACATCACTAATTGGCATCTTGGGCAGCAATCATGGCATTGATATGAGTGAAAATCCGATCTAACTCACCAATTGTCTCTAACTCTGCGACTTCTTCAGGAGTTAATCGATCGCCTTTCTTCTTTTCGAGAAGATTTTCCATCCGAAATTGAAGCGACTCGCTGAACTTGAACAAATTCCACTTGCCCTCTTTTTCCAGACGAATTTCGTGGAGTAATGAGGATGGCTTACTCAGAGTTGTCACCATATCGATCTAGCTCTTGAATTGATTGGGATTTTGGGGCTTGACCAGATTATAGCTTGCCAAACTCTTAGATTGGCGATCGCACTTCCCCTCATCTCTTCACAGTAGCGATCGCAGCATTAATATAGCTGAAGATTTCGTCGAGTTCGCCTATAGCTTCTAGTTCGATGATTTCTTCTGGAGTCAGGATGTCAGCTTTTTTCCGATCGAGAAGGGTTTGCATCCGATCGCCGAGTTCGTCAGTGGATTTGAAGAGGCTGAGGCGATCGATTTGCTCGACTCGCATTCCTTTAGGAATCAAAGTGGAGGGTTTGAGGAGGACGGTCATAGTTGGATGAAGTGCGATCGATAGTTTTAGGATAGCATTGCACTTTGCGTTATCTCATTAGAGGAGCGATCGCGTTACACTCGATCCAACAAATTCTGATACTTAATAAATTCGTTTTTCCAATCTCCATATACAGCCGTAAGCCCGCACTTCGGACAGCGGCATCCGAGGTACAACCACTTCACGTCCTCGCTGTTCTCGTATAGAGAGACACCGACTGCCATCTCGAACTCCTCATTACCACACGGGCAAGCGCACTCCTCAAGTTCAGCAGACTCTAGGAATTCGTCGCTGTCTTCGATCGGATGTTCCGCCCCACAAGCAACGCAGACTCGAACCGCTACGCACTGCGTTGAATCCATCAACAAATTGAACAGCTTACTGCCGCATTTGCAGGCTGCATCGGCGTAGTGGCGAGCAAGGTAGGTAACGCTTTTACTATACCGGAGAATCTCGTCGTGGATATCGGCTTGGCTTTCGCCGTACCACCACTTACCGCGCTTGTGCAACGCCATTACGACACCTCGCTCCTGTCGTCCAACTTTTGTTATTCGATCGCATGATAGCGATCTAACAACATCATATTCATCCCTATTTCTACTGAACCGAAGTCAGTACCTTTTCAGCTACAGCTTCAGCATTGGCTTCGGGCGAATCGGCTTCCGATGGCGGTACGACTTGCCAGAATTTCGGCAAGAATTCTGCCCAATTATTCAAGATGGTTTGGGCTTTGGGCGAACCCGTGCGATCTGGATGAATGTGGATCGCAACCACTGCTCGATCGACTTGTAGAATAACAAGTAGAGTAACAATAACGTCCTCTTCGTTAGGGGAATTTTAAAATGGTACGAACTCCTACTAAATCCCTGACGCTAGAAGAATTTCTCCAGTTGCCAGAGACACAACCTGCCAGCGAGTACATTGATGGAGCGATCGTCCAGAAACCAATGCCACAGGGAGAAGACAGTGTAGTTCAGACTGAATTAGCGCCTGCCATCAACTCGATCGTCAAACCGAAACAGATCGCACGGGCTTTTACCGAACTACGCTGTACTTTTGGCGGACGTTCGATAGTACCCGATCTTGCTGTGTTTTTGTGGGATAGAATTCCACGCCAAGAAAATGGTCGAATCGCTAACGTTTTTGCAATTGCTCCAGATTGGACGATTGAAATCCTTTCACCCGACCAAAGCCAAACTAAAGTTACCAAAAATATTCTGCATTGCCTCAAGCATGGAACTCAGATGGGATGGCTAATCGATCCAGAGGAACAATCTGTATTTGTTTATCTACCAGATCGACCTACTGCTGTCTATGACGAACCAAGGATGCAATTGCCAGTACCAGAATTTGCTAAAGATTTTCACCTCACGGTAGAAGGGCTGTTTGGCTGGTTAATGGAGTGAGTTGAGACTCTTATCTCAGCACCAACGTAATGTTGATGCTCGGTCGCGTCCATCTACTTATCTCTACTGAACCGAAGTCAGCACTTTTTCGGCTACTGCTTCAGCATTGGCTTCGGGCGAATCGGCTTCAGATGGCGGTACGACTTGCCAGAATTTGGGCAAGAATTCTGCCCAATTATTCAAGATAGTTTGAGCTTTAGGCGAACCCGTGCGATCGCAGTGCAATTGAATTAATTCTTTGAGTTGCTGTTCGCCGACGGATGATGTAACTCGTTGAATTTTGACGATTTCCCCATTAACTTTTTCGGAGAAACTGTCATCTTCATCGAGAAAGTAAGCCAAGCCGCCTGTCATTCCCGCACCGACGTTGCGCCCGACTTTGCCTAAAACGACGATCGCACCTCCAGTCATATATTCGCAGCAGTGATCGCCAGCCCCTTCAATTACTGCTTGCGCTTGGGAGTTGCGAACGGCAAACCGTTCCCCGGCGATGCCGTTGGCTAGCAAAATGCCGCCTGTAGCACCGTAAAGGCAGGTGTTGCCGATAATGACGTTTTGAGATGGATCGAACTTGGCAGCGGCTGGGGGTTTGACGATCAGTTCGCCGCCGTGCATCCCCTTACCCACGTAGTCGTTGGCTTCCCCTTCTAGGTGCAAAACCACGTTGGGTAAGTTGAACGCGCCAAAACTTTGACCGACGCTACCGACGAAGTTGAGGCGAATTTGACCGCTAAATCCGCTATTGCCGTATTGAGAAGCGATCGCACCTGCCAATCTCGCCCCGATCGTTCTGTCGGTGTTGACGACTTCTATCGTCTTGGTGACGCTGGATTGCTGCCGAATGCAACCAAGAATTTCTGGATCTGCCAGCAGGCGATCGTCTAATACCGCCCCGTTGCTGTGAACGGGTTCGTGGTTCAACCAAGAGCGATCGCTCTTAGTATCGGGTAGTTGAGTCAGACAATCGAGATTCAAAGATTGAGTTTTGGTGAGTCGAACGCCTTCCCGAACTTTGAGCAAGTCAGCCCGACCGATAAGATCTTTTAAGGAGCGATAGCCCAAACGTGCCAACAGGCTGCGCACTTCTTCCGCTACAAAACAGAAGAAGTTGACGACGTGTTCGGGAGTGCCAGGATACCGCTGTCTGAGTTCTTCCCGCTGGGAAGTTACTCCGACGGGACAGTTATTGGTATGGCAAATCCGCGCCATGATACATCCTTCGGCAATCATGGCGATCGAACCGAAGCCGTATTCTTCGCCACCCATCAACGCGCCCATTACTACATCCCAGCCAGTCTTGAAGCCGCCATCGACTCTGAGGGTAACGCGATCGCGCAATTGGTTTTGCATCAGCACTCGATGGACTTCGGTCAATCCCAACTCCCAAGGCGAACCCGCGTGTTCGATCGAACTGAGGGGAGACGCACCCGTTCCGCCATCGTGACCGGAAATTTGGATAATATCGGCATTGGCCTTAGCTACGCCCGCAGCTACCGTGCCGATTCCCACTTCTGCCACCAATTTCACCGATACTTTCGCTTGGGGATTGATTTGGTGCAAGTCAAAAATTAACTGCGCCAGATCTTCGATCGAATAAATATCGTGGTGCGGTGGGGGCGAAATCAAAGTGACTCCCGGCTTGGAACGTCGCAGCATGGCAATGTAAGGGCTAACTTTCTTGCCTGGTAGCTGTCCTCCTTCCCCTGGCTTCGCACCTTGAGCGATTTTGATTTCCAGTTGTTTGGCGCTCATCAGATACTCTGGAGTCACGCCAAACCGCCCGGATGCTACCTGTTTGATGGCGCTGGAAGCCGTATCGCCATTTCGCAATCCTTTCAAGTGCGGCAATAATTCCGAATGTCCGGTTTCATCGACATCATCTAAAACTTTGAAGCGAACCGGATCTTCTCCACCTTCGCCAGAATTGGACTTACCGCCGATGCGGTTCATGGCGATCGCTAATGTTTCGTGTGCCTCTCTCGACAGCGCCCCTAAAGACATTCCACCCGTACAGAAGCGAGTGACGATTTCGGTTATCGGTTCTACTTCTTCCAAGGAGATTGAAGTGCGATCGCTATTGAAATCCAATAAATCTCGTAAAGCTGCGATCGGGCTACCTTCCAGGTATTTCGTGTAAGCCTCATAATGGTCGTATCCCTGTGGGGGGTGTAGAGACGCGAGATCTCGCGTCTCTACAAGATTTTTGGGTTCTCCTTGTTCCTTTTCCTGCGACCTGACAGCCTTATGCAGCAATTTCGCCAACTCCGGGCTGTTGGTATGGTACTCGCCACCCGGACGGTATTGGACAAAGCCAAAATTTTCTAGTTTTTTGATGGTTAATTCTGGGAAAGCCCGTTGGTGGAACGAGATAACTTCGTGGGCTAACTCCTCTACCGTCAAGCCACCGATCTGAGATGCAGTTCCCCTGAATCCCAAATCTAATAAATCTCGACCGATGCCGATCGCTTCAAAAATCTGCGCTCCCTGGTAAGAAGATAACAGGGAAATCCCCATTTTCGAGAGGATTTTTAACAACCCGCCTTCTACAGCCTTGCGATAGTTGGCTTGGGCTTTTTCAATGGTAATTTTGGTCAGCTTGCCCCGTTCCATGAAGCTTTGCGTCTTGGAATCGCTCCACCAAGTTCTTACTGTTTCTAGGGCTAAGTAAGGACAAACCGCACTAGCACCGTAGCCGATTAAACAAGCGAAGTGATGGGTACTCCAACATTGAGCGGTATCGATGACGATCGAAGCTTTACACCGCAGCCCTCGATCGATCAAGTGATGGTGAACTGCTCCCACTGCTAATAGGGGAGGAATATAACTGTATTCTGCATTCAACAGAGACGAGCCATTTCCCGTATCTACAGGAAGACGATCGCTCAAAATTACCACTTTAGTTCCAGCTTTGACTGCTGACTCGGCGGCTTGACACAGTTGTTGGACGGCGGCTTTGAGTCCTGACGGGCTGTTAGCGATCGCGAATAAAGTAGACAGCGAAGCAGTGGGAAATCCTGAGTTGCGGATCGCATCTAATTCAGCATCGTTCAGAACTGGAGTTTCTAACTTCAGCAACTTGGCATATTCTGGCTTTTCTTCTAAGAAATTGCCTTTTTCGCCCAGTTGGACGCTCAGCGACATTACCAAACTCTCCCGCAAGGGATCGATCGCTGGGTTAGTTACTTGGGCAAACCGCTGTTTGAAGTAGTCGTAGAGGACGTGGGGTTTAGCTGACAGCACCGCTAGGGGAATGTCATTGCCCATGCAGAAAGTCGGTTCTTTCCCTTCCGCTGCCATGTCTTGAATCACCATTTCCACGTCTTCGGCGGTGTAACCGAAAGCTGCTTGCTGCTGGAGTAAAGTTGGCGAGTCCATTCCTGGGGCAGCGGCAAAGGGTTCTAGGGGCAGATTTTGCCGATACTGTTGCAACCATTCCCCGTAAGGAGCGGTTTTTGCCACCCGTTGCTTGATTTCGCTGTTTTTCAGGACTTCATGCGTTTCCAAATCGACTGCGATCGCTTCTCCGGGTCCCAGCCTGCCTTTTTCGACGATCTCGGCTTCGGGTAAATCTACTACCCCAGCTTCAGAAGCCACCACTACCATTCCACTGCTGGTGATGCTATAGCGGGCCGGTCTGAGGCCGTTGCGATCGAGGGCCGCGCCTATCTGTTTCCCATCGCTAAATACCAGCATCGCCGGGCCATCCCATGGCTCTTGGATACCGCTGTAGTATTCGTAAAAATCGATAATTTCGGGGGTGTCGGCTAAATTCGGCTGATTTTGGTAAGCTTCTGGCACCATCATCATCAACGATTTGAGGGGGCTGCGCCCGGAACGTACCAGCAGTTCAAACACGTTATCGAGGTTGGCGGAATCGCTGTTTTCGATCTGCACCATCGGCTTGAATTCCGATTCCCGTCCCTGCCAAATCGGATGAGTAATATCTGCCTCTCGCGCCTTCATTGAGATGATATTGCCCAACAAGGTATTAATTTCGCCGTTATGTCCCACCAACCGCATCGGTTGGGCGAGGGGCCATCTGGGCATGGTATTGGTACTAAAACGGCGGTGATAGACGGCAAAAGCACTTTGGTAAGCTGGATGCTTTAAATCTAGGTAAAATTCGCCCAAAATTTCCGATCGCACCATGCCTTTGTAAACGATCGTCCGGCTGGAGAACGAGCAAATATATAAATCTTCCGACCAATTCAGATCGGTCTTGACTTTCAAGTCTTTACCGATGCGGCGGCGCAGGATGTATAAGTGTCTTTCTAGTTCGTCGCCCGAAAAGTTGCCCGTTACTAAAACTTGTTCGATGTGAGGTTGATTGTTTCTGGCTTGAATTCCTAAAATTTCCGGTTGTACCGGGACTTCGCGCCAACCCAGCAACTGCAAGTTTTCTGAGGCGATCGCTGCTTCGACAATTTGACGAACGATTTTTTGCTTGGCAGGATCTTGAGGTAAAAATGCCATCCCCACCCCAATTCGTTCTACAGGGGGCATAGAGATACCGCGCAAGTCAAACCAACTCTTGAATAGCTCCCAAGGAATCGCCGTCATCACTCCAGCGCCATCTCCCGAATCGCGATCGGCACTGCAACCGCCTCGGTGTTCCATGCAAGATAAAGCCTTCAGCGCCTGCTGGACGATTTGATGGCTGGGAGTACCCGCGATCGAGGCAATAAATCCCACGCCGCAAGCATCTCGTTCTTCTACCAACCATCGCTGACCGAAATAAGGGGCATTATCTGTCTGAGGCTGATGACTGTATTGGCTATTATTCACCTTGCTCTTCTCCTGGCGTTGACTCTGGGATTTTTTGATAGAAATCTCTGTTGGGTGCAGAATTTGCACCTGGGACGAATGGCGATACATTGTTGGAGCAACGGGCTGCACCAACGCTTGAATGCTGCTTATGCTTTAACCTTAACCATTAACTTCTCGATCGGGTCATCTAGCACCTTCACCTCGGCTAGCGCTACTTCATACCTCATACCGCATCCTTCAGCCTTCAGGGGGTAGCCATATATACTCTATTGTAAACTTCCCTGTCCGCAAGGGGACGGGGCTTTCAACCTAGCTCAACTCTCGCCAAGCGCAAGAGAGAACTGATTGTTCGGAATGCGTTACGGACATCCCCAAAAGAGAAATTACATTTGCCGCGTTAAAGTCAGCATCACCATGCCAGCCGCAATTTTTACCCCTTCCCCCTTCCCGACTTCTGCAAGAAGCCCAAAGCACCGATCGCTCGGATTAAGGCTTCTGGCTCGACAGGTTTGGGCAGATGTTGTTGAAATCCGGCAGCTATTGCTTGTTGTCGATCGATTTCTCCGGCATAGGCCGTCAGAGCAATGGCAGGAATTTGCCCACCTCGGTTGGGCGGCAGCGTCCGAATCTGTCGCATCAGCATATAACCATCGACATCGGGCATTCCCAGATCGCTAATTAATGTATCCGGCTGGGTTTGCACCAGAATTTTCAACGCTTCCCTGGCCGATGCTGCCAAGCTCACCTCGGCTCCATAGGTTTCGAGCATCGTTACCATCAATTCGCGCATATCGGCTTCATCGTCCACCACCAGAATTTTCACCCCTTTGAGATCGAGGGGTTCATCCCCAGCAGCAGGCTCTTGAGGGGTTTCACCGTTGGCGGCGGGTAACGGCAAGCGCAGCGTGAAAGTGGCTCCCAATCCTTCGCCAGGGCTGTCAACTTCGATCGTCCCGCCGTGTTGTTCCGTCAGATGCCGGACGATCGCCAGTCCTAATCCCAATCCGCCAAATTTGCGAGTAATCGCTCCATCTTCTTGGCGAAAATAGTCGAAGACGTAGGGAAGAAAGTCAGGGCTAATGCCTTTGCCCGTATCTCGGATTTGAATCTGGGCAAAACAATCGACGCGATCGAGCCTCACTTCTACCCGACCGCCTTGGGAGGTAAACTTGACGGCATTGGTCAGCAGGTTCCAGATAATTTGTTGCAAGCGGGTAGGATCGCCGGAGACAATAGCTACATCGGGATCGAGTTGAGTTTGAATGTGAATGTTTTTGGCTTCAGCAGCTAAGCGCACGGTATCGATCGCTGCTTGAATGGTAGCGACCAAATTCACCGGACAAATGTTGAGTGCCATCTTGCCGCGCAAGATCCGAGAGACATCGAGCAGATCTTCGATCAGTTGAGATTGCAGTTTGGCATTGCGTTCGATCGCTGCTAAAGCTTCGGCGGTTTTCTCCGGGGTAAATTGGCGAGTTTGCAACAACCTGGTCCAGCCCAGGATCGGGTTGAGGGGCGATCGCAATTCGTGGGAAAGGACCGCCAAAAATTCATCTTTGATGCGGTTGGCTCGTTCGGCTTCTTCCCGCGCTGCCCGTTCTCGTTGCAGGAGCCGTTCGCGTTCGGCGGCCAGGCGCTTGCGATCGGTAATTTCCAATACTGTGCCAATAAAGCGCACGGGTTCGCGGGCTGAATTGAAGTAAACCTGTCCTTTAGCCGCCACCCAACGTTCGATGCCATCTGTTATTCCTATAGTGCGGTACTCGCCGTCATAGTGACCGCTGCTCTCTGGGTTGAGGACTTGTCGCATACTCTCCTGCAAGCGATCGCGATCGTCGGGATGCAAGCCCTGGTAAAAGATTTCAATACTGGTTTCGGCATCGGGGGGCAGGCCGAACATGGCTTTGCAGCCTGGATCCCAAATCAGTTCGTTGGTGACGAGGTTCCAGTCCCAAGTGCCCAATCGAGCCGATTCGATCGCCATCCGCAGGCGGTCTTCACTATCTCGCAGTAAAGTTTCGACTTGCTGGCGAGCAGTCACGTCTAGCACCAGAGATAGCACGGAAATCATTTGTCCGGATCGATCGCGCAAGCTAGAGTTGTACCACTCGCAATAAATGACATCGCCGCTCTTGGTGTAATTGCGGTTGTAGGAGAAGATATACGATTCTTCCCCAAACATTAACTGCCTGGAAACTTCAGCCACATGTTTTATGTCCTCCTCAAATACGAGGTTGAGATCCGCTAGCGATTCGCCCAGCACTTCACGGGCCGACCAACCAAAGATTTGCTCTGCTGCTCCAGACCAGCGCGCGACCTGCAAGTCTTGATTCCACTCGATTACCGCCATCGGGGTATTTTCTACGTGAAAATTGAGTTTTTGCAGGGCTTCTCGGAGTGCCTTTTCTGTCTGCTGGCGCTCGGTCAGGTCTACGTAAAAAGCAATCATTTCTTGCTGTCGAGCATAGGGTTCTTCCAGCAGTGCGGCTCCGATCAGAATGGGCACGCGAGTTCCATCTTTGCGAATGTATTCTTTCTCAAAGGGAGTGGCTACCCCTGCGATTGTCATTTCTGCCATTGCCCGTTCGTCGAGGGGTAAAAATTCGGTTGGGGTAATATCAATCCATCGCACTTGCCCGGTTTCGATTTCTGCGCGAGTGTAGCCCACCATGTTGAGGAAATAATCGTTGACATAATGAATGCCACCACTAAAATCACCAAAAGCTACGCCAAACATATTCGATTCCACCAAGCGACGGAAGCGCCGTTCGCTTTCTCGCAAAGCGGTTTCAGATTGCTTGCGATCGCTGATGTCAAAACTCAGACCGTACCAAGCCTCAATTTGGCCGTTGGCGTTACGGTGCGGTAGAGCGCGGAAAACGTGCCAGCGATATTCCCCATCGCGACCGCGATAGCGAACTTCGCCCTCGTAAGTTTCCCCCGTCTGCTGGCAGCGTTCCCAGTAGGATAAAATTTGGGCGGCATCCTCTGCGTGCATGGCGTTAGCCCAACCGCGACCTCTCGCTTCGTCTGGTGTTTGTCCGGTGAATTCGTACCAGCGATCGTTGAAAAAGATGTTTTCGCCACTGGGCGAGCAAACCCATACTAATGCTGGGGCAGCGTTAGAGATAGTGCGAAATGCGGCTTCGCTGCGCCGCAGATTTTCTTCGGCCCGGGCCCGTTCGACTCGAATCCAAATTCTCGCTGCCAGTTCTGACATCAAATCGATTTCGTCGGCTCGCCAACGGGAGGGGGCGTAGCGACTGCCAGAAATCAGGAACCGCAACCGTCCGTCGCTGACATAGGGGGCGATTAGGGTCGATCGCGCTTGGAACTGTCGATAGGCGGCATCGCCAGTGGGGATGTCTAGAGTGCTAACGTCATCAATGGCGATCGATTTGCCCGTTTTGAGTTGTTCGATCTGACTGTCGCTCAAATAATCTGCCAACCGATGTTCGCCCCTGGCCTCTTGTACCTCCGGGTGACGGCGATCGTAAATTACGGTCGCGCGCTCCGCCGCGTCATCGATTTCAGCCAACGTCAGCATGGCAAAGTCGAGGTAGCGGCACATCTCCTCGCTCAAGCTGGCAAAAAGCCCGTCGGTGTTGCTCGAAAGAGTCAAGTTTTGACCGATCCGAGCCATAAATTCAGCATTCTGTTCTCGACGTTTGCGATCGCTGATATCCACCACGACAGCCACGGCAAACTGAGAGCGGCCACGTTCGTCTCTCACCGCACAGACGCTATTGTTGACCCAAACTTCCGAGCCGTCCTGACGCAGATAACGCTTTTCAATGACAAATTCCCGTCCTTCTGCGGCCAGGCGTTGGAAAAGTTCGAGGTTATGGGGCAGATCGTCGGGATGGGTGATATCCTGCACCCGCATCTGCAACAACTCGTCCTGGGTGTAACCCACGATATCGCAATACCGCTGATTGACCAGCACGAACTGACCTGTAAGATCGGTTTGGGCAATGCCGACGATAACTTGATTGACGATCGATCTAAACCGCTCTTCGCTTTGCCGCAGGGCGTTCTCTACCCGCTGGCGATCGCTGATATCGCTGACGAGGGCGACAAAGCCTGCCACCTGCCCTCGATCGTCAAACCGGGGGACGTAGGTGGCGCTGATGTAGCGCTGGCCGCCATCTTGGTAAGGCACTAGGCTCTCAAAGGTGACTCGCTCGCCTGCCAGGACTCGATCGACGTAAGGTTGAATGGCACTGTAGGCGGGTTCGCCTAATACATCCCACAGGGTTCGCCCGTAAACTGATGCCGCCGAATGACCAAACCATTCCTCATAGCCGCGATTGTTGAAGCGGTATCGTCGCTGGGTATCGATAAAGGAGATTAAGGCTGGGACGGCATCGGTGACTAAACGCAGTTCCTTTTCCCGCTCCCGCAGGTCGGCTTCTGCCTGTTTGCGATCGGTGATATCCATCAGCACGCCCCGCGTTGAAGCCAGGATGCCATCGGCATTATAAGTAAAATTACCCCTAGCTAAGATCCAACGCACGGTGCCATCCGGCCATAGGGTGCGGTACTCATCTTCTGTATGGGTTCGACCTGCCTGCAAATCGCTGACGATCGTTTGCACTGACTGGCGATCGTCTGGGTGGACGGCATTCAGAAACACCTGCATCGACATTTCGGTATCGACTGCTAAACCAAACATCGCTTTGGCTCGATCCGTCCAGGTGAGGGTGTCGGTGGCCAGATCCCAGTACCACATCCCTAAATTGGCCCCTGCGGTTGCCAGCCGAAGCTGTTCTTCGCTGTGGTGCAAGGCGGCTTCGGCTTGTTTGCGATCGGTGATATCTAAGTCTGTGACCCCAACGCCAATGACTTCTCCATCCGGAAGACACACGGGAAAATAATTGACTAAGCAATGTTTGACCAGATCGGCAGGATGGGTTGCTCCTACTACTTCCTGATTCAGCAAGGGCATTCTGGTTTGCATCACCTGCCGAAAAATTGGCTCAACCGTGGGTGCCCACTGGGGCAATACTTCCTCCAGAGTGCGTCCGAGGTGTTCGCTCAGGGGGATGCCGTTGATGGCAGCTAAGGCCTCATTGGCATAGATGTAACGCCCGTCGCGATCGAAAAAGGCCATGCCTACTGGGGAACTGGCGATAAAGGCATTAAGAATAGTTTCGCTTTGGCTCAAGGCGATTTCGGCTTGTTTGCGATCGGTGATGTCAAAGATGACACCCATGCTAGATCTCGGTTCTCCCTTCCCGTCGTAGATGGCATTTCCTCTAGCCGCCAACCAATGCACGGTGCCATCGGGCCAAACGGTGCGATACTCAATTTCATGACACCCCAGTTGACCGTCCTCTAGTCGAGGTCGCATTTCGTGGATGCGCTGCCGATCCTCTGGATGTAAGGCATTGAGGAAAACCTGATAGGACATTTTGGTATCGGCTGGCAGGCCAAACAGCGCCTTACATCGATCGGTCCAGCTTAAAACATCTTTTTTGACATCCCAATGCCACAGCCCTAAATTGGCTCCTGCCGAAGCTAATCGAAGCTGTTCTTCACTTTGCCGGAGAGCTTCCTGGACTTGTTTGCGAGCGGTAATGTCAGCGATAAAAACGGTTACGCCATCCGCCGCAGGATAAACCCGATGCTCGTACCAGCGATTCGAGGGCGCATAGAGATACTCGAACTGTAGGGGTTTTTGCTCGATCGCCGATCGCTGAAGTTGCAGGTAAAAATCAGTGTCTACTGCATCGGGAAATACCTCCCAAATGTTCTGGTCTAGCAAAGCTTCCCGCTGCCTCCCAGCCATTTGGCAGTAGCGATCGTTGGCGTAGGTGTAACACCAGTGGCGATCGAGAGTATAAAACCCATCGCTGATGCTAGAGAGTAGCGTTTCCAGGCGTTCTTTGGCAGCCCGGGACTCGCCTTGGGCAGCTTCAGTGACAGCCCGCAACCTCTGCTCTCGATGCAGGGCACTCCGATGCGACTCATTCAACCCGCCGATTAGCACTGCCGCCACCACAAATGTCCCCAAGCGGAGTAGGCTTCCCGGTTCGGCAATTTTCAGAGAATAGTAAGGATCGATAAAGTAATAGTTAATTGCCAGGGTTGACAAAATAGTGGCGACTAAGCCAGGACGCAAGCCCCCATACCAAGCACTTACCGTTACCGCTATAAAGAACAGTGAAGTCGGTGTGGGTTCGATCGCAGGGCTGAGCCACAGACTGATTCCTATTGCCAGGGCAACGGCCAGCAACGCCACACCGTAAGCCAGCAGTCGATCGCTCCCAGTAAATTTTCTTCCAACTTTCAATGCTACCCTCCTATCAGCGATCGGGCTGCCCTTTTATGGATGCGATCGACTCCAGCGGCGTTAGCGTTCGACAAGCATTACTTCCAATGCTGTAGGGCAACTGCTCGCAGATTTTATCTCATTAGACAGAGGAAGGAATCTTTCTAAAGAGCGAACTATCAACGTTCTGGACTAGAACATCCTCATACCGGATTTTTCGATTTTCGATAATTATTGCTCATCAATGAACTCAACCCCATATTCGACGAGCAAACCCGCTAACGGCATGACGAAAAGTAGAGACAGTCCATTGATTGGCTCTAAGACTTGCATTATTCCCGCTAAAGCTATCGAGATCCTGCATAGCAAAGGCTCATCAGAAACCCAACACCCCATGAGTGTTGGGTTTCACTCCGTTCAACTAGGGCCTACATTAATTATGGCCGATCGACCGGATTTGATATCACTCTAAATCCCTTTCCCAAGCTTAAAAAAGGGACTTAAAGCTAAAACCTTGACGATACCAGCACGCAAGCCGACGAGGAGGAACGCCGAGGAAATAAGCAACAATTACCAGTTGATTGATCGCAGTAGTTCTTATCGGGCCTAATTTCTGCCAGCGTCGTCCCGACGTAATTGCTGGCTGGGGAACGATCGCGATCCGTCCTTGGCATTTCAGTTGGCGGATAAATTCAAAATCTTCCATAATTGGCAAATCGGGAAAACCTCCCACCCGATGAAAGATCTCGGCTTTGAGAAAAATAGCTTGATCTCCGTAGGGAAGAGAACAAAAATGCGATCGCCAATTTACCATCTTTTCAATTAACCGCACCCCCCGTAATTGAGCGTCGATTTGCAATTCAAACGCACCAGCTACTACTTGCGATCGCGATAGCGTCTGACAAATTAAAGTTTCAAAATCAGCAGGTAAAAGGGTATCGGCATGAAGAAATAACAGAATATCGCCTTTGGCAACTTCAGCGCCAGCATTCATTTGTCGGGCGCGTCCGGGAGCCGATAAGATGATTTTTACGCCTAAAGATCGGGCTAATTCTACAGTTTCATCTCGACTGCCACCATCGACTACAATTATTTCCCCATCATTAATATTTTCAATATTTGTTAATGCCGTAGTAATAGTAGCGGCTTCATTCAAAACCGGAATGACGATCGAAATCATCGCCGTTTCCTGCGGCGGCGAGGACGACGTTCTGGATAATTTGGGGGATCGTCATCGTAAGACCTGCGGCGGCGAGAACTACGTTCTGGGGAATCTGGGGGATCGTCATCGTAAGATTTGAGGCGGCGACTGGCATCAGCAAACAAATCTCTACGCAGGTATGGATAGTCGCTAATCCACAATTTGTAACCAGGAATATAAATATCCGTTACTTTAGAAATGACGCTTAAGTCTGGCTCGTCAGACATCACTACCATCTCGGCAATTTGCCCTAGAGCGATCGCTTTATGTTCTCTTTGTAGGGGAACTTGCAGCGTCGTCGTAAATCCGGTTTCATCGCCCACTTCAATATTGAGCCTGCGCTCTTTGTTTTCTACTACTACTAATTGACCGCGATCGTTAACTGTTTCCTCTTTCCCAATAAGTTTTTCTGACAAATATCGATCTAATACTTCGCCTCGCCAGAAACCGCTGTAAGGATATTTTCGACATCCCCTATTGCGCCAACTCGCCCAATAGACTGGACCCCACAGCCAGTACAAACCAGCAATTATTTCCAAGCAAAATATTATCGGATTGTCCCCGAAAATCAGTTTCTTGATAATCAAGTTTAAAATAATGACGCTGACAAAAGAAATCAGCAGCCGTTTTAAAATGTCGGGAGGTTTGCCCCAGTAATATTCATACTGATGTCCGGTGGCAATCAAAGGAATCAGTTGTTCAAATTTTTCGCGGGTAAGAGGAACTAACATCAGAGTTAAGCGTTTGTTGGGAAATTAAATGATATCAAATCTAATTAATCAGCCATAATATACAGATCGCTACCGATTTAAGCCAAGTTTTAGGTCAAATAAATCAAAAACTAGATAAGATTGGCGATCGCCTCAACAAACTGGAGATAGGGCAAGACCGTCTCGAACCGGATATGACTAATTTAAAAGCGGATGTCAAAGAAATTAAAGGAACTCAAAAAGCCCAAATTTGGACTTTAATTGTAGCCATTATTACCGCTTTTTTAGGAATTTTAGCCGCTTTAGGTCGTTGGATCTTTTTATCGACTAATCCTTAAATTATAAGATTTTTTCTAAGCCATAGACTAGAGATTTCAGATCGACCACTTTCCGAATCGACAATAGCACCCCAGGCATATAACAAGAGCGATCGCTAGTATCGTGACGCAGGGTATAAATTTGTCCGGGGGCACCAAAAATTACTTCTTGATGGGCGATCAAACCAGGCAACCGAATGCTGTGAATCCGAATCCCTTCATCTGCTATGCTACCCCTTGCTCCTGGTAATTTTTCAGCTTCTTCTACTAATGCTGGGTTATAGGTTTTGCCCAATTCTGCTAACATCTCGGCCGTTTTAATCGCCGTGCCGCTAGGAGCATCGGCTTTTTGGTTGTGATGTAGCTCGATAATTTCTACGTGGTCGAAATATCGAGATGCTTGGATCGCTGCTTGCTGAAGCAATACCATCCCGATCGAAAAGTTGGGAACGATCAGGCAGCCAGTGCTAGCTTTTTCAGCAAAGTCGGCTAAGTCTTGAATTTGCTCTGGACTCATCCCCGTAGTCCCCACCACAGGTCTAACGCCGTAAGCTATGGCGCTGCGCACGTTATCGTAAACGCCTTTCGGGTGGGTAAAGTCTACCATCACTCCTTGCTGCTTTTCTTGAGTGGCGAGTACCAATACGCTTTGCAAATCGCTGACGATCGGCACTTCTAACGGATTGCAGCCTGCTACTTCGCCAACATCCTGGCCCAGAAATTCAGGATTGCGATCGACCGCACCGACTAATAGTAGATCTTCAGCTTGGGCGATCGCTTTGATTACCTCGCGGCCCATTTTGCCAGCGGCCCCATTAACTACTACCGGGATCGGAGTTTGATTTGGCATAAAAACAAAAGTTCAGAATATAGAAGTTCGGGAGTTCAGTAGGGGCTTTTTGGTATTTGTCCGCATCAACTTGGCGATCTAACCACTACTAACTTAAAGATCGTAGGACGGCTGAGGGGCGATCGCCAAGACTAAAACTGCAATCGATGTTCGTCACGATCGCATAGGACTTGAAGCCTATTGTAGCTTGCGTACCCACCTCAAACCCATTTACCGAGAATCGTTCTCATTAACCTATTGATATTAATTACTAATAATTTTTGACGGCACTGCCAGCCAAAACATCTCGGTTTCTTGACGAGCGATCGCGTTGAAATTATTGTCAATTAAGGCAAGAAGCCATTCTTTGACTTTCAGAAGGTTTTGGATTAACATCTATACGCGGTACTAATAAAGTGTACCTCTTTATGAAAAGGTGTGAGGATGAGAGGTAATTGAAGATGTCTAGAATGTTATGGAAATCTCTGGCAATCGGCCCGGTCTTCTTGAGTTCAATGCTGATGGGGGCAACCAGCGGCATGGCAGAAACGGCAGAAAATACTCAAATTGCCCAAAGCAACATTGAAGCAGCGCCAACAGCCCAGCCTGCACCAGCGAGCAATTCGCAAACCCCAGGAACGGTTGACACCCAGAACTTACAGCAAATTATCCGCTACAGTAACGAAGGCGACAACTCTTTAGAACAAATCACCAACGCTTCCCAATTTCGTGACGTGCAGCCCACCGATTGGGCTTATGAAGCCTTAGATCGGGTAGTTCAGAGATATGGTTGTTTAGTTGGATATCCCGATGGCACTTATCGGGGGCAGCGATCGCTCTCTCGTTATGAATTTGCTGCTGGGTTGAATGCTTGCTTGCGGCAAATCGAGGCCCTGATTGAAGCCCAAGACGAGAAATTCGTTGCCAAAGAAGATTTTGAAGCCCTGCAAAGACTGGTAGAAGAATTCCGTACGGAACTAGCCGCGTTAGGCAGTCGAGTAGATAATCTCGAAGGTCGCGTTTCTTTCTTAGAAGCCCATCAGTTCTCCACCACCACTAAGTTAGCTGGAGAGGTGATTTTTGCCTATACAGACACCCTAGATAATAATCCTAGTCCGGGGATATTTGGCGATCGCGTTAAGTTAGAACTAATCACTAGCTTCACAGGACAAGACTCTCTCGTTACCGAACTAGAAGCTGGGAACCTCGCCAATCAGGTACCCAAGTTCTCTGGAGTTGATACTTTTGAGGGCAACCAAACTTTTAATGTCGATGCTGCTGAAGCTAATAATAATATTGCTCTGAGCGCTCTTAACTATAGCTTTCCTATTGGCAACGCCAATATTTACATATCTGCTACTGGTGGGGTTCACAGCGACTACGCCGATACGCTTAACCCTTACTTTGAAGACTTTGATGGCGGTAATGGGGCATTATCTAGTTTTGCCAGCGAAAGCCCGATCTATCGAATTGGCGGCGGCGCTGGCGCTGGGGTTACTTTCGACTTCGATAAAATTGGATTTTCTGTGGGTTACTTAGCTAATGGTGCTAACGACCCCGATGCAGCCGCACCGGGTGTGGGTGGTTTGTTCAATGGCGAGTATGCTGCTTTAGCGCAATTGAACTTTAAACCCACCGAACGAATAAATTTAGGCTTAACCTACGTCCGAGGCTTCCATCCCAGCGGCGATAATATCTTCGATGACATAGTAGGTACGGTTCCTGCCAATAATCCAGATTTTAGTGGCGCTTTTGCAGGAGAAAGTTTTACTACCAATTCCTACGGCTTTGCCGCAGCCATCCAGCCGTTTGACAGCTTATCGATTAGCGGCTTTGTCACGCTCACTGAGGCTAATGCTGAAGTAGGTGGACTTGACGCACAAGGAGAAATTTGGAGTTATGGAGTTGGGTTAGCCTTCCCTAACTTGGGCAAAGAAGGGAACTTGCTAGGTTTGTTTGCTGGTGTCGAACCGACGTTGAGAGGCTTAATTGTTGATGGCACTTCGACCAATTTCGGCCGCCGCGATAATGCCTACCACATCGAAGGTTTCTATAAGTACCAAGTGTCAGATAATATCTCGATTACTCCTGGTGTCATCTGGCTATTAAGTCCCGGTCAGAATGATGATAACGACGATGCCCTGATCGGTACGTTGAGAACGACCTTTACCTTTTAGGAGTTTAGGGGCATAGGGCATAGCTGTAGTAGCGCGTCCAGCTTGGGCGACAAACTCGTTACGGCTCTTAGCTTTTCCTTGGCTGACTGCTCGATCGGTGTCTTCTAGAAGTTCTGAGGGTAGGGTGAGGGTGGTGCGAACTGTCCGCTTTTTCACGATCGCTAAATTGATGTTAATAATGACATCAATTTCAGCATAACTGCTTTAAACTGGCAATGGTGGCAGCCGTCCAAATAACCCACGCAAGAGAGTTAGAGTTGAGGAAAGAGACGGAGAGGCATACCTTATAATTAAGGTGCTATCTCTCGCTAACTATCAAATATGACTACTGCGCCGCCCCAAGGTCAGCTAGTGCTATTTGATGAAATCTATCCTGAAACCAAGGCGATCGCCGTGCTGCGTCAGGAACCTGCCGAACTCGAAGCGCGAGGTTCCTTGAAGTTCGAGCGAGGGTATGACGATCTAGATTATTTAGTTTTCTCAGTGCTGAGTTTACCGTCTCAGCATCGAGTGGCTCTGATTCGCCACCAACACGCGCCCAATCCTGGAACTGAGATCTGCGTCGTTCCGAACGAACCAGCGGTTATAGAAATGCTAATAGAAACGATCCGATTCCTGAACCTTTCAACTCAAGACCTTTCCTGGATTCATCCGCAATACGAGATGGAGTTGAGTCAGAAAAAATGGGAATCGATCGTGCAGGGTTAAAGCTCAGAGATCTGGAAGGCGATCGCCTATTTCTGCTAGTTGTGCGTCCAGTTTTTCTGAAACTTCTAGGGTAATTTTGGGCGTAATTTACCCTTCTTGGCAGTTACGTTGAGTTGGTTACAAGTAAATCCAAAGCAATTAAGAGAGCTTGATTTAGTTCGGCCATAGCCTGATTACTGAGGGTTCCCCGGAGACTCAGCAGGCGGGTTTTGGATAAGGTTCGCAACTGTTCTCCTAAAGCAATGGTGTCAGCTTCTAATCCGCCATCGGGAGCGAAAATTACGATCTGGCTGGGGTAAATTCGTCGCCCCACTCGATAAGTCGTGCAAGGAACAGCCATGACTAAAGGGCTACTCGCATTAATTGCCTCGCGACTGACAATAATGACGGGGCGAGTTCCACCTTGCTCGGAACCTTCAACAGGATCGAGCCGAGCGTTGTAAACTTCTCCCCGCTTCATGCTGGTTCTTCTCCCATTTGTAAGGCTTCCCAGCTAGCTGTAGCGAACTCTGCCTCAATTTGTAAGGCTTCCGATCGATATTCAGCATCATCTGCCATGGGAGCAAAAGCAGCATCAATTTCTGCTCTTTTCAGTGCTGCTAATTCGCGCCGTAGGGCTTGCGCGACAAACTCGTTGCGGCTCTTAGCTTTTCCTTGACTGACTGCTCGATCGGTACCTTCTAAAAGTTCTGAGGGTAGGGTGAGGGTGGTGCGAACTGTTTGCTTTTTCACGATAACTAAATTGATGTTAATAATGACATCAATTTCAGCATAACCGATCTGGGCTAGCAATGGTGGCAGCAGTGCAGCATCAATGTGAGGAATTTGGGTAAGCGATCGCCTATTTCTGCCAGTTGTGCGGCCAGTTCTTCTGAGACTTCTAGGGTAATTTTTGCCATCATGCACTCTCCCTCACGGTAATTCGTAGGTTACGATTTTGCCGATCGATCTGACGTTTGAAGAGACTGTAAATCTCGATCTACTTCTATTTTGGGTAATGGTTCTAACGAGCTAGTTACAGGGGAGTATCGGCAATAGCAGATAACAATGGCGGCAAAATTAGCGGTAGGAAATTCTGGGGTGTACTCTTCAACCCTTGTTACTTCCCAATCTCCAATGCGGCTGTGAGTGCTAGCACCAGGAAATTGTGCGTCGGCAAAGCGATCGATCCGATGATATTCTCTCAGTCTGTAGCCAGGTGCAGGTAAAGGAGAATCGGTTTCGTCGTAGTGTTCGGCAAGGATACTAGTTAAAGCTCCCGTGTGAGCTAGCATTCTTTCATCCCATCCTTCTGCTGACATTGATTCAGTTTTGAAAATGATGTACTTACTCATTGCTCAATCCTCGTGGAAATAGGTAGGAAATTTAGTCTCCCCCTCGAAGACACAATTTACTTTCAGAACTCTGTCTAGGGTTGGTTCTATCCGTAAGAGCCTCCAGCCATACTTTTTTCCCATTATCAAACATTTTTCTGGGTCGGTGGCAGCGTGCCGCGATTCTGGATTCTCACTACTCATATAAGTTATGATATTTGACAAGCCTGTTTTAGGTTTTTAAAAATTCCCTCTCCAAATCCCTCAATTTTATCTTCTCCTTTTTTAGTTTTAGCCAATTTCTCCAAGTTTTCCCAAGTAATATCGCGACCTGTGTTTTTCAGACGTTTTATAGCTTTCCAAGCAGCAGATCCATGTCTTTTATTACCTATTGCATCTTCGATTTCGCGTTGAGTTGTACTTACTAAGTTTGGCAATTTTTTTAAAGTTTCATCTGGCTCTTTACTTAGCTTTTCTTTGACTTGTGAGCTAACTAGTTGCTCTAAGTTTTGATTGATGCCTTCTAATTGCTGTTTAAAAGATGTCTCAAGCTGCTGAAGTTGAATTTTAATCTGTTCTATCGAATTTGGAGTTTCTGTAAGTTTCGACGAGCTTGCCAGCTTTTCCATTTCTTCTTTAGCAGCAGCAGCTTGATCGTCAGTCAGATCGAAAACCCAAGCCCATAGTTTCTCAATTTCAATTTTTTTAGCAACTAGACACCAATCAGCACCATATACAACTTCATACTCTTCTTCCTGACTATACTTTTCCGTGGGGCGTACAATCAAGGGAATTAGATTGCTTTTGCATTCAGTAAGACTTTTGCTTATTAACTGATGCCTTTCATAAGAGATATCTTTCGTATCAGATTCAGGTACAGCTATTTGAAATGTGTATAATTGACCGTGGTTAATGGGTTTTATTCCTAAACTGTTGCCAATTAACTTCCGTCGTTTTGATGTATCCATCTGCTATTACTTTTTTTCGGTAATTTCAATTATATGTTCAGCGAGTTTTGCATAGCACTCAATTGCTTGTTGTGCGGCTTCTTTATCGGGATATGTTAGGTTATCATCGAATTCCGCTTCAGATAATGGATATCCTTTATCTGGACACTTAGAAACAATATTTAATCTGGGAATCCAGGTACTTTCAGGAAAAAGTTCGATTTTATTACTTACTCCGCTTCTTTCTAAAATATTAAAAAGCCTTTCACTCATCGACAAATTAAAATTAGACGATTTTTTATCGTACATACTTACGGCAATACCTAAAACTGCCAAAGGTTGCTCTTTCAACTCTGCTACTTTGTTTAGCCTTTCAATAACATACTCTAACGCTCGAACTGGATAGGAAGATAACTGAGTAGGAATGAGAATAGCTGAAGATGCCATAAGTGATATGCTGTTAACTTTACCAAAAGATGGAGGGGGATCGATTAAAATAAAATCATAATTATGATTTTTTAGTTTTTTGACTAGCAAGCGATCGCTATCTATTATTTGGATTAATTCAGCTTCCATATTACTTAAACGAATATGAGAAGGGACAATATTTAATTGAACGTTTTTCCATTGTTTTTTAACAACAGTTTCTTCTAAAGTAGTTCTAGGCTCAGTTAGTAAATGAGTAATATCCTTCTTTCCTTGACTCTCAATATCTTCTAGTGGATCGATACCTAAGCCAGTTGTCAGATTTGCCTGAGCATCAATATCTATTAGTAATACCTGTTTGCCTAGCTGATTTAGGGCAGCAGCTAGATTAATGGTCATTGTGGTTTTTCCCACACCACCTTTGTTGTTAAAGACAGTAATAATCATCACTCATTATTTTATTTTTAGTAACCAAATAATTCTACCATTAGATCGGCTAACCACGTTCTTTCCTAGTCCGCGAAGGCGGACTTTGTTATATAGCCGCGAATTCATTCGCCCAGGCTCAAAGTCCCTCTCCCAAGCCTGGGAGAGGGATTTAGGGTGAGGGCTATCTAAAATTCACCCGCTAAAGCCGGAATACACCTTTCGCACAACAAAGGATGTTCTGTCGATTCACCCACATGGACTGAATAATTCCAACATCGATCGCATTTTTCCCCTTCAGCTTTCACCATCCCAACGCTGAGATCGTCGCTTCGATCGCTGTACTTTAATTCCTGCAAAGAATCGGGAGTTTCTAACAGTTCAACCTTAGAAGTTAAAAACAAATAACGCAGTTCGTCAACACCGTTACTACTCCATCCCCCTACAGGATTCAAAGCTTGCAATTGCTGGCGCAGTTCCCCGCTGGCAAGGTAAAGCAATACTTTGGCTTCCAAGGAAGAACCGATCGTTTTTTCCACCCGTGCTTGTTCCAACACCTTGTTAACCACGGTGCGGATTTGCCGGAGTTGTTGCCATTTTTGGGCTAGTTGCGGTTGTTGCCAACTAGCTTCTAACTGCACCCAACCGGATTGAAATACCGATTTGTAGGGCGTGGAGTAGGGGAGATATTGCCAGATATCTTCTGCCAGGTGAGATAAAACTGGAGCGATCGCCCGTGCTAAATTTTCCACAGCGATGCTCATTACCGTCTGACAACTGCGGCGGCGGAAACTATTTAGAGAACTGATATACAGCCTGTCTTTGGCAACATCGAGATAGAAGTTAGATAGATCGATCGCGCAGAAATTCTGCACCATTTGGAAGAACCGGAAGAATTGGTAATTGTCCATCACTTCCGTTATCTCGCCAAACACCTCAGTCATGCGGTGCAACATATAGCGATCGAGTTCTGGCAACTGTTCGTAAGGTACAGCATCCTTTTTGGGGTCGAAATCGTGTAAATTCCCCAACAAAAACCGTGCCGTATTGCGAATTTTGCCCCTGACATCTCCTAACTGCTTCAGGATACTTTTAGTGAGCGGGACATCGTTGGAGTAATCTACCGAAGATACCCACAGCCGCAGCACGTCAACACCGTAGGGCGGCTCTTCTTTTTGATTTTTGCCCCCAGCAATCACCACGGTTGGCTCAATGATATTTCCCAAAGATTTACTCATCTTGCGCCCGTTTTCGTCCACGGTAAAGCCGTGCGTTAATACGGTTTTATAGGGTGCAATGCCATTATTGGCGACGCTGGTGAGCAAGCTAGATTGAAACCAACCCCGATGCTGATCCGATCCTTCCAGATAGACATCGGCAGGATAGCGCAATTCCGGACGCTGCTCTAATACTGCTGCCCAAGACGAGCCAGAATCAAACCAGACATCCATCGTATCCATACCCTTGCGGTAAGATTTGCCGTTATTGAGATAAGATTCTGGCAACAACTCCTCTACCGACAGTTCCCACCAAGCATCGGAACCTTTGGCAGCGATAATTCCTTGGATGTGGGCGATCGTTTCTTCATTTAGTAGCGGTTCTCCCGTTTCCTCGTCGTAGAACACGGGGATGGGTACGCCCCAACTGCGCTGGCGGGAGATACACCAGTCGGAACGCTCAGAAACCATAGCAGTAATCCGGTTTTCGCCTTGAGAGGGAACCCATTTTACCGATGCGATCGCTTTTAGGGCCTCTTCCCGAAACCCTTCTACCGAAGCAAACCACTGTTCCGTCGCCCGGAAAATCGTCGGTTTTTTCGTCCGCCAGTCGTAAGGATATTTGTGAACGTAAGGTTCCTCTTTCAGCAACGCCCCAGCTTCGGCTAAAGCCGCTACCACAGCCGCGTTACCTTCTCCCAGCACGTTCGCTCCGGCAAATTGCCCAGCTTCGGCGGTAAAGTTACCATTGTCATCTACTGGCGACAGGATAGGCAAACCGTAACGCTGACCGACAATATAGTCATCCAAACCGTGACCGGGAGCGGTGTGAACTAAGCCAGTACCCGAATCGGTGGTGATGTAATCGCCGCCGATAACTACAGGACTTTCGCGATCGAATAGGGGATGTTTGTAGGTAGAATGCTCCAAATCCTGCCCCTTGAAGGTAGTTAGCACCTCAAACTGTGTACCAAACTTGGCAGACAACTGTTCTACCAAATCGGCAGCCACCAATAGATATTTATACTTCACCGATAACCCATCCATTTCTCCAGCGGGGGTTACCACTGCGTATGTCAGTTCGGGATTGACGGCTACTGCCAAGTTACCGGGAATCGTCCAGGGTGTAGTCGTCCAGATTGCCACGCCCAGATCGGGTAGATAAGGTTCTAACGCGGTTTTTACCCTTTTTGCCACCCCAGTCATCGGGAAAGCAGCATACAGGCTGCGAGAGGTGTGAGTGGGGCGACCTTTATCATCTTCGGGATATTCTAGTTCTGCCTCTGCCAGTGCAGTTTTAGAACTGGGACTCCAGTGAACTGGTTTCAACCCGCGATAGATGTAACCTTTGAGAACCATTTGCCCGAACACGCCGATTTGAGCGGCTTCATATTCCGGCGTTAAAGTCAGATAAGGATGTTCCCAGTCGCCCCAACCTCCATAACGTTTAAAGTCTTGGCGTTGCTGGTCCATCGTTTTGAGAGCGAAGTCGCGGGCCTTTTGCCTCAGTTTTAAAGGAGTTAGCTGTTGCCGTTCGTCAGACTTCATCGCTTGCAAGACTTTTAATTCAATTGGCAAGCCATGACAATCCCAACCAGGCACGTAGCGAACTTTACGCCCGCGCAGCAGTTGGTAGCGATTGATAATATCTTTAAGAATTTTATTCAAGGCGTGGCCGAGATGAAGAGTGCCGTTAGCGTAGGGCGGCCCGTCGTGCAAAATAAACAGATCGCCAGGGTTATTCTGCGACAATTGTTCGTAAATCCGATTTTCTGACCAAAACTGCTGGATTTCTGGCTCGCGCTTCAGGGCATTAGCCCGCATATCGAACTTAGTCTGGGGGAGATTAACGGTATCTTTGTAGCTTCCTGGTGCTGTCATTTCGATTTTGGATTTTGGATACGTTCGCTGCGCTCAGTACAAGTTTTGGATTTTGGATTTTGCCCGCAGATGAATCTGGGGGCTGGCGATCGAATTTTTCTCGATCGCGATTGCATCCCAAAAATTAAGAGCAGATTTTTCAAATATATCTTAGGACTTACGAAAGACGATCGCCCTCCCGATCGAAGATGGAAGATGGAGGAGAGGGGGAGAGAGGGGAAAATTTTTAAGTTCTGACTTTTGACTTCTGACTGCGTTATAACAGCTTGCCACCTCGAATAAACCAAGCGATCGCACGCTGGCATCAATTAGATCTAGAGCGATCCCTCCAGAAGCAAAACAGCCGGGTACAATGAAGTAAAGACTTGCGATCGCTTTAGTTCCAGGGAACATCAAATAGACAGCTTCATACAATTTAGCTATGAGTACCGATTTAACCATCAGCTTGCCAGATGAAATTTATCATCAAATCGAATCCTTAGCCCAACTGTCTAAGCGCGATGCTGCCGAGCTTTTAACAGACACAATTAAAATGATTCTCCCTTTATTAAATCTTCAAACACAGTTTGAAAAACAAATCTCTCTAGTTCCAGACGAAGAATTAATTGCTTTAACTCAACTACAAATGGAGGCAGAACAAGATTGCAGATTAAGCGATTTACTAGATAAACAGCAAGCAGGAACATTGACAGAAAACGAACACTTAGAATTGCAGTTTTTAATGCAGGTTTATCAAGCAGGATTATTACGAAAAGCTCAGGCTTTAAGTGAAGCAGTCAAGCGTGGAATAATTGCACCTCTAAACGTATGACTAGCTACATCTCGCAAGAAGTTAAAGCTAGAATTAGAAAAGAGGCAAAAGAACAATGCGGTTACTGTCGAAGTCTCCAGAAATATGTTTTAGGAGTTTTAGAAATCGAGCATATTATTCCGAAAGCACTAGGCGGCACAGATGAGGATCGCCACCTCTGCTAATTAGACGATCGATCTAGTTGTGAAGCCCGTTCCAAGATGGCTTTTTCTTTCGCTCTTTGGGCAAACGATCGCAATTCCTCGATTTCTAGACCGCTCAAAAGACTCAAATCCTCTAACTCAATTCCCTTGCTCGCCATTTCTACGCACCAAGTCTGCCTTGCTTGTTCGATTGCTGGGGGTTTACCTTGAAGAGTCAACAAACCTTCAGTCAAAACGCCCCATAAAGTCTGTAATTCTTTTTCCGATAGCGGTTTTCCTTCTGGGTTGAGAAATAAAGCTGGTCGATCGTCTTTACGGCTTTTCAGCCATTGAGTTAATGGGTTGTTACTAGGAGAACCGTAGCGTTTTCCCATAATCCATTGACTGAGGAGAACTTGTCGCACCGCGCCGTAATTAATCTGCAAAATGTGTTGGTGAGGTTCGCTCAAAGAATGCGATCGCTCTAAATTAACTACTTCCGCAGCCGATAAACCCGCCGCAAACAAAACATATGCTAAAGCATACTCCTGTCGTCCCAGTTTCTTCGCTCGTTCCAGAATTGAATGCACTAAATTTCTGGGTAAATCGGCTACCGAACTGGTTTTTAAAGCAGCAGGCGGCGTGGCAATCTCTTTAGTTGGGGTTGCCAGTTCTCGTTCGATCGCGCTAGCGTTTGCGTTAGCAAGTATCGCGCCCGATCCAAATAGTTCTACTAAATTTTCTAAAAAATCCTCTCTAGCTTCCCACAGCGGGTGTCTTTCGCTAGTCAAGCCGATCGCAAAATATCCGAATAACAACCCATTAAGCAAACTGGCTAACTTCTCGGCGCTCAAACGACTCTGGCTACCGTTATTTGCCAACATCTCGGACAAACGCTCGGCCACGTAGCAATTAGCTTGACTCAATCCCCGACCGACGGCCAAACGAATTTCTACTGGATATTGACCCGCATCGCCGATAACAGAACGCACCAGTTCGGGAACGCGATCGAGTGCCTCCAAAGTCTCTCTGGAATAGGCTTTCAACGCTTCGAAGGTGCTTTCTTGCGAGATCGCTGGTGCGACTAAGGTTTTACCCAAGTCAGTAAAACTCACAGCATCTTCGATCGCGGCTAACAGCAATCCGTGCTTGCTGCCAAAATGACGGAATAATGTAACTTCATTGACTCCTGCGAGTTCGGCAACTGCCTTGGTAGTCGTCTCTGTTACTCCATTGGCAGCAAATAGTTCCAGTGCGGCCTCAATTAAGCGAGTTCGCGTCGATTTTCTTGGCTCCGACATAATTTTGTCAAAATGCAAGTGGCACTTGCAAAAATCAAAAAAGTTGGTTAGACTGCTAAATGTAAGTAGCACTTGCATCCTCTAGCCATCATTATAACGGCGAAAGATGAGACGTGCATTACAGTAGTTTTCGCCTTCCCCAAACCCTCTCAGCCCTCACCCCCAACCCCTCTCCCAAGCTTGGGAGAGGGGAGAACCGGACAAGGGGCAAGGGGCGAGAAGGGGAGAAAAGTGCCATAGCTGTAGGTTGGATTTCCTGCCGTCAACCCAACTAACCTCAACCATAAATTCCAAAATTTCTCAGGACAAAATCATGACACAACAGACGATCGCCCCCAAGGGCGAGCAAACTCTAGCACTTTCCTGGACGAGTGTGGCTTTTTTCGCCATCGTTCATGCTTTAGCATTGTTAGCACCTTGGTTCTTTTCGTGGTCGGCTTTAGGCGTAGCGATCGCGCTTCACTGGCTGTTTGGTAGCATCGGCATCTGTTTGGGATACCATCGTTTGTTAACCCATCGCAGCCTGCAAGTACCGCAATGGTTGGAATATATCTTGGCCACAATCGGAGCAATGGCTTTGCAAGGAGGCCCGATATTTTGGGTAGCGGGACATCGCTTGCATCACGCTCATACTGAAGATGAAGAGAAAGATCCCTATTCGGCGAGAAGGGGGTTTTGGTGGAGTCATATGCTGTGGTTGTTGTACCCTCAACCAGTATTTTTCAATTACGAAATTTACAAAAAATCTGCACCAGATCTCGATCGACATTCCTATTATCGTTGGTTAAATCGTAATTTTCTCTGGCTTCAGATTCCTTTGGGGTTGCTGCTATATGCTTTAGGTGGATGGTCTTTTGTCATCTATGGGATGTTTTTGAGAGCCGTTTTATTGTGGCATAGCACTTGGTTGATTAACTCTGCTTCTCATCTGCGCGGCTATCGTAATTTCTCTGTAGATGATGGTTCTCGCAATCTTTGGTGGGCGGCACTCTTAACTTATGGAGAAGGTTGGCACAACAACCATCACGCTCGTCCTCGCGTTGCTAAGGCTGGACAGCGGTGGTGGGAAATCGATCCGACTTGGTGGGCGATTCAGGGATTAAAAACATTGGGTTTAGCGAAAAAGATCGTGACAAGTTAAATTCATCATCAATAAATAGTAAACTCGATCGCTATTCTCAGTAACGGTAAATGGCGATCGAGTTACTGATGGCATCAAACGCTATTAGTTAATTCGGTTAAACTTGGTTAGATAGATCGGCGATCGCTGGCCATACGCTAAATTACTTTTCAAGTTCTACAATATTAGAAGTAGAACTATAGGACGAGATTTTGATGGAAGTCGAAACGCTCAAGCGCCTCTACACTCCTGAAGAATATTTAGAGCTTGAAGAGAAAGCCGAATACAAAAGCGAATACCGCGATGGAGAAATCGTGCCAATGACTGGTGGAACGACTAACCACAACCATATTGCTGGCAACTTGTACGCTCACTTAAAATTTGGACTCAGAGGACAAAATTATCGGGTGTATATCGGTGACGTGCGCTTGTGGATACCTCGTTATCGCCAGCATACCTATCCCGACGTGATGGTAATTCAAGGAGAACCGATCTATACGGGAAGCAATACAACTACTGTTACTAATCCATCGCTCGTTGCTGAAGTATTATCAAAATCTACTCAAAATTACGACCAAGGAGATAAGTTTCTCTACTATCGATCGATTCCAGAATTTCGCGAATATATATTAATCGACCAAAAGAGATATCATGTGATGCAATATGTAAAAACCGCTGACGGTCAATGGCTATTCACTGAATTAGAATCAGAATCGGCAACATTATCGCTTCAGTTGGTAGAATTTCAAATTGCTTTGAAGGAACTTTACGAACAGGTAAATTTTGCCGACATTGAGGAATAAGCAGAGAGACAGAGGCAAAAGGTATGTATATAGGCGAGAATTGCTTAACAGAAAACTTACCTGCGGGCAGGTTCGATCGAACGTTAAACGTTCAACAACCTTTCTACCCCTGAACTCCTAAACTCCTAAACTCCTGTGTTCTTTTCTAACTTACAAACCCCTCACAGCGGCTATCACTGGGATGGCAGTCACCGTCGCTTTTTTGAAGGTTGGTATTACCGCGTCACCTTACCAGAAGACAACCAAAGCTTTGCTTTTATGTATTCGATCGAAGATCCGATCGGGGGAAAACCTTACAGCGGCGGTGCGGCACAAGTTCTCGGCCCGAACGATGAGTATCTCTGTCGTACCTTTCCCGATGTCGGCAAGTTTTGGGCCAGACGCGATCGCCTAGAACTACTTCATTGGGGAAACACCGATCTGCATACCCATCCCAGGCTGCTATCACCAGAAGAATTCGATCGCCACGTCCACCAGGGCTATCAGGCTACGGCAACTTGGCATCAAGGAAGCATCAGCGACGTAGGAAACGGCAGTTCTTGCCGTTGGCAATATGCCATTACTCCCGTCTATGGCTGGGGCAATCTCGACAAACCCCAGCAGTCAACGGCTGGCTGGCTATCTAGCTTGCAGATTTTTGAACCTGGGTGGCAAATTTTGATGGCACACGGCCTGGCAACAGGTTGGATCGAGTGGAATAGCGATACGTGCTATCGCACAGGCTTGCGCCAACGCTACGAATTTACCAACGCGCCAGCCTACAGCGAGAAAAATTGGGGGGGTGCATTTCCGCAAAAATGGTTTTGGTTCAACTGCAATAGCTTTGAAGTCGAAGAAACAAGCGATCGCAATCCCAAATCCAAAATTCGATCCCCCCTACCCCCCTTAAAAAGGGGGGGCAAGTCGCGGCGAGGTTTCCTCGCTGAGCAGCTTGCACCAAGCAGGGGGGGCAATTCAGAATCGATCGATCTGGCCTTAACCGCAGGTGGCGGGAGGCGCAAAGTTTTGTGGTGGATGGAATCTGTTGCGACAATCGGCTTGCATTATCGAGGTCAACTTTATCAATTTGCCCCCTGGAATTCAGAAGTGCGCTGGCAGATCCAACCTTGGGGAAAATGGCAAATGCAAGCAAGCGATCGCGATTACGAAGTCGAACTAACTGGAACTACCGAACTTCCTGGTACGCTCCTACGGGCCCCCACAGAACGAGGCTTAATCTATTGCTGTCGGGATACAGCCCTGGGTGATGTAGATTTAGAATTGCGAGAACGAGCGATCGGCGGCTCTAAAACCATTCTTAGAGCGAAAAGTTCTCTATGCGGACTAGAAATCGGCGGCGGGCCGTGGGACGAACCCTGGCAATCTGAGTAGTTCGTGACTTCAGAATGTAAAGACGCGAGATCTCGCGTTAAATCATTGATGAAATTTCTTGTGGGGCAGGCATCTTGCCTGCCGTGGGACAGCCGGGACGGCTATCCCACAAATCATTTAGGATTGCTATAACTTATTAAATTGCTAACTTCTCCTCATGAAAGTGTTTATTCGCAAAGACGCAGAGAATGAATTTACTAGCGTCAATTCTTTTGTGGCCTACGATGGCTTCCGAAAAATGGGATGGGAGATATTACCTTTTAGTAAAAAAGAACCTCTGCAAAACCAAGAACCAGCAAATGTTGTCGTGGGCTACATAAACGATGTGCGTATAGCCTTAGAAAATATTGGTATTATCCCTCCTGATGAAATTAATTATCCTGAAGAACTAAGAAAGTTTTTAGGCAGAAAGATTTGGAAATCTAAGATTAATTATATAGCTAACCACCCAGAAAAATGGAATATTTTTGTCAAGCCAGTTTACACATCTAAAAAATTTACTGGCCGATTAGTACGGAGTACCAAAGATTTGATCTCTTGTGGTGACGAACGAGAAGATACAGAAATTTGGTGTTCCGAGCCAGTAAAATTTATCGCTGAATGGCGTTGTTTTGTGAGATACGGAAAAATTCTGGACGTGAGAAGGTATGAAGGAGATTGGCGAGTAAATTACGATTATAGAGTTATTGAAAGAGCATTAGAGGCATATAAATCGGCACCAAAAGCCTATGCTATGGATTTTGGTTTGACAGATAAAGGCGAAACTTTGTTGGTAGAAGTCAATGATGGATATTCTGTAGGTTCTTATGGATTGCTGTCATTAGACTATGCTAAGTTCTTATCGGCAAGATGGGCAGAAATTACCGGAACAAAAGATGATTGTGACTTTTGAATAATTCGCGATCGATCTCTACAATTAATGCTGCTTACACCTACAAGAGCGAATTTTTCGCCATACAATAAAAGCCTAGATCGTCCCACTCAAGCTTATGACAGCCATTTCAAATCTAGAGAGCGATCGCCTTTATCTCGACAGCGATGGCAAACCGCTGGCAGACAACACAGAACAATTTCGCTGGATCGTCATTATCAAAGAAAACCTAGAAATTCTCTTTGCTGCCTTTGATGATGTCTTCATCGCCGGAGATTTGCTGTGGTATCCAGTCCAGTCAAGGCTGATTGCCCCAACCGCTCCCGATATCATGGTAGTTTTTGGCAGACCCAAAGGCAGGCGCGGTTCCTACAAACAATGGCAGGAAGCAAATATCCTACCTCAAGTAGTATTCGAGATTCTCTCTCCTAGTAACAATGCAGACGAGATGAATCGCAAGCTGGAGTTTTATGAAACCTATGGGGTGGAAGAATACTATGTATACAACCCCGATAATTTTCAGCTAGAAGGGTGGCTGAGGCAGAACGGACACCTCAATCGAATTTGGCAAATGAATGGGTGGGTTAGCCCTCGCCTCGGTATCCGATTTGAAACTGGTGAGGGAGAAATGAAGATATATCATCCAGATGGGCAGAGATTCTTGACTTCCATCGAGTTGTCACAACGAGCTACACAAGCTGAATTGCGATTAGAGCAAGAGAGCCAGCGGGCCGAGCAGATGGCTCAATATTTGCGTTCCCTCGGTGTCGATCCCGATAACTTACCATTACAGTAGAAGCGATCGAGAATTGAGACTATGGTTCAAACCGTTCCGGCTAAAGATCTAAGCCTGCATGACGTTAAAGTTAAATTTGGACTGAAATTGGCTGAAGACGATCGCTTTTTTCCTGAGTGGAGAGACAGTTTACCAGAACTCAGTGAGTCAGAACAAAGATCGCTCGATCGCCTTAAGGCCGATTATCTCTACTTGGCCCAGTATCCCATGCCCGAAAGCCCGATCGAAATGGTGGTGCTGTCTCCCTTGCTGGAACTGGCAAGCTTTTACCGTTCTCCTTTTCGAGTCTCAGCCGAAACTCCCGTGCAAATTGCCGCTGAAGATGAGGGAGAAATTATCCAAGGGCGAATTGATGTTTTAGTTATCCAAGAGCAGTTTTAGGTGCTGGTAATCGAGTCTAAAAGTAGTTCCTTCTCCCTAGAACCCGCGATACCGCAAGCCTTAGCTTACATGATGGCTAATCCTCATCCCGACAAACCAGCCTTTGGATTAGTCACTAACGGCAGTCACTTTGTTTTCCTGAAACTGGTTAAGCAAAATACGCCACAATATGCTGCTTCTTATGAATTCATGCTTTCGCGCGGCGACGATCTCTATATTGTCCTCAAGGTTTTGAAGCGACTTGGTGCTTTGTTAAGTCAGTAGCGGGTATCCGTTCGATCGAGCTAATCTATAGGTTGCGCTGAAACAAAGGATATCGAATGAATTTAATCTGGTTGCTCTTACGCGCTTCTTGGACGAACGTAGCGATTGCTATTTTTGCCGGGTTGCTGAGTGGAGCTTGTAGCGCCCGCCTGCTGGCTGCGATTAACAATGCCTTAAATAGCAACGATCCTTACTCAGCTACTCTGATTTGGAATTTTGCCGGACTAACTGCGATCGTTTTGGTTAGTAGTATTATCTCGCAGGTTTTATTAGTTCGTCTCTCTGAAAATACTACCTACCAGTTGCGAATGCAATTGAGTACCTGGATTCTCTCTTGTCCTTTACGTCATTTGGAAGAACTCGGTGCCAATCGTTTGCTAGCAACACTCACCGACGACGTACAATCGATCGCTAATACCGCTTTTGTCATTCCCGTTCTCTGCGTCGATCTTGCCCTGGTTTTAGGTTGCTTTGTCTATTTAGCTTGGCTATCTTTACCAGCCTTTTTAGTGGCTTTTAGCTTTTTGGCTTTTTCGATTCTGACCATGCAACTCCTGTTAGGTAAAGCCAGAAAATTGATGATATTATCTCGCGAGGAACAAGACCGACTATACAAACACTTTCGCGCTATTACTGATGGGATTAAGGAGTTAAAGCTCAATTTAGCACGGCGGCAAGCTTTTCTTTCAGAAGATCTCGAAGGTACGGCGAATTCTGCCCGGAATTATAACGTCAACAGTTTGACAATATTTTCCTTAGCTTTTAGTTGGGGTCAACTTCTAATTTTTGTGATTATTGGGTTATTGATTTTTGCTTTGCCTCGGTTTCTAACTGTTGACGCTAAAATTATTACTGGATATGTTCTTACTATTATCTTTTTGACTAATCCTTTAAGCGATCTGCTAAGGACAATGCCAGCGATAAATCGAGCCAGCGTGGCTTTGCAAAAAATCGAATCTTTAGGTTTGTCTTTAGCCAGCCGTTCTGAGACTAGTGCGAGCGAGCGCACTGAATTGCCAACATCTGGAAAGTCGATCGAGATGGTGCAAATTACCCATGCTTATCGAGGAGAAAGTCAGGGAGATATTTTTACTCTGGGACCGATCGATCTAACTTTTAAAGCCGGAGAATTAGTATTTATTATTGGTGGTAACGGCAGTGGCAAATCTACTCTAGCTAAAGCGATCGCAGGGTTGTACGTTCCCGAAAGCGGAGAAATCCGGCTTGACGATCGCTCTGTAACCGATAACAACCGAGATTGGTATCGCCAACATTTTTCGGCTGTATTTTCAGACTTCTATCTGTTCGAGCGGCTTTTAGGAATAGATATTATCGACCTCGATCCGCAAGCGCAAGATTATTTAGTCAAGCTACAAATCGATCGCAAAGTTCAAATTAAAGATGGCATCCTATCAACTACTGCTTTATCTCAAGGACAGCGCAAACGCCTAGCTTTACTCACAGCTTACTTAGAAGATCGCCCTATATACTTATTTGACGAATGGGCATCAGACCAAGATCCGTTTTTTAAAGAGATATTTTACCATCAGCTTTTACCAGAACTAAAAAGTAGAAGAAAAATGGTAATAGTTATCAGTCATGATGACCGATATTTTGACGTAGCCGATCGAATAATCAAACTAGATTATGGCAAGCTAGAATACGACGACCGAGTAAAAAGGTAAAGAAATCGAATAATTTGCAAATATTTCCCAGAAATAGCGATCGCTAAAAGTAGATGTAGATACAATTAAATAAAGTAACTCTCGATCGAGACTTCGATCGCAAGGAGAGGGGATGATGACTACAAGTAAATTCTCCGATTCTGACAATTTTGGTCAAACACCGTCAGATAAACCTCCAGAAGAGGTATTATTGGCAGATTCGATCGGTACAGAACAAGCCGATTTATTTTTTGAAAGCTTGAGCGATCGAGATCCTAGCATCGCCAGAACTCTGAACAAATTCCGCAAGAATATGGGACCTGGTGCTGATGTCACTGGTGGAGATGTAGACGACGATTGGTATCAGGCGGAAGTGGTGGGGGAAGAAGCTGTAGGAGGACAAAATCCTACACCCGATCAAAGCGTGACAGAAGCCTTGTTGCATTCCATGGGAATAGACTCAACCGATGGCGAACCCATTGAGACGCTAGACAAGTTAACGGAACGCGATTTACACCGCTGGGAACTCGATCCGTCTTCTTCTGAAGATTATAGCGAACACGAAAAATAAGTCAGTTGTCAGTTGTTAATCGTTAATTGTCGAGCGTTGACTATTAGGTATTGACTATTGACCAAAAACGATTAATGAAGCTATAGGGTTTAAATAGACAACGGCTTAATACTAATGATACGAAATCCGTTTAGCAAAAGCTGGTTTCCCCTCACCCCACCTGCGGCTCCCCTCTCCCGTGGGAGAGGGGTTGGGGTGAGGGCAGCAATTCGGCGTTTAAGAACCGGATTTGATATGATTCCCAGATTAGGGCTAAAAGAAAGCTTAAAACCTAACTACTCTCTATTTTGGGAAGAGTTGGGTAAAAGTAGTTTTACTGGAGAAATTCGGGCTGATTTTGCCAGTCGGTTGATGATGTCAACCGATAACAGCATTTATCAAATTTTGCCTCAAGCAGTTGTTTTTCCTCGCACTACCGCAGATGTAACGCAACTGTTTCAATTAGCTAACCGAGAAGAGTTTCAAACTATTACTTTTGCGCCGAGGGGTGGAGGAACAGGAACTAACGGACAATCTCTTTCTCCTGGAATTATTATTGATTGCTCTAAGTATATGAACCAGATTCTAGAGGTAAATCTAGAAGAAGGTTGGGTGCGAGTTCAACCTGGGGTAGTTTTAGACCAATTGAATGCTTATTTACAACCTTACGGGGTATTTTTTGCCCCTTCATTAGCTCCTAGCAATCGCGCCACTATTGGCGGCATGATTAACACCGATGCTTGCGGCAAAGGTTCGCGGATTTACGGACGCACTAGCGATCGCCTTGTCGAATTAACTTGGGTGCTGCCAGATGGTACGATTGGACGATCGCGATCGATCGATCTGCTGACTTTAGATCGACTCAAACAACAACCAGATCGCCTGGGAAATATTTATCGCCAAGTCGATGAAATTGTCACTTCTAAGCAGCAACTCATCGAGCAAACTTTCCCGAAAATGCCGCGCTTTTTGACCGGATACAATTTAGCTAAAGTCTATTCGCGATCGCGCGATACCTTCGACCTTAACAGAATTATTGCCGGGTCGGAAGGAACGCTAGCAGTTATTACCGAAGCTAAATTAGAATTAACTAAAATCCCTAAGTTTAAAAGATTAATTGTAATTCACTATGCTTGTTTTGACGATGCCTTACAAGCTACAGAAAATCTGCTCCAATTAGAACCAGCAGCTATAGAAACTATCGATGAAAAGATTTTAAGCCTTGCTAAGGAAGATGTAATTTACCAGCAAGTAAAAGAATTTATTGGAGATGCCAAAGCAATAAACCTAGTTGAATTCACAGGAGATAGTTTAGAAGAAATACAAGAGAAGATTGATATAATTACCAATTCAATAGAGCGATCGCTAGGCTCTACAGGTTATTATTTAGCCGAAAAAGTAACCGAAATTAGCAATCTTTGGAACTTAAGAAAAAGAGGTGTAGGACTCTTGGGAAACACTCCCGGAGAACGCAAGCCCATCCCATTTATTGAAGATACTGCCGTTCCACCATCTCGACTGGCTAGCTATATCAAAGAGTTCAAGGATTTACTCAATTCATATCAGCTAGATTATGCCATGTTCGGTCATGTGGATGTGGGTTGCTTGCACGTCAGACCCGCGTTAGATATGAAAGTGCCAACAGATGAAGCCTTAATTAGAGAATTATCCGATCGCGTCGTGGCCCTGGTACAAAAATATGGCGGCGTGATGTGGGCAGAACACGGTAAAGGATTTCGCAGCGAATATACTCCAGCTTTTTTTGGCGAAGAATTGTATGAGGATTTGCGAAAAATTAAGGCCGCTTTCGATCCAGAAAATAAATTAAATCCAGGAAAAATCGTGACTCCCGCTGGCAGTGCCGCTGCCGTCGTGCGAGTTGAAGCACCACTGAGGGGACATTTCGATCGCCAAGTACCACCCTCAATTCGCCAAGAATATGCAGGGGCGTTTAATTGTAATGGCAATGGAGCTTGTTTTAACTACAATCCCGACGACGTAATGTGTCCTTCAGCTAAAGTCACGCGCGATCGCATTCATTCTCCCAAAGGTCGCGCTAGTTTGTTGCGGGAATGGTGGAGACAGTTGGGAGAGGGGAGAGAAGAGAGGGGAGACACGGGGAGGGGAGAGGGGAGAGAAGATAATTTACTAACTTCACACTCCACACTCCACACTCCACACTTACTAAAGCACTCCACACTGCTCAAGGTTTGGAATACTTTGGGTAAATATTGGGGAGTATATGACTATTCCCATGAGGTTTATGAGGGGATGCACGGGTGTCTGGCTTGTAAGGCTTGTGCCACTCAATGTCCCGTTCATGTAGATATTCCAGAGATGAAAGCGAAATTTCTGGAACTTTACTACACCCGCTATCTCAGACCCGGACGCGATTATCTGTTTGGTAATATTGAAGCGATCGCTAATTGGCAATCTTACGCTCCATTATTGGCCAATGCTATTACTCAAAACCCGCTGACTCGGTGGCTAGTCAAACGCCTTTTAAAGATGGTAGATCCGCCTGCGGTGAGTCAGTTAACTCTCAGGCAGGGCTTAGCAACTAGAACCGCACCGGAATTCGATTTAGCAAAATTATCAGCTTTAAGTCAAACCGAACGGGAAAACAGCGTTATTTTACTCCAAGATGCTTTTACCAGCTTCTACGAATCTCAACTGTTCCTCGATACCTACGATTTTCTGAGGCGATTGGGATATACAGTCTACGTGCCGCCATTTTTTGCTAGCGGCAAGCCACTACACGTTAAAGGGTTTCTGAAGCAATTTCAAGCGATCGCTCAAAAAAATGCTGAGTTTCTATCGCAACTTGGGAGTTTGAATATTCCCCTACTTGGAATCGAACCTAGCATTGTCCTGACTTATAGAGATGAATATAGCAAAATTCTCAATCTTAAAGAACCATTGTGGCAAGTACAATTGTTGTCAGCTTTTTTGGTAATTCGGCGCGATCGCTTGTCCGAATTAGCTTCATTTGACAGAGCGGAGCCTTATTACTTATTCAGTCATTGTACGGAAAAAACGGCAGTTTTAGAAACAGAAAAACAATGGCAGCAAATTTTTCAATTCGTCGGCTTAAAGTTGATTCCGATCGCTACTGGATGCTGTGGCATGGCAGGAATTTACGGTCATGAAGCCGAACACTACGATGAATCGAAAGGAATTTATCAAATGAGTTGGCAGCCACATATTCGATCGACTATAGAACCAAAACAGTACATTTTAGCAACAGGCTATTCTTGTCGTTCTCAGATCGAGCGATTCGATCGATTTACACCTTTACATCCAGTGCAAGCTTTAAGAAGATCGATCGGTAGGTAATCGATCGAGATTTCCGGTTTTTCTAAGATATAGCAATTCTCAATTTAATCAGCTACAGTCTTTTTCTTGTGGGGTGGGCATCCTGCCCGCCCAAGGGACAGGCTGGAAGCCTATCCCACAAGATATGTATTTCACTTATCTAAGAACTGCTATATCTTGTTTTTTACTCCTTCAAGCGATAGCCGATGCCGCGAACTGTCTCCACCAAATCTTCTGACGCACCTGCTAGCTTGAGCTTCTGGCGCAGAGTTTTGATATGTGCTTTCACCGATTCTTCGCTAGGCGGATCTTCAGAATCCCACAAGTGACCGATGATGGCTTGACGGCTGAGAACTCGCCGACCGCTCCGCAGGAAAAGTTCTAGCATAGAAAATTCTTTAGGAGTCAGATCTAAAGACTTGCTGCCATAAGTGACATCGTAAGTGCTGGGATTCAATCGTAAGTCACCGCAAGCGAGAACGGGAGTAGAGGTAACGCTGCCACGGCGCAATAGAGCGCGAATTCTGGCCAGCAGTTCCGGCAAATCTACTGGTTTTACTAGATAGTCATCAGCGCCAGCATCCAAACCTATCACCTTATCAGTGCTAGTATCGCGAGCCGTCATCATCAAAATCGGCACTTGACAGCCGCTACTCCGCAACCGCTGGCACAAACCGATACCATCCAGTTTGGGTAACATCACATCCGTCAAGATGATGCTGTACTCTGCCAATCTGGCCTGCTCTAAACCCGTTTCTCCATCTGAAACCACATCGACTACATAGCCGTAATCGCTGAGGGCCTCAGCCACCACTTCAGCTAAACGAAAGTCATCTTCAACTAATAGCAATCTCATATTTAACAAGAATATAGGAGTTTAGGAGTTCATACCAAATCCGCTTAGCAAAGGTTGGTTTGCCCTCACCCCCAACCCCTCTCCCACGGGAGAGGGGTTGGGGGTGAGGGCTGGATTCATGGTTTTAAAAATCTGTAACTTCTGAACTTCTGCATTCTCAACTTCTTAACTTCACAGGTATAGAAATAAAAAAAGTCGTTCCTTCGCCAATTGTACTTTCAAACCAAATTTTTCCTTTATGCAAATCCACAGACTTTTTGACGATCGCTAACCCTAATCCCGAACCTTCAATTTTACCGACGTTGTTTGCGCGGTGAAAGGCTTTGAATAGATGTTCGCGATCGCTTAAAGGAATACCAATACCTTTATCTCTAACAGTAAATAATATCGTCTCAGGTTGCCATTCGACTTGAAAATCAACTTTACTACCAGATGGTGAATATTTAATGGCATTATTTAGGAGGTTGAGCAAAATTGAGTGCAGGAGTTTCTCATCTAAGCAAGCATCTTGGCTTGCTCCTTCATAGGTAAACTCGATCGGTAAATTGTCTGCCAAGCTAGCATCGATCTCGTCTAGCAAGCGATCGCAGAATTGCTGTAAATCGATCGGTTGGGGATCGAACTCGGTTTGCTCGGCCTCAATTCTCGACAAAGTTAAAATGCCATCGAGCATCTCTCGCAAACTCTTGGCAGCATCTTGGATTCGATGAATATTGCGTAGTTTCTTAGCGTCTAGCCATTCCGGTTCGCAATTCTCCAACACTTGGGCAGATAACAAAATCACGCTCAGGGGAGTGCGAAATTCGTGGGATGCCATGGAAAAAAAGCGCAGTTTCATTTCGCTCAATTCTTTCTCTCGCTGAAGATCCCGACGCATTTCTTCCATTTTGAGGCGTTCGGTTAGATCGCGGCAATTTAGGACTGCACCTGTAAACCCAGTGCCATCTTGAAACTGCTTGGCTATAACTTCTAATACTCGCCAGTTGCCTTTTCGTTCTTGCCAGCGGAGTTCGACCGCCAAAACCATTTGGGGAGACTTCAAGACGTTGCCGAACACTTCTGCTGCCAGATCTCGATCTTCAGGATGCAGCCAATCTGAGATAGACTGGCCGACTAATTCTTCGGGAGCATATCCGAGAATGCGATCGACCGAAGGGCTAGCATAACGAACTATTCCGGCGCGATCGACTAAGGTAATGATGTCAGAAGCATTTTCTATTAGCGATCGAAATCTGGCTTCGCTGTCGCGCAGCGCCCTTTCTGCCTGCCGCCGTTGGTGTCGTCCTGCGGCTTCTCGTAACTCGCGTTCGATCGCTGGGAGCAAGCGGGCTAAATTGCCTTTAAGCAAGTAATCGTGAGCGCCCAATTTCATCGCTGCTACAGCCTGACCTTCCTCAATGGTGCCAGAAACGACGATAAATGGCAGATCTAATGCCATCGATTGCAGCAACGCTAGAGCATCTAAGGCGCTGAATTTAGGTAGCGTATAATCTGCTAGCACTAAATCCCACTCTCCATCTGTCAAAACCGCTTTCATTTCCGCCGCTGTTGTCACCTGCTGATGAGTAACGGCATATCCACCCTTCCGCAGAACCCTTAATAGCAGCAACGCATCATCTTCAGAATCTTCGACTACGATCGCGCGGAGAGGAATCATGAATTAAGTAATAAGTAATAAGTAATAAGTAGAGATTTTGACGATTTTAGTTCTCTAAACTATTGTTATTTGACTTTTGACTTGCCCTTTGGTCATCGCCCTCTTCCCCCTCTCCTCAACCACGCGGTGTTTCATTCAAACATAGCCAGTAGCGAACGATTTGCTCTATAGTTTCGGTAAATTCTACAAAATCGACAGGCTTGCAGATATAGCTGTTACAACCCAGACGGTAGCTGCTAGTGAGATCTTGCTCTTCTTTAGATGTGGTAAGAATGACAACGGGCAAAAATTGAGTCGAAGGGTTGGCTCTCAATCTTTGCAATACTTCTAAACCGTTAAGTTTGGGTAACTTCAAATCTAAGAGCATCAAAGCTGGCATCTGCGTCAGATCTCTGCCTGCATGAGAGCCATTAGCGAATAGGTAATCTAAAGCTTCTACTCCATCGCGGGCGATCGCCACCTGCCCGACAAAAGGAATGCGTCTTAATGCCCGCATCGCCAAGGCTTCATCATCGGGATTGTCTTCAACTAACAAGACGATCTTCTCGCTCATAGATTGCAAGTTTAGCAGTTAAGAAGTTTAGAACTATGTAGCAACATTATCGGGGGAAATGCGGCGCTCTTGCAGATTTATCTGAAGAGTAAAGTAAAAAGTTGCTCCTCTATTGAGAATTGAAGTTGCCCAGACTTTTCCTTGGTGACGGTGAATAATGCGCTGCACGGTAGCTAAACCAATCCCAGTGCCAGGAAACTCGGCCTCAGTATGCAGGCGTTGGAAAGCACCAAAAAGTTTATTGACATAAGCCATATCAAAGCCAGAGCCGTTGTCTCGCACGCAGTAAATTCGACGACCTGCCAGGAAAATCGAACTAAATTCAATTCGAGGGTGAGGGGTGTTACCAGTGAATTTCCAGGCGTTGCCCAACAGATTGACCAGCACCACTCGCAAGAGTTGCGGATCGCCTTCACAAAGAAGCATCGGGGCGATCGCCCACTCTACTTGGCGCTGGGGATGTTCTTGTTGCAATTCCCGGGCAATTTCTGCTGCCAATAGGCTCAAGTTGACCGACTGCACTTGCAGTTCGCAGCGGGTAACGCGAGAGAGGGCCAGCAAGTCATCGATTAATTGACCCATCCGTTGGGTAGCAGTGCGAATCCGATGGAGGTAATTTTGCCCCAGTTCGTCTAAGGTTTCGGCATAGTCCTCTAATAGCGCCTGACTGAAGCCGTTGATACTCCGCAGCGGCGCTCGCAAATCGTGAGAGACTGAATAGGAAAAGGCTTCGAGTTCTTGATTGATTGCTTCTAGTTGAGCCGTGCGTTGCTGCACCCTCTGCTCTAGATCTTGGTTGAGTTCTCGGATCTCGGCTTCCGTGCGTTTGCGATCGGTGATATCGGCCAGAGTACCGACATATCCTTTGAGACTGCCATCTCCTCGGCGTTCGGCGATCGCTTGCATATACGTCCAGGTAATGCCATCGCCCGATCGCTGAAACCGCAACTCTGCACTAAAAATATTGACCTGCGATTGAGCCACTTTTTCCCAGTTGTCCAGTACGCGATCGCGATCTTCGGGATGTAGGGCTTCTACCCAGCCTTGTCCTAGCGATTTGGTAGGAGTGAGTCCGGTAATTTTACAATAGTAATCGTTGACGTAGAGGTAATTTCCCCAATCGTCCGTGCGAAAGATGCCTACGGGGGCCACTTTGGCTAAGGTGACATAACGCTGCTCGCTCTCTTGCAAAGCTTCGAGCAAATGAGCTTGAGCTAGAGCAATCCCTACCTGATTTGCCAGTTGCTCTAACAGGTTAATTTCAAAATCAGACCACGAGCGGGGGCGATCGCATTGATGGACTAACAGTATGCCCCAAATTTGGTTCTGTAACAGGATGGGAATGGCTAGTCGAGATTTAACCTGTAACCGACGTAAGAAATTTAACCATTCTGGTTCTAAATTAGCGTTCTCGACATCGGGGATGCTACAAAGACCTTGAAGATAATATTTCTCGATCTTGGCTCGGTTGGCTGGTGCGAGCGCCCAACGGCGATATTCATCAACCAGTTGAGGCTCGATAAGGGAAACCCCTCGATCGCCAACAGCTTCTTTGACAATATTTGCTTCTCCATCTGCTGCCAACTGTAAAATCACTACTCGATCGCCACCCAGGAGCTTTTGCACCTCGTTCACGGTAGTTTGTAAGATATCGTCGAGTTGCAACGACTGCCGGATTTTGAGTGTAATATCGGCGAATAATTGCGATCGCTGGTGTTGCCATTTGAGTTCGATTTCGGCTTGTTGGCGCTCTAATTCCGAACTGGCGCGGACGGCAAAAATGGTTAGTACCTCTGTCATCAAATCCACATTAACCAGCGGTTGGCGGCTGACAGCAGAAATTAAACCCAGTACCTGTCCGGTCGAGTTAAATAAAGGAATGCCAATATAACTCTCAATTCCCATTTCTCTGAGCATCAGATTGTGGGGAAATATTTCCTGAACTCGGCAGTTGTAGGCGCATACCTGTTGCTGATTTATCACCTGTTCGCTGGGCGTACCTGTCAAAGCGTAATCCCTGTTGAGAAGGATTTGCCCGCTGCTGTACATAGCAATTATCCTGACGCGTTCGCGAAGCGTGTCCGAAGGACATTCGGCTGCTGGTTGTAGGAGTTCGCCGACGAAGGCATATTCTATGTTTAAAGCTTTGCTCAGGCACTCCACCAACGAGTGAAAGAAGGCTTCCCCCGTCTGAGCGGAAACTCCCAAAGTAATTTGCCTGAGCACTTCTTCTCGCTGCTTGCGCTCGGTAATATCTTGCCCTACGCCTTGATACTCGACGATCTGCCCTTGGGAATCTAAAAGGGCGCGATCGAGCCACCGCTGCCAGCGAATCTGGCCGTCAGGCAAAATTACTCGATGCTCGATCTCTTCTACGGGGTTGTCGTAGCTCAAAGAGGCAATCTCGCCTCTGACTGTTTCCCAATCCTCTTCGGGAATTAGCGGTAAGAAGCTATTGCCAATCAGTTCCTGTGGCTGCTTGCTAAAATAGCGACAATAGGCATCATTGACAAAAGTGACCCGGCCGTCTGGCAAGTAACGGCAGATCAGTTCGGTTTGATCTTCAACAATGGCACGATAGCGGGCTTCGCTGGCTTGCAGGGCAACTTCTGCTGCTTTGCTAGCAGTAATATCCGAGAAAGTTCCCAAATATCCCTCAATCGCTCCGGCCCCATCGCCAATCGCGATCGCCTGACCGTTTACCCAGGTAATTTTTCCTTGAGGGGTGACGAGGCGATATTCCGCAGCGAAAGGCTGTCCGGTTTGAACGGCAGTCAACCACTTTTGGGATATTCGATCGCGATCGTCTGGATGTATAGCCTCGCTCCAACCCCATCCCTGCACCTCGGCCAGAGAACGCCCCAAAATTTCTAGACCGTAAGGGTTGACAAACAGACAGCGCCCTTGGGTATCGGCGTGGTAAATGCCTACGGGAGTATGGGTAACTAACACCCGAAATTTCTCTTCGCTGTCTTGCAGAGCGACTTCTTTGAGCTTGCGTTCGGTAATATCTTCAAAAATGCTCAGTCGTCCGAAATAGCGATCGCTATCATCTCTAATTTGGCTGGAGAAATGACGAATAGTGCGTCCATCAGCTAGAAACATCTCTTCATCAACTACCGCCTCATCTTCATGATCTAACAAGAATTTTAGGGTTTTGAGAAATTCGGCACTGTCGGCCATCAGCGACAGGCTTCTGGCCAGGATATCGCTATCTTTGAGTTCTCCGGCAGCAATTTGGGGGGTGAGGCGTTCGATCCCCCAAAGCTGGCCGAAGCGGTGGTTGAAATAGAGAATATCTCCCGTGCGCTGGTCAGCAATATAAAATGCCAGCGGGGAAACATTAGTCATCGCCCGCAACAGCGCATCCCGCCACAACAGATTAGCTTCCGACTCTTTGCGAGCGGTGATGTCTACAGACGTACCTACCAACCGATAAATTCTGCCAGAGGTGTCTTTTAGTGGATGGAGGGTAGTCAGCGACCAGTAGGGCTTGCCCTCAAATTCGAGAAGTTCTTCATAGGTAATAGCAGTTTCAGCATCGATACATCGCTGATGATTTTGGCAGATGCTCGCAGCTTCCAGCGGCGGGAAAATCTCTTCTATCGGTTTGGCAGTTACTTCCGCACTGCTTTTACCAGTCAGTCTCTCAGTTGCAGGGTTCCAACCTGCATGGCAGAAAGTACCATCTTCAAGCACGTCAACGACAAAAATTGGCTGGCTTACTCCTTCGTAGATGCTGCGCAAGAATTGGGTTTGCTCTCGCAACACCGCTTCTATGGGTTGAAAAACGCTCAGATCCCGCATGATGGTAGAAAAATATTCCACCTCCCCAGCAGGAGATTTATGAGCGATAATCATTTGAGAAACGGGCATTTCGCTGCCGTTACCTCGAAGGAGAGCAGTTTCGCCCACCCAAATGCCTTCTTGGATAGCTGTAGGCAGACCTCGATCGCGGATGATATCTAAAGCCCACTGGGGATGGTAATCGGGAATCGAGAGGTGAGAAATATCTGCGTCAGGAGATAGCCCCAGAATGCGCTTGGCTTGAGAGTTATTCCACAGCACGCGACCTTGAGGATCGGCCATGCCGACGTGGTCTGTGGAGGCTTCCAGAATGGCAATCAGGCGATCGCGTTCTCGTTCTGCCTGTTTGCGTTCGCGAAGCGCGGCTTGCCGTTCGGTAATATCGATCCAATATCCAATAATTTCTAAGGGTCGAGCGCTAGCATCTCGAATTAACTTGGCTTCCTCTCGCACCCACCGATAAGAACCATCTCGGTGTTGAAAGCGATATTCATGCTGACAATATCCTCTCTCTAACAAATCGCTTAGAGACTCCAACAGGCTCTGAAGATCGTCAGGGTGGACGCGATCGAGCCAAAACTTGGGATTTTCTAAAAATTCCGCCCGGTCATAGCCCAGCATCTCGGTGACATTGCTGCTGACAAAGGTAGTGGGGTAATCTCCCCCAGGCTGGCAAGCATAGATGACTGCTGGACTAGAGGCAATTAAGCGATCGAGTTTCTCTTGGGTTAGCTGTAAGTTCTCCTCTATCTGTTTTTGTGCGGTAATATCGCGAGCCACGCAATAGATTAACTCTTGCTCTGGCACTGCTGTAGCATTCCACATCAGCCAGCGGTACGAACCATCTTGGCAGCGATAGCGATTCTCGAATCCGATTGAGTGCGGCTCTTTGGTAATTTTTTCGGCTTCAGCTAAACTGGCAGCGCGATCGTCTGGGTGGATAAATTCTATATATGGCTGCGATAACAACTCGGCTTCGCTATAACCCAGAATTCTCTCCCAATATGGATTGAGGCGCTTGAAGTAGCCATCAAAGCCAACAATAGCAAGCAGAGCGAGCGGTAAATGGAAAAATCGCTCTAATTCACCTACAGTTTGACCTTCTGCTAGTTGGCAATCTGGCTCGATCTCTGGAGATGTAGCCTCTGCTAAATTAGCTTCTAGGTGCTGGGCTGTTTGAGATTTGCCGTCATTTGAAAATAATTCGGGGTTTTGCTTTCCTGATGGCTGGGGCATATCAGTTATCAAACGCTTCTTGAGTCTAAAGGCTCGAACGGCAGGTTAGATCGAATTCGCTTAGCAAAACCTGGTTTGCCCTCACCCTAAATCCCTCTCCCAAGGGAGAGGGACGAAAGACTTTAACCGCCTCGATTGACTCTGGAGAATATCTGGCGGCTGAACTTTGAACTAGTTTGACTCCGGCTCCCTTTCTGCCTCTTGCTCCCTCTCCTGGGGGAGAGGGCTGGGGTGAGGGAGTACCGAGGATGAGGGCTGGATTCGGGGCTTTTAAAAACCAGATTTGTTATTAACGTACCCTGCTTAAAATCAGTTTATCCAAAGTGTATGATATAAAAAATAAAAAATTCCTCCACTGAATCGGCGGAGGAATTACGCGAAATTAAAATTTTATAGTGCAGCTAAGGGCGATCGTTTTTGTCGAATATAGATTTTATATTCACCTCGCACTTCAGAAAACTGGCTGTATTAACTATTACTTATTACTTCATACTCTTACCGGGCATAGCTAGATCGAAGACAATTGGCCGGTCTTATCAGGATAGCTTTTAACTGCCTGAGAACAGCCTGTAATGAAGGCATTCATCCAACTGTAAGACCAGTGCAAGTGTAAAGTTTCAACAGTTTCGGTCAATCTGCTGCCACAAGCAATCTGACCGAGGGCATTAATCTTAAACCTCTTTAACCAATCAATTTCTGGACGAGTTACTTCCCAATATCGAGCCACGAGCGCACTTCCCAAGCAGCGACGTTTGGATTCGCTCAGAAGGTTGAATTCGCCGAGCAATTCCCAAACCGTTACTACTACTTCCGTCTGCATTTGGGCGCTATCGGGATCGAAGTTGCCATCGAACAGGGTGCGATCGTTATAAAAGGCTCCCCACAAATCGGCTCCGTTAAAATTAGTTCCGCACAGAGAAGCCCCACTCAAATCTGCACCTCTGAGGTTGGCCTCAGTCAGATTAGCCACCTCAAGAATTGACTGACGTAGGCTAGCTTGTCTGAGATCGGCTTGGATTAGGGATATCCAAAGCAGTTCGGATTGATTTAAATTAGCTGTTTTTAAGTTGGCTCGGTTGAGATCTGCTCCTGTCAGATCGGCTCCTTCTAGGTTGGCCCCTTCTAAGTTTGAGCCATCGAGAATAGCTCCTGTCAGATTAGCTTTTCTCAAATTTGCGCCTTTGAGGTTAGCATAGCTCAAATTCACGCCCTGTAAGTTGGCATGGCTGAGGTTTAACTTGGCAAAGTTTCTTTCACCTAAAGCATAACTGCGACGGATTTCAGCGGCATCGATCTTCAACATGACTATTACCTCCTAACTCGGTTGTCTTTTTCTAGTTCAACAGCTTGGGAGGCTTAGCTTTATTCTCGTCCTCCCTGCTGTTAATAACTAGGATAGAAAGCCTAAGTGAAGAAAACGGGGGTTAAATCGGGAGGATTTCGGGAAGTTTTTGAGAAAATTCTGGGAAGATCGAATCGACAACTGACACCGATCGCTAACTGAGGATTTGCGGCACTTTAAAAAAGTCTCCTTCTCCATCTGGTGCTGCTTGCAAGATCGCTTCTCGATTGGGATCGACTACCAATTCATCCGCTCGCGTGACGTTGCTGACATCAATGGCCCTAGTTGTCGGCTCGACACCCTTAACGTTGAGTTCGCCCAACTGTTCAAAATAATCCAGAATACTGCCCAACTGGGTAGTAAATTGCTCTTCTTCGGTCGGTGTTAGCTCCAAACGAGCTAGGCGGGCTACTTTTTGCACCTGTTCGCGATCGATCATAGGGGGAGATGGGGAGATGGGGAGATGGGGAGATGGGGAGCAGCCCTTCGACAACGCTCAGGGCAAGAGGTGCAGAGGGGAAATTAACTACTGACAACTGACAATTAACCACTAACTAATGACTACAGGAAAGCATTAGCTTGCGATCGCCCAGTAGTTTTCAGCCAGTTTTGGGCCTCGATATAGTTGTTGGGAGCGAGGTTGATTGCTTGTCGCCAATAATCAGCCGCTTTGTCAAACAACTCTTCAGAGGCTTTGGTATCGCCAGCTTCTTTGGCTTTTTCGCCTTGCAGGTGGTAAATAACAGCAATATTGTTCAAAGCTTGGGGCAAACGCGGGTTGAGTTCGATGGCCTGATGGTAGTAATCTAAAGCTTCCTCGTATTCGCCATTGCACCAGTGAATTAAACCGATGTTGTAAAGGATGTAACTGCGATCGTAAGGGTCTTCCTCTAATTCGAGCGCCTCATTGTAATTCTCTAAAGCTTCGGCATATTCTCCATCGGCTTGGGCTGACATCCCATCGCGGTAATAAGCAAAGGCTTCTTTGGCTTTCTTATTGGTAGGCAGCATCTTGAGGATGATGTCTGCCATCACGGTAAATGATTTATCGATGAAATTATCGTTGCGTTGAGTTCTGGGCATAATTTTGAGTTCGGAATTCGGAGTATGCGCCGAGCGCAGGCTGCGCCAACGGAGTTCGGAGTTATTCGATTACTTCTTGTCCTCATGATAAACCTGGGATGGAACTTGCGATCGCTACCCTATCGAGCTTTAATTATTCGATCGACACTCAGGTTCAACTCTGGAAGTCCTCTAGCTTGTCCCATTGCTACCAGCACCCCCCGTTCCAGTTCGTAGCGGTTATCTGTCCCATCTTCATAGCTCAGATATTCGGCAAATGTGAGGAATTGCGTGACAGGTGTAGTAACCATAAGCATCGATCTCGGTAGCTTCTTCCAGTCTAATTATTCCAGATCTTATACTGGTAATAAGAAGGCTTTTTATTGACATTGAGGGCAGAGCATGGCTCCAAATCCCGCCATCATGCAGGCAGTTGAGAAGTTAGGCTATCGCGTTACCGTCGGTGACGTAGCCGCCCAATCTGGACTGGAAATCAATTTTGCCCAGCAAGGGTTGCTCGCCTTAGCTTCAGATGCAGGCGGACACTTGCAAGTTGCAGATACGGGGGAAATCGTCTACCAATTTCCCAGGAACTTTCGCGACGTTCTCCGCAACAAGTTTTTGCGACTACAGCTACAAGAATGGTGGGAGAAAATCTGGAAGGTATTGTTTTACCTGATTCGGATTTCCTTCGGCGTTATTCTAGTAGCTTCGATTATCCTCATTTATGTGGCGATCGCGATTATTATCATTGCTTCTCTCTTCAGCAACGATAATAACGACTCCAACAGTAGAAGTTCTGGCAACTTCAACTTCATTTGGATACCCGATTTTTGGTGGATTTTTACTCCAGACTACGACCGTCGCTACTCCCAAAGCTATACCACATCTGCCCCAGAAGAGAAAAAGCCGAACTTTTTAGAGGCAGTATTTTCTTTCCTCTTTGGCGATGGCAACCCCAATGCTGACCTAGAAAAACGGCGTTGGTTCCAAATCGGCACGGTAATCCGCAACCAGCGGGGTGCTGTAGCGGCCGAACAAATAGCCCCTTATTTAGACGAAATCGGGCAAGGCTATAGCCGAGATTATGAAGACTATATGCTGCCAGTTCTAACCAAATTTAATGGCGTGCCAGAAGTCAGCCCGGTAGGCGATATCGTTTATCATTTTCCCGAATTGCAAACTACAGCCGCAGACCAGGGCCAGCAATCCATTGGTGCTTACTTGAGGGAAAAACTATGGCAATTTAGCTCTGCCACTAGCGGACAGATCGCGCTGTCAATCGGGCTAGGTACGGTCAATATCGTCGGTGCTTTAGTGTTGATGGTTTTATTGCGAGGAGCGTTAGCTGCCAAATTTGGGGGTTTTGTGGGCTTTGTGGGTGGCATTTTAGGAATATTGCTGGTTTATGGAGTTGGCTTTTTAGTCATTCCTGCAATTCGCTATTTCTGGATTCAGCATAAAAACCGTCAAATTGAAGCCCGCAACCAACAGCGGCAAGAACGGGCCGTAGTCCTCAATCAAGCTACTCCTGAGTTACAAAACAAGCTCGCGTACGCCCGCCAATTTGCGGCTCAGAAAGTCATCGGCCAAGAGAATTTGGTATATACCACCGAGAACGAATTGCTCGACCAACAATTACAGCAATCCGATCGCATTGACGAGGAATGGCGGCGACGCTTAGAGCAAGGTTGAAAAACTTCACGCCACTTGCGGGATGGAGTTTCCCGCCGACTTCCGATGAATTTTCAAGCTCTCAAATTCAAAATCGATCGCTTTAATTCATCCTGCATTTGTAATAGTTCCGATTGAGCGATCGCTTGTTGTTCTCTCGTTGCCATCCACTTGAGTTTGACACTTTGGCTGGCAGCTTCTTCTTCTCCCAAAATCAAACAAGCAACTGCCCCAGATCGATCGGCTCTGGCAAATTGTTTTTTAAAAGCACTACCGCTAAAATCGAGTTCGACGCTAAATCCAGATTGTCGTAGCTTGTAAGCCAGAATTAAGGCTTGAGCTTCTGCCTGTTCGCCTCTAGAAACCACGTAGAAATCTAAAGTTGAAGCTGGGGGCGATTGTAGTTCTTCCAACAACATAATCAAGCGTTCGATACCTATAGCCCAGCCGACAGCGGGGGTATCCGGCCCGCCTAATTGGCCTACCAAACCATCGTAGCGACCGCCGCCGCAAACAGTAGCTTGCGCCCCTAAATCGTCAGATTGAATTTCGAAAGCCGTGTGGGTGTAATAATCTAAGCCTCTAACTAATCGGGGATTAATTTGGTATTCAATGCCCAGATCGGTAAGTAATTGCTGCACTCGATCGAAGTGTTGCTGCGAGTAAGTACCGAGATAATCGAGAATGCTGGGAGCATTTCGGGCTATTTCTTGAGTGCGTTGGTTTTTACTATCGAGAATTCGTAAAGGGTTGCGACTCAACCGATTTTGCGAATCTGGATCTAACTCCTCTTTGTAGGGCGTTAAGTAGTCTACTAAGGCTTGACGATAATTCTGTCGATCTTCAGGATTGCCCACGGAATTGAGGTCTAATCGCAGATTTTTCAATCCTAAACTTTGGAGGATGTCAGTAGCGATCGCAATTACTTCCGCATCTGCCCTCGGATCGGCACTACCTAAAACCTCAACCCCAATTTGGTGAAATTGCCGCTGTCTGCCTGCTTGGGGGCTTTCGTAGCGAAACATCGGGCCGGTGTACCACAAGCGTTGCACGCCGCTTTGAGCATCGAGATTGCGTTCGATAAAAGCCCTGACTACTCCGGCCGTTCCTTCTGGGCGGAGAGTGACAGAACGGGGAGGCGTAGCCTTGTCGTTGAAGGTATACATTTCCTTGCCCACGACATCGGTAGCTTCACCAATTCCTCGTTTAAACAATTCTGTAGCTTCAAATATAGGGGTGCGAATTTCCTGATAGTTAGCTCTGTGGAGAATTTGACGCGCTACTGATTCTATCCATTGCCAATAACTAACTTTCTCCGGGAGGATGTCCCGCGTTCCTGGTAAAGCTTGAATTACACCCACGATCTTTTGTTCTCAAATTTCTAATTTTAACGTTTTGGGTGGGGAAACGGGGAAGAGGGGGAAGAGGGGGAAGAAGGAGAAGAGAGGGAAGAGAGAGAACAGTAGCTAGGGCAATCGCGCTGGAAATTGTTGATAAACTCGCCGTAGTCTGCCAAGTTGTCGAGTCCGACGAAATTGAGGAAAATTTCCACAGCTAGCCAAACTATAGTCTGAATGAGAACTTTATCCCAGAGCATTGCCATCTTGACTCACATCTTCGATCGACCTCTACTTACTTATTCAATAGAATTGGCTTCGATTTCTTATGCAGGAGAAAACTAGGGACACAATAGGTGATAACTGGATGTTGGTAATTACTCTTTTTGCGCCTGCTCGATCGGATAATAGTTTGCAGAATCAAAAATCAGAGGTTATGACTGATAGGTAGATCTAATCTTTATCTACATCTTCAGGACTGACGCAGCAACTCTATAGATAGCGGTAGCGGTGCGTTATTACATTTAGAGACTTGGCGTAAGTCCCGATCTTTTTAAGGGAGAGCGAAAAAGATGAAACCATATCAACCGAGCAATAAAGTTCCTAGTAGCGGGTTTACCTGGTTGTTACTATCGGCGATCGCTGGCGGCGTGGCTATTGGGGGCATTACTTGGGCGATCTCTAATTTGATTTATTTAATTATTCTGTTTCCGATCGGTATGGGTTTTGCTGGAGGTGTAGCCAACAGCTTTGGAGTCCACCAGGGAAAAGTGAGAAATCCACTAATTGCTGGTGCTTTTGGTGTTTTCACTGGCTTGATAATTTACGCTACCTTCTTTGGCGGAGACTATCTCAAATTCAAACAAGCAGCATCTGAGGAGATTACTAAGGCAGCAGGCCAAGAGATTGACAGTGCCACCAAAGAGAAGTTAATCGATACTTTTCTCTCTGAAAAAACTCAAGCTACTGGGATTTTGGGATTTATCAAATATAGCGCCCAACAAGGAGTAAACATTGGTAAGGTTGGCACGAAAGGTTTTACCCTCAATGAGACGCTGACCTGGATTTACTGGCTGATTGAATTAGGCATAATTAGCGGCATATCTGGAGCGATCGCTTACGGTAGTGCCAAAGACCCATTTTGTGAAGGTTGCGATCGCTGGTATGGCGATAAAAAACGGGTAGGAAACGTCGATGAGAATTCATCGCAGAGGTTTTTAGAACTGGTTAACCAAGATAATTTTCCTCGTGCTGGAGAACAAATCGATCCGGCGGCTAATATTGTGGCTAATAGTTTAGAAATACATCTGCAAGAATGTCCTAATTGTCCGACAGGCGATTCTGTAATGACTATTAATCGGGCATCGATCGATGGCAAAGGTAATCTCGAACTAAAACAAGTTCTACAAGGTACTATTTCGCGGCATCAACAATCGCAATTTCTACAAGCAGCAAATACACCTAAAAATACAGAAACGGATGGCGATTCTAGCAGTTGAAAATGCCCTCACCCTAAATCCCTCTCCCACGGGGAGAGGGACTTTGACTTTAGCTCTTATTCTCCCCTCTCCTTGCAGGAGCTATGCCTTACCCATAAGTCTTCAAATTCTTGACTGGCAAGGCTTTACCTCTGCCATGAGTTGGTGGGTTGGTCAAAAGAATTGGGGGTCTGCCCCCCAAACCCCCTCCAGACGAAGGAATTGGTGAGGAATTCGAGTCCAAAATCCCTGTGGGGCAAGGGTTACAGCAGATGTGGGCAAGGCATAGCCTTGCAGGAGAGGGGTCGGGGGTGAGGTCGGCTGGGGTGAGGGCAATCTTCGATCGACATTTGATAACTTTCTGCTGAACTTTTTATCTGCGATCGCGATCCCAACGGTAGATAGCATTTTGTAGAATTTGCAATCGATTGGCATCTGGATTCCGTTGCCGTTCGTATTCAATCAGTCTGTCTGCTAGCTGCCTATCGCCTTTCGCTCTTTTGAGCAGTTGTTGGTATAGCTGCTTTTGCATTCCCCCGCTGCTCTGAGAATATCGGCGAAATAGGTAATAAATTCCGACACCAACTAAGGCGGCTAAAGCGATCGCGGGTATAGTCCAACTCAATCCTTGAGATGCCAAAAAGCCAAGAATTAATAGAAAAGCGATCGCGGCAATTCCATACTTTTGCCAAGTCTTGGACTTAGAATCCTCAATCTCTCCTTCACCTCTATCTGGGAGTAAATGAGTGTATTTCGCGGCTTCAGACCAACCAGTTTCGTCATCCGAACCGCATTCAGGGCAAGCGCGAGCTTTTAACGATACGTTGGCTCCACAGTTGGGGCAAGTAAAATATTTTGACATGGCTGCCTCCTATGAAGGCGGATCGAGAAGTGATTGCAAAAGCTCTTTTTCTCCCATTAAGCGATCGCCTCCACTGGCTCTAAATATTCTGCCAAGTTACAAAGCACCATCAGACTAAATTCATTATCCGGGCCGATCGCTTGCCGCAATTGGTCTAATCGATCGTCCCACACATCAACCACCAAACTTGAATCGGCATCATATTGGTGAAATTGTTGCAAAATCACAGCCCAAACCTCAACGGCTCCAGAATGCCAAATGTGAGTAGCAAACTGTGGTTTCTCAAAGCCTAACTGTTGAGACAGAGACAAAAGATCCCAAGCGCGATCGCCTAATTCTGTAATATTGAGGGCAACTCGAAATTCTCCACGCTTGCCCTTAATGGGGTTAAATGTCTCCTTCATCGGTTGTCTCCTTCTGGCGCTGGACGCATTTCTATTCTAAGCGTACAGATGTATTTGCCTGTCGTTTTAGTTCGGCGGCGGCATCCAAGGCATTTGACGATCGTTTGAGCATCGCTTCGCAGATCGGCAAGACGTTCGCCCTTTCGCTGGGCTTCAGCATCATTATTTGCTGTAATCTCGATCGCATCATCCTCAAAATTGTCTGGATCTTGCAGCATCAGATTTACTCGCTCGATCGCTTCTCAGTATAGTTTATTTATCTCCTGAAAACGCTTTGTGTTTCTCAAAAGCAGCTTTTAGTTGCGCATTCGGTTCGGGTGGATTTTCCAATAGGCTAAAAACTATTTGGGCATCTTTTTCTGACAAAGCAATGACTCGTTCTGCTTCAGACCAACCAGTTTCTCGATCCGAACCGCATTCAGGACAACCACAAGCCTCGATCGGCACATCTGCCCCACAGTTGCGACAAGTAAAATATTTTGACATTGCTGCCTATTCTCCTATGGATGGCAGATTGCACTTGTTTATAACCAGTCTAAATCGATCGTGAAACTGCGATCTAGCCGTCCCGGCTGTCCTAGATGGCAGGCTAGAAACCTACATTACAAGATCGTTGACAAATGATTTAGGCTCGCTATAAATTGTAAGCTTAACTTCTAAATTCGTTTGACATTTAGTAAATAAAAACTTTATAGTACAAAAATACCAAATACTAAATCTAAAATTTGGGCTGAAATATGGATAATTTTTTTCGAGCTTCTAAGCGAGGGATTATGTGAGCAATAGATACAAGTTTGGCAAAAATGCCGCAGCCTAGACTTTTAGAATCGGTGGCAAAAACGCCGCAGCCTAGACTTTTGGAATCGGTAGCAAAAATGCCACAAGCTAATCTTCTTGTTAAGAACGCCCGATCGAAAACCCTCGACGTGTAGGACGAAAATTTGATACCTGCACTTGGAAATTAACGCGATCGCTCTTTTCCCCCTCCCTAACTTCTAACGTCCAGTTACCAGGTTTCATCGACCAAAAAATAGAATTAGATGACGGTTGAGTTAGCTTTTCCCCATTGAGCCACCATTCTACAGGCCGAGTAACAGCTTGAGCTAACTTAAATTCTAATCTCGGCGCAGCATTTTCCCCAGATTGAGGTAACAAGAATACATCGCCGTTCCGAGGAGATGAAATTTGCAATTCGGACGATTTGAAATTGCTAACTTGAGCAGTTTCTTGGGAGGAATTATCTAATTGCTGTTCGTATGCTACCAGATCTTCAGGATAGAAATATTCTCGAACTACCCAGGTGCAAGCAGGAGTAGGTTTCAACCCAGAAAGAGCGCAAATCGGCTTTTGTACCATCCCCGTTGGTGGAGCAAAAGCAACAGGTTCCCGGTTTTCGTGCAGGTGCAGCATAATGCGATTCCACAAAGGGGCTGCACCCGTCACCCCAGAAACTTGACGCATTGGATCGCCGTTGAAATTTCCTACCCAGGTAGCAACGGTGTAGTCGGTGGTAAACCCAACAGTCCAAGTATCGCGGAAGTTAGAAGACGTGCCAGTTTTAACTGCGGCTGGAAACGGTAGATCTAGTGCCGAATCGACACCAAAAGAAATCGCACGAGCATGGCGATCGCTCAGCATATCAGTAATTAGTTGCCAGGAGGGAGGGGGAGATGGGGAGATGGGGGGAGGAGGAGAAGGGTTTAATGTGGTGATTAGGGGGGTGGGTTGTCCCTGGTTGGCAATGGTGAGGTATGTACGGGCTAATTCCCACAGGCTGACTTCGCCGCTGCCGAGGGCTAAACCCAATCCATAGTATTCTGGTGGTTGCGTCAGATGCTCGAATCCTAGTTGCTGCAATCGCTCTAAAAATGCTGGTACGCCGACTTTTTCTAACACTCGCACGGCTGGCACGTTGAGGGAATTGGCTAAAGCAATCCGCACTCGCACGGGGCCTAAGAATTTTTCGTTGTAATCTGTAGGGCTGTAGAGTTTCGCTCCTGGAATGGCGTAATGGGTAGGTACGTCGGCCAAAATCGTGTTCGGACGAATGACACCTTTTTCTAAGGCTAACTCGTAAAGCAACGGCTTCAGGGTAGATCCAGGCTGACGCAGTGCTTGCACCCCATCGTTACTGCCTAAATTCGCTTCATCAAAGTAATCGGGAGAACCGACGTAGGCTAATATTTCTCCCGTATGATTATCGATGACTAAAGCAGCAGCATGACGGACGTTATTAGCAGCCAAAGAGCGAATTAATTGCTGTACTTGAGCTTCGACAAATTGCTGCAAAGGGCGATCGATCGTCGTAGAGACGGTAAATGAGTTCGGAGTTAATAATTCTCTCCCCATCTCCCCATCTCCCCATCTCCCTCTCTCCTCTACTAATCGATCGCTCAACCAAAATAAGAAGTGCGGGGCGGCGATAATTCCCTGCTGGCGCGGCTGAAAGGCAATCTGTTCGGTATAGGTTCTCTCTGCTTGCCCAGAAGTGATGTATTTATCTGCCACCATGCGATCGAGGACGTACCGCTGGCGCTGTTTCAACCGTTCCCAGTGGGTGAAGGGGTTGAAGTAGGTGGGATTGTTCGGCAGTCCTGCTAAAATGCTAGCTTGGGCCAGATTGAGATCGGCAGCCGGAATCGAGAAATAAATCCGGGAGGCGGCTTCTAAACCGTAGATATTCCCTCCCATCGGCAAGCGATTGATATAAGCGGTGAGGATTTCATCTTTATTCATCCCCGCTGTCAGTCGCCAAGAAAGCCAAATTTCTTTGACTTTGCCGTTGAAGTTGCGCGGCAACGGTTCTAGCATCCGCGCCAGTTGCATGGTGATGGTGGAAGCGCCAGAGACAACTTTTCTTTGTTGGATCGAGTCTGCAAGCGATCGCCCGATCGCCTGTAAATCTAATGCCCCATGCTGATAAAATCGCTTATCTTCGGCGGCTAATATCGCTTGGATGAAGTGCGGAGATACTCGATCGAGGGGGACTACGGCTGTATGCTGGCGATCGCGGCTGAGTAAGGTTCCTAATGGCAATCCGTGGCGATCGAGTAATTCGACGGCTTGCCGATCTTGGGCGATATCTCCGGTGCGAATCGGGGCTAGGTAAGGAAGCGATCGCACCGTCAACCCCACCAGGAATAAAGCAAATAGCACCTTAAAAATGCGCTTGGTTTTACGGTTGAGTCTGCGCCAAACTTTTCGATCTATCCACTGCCTTAATTTTCTCATTTACCGATCTTTACGCCAGAAAATTGGATCTACATCTTGGCTCAGAAGTTTTTAGTAAAGCCAACATAAAAGTTCACAAAAACGCTCGATTTTTCTTCTGCTAATTCAACATTGCTATAGCATTTCTCAGTTAGAAGAAGTGGAGCGCGTCTTTAACCTCAAAGCGCCAGCAAACGGTAGTATACTCAATGTATAAACCCTCGATCCTAATTTGCCATGACGATCGCTCAAAAAGTCAGTATGTGGGGGAACTCTTTGGGAATCAGGCTCCCACAAAGTATTATTCAGGAAATCGGATTAAAACCAGGAGATTTGGTTGCCATTTCCACCGAGGGAAATAAGATTATTCTATCCCCGACCAGACCCAAATATACACTTGACGAACTGCTGCAAGATGTCACCCCAGACGCGCAGCATGACGAACTAGATTGGGGAGAGCCAGTGGGAGAAGAAAATTGGTAAAAATAGGCGATCGCATCCTCGAACGTGGTGACATTATTCAATTAGAATTGAATCCCCGCACTGGCAGCGATCGGGCAGGCGATCGCCCTGGGATGATCATTTCACCATTAGCTTATAATCGAATTTCTAAGATCGTGCTGGTTTGTCCCATTACTAGCCGAAAGAAGGGATGGCCGTTTGAAGTGGAATTACCAGTCCAGATGCAGACTTACGGCGTAGTGCTAGTAGACCAGCTTAGAGCCGTTGACTGTAGTGCGAGAAAAGCCGTTTTTGTCGAAAAAGCACCTCCTGAGTTAATTGATGAAGTTCTAGCAAGATTAGAGCCGCTGCTAACCCGATGTTAGAAGAGGAGCGATACATGATATCAAACAAGTTAAACTCAAAGTCCCTCTCCCACGGGAGAGGGATTTAGGGTGAGGGTGTTTTCAAACGGGTTTTGGCATCGACTACGAACAAGCGCATCCTGTAGTTTGGGCGCTCGCACTACCGAAGGTGGCTGAATCCTTCAGCACCGTGTAGACTTCCCAATCGTCCCCGTCTGGATCTGTCACCCAAACTTTATCTTGCAAGGCATAGCAGCAAGTTGTTTGCGGTTCCGACTTCACCGTTAGATCCGCTTGCTGGAAGCGATCGCCCGCTTCAGTTACCTGCTCTGAAGACTCTACCTCAATTCCCAGATGATTCAACTTGCCAGTTGCCCCTGGATTTTCAAACAACACCAATTTGAGCGGTGGCTCCGCAATGGCGAAGTTAGCATAACCAGGACGACGCTTGGCTGGTTCGGTGCTAAACAGCTTGCTGTAGAAATCTACCGCTGCATCGATGTCGCTGACGTTTAGTGCTAGTTGCAGACGAGACATAATTGTGTTTCTCCTTATATCGATTTACATCAATATTTAATTACATCAATATTATGGCAATACATATTGATGCGTGTCAATATATAAAATATGAAGATATCTAAACCTAAAGTCACTTGTTGCTCTTCCCTGCTAGCTGGTCGCCTTACTCCTGATGAGATAAGCAGTTTAGCAGCCATTTTTCGGGTGTTGGGAGAACCAGCGCGATTGCAAATGTTGAGTTTAATTGCGGCCCAGCCCAATCGAGAAGTTTGTGCTTGCGATTTGGTTAACCAATTAGACCTAGCGCAGCCCACCGTCAGCCACCACCTCAAAGTGATGCACGAAGCTGGTTTGCTAGAGCGAGAGAGACGCGGAACGTGGATTTTTTACCGGATGCTGCCAGAGAAGTTAGCCATGTTGCGATCGGCACTTTCTTAGCCAAACTAAAAAGCCCAGTAGCGACGAAGAATTCAGCTAACTGGGCTTAATATGTTGGTAGTGGTGGTAAAAACATGGGCAAGCGATCGCTCAAGCAGTTTCCATCCCCCACTGTTGTTTGAGCATTTTCTGGTAAATCGAGTCTTTGGCCAGCATATGTCTATATAGAGTAACTAAAAGTTCTTGCGCTTCCATATGAGTAATATTTTGAACTTTCATCTCGAATTCCCGCAAGCTGAACTGCTTTTCTAGCGATAGATCCATAGATTCGTTCATAATCGGCGATCTCCTAAATCTAGTAGTTTTGATTAACTCAATTTAATCAATAATTTCAAGTTTGGCAGTATGAAAAAGTAATAAAAAGTAATTAGTTATTTTTTGTCCTTGAATTGTTCGATTTAACTTTAATGTTCAAACCGTGCAAAGACGACAATCCTGGACGTAGGATTATGAGTTACTGTTAGACTACTTCTAAGCAACATATAATTTCAGTCCGATCGCCGATCGTGTAAGTATGCGATCGGGTTGTTGCTGGCGATGCCATACTGTAGTACGAGCCAATGCACGACACCCAAGACAACGATCCCGTACTTTGTCAGCTAATTGCTAGTCGAATTGCCGCAGCGCCGCAGCAACGAATTACCTTTGCCCAATACATGGATTTGGTGTTGTATCATCCCCAACACGGTTACTATGCTAGGGATAAAGTCAATATTGGCGGGCCAGGGGACTTTTTTACCTCTCCCCACTTAGGATCTGACTTCGGGGAGTTGCTAGCAGAGCAATTTCTAGAAATGTGGGAGATTTTGGGACATCCCCATCCCTTTACGATCGTAGAAATGGGAGCGGGGCAAGGACTAATCGCAGCAGATATCTTACGCTACCTCGATCGCCACCATCAAGATTTTTTTCGCGCCTTAGAGTACGTCGTTGTCGAAAAGACGAAAGCGATGCGGGCAACTCAACAGCGGCTATTAGCAAGTCAAAAGTCAAAAGCGGATGCGCCGAATTCTGAGGTTTCCTCAGAATGTCAGGCGCACCAAGCAGTCAAAAGTCAAAAACAAGTACGATGGTGTGCTTTAGAAGAGATCCAAGATCGATCGATCGTCGGTTGTGTTTTTTCTAATGAATTGGTGGATGCTTTGCCAGTACATCAAGTGGTCGTAGTTGAAGGGCAACTGCAAGAAATATACATCACCGTTAAAGAACTCGATCGCTTAGAGTCTGGGCAGAAGGAGATAAAATTTGTCGAAGCGATCGGCGAACTTTCAACTCCACAACTAGCGCAATATTTTAATTTAGTTGGAATTGCATTTCCTAGCGACAACTATCCCGTAGGATACCGCACTGAGGTCAATCTCGCAGCCTTAGATTGGCTGACAACCGCAGCCGCAAAGTTACAGCGAGGCTATCTATTGACGATCGACTATGGCTACCCGGCTAGTAGCTATTACCGCCCTGCTCGCTCTGAAGGAACTTTGCAGTGTTACTACCAACACAGACACCATAACAACCCTTACATTTACATCGGATATCAAGATCTCACCGCTCATGTAGATTTTACGGCTTTAGAACGACAAGGAGAATTATGCGGTTTGCAGCCATTAGGTTTTACCCAACAAGGTTTGTTTTTAATGGCTCTGGGATTGGGAGAACGTCTGGCTGCTCTTTCTCAGCCCGGTGACGCTCCTCTAAGCCTGCAACAAGTATTACAGGGGCGAGAAGCTTTACACCAACTAATTAACCCCATGGGATTGGGTGGTTTTAGGGTGCTAGTTCAAACTAAAGGGTTACAAGAAACTGAGGAAAAGCGATCGCTCAAAGGTTTGCGTCAGTTCTAAAAACTGTCTTCACCCATTGCCTGTAAACCTCAACGGAAATCGCGAGAGTCCCCATCCTCAGCGCCAGCGGGATGAGGAGAGATAGCGCGTCCGACTCCCGTGACGGAGCCGGACAAAAATCTCATTGACGCATCGGATTTAATGAAAGCAGAATTTCAGCGTTTCAGCGAAGGTAAACTACTCAATTTTCTCAAGCGACTCGATGTATAAGTTACTTTATGCCTTCGTCCTCGTCATGGGGAAGATCGGGATGTGGAAACTGCGATCGCCTTATAGACTGGACGATCGACTCGGTGGCAATATCCCATAATCGTCTGTCTCATCCTCTTCTAAGAGAGCCAGAACTCGCTTTAGCGTCACAGACAGATTGCTGCTAAATGGTTTAGTCGATCGAGCAACAGTCAGGGGATTCAAATTAAGCTCGCAACTATGTCAACTCAAGCCTACCACATCCCAAATCTCGCTCTGCGATCGCGCTATAGAGTAGCTATTATTAATATGATGTTAGTTGTCTATTGCTCTTGTAGTGTTAGGCTTACAAGGATTTGACTGCGAGCGGAATTAATTGTTTTATTCCCATAGTCTTTGAACTGAGTAGGCATCGAATTGAGTATCTTGGCTAATTAAAACCAGCGATCTATTCATTGCCTGAGCGATTAACATTCGATCGAATGGATCGCGATGGTGTAATGGTAGATTACGAACTTGCAGAGTGTCAGTAAATGAAATAGGTAGCAGCAGAATATCTGACGATTCTAGTTCGTTGCCAACTGTTTCATAGCTTCGTTGCAGTGACAACTTACCAATACTTAACTTCACGGCAATTTCCCAGAGGCTAACAATACTGAGGTAAACCGTATCAGCTAAATCGATCGCGTCTCTGAGGCTACTGGGCAACTTAGGATCGTTTTCAGACAACCAGATAAAAGTATGAGTATCTAGCAGAAAAGAACTCATTCCATATATTCCCTAAAATCTTCCAGAGGCTCGTCAAAGTCTTCAGCTAAAGGCAGAACAAATGTTCCTTGTAATATACCCGATCGACGTTTTTTAACGGGATGCTGCTCTACCGAAACGTCTTTCGAGTAGTTTTCCATGAGATACTGAGCATAGTGTAGAACTTCTTGTTTTAGAGGTTCTGGCATTTGCACGACCGTTTGTAAGATTTTTGTGTCAATATTCATGACTTTTCCCGGTTGGGGTTGAGGGCGTATTAACAAACTCTATCTCAAATTTAACTTCTTCATCTTCTAAAAGCATCTCGATCGCTTCTCGCAGATTTTCTCGTAATTCATCCAGGTTTTCGCCCTGAGAATGTGCGCCTGTAAACCCAGAAACGTAGCCTACATAGAGCTTTATCTGAGGATCTCGTTCTGCGATCGCTGTAAATACTTTCATCAATCTTTTTCTGTTTATTTTATGATATTCTCTTATTTATTTTATAGAAAATTTTAGATAGAATGACCGATCGTGAGGAAACTAGAGAAATTCCTTTACGTTCTCTGGTTTGGATGGGAGACTCTCGCAAAAATATTCGCGAGTTTCCAGAAGAAGTGCGGGCATCGGTAGGCTATGCGTTGCAATTGGTGCAAGCAGGGGAAACACCTCTAGAAGCCAAGCCTTTTAAGGGAGTTGGCAGCGGGGTGTATGAAATTGTTAAACGCTATGACACCGATACTTACAGGGCTGTTTACGCTGTTAAAATTGGAGAAACAATCTATGTCCTGCACGCTTTTCAGAAGAAATCGAAAAAAGGTATCAAAACCCCACAGGCTGATGTTGAACTAATCAAACAACGTTATAAAGACGCAGTGGCAAGGGAGAAACCACAATGACGCAAGAACCAGTTTTTGAAGAGAGTAGTGGTAATGTATTTGCCGATCTTGGTTTGGAAAATGCAGAGGAACTTTTTACGCGAGGAAAAATAGGAATTCAAGTAGTACGTTTGCTAAAGCAACGCAATCTGAAACAGCAGGAAATTAGCGAAATTCTTGGCATTACCCAACCAGAGGTATCGGATCTGATGAAAGCAGAATTTCAGCGTTTCAGCGAAGGTAAACTACTCAATTTTCTGAAGCGACTCGATGTAGAAGTTACTTTATACCTTCGTCCTCGTCATGGGGAAGATCGGGATGTGGAAACTGCGATCGCCTTATAGACTTGCCGATCGACTCGGTGGCAAAGTACCATAATCGTCTGTCTCATCCTCTTCTAAGAGAGCCAGAATTCGCTTTAGCGTTACAGACAGATTGCTGCTAAATGGTTTAGTCGATCGAGCAACTGTCATGGGATTCAAATTAAGCTCGCAACTATGTTAACTCAAGCCTACCACATCCCAAATATCCCTCCAGCTTGGAAAAATCGTTATGTGGTATGGGTTTGAAGTCATTTTACCCACTTTGACCTATTCCGACCTCAAGGGTTTGAGAATAGCGATCGGTTTACCGCGTCTTGGTTGCTCGATTAGGGTAAAGAGAATTTCCGTTCCAGACGATTGAATAGCCTTTTAGAGGGAGAAAAATCGACCGCCGATGAGGGTGCGATGCTAAACTTGAGACCAACCCCAGTCAGTTGTTCGCTCTATGAACATTACGCTTACTCCCGAACAAGCCCAGATCGTCCAACAGAAACTGCAAAGCGGACGCTACGAGACGCTGGACGATCTGCTTGCCCAAGCCTTCCAACTCCTTGACGACTGGGAAGAACATAGTCTAACCGAAGACCCTGCTTGGATCGAATCCACCCGCCAGAAAGTTGATGCAGCGATTCGATCGCTAGAACAAAAAGGCGGTACGGATGGGGAAACTGCCGTCAACCAACTCCTCGATAAATTTCAACAGGCACGGCAGAGTCAGCAATGAGTCAATACATTATTTCCGACGAAGCAATCGAGGATCTCAATGACATCTCAGATTACTTCTGGCAAACTAATGTAGAAGCAGGCGAACAATTCCTCAAAGCCTTCGATGCCAGGTGCAAACAACTTGTCAGCTTTCCAAACATGGGACGTAGCTATTCCCACATTCGTCCTGACTTGCAAGGATGCCCCAATTAAAAATTCAGTCGCATTGATAAAGTTAACTGCTACGGTCACACTTTTTGGGGGTTCTGCTTTTGTGGTGAGTAAGTTCTTTCTGCTTCGATAGTTACCAATACACTGATGGCAAAACTTTATCTAAATAAGAAGCAGTGGGTCTGAGATAGAATGAAGGGGCTTATAATCTGCTTTGTATGAGTGAATCTCTCTACATTGAGACTAGTATCTTGGGCTATCTCACTGCTCGACCCAGCAGGGATCTTGTTGTAGCTGCAAATGTTGAGGTTACAAGGGAGTGGTGGGACACACGCCGTAGTCAGTTTACCCTTTATGCCTCTCAAGCAGTTGTGAAAGAAGTTTCTCAAGGAGATGCTGAAATTGCATCTCGACGGCTAGAAATCCTTCGCAATTTCTTGTTACTAGACATAAACCAATCTGTGCTTGACCTAGCGGAGCAATTTTTAGGACGCAGCAACCTTCCCACAAAAGCTGATGTAGATGCGCTTCATATTGCAGCCGCAACTGTTCATGGAATGGATTATTTGCTCACATGGAACTGCAAGCACATCGCCAATGCTCAAATTCAAGGGAAGTTGGCAGAGATCAGTCTTGATTTTGGATACGAGTTACCGATTCTTTGTACACCCTATGAACTGCTTGGAGGTTAATGATGTTTCGTGATGAAATCATCGAAGAGATTCACAGAATTCGTGAAGAGTATTCACGCTCATTCAATTATGACTTGAAAGCCATCGTTGCTGATTTGCAAAAACAACAAGCTGAAAGCGGCAGAGAAGTTGTAAACTTGTCACGAAAGCGCGGTCTAACAACACGTTGGAGCGGACGGACGAGAGATATTAGTGAGGATGCAAAGGATACTAGTCGCGGCTCGACTTAGCCGTTAAATTTATTTTGATTATGGCAATAAAAAATTTTCTACTGCTAAGTGCGATCGCCCTATAGACTGGACGATCGACTCGGTGGCAAAATGCCATAATCATCTGTTTCATCCTCTTCTAAAAGAGCCAGAACTCACTTTAGCGTCAAAGACAGATTGCTGCTAAATGGTTTAGTCGATCGAGCAACAGTCATCGAATTCAAATTAAACTCGAAACTATTTCAACTCAAGCTTACTATATCCCAGATTTGCGATCGGTTTACCGCGTCTTGGTCGATCGATTAGGGTAAAGAGAATTTCCGTTCCAGACGATTGAATAGCCTTTTAGAGGGAGAAAAATCGACCGCCGATGAGGGTGCGATGCTAAACTTGAGACCAACCCCAGTCAGTTGTTCGCTCTATGAACATTACGCTTACTCCCGAACAAGCCCAGATCGTCCAACAGAAACTGCAAAGCGGACGCTACGAGACGCTGGACGATCTGCTTGCCCAAGCCTTCCAACTCCTTGACGACTGGGAAGAACATAGTCTAACCGAAGACCCTGCTTGGATCGAATCCACCCGCCAGAAAGTTGATGCAGCGATTCGATCGCTAGAACAAAAAGGCGGTACGGATGGGGAAACTGCCGTCAACCAACTCCTCGATAAATTTCAACAGGCACGGCAGAGTCAGCAATGAGTCAATACATTATTTCCGACGAAGCAATCGAGGATCTCAATGACATCTCAGATTACTTCTGGCAAACTAATGTAGAAGCAGGCGAACAATTCCTCAAAGCCTTCGATGCCAGGTGCAAACAACTTGTCAGCTTTCCAAACATGGGACGTAGCTATTATTTCTTTTAATTATACTGAGATCTTGTTAATAATCAAAATTGGGCATACAAAAAATGTTTATTCCTAGTTTAGATATTGAGGAGAATCTTACAATCGATCTACTCAAAGAATATATCAAAAGGCACAATAATTTCAAAGTAAATATTACAAAATTCATTGGCTACAATTCAAATTTAGATATAGCCGATGAATATTTTTTCTCCCTGTTTTTGGGTGAAAGACTTTATCCCTTTTGTGAATCAATATCTTATCTAGAAGATTCGAGAAACATTACTTTTGAAATATGCCCAAAACAAATTAAATTAAACGAATTAACATCTTTTTTGTTTGATTTTTATAGTGAGTGGACTATCGAGTTCGAAAACTCAATAGATGATTTCAAGATCAGTCTAAAAAAACAAAAACTGTTTTTCCCAGAGTTAGCTGACAAATATATGGCTAACATAATTGCTGGAATAGATGATGTGTGTCTGGACGAAGAAGAACTTAAATCACTTTATAGTGAAAACCCCGAAGAGAAGTTTGAATTCTGGCTTTCTTTTATTAGTCCTCATCTTGGTTACGATGTTTATATGTCCTCATGGGCATGGATTATTCCTTACCGCTCAAATAGGGGTGAGGTTCCTCATGATCTTGGGCAAGCGTTGAAATTATACGGAGGAGTTGGTAAAGATTTACCCATGATGGAAAAAGCTGATGATTTTTGCGTTGGAAATCTTCCACCCGTCGTATTAAGCAATTCAGCAATAATGCTCTTTCCGCGCAATGGATTTAGCATTGCACGAAAATGTGTATTGTCAATACTACAGAAAAGTGAAAGTTTACAACCATATTATTTAAATAATGTTGAACCCTATCAAGTCTTGTTATCAGAAGATGGTTGTTTGATGATAGTTAAAGATTACTGTGCTCAATATGTATTCTTTATTGATCGTCATTGCTATTCTTCTGAATCAGAATTGTCTCTAAAATCTCTTGAGTATTGTGTTGAACAGGATTATCAAAATGTGTTTGACAGACTGACGGATAAGTTCATTTCCTTGTCAGGCAACCATGTTGATATATCTTGTCCTTGGGAAAAAATTGATGATGAATTATTTGAACAGCTTTGCTATGATTTGATTATATATTCTTCTGATTTTGACCCAGATACCCGGCACAAAATGGGCAAATCACGTTCACGAGACGGAGGTCGTGACATTGAAATTTATACCCGAAGTCGCTGGAATGAACCAAGAGTGAAATGGATAATTCAATGTAAGCTATTGTCTAGAGGTGCGACTCTTTCTGGTGCAAAAGTGCAAGTATCTGATGTTCTTGATCAATACGGTGCTGGGGGTTTCTGTATAATGACAAGTGGTATTATCGATGCTACATTGCATGACAAGCTTGATGGAATTGAACGGAACCGTAGAATAGGTGTGGAGAAATGGGATTACATGAAGATTGAGCGAGTATTGGCAAAACCAAAGTATCAAAACATACGCAAGCGATACTTTGGTGTATAAAGCTAACCACCACAGTGCAGCGGACTGAATGAACTTGCTGGTTATGAATTTCAAACTATTTGCAGCCGCTGACTGGGAACGTTAAATTTATTTTAACTATGGCAGAAAATAGTTTCTCCTGTTAAGCAAGATCGCTATTTATACATCGATCGCAAGCTCAAATTAAAGGATTTATTTTATTAGCAAGCGATCGGATTTTTATACCTCTCAGTATTCCTTCAAAGTCTCTCTCCCAAGCTTGGGAGAGGGATTTAGGGTGAGGGCAACCAAGCCGATGCCCTCAACCAAAAATGCTGCCAAAAAACTCTATCGCTTCCCGCAAAGCCGCGATGAAAACATCAATTTCTTCTTTGGTGTTGTAGAAATACAAACTCGCCCTCGCCGTAGATTGCACCTTCAAGTAACGATGCAAAGGTTGAGTGCAATGATGTCCGGCGCGAATCGCTACCCCAGCTTGGTCTAATATCGTAGACAAATCGTGCGGGTGGACATCTCCAGCGGTAAACGCAGCTAACGCCGCCCTACCTTTATTTACAGGCGGTCCGTAGATGCGAATTTGCGGAATTTGTGATAACTGTTGGTACAGATAGGCAGTTAATTCCTCTTCGTAGGCGTGGATGCGGTCTAAGCCTATACCTGTAAGATAATCTACTGCCGCACCCAGAGCGATCGCCTCGGCTATAGCAGGAGTTCCGGCTTCAAATTTGTGGGGCAAATCGGCATAGGTGGAAGATTCCAGAAACACGTCGGCAATCATTTCCCCGCCGCCTAAAAATGGGGGCATCGATCGCAGTAAATCCAACTTGCCATACAAAAATCCTACCCCAGTCGGGCCGCACATTTTATGTCCCGAAGCCACCAGCCAATCGCAGTCGATTTTCTGCACGTCAACTGGCATATGGGGAATGCTTTGGCAAGCGTCGATTAAGACTTTAGCACCATAACGGTGGGCGATCGCGCAGATTTCTTCTACTGGATTGATGCAACCCAAGGTGTTAGAAACGTGAACGACAGATACCAATTTAGTTTTATCGGAAATCAGACTTTTGAATTGTTCGCGATCGAAATCTTCATCGGCTGTCAGTTCGACAAACTTCAACACCGCCCCAGTTTTTTGGCTGATGATTTGCCATGGAACCAGATTGCTGTGGTGTTCCATCACGGTGAGGATAACTTCATCTCCCTTTTGGAGGTTGGTTAATCCCCAAGCATAAGCGACTAAGTTAATCGCCTCGGAAGCATTGCGGGTATAGACGATTTCTTGGGGTGAAGCCGCATTGACGAACTTAGAAATTTTTACTCGCGCCCCTTCGTAAGCATCTGTCGCCTTGGCGCTTAAGGTATGAACGCCGCGATGCACGTTGGAGTTGTAGTGTTGGTAATAATCTTGCAGGGCGTTGAGAACCGCTAGGGGTTTTTGGGAGGTGGCGGCGTTGTCTAGGTAAACTAAGGGTTTGCCGTTGACTTCTTGGTGCAAGATGGGGAAGTCGGCGCGGACTTTTTCGGCTAGGGTTCTTTCTTTGGTGAGGATCATGATTGGGGATTTTTTTTAACCACAGATGAACACAGATGAACACAGATGTTTATCGATAGATGTGGGCTAGGAGATGGGGTTCGATCGCACTATCTGTGATATGGTCTGACGGAGTGAGGCTATGGGGATTCGATCGACAATCTCAGTAGCAAAGGCGTTAATTAGCAAGTTGCGGGCGCTATCTGCATCTAAGCCGCGACTTTGCAAGTAGAAGATTTCATCGGTTTCGAGTTGGCTGACAGTTGCACCGTGGGCGCATTTGACGTTGTCGGCAGTGATTTCTAACTGAGGTTTGGTATCGACGCGGGCTTTGGGCGATAGTAACAAAGTACGGCTTAACTGCCCTGCATCCGTCAGTTGGGCGGGTTTGGGAACCAAGATTTTGCCGTTAAAGACAGCATGGGCCCGATCGCCTACTATACACTTATGCACTTGTCTGGCAGTACCGTAAGGATGATTGAGAGCGATCGTACTGTGAGTATCTGCTAGTTGTTCGCCAGCAATTTTCGTCAGTGCGTTCAGTATCGTCTCCGTACCTTCACCCGTCTGGAAGATTTCTAAATTGTGCCGCGACACCTTTGCCCCCAAACTCACCGCACAGCAAGTATAGCGACTATGACGCGCTTGAGCGATCGCAGTTTTACCCACGTGAAACGCCTCCTCGCCCTCTCGCTGCATCCGCGCGTGAGTAACTTGGGCATTTTCTCCCACCCAAATCTCCGTCACCGCATTCGTCAAATAGGCAGCGTATTCCTGCCCCCCTCTCCGGTGGGAGAGGGGCTGGGGGTGAGGGCAAACCGCATACTCTTCAATTACCGTCACCGCACTCCCCGACTCTGCCACCACCAAGCAGCGGGGTTGAGAAACAGTCGGCAACTCGCCAGCCGTCGAAACGAACAGCAGATGAATCGGCACTTCCAGCGATCGATTTTTCGGTATCCACACCACGGCTGCATCGGTCAGACTAGCAGTATTGAGGGCAGAAAACACCTCTTGCCCGCCTGGTAGTTTCGCCAGATAATCCCGCCAGCGAGGGATCTCGTTTGCCCACAGGTTGCCTGCAAATACACCCTCTGGAATCCCAGCCACCGACGACAGTTCCGGGGCATAAAACCCATTAACAAATACCAACCTGCTGGCTGCTGCTTCTGGCAGAACCAACGACGAAATATCTGGTAAAGGCGACGTGGGTTTAGCGGCGGCAAAGTTGACTTTTAATAAAGACGATAAATCTGTAAACCGCCATTCCTCATCTCTAGTAGTGGGAATCGCCAATTCGCGTACTATAGGCGTAGAGCGATCGCGGATTTCTTGCAACCAAGCAACCGTTTCCGCGCCTATTGCCTGCACGTCCAAACTCGGACGCTGTTGCAGCAACTCAGATAAATAACCTACTTCCCGTTTGGGAGAAACTTGAGTAGTCATCACACCGCCACCTCAGCCGTTTCTGCTTCCAACAACCAGTCGTAGCCACGGGCTTCTAATTCCAGCGCCAGTTCTTTCGTCCCGCTAGTAATAATTCGTCCGTTAGCCATGACGTGGACGCGATCGGGAATAATGTAATTTAGCAACCGCTGGTAGTGAGTAATCACCAGCATGGCATTTTCTGGATTTGCCAGTTGGTTGACACCATTGGCAACGATCTTCAAAGCATCGATATCCAAACCCGAATCCGTTTCATCTAGAATTGCTAATTTGGGTTCTAGAATTGCCATTTGCAGAATTTCGTTGCGCTTCTTCTCGCCGCCAGAAAAACCTTCGTTGACGCTGCGACTCAAGAAAGCCGAATCCATCTTGACTACATCTAGCTTTTCCTGGATCAGTTCGTCGAAATCAAAAGCATCGAGTTCTTCTAACCCTTGGTGTTTCCGGCGAGAATTGTATGCCACTCGCAAGAAATCCAAATTGCTTACTCCAGGAATTTCCAAGGGGTATTGGAAAGCTAAAAATACTCCACTTCTAGCTCGTTCTTCTGGTTCCATCTCCAGCAGGTTTTGCCCTTGAAAGATGACTTCGCCACCAGTAACTTCATAGGCGGGATGCCCGGCTAAAACCTTAGAAAAGGTGCTTTTCCCAGAACCATTCGGCCCCATAATGGCATGAATTTCGCCTGCCTTAATCTCCAGACTCATGCCTTTGAGGATTGGCGTACCATCTACCTCTGCCGTTAAATCGCGGACTGATAATATCACTTCACTTCCTTCTGTCATCATACTTAAACCTTCCTTTGCGCCCCTTTGCGCTAACCTTTGCGCCCTTTGCGTTAAAAAAATCTTCAACGCAGAGGTACGCAGGGGAAACGCAGAGTTTCGCAGAGTTAGCCAACCGAACCTTCTAGTTTGAGGCTTAACAATCTGTCTGCTTCTACCGCAAATTCCATCGGCAGTTGGTTGAAAACATCTTTGCAGAAACCGCTAATCATCATCGAAACTGCATCTTCTTGAGAAATGCCCCGCTGGGTGAAGTAAAACAGTTGATCTTCCCCAATTTTGGAGGTTGAAGCTTCGTGTTCTAACTTAGCGGTATGGTTTTGTACCTGGATGTAAGGGAAGGTATTGGCTTGGGCGTTATCGCCGATTAGCATCGAGTCGCATTGAGAGTAGTTACGCGCCCCTTCAGCTTTGGGAGACATTTTTACTAAGCCACGATAGCTATTCTTAGAGTGTCCGGCAGAAATTCCCTTAGAAATGATGGTGCTGCGGGTATTTTTGCCGATATGCACCATTTTAGTTCCTGTATCTGCCTGTTGGTAGTTGTTAGTCAAGGCGACTGAGTAAAACTCGCCTACGGAGTTATCGCCCACTAGCACGCAACTGGGATACTTCCAGGTGATCGCCGAACCTGTTTCTACCTGAGTCCAAGAAATCTTAGAATTGACTCCCTGACACAATCCCCGCTTGGTAACGAAGTTGTAAATTCCACCTTTGCCGTTTTCGTCTCCGGCGTACCAATTCTGGACGGTAGAGTATTTGATCTCAGCGTTATCGAGAGCAACCAATTCCACCACAGCGGCGTGTAACTGGTTGCTGTCGTACATCGGTGCGGTACAACCTTCCAGATACGAGACGTGGCTACCTTCTTCGGCAACGATCAAGGTGCGCTCGAATTGCCCGGTATCGCCACTATTGATCCGGAAATAGGTCGAGAGTTCCATCGGGCATTTAACGCCTTTGGGAATGTAGACGAAGGAACCATCGCTGAATACAGCCGAGTTGAGAGCAGCAAAGTAATTGTCGGCAATCGGGACGACGCTACCCAAGTATTTCTGCACCAACTCTGGATATTCGTGCAGGGCTTCGGAGATCGAGCAGAAGATTACGCCTTCTTTAGCCAGCTTCTCTCTAAATGTAGTTGCGATCGAAACGCTATCGAAAATGGCATCGACGGCGACGTTGGTGAGTCGCTTTTGCTCCGATAGGGGAATGCCCAGCTTTTCAAACGTTTCTAGCAGTGCCGGATCTACTTCATCCAAACTGTTCTTCTTGGCCTTTTGCTTGGGCGCGGAGTAGTAAATAATATCTTGGTAGTCGATCGCTGGATATGTGACATGAGGCCAGGTTGGTTCTGTCATCTTCAGCCAGTGACGATAGGCTCTGAGACGAAATTCCAGCATGAACTCCGGTTCGTTCTTCTTACTGGAAATCAGGCGGATAACGTCTTCGTTCAAGCCGCGCGGGATGGTATCAGTTTCGATGGTGGTGACGAAACCATACTTATAAGGCTGATTGACTAGGGTTTTGACAGCAGCACTCATTATACTTTCGGTGTTCTCTGTAGATATAGACGGATGTTGGCAGTGGAGGCAGATTGGATTTACAATACTAAAACAACTAGATTGTTGCTTAATTCTAATTTTAGACTACATTAGCAACAAAGATGTTGTCAAAGTCCAGAATCGATCTTACGACAGATTCACACCCAAAACTGAGAAGATGCTGACCGAGCCGCAAGTTTCTACCAAACAGGACATCCTGGAACATTTACTCAAAAGGGGTCAAGCTACAGCCCAAGAGTTAGCTGAGGCGTTGGAGATCAGTCCCCAAGCGATTCGCCGCCATTTGAAGGATTTAGAGGCAGAAGAGCTAATCGGTTATGAATCGGTGACAGCGGGGATGGGACGGCCGCAGCACATCTATCAGTTGAGCCAGAAAGGACGCGATCGCTTTCCTAACAGCTACGATCGCTTTGCGATTTCTTTCTTAAATACCCTGATCGAAACCGTAGGATACGAGCAAGCCAGCGGCTTGTTGCAGCAACACTGGGAGCGCAAAGCCAAATCTTACCTCGATCGCTTGGGCAAAGGTACTTTAAAACAGCGAGTGGCTAGATTGGTGGAACTCCGCAGGCAAGAAGGCTACATGGCAGAGTTTTACCCCGTAGATGAGGAAGATAAGGAGCGATCGCAATTCATCTTGACAGAACATAACTGTGCGATTTCTCACATTGCTGTCTCTTTCCCCAAAGTTTGCGGTCACGAGTTAGAAATGTTTGCCATTGCCCTGCCAGATTGCCAAGTAGAGCGCACCCACTGGATGATCGATGGCGAACATCGCTGCGGCTATTCGATTAAGGGCGCGATCGAGCGATCGAGTTTATAGAATAGAGACAAACCTTAGCTGTAACTTAAAATGGCCCTTCCACTTACCCCAGAACTAGAGGAGTTCGTTCAAACACAGATCGACAGCGGTAAGTACGCCTCAACTGACGAGGTAATTATTGCTGGACTGAAGCTACTAGAAGAAAGAGAACGAATATATAAAGGTCGGTTTGAGGAACTGCAAAAAGATATATTGGTGGGTTTAGCGGAAGCAGAACGCGGCGAGTTAATTGATGGAGAACAGGTCTTCCAAGATTTGCAAAACAAGCTAACTCAGCGTCGCATTCAGTTAGGTAAATGAGCAACATTTGTCAATTTACTCCCACAGCCAGCCGAGATCTAGAAAGTATTCTCGATTACGTTGCTCACAATAGTAGTTTTGATGTTGCCGAGCGCCTGCTTACCAAAATTAATAGTACCTGTTACAAGCTAGCAACTTTTCCTAGTATGGGACGTAGGCGAGATGAGTTAGCATCTGCTCTCCGAAGCTTTCCTGTAGAAAGTTACTTAATTTTTTACCGCTCAACTAAAGCAGGAGTTGAGATCTTACGAGTAGTCAGTGGGTATCAGGAATTAACTACATTATTCTTAGACCTAAATGGCTAAAATGCCTTCACCGCAGCTTTTAACTCTAGAAGAGTCAGTAGAAGATGAAAATCAAAGTGGTTATTTGGCAAGAAAATGGGGTTTGGTGTGGCTCTGTACCTGCTCTACCAGGATGCCACACCTGGGGAGAAAGCTATGAACAATTGCAAGAAATGCTGCAAGATGCAATTCAAGGTTGGTTGGAAGTCGCTAGCGATCGAGCAAAGATTGAGCCAGAGAAACAGCTAGTCGAACTATCTCTATGAAGGCTAACTAAGAAGATTTAGGCTAATGATGAACGAACCACAGTTTTTAACTCTAGAAGAGTCAGCAGAAGTAGACAAAGCTTTGCTCGCTAACCACGAAAAGTTTTTAACTCGATTGACGATTTCTTCTCTCAAACTTTTAAAGCACATCGCCCAAGAAGAAGGGATGGCGATCGAAGATTTGACCCCCGATCGAGTCATTGCCTGGTTTGAAAAAGATGGAAAAATCAGGCGAGAACAGGGAGTCGAAGCTGCATTTTTAAAATGGTGATGCCAATTCGCAATTCGCAATTGACAATTCGCAATTTATATCATATCCGATCGAACAAACATGGTATTTGTCGGGGCGGGTTTTGCCAGCCCTGTTGTTCCTCAACCATCAGGTTCTAATCAAACTCGCCCTGCCACAACAATAACAGCAATTCTCAACGATGAATTAGGTGAGATTTACAGACATGATTTTAATGATAAACTCCTAAACTCGTGAACTCTGAGCTTTTCGAGCCAGTCTTGGGTTTTTCAGCAGTTTGTCCGTGTCAGCTAGCAGGCGATCGCCCCAATTATATTGCTTGAGAAAGGTTAAATCAGTGACGCGCCGATCTAAGTCGATCGCTTTTTCGGCAAACTTCAATCCCTCTTCCCGCTTGCCCTGCTTGTAAAGAGACATCCCCAAAGCTAAATGCAGTCCGGGAGAATCTTTGTAGGTGACGAGGGCCTGGCGGATGTCGGCGGTCGCACCCGTCAGATCTCCTCGTTCGTAACGAGCAAAGCCCCGACTCAAGTAGCCATCAGCCCCTTTGGGATTTAATTTAATACTGGTGGTGTAATCATCAATGGCGCGGCGGTGATCTTTCAGTTTGTAGTAGCTAAATCCCCGACCGTAGTAAGCGCCAGAGTCCTTGGCATCAAGGCGGATTGCTTGGCTATAAGCCGCGATCGCAGCTTTATGATTTTGACGATCCGAGAGCAATACGCCTTTGCTGACGTAGACATCCACCAACTTGCTGCCCACCCATCGATTGTTAGCTGCGATCGCTCGATCGTAGGAAGCGAGGGCTTGGTCGGGCTGTCCTAAATCTACTAGCACTAAACCGCGATTGTACCAAGCTTGGGAATATTTAGGATCGAGACGAATTGCTTGGTTTAAATCCGCCAAAGCTTCGGGCTTTTTTCCAGCTTTATAGTTATCCACTGCCCGATTAAAGTAAGCCACAGCATCTTTTAGCTCTCCTGGCGGCGATTGGCTGGCCGGAGGAGTTCGATCGATATTTCCTGTAGATGCTTGGCTGGCAGGGGGAGTAGTTTCAGTGCGATTGTTTGTCGGTGCTGGAGTTCCGCCCCCTCCGCCTCCTGGTTTGAGAGATGTCAGAGCAGCTTTGAGGGCCACCCGGAAGATCGAAGAGGTGTCAACCGAACTGGGTATAGACTGCATACTAGTAGCGATCGTCTGGGCATTTTCGTAATCTTTGGTACGCCCTGCTTTTTTGTAAAGATCTGCGGCTTTCTGCACGTCAGGAATCACCCCAGCGCGATCGCCTGCGGCCCCGCGAGACAATCCCCGCAGAGCGTAGAAGTCAGCCTGATCGGGAAATTGTTTGATGACTCGATCGAAATCTGCTACTGCTCCTTGGTAGTTTTCTAAGCCGATATTGGCCATGCCCCGCACCCCATAAGCCGGAGCCGAATTCGGCGAGTTGGGATCGAGGCTAATAGCCTTGTCGCTATCGGCTAGCGCCCCTTTATAATCTTGTAAGTAAACTTTAATCAGAGCGCGATAGCCATAGGCAAATTGATTTTTGGGGCTGAGGCGAATTACTTGGCTAAAGTCTTCGATCGCGGGTTCAAATTGTTGGAGTTGACTGCGGGCCACTCCCCGGCCGAAGTAAGCATCTGGATTGTTTTTATCGAGATCTAGAGCGCGGTTGTAAGCCTCGATCGCGCCTTGGTAATCTTGTTTGCCTGACTTCGAGCCACCTAAACTGACGAACTGCTCGGCAGTAGGAGCTTTATTATTATTTACTGGTGGCGGGTTAGTTGAAGTTTCGATCCGATCTGGGTTGGTGGCAATAGGCGTTTGCTGCCCCCCATCTGATGGCAATTTCTTTCTAGCTGCCACAAAAGAGTTAATTGGAATTCCCAACCGCAGCACTGTCCCCGTCTTTTCTTCTGGTGGGGTAGCTCTACCGTTGATGCCTACTACCACCCCATCTTCATTCAACACCGGGCCGCCACTCATTCCTGGGATGGCTTCGTTGTTATACACCATGGCATAGCCATCATCAGGTTTAGATAGGAGGCTGCGAATTCTGCCGTCGGTAATCTGATAGCTGCGCTCGTTAATTCCTGGCAAGCTCCCCGCCCAGCCGACTACGTATACTGAAGCTCCTTCTCGAACCTGGTCGGAGTTACCCAGTTGAGCTAGAGTGTAGGTTTTCTTGCTGTTGAACTGCAAAATGGCTAAATCCATTCCCGGTATGACTTGGCTGTAGTACACCGGGTAGCGATCGCCGCTGGGAGTCTGGATTTCATACCTACCATCTTGGGAGACTACGTGGCGATTGGTAAGCACGTAGTAGGTTTCGCCTTGGCGATCGAATAGCACTCCCGAACCCACTCCGCCATCGCCATCGATCTGCACGGTAAATCCTTTAGCTTTGGTACTGACTTCAGTAGCACTCAAAGCTACAGCCATTTGCGATGGTAAGCCAGCGGTCATCAATAAGCCGCTCAAACCAATTGCCCACAGTTTGTTGGTTTTCATATGAGTCTTCTTAGTTGGAAGAGTTGATGAAGTAGAGATCTGATACCGATTACCTAATTATTTGCTACCAACAGCCAAGAAAGAATAAAAAACTAAAGATGTAGAAAAAGCCTTTTGACTTTTGTACGGGCGCAATGCTTTGCGCCCCTACGACTTGTCCTACACCATAGCCTAGAAATTGCTGTTCTGCCAGATCTGAATCTGCTGTTGAGCCGACTGGTAAACGTCAGTTCCAGGGGGAATAGCTTGGGCGAGAGCGATCGCATTTGAGATGTCAGATACTCCCACTTCTTGAGCGGCGATAAACAGTTGAGTGCTCCAGCGATTGATGGCGGCTTTGGCTTCCGGGCGAGATTTGGCAGAGCCAGGTACTTGTCTGGCGGTTTGAATCGCTTGTACCAGAGCCTCTGGACTTCCAGGGCTTGCCAGTTGATAGGCCGTCTGAAGGTTATCTTGGGCTTGAATTTCTCGCTGCCAGCGCCGAACTTGACTTTGAGCTTCGCCGTATAATGCCCTGCCCGATCCGATTTGTTGGGCGATGACGATGGCATTGCTGAAATTGCCCGCATCGGCTTCAGCATTCGCTTGGTCTAGATAAGGTCGATCTTCGATCTGTTGAATTTGACGGTTCCACTGCCGAATTCGGCTTTGAGCCTCGCTATATAATGCCCTACCCTCGCGAATTTCTTGGGCAGAGACGATCGCGCCGCTGAGATTGCCAGCATTAGCTTCGGAGATCGCTCGATCGAGGAAAGGCCTGTCTTCTAAGTTTTGGGTTTGACGGCTCCACTGCCGAATTTTGTCTTGGGCTTCGCCGTAGAGCAACCTGCCAGGACGAATTCTTTGAGCGGTGTCGATGGCGCTCGTAATATTGCCGCTATTAGCTTGAAAGATCGCTTGGTCTAGAGTTGGTTGGTCTTGCTGGCTTTGGATTTGGTAAGTCCACTGCCGAATTCTCTCTTGGGCTTCGGGGTAAAGAGTCCTACCGGAGCGAATTTGCCCAGCTTGACCGATCGCCTGTTGCAGGGCAGCCGGAGTTCCAGCATCGGCTAGTTGAATGGCTCGGTCGAGATAAGGTTGGTCTTCAGAGATTTCGATTTCTTGCCGCCAGCGATCGATTTGCGATCGCGCTTCCTGGGCGCGGGGATTGCTATTGCCGATTTTTCGGGCTTCCTCGATCGCGGCTTTTAAGTTATTGGCCCCGCCCACATCTGCCAGTTCTTGCGCCCGTTGCAGAGAAGTGACATCGCCGATTTCTACTTGCCAGCGGGCGATCGATTGTTGGGCTTGCAGGTAAAACCTGCTGCTGGGTTGAATTTTTAGCGCTAAAGCGATCGCTCTTTCCAAATCGGTCCGCATTCCTTGGTCTGCCTGAGACATCGCCGTCGCCAGATCGGTCAATTCCTGGACTTCTGGTTTCGACCTCATCGCCGAAGGAATTTTCGCTATTATATCGAGCGTGTCTTGCCAATTTTGTTCGCCTAACTTACCTTGGGCTAATTCGATCAGGGCATCGCCACATTTAGCAATCAGTTTCTGGGCCTCTTGATAGGCATAGCTTTTGGCGTTAACTTTTTCGGCGATCGAAATTGCTGCGGCCAAATTCTCTAGCCCGCCCCTTCTCAAAAGCTGGTAAGCCTTATCTAACTTAGAACTATCTTCCTTGCCAGCTTGAATCAGACCTACTAGTTCTTCATACTTAGTAGTCGCCCAGAATTTATTATCGAGATTAGTCAAGCGAGCAGCGTGGAGAAAGGCATCGTGCCAGTAAGAACCCCGCAATAGTTCCTCGGCTCGTTGATAGATCTCTTCTCCTTTAGCCCACACCGACTGCCAGTTCTGAATGTGGCTCTCGACTAACTTGCTAGCAGAAGTATTAGCGGGAATTTGCCGCGCCACCGAAATCGCTTCAGTCATTTTCCCTTCTTGAAACATGACATCTGCTAGTTGCAAGATCTCGGTAGACCAATCTTCAATATGCCTGTCGATATCGTCTCGCAGGGGATGGTTTTTGGGCAGATCTTTGACCAAAGCGATCGCTCTGAGCAAGTCCTCGACTGTATGTTTATCTGCCGCCGCTCGCGCGCATTGAAGTCTTACTGAGGCTGAGGCTGTCGCCCAGGAAGTCGTGGAACACTTGGGCGACTCCGGCAGCTTCACTAGCATCGATAAAGAGGCAAATCCTGCTGCCGTATAGCCTACCAACCCGAATACAGTCCAGAACAGCCAACTGCTGAGAAAGCTGAAACGAGACTTTTGAGGCAGTTGCTCTTTATCGGCTGGCAAACTGTCGCTCTTGTCTGACTCAGTTTCGGCTATAGCTGGCAATTGGGACGTTGGTAATTGGGGGATCTCAGCCATCGATTGAAAGGAAATATTTTCAGGGGTAGATGTTTTCTCTTCCAGCGATTGCCCTGATGAATTTGAATAGCTCATAGCAGGCAATCGCTCTGGGGTTTCAGGATTTCTCGTCATATCTCACACCACTACTCCATGTCGAAAGTCGTAGAGACGCGCCCTGGCACGCCCGTACAAAGGTCAAAAGCTTGCACTGAGACTGTCGAAGGGACAGCGAATGTGTCAAAAATATTAATTGGTAAGCTTTTGACAATTTCCTGACTCGTTACTGATTACTACCTAGCTGCACTATGTAGTAATCGTAACCTTCACTAGGGAGAAAAATCTATAGGGTTGCTCTCGATTTTACCTACTGGGGATCGCTAAGGGGAAGAGGGGGAAGAGGGGGAAGAGGGCGAGAGAAAAGGAAATTCTTAACTCAAAACTCTCTTTTCACTCCACACTCAACACTCAACACTCAACACTTTCTGACCTACATTGGCTCAGCCCGCAGATCCTCGATTAATTGGGAGAGGTGTTCTCGGTTAGCTTGATAAACTTCGTTGCAAAAGTCGCAGGTAGCTTCTGCCCCATTATCTTGTTCGATCATGTCTTGCAGTTCTGCTTCCCCTAGCAATTTCAAAGCTCCCAAAACTCGATTGAAAGAGCAACCACAATTAAAGCGCAACATTTGCACTTCTGGCAAAATTTCCAGATCCATATCTCCTAAAAGTTCGGTAAGAATTTCTGGTAAGGTTTTGCCTGCTTGCAATAAGGGCGTGAATCCGGAAAGAGAGGCGACGCGAGATTCTAAAGTTTGCACCAAAGCTTCATCTCTAGCTGCTTTTGGCATCACTTGCACTAGCAGCCCGCCAGAGGCAATAGTTCCTTCGGCGCTAACGAAGACACCCAAAACTATGGCTGAGGGCGTTTGTTCTGATGTCACTAGATAATGAGCCACATCTTCAGCAATTTCCCCCGAAACCAGTTCCACCGTACTAGAGTAGGGATAGCCGTATCCCACATCTCGAACTACATAAAGATAACCTTCGTTGCCCAAAGCCCCGCTGACATCTAACTTGCCTCGATCGTTTGGTGGCAGTTCCACCTCTGGATTATCGACATAGCCGCGCACCGTGCCATCTGAACCCGCATCTACTAGCAAGCCTCCCATGGGGCCGTTGCCTTTAATCCGCAGGTTGACTCTCGAACCTTCCCGTTTCATGCTCGATGCTAGCAATAAGCCAGCCGACATGGTCCGACCTAGAGCCGCAGTAGCCACGTAAGATAGTTGGTGTCGTTTTCTGGCTTCTTCTGTTAGACGAGTGGTAATCGCCCCTACTGCCCGAATTCCACCTCCGGCCGCTGTCGCCCGAATTAGTCGATCGCTCATGCAATATCCTTACATTTCTTCACATTACCAATATTCTAGCGATCGCTCGAACGATGAATGACAAACGATGAATTATCAAGGAAGACGATCGATGTTAGGAACCTTTCAACAAAGCCATTTGAGAATTGAAGTGGAAGCCCCAGCCAAGACTATCCACGATAGCCTGTTGCGTCCGGCTCGATTAAGTCAGTGGGTAGCCCAACGCTTGCCAGGAGGTTTACCAGAACAACTGCAACCTGGATTGACTTTTACTAGCTGGTTGGGACCTGTTGCCATCAAGCATCAGGTAGAAATAGTCCAACCCAATTGCTTGCGCTTGCTCTTAAGTGGAGGCATCGACGGCTATCACGAGTGGTACTGGGGAGAACATTGGGTGCAATCTCGCCTGGAAGGGATATCAATGCTGCCCCTAGCGTTAGGACAAACCATCAACTTGCTGCGCTTGCGAGAATTTCTCCGCCGTCAATTATGATGACGTTAGAGTAGAGGGCGAGAGGTGAGTTCGCAGTTCGGAGTTATTTTTAACTCAACACTCCACACTTAACACTTCTAAAAGCACTGCTTACTTCTTTGTAAATGGGGTAAATTTTCCTCCTAATCCTTCAACGATCGTCTGAGTATTAGCTATTAGCATCTTTTGATAAGTGTCGCCTTCAGTTCCAGTTTCTCCCAAGCCATCGGCAAATAAACCTCGATCGGCAAGTTTGACGTTGGCCTCTTTAGCTACAGTCTGAATCAATTTTGGATTATTAGTGGCTTCAGCAAAAATTGTTGGGACGCTAGCTTCTTTAATTTCTCCAACTAATTCTTTCAATCTGGCGGCTGTAGGTGCTTCTTCTGTACTCAAGCCGATTAGAGCGCCTTCGTATGAAAGACCGTAGGCTTTAACGTAGTACCCCAAAGCATCGTGAGTGGTTACTAACTTACGTTGCTGGGCTGGAATGGTATTAATTTCCGATTTAATCCAAGTATCTATTTGCTGCAATTCAGCGGTAATTTCTTGGGCGTTATTGTTATAGGTTGAGGCATTATTAGGAGATAACTTTTTCAAGTTGTTGCTAATAGTAGCCACCATTTGAATGCCATTTTGGGCGTTGTGCCAAACGTGAGGATCGGGGGCAGTTTCTTCTTCAGCACGTTCCTCGCCTTCGCGATGTTCTCCCTCATGTGCGTGTTCTTCTCCATGGTGGTGCGCTTCTCCCATTAAGGGTTTTGGCACCGCTACCTCATGGACAGCAATTTTGGGGACGGGATTGCTAGTGGCTTTGACTAACTTGATTAGAGTAGGTTCAAAGTCATATCCGGCATAAAGAATGAGTTTGGCCCGATCGATCGCTTGTCGATCTTCTGGCGTTGGCTGGTAAACGTGAGGATCTTCCCCAGGTTCGACTAAGCACTTGAGATCGATCGTTTCTGCGGCTACTTGTTTGGTTAAGTCGCAAAGTACGCTAGTAGTAGCTACCACTAAAGGGCGATCGACGCTAGCGGTTCCAGGGGAACTGGTAGCAGGAGTGGTGTTCGATTGGGTGGCTGACTCGGTTTGAGCGCAACCAGTAATGGCTACTGTTAACGCGATCGCTGTCAATCCAGAGATTTGACGAATTTTTTCCGACCAGTTTTTTCTCAACATTAGAGTCATAATTTTGAGAATGGTTATCAGTTTAACTAGATCTGCTATCCTAGATGTTCGATCCTTATCTGTCAACTTTTGATGAGATAGTATTTATTATGCTAAATTTGAGAATGATTATCAGTTTATTCCACTGCCCATGCTAGAGATCCAGCATCTATCTGTCAGTTACCGAGGCGTGCAAGCACTGCAAAATATTAGTTTCAATCTGCCATCGAGTATTGTTGCCGGACTAATTGGACCTAACGGCGCGGGAAAAAGCACTCTGCTGAAGGCAATCCTCGGTTTGATTCCAGTCCAGCAAGGGCAGATAAAATATCGAGGGGCAACTCTCAAGCAACAGCAGCGACAAGTAGCTTACGTGCCGCAGCGATCGCAAATCGACTGGGACTACCCCATCACCGTTTGGAATGTGGTAATGATGGCACGAACGCCCCATGCTGGTTGGTTTCGCTCTCCTAGCCGGATGTCAGGAGAAATCGTCAAAGAAGCCTTGCAGCGGGTAGAAATGTTCGACCTGCGCCACCGTCAAATTGGAGAACTCTCTGGCGGACAGCAGCAGCGAGTATTTCTCGCCAAAGCTCTAGCCCAACAAGCCGACTTATTTTTATTAGACGAACCGCTAACAGCAGTAGATAAAAAAACAGAAGCATTAGTTTCAGAAATTTATACAGAACTCAAATCTCAAGGCAAAACTCTTTTGGTCAGTTGTCATGAATGGGGAGAAGCATTGCAACATTACGATCGATTGCTATTACTCGATCGAGAATTAATTGCCAGCGGTTCTCCAGATTGCGTCATGACCCCAGAAAACATTCAACGCGCTTACGGCACTTCTTGGCATCGACGACGCTTCCACGAACCCTTAGAAACGGGGTTCTATTGTTGAAATCAGGAGTTCAGAAGTTCAAAATTGGGAATTAATTTTTGACTTTTGGCTTTTGACTTTTGACTTTTGGCTTTTGACTTTTGACTTTTCTCAACCTATGCTGCATTGGCTAACAGAACCGATACATTTTGAATTCATGCGTAATTCCCTGATTATCGGGGTTTTCGTTGGGATTCTTTGTCCTGTAATTGGCACTTACTTAATCGTGCAACGCATGGCATTACTAGGAGATGTCATGGCTCATGCTGTCTTACCGGGAGTAGCTGTAGCCTTTTTCTTGCGAGTCGAGATTTTGGTTGGGGCATTTACTTCAGGAATTATTAGCGCCTTTTTAATTGCGTGGTTGCGCTCTCAAACTAGAGTTAAAGTTGACGCAGCGATGGCATTAATTTTTTCTAGCTTCTTCGCTCTCGGAGTATTATTAATTACCTTATTAAGGAATAAGTTAGATCTTCATAGCTTTTTATTTGGCGATATTTTAGGCGTGACTATGACAGATGTATGGCGAACTGGAATTATTACGATCGCCGTGTTGTTGTTAGTAAAACTCTTTTATAAAGAACTACTTTTTTACACCTTCGATCGCCTGGGAGCGCAAGCAATTGGTTTGCCAGTAGATTGGATTTATTTAGGATTTATGGCAGCAGTAACTCTTACGATTATTGCCAGTATGCAAGCGGTAGGTATTGTTTTAGTAGTTTCCTTATTAGTGGGGCCAGCAATTACTGCTTATTTACTAGTAAAAGAGCTACATCAAATGATGGGGTTAGGTGCAGTTTTAGGAGTAATTTCTAGTATTAGTGGGATGTATATTAGCTATTACTACAATTTGCCTTCAGGTCCATCTATAGTTTTAGTTAGCTGTAGCTTATTTATCTTGGCATTACTATTCAGCCCATCCCAAGGACTGCTAACTCGTCCGGGAACGATGGGAGGGCGAACGAGTTGGATTTTACAGCAACTCCAAAATCAAAAACGTAACAATTAATTTCCTGCTCCTTGTAGCACTACGGTGCATACACGAGCGGATCGGTTATGCCATTTCATATTCCGATCCCCCTTGTCAGAGCATCAGACTAGACTTGGTTAAGGCAGGAACGATCCGATCGCTTGCCATCCTCGCCCCTGAGATATTCCGCGCTACTGGCCCTACTTGTAAACCTGCCAAGCCTCCCATGACGAACAATTCGCAACCAGGCCAGCGCAGGCGATCGTCTAAAACTGGCAACCCGTTGACGATCGCGTTGGGGTAAGCATCGAGAATGTCGCTCAATAAAGGTTCGTTGGCGGCATCTAATTTTGTCCCGGTAGATAGCCAAATGCGATCGCACTCATACTCTTGTCCTCGATCGCAATATACCTGCCAGCGATGGTCCAACCACTTGGCTTTGACAATCTGGCACCGATCGTCAATCTGCAAGCGATCGTCTTTTTGGTAGCGTCGCAACTGCGACATCATCGCTGGAGTCATGGAACCACCGTTTCTCGCTAGTTGGATTAACTCCCACCGTTTTTCCCAATCTGGTTCGGCAGAGAAGTCTTTGAGATACTTTGGCCCCAGCCAGCCCGGTTCGGCATCGAATAACTTCTCTTGCAGGTGGCGGCGAACCATCAAATGCACTGTCGCCCCGCGAGCTATTGCTCCCACTGCTAAATGTCCGGCGGTTAAACCTCCGCCGACGATTACCACCCTCTCCCCAGCTAGATGGCAACCGCGCAAATCGATTTTTCCTGAGTGACACAACCTCTCTGGGGGATAGTCCGATCCCACCGAGTTTACCCACTGGGGCATTTGGACTTTACCGCCTCCAGTAGCCAGGACGACTCTTCTGGCAACTATCGACCTACCATCGTCTAACTCTAGTTGAAACTGGGAACGACTCGTCTCAGTTAAAGGGACGATCTGCTTTACTCGTGCCTGGATGACGCTAGCTGTTAGCTGCTGTCTTTGAATCACATCCCAGCAAAAATCTTGAAATAACTGAGTTCCCGGTAAGTCGTAAGGCGGGAACAGTTCTTGAGGGCGAGATTCGGCAAACCGCCTCAGTTCGTATGGATTGGGATCGGGATGGTGGACCGCTGGGGAGCGTAAATGAGGAATTTCCAACGCGGCAAATTGGTGTTGCCAGCGAGTCATCCACTCGCCGCTGGGATCGAATACCCACAATTTCTGCCGCATATGCCGCCGTTTTTGCAGCAGATGGGCCACTAACGTTAGGGAATGGATGCCAGCACCAATTACGGCAATGTCGATCGCTGGAGGTAAAGATTTAGCAGAACTCACTGGCTAACTCTGGACATTTTTATGATAATGATTATCATTATATAAGACAAGTATGTATGGTGTGCCGGAATTGGAGATAAAAGCCACAAGCCATAGCTTCAGTTCCGGCGTTCCTTAGCTGACGATCGCTACTACTGATGGATTTATTTTCTCGCGAGCTACCAAAAGCAGATCCAGACAAAATTCAACAGTTAAAAACCTGGGCTTATCAACTGTTGGAGATTGACTCCGAAATTCCTGTTTCTATTAGTCAGTTACGCTGCCACGAACCAGGATGTCCCCCCATTGAAACGGTTATTGCTGTGATGACAAATCCCTTGCAGCAGTACAAAATTCACAAATCGGTTGCCGAAATCGAAATGACAGATATAGCTCAGATCGCTCGATCGAGATGAAGTTTATGACTACCGATACAGCTAAATTACCAGAATCTCTAGCTCGAATCGTGCAACGCTTTCAGCGTCAATCCGATCCCAAGCGGCGCTACGAACTACTGCTGTGGTATGCCAAACAACTGGCAGAGTTTCCCGAAGTCGATCGAGTTCCAGAAAACAAGGTTCCTGGCTGCGTTTCTCAGGTTTATATCAATGCCATCTGCGATAACGAACGGGTATGGTTTCGAGGAGATTCTGATTCTCAATTAGTCAAAGGCTTAGTAGGTTTATTAATTTTGGGGCTTAACGGATTGACACCCAATGAGATTTTACAAGTCACTCCAGATTTTATTGAAGATACTGGGTTGAATATGAATTTGACTCCTTCTCGGACTAACGGCTTTTATAATATCTTTCAAACGATAAGGAGAAAGGTGTTAGAGTTTTGCACCTAGAAATCGATCGAAACAATTGGCAAGCCGATATCCGAATTAGTTTTGATATTTTATTAGAGGGAAGATAACTATGATTCAGACGATCGCCAAACCAGAAGTTATAGATTTACAAATTCCTAAAAGAGGAATGCCAGTCACGATTATCACCGGATTTCTCGGCAGCGGTAAAACCACGTTACTAAATCACATTCTGCAAAATCGCCACGATTTGAAAGTAGCCGTATTGGTAAATGAGTTCGGCGACATTAATATTGACAGTCAGTTACTCGTTTCCTTAGATGAGGATATGGTGGAACTGAGTAACGGCTGTATTTGTTGCACGATTAATGATGGATTAGTTAATGCCGTTTATAGCGTGTTAGAAAAGAGCGATCGCATCGATTATTTAGTTATAGAAACTACTGGTGTTGCCGATCCGTTGCCAATTATTTTGACCTTTTTAGGTACGGAATTGCGAGATTTAACTCGACTAGATTCGGTTTTAACTTTAGTAGATTCCGAAACATTTACCCCAGATTGTTTTCACAGTCAAGCGGCTAGCAGTCAGATTACTTATGGCGATATCATTCTGCTCAATAAAACCGATTTAGTCCCAACTGAGAAAGTTAACGAAATCGAAAAATGTATCCGCGAACTCAAAGCTGGCGCTAGAATTTTGCGAACGTCATTCGGTCAGTTGGCATTGCCTCTAATTCTCGATGTCGAATTATCTCAAGCAAATTTGTATCCGGTCGATCGCGAAGACCATTCCCACCACCACCACGATGAAGGCGACCATCATCACCACCACCATCATTCTGACCATTTAGAAAATGATGGATTTATCTCAGTATCATTTCAAAGCGATCGCCCCTTTATTGTCGATAGATTTCAAGACTTTTTGAGCGACGAGATGGATGACAATGTGTTTCGAGCTAAAGGGATTCTCTGGTTTAAAGAAAGCCAGATGCGTCATATATTTCAACTTAGCGGCAAACGCTACGATATCAACGCCGATGAATGGTCAACTGCTCCGAAAAATCAGCTAGTTTTAATCGGACGTAATTTGAATGCCGATCTAATTCGAGAACAACTACAAAAATGTTTAGCGAGGTAGTCAGTTATAGCTCCCGATCCGATCGCGAGAACGATAGCCATGAGCGAAAACCCTTTTGATTTCGATAAGAATCCCAACCTACCGACTAATGACTACGACATCGCGGTGCGGCAGAGTATTCCGGGATATGATGCGATGCTCGATATGCTGAGAGCTTTATTCCAACTATATTTGACCGATGATGCCCGCATCCTCGTAGCTGGGGCAGGGGGTGGCAATGAAATTAGCGTCTTGAGTCAAGCCCGCCCGACTTGGCAATTTACGGGTGTCGATCCCTCTGAAAAAATGCTGGCAGTGGCTCGATCGAAGGTTGAATCGTTAGGGATACAGAATCGCGTTGCTCTGCACCAGGGAGTCGTGCAAGAACTTCCGCTTCATCCATTCAACGCCGCTACTAGCCTACTGGTGATGCATTTTCTCCCGGATGATGGCACTAAACTAGATTACCTCAAGGCGATCGCAACTAGACTCGAACCTGGTAGCCCGTTTGTGTTAGTCGATTCCCACGGTGACAAACAATCCCAATCCTTCGAGCGAGCGATCGAGGGATGGCAGAAACGAGCGCAAATGGCAGGCATGGAGTCAGAAAGACTCAGGGAAATTGTTGACGGGATGCGGCAACATATCCACTGTATCTCAGAGGAACGCACCCTAGAATTGCTGGGTCAAGCAGGTTTCACTAAGCTAACCCGTTTCTATCAAGCCTTTATTTTTGCAGGTTGGTTCGCATCAAGCGTTGTAGAATAAAGTGATAATGATTATCATTTTGTCTTATGGCTGCCTCTGAATCTTCCCCTCTCGATCGGCAAACCACTCAGATCTTTCATCGTCCCCGGCGATTGCGGCGAACGGAAACGCTGCGGCGGATGGTGCGGGAAAACATTCTGCGGGTAAAAGATTTGATTTATCCAGTGTTTGTCATGGCAGGAGAGGGACAGCGAGAAGAAGTTCCCTCAATGCCTGGTTGCTACCGATATACGTTGGATTTGCTCCTAGATGAGATGCGAGAGGTCGAGCGACTGGGAATCGGTGCGATCGCCCTTTTTCCCCTGATTCCTGGCGATCTCAAAGACAATGCCGGAACCGAAAGCTACAACCCCAAGGGGTTAATTCCCCGTGCCGTGCGAGCCATCAAACAAGCCGTTCCCGATCTTATCGTCATCACTGATGTCGCTCTCGATCCTTACAGCAGCGAGGGGCATGACGGCATCGTGCGAGACGGCAAAATTCTCAACGACGAAACGGTGGCGGTACTGGTAAAACAAGCGATCGCCCAAGCAGAAGCCGGAGCAGATATGGTAGCCCCTTCTGACATGATGGACGGGCGCATCGGGGCGATTCGCCAAGCTCTAGATGCTGAAGGCTACGTTGATGTGGGAATTTTGGCCTACTCGGCCAAGTATGCCTCGGCTTACTACGGCCCGTTTCGAGATGCTTTAGATTCTGCTCCCAAATTTGGTGACAAAAAGACTTATCAGATGGATGCGGCTAATGCTAGGGAAGCTTTAAAAGAAGTGGCCTTAGATATTACAGAAGGGGCGGATATAGTCATGGTCAAACCGGCCCTAGCTTATTTGGATATCATCCACCAAATTCGTCAGGCTACCAATTTACCCGTAGCGGCTTATAACGTCAGCGGCGAGTATGCCATGATTCGGGCGGCGGGCCGAATGGATTGGATCGATGAAAAACGGGTAATTTTAGAAACTCTTACCAGCATCAAACGTGCTGGCGCTGACTTAATTCTTACTTATTTTGCTAAAGAGGTGGCACTAATGTTGCGCTAGGAAGCTGAAGCAATTCTGAATTCTGGTTTACGATCGATTTGAGATTGATTATCATTTTAGTAAAACTGGAGAGCGACTCATCATGACGCAGGCAACCAAAGCAGAGACAGTGCCCGTTACCGTACTGACTGGTTACTTAGGAGCAGGAAAAACCACCCTCCTCAATCGCATCCTGACTTACGAACACGGGAAAAAAGTGGCAGTCATCGTCAACGAGTTTGGAGAAGTCGGAATTGACAACCAGCTAGTCATCGATACTGACGAAGAAATCTTTGAGATGAATAACGGCTGTATCTGTTGCACCGTGCGGGGAGATCTAATTCGGATTATCAGTAACTTGATGAGACGGCGGGACAAGTTCGACCACATGGTGATTGAAACTACCGGACTGGCAGATCCAGCACCCGTAATTCAAACCTTCTTCGTCGATGAAGATATGAACGCCCAGCTATCGCTGGATGCAGTGGTAACGGTGGTAGATGCCAAGCACATCCACCAACACTGGGAGGCAGATGAAGCCCAGGAGCAAATTGCTTTTGCCGATACGATCTTGCTCAATAAAACTGACTTGGTAACGCCAGCCGAGTTAGATGAGTTGGAACAAAAGATTCGATCGATGAACGCTCTAGCCAAAATCTACCGCACCCGCGATGCCGAAGTCGAAATGAACGCTCTATTGGGAGTACAAGCCTTTGACTTGAATCGCGCCTTAGAAATCGATCCAGAGTTTTTAACCGAAAGCGCTCACGAACACGATGAAACAGTCGGATCGGTAGCGATCGTCGAATCAGGGGCCTTAGACAGCAATAAATTTAACGAGTGGTTGAGCCAACTGCTGCGCACCCAAGGAACTGACATTTTCCGCATGAAAGGGATTGTCAATATTGCTGGAGAAGACCAAAGATTTGTCTTCCAAGGTGTGCATATGTTATTTGATGGCAAACCAGATCGGGCTTGGAAACCGAATGAAACTAGAAAAAACGAAGTAGTTTTTATCGGTCGCAACCTGAATGAAAATCAACTAAAAGAGGATTTCCGTCGGTGTCTGGTTTAAGTTGGAAAAAAATCGGCAGGTTCGATCGAATACTAGAACCGCACTTTGAAGGCCAGCTATCAGATTACGTCACCGACCTCGATTGGTCGCCTGACGGTAAGATTTTAGCTGCAAGTTCGGCGGCTGGGGAGATCGTTTGCTGGCAAGAAAAAGATACTCTTATTACTTTACAAGCGTCAACAGGCAAGTCGATCGACTGCTTATCTTTCTCTTCTAGTGGTGAATTCCTCGCCGCTGGCGGACAAGATGGGCGGGTGCGAGTTTGGCGCGATTGCCAGTTAATAGCTACCCTAGAAAATGCTCCAGCTTGGGTCGATCGCTTGGCGTGGAGTCCGACGGGTAACTATTTGGCTTTTAGCCTCGGTCGTTACGTGCAAGTGTGGGATGCTAACTCCTCAAGCGTAGTTACTACCCTCAATTTTGAGACTTCTTCAGTCTTGAGTTTGGCTTGGCATCCCAGTGGAGAATATTTAGCTATTGGCGGATATCAAGGGGTCAAAACCTGGAATCGCGCCGACTGGGATGAAGATCCCCACGTTTTAGATATTCCTTCTGCGAGTTTAGCGATCGCTTGGTCGCGCGACGGCAACTACTTGGCTTCTGGCAATCTCGATCGCACTGTAGATGTCTTCAAATGGGGTTATCCGTATCCTTGGAAGATGCAAGGTTTCCCTGGAAAAGTCAGGCAACTAGCTTGGTCGAATCGGGCAACAGCCAACGGCGCACCGCTGTTAGCCGTTGCCAGCGGCGAAAACATCATCGCTTGGGAAAAACAAACCAGCGACGATAAGGGCTGGGATGGCTGGATGTTAGAGGTGCATTCGGATGCTGTCAGCGCGATCGCTTTTCAACCGGGTACGTTGCTTTTGGCTTCTGCCGCAGAAGATGGCAAGGTATGTTTGTGGCCGCAAGCAGAACAGGCCAAACAAGTGCTGGAAGGGGCTACATCGGGCTTTTCTAGTTTGGCTTGGCATCCTCAAGGACAACAGCTAGCTGCTGGCGGTCAAAATGGCGAGTTACTTGTTTGGTCGAAATCGCTACGAGGTCGAGGATTTGGGGGTTAAAGAGGGCGATCGAGCGATTCTACGTTGCATCTGTTGGACGATCCCTAACGACTGATTTCAACTTCCATTGAGCAAAGGAGAGCGATCGCTTGAGAGCGTGCTACAATTACTTGTTGCAAATATTTCTTATCTATTACGCTCTTTCCCTCACATTACCTCCATCATGACCCTGATTCTCACCCAAGCCGACTGGGATGAATTGCAAGAACAGGCTGCCGCCCCTCAAGCGGACAATCTGCTACTCGATGATTTTGAGGAATTGACGGGCATTCCAGAATACATCGGTCGCGGCTACAAGTGCATTATGGAGCTAACGCCTGAAATCTGGTTGGATTTTGGAGATTGTCAATACCATCAAGATTTCATGGTGAAAGCACCCATCCACGAGCATCTCATTCAGATGGTGGTGCTGGTGTCGGGATACATCTATTTTGATGCGGTTCATCCGAACTTGGGTGGAATCTGTGGCTATTTTTCGGGGAGTGGGATGTCGCCTGCCTATGTGGAAAAGTACCGAGGCGGAGATCGAATCGCCTACGTGGGTATAAACATCGAGCCAGAATGGCTAGAGGCATTTTTGCAAGCAGATCGGCAATACGGTTCTGACCTGCAAAAATTGCTGGTTAAAGAAGAGGACTGGAAGAAATCGTTCTACCCAACTGTGACTCCAACCATGCGATCGCTGACTCGACAAATGTGGAACGCCCCTTATCGAGGTGCGGCCAAGCGGGTAGGCTATGGCAACATCGGACACTTTTCAGTAGCGTTTAAGCGACGATTTGGCATCACGCCGAGCCAATGTTTGAGGGGGAAACTGGCGGTTTTTGAGCAGGAAACTGGCGGTTTTTGAGTAGACATACTGCGATTGACTTCTCTACACTACTTTCTGTTGCAATTAAGAATTGTTAGCAATAGATAACATTCATTGGTGTGTGAGAGCGATCGAGATGCCCGGATTACAATTTTCGATTTCGGTGCGGTTGGCGTTAATCATGGCTCTAGCGAGCAGTTCGATCGGTGCATCCGTCTTGCCGGGGTGGACGCAGGAGGAAGTAGCAGGATTGAGAAGTGAAGGTGACTCAACCTCTGTACCTCTTACCCCATCCCCACTTTCCGATCGCGATCGACCTGCTACCACCGTCAAAGAGTGGATAACTCAAATTGAAGCTTCCTTAGTACAGATTACTGGTGTACGGCTGGAAAAAACCGAGACGGGCTTGCAGGTAATTCTGGAAACCGCAAATGGCACTCTACCTGTACCGGAAACTAGTGTAGTCGATAAGGCCGCGATCGCAGATATTCCCAATACCACCATTACAGAAGAATTTTCCCAAGCCAATCCCATAGAGGGAATTGCCCTAGTGAGCGTCACCAGATTGCCAGGTGACAAAGTGCGGGTGACGATTACAGGAACGAACGCACCGCCTGTGACTCAAGTGACATCGGAAGCACGAGGATTGGTGTTTGCCGTGACGCAGGAAGACGAAATTCAAGTAGTGGTGACAGGGGAGCAAGATGAGGGCTATAACCCACGGAGTGCGAGTACGGCAACTAGAACCGATACACCAATTCGGGATACTCCCCAATCGATTCAAGTCGTACCGCAGGAGGTGATAGAAGATCGCAAGGTGAGAACGTTGACCGAGGCCGTAGAGACGGTTAGTGGGGTGGTTGAAGACTTTAGATATTTAGGTTCGACTAATGGCAATAGGCGTATCCGAGGATTTAGTGCGGGTTCGACGATCCGAAATGGGTTTATTGAAGGTCTTTACGCTAGTCCTACAGTACCGATAGCCACGATCGATCGGGTAGAAGTTTTGAAAGGACCCGCCTCAGTTGTGATAGGTGCGATAGAACCCGGTGGTATTATTAGCTATGCAACCAAGCAACCTTTGAGCGAACCTTATTACAAGCTAGGGTTTGAGGTCGGAAATTATGGACGGTATCAGCCCAGTATCGATTTCTCAGGGCCATTAACGGCGGATAAAAATGTACTTTATCGGTTCATTGCTGCCTACGAAAATCGAGGTAGTTTTCAAAGATTTGCCAATTCAGAGATCGCCTCAATTGCTCCTTCGCTCTCATTCAAACTGGGAGAGCGGACGGATCTAAAGCTTTATTATGAGTACAGTAGATACTTTGCTAATCCCCCAGTATACGCTGTTCCACTTTTGAGTGACGGTAGTTTACCCCCTCGAAACCTATTCCCTACTTATCCATTTAGTAATGATTTTAATGACCATAAAGCGGGCTATACGTTGACTCATGGGTTTAACGAGAACTGGCAAATTCGTAACAACTTTGCTTTCACCCGAACCTACAATAAGCGGCGAGAAATTTATCCAGTCGCACTGTTAGACGATCGTTTTATAAACGTTGCCACTTTTCAAGGTGATATTACCGATTATAACTACTTTGCCGGACTTGACTTACTGGGAAAGTTTAAAACTGGGTCTGTTTCTCATAGCCTTTTAGTTGGCTTCGATTTTAACTCTTTTAGGGAAGATTACGTCAGTGCTGGTAATTACGATCCAACTATAATACCTCCTTTGGATATTCGTAATCCTGATTACAATGCTCTGATAACAAGACCAGAAGTTTTTCCAGATGGTACGTATGTAATCGATCGAAAATCCTATGGGATTTACCTTCAAGATCGAATCGACTTCAGCGATAACCTGAAGTTATTAATTGGTGGACGCTATGATTGGGTATCTGATGAAACAGGGATTATTACTCCTGACAACGTAAGAAATGCTCCATTACAAGAAGATGGAGCATTCAGTCCTCGGATTGGCTTGGTCTATCAGCCCAGTCAAAATGTTTCACTCTATGCTAGTTATAGTCGATCGTTCAATCCGGCGATCGGGCGCAATCCAAATAATAGACCGTTTGAGCCAACCGAGGGAACGCAATACGAAGTTGGTGTTAAGAGTGACTTTCTCGACGGTAGGCTTTCAGCTACTTTGGCAGCCTACCACATTACCAAGTCAAATGTGTTGACTCCCGCTCCCGATCCCATTTTGGCGCAGCAGGGTTTCCAAGTCCAAGTTGGGGAACAACGGAGTCGCGGGATTGAGTTAGATGTGACGGGTGAAGTTTTACCAGGTTGGAAGATTATTGCTTCCTATGCTCATACTGATGCGACAGTCACCGTCGATAATTCCCTTCCCAGTAAAGTTGGCAATCGTCTGGAAAATGTGCCACAAAATCAAGCGAGTCTGTGGACGACTTACGAAATTCAAAAGGGAGGTTTGCAAGGGCTAGGATTTGGCTTAGGGCTATTTTATATTGGCGAGCGACAAGGCGATCTAGCCAACACATTTCAAATAGGTGATTACCTCCGAACCGATGCAGCAGTTTACTATCGTCGAGATAGATTCAATGCGGCGATAAACATCCGTAACCTCTTTGATATAGATTATATAGGCTCAGTAGATTACGGTAATAGACTAAATGTTAACAGAGGAGAACCGTTTACTATCATCGGCTCTGTCAGTTGGGAATTCTAATTCATAGCTATAGTACAACAATGATGAGAGATGAGAAAAAGCCGCTACATAAAATTACTTTATTTCTAATCTTCTTAACAGCTATTATCGTCTTTACGATCGCAGCTTACAACAGTAAGACCCTGTGGCTGAAACCAGGGGAAATAAATTCAAATATCGGGTCAACCACTCCATTAAGCTTGGCACAAAAACCAGTACCCACAAAAATCGTCAGCCATGCTTTCGGTCGAGTTGAAATTCCACTTAATCCGCAGCGAATTGTTGTATTGGATGGTGAAGGCTTTCTGCTCGATTCATTATTGGCATTAGGAATAAAACCAGTGGGTTTACCTCGCTGTTCTAACTGTATACATTCAGATATTTATAGCGAACTTGTTGGCGATATTCCCACCGTCGGTAACGAACAACCTTCTTTAGAAAAAATTCTCACTCTTAAACCAGATCTAATTTTGGGGTATGAGTGGCAAAAGAATTTCTATCCGCTATTGTCGGCGATCGCACCTACGGTAATGATAGACATCTTCTCTGGTGGCATCGATTTTAAGAGAGATTTCAAATATCTAGCTGAAATTTTAGATAGGAGCGATCGAGTTGAGGAAATTTTGAATCAGTACAACGGGCGAATTCAAAAATTTCGGCAACAGTTTGCAGAAAAACTGAAAACTAAGACAGTATCTCTACTGGCATTTTGGGGTTCAACGGTTCACGTTTACGGCCCAGAGCTTCCTGTCTATGCTCAAATCATGAGCGATGCAGGTATACAATTTATCCCTACTTATAAGAATTTAAAAAATGCTTATTTAAGACTCAACCTTGAAACTGTCTCTAATTGGGATGCGGATGTTTTGTTTATCCAGTTCTATTATAAAAAGGATTTTGAAAACCCCAAATCATTATCGTTATTTAAACAACCAATCTGGTCAACATTGAAGGCTGTTAGGAATCAACAAGTGTATATCATGACTTGGCCTGGTAGCGGAGGACCAATTATGGCTAATCGGGTAATTGATGAACTTTATGGATATTTCAGTAGCCAGCTTTAAACCTATACTCAAACACACCTTCTTTCTTATGCGATCGAATCGGTAAAGTGGCACAAGAGAGATCTGGTTAGGCGTTGCAGACAGGAGGCGATGGGATTGATGGATGTAGCGATCGAGTTTGGTAGAGGGTGGGCGATCGCACAATTTCGAGGAAGAAAGCGATCGTTCCTAAAAAACTTGGGATACAGGTACATCCCGCATTTTCTGGAACTCTTGCAGCAACGACTCCAAAAACATCATGTCGTTTGTTAACTCTGAAGCCTCATCCTCTGACAAATCCTGTTCATCGAGTTGAACTTGATAAGCCGCAATCCGAAATTCCAACACTTCTACTAAAAAACGAATCGCTTTAGGAGACAAATTCATCATCGTCATCATCCTCAACTCACTCGATCGAATCGTTTACCTACAAATCGAAGGGCTTCTTTATAGACATCCAATGGCATCGAATAACTCGGTTCCCATAACCAATGATGACCATAATCATTCACAACTCGAAGTTGATTAGGAATTTCAGTTCCCCGATCCAATTTCCACCAATTTTTACCACTTCCTCGGCTCGAAAACGTTGAAATCCCGCCCGAATTTGCAGCAACCCATGATTCATCACCCTCTATGTAGATTTCAATATCTTTAGCTCGGACATTTTCCAATCTAGGAGAACCTGCGTTCCCCATACGGTACAAATCAACAGGCGTTTCCCTCATGCAACTCACACTCAACTGCACCTATTTTAGTGCCCAGAAGCGCAAAGGTGAGTTTTCAGAGGGCGATTCTTGCCGAGGCAGCAAAGTCAAACGATGTTCGGCTTCAGAGCGATCGAATTTCCTCTGAGAATCCCCCAAATCGCTTTGTTAACTGCCGGATAACAAGATTTAAGGTGGCTTCTTCTCGCCCTTCTTCCTTAATTTCTCGGTATACCCTCGTTTCCTTCAAAGTAATGTCCAGCATCGCCTCTATCTCCCTGCGACTCAACTGCGCATGAAATGATGGGTATTGAGCGCTTGGGTTAAGCCTGTCCCATGTTGGACTCAGCTAAAGCTCGGACTATAAAACTCGGAGGATGCTAGGGATGCTATGGATGGCATCGAGCGTGCGAATTTCATCTAAAGCTTGGCGGAAATTGCCTTCCCGGACATCATGAGTCACGACCACGATTTCTGCTAAGTTATCTTTGACATCGGTTTGAACGATCGATTCCAGGCTGACATGGCGATCGCCAAAACAAGTACCCAACTTACCGATTACCCCCGGACGATCTTGAGTTAAAAAGCGGACGTAAAATCGAGTTACTAACTCTTCAATCGGAGCGATCGCGCAATAATCGTCGTGAGAACAACTTAACAGCGGATGTAATTCCGAGCGATCGCCGCTTTTGAGGACACCGATTAAATGCAACAAATCGGAGACGACTGCGCTAGCCGTCGGTCCTGCCCCAGCGCCGCGCCCGTACAGCATGATTTGGCCGATCGGTTCTCCTTCGATAAAAATGGCGTTGTAGACTCCGTTGATACTTGCCAGCGGGTGAGTTTGCGGTACTAAGGTAGGATGCACTCTCATTGAGAGGGGCGCATTTTCTACCTCTCCTATTCTTTTAGCGATCGCTAGCAGTTTGATGACAAATCCCAGTTTGTCGGCATAGGCAATATCTGTAGCGTTAATTTGGCGAATGCCCTCGCAGTAAACATCTGCTAGTTTAATTCGGCCGCCAAAGGCTAGAGACGCGAGAATGGCAATTTTATCGGCTGCATCTAAGCCATCAACGTCGGCACTCGGATCGGCTTCGGCATAACCGAGTCTTTGAGCGTCTGCCAAAATATCAGCAAAATCGCCCTTTTCGGTTTGCATCCGCGTCAAGATGTAGTTGGTCGTGCCGTTGACAATTCCCGTAACTGCTTGCAGGCGGTTGACACCCAAAGACTGCTTCAGGGGTTTAATGACTGGAATGCCGCCGCCGACTGCTGCTTCTAACATCACATACGCGCCAGCAGCATTAGCAGCGGTAAAGATTTCATCGCCGTAGCGGGCAATCACGGCTTTATTGGCCGTGACGACGTGCTTTCCATGGGCGATCGCTTGTAAGATCAGCGATCGCGCAGGCTCTAACCCCCCAATGGTTTCGACTACAATGTCAATTTGAGGATCGGTGACGATTGCTTCTAAGTCGGTGGTAATTACGCCTTCAGGGAATTCCACCTCTCTCGGTTTATCAAGCGATCGCACTCCGACGCGATCGATTTCGATCTCTTGTACCAAAGGATGGCGACCTTGCGCGTTCAGCAAAATCTGCGCTGTTCCCGTTCCAACTGTTCCTAATCCCAGTAAGCCGATTTTAAAACCCACAAGCTTTGCACTCTCTTTGCTCTACATTGATTTTAGAGGCAAGAGGGACGGAGGGGAGAGGGAGATGGGGAGATGGGGAGATGGGGAGATGGGGAGATGGGGAGATGGGGAGATGGGGAGATGGGGAGATGGGGAAAAACTAGAAACTAAGCTAGGTAAAGATCTAGTGAAAGATATTTGAATTTACTCAAACTCTTGTGGGGTAGGCATCCTGCCTGCCCCAGTTATCCAACTGTGAAAAATTCGATTTTGGGCAGCAATGGATCTTGGACGATGCCAACTCCACCAAATCCCCAACGTTGAAGCAGAGGTTTTAACTGGTTGCCATTTACAGATTCAACTCCAAATCGACTGGCCACATCGTTAGCATGGGTGTTGAGATAGCTGAGAGCTTCAAATTTTTCTCCAAACAGTAACAAGTATTTTGACCCGCTTCCACCTGAAGCGCGATCGGGTTGAGCTACCAGATATTGACCGTCAAGGCTGGAACGTATGATGTAGTAAGCTTGAGAGAACATAAGCGGCTAGCCAAAAGTCAGATTATTTAGCCTTCTTTCTATGCGATCGCACTTTAATTCCAAAGATATCTTACTGCTCGATCGCTAACTCAGGTTTCTCGATGAGCGATCGAGTCAAGGGCGGTGGTGTTTTGGGAGCGATCTGTGAGGGCTAAAATTAAGGCCGTGTTCAAGCCTAAAAACGAATGAATATTTCAGACAGCAAACAGAATCAGAGCGAACCAACAGCAAGCGAACTCATTCGATCGATGAAAACGAACCAAAAGCTAAAATCTTAGCTGAATTACAAGAATCTATTCGGGCACTGAAAGCTGGAGAAACTTATCCTGTTTCCCAACTATGGGATGACTGGGATGATTAGATTATGACTGAAGTTTTAGTTACTCCACCGTTCAAACGTCGTTTGAAAGATCTATCAAAACGTTAGAGGAGCGACAGCTAGCAAAGATATAATAATAATCATTCCCAACAGGGTTGCGATGATGATAACTACTGCTAAAGTAACCTCTGACAAATCTGCCCCCAGCCTGGGCGGGCAAACGCAGGAATATCTGTGGCACTGGCAAGGACAACCAGTGCGTGTAGTTTACGAAACTGTCGGACAAGGAACGCCCGTATTACTGCTACCAGCTTTTAGCACCGTTTCCACCCGTGCGGAAATGGCAGGGTTGGCAAAATTATTAGCACCTAAATTTCAAGTTATTGGCTTAGATTGGCCTGGTTTTGGACAATCCGATCGTCTACCGTTAGACTATCAACCTGCCATCTACCATCAATTTTTGGCAGACTTTACCAGGGATGTATTGACAAAGCCCTTGGCTGTAGTAGCAGCAGGTCATGCTGCTGGTTACGCCATGAAACTCGCTCATATGCAGCCCGATCTCTGGTCGCGAATAGTTTTGGTGGCTCCGACTTGGCGCGGTCCCTTGCCCACCATGGGGGCAAATCAGCAGCTATCTGGCATGGTGAGAGAAATAGTGCGATCGCCTATTCTCGGTCAATTCCTCTACAAACTCAACACTGCTCCTTCTTTCCTCAAATTCATGTACCGCCAGCACGTCTATAGCGATCCGGCGCACCTGACAGCTAGCTTTATCCAGCAAAAGTGGGAAATTACCCAACAACCGGGCGCAAGATTTGCACCAGCGGCTTTTGTTACCGGAAATCTCGATCCAGCTAGGGCGCGAGCCGAATTTCTTCAGTGGTTCGAGCCTTTACCCGCCCCCGTACTGGCGATCGTTGGGGAACAAGCACCGCCGAAATCAAAAGCCGAAATGGAAGCATTAGCCCAATTACCAGGGGTTCAAACGCGAGCAATGGCTGGTTCTTTAGGATTGCATGAAGAATATCCAGTTATAGTCGGAGAAGCAATTTTAGGTTTTTTAGCCTAGCAAACGCGATCGCCTATTCGTGCCAGTTTTAACTCAGGTTCTTCATCTTTCTCGCCTCCGTTTATCTAAAAGCTATTGGCTTGGCGCGTCCTTTAGACAATCGATCGGCCTGACGAGTAGTTTCTGGCAAGCGATACTTAGGAGTGCATTGCAACGCGAATTCGATCGCTCGGTTCAGACTGATTCTATGCCCGATCGAAACGTAAACGGGTTTGACACGAGCTTGAGTGCGAACTACTGCCCCGATCGCCTCGCCAGTATCATAAATTAGTTGCCACGCACCTCGATGTTCTGCTAGTGGCTCGTGCTGTCCCAAATAGGGCGTTTTTGCCACCCCAATAGATGGCAGTCCGCTGACAATACCCAGATGGCACGCAAATCCACAGCGGCGCGGATGGATGTAGCCGTTGCCATCGCACAACAACAAATCTGGCAATTGCTGCAAACTAGCCAGCGCCTCGATGACTACTGGTACTTCTCTGAAGCCCAGCAACCCTGGAATGTAGGGAAATGCTGTCGGACGGCGGATGACTACAGACTCTTGAATTTTCAGACTGGGAAACCGGAGAACCGCGATCGCGGCACAAGCGATGCGATCTTCTTCCTCAAAGCCGACATCGACACCCGCTACCGTTCGCACCGCGCCCAAGTCATCTGCCATCACCACTAGCTGGCGTAATTCTTGCTGAAGGGCGATCGCGGCTTCAGGCGTTGTGGGATGAGTTATAGTCTGCCAAGGATCTGGCATTAAAAAGTCCTCCTGCTCGCTCGATAAGGTTTTACTGATGAGCCAACATCTCTTTTAGGTTACAAATATAATACTTTTATGTTACAAAATGTCGGTGGCATACTATGACTTTTGGCAAAAAGGCACGACGGATGTTCGATCGCTAAGTTTAGTCGTACCAATTTTGTAATTGATGGCGAAACGATCGAATTTCTGCATCGTTATCCCATAGCTGTCGTTTCCAACGATAGCTCAGCCGAATTGCGAAGTCTCGAAGGCGATCGCTGCTGGCTATCCACTGGCCGAGATGGCGCAAAAGTTGCCCCCATCGCGATCGCCATCCCATATGTGGATTTGTTTTGGGAGCTATCAAAGTTAATTTACGAGCGATCGCCTGTGGTAAAGAATAGGTTTCTACTCGATCGAGTTGGCGGACGTTCCCCAAATCGCGAACGGGTGGTAGGAAAAGCAGGCTCAGATCTCCAATTCCCGTCGCAGCAGTTTCCCCGATCTGTTGATAGATCCTCAAGGCAGTATTTATTTGGGTTTCCAATTGTAGTTGAAAACCTAACTGTTGCATTCGTACTCGATCGATTTGATGAGATTGAGACATCAGGTGCAGGTCTACCCAGCCCAGCGGGCCGATATTCCAATGATGCTGCCAACTGTGATGGACGCACAGGTGAATGTAGAGTAGCTCCGGGCAAAGATAGCAAATGCCTTCTCGATCGATCCATAAATTTGAATTCTTCTCCCAAAAACTGGGTAATGTGGATAGTTCTACAGGCCATTCAAAACCTACTGCCCGGTGTAATTCCACTTTGATGTGGTGGAGCGAAATCAGGGCAATTTGATTTTGGACGGGTAGCAAATTATCTGGATGAGCCGCTAGACCCTTTGACGATCGATAGCCACCCTCGTGCAATACCTGCCAAGCTTGCTGAAATAACGGCCTTGGCACCAAGATATCTAGATCGCGCATGGGGCGCAGCCCAGAATGCGGAAAAATATACCGTTGCAAATAGCTACCTTTCAAGGCTATTGCTGGAATGCTGGCTTTAGCTAGCAAATCTATAGTTTGTTTCAATTCCGACCTTTGCAGCAGAGCCTTGTAGCTGGTCTGGCGAAAAGACGATCGCAGATTGTCTTTCAGTTCTGGGGGCAGCAGGTCGAGACGATCTGCTTGTTGAAAGCGCCAGTAAAGCCAGCCTCCTAAGCGGTGTTCGCCGATCCAGTTTTGCAGTAAACTTAGGCGATCGCTGCTCGTTACCTCTAACTGCCAGTCTTCCGGGTCGGCACAGACCCAGTTCATTAGTTGTTCTCGTGGGGTAAGAGAGCGAAGAGTCATCAGGCGATCGCCACCTCAGAAATCCCTAGTAGGGGAGCCGTGAAATTGAAATTCCAGCATATTTACCTCATCTCGATTGTGAGGACTCATTCCATGTATGGTGCCAGCAGGGTAGTAAATCAATGCTGGGGCAGAGTTAGTATGGCCCATACCGTGTAACTCTCCGTTCAGCAATACTACGATCAGATCGTGTTCGTGTTTGTGAGCGGGATAACCCGATTCGGGCAAAAAGTGGCAGAAATTTACCGCTAGCCTGCCTCCATTAGCCAGTGGTTGACTGGAACAGACCTGCTGGAATTGAATGTTCTGGCGATCGTCCCAAGGGGCTAATCGATCGGCATGAAAACAGAAAAAGTTGGCTTTCTCCTCAGTCTGCTCAGTCGTTTCCCACGTCCATTTAAAAACCAAAAAAGCTGCTGATTCAACTCCTACTGACTGAATCGTATGCCAATCGCCTGGGGGATGATGAAAGAAACTACCCGGCCCGACGCGGAGGCGATTAGCGGGAGAGATAATATCGAGATGCCCGGAAAGTAACACCATAATCTCTTCTTCATGGTGGGAATGGATTTCATGGGGAATACTGCCAGAGCGAAGCACTGAATAATAGGCAGAGATCTTTCCCATGATTCCTGGGTAATCTTTGAAGAGCGTCTTAATCGTCCAATCTGAAGTTTGTTCTTCGGCAGTAAGGTTGGGGATAGATCTCACCCAGAATCTTGATATACCCATATTTCGATCTGTTGGTTTTAACTTAACTGTCGATCGCCACGACTTGTCTTGAGAGAATAACCTATGGCAACAGCAGTTCGCATTGGTCTACGATTTTTTCGACTGGAGTGCGGCCATTAAGAGTTGCCTGTTGTTTGGCAAAGGCTGATAGATTGGCAGGGATCGAATCTGGAGCTAATAGTTCGTCAATTCGCTCTTCTGAAAGCACCTCTGGAGAGAACCAATTAGCTGCATATGCTAGCTTCCTTTCTTGCAGTCGCGTTCCCAAAACTGCCTTTTCTAGATCTGGAGGGCAGATCAGCAGCTTGAGGCTATTTCTGAGAAAAATTGAGGCGGACAGCGTACCGCCATGGGTCACAACTGCCCGACAAGTTCTGGCAACGGCGTGTAAGTCAACTGGGGTTTGCAGGTAACGAATGTTGGGAGCCTGCAAAAAATCCGCCGCTGGTTCGGCAGAGTTACCCGAAATATAGGCCAGAACCGGAATTCCCCTGGCAGCAAGGGAATTTATTAAAGATTCGAGAAAGCGATTGGTTGCTGACATATAGACAAACACCCCAGTTTTACCCTCCTCAAAAGGTTCGGGCGGCGGCAGCAGGGAAACAGGATCGATCGCTCCCCAATAGGTTTCATCCGAGCGGATGGGATAATGATCGAGTTCTGCTTCCACGCACAGAAACCGTCGAACTCCTTCAAACATTGAAGCCACAGTCTTCAGGGGTGCGATCTTGGCTTCGTCAAGTACCGGATTGACGATATCGAGAAATTCTCGGTCTTTTTGCACCAGCAGATCTAGCGGCAGCGAAAACCAAGGCTGGATTCCTGGCATCGGCTCGAAAAGTGGTGGCAAAGTGAACCCGTTACCAATAGCCACTCTGGCATAGTTGGCCTCGCGACTGGCTAGCAAGGCAGAAGGAGCGTGGTCGCAAATTAAGAGGTCGGGTTGCAACTCATCGAGTAACTTCCGCCAACGCAGAAGGCGCTGAGTCAAAGTCCCAGAATGCCAGAAGCCATTCCGCAGCAGATTGGCAGTGTAGTTAATGGATATCGGAAAAGCACGACAGGGGGCAAGATGGGGTGTCATTTCCACGATTGCGATTCCCACCGAACCCAGTATCGGCTTGGCAAAACTCAAATTCGGGACAATAGCGGTGACGCGACAGCCCCGGCGATGAAATTCAGCCCCAAGCGCCGCCATAGGGGCCAAATGGCCGAAACCCGACCCAATTTCCCAAGCAAAAACCACATGAGTCTGAGGTTGGCGACTCATTATCTACTGCTGGTTAAGAATAAAATCCCCCATCAACCTCATTCGGATTTCTACCTCCCAAAGTCAACTCTACGATCGGAGACTCGGAAACCTGGGGCGTAATCCACGGTTTTTTAGTTTCTTCCGAACTGCGATCGACGCTTTCAACTGGTTGTAGGCTATCGTCACGATCCATGTTGTTTGTCCTCCATTAAAGTGAAGCAACTAAGTCGCCAGCCGAACCAGCCCTAATGCTAGGCAACGCGCTACGAACTCAGCTACTTCGCGTCGGCATACATCGTCTTCGACATTATAGGTCTGACGGACAAGCTTGTAAATTTCTGCTAAAGGGCGAGGTGCAGAATCATCTAAAAGACTGAATATATAACTGCCGCTGCTGTTTAAGTGTAGATACGAGCCAGATTGGACGTTCAAGGCGACAATCTCGCCATCGACATCGCCGAAAGTAATATCGGGATCGATCTGAATCTGCGTCTCATCACTCAGTGGGGAAGCTATCATAGCCGTTTGGTTTCAAAATAGATTGGGGGCGCAATCGTTCGGCAGAGCTACGGAACACCTTGACGCTCTTACCCATGGTATATCATCCCTTCGTAGCCATTTTTTATCCTCTATGCTCGAACCAGTTGAAGTTGCGATCGCTATTCTCCATACTTCTGACAAATTTCTCATGCAACTGCGAGATAACACTCCCGGAATTGTCTATCCCGGTCACTGGGGGTTATTTGGCGGTCATCTCGAATCGGGCGAAACTCCTGAAGTGGCGTTGAAACGGGAATTGTGGGAAGAAATTGGTTATGAAGTGCGATCGCCTATTAAGTTTGGCTGTTATAACGATGCCAGGGTGATTCGTCATGTTTACCACGCGCCTTTGACCGTCGAACTCGATCGATTAAACCTTCAAGAAGGATGGGATCTGGGTTTGCTAACACCTGATGAGATCGATCGCGGTAGCGCTTTCTCTGCTAAAGCAGGTTCAGTGCAGCCTTTGGGACATCCTCACCAACAAATTTTGCTCGATTTTATCAAAAGCCATATAGGTCATGAATAGCTAATCTAATAAGTACGCGATCGCCTTAAACCATCTATTCCTATTTCCTCTACCCTAAAATCGGGCCAAAGTCTTGCCCAATCATATGCCCTGGCTTGAAATTAGAGGTTAAATCGATTTTCTCCCCCGTCTTCTCCACATTCTTAATTTCAACCCGTTATTTTTTAACTTTAGGAACGACTGGGTTGCTAGTCTGTCAAAGTCGCGTTATTTTACTACTAAGTAGATTTACGAGATCGAGGTAAGGTAAATATAGCGTTCGACTGAAAAAGCAGGTAGAGAAAGGAGAATTCGGGGCTGAAAGATTTTTATTTCGCGCTCTAGAATCTAGACTCTCGAATTTTAGCTAGCAGGCACACCGATCGCCAGGACAGATTATCTTAATAAGTACGACTCGATCGAGTTATCTGCTGGAGCCACAGCGCGATCGCTGGTGAGGATCTCAATGAAGATGGATGCAAAAGAGTTCTTAAGAAGGTATTTGGCTGGAGAGAGAAACTTTAAGCGAGTGAAACTGGGCGCAGTTGACCTCAGCGGAGCTTATTTAGCAGATGTAGATTTAGAGGAGGCTGACCTAGAAAGTGCCAATCTTCATAAAGCTAACTTGGAAGGCGCATTCTTATATAGAGCCAATCTCAGTTATGCTAACCTCAGAGAAGCCAATTTCAGTAGGGCAGAAATGTGGGAAGTCGATTTAGGTCAGGCTAACTTAAAGGAAGCTAACTTGAGTATGGCTAACCTGAAAGGTGCTTATCTTTGGAAAGCTAACCTATCGATCGCCAATCTGAACGAGGCATTTCTCAAAGAAGTAAACTTCGTACAATGCGACTTTTGGCGAGCTAACCTCAAAAACGCTAACCTGCACGGCGCTAATCTCAAGGGAGCTAGTTTGAGGGCAGCTACTCTCGATCGAGCTAAATACAACGACAAAACTATTTTTCCCGAAGGCTTCGATCCAGATAGTGCTGGGATGAAGTTGGTATCTGATGTGCGGATGGCTTGAAGAGAGAGGGAGATGGGGAGATGGGGAGATGGGGAGATGGGGAGATGGGGAGATGGGGAGATGGGGAGATGGGGAGATGGGGAGATGGGACGAGAATAACCCATGCTCCATGCCTTCTAAACTCCTAAACTTCTAAATCTAGCTGAGAGAGTCGTTCGTAAGCTCGATCGATCGCCCTACGACCTCGTAATAAACCAGTGTTGGCACCGGGACAGAGATAATTACAGGTAGCAGGTGTAAAGCAATCGCACAACGCCCGAACGCTTTTGAGTTGTCTGGGCCAGTGAAAAGTTTTAGAGGTGCGTAGCGGGATGGGATCTCCGTGTTGGTCGGGCAGCAAATGACGACCAGAAAATAACACCCCACCATGGCTAGTGCAATAGAGACACGACGATCCAGGAGAATGTCCGGGTGTCCAGATGGCTGTACTGGAAGCACTTAAGGCAAAGTCTTGTTGAAATGTCGTTACCGTTAATTCTGGTAAAAAATATGCCTCTTGTTCTTGAATGAGAATCTGGCAACCTAAATCTCGAACGATTTCTTCGGCTTTACCAATACCTCCTCGATGAGTAATAAACAGCCATCGGACTCCACCCCAATTTTGGCAGAATTGCCGATCGGATTCGCTCCAAGCCGGACAATCGACCAAAATATTGCCAGACCTTTCGACAATGAAATAAGCTGTTCCCCCTAAAGTGTCTCGATTGGGAGGAAAGGCAAAAATGCCATCGAGAACCAGACGGGGTAACTTAGCCGTAGGAATCTGTTCTCGCTCGAAAAAGTTGTTAGAAGAACTCAAGGATTTAGATCCAGAAGAATTTGGTTGCGCGAAATATTTTTCTGATGATACTTTAAAACCAGATTTAGGATAATTTCAGGTGACGCGATCGTCTAAAATCTAGAGAAGAAAATAGCCGAGCCTGCATCTTTACTGATGACTCATTCTCCCTCAATTCACTCACAAGCGATACGTGCTGACGCACAGGCTAGCGCCAACGCTACCGATAACTCTGCGCTCTGGTCAGAAGTGCTGCAACAGTTACTCGATCGAGAATCTCTTTCTAGCGCTCGTGCTGCCCAATTGATGCAGGGTTGGCTGGATGAAGAAATTCCTCCGGTGCTATCGGGGGCAATTTTAGTGGCTTTGCAATGTAAAGGCGTTTCGGCGGACGAACTGGCTGGAATGGCTAGAGTTTTGCAATCTCAATGTCTTTCTACTTCCTCATCTCCTGCTGTCGGGCCCGTCATCGATACTTGCGGTACTGGAGGAGATGGGGCTTCAACTTTTAATATCTCTACGGCTGTGGCCTTTGTCGCCGCCGCTGCTGGCGTAGCAGTAGCCAAACACGGCAATCGATCGGCATCTAGCACCGTCGGTTCGGCTGATGTCTTGGAAGCTTTGGGAGTTAACCTCAATGCCCCTAGCGAACGGATCGAGGCTGCCCTGCACCAAGTGGGGATTACATTCCTATTCGCCCCTGGTTGGCATCCGGCGCTCAAAGCTGTAGCACCGCTGCGACGTACTCTGAAGGTGCGGACAGTATTTAACTTACTAGGACCGTTACTCAATCCTTTACGCCCCACAGGACAAATTATTGGGGTGTGCGATCCCCCACTAGTACCGATTATTGCCCGTGCTTTAGGGCAACTGGGAACATCGTTAGCCATGGTTTTGTACGGACGCGAGAAACTAGATGAGGCTGGACTTTTAGATCTCACCGATCTGGCAATTCTCTCTAATGGTGAAGTGCGGTTGGCAACCTTGAATCCTCAAGAACTAGGCTTGGTTGCACCATCTCCTGGGTACTTACAAGGTGGGGATGTGAAAGAAAATGCCGCCATTTTGCAAGCTATTCTCCAAGGTAAAGGTACGCCAGCCCAACAAGATGTAGTGGCGTTGAATGCGTCTCTAGCACTTCAGGTGGGTGGAGTTGTACCTCTAGAAAACCACGATCGAGGAATCGAGTTAGCGAAAAAAGTCCTCAGTAGCGGCGCAGCTTGGTCGAAGTTGGAACAATTAGTCAAATTTTTGCAATAGAGACGTTTAATTAGATCGCTCCCCCACAGCCGGATACAGCTTGGGAAAGAACCGCTCGATCGCCTCTGTAGGGAACCCCAAGCGCACTGCCCCCTTCGGACTATCTGCTACCAACAACCCAGCCTTAATTAAACCTTTTAACACCGATCTCGCCTGCCGCTCTTTGTAACCTGTAATCGTTGCCGCTCGACCCCGCTCGAAAGCACCAGCCAGCAACGCCTCTCGCAGCAAAGGAAAAGAGCGATCGAGCAACTTTCCAGCCCGAATCTCTTCTTCTACATACAGTTCGATCCGACCTAACAACCGCTCTACCTCAAAGAGCGATCGCATAAACTCTATTTGGTCGATACAAGTTGACAAAAAAAACTGGCAAAACTCGCGCAACCCGCGAGCCGTTAAATTTCCGCGTCCGTCGTAGTCGTTCCAGCGCTCTCCATCGGCTTGCATTAATAAGCTTTTATATTCGCCCACATTCCGCGCCAACCCGCGAGCGATCGACCACAGGCTGCTACCAATCCCAATTCGTTGTAAGAAAGCATGGGAAAACAACCGTGCTACCCGACCATTGCCATCAAAAAACGGATGAATCCACAGCAAGCGGTGATGGGAGGCCGATACTGCTATTACTTGCTGAATTTTCGATAACCTCTTTGGCTGGTAAGCTTCCTCAAATCGTTGCAAAAACTTAGGGATAGCTGGGGCGCTAATCGGGATATGGCGACCGACGATGACATCGGATGTCCGCCACTCCCCTGGAACGATCTCAACCCGCTTACCTGTCTGGGGATTTTCTACATCAAGTAAATCGGGAGGGAGTCGCTGACCAAACTGGCGGTGAATCCAGGCGATTTCTTGAGCCGAGACAACATTGGGCAGATCTTGCCCTCGATCGATTAGTCGCTGCACTTCGATATGCGCTTTTGCTTCCAGTTGGAGCGATCGCTTTTTTGGTTCTGGGGAAAGATCGTTGGCTAGAGCGCGATCGATATCTACAGGGTGGGTTTTGTGTCCTTCAATTAGATTGCTGTAGTAGCAATTCATCGATCGCACTAACTCTCCCAGGTTGTTAGCTACGTTAGGGTTGAGGCTAGCGGTCAGAGCGCTGCTTTTAGCGATTAGATCGGCAGCTAGATCTTCTAGAGAGCGATCCCCCGCTGCTGGCAGCATTGGTTCCATCAACTCAACTGGTTCTGAATCTAACAAAATTCTGCCGATCTAATAAAGCAATACATACTTTATATAGTAAAGCTTTAACGATTTAATGCTGCTATTTTTTGCCGATGTTTTTGCCGATCGATCCAAGAATCCTCACACTTCAGGGCGAGAAGTGTCAAAACTCAGACCATTTTTTAAAAGGATATTTGACTAAATTAGCATTAAAATATCTAGGATCGTCAGAAACCTCTCGCGCGATCCATGCTGGGAGATCTAACGAGTAATTTTCTGCGGGGAGTTCTACCTCTGCCAATATCAACCCTTCATTTTCTCCGGCAAATTCATCGATTTCCCAAATCAATTCAGCTAAAGGGATTTTATATCTAGTTTTTTCAATTAGCGGCCGTTCGCATAAATTATCGAGCATTTCGCGAGCATCTGAAGCGGGGATAGGATACTCATACTCAGTTCTTGAAATCTGCCCTAATTTACTTTTAATGGTCAGGTAACCGCGATCGCCTACTAAACGAATTCTAACAGTAGCGCCAGCTTCGGTAGCAATGTAACCTTGGCGATATAAAGTTCCAGTAGCCAGCGATCGCCAACTATCGCCCGTGACTAGAAATTTGCGCTCGATCTCTACAGCCATATTCGCCTCATGCTTTTCCTCGAACGATCTCCTTCAGTTCTTGCCACCACAGGGGACTGCTAAAAGTAGGCTGAGAATGAGTAAAAATTCCTTGAGTGGGACTAAAGAGCAGAGCGAGAACGAATAAACTCGACACGACTAAAACAATAGCTGGCCCCGAAGGCAGATTGTAAAAATAGCTCAGATACATTCCAGCAATACTAGAAAAGATGCCAATCCCAGCCCCTAAAATCATTACTTGATGCAGGCGCTTGACCAATAAATAAGCTGTGGCTCCGGGGGTAATTAATAAAGACAGAACTAGAACCACACCAACTGCTTTCAGACTGGCAACAATTGTCAAGGCAATTAGTAACATCAAACCAAAATTGAGTAAGTTGGTGGGCAATCCTACTGCTTGCGCTCCCAACGGATCGAAAGTATAGAATAACAACTCTTTAAACAGCAACAAGACAACTACTAGTACCACCAGGGCAATAATACCAATATCTCGAACTTCGGCGGGAGTAACGCTTAAAATATTGCCAAATAGAAAGTGATTGAGGTCGATCTTGTTATCTTTTTGAACCAAAGTAATTAAGGTAATACCGAGAGCAAAAAAGGCAGAAAAAACTATACCCATAGCTGCATCTTCTTTAATCGGCGATCGCGTCTTAATCCAAGCGATCGCCATCGTGCTTAAAACCCCAGCAATAAAAGCGCCGATAAAGATATTTGCTCCCAAGACAAAAGCGATCGCTAGCCCTGGCAAAACTGAATGGCTGATAGCATCTCCTAGTAAAGCCAGTCTCTGTACCATCAAGTAGCTACCGACAACCGCACACAGCAAGCCAACTAAAATCGCGATCGCCAGCGATCGCTGCATAAAGCCATAGTACAAAGGTTCAATAAAATTATTCATCAAATCGATCGTTATAAGTGTGAAGTTCAGGAGTTCAGAAGTTCAGAAGTTGAGAAAGTGTGAAGTGTGGAGTTAATAAATTCTCCCCTGCCTCCCCTGCTCCCCCTCTTCCCCATCTCCCCATCTCCCCATCTCCCCTGCTCCCCCTCTTCCCCATCTCCCCATCTCCCCATCTCCCCATCTCCCCATCTCCCCATCTCCCCTCTCACGCGGCTTCGGCAAAGAACATGACTTTACCATCGTAAGCCCGATAGAGATTTTCTTGGCTGAGGACTTGTTGCCGAGAGCCAGCGGCGATTAATTCTGTATTGAGCAAAATTAAGTCATCAAAATGAGCGATCGATTCCCCTAAGTCATGATTGACTACCAAAACAGTTTTACCGCTGTCGGCAAGTTCGCGAAAGATATTGAAGATAGCAGCTTGAGTTTTTTGATCGATCCCGGCAAACGGCTCGTCAAAACAGAAAATTTCTGCTTCTTGAGCTATGGCCCTAGCTAAGAAGACCCGCTGCTGCTGTCCTCCAGATAGCTGACCGATCGGGCGATCGCGATAAGCACTCATACCCACTCGTTCTAAGGCATTAGTTGCCAACTGTCGGCTGATGGCTGAGAAGCGTTGCAACCAACCAGTCTTTTTTACCCTGCCCATCATCACCACATCCCAAACTGTGGCCGGATAACTCCAATCGATTTGCGATCGCTGGGGGACGTAAGCTATTCGTTCTCTTTGCGCCATCAGCGGGCGATCGTTAAATAACACCGTTCCCGTCGTTACCGGAATTAACCCCAACATCGCCTTGAGCAAGGTACTTTTCCCTGCACCGTTGGGGCCGATGATTCCCGTCAGCCGTCCTGAATGAATCTGACAATCGATCTGCCGCAAAGCCTCTACCGTGCGGTACTGCACGCTGAGGTTGCCGATCGCGATCGTGTTGGCTGGTAAATTTACTGTTTTAGCTTTGACGATCGCTGCATCTTCCAAGCGGCAGATCGATCGCCTCCAGTCATTGGGAGTAGGTAATTCGACAATGTTCATAAATACTCTTTACATCAAGCTTTTCTTTAGCATAAGGTAAAAATGAGAAGATTATGAAAAGATTTTTCTCTAATACTAATACTCTAGATAGAGATAAAAATGTAGCGAAAATGAAAACATTCAAGAGGCGATCGAGTTGTGAAAACCCCTTTGACCTCAAAGGCTCCTTTACTCCCCTCTCCCAAGCTTGGGAGAGGGGCTGGGGGTGAGGGCATCCGATTTGGAAAAACCCGCGATCGAGTTCCCCTATTTATTACCTGTTGTCTATGTTATCGATCCCCGATTACCAGACTTCTGCCCGAAGTCTAATTTCCCGCTGCACCGCTCTATCTCCAAAGCGCAAGGCGATTTTCCCGACTTTAGCAGCATTGTGGTTGGGAATGTGCGCGATCGGATGTTCGCCACTAGCTACCGATAGAAATAATGCAACCAACGGTAAACCCAAGGTAGTAGCTACAAGCACGATTATTGCTGACTTAACCGAAGAAGTAGGAGGAGACGAAATCGAACTCAAAGGGATTCTCAAACCAGGGGCAGATCCTCACGTTTACGAACCAGTACCAGCCGATTCTTTAGCCTTAGAGCAAGCCAACTTGATTTTGTATAACGGCTACAACTTGGAACCGGGCTTAATCAAGCAAATGAATTCTGCCGGATCGAACAGCCGTAAGGTAGCTGTCGGGGAAGTGGTAAAACCTTTAGAACTAGATAAAGGCAAAGGTGAAGTCGTACCAGATCCTCACGTTTGGGGTGACGTGCAAAATGTAATTTTGATGGTAAACGCGATTCGAGATGCTTTAAGCGATCGATCGCCCGAAGACGCGGCAGAATTTCGTCAAAATGCAGCTAGACTGATCGATCGATTGCAACAGTTAGATGCTTGGATTATCCAACAAATTGAAACTATACCGAGCGATCGCCGCAAATTAGTGACAACTCATGATGCTTTTCAATACTACGCTCGCGCTTATAACATTTCTGTAGTTGGAACATTAATTGGCATCAGTACCGAAGAACAGCCCAGCGCCCAAACGGTGCAGCAACTAGTCGAGTCAGTTAAGGGCGCTAAAGTCCCTGCTATTTTTGCCGAAACGACAATTAATCCAGCATTGATTCAAACTGTAGCCGAGGAAGCAAGAGTCAAATTAGCACCCCGCCAACTCTATTCCGATTCGATCGGTGCTTCTGGTAGTGACGGAGATTCTTACATCAATATGATGGTTGCCAATACCCGCACTATTGTCGAGGCTTTAGGGGGAAAGTATACCCCATTCCAACCAAAAGTCACAGCTAAGTAACCCGATCTCATGAAAGCTTTTTAGATGCAACGTCTCCTGGGTAGGGGCGCAATGCATTCATGCACGTCAACTTAACGATTACAAACTTCATCCGTCAGGGGTTTTCAACCCCTGCCTCACAGCTAAAGTCCTCTTTAGAGGACTCAGTGACCTATAGGAAATTTAATTCCTCAGTCCATTTCAATGGACTTGCGCTATTAGCCAGGGGTTTTGAACCCCTGGCGGTTGATGCTGAAGATCGAGGTCCAGCAACGGCTCTAGCCTTAACTTGACACCAATAAATGCATTGCGCCCCTACGACAAATCCCGTCTGTGCGTCAGTTCTCTTCAGCTTAATTGCCATTTAATTGCCATCGCCAGAGAACTAACCTAAACGTTCGCGGATGGTTTGTCGGACGCTCATAAGAATTTTGCCTAATTGGTTTTGACCAGTTTTATCCAAACCGCAACCCCAGTAATAATCGATCGGGGAATCTTCTACAATTAGTCGATCGCCTGTGGCCAATAATACAGCTTGAATATCTGCATGACCCGAAAATTTAGCCAGAACCGCTTCGTGCATAATTTGAAATTTTACTTCTTCCCAGTCCGATCGAACTTGACGGCAGCGATCGCGCCCTAACGATGCCGCTTCCTCTGGAGTTTTAGCTGCCCGAATCGCCGTTATTAAATCTTCATCTTGAGTACCAACAAACTTTTGGGCTTGATAGTAATGCTCTACAGTCTGCCAATGTCGATCGTCTAAGTAAATCGAATGAGGCGAAAAATTAGAAAAGCAGCCGTAAGGATCGTTAGTTTTATAAAAGTATATAGTCATCTGAAAGATAAAAATTGCTGACAAAAAAACTCCTGCTTTTACACAGGAGTCAAAACTAGACAAAAGCCACAAAAGATTTTTTGCTCGTTTTCTAGTCGAGAAGGTCCATCGATAGCACTGGTTCGGTTTCGCGATCGATCCCTTTCTCAAAGCCACCAGCAGCAGCGCGGGCGCGTCCAGCGTGCCACAAGTGACCGATAAAGAAGAAGAAGCCCATGATAAAGTGGAAGGCTGCTAACCAAGCCCGTGGGTTGACGAAGTTAAAACCGTTAATTTCGGTAATCAGACCGCCCACCGAGTTGATCGAACCGTTAGGAGCATGGGTCATGTATTCAGCCGCCCGACGAATTTGCCAAGGCTGAATATCGTTTTTGATCTTGTTGATTTCCAGACCGTTGGGGCCGCGTAAAGGCTCCAACCAAGGACCGCGAAAATCCCAGAAACGCATGGTTTCACCGCCGAGGATGATTTCTCCGCTAGGAGAGCGCATGAGATATTTACCCAAGCCAGTCGGACCTTGCGCCGAGGAAACGTTAGCGCCTAAACGTTGGTCGCGCACCAGGAAGGTAAAAGCTTGAGCCTGGGATGATTCAGCGTTAGTCGGACCGTAGAATTCGCTGGGATAGACGGTGTTGTTAAACCAGACCATGTTAGAAGCAATAAAGCCCATCAGCGCCAATGCACCCAAGCTGTAGGAGAGATAAGCTTCTCCCGACCAGATTAGAGCGCGGCGGGCCCAGCCAAAAGGCTTGGTGAGGATGTGCCAAACACCACCAGCAATACAAATTAAACCGATCCAGATGTGACCGCCGATCACATCTTCCATGTTATCGACACCGATAATCCAGCCTTCTCCACCAAAGGGAGCCTTGGTGAGATAACCAAAAATGATAGCTGGGTTCAGGGTGGGATTATTAATGACGCGGACATCTCCGCCGCCAGGTGCCCAAGTATCGTAGACACCACCAAAGAACATGGCTTTAAACACCAATAGCAAAGCGCCAACACCCAACAGGATCAGGTGATAGCCGATGATATTGGTCATCTGGTTCTTATCTTTCCAGTCGTAGCCAAAGAAGGAGGAGTATTCTTCTAAAGTATCTGGTCCGCGAACGGCATGATAGATACCGCCCAAACCGAGAACGGCAGAAGAAACCAGGTGCAGTACGCCTACTACAAAGTAGGGGAAAGTATTAACTACTTCACCGCCAGCACCGACTCCCCAGCCCAATGTGGCTAGGTGAGGGAGCAAGATTAAGCCCTGTTCGTACATGGGCTTTTCTGGGATAAAGTGAGCGACTTCAAATAAAGTCATCGCCCCTGCCCAGAACACGATTAGACCAGCGTGGGCAACGTGAGCGCCCAACAGCTTGCCAGATAATTCGATCAAACGGGCGTTACCAGACCACCAAGCAAAACCTGTAGAGTCTTGGTCGCGACCGCCTGCGATAACGTTAGAAAAGGTTGTTGCCACAGGGTAAAACCTCTTGGAATCGTAAAGAAAAAAGTCAGTTGAGATCGTCAATCGTTAATTGTTCGTTATTTATTGCAACGAACAATGACAAATTCTTAACATAGTTAAGAAATGAGGAAGAGGAGAGACTATTGCCTTTGGCCTCTTCCCTCTAGCCTAATTAGAGAGCATTACCGCGAGGTAGAACCTCTTCGGGGAACTTGAACTGCTCGTGGGGTTGGTCTTGGCTGGCCATCCAGGCGCGAATCCCTTCATTGAGCAAGATATTCTTGGTGTAGAACGT
>JAHHHA010000019.1 GCA_019359615.1 Cyanosarcina radialis HA8281-LM2
GCGTAAGTTAGGTTACTGGGGTATGCTTTACTCATGTTGGCTCTCTCAGGGCTGTCGATTTTGCTATTTGCAGCTTACACTGAGTGAGCTTTTTTACTGCCTAACCGACTTTTCAAACGTCCTCTTACAGATTTTCCCCCTTCAACCTGGAGATGCACGATTAGAGAAACTCGCTGTTATCAGCGGCAGTTTTGACGAAACCATTAAATTCTGGGACATCGCCACGCAAACGTGTTGGCAAACCCTAAAGTTACCCCATCTTTACGAAGGTATGAAGATCGAGGACATTCAAGGTTTGACGGAAGCGCAATGGGCAACCCTGCAAGCATTGGGTGCGATTTAGACTTCTGGCGAGGGCATAAAGCGAGATAATCTACCCTATAACTACTTGCCCTTCCGCTCGGTACGATCGCTGTTTAAATTTATCGGTATGTTATGGGATAAATTAGAATTTATTGCCTTAATAATTTCTATTTGTATAGAGGGCGTGTTTGTTACTATTTGGGCTAAATTTTTTGGAATAGATGGTAAATTGCTAGTCATAATTTCTATAGCGGCAACATTAATTACTCATCCGATCGCCTGGAAATTGTTTCTCGATTTATCTCCCTATCTAAATTTTCCGGTGCGATCGCTATTGCTAGAAAGTGCCGTCATTTTAGTTGAAGGTTTAATCTATAAGATAGCAACGAGTTATTCATGGCGAGCGAGCATTAGTTTATCCTTTGGAGCTAATCTTGCTTCCTATAGCTGCGGGCTTTTGTGGTATCAATTGCTGGGTTAATAGCAGCAATAAGGGAATTTCTAACCAAGCGTGAATACTGGCTGCAATTCCGTAAAAGCTGCGAGTTAGCGTAAAAGACTGTTGGAAAGCTACTAGAAATATAAGAGAGATTCCGCCTAGCAAACAGTAAAAATATTTAGATGGCAGCCAAGGTAAAAGCGTTGGCGATCGCTCCTTCGTCCATTGCGAAAATAAACCGATGACGGTTGCATAGTGCATACATTGAAGAAAGGTGACAGCAGAAAATAAAGGATAGGCGATCGCTAATTTCTGCCACGATGGAGCGATAAAAGCACTTAGATAATTTCTATTAGTTTCTAATGGCAGAGTGAGAATTGGAAAAAGTTGGTAGAGGATAATTAATAACGGTATTACTACAAAGACAAAGCCGCAAGTTAATAAGATACTTTTAAAATTCGATCGCTCCCGTTCCAGGATAAATCCTACAGGGGTGAAGTTGTGAATAATCGCGAAAGTAATAGAAGTAGCGATCGGATCGATAATAATACCAATACCGAGCAAACAGCTAACTGCAATTCCGATCGCACCTAATCGCCAATTTTGTCGGTATAGATGGCGGGTAGCAAATAACACCAATCCCATACCGCAGCAAAGTTCGAGGATATAGGCTAACCAACTCCCCATCCAGCCCCAAATAGCACAGCAACGCAACAGGGCGATCGCTGCTAGCAGTTGCACCAATCGCACCTCTATTGCTCGATCTAACTGCTGATGGAAGCGACTATCGACATAGCGCAACTCGATCGCTACGTGGGCGATACCAAAAGTTGCTAGGGTTGTAGCATAGGTAGTAAAGGGAAACGCGATCGCGCTGAAGGCACTAAATACAATAATTACTCCAGCCCAAATCACAGCACTCATTAGACATCTCCAGAAATTACGATCGAGGGCAGGCAGGATGCCTACCTTACAAGAATTGTTCGAGATGTCTATTAGTTTTTAACTTTTTGATTTCTTTGTTTCCAGCAAACCCATCCCAAGATTGCCAAGCCGAGCGGAGGTAAAAATATCCAATTGAATATTTGCGGCGGCGATTTTGCAATGGTAGATAAAGCTAAGTTGTTAGGATCTAAAGACTGAATTTGAATGCTTTCTTCTACTTTTTGACCTTCGTATATTATAGGTAATGTTGACGGACGAGGAATATCAATATTAGCTGAAATCAGAGATTTTTCTAAGTTTTTATTTTGCAGAATCGTTTGAGAATCAGTCTGTTTTAAGTCTGTAGAATTAACGCGATTTTTAGCGATCGCCGCGATTTTTGCTATAGGTCGATATCCTGCTAGAGGCAAACACTGGTTAGGTTTTACGAGTAAATAACCACTGGTTGGCAAACTGAGATTTGCCGAACTGATATTAATAAATACTAGATAGTTGGGATACTTTTCTAGGTTAACGATTTTGACACAGTAGTCGAAGTTACTCGTATAACCTGGGGGTGGAGCGACATCAGCCAGAATAAAAGAAGGAGTAAAAGATAGCATATTTTTATTACCAATTCGCAATTTACAATTCGCAGTTACAAAACCGCGATCGAGCAAAATGTTTCTAAGAGGATGTCTGAGAAGTCTTTTTGGCTACGTTTGCCGCTTGTAGATCCCCCTAAATCCCCCTTAAAAAGGGGGACTTTGAAGCTGTTCCCCCCTGCTTGGTGCAAGCTGTATGGCGAGGAAACCTCGCCACGCTTGCATCCGCTTTTTAAGGGGGGGCTAGGGGGGAGAGCGCAAAGCGCACGCTGCGCGAACGAGTGCAATGATTTTAACTTTTCAGACAACCTCTAACGTCAGATCGGATTCGATCGAACGATCGTGATGTTTGTAGAAGAGTTCAGGAAGTGTTCAGTGTTAAGTGTGGAGTGTGAAGTTAAGAATTCTCTCCCCATCTCCCCATCTCCCCATCTCCCTATCTCCCTCTACCGAGTCACCCCTTGCACGACCGGACGCGCCTCGCCAGAAAACGTTCCCGGATTGCCCGCCCAGTTGAAGTCGTTGAGTCGAAAGCTAATGGAACCAAGTTCTAAAACTGGGTTGTAGCGCAGGACGATATTGTAAGTGCGACGGCTATATTCTATATAGTAGTCGGTGCTGATTTGCTCGCCAGTATCGAGATTCAGAGATGTTTGCACCCCAACCCGCAACGGTCCGTAAAGCTGCTGGGTAATACCGCCATAAAGCACTTTTGTATCAGCAGTGCGATCGAATAAAAAAGGCGATTCGCCGTCGGGGAAAGTTTGAGAATAACCGATATTAAAGCCCGTGTAATCAAAATAAGGTCGGGAAAAATTGCCGATTTGTCCTTGCAAAGCGATGTTGGCACTGAGAGAGTTTTGACTGTCCCCGCTGCTGTAACCCGTAAATACTCCAGTGACGCTGGCATTCAGTTGCAGGTAGGGAACTACTGGTGCAGGAGAGTAACGCAAACTTTCTGGAGAATTAGCTGGTAAGGCTTCTCCCTGCCAAAGTAAAAAGCCCCGACTCACAGAAGCACTGCCTTGATAGCGAGTTAGATCGACGCGATTGTTTTTGCGGTTGGCTTTGAGTAAATCTAACCGATCGGTTTCCGCATCGATGAACTGCAAGCCTGCTTGATAAGTCAAGAAAGTCGATCGATCGCCTAAATCGATCGTCGGCGAAGTCAAAACTAATCCCAAACTGCTTTGCACCGTTTGGAATCCTAGCGAGCCGTTGAACAGGCGATCGCGGTAGCTATATTCTAAGTTCAAGTTATGCGGGAGACTCGTACCGATCGTTTGTTGCAGCCGCAGACTGCCTCTAAATTCGTTTTCTATATCTCCCAGATCCAAGCTGGTAAATAGGGCCCTGCCTTGAAAGGCAGTTCTGGGGCTGATGTTAGCATCAAGTCTAGCTTTTAACCCAAAAGCATCGCCAGAGAGGTAACTACCATTGTCCACCGCCCTCTGAACCAAATACTGGGGGGTCAGAGTAAATCGCACGGTAGGGCTGTTGTAGATCTCAAAGGTGCGTTCCAGGAATAAACCGCCGCGATCGTCTCCATCAAACCCAATATTAAAGGGAGCAGGATCTCGCTCGCGGCGATCGATAACGATCCGATTTCGCAGCAGCGGTACTTCTAGCCCTTGGTCGAAAACCAGTCGGGGGCGCGAGGCCCTGACTTCATCTACTAAAGGGGCAACCCGACTAAACGTGGCTCGATCTGCCCGCAATTCTAACTCTGGGGGGGAAAACGGATCGTTAGTAATCCGCACGTTGGTAGCTTGGACGAACAAACCTTCAAATTCGACTCGTTCGGCTTGAAAGCGAACGCGGGTAATTTCGCCGCCGCGTCTAAACGGGGCTTGGGTGGGAATATCTCTTTCAGAACCGACTACAGTTCCAGCACTCCCGGTACTGGTAACTTGTTGCAGGGGTTGATTGCGCAAAATTCGATCGCTCAACGGTCTTTGCGGGATGGTACTCGTCCCGACATCGTTAGGTAAAGTCGGGGTAAAATCCTCATCGGCCGTCACTTGATTAAATTCCCCGCTGGCATTAGAGATCGCGCCGCTATCTTGAGCGAAGAAGTATTCAAATCGCGAACCTCTCAAGACTTGCTCGCCCCGTCTGAGAGCGACATCGCCGTCGGCTACCGCTAGACGATTTTGGATATTAATCTCCACTCGATCGGCACTAAGTACCGCTTGCTGGAAGCGCAACACCACGTTACCTTCGGCCGTAACTACTTGACGTTCGGCATCGTACTCTTGGCGATCGGCGGTTAATTCCAGGGAGCCAGTAATAGGAATTGGTTGGCTGGGGGTACTCCCATCGGCTGGAGCGGGTGAGTTGGGGGGCGTTTGAGTTGGGGTTGGGTTCTCGTCGGTAGGGATTTGAAATTCTCTTGCCGGACCTCCTCGTTCTTGGGCTACCAATTTAGAGATCTTGGTATTCGGTGCGGGCAAAACCTGAAACAACCACAAACTGGCAACTTCAAACGAGCCTTCGACTAGCGTGCATTTAGTCTGAGAAGCTGAAGCGGCACGTCCTTGGCAGTTGGAAGCTGAGTAGGCTTCCTTGGCAGTTTTTTCTTCGGCTTTGAGAGCCATTGGCTGCGATTTAGCCGGGGCAGATTTAGGCTGCAATCCGACGGGAAGCGATCGCCTCGGATAGCTCAAAGCGATCGGTTGGCCTAGCAACGCGGCGCTAGTAGAAGCAGTTAAAGGCGAAAACTCTGATGGCTCTAATCGAACTATTGCTGGCGGTGCTGGCGGTGCGGCATAAAACATTCAACTTACTCCCCTGGCTACAGCCGAAGTCTCAGACCAGTCTCGATCGCAACCCAAAAACCACTAAGGGCGAGACTAGTATATCCGAGCAGAAAGCAATTAACCAGTGAAAAAATTCTCAAAATCTCACTAATTAATTCTTTTAACTTCCACCCAGCCAAACTAGCTCGCCCGGATCGCGTTTGAGAAAACGTGCGGTTAAGGCTGTTTACTCAACATCTCGCTTGCCAGGGTTGCGGGCTGGGTCGCTGGAGAGAAAGCCAAAGATGAATAGTAACACAAAGAAGATAACGACGATATTAACTACGATTTTCAAAGTTTCCACGATTGAGATCTCCCAAAATACGAATGCTGCAAGCGATCGCTATTCATAAGCAGCGACAACTCTACTTATCATACTTCGCCTTGGACTTTGACAGAAGGGGAAGGGGGGAGGGGGAAAAATTTACCCTTGGTGACGGGGCTTTAAACCCATTATTTTTGTGAATTAACCCCGATTTGGGATCGCCATACAAAGCTACTAAGATTAAATTAGCTCTTCAGATAGCAGTAAAATTATGAACTCCGAAGAAAGGTTAACTCAAGCAGAGAAATTATTAGAAACTGCCGCCCGCTATATTAATAGCCATTCTCAAACTCTTCAACAAAACGCCCAAGAGATGAATCAGTTAAGACTTACCCTCGATCGAACTTTAGAAATATTTGGAGAGTTAGCGGCATATCAACGCCAAAGTCAAGAACGAATGGAGCGCCATGAAGAACGAATGGAACGTCAGGAACAAGAAATTCACCGGATCTGGGAGTATCTTTTAAATCAAAGCGGTAACGGACACTTAGAACGATAAAACGTTATGAAACCACGTTTTGCCAATACCTTGGCATGGCAACAAGCCGAACTGTTGATGCAACCTGCGTTTATTCGGATTCTCGATCGCCTGCGCCAGCATTTAGAGAATTCGGAGTGGAAAGGCACTTACCAAGAAGTTCAAACCCCTTTCCCCGGCTACCAACTAGTTTTGCAATATGAAGAGATCTCGGTGACGATCGATATTTGGGATCTTTGCTATCAAGTTTGTTTTCGCAACTACTCTCGCCCACCCCTAGGTTTGCCGTCTCATGAAGATTCAGACGTTCTCGATGTAGAAATCGACCTCAGCTTGATCGATGACGACACCAATGAAGTTGATTGGCAACTGCTCGACGACAAAGCCAATCAACTAATCGAACAGGTGTTTGCTTGTTTACCGGCCTTAGCAGGCGATCGCTAATATCATTTGACTTTTTTCTACATAATCTTGGGTAGGGGGCGGTGCCGGAACCTGCGTCCGGCATTCCAGCCCCCGTCGCCGTGCGACGACAGACACAGCCCCTCCGCAAAGCTTTGCGCCCCTACAAATATCTATGGCTATTCCCACGCCCCATGCCATGGTCTGGACTTGTATCATTGATGAAAGCTGACCTTCTTATCTTTAGAGGACTTTTATGTTACGACTGGAACGCATCAGCAAAATCTATGCCACTGAAGAAGTCCTCAAAGATATCAATTGGGAGATTACTCCAGGCGATCGCGTCGGTTTAGTGGGTGTCAACGGGGCTGGTAAATCTACTCAACTCAAAATCATTGCTGGTGAAGTCGAGCCTACTAGTGGTGAAATTATTTGCCCTGCCAGCTTGCGGATTGCCTACCTGACTCAAGAATTTGAAGTCGATCCCAATCGGACGGTGCGAGAAGAATTTTGGACGGTGTTTGTTGAAGCTAATGAAGTTCACAACGGCTTGCACCAGGTACAACTGCAAATGGAAACCGCCGATCCAGAGAAATTAGATCGGCTGATTCGCAAGCTCGATCGGTTGCAGCACCAATTTGAAGCCCTCGACGGCTATGGCTTAGATGCCAAAATTGCCAAAATCTTGCCAGAGGTTGGGTTTGCTCCTGAAGATGGCGATCGCTTGGTGAGTGCCTTCAGCGGCGGCTGGCAGATGCGCATGAGCTTGGGAAAAATCTTGCTGCAAAATCCCGATATTTTGCTACTAGACGAACCAACCAACCATCTAGATTTAGAAACCATCGAGTGGTTAGAAACCTATCTCAAAGGACTCAGTACGCCGATGGTAATCGTATCTCACGATCGCGAATTTCTCGATCGCCTCTGCACCCAAATCGTCGAAACCGAACGGGGAGTCTCGACTACCTACAAGGGTAACTACTCGGCCTATTTAGAGCAAAAAGCGATCGAACGCGAGATCCAACAAAACACCTTCGAGCGGCAACAAAGAGAAATCGAACGCCAGCAAGAGTTTGTCGATCGCTTTCGAGCGAGCGCCACTCGCAGCACCCAAGCTAAAAGTCGGGAAAAGCAATTAGAAAAAATCGAACTCGTAGAAGCTCCCGCAGCCGAATTAAGAAGTTTGCGCTTTCAGTTTCAACCCGCACCTCGCAGCGGTCGGGAGGTCGTCACCATTGAAGATTTGACCCACACTTACGACGAGAAGATCCTCTTTTTAGGGGCAAATTTGGAGGTAGAGCGGGGCGATCGCATTGCCTTTTTAGGGCCTAACGGGGCGGGAAAATCGACCTTGCTGCGCCTAATTGCAGGCATAGAGCAGCCTACTGACGGCAAAGTGGAACTGGGCAAACACAACGTCATCCCTGCCTACTTCGAGCAAAATCAAGCAGAGGCGCTCGATCTAGAAAAAACCGTCATGGATACGATTCACGATGAAGTCCCCGATTGGACGAACGAAGAAGTGCGCACGCTTCTAGGACGATTTTTGTTTAGCAGCGACACCGTTTTCAAACCAGTATTAGCCTTAAGTGGGGGCGAAAAAGCTCGCTTGGCACTGGCGAAAATGCTCTTGCAACCTGCTAATTTGCTAATTCTAGACGAGCCAACCAACCATCTCGATATTCCCGCTAAAGAAATGCTGGAAAAGGCATTACAGGGCTATGACGGAACGGCAATAGTTGTATCGCACGATCGATATTTTATCTCGCAGGTTGCCAACAAAATTGTCGATATCCGAGATGGTGAATTGCACCTTTTTCGAGGCGACTATCACTACTATTTAGGGAAAATCGAAGAAGAAAGACAAAAAGCAGAACAAGAGAAAATTACGGCCGAAAAAGCGGCCAAAGCTGCTGCTAAACGCGCCAAACAGCAAGCCAAAAAAGCAGCTAGCAAAGCCCGTTAGCAGAGCCGATCGCTGCAAGCAGCTAAAATAGATTTAGTCGTTCTGACTCTTTTAGGGAATAGGGAACTAGGAAGATAACACGATGTCAGTAACTATCGAACAAGACTTAAAGGAAATTCTCATCAAGCTAGACCAAAAGCTCGACAAGTTAGACGAGAAGATCGATCGGAAGATTGACGACTTAGACCAGAAACTCGATCGGAAGATTAACGCTCTAGACCAGAAGCTCGATCGGAAGATTGATGACCTAGAGCAGAAGATCGACAAGTTAGACCAGAAGCTCGATCGAGAGATTGGCAGCCTAGATCAGAAGCTCGACAAAGCGGTGGAAAGCTTAGAGGAGAAAATTGATAATGTTGGCAAAGACGTTACAGATTTAAAGGTGTCTGTAGCGCGGTTAGAAGAAAGCCAAAAAGGTTTATCTGCTCAAATTACAGAACTCAACAGTAAAGTTACCAACCTCGAAAGCAGGGTAAACATTCAAATTAACTGATTTCCGGGAATCATTACAGGCCTGGTAACAGTCCTAATTGCGGCTCTTGCCAGACTGATATTCTTTCCCAGCAACAACCCCTAATCTCAGGATTTATGCAAGTTCTGGAACTGAAGTTATTGAGAGCGATCGCGTGGTTCAAGTCCTAGCAGTTACCGATTATATCGATAGTTTGGCTGAAGTAGAAACTCAGTTTAAGTTATCTCGAAATAACGACCCACTATTTTTCACTGAATATTCGAGAGATTTACCGGAATTGAGTGTTGCCGAACAACAAAGATTAGACTTAATTAAACAGCGATATCTTTATCATCGTCAATACGAGCATTTGTTAGAAGGAGCAGTCAACTTTATTGTCATTGCCCCCTTATTGGAAATGGCAGGATTTTACGACCCACCTTTTCACTTGCGTTCTGAAGCATCGATTCAGTTAGAACTTGAAGATGAAAATGACAAGATTTATCGAGGTCGAATCGATAGCTTAATTTTACAGGAACACCTCTGGATTATTTTAGTAGAATCTAAACGAACTTCTTTCAGTGCAGACGTGGCATTACCACAGGCGATCGCTTATATGGCTGCTAATCCGCACCGCGATCGATCGACCTTTGGTCTGGTAAGTAATGGCGCTTATTCGATTTTTGTCAAGTTAGATCGATCCCAGTACGGCTTTTCTGAAGATTTTTCTTTGAATCGTCAGCAGAATGAATTGTACGATGTTCTGCGAGTGTTAAATCGGCTCAAAGTATTGTTATAGGTTTCTTTATCTCTAAATTTGGCGATCGACACTAGACCTCTTGCATAAGTCGATAACTCATCAAAATCATCTGCGTTTATCTGCGTACCCTGCGGGAAGCCGCTAGCGCGTCTACATCTGCTATTCATCTGCGTTATAAATCTAATATTTGGATTTTTGCAAGAGGTCTACTGTTAAATTCAGCTTAAAGTGCGTCAAGGATTGCTATAGATTTGGCGTAACTTTAAGGATGACCGCAACCGATCGCTTCCTGTACCGAACTCAACCCGCGTTCCTCTAGTTTCGAGAGCAACCCCTCTAAGATGCGACGCACCATCCAAGGGCCTTCGTAAATCCAACCCGTATAGACCTGAATCAAACTAGCACCAGCAGCGATCTTTTCCCAAGCATCCTCAGCAGTGAAGATGCCGCCTACACCAATAATGGGCAACTGGCCTTGAGTTTGCTGCCAAATAAAATGGATGACTGCTGTAGAACGATCTTTTAGAGGTGCGCCGCTAATCCCCCCAGCTTCTTCTCGAACATCCTTGCCAGTAGATTTAATTATTTGGGTTTGCAAATTATCGCGAGCGATCGTGGTATTGGTAGCAATGATTCCAGCTAGTTTGTAGGTTTGTGCCAGTTGCAAAACATCTGCGATCGCTTCCCACTCCAAATCTGGTGCAATCTTGACCAGCAAGGGTCTTTGTCCTTGATTTTCTTGTTGCAAAGCATCGAGAATCGCACTCAATTGCTCTGAAGATTGCAGGCTGCGCAATCCTGGAGTATTCGGCGAACTGACGTTAACGACGAAATAGTCACCCAATTCTTTCAGCTTTTTGAAACTGCCCAAATAATCATCGGCTGCTTCCTCTAAAGGAGTTACTTTCGACTTTCCTAAATTAATCCCCAAGGGAATGGAGTGTTGTAGAAAGTGTGGAGTGTTGAGTGTGGAGTGTTGAGTGTCTGACCTCACCCCCGGCCCCTCTCCTGCAAGGAGAGGGGAGTAAGATTCTTCTCTCCAATCCTGCAACCTCATGGCTAACGACTCAGCCCCTTGGTTGTTAAATCCCATGCGATTGAGGGCGGCTCGATCTTGAGGCAAGCGAAACAAGCGCGGAGGAGGATTGCCGCTTTGAGGGTGCAAAGTCACAGTACCGAGTTCGGCAAACCCAAAACCCAAAGCGGGCCAAATAGCGGCTGCGACTCCATCCTTATCAAACCCCGCTGCTAGTCCCACCGGATTGGGGAATTTTAACCCCCAAAGGGTTTGTTCTAAGCGAGGATCGGCAAGGGCAAGCGATCGCTCTAATCTGGCTTTGGCCCAACTAGCGGGCAGGCGAGTGCTGTTTTCTTGGAGCGATCGCAACCATCCAAGAGTTTGCTGATGCAACCATTCCGGATCTGCTTGCAATCCTGAAAACAAAATTGGGCGAATAACCAGTTGATAAATATCCAAGTTGGTTGATGGGTCGTTATAAGTAATAAGCTAACTGATAATAGGAATATCTCGCGGATCGATTGCCGTAATTTCAGCAAATCTTCTGAAGTCAGCAGTGTTATTCGCGTTCGCGATATATACTGTCGCGGGCGATCGCTTTGTCCGGCAAAGGCGGCACATTTTCCAGAGCCGGATGGTGACAAAATTCTGCTAGCAATTTAACCCACTCTTGAGTGGTTTCAGAAAGAGGTTGCTTTGCTTCTGTTAGCAAGTTATTTTCAATCAAAGCTTGCACGTATTGCTCTACAGAAACTCCTTCAAATACCCACCTACTTAGGTAATACGATCGCAGTGGGATAAGCAATGCGTTGATGATTGCTTTGCAGCCAAACCCGAACGAAAATTTCGGCAATTTGAGATAGCTCTTCTCGCTTTAATTGAGAATCTAATAGTTGACCGTCTCGCCAGCGGGCCCGGAAGATTTTATCGATCGTAGATAAGGCAATTTCTGGAGTGGCATCTTTAAGAGTTCGCAAAGCCGCTTCGCAAGCATCGGCTAACATGACAATTCCCGTTTCTCTAGATTGAGGAATCGGTCCGGCATAGCGAAAATCTTCCTCTCGCACCACTATAGTTGGATCTTCTTGGGCTAATTGCTGGGCTTGATGATAAAAATAAGCGATCGCGATCGTACCTTGATGTTCGGGAATAAACGCCTGAATTGCTTTGGGCAATCGGTGCTTGCGGGCCATTACTAAGCCTTCGGAAACGTGCTTTTTAATAATTTCGGCGCTGACCCACGGATCGTTAATTTCATCGTGTTTGTTAGCACCTCCCATCTGATTTTCAATAAATGCTAGTGGATCGTGCATTTTGCCGATGTCGTGGTACAAAGTGCCTGCCCTCACCAGTTCTACGTTGCCGCCCAGTTCTCTGGCAGCGGCTTCGGCTAAATTGGCCACAAAAATCGTGTGTTGGAAAGTTCCAGGAGTTTCAGATGCCAGCCGTTTTAACAAAGGCCGATTTGGGTTAGATAGTTCTGCTAAACGAATGGGAGTAATCAGATCGAAAAAGTGTTCTAAATAAGGCGATATGCCTAGCGCTAGGACGCAGGCAGCCAAGCCTAGAAGCCCGCAAACAGTAGCGTTCGTCAGACTGCCGCCGATTACGCCTGTAACGCTGTTGGCGATCGAATTCAATATGAAGTAAACCGCACCTTGAGTTAGCCCCACTCCCCCGCCTAGAAAAGCCTGTTCTTCACGCGATCGCATTTTGCCCGACAAGGCTGCTGCTAGCAACCCACCAGCCGAACCAGCTAGCAAATAATCCCAACCAGATTTAATTCCACTGCCGACTAACCCAGTTAGCAAGCTGACGCTGGCTATGCCCAACACCGGGCTGTAAAAACCGCCCACCAACCATCCTACTGTTGGTAGGTCTGTATATTTAGCGCCGAATCTGCTTAGTAAGGGCACGCTCAGCGATAAAATCAAAATTAATATATAGTCTCGTCGTCTTAGTGGTTTACCCCCGCTGCGGGGATGAACGCGCCGCGACACCAACCAAAAAATTCCCACCGCACTGGTGACGATCCCAGCAAATCCCAGCAAACTCAACCAGTTAATGCTGCGCCTACTTAAACCCGATCGATCTAACAGCAAAAAATCAGTTTGGTCGATGACCTCACCAGCACGGACGATCTCTTCTCCTTGTCGCACCGTCAGAATCTCAGGCGGTACGGTTCCTGCTGCTTGCAGTGCTAGTTGTTTGGTGCGAACCGGATCTTGAATTAAGTTAGGTTTTAATATGCCCATCAAGAGTTCGATCGATACTGGCTGGACCTCGGCTGGCACTAACGAATTCAATTGCAGCTTGATGGTAGGTTGCAAAATTTCTGGAGGCAATCCAGGGGGAATACCTTGAGTCACAATGCGATCGGTAGCCTGATGAATTCCTGTTTGGGTTTGCTGCCAACTGGCTTTCGACAGTTTCAGCAAGGCAACATCTGATGGCGATAAAAGCAAGGCTACAGCACGAGCGTAGTTTTGCCGCGCTCGTTCGATCGCTTCTATCAGGGTAGAGTAGGCTTTAGGAGAATTCTGCGCTCGATAAGATATCAATTCTTTGACGGCTTGAGCGAAGGCAGAGTTCAATTTTAAGTTTTGAGGCAAACCTCGCTCTAGTGGCTGTTTGAGGTCTTTAACGCTGTTAGCTGCGGCTTTAATTGCTTGCCATTCTTGTTCTTCTACCTGACGGAGGTACGACTGGCTGGTAGCAGATAGCACGGAAGTTTTAACAAATGGAAAACTCTCAAGGAGCGATCGCGCTTTGTCTACTTGAGAGATAGAAACTTCTAGACTCTCATAGATCTGCTCGTTAGCTTCCCGATCCCACATCAGCACTGGGGTAGAGCCTTGGAGGGCGGCTTGGCGTTTTTCTTCTGTAGCCTTAGTATCTTCGATGCTAATACTAAAAGGGGCGCGAATAGTATCAGGCGATCGGGTTCCCACATCTAGCATCGGCTGATTGTAAAAGCGATCGCCCGATACTGTGGTGAGGGAAACGATTGCCACCACCCAAAGCATTGCTGCTCTTTTTTTGCCGTTTATGGGCTTTTTTGTCCCCGACTTAGTAAGCAAATTGAAACCCTTCGATAAGCAAGTAGAAGTTCAGAAGTTCAGAAGTTCAGAAGTTTAGAAGTTCAGAAGTTCAGAAGGCAGAAGTTCAGAAGGCAGAAGTTTTAAGAATCCTCTTTGTCTCCCTTGTCTCTCCCTCGCCCCATCTCCCTCTCTCCCCATCTCCCCATCTCCCCATCTCCCCATCTCCCCCTCACTTCGATCTCGGTGCAGCTACAGATAAACTAGGGAAACGATCGCTCCTGCTCGGATCGTACACTCCAGACCAAACTGCCAATAATCGAGCGGCGATTTGCCCGATTTGTTGGGGGTCGATTTGGTTGCTAGTTAGACTCCATTGTAGAGGAATGCCGCTCAAACTGTTATATGCACCGGATAGAGTGCCTGCGATTGCAGCAGTAGTTCGAGGCTGACAGCTACTTCTGATGGCCCGTCTGACTGAGAGAGGAAAATCTTCGGGGGTACTCAGAAAGCAGTAAAATCCCATAGCGATTGCAGCAGTTTCAGATTTCTTGCCCCGACACAATTTCGAGGTTGCCATCTCTAAAGAGCTTTTTTGAACTAACAACTCTTGCACTTGCGCTAGTTCCTCGATCGCCTCGCTTTGAGAATTGGGGAAATCGGCCAAGATTTGGGGAATTAAGGCGGCAGGTTGAACTTTTTCGGTTAAAGCTTTAGCGATCGCATATCCTACTGCCAGCACTCCTTCTACAGATTCGGCGGTTCGATCCCAAGCGATCGCGGCTGATTTGATTTGTTGTAGCAGTAGGCTGCGATTTTCGTGAAAAAACATGGCCATGGGAACAATCGCGATCGCGGTTTCCGCAGTTGAAAGCGATCGTTCAGGTATGCCTGTATTCCTCACCCAATCTTCTATATCTAGCTTGCCAACGCGAATTAGGCTTTCAGCACCTAAAAGAGCTATCTTAGAACTAACGCCAACAGTCGGAGAAGATTGTGGGGACAATTGACTGTCGTAAATTTCTCCCAGAAAAGCCCCCAGTAATGCACCTTGAAATCGACTGAGAAGAGAGTAGCGCATATTCTGAATTGTGAATTATGAATTATGAAAACCCTTTTAGGTATAAATGAATTCAGAGGATTTTTTCTTATCCTCAAAGTTAGTTGACTAGCTAGAATTTTATCTCAAATTTATAAAATTGGGCACATAAAAATTAGTCGATCGCTTTAAATGCGATCGACTTAGGGAAATACCAATTTAGCTAAACAAGGTTGATAACTATATCAAATCGGCTTCAAAATACCGTTTATTTTTAAGTTTGCATAGGCAGACTTTGGTTGCCAAAACTGCGTTTGCCTGCGGGAAGCCGCTGCGCGTATACAACCGCCAGACGAATAAAAAATTAAACGCGCGATCGACGCTCTAGATATCGTTCGTACCAATTCATTAAAGGAGTAGCAGTGATTCCGTGAAGGATAATGGAAATTACAATTGTGGAGTAAGTAATCCAGGTCAACTGTTCGGCGAGATTGCCCGGAAGTTTATGACCGAAGGCATAAGATAGGTAATATAAAGAGCCTACTCCTCGAATGCCAAACCAGCCAAATAACAATCGAGTTACAGGACGATAAGTGTTAGGACGGCCAAAAGTTATGGTACTCAGCCAGGCCCCTAGAGGTCGAACGATAAAAATGAGCGAGCCAGCAATTAGAACGATCGCGCCACCATAATTCAAAATTGGTTGTACGCGCAACAAGGTTCCCAGTAATAAAATAGTGCTAATTTCTAATAGCTTTTCCATCCGTTCGATAAACTCAAGTTGAGTAACGGGGATTTCTGATTTAAAACGCTTTTGTCGGACGGTCAAACCAGCCACAAAAACAGCTAGAAATCCATAACCGTTGACTAATTCGGTAGCAGAGTAAGCTAAAAGAATGGTTGCTAGGGCCAGAAAGTCTTCCATGGAAGCTTCGATGCCCAAGTGAGTTCGATCGAGTCGCTGGTTCAACCAGAGAGTTATCCTCGCGATCGCAAATCCCATCAAAATCCCCGCTGCGATCGCCCATACTAGATCGGTGCCCGCCCACTTGAGAAACCAGTTATCGAGATTGTCATCTTTCAACCAATACAGCCCGAAATAAACAAACGGAAAAGCTAAAGCATCGTTTAAACCGCCCTCAGAAGTCAGTCCGAAGCGTAACTCATTACGATCGTCGAGATCGTTAAGCTGAACTTCTGAAGCCAATACCGGATCGGTAGGGGCTAAAATCGCCCCCAGAAGAATGGCACTCGCCCAACTCCACCCTAAGCCCCAATGCGCGATCGCAGCAATCCCGAAGATCGAAAGCGGCATCAAAAAGCCAATTAAGCGCACGGTAGAATCCCAGATCCACACCTTTAGCGCCCGGTTCATCTTCAAACCGCAACTATATAGCGAAACCAAGACGACAAACTCAGTCAATCGTTCGAGAAATTCGGTTTCAGGTTTTATTTGGATCAGCTTAGTGCCATAGGGACCGAGAATAATCCCGATAATTAGATAAATTAAGGCGTAAGACAGCGGTAATCTAGAAATCCAACCAGAGCCGAGCGTTACTGTTAGTAAGAGTAGTCCAATAACTAGCAGATCGAGAATGTAAATATCCACGGCAGGTAATCAGTAATAGGTAATTGGTTTTCACTATTGGATGAACTACATTCTTGTGGGGTAGGCATCTTGCCTGCCCCACTGCCCTAAATGGGCATCTTGCCTGCCTTAAATGGACAGCCCAGAGAGCTATCCTACGAGAACAGCTAAAATTGGCTATGCACAAGTTTAGGCAAAGGCAAACTGCTACGGTAATTCGATCGGTTTACTTATTACTTAGCTTTTCGATGCGAGCCGTATCGACGGGTATAAACTTGGGTAAATTCGGCTCCAAAAAACATAATTTGCACCGAGTAATAAATCCAAGCCAGAAAAACTACTAGAGAACCTGCGGCTCCATAAGTCGAGCCTAAACTGCTATTCCCTAGATACAATCCGATCGCAAACTTGCCGATCGAAAACAATAATGAAGTGATAATAGCTCCTACCCACACGTCCCTCCAAGTAATAGTTATATCTGGTAGATATTTGAAAATCAGGGCGAACAGAATAGTTATTACTCCAAAGGAAATCACCGAGTTAATTAGTTGCCACCAACTCTCTAAACCAGGAATTAGGCTACTGGCATAGTGATTTAGCCCTGCTAAAGCCGCACTGACGATTAGAGATACTAAAAGTAAGAAACCAATCCCTAAAACAACGACGAATGACAAGGCCCGCTTGCGAACAAAATTGCCTACTTCATTACCAGATTGAGGAGTAACGTTCCAGATCGCATTGAGGGACTCTTGCAGTTGAACGAATACTCCAGAAGCGCCAAAGATGAGCAGGACAATACTGATTAACGAAGCCACAATACCAGTGTTGCCACCAGGACGATAGGCATTTTCTAGGGTAGCTTCGATCGCTTGTGCCCCTTCTTTACCGACTAAATCGCGAATTTGACCGACAATTTCGCCCCTGGCCGCCTCTTCGCCAAATGCCCAACCCGCAATCGCGATCGCAATAATTAGTAAAGGAGCGATCGAAAATACAGTGTAGTAAGCCAGCGCCGCTGCCATCTGCGGCGCGTTATCTCGATTCCACTCCTGGAATGTTTCTTTTAGCAGTCTCCAAATAGTTCTCCAACTCATGAATGATGAATTATGAATGGTGAATTATGAATGCAGATAAAGCCTTCGATGATTAACTCGATCGCAATTTGCCAAAACCCCTTTTCCCTCAAAGGAGCTTCTTGCTCCCCTCTCCTTGCAGGAGAGGGGCTGGGCGCTGCCGTGAGCCTGTCGAACGGGGTGAGGTCAGCCGTGGGACAGCCGGGACGGCTATCCCACAAGTAGATAAAAGGAAGCCCTCTCTTGCCAGGAGAGGGTTTGAAGGAGAGAGCTACCTAAACATCAATCGCCTAACGGGCCGATTGCATTTGCTGCATCATTTGGGTTTGCAATTCTTTCTTGGCTTCCTTAAATTGGGTAGCCAATTGCTCTTGCTGGTCGCTAGAGCAGTTATTGCGGATGGCAGCAAACATCATATTTTCTTCCTCGTTGACGTGGTGCATGACGGCATCCTTCAACTGCTGGAGTCGAGATTTGAATTGGGAAGAATTGATATCCAAGGACTTCAACTCGCTCAGCATAGTTTTCATTTCTGCTTGCTCGTCGTAGAGTTCTTGAGTCTGATTGTAAAACCCACGAACGGCGGGATAGACGACTTGCTCTTCAGCTTCAGCGTGAACGCTCAGGTCTTGGTAAAGTTGACCGAAGAATTCTTGGCACTTCTGCGGGTCGCTGCTACGCTCGATTTCCATGAAGAGGACGTTCACTTTTTGGTGATCCATGCGGATAACGTCTTGAACGTTCATATCAGACTTATCGGAGGTGCGAGTTACGGCGCTACCGAAAACTCCCGATAGAGCGGCCATAGCATCTTGCACCCGTCCCCAGACTCCTTGGTCTGGATCTTGCCCGGTGAGTTCGCGCACGCCAAACACTTCCATCATGCCTTTGAGTTGCTCTTGGTGTCCCCGGTTCTCAAAGTTGATGGTATTCAATGGGGTGATGGCGGCTTCAACATCTGCACCCACGACTTGAGCGGCTTTATGAACTAGCAATCCAGCCATTACCTGTCCGTGCTTGAGCAGTTCGTGCTTCGTCAGCTTTTCGTACATACTCAGCTTTGAACCCTTCATCAGTTCTTGGTTTTTTTGCACCATTTCTTCAATGGTTTCCTTGGGCTGAGCTTGAATGCCATATTGAGTGATGACGGTTTCTAAAATCCCTAGATTTTTTTGGTCGTCTTCAAGCATTTTCCGCAACAGGTCGCGAATATCTTGGTCGTTGCATTCTTGAATAAAGTATTGTTCGTTAGCAATCAGTAAATTTTGGATCGCTCGCATCCCGGCTAATTGTTCGCCGATCGCCATTCTTTTTTCATCTGTTAAACTCGCTACCATTGTGCGTTCTCCTCGCTTAATCTCTCTATTAGTAAGTTGCATTCGATCGAAACTGGCACTCATTTTCTTCGCAGACTAGCTTCGATGTAGCCCTGCTACCACTCCACCAGGAGTTATAAATCATGGCATTTGACGGCTAAAGCTTGTCTTCGATTAGTACCAGACTCACCTTTTCTTTTACTAAGATCTCACAAACTAAAGAGCGATTCTTCATCCCTATGGCTGAGTCAATCGATTTAATTTCCTCCTGAATTTGGAATCTTCAGGCATATAAAAACAATGCTTATATGTTTTAAAATTTGCTAATATATCCCACCCAACTCTGGAATCGATCGAGTTTCGATCGACTGGGCCTTGCCAACATAGATTCAGCAAAATCTCTCTAGATCGAGCAGAACAAATATAAGTATCCTACGTCTTTATATACCAAGACTTAAGCTCGACGCGATCGCACATTTACAGTAAATATCTAGCTACTAAATCTTCCTTAAGACATACCTAAATATCTATCGAAAGCAGTACATTTGAAACACATAACAGCAGAGTAAGCTATAACACCCTTAAATTAATTTTTTAGGTTAACTAAAAATGCTCTCCCCCTCCTCTGGTATGCCAAAGAAATGACACGATTGAGTATCCAGGCGATCGCCCCTCGCTTGAAGGAAACAAAAGCTATTCCCCAAACTGCCAGCATCGTCGCGATCTCGGTCGGCATTCTCGTCCTCATCGGCTGGGGATTAAACGTACCCTTATTTAAAAGCGGGCTACCCGATCTGCCAACCATGAAGGTTAATACTGCTGTGGGTTTCATTCTGGCAGGAGTATCGCTGTGGCTGAACGTGGGAGAGAGGGCGGAAGGGCGAAGAGGGCGAGAGAGCGAAGAGGGCGAGAGGGCGGAGAGAAGTGAGAGAAAAAATCGGTTTTATCGGGCTATGGGGCAAGGATGCGCTTTGGCTGTCTTATCGATCGGATTGCTGACGTTAAGCCAATACCTCTTGGGATGGAATTTGGGCATTGACAAACTGCTAGTTCGAGGTGCGCCGGAAGAAGTGTATCCGGGACGGATGGGAGGAACGACAGCGATTAACTTTATCCTGAGTGGAGCGGCGCTGTGGCTAATCGGACAAAAGAATCACCACCGTCATGACATTGCCCAAGTTTTGACTTTGGCGATCGCATTATTCAGCCTCCTGGCTTTGATGGGTTACGTTTATGGGGTAGAAGCTTTTTATACGGGGATCGTTCGCGGTACCAGAGTAGCCTTGCATACATCCTTGACGTTTTTGGTGCTGTCGGTTGGAATTTTATTGGATCGTGCCGATCGCGGATTTATGGCCATCTTGACCAGCAACCTGCATGGCGGACTGGTAATTCGACACCTGCTACCTGGAGCGATCGCTGTGCCTCTAATATTGGGCTGGTTGAAGCTACAAGGAGAACAAGCCGGATATTATAATTCCGCCTTCGGTACATCGCTTTTAGTCGTGTCGATCGTTATCTTTTATTTGAGTTTAATTTGGCGCAATGCCATATTTCTCAATCGCTTAGATCGCGATCGCCAACAAAGCGAAGAACGTTTTCGCCAGATGGCAGAAACGATTCAAGATGTCTGTTGGATCTCAAAACCTCAACACGGTCAGTTACTTTACGTCAGTCCGGCTTACGAAACCATTTGGGGGCGATCTTGCGAGAGCTTATACGCTAATTATTACGGCTGGTTAGAGGCAATTCACCCAGAAGATCGAGAACGCATCGAGCAGATTTTATCCAAGCAAATATTGACTGGCAGATATGACGAAGAGTATCGAGTAGTGCGTCCCGATGGCTCGATCCGGTGGGTACGCGATCGCGGGTTCCCCACCTGGGGCGATCGAGGAGAATTACTCTATGCCGTTGGCATTGCCGAAGACATTACCGAACGCCACCTCACATCAGAGGTACAGCGCCGACTGGTAGAATGCGCCAAGCTTAAAGGTTATGAATTCTTCGCCTGTTTGGTGCGCCTGTTGGCAGAAACTCTAGATGCTCGTTATGCGTTCGTGGCTGAAGTTAGTCAGGAGATGGGGAGATGGGGAGATGGGGAGATGGGGAGAAAAGAATCTTACCCCCCTCTCCTTGCAGGAGAGGGTCTGGGCGCTGCCGTGAGCCTGCCGAACGGGGAGAGGTCGCGTTCTAAGACTATAGCCGTGTGGGTAAATGGAGAGTGGCAAGAAAACTTTGAGTACGCTTTGGCGGGTACGCCCTGTCAAGAAGTCATCAGCCAGGGAGTTTGCTTCTACCCAGAAGGCACGGCCGAGCTATTCCCCGACGATCGCCTGTTAGCAGAAATGGGGATCGATAGCTACTTAGGTACGCCGCTGCGGGCTGCCGATGGCACAGTGTTGGGACTGCTGGTGGTCATGAGCGATCGCCCCTTAGCCCTGCAACTCCAAGCAGAAAACCTCATCCAAATGGTGGCTGGTCAAGCAGCGGCTGAAATGGAGCGCTTGCAGACAGAAACATCTCTGCGTCAAAGCGAAGAACGCTTGCGGATGGCACTGGAAAATTCCCCCGTGACCTTGTTCGCCCAAGATCGGGATTTGCGCTACACCTGGGTTTACAACCCCCAACAAAATTTCTCGCTCAATGAAACTATTGGCAAAAGAGATGCTGACTTGCTTCCTCCCGAAGATGCCGATCTGCTAACTGCCATCAAACGCCAAGTGTTAGAAACTGGAATCGGCACGAGGCAAGAGGTAGAGATCGCCATCGGGGGACAACAAACTTATTACGACCTGTTAGTCGAACCTTGGCGCGCTCGAACGGGAGAAGTTATCGGCATTACCTGCGCGGCGATCGACATGACAGCCCGCCAGCACTCAGAAATGGCTCTGCAAGAGAGCGAAGAACGCTTGCGCGTCGCTTTAGAAGCCGCCCATATGGGAACTTGGCGCTGGCACATTCCCACTAACTTAGAAACGCGAGATGCCAAGCTCAATCAGCTATTTGGGTTAGAGACCCGCCCGTCTATTCAGTCGGGGAAAGATTTCGTCTTCCACGTTCATCCTGAAGATCGTCCTGACACCATTGCTGCCTTCGAGCGATCGCTCCAAGACCGCTCGCCATTTGCTCTAGAGTACCGGATAGTTTGTCCCGATGGCACCGTCCGCTGGCTGTTAGATAAAGGCACCGTCCTCTGCGACAGCGAAAATCGCCCTCTATATATGACTGGGGCTTGCTTGGATATCACCGATCGCAAGCGCAGCGAACAGGAGCGAGAACAGTTACTAGTGCGAGAACAAAGGGCGCGATCGGCGGCTGAATCTGTCAATCGGCTCAAAGATGAATTTTTGGCAGTTTTGTCTCACGAATTGCGATCGCCTCTCAATCCAATTCAAGCTTGGGCGCAAATCCTGCAAACGCGGCAGTTACCTGCTGAAAAAGTCAAGCAAGGCTTAGAAATTATCGAACGCAATGCTAAGTTACAAACTCAACTGGTCGATGACTTGTTGGATGTTTCCCGCATCCTGCGCGGCCAAATGGCCCTAGAAGCGACTCCAGTTAACCTCATAGAAGTCATTACTGGGGCGATCTCCAGCGTCCGGTTAGCCGCTGAAGCCAAATCGATCGACTTGCGATTGAGCGTGCCAGATTTGCGATCGGCAGCAGGCCGCAATCCCAGATATATAGTTGCAGGCGATGCCGCCCGTCTCCAGCAAATTGTCTGGAACCTGCTTTCTAACGCCGTTAAATTTACTCCCAACGGCGGCAGAGTAGATATCTGCCTCAAACGAGTGGAAGGAGAGCAGGGCAATTTAAACTCCGAATTCCGAATTCCGAATTCCGAACTCCAAACGGCTTGCGCTCGCATTACTGTCAGCGATACCGGACTTGGCATCTCTCCTGAATTTCTGCCCTACGTGTTCGATTGCTTCCGGCAAGCAGACGGTTCCAACAGCCGCAAATTTGGGGGATTGGGTTTGGGCTTAGCGATCGTCCGGCACTTAATCGAACTGCATGGGGGAACCATACAAGCACAGAGTCCTGGAGAAGGATTGGGGGCCACCTTTACCGTCAACCTGCCGCTAATGGCAAATGGTTCTACCAATGTCGAATCCGATTTTTAAAATCTCGAATTCAGCCCGCCCACTGGGACGGCTATCCCACAAGAATGTACTTCACTTAATTGAGTAAGAGAGAAGTGCAATAACTGTAGATTGGGTTGACGGCAGGAAACCCAACGAACCCAAACCGAACGCCTCATTTTAGCCACCGCAATGTATAGAGTTACCGTGGAAGTCTTTCCCGTTCGATCGAACCCCAGTTGAGAACCGGAGTATACTGGAAAAAATAGCCGAGTTAATTTTTCTCTGTGGAACTTTCTTGCAAGCTCGAATATGCTCTCCTAGCTCTCTTAGAGCTAGCCAGTCACTATAGCGAAGCCGAACCGCTGCAAATTAGGCAGATTGCCGCCGAGCAAAATATCCCCGATCGCTATCTCGAACAATTGCTGGCCACTTTGAGGCGGGGAGGATTAATTAAAAGCCAGCGAGGAGCTAAGGGAGGTTATGTTTTAGCGCGAGAACCCTGGAAAATTCAACTTTTAGAGGCTATCAGATGTCTTGAAGGCTCGGAAGCAGAAGCCTCGGACGAAATTGCTCCTAAAACTGTAGAAAGGGCTGTAGTCACTGAAGTCTGGCAAGAAGTAAACCGCAGCGTTGATGAAGTTTTACAGCAATACACTTTGCAAGATTTGTGCGATCGGCGAGATGCCAGACGGCAGCTAGATATTATGTATTACATCTGATGGCAATTCGCAGTTCGCAGTTGCCAATTCGCAATTCAAAATCTAGATGGATTCCTGCCGATCGCGTTAAGCCTCCACTTGTCCTTCAGGCTTTCTCAAAAGAATTGCGCTTCCTCTTGACAGTCGTGTATTATGTATGTAATATAAAGAGATGAAAGTCAAAAGCTTCAATAATTTTTAGATGATGTAGTGCGAGCATCGCGTACCGTCAGGTAGTCCGCAGGGCTTACGCACTACTAATTAAATGGATTTGATGCCTGCCAATATTGAGGAGGTATGTAGATGGTTCACATTCGATTTGAAGGTCGTTCCTACGACATTACAGAGAATAAACTGGGCGTGATGGCAGGCATGAATGATGCTGCAATTAAAGAGCGGCTAGCACAGCACTTCGATCTCAATTTAGATCGCTTCGAGACATATATAGTCGATCGCCGTCCCAGCGGTGACTTAATTATCCGTCCAGAGGCGGTATACGGTTAGTCAAAACTCGCATTCCGCGCCCTAACTCGAACAGCTTACATACTAGGTTAACCAGCAGGTTGCAGGTGCAATTCCTGTCAGTCCCGTAAGTTGGGGCTGTAGCTCAATTAGTAGAGCAGTTGGATGTATTCAAGGCTGTTCTAACTTGCGCGGCGTAACTTGCCTACTCCTCTACTCCTCTACTCCGTGCCCTAATAGAAGAAGCTTACACGCTTTTACGTAACTATAACGGCCCTAAGGTAGCGATGTTCGAGCGATCGACTAGCGAAGCATTCCGAGTCTCTCGTTAGATGAGGTTTGCGCGTCCGCTGCCAGGTTTTTCCTGGTAAGAACGGCAGCAGTGAAATCGCTTTTTCGACTTGCACGGGGTAATTTATCTTAAACCTTTATGCCCGCGCCCCAACTTGTAAAGCTTACACACAATCCGCCTGTAACGCGGGAGGTTGTGGGTTCGATTCCCACCAGATCCATATTTGGGTCTGTAGCTCAACGGTAGAGCACCAAGTGCAAATCGCTTTGCTAACTTGCGCGGGTAATTATATTCCTAACGATTATCGCGTCACTTCGCGCCCTGATCGAGAAAGCTTACATACTAGCTCATTGGGTAGAGCACTTGAATTGAAATCAAGCGGTAACGGGTTCAACTCCCGTGTATCACCAAACAGCTTTCTTAACTTGCGCGAGGTGACTAAAAAGAATGCAGGAGTTCAGAAGTTCAGAAGTTCAGAATGTAGAGATGCGAGATCTGGTCTTTACAGGAGTTCAGTTGTAGGGGCAGGTTTTGCCAGCTATGTTGGCTGCATACAGTTGATGTCACATCAAACCTGCCCTGCCACACCATCAACCTCAATCGAGTATGCGCCGAGCGCAGGCTGCGCCAACAGAAGGTAGATGGCAGAATACAGGAGTTGAGAATGTTACCAAAGGATCGCCGCCGATAAATTCCCCACAAATTATGTTTAATTGCTGAATTTATGCAGTAATTTTTTGTCCCGCGCCCTAACTTGTAAAGCTTACACACGTCTGCCTCATAAGCAGGAGATTGTAGGTTCGATTCCTACCACCGCAACTTTTAATGCGGTGTTGAGTAATGGTAACTCACCAGTGAAATTGCTTTTCTAACTTGCGCGGACAAATTATATTTTTTAGTTGATGTTGTTTATTTGAGGTCAAAGCAATGAGATTTAATGCAACCATCGATCGCCCAAAAAATAATTTCAATTCTTCCAGCTTAAAAATGAGGTTTAATAATGAGCGAACACCGTTTGGGTGAAGTCGTCATCGAACGTCCTCGCGGCGGAATGAGGATGAGTTTAAAGAAGATGACAGGTTACAAAAAAGATCTCAAAAAGATTACAGATGAAGCCACAGCAGATGGATTGTTGAATCCATTCCTGGTCAAAACTAGGCGGCGAACTAAATACTTTTCCGATAATTTAGGCCCGTTGCGTCGCTGGTTGCGTTCTCATGAAGGCGAACCTTGGGATGCAGTTTATCAAGAAATCTGCCAGCTTATTGAAACTAAAACTCTATGCGGGCAACATCTGCTTTCTCATGTATGGGATTTAGTAGAAAAAGAAGTCGAACTAATTGATGGAGTTGCTTGTTATAAAAATCCCAGGTATTATTTTCGGGGCAATCGCCTTGGTATTTACCGAGAGCAACTTTACATCCATCCAGAAACTAAGATTCTGTGCCTTGCTAAAAAAATCAAAAAATCTCGCCCCAAACCAGACGAAATCGTAATTATAGATCGTTACCATCAATATCACAAACTTGACGATATTTGGTATCTAGTGACCTTAGACAATATTCCATTTCTGGAAAAGCCTAGAGATGCAATTTTGGGAAGTGCGATCGATAGTTCGACAGCAAGTAAAAAATATGGCAGAGAAGTTTATGCAGTTAGCAAGCAACAGTGTAGCAAAAAAGAAATAAAATTTATTCTACAACAGCTAGAGCCATCGAACAGCCAAAGGCAAAAGGTCAAGACAATTCGCCGTTAACAGTTAACAGTTTGTAACCAAATCTGCGTTTATCTGCATTATATAGCCTCTATAAATGACTTGTGGGATAGCCGTCCCGGCTGTCCCAGTGGGCAGGCTGGAAGACTACCCTACAAGATTATTCATCAATGATTTAGACTCGCGATATACCCAAAATTTCGATTTTTGCTAGAGAGCTAATATATGAGCGATCGAACTATTACCTCATGGACGATCGAAGAAATAGAAAGTCTAATTCAAGCATTTAAAAAATCTACGCTCTCTAGAGAGCGATGGACTCATCAAGCACACTTAATTGTAGCTTTGTGGTATCTCGATCGCTACTCAAAAATAGAAGCGATCGATCGCATTCGTCAGGGAATTTGGCACTACAATTCGGCTATAGGCATTGAAACCACTCCTACTAGCGGTTATCATGAAACTATTACTAGGTTTTGGATAGAAATAGTCGCTCGATACTTGCACGAGCAAAGTTTAAATGATAGGACTAGAGGTGCGATCGCAGATTTAGCTAACAAACTCATCTCGAAGTATGCAACTCCTCATATTATCTTTGAATACTACAGCCGCGATCGTCTGATATCTTTAACAGCGCGTCACAGTTGGGTAGAGCCAGATCTAAAAGCGCTCTTCCACAGCAACGATCGAAGAATTGAATAAAGATAGCGAATCTCGTTACGTAAAAGTAGGTTAAGTATGCCTAAACTTCCAGATGTCAGTGATTCAATAGACCTTTTGTATAAGTCGATAACGTATCAAAATCATCTGTGTTTATCTGTGTTCATCTGTGTTTCATCTGTGGTTTATATCCATTCCTTAGATTTTCGCAAGAGACGAGCATGATGGCGTTCGCGCAGCGGCTCTGCAATAGTTAGCACGTATCGTTCTCACAACCGAGGATGAAAATCGATTTTCATAACAGTTCTAATTACCCCCTTTTCTTGTAGTCCGCGCAGGCAGGCTTCGATCGCCAAAGCTGCGATTTCAACCGCCAGCGTCTCTAACCGCTAAAATTGATTTACTCCCTAGATTGGCAACTGGGGTTATGAGAACAAAGACCGCAGAGGCGGGCTAGAGCAATATGAATATAGCTTCCCCAGTAGAATTCCAAGACGCTTTTGATGTCATCGTCGTCGGTGCGGGACATTCTGGCTGCGAAGCCGCACTTGCAACTGCACGTCTGGGTTGTCGGACCCTGATGCTGACACTAAATCTGGATAAAATTGCTTGGCAACCGTGTAACCCAGCAGTCGGCGGGCCAGCTAAATCGCAGTTGACCCATGAAATCGATGCGCTGGGTGGGGAAATTGGCAAAATGAGCGATCGCACCTACCTGCAAAAGCGAGTGCTAAACTCTTCTAGAGGTCCGGCGGTGTGGGCCTTGCGGGCGCAGACGGACAAACGCGAATACAGCGCCGTGATGAAGGGAATTGTCGAGAATCAAGCCAACTTGACGATTCGCGAAGGGATGGTGACGGATTTAGTTCTAGGAAAAAATGACGAAATTATTGGGGTAGAAACCTATTTTGGCGTAGCCTTTCAGTGCCAAGCCGTCATCCTCACCACCGGAACTTTCTTAGGCGGTCGAATTTGGGTAGGTAACAAATCGATGGAAGCCGGACGCGCTGGGGAATTTGCTGCCACTGGTTTGACAGAAACCTTAAATCGATTGGGCTTTGAAACCGGGCGGTTGAAGACAGGAACTCCAGCCAGAGTAGATAAAAGATCGGTCGATTACAGCCGCATGGAACCGCAACCAGGAGATGAAGAAGTCCGCTGGTTCAGCTTCGATCCTCAAGTTTGGATCGAACGGGAACAAATGAATTGCTATCTCACCCGTACCACGCCAGAAACCCATAAATTAATTCGAGAAAATCTGCACTTGTCGCCCGTTTACGGCGGTTGGGTAGATGCCAAAGGGCCGCGTTATTGTCCCAGTATCGAAGATAAAATCGTGCGCTTTGCCGATAAAGAAAGCCACCAAATCTTTATCGAACCGGAAGGACGAGACATTCCCGAACTATATATTCAAGGCTTTTCTACCGGGTTGCCAGAAAACTTACAACTGCAAATGTTACAAACGCTTCCTGGCTTAGAAAAGTGCATGATGTTACGTCCGGCTTATGCGGTGGAATACGATTATTTACCCGCAACTCAGTGTTATCCCACCCTAATGACGAAGAAAATTAAGGGTCTATTTTGTGCCGGACAAATTAACGGCACTACTGGCTATGAAGAAGCAGCAGCCCAAGGAATTGTTGCTGGAATTAATGCCGCGCGGCTCGTCAAAAACCAGGAAGCGATCGTCTTTGCTCGCGAACAAAGTTATATCGGCACTTTAATTGACGATCTGTGTACTAAAGATCTGCGGGAACCGTATCGAATGCTGACTAGCAGATCCGAGTATAGATTGATTTTGCGATCGGATAATGCCGACCAACGCCTGACACCATTAGGAAGAGAAATCGGTTTAATTGACGACAGGCGATGGGATTTGTTCTGTCGCAAGCAAGAAAATATTGTTGCTGAAAAAGAACGGTTGCACGAAATTAGAGTGAAAGAACATGAAGAATTAGGAAAAGCGATCGCAGCCGATACTCAACAAGCCATTAAAGGTTCGCTAACTTTAGCCGAACTGCTCAAACGTCCTGGATTTCACTACGTCGATCTAGAGCGATATGGCTTGGGTAATTCTCAACTCAACCCCACAGAAAAAGAAGTAGCCGAAATCGACATCAAATATTCTGGTTATTTGCAACGCCAGCAACAGCAAATCGACCAAGTTGCCCGTCAATCGGGGCGGCAATTGCCAGCCGATTTAGACTACAACCAAATCGATACTCTTTCTAAGGAAGCGCGAGAAAAACTCGCTAAAGTTAAACCATTAACTCTCGGTCAAGCAGCGCGAATTGGTGGCGTAAATCCTGCCGATATCAATGCTTTATTGATTTATTTAGAAGTGCAATACAGGCAAAGATCTGAGGCGATCGCTAGCATTTCATAAATAAGTCAAACCAAATCAAAAGTCAAAAAGTGAAATAAATTCTTGTAGGGTAGGCATCCTGCCTGCCCTATAAAAAATTACCTGCCCGCAGAGATTGGTCGATCGTAGGGACAGCCCAGAGGGCTATCCCACAAGAGCATTTTATATAAGGCAAACTGCTTTGAAACACTCTTTTTTATTGAGTCCGCGCACGCGGACTTCGATCGTATAGTCGCGAATTCATTCGCCCCCTAAATCGTCTAATATTTTGCATTGTCTAGATTAATAAAAGAGTAATAATAATTCGCTAAAAAGTTGAGGGATTTAATTACAAGTGTCACATTAAATATTATGCCGAATTAATTCAATTGAATATGAAACCAACGTTCAGGCTCTTTGCTCTCCTCTCAGCTAGTATCCTCTCATTGGGGCTGGGCGATCGATACTTACAACTCGCCCAAGCAGCGTTACCCCCAATCTCAAATGAAGATGCCAATAGCCAGCCAGTTGACCTGGGAGTTTGGGAAGGAGTAGTAGATCTAAGTAATGGCAAAACCACTTTGAAACAACTCAGCGGCGATCGACAAGTGCTAGTCGCTGCGGTTTTAGGTAATGGCAGCAGGTTAACCTCTGTCGAAATCGCCAGATTGGCTAACAATCGCACTCTCGTTACCACTGGAGCGCGAACCTATGCCTCCGCGTCATTCCGCTTTTGGCTGCTCAACCAGACAGGAAGTGCATTAGGACAATCTACACCTGGAAATACCACTGGTATTCGCCTACAACTGATGCCTTACGCCGGAACTACCCCCGCTGCTGACGGCAGCTTTTGCGAACGGGGTGCTACTACCTTGCAAAGACCGATTTGCGTCATCAGTACCTTAATTCCCAACGGTACTACTGGGTCTTCTGGCAGAAATGACGGCACCGATCCGGTTTATCTGGCCTACATGAACCCCCGCGATGGCTCTAATCTAGGAGTTACCGACGATCTGGGCGCTACAGAATTAAACGAAGCTACTGGGCGCGCTAGTGCTACCGACTTTGCCCGCACGGTTTGGTTGCCCAATACGAGAATTCTTCATGGTGGTTCCAGCACGATCGGCTTGCGCTTTCGCTACCAGCAAACCAAACCAGGAAACGGGGAGCCGCGAGTTACCAGTTTTCGCTTCAAGTTTCGGATTCTAGCCGATCGCAGGGTGGGGGCAGCACCGACTTCTACCAATTCTTATGTCACCAGTGTCGCTGGCAATGGCACGCCAGGATCGCAAGATGGCGTTGGGGCAGCAGCCCGGTTCAACTCCCCATTTGGCGTAGCGATCGACCCCAGGGGTACGAAGCTTTACGTAGTCGATCGGATCAATCACCGCATCCGAGCCATTAATCTCGCTACCAGTCAGGTAATAACCCTAGCAGGGGGTTCCCAAGGTACTAGCGATGGCATCGGCACCGCCGCCCGGTTCAACTTCCCAACGGGTGCAGCCGTTAACTCTACGGGAACAAAGCTATACGTAGCCGATCGCTTTAACCATCTGATTCGGGTACTCGATGTAGCCACTAACCAAGTAACGACGATCGCTGGCAGCACTCAAGGTTCTAACGACGGCCTGGGAACGACAGCCCAGTTTAACCTGCCAAGTAACTTAGCCGTTCATCCCGATGGCAAGAGGCTGTATGCAGTCGATGAGGGCAACCACCGAATTCGCCAAATCCACCTCGATACCAAGCAGGTGACTACGTTAGCTGGCAGCACTCAAGGTTCTAGCAATGGCATCGGCACGGCAGCCAAGTTTAACTTTCCAGCGGGTGCAGTTGTCAGCCCCGACGGTAAAAAGTTGTATGTAGCCGATCGAGGAAACCATCGGATTCGAGAAATTAACCTAGAAACTAACGAAGTCACCACCCTAGTTGGTAGAACGGTTGGTGCTAACGATGGCGTAGGACTAGAAGCGCAGTTCTATCTACCAACGAGCGTAGCTATTAATCCTAGCGGCACTACGGTATATGTCGCCGACCAGGAAAATCACCGCATTCGCGCCATCGATCTCAAAACCAAACAGGTGACTACCATTACCGGAACTACCAAAGGTTTCAAAGACGGCTTGGGCAGCGCCGCCCAGTTTGCCAATCCGTTTGGCATTACCGTTAATCCTAGCGGTACGATTTTGTATGTTGGTGATTTCCTCAATCACCGCATTCGTCAAATTCAAGCGATCGAAGGTCTAGCTCCTTAGAAGTGTGGAGTGTGGAGTGTGGAGTTAAAAATTCTTCCCTGCCTCTCCTGCTACTCTGCTCCCCTCTCCCCATCCCCCCATCCCCCCATCTCCCCTGGCGATCGATTTGCTAATTTCGCAAAAATTTTTAATAATTTTTAATAAAGCGAAGCGAAGTTGAGGGAGCAGCGAGAATGACGATCGAATTTGTCAACGAACATCGAGAAGTGGTAGTAGCTGACGGCGCTAACTTAAGACAGAAGGCTTTACAGAACGGGATTGAAATCTATAACTGGACAGGAAAATTAACCAATTGTGGCGGCAATGGGCAATGCGGCACCTGTATTGTCGAAATCGTTGAAGGAATGGAAAACCTCTCTCCTAAAACTGACTTTGAACAGCGCAGGCTGAAGAAAAAACCTGAAAGCTATCGTTTGGCCTGTCAAACCCTAGTCAACGGCCCGGTTAAGGTCAAAACCAAACCTTAAAACTTGAGTGTAGGATGATTCTGAACTCCTGAACTCCTGTATTCTGGTTACAAGATGATATCCTAGAATTTGTTGAGTTAAAACGATCTAGAGGCATCGGTTCCATGCAAGTTAACGATCTTGGCTTTGTCGCCAGTATGCTTTTTGTGCTAGTTCCGGCTGTGTTTCTGCTAATTTTGTACATCCAAACAGCCAGCCGTGAAAGCAAGAAGTCTTAATGTTTCTAGGAAACAGACAACAGTAAGAGGTTGGGCAGAGGATTTAATCCTCTGCCCAATCATTGTTTTTTAATTATTCAAGCAGGGGTACGCGCTAATAACACCGGACAATTAGCATAAACCCGCACGTAATCTGAAACCGATGTGCCCAGCAAGCGGTCTAAATCGGGTAGACTCTTAGCTACAGAAGGACGGCGATCGGGAGAACCCAAGATCAAAAGGTTAACGTGTTGGTCTTCGGCCACCTGACAGATTTGCTCTGCTGGCTTGCCGCTGGTGACGACGCAACGGTAGGCAACTCCCATTTTTTTCGCTTTAGCCACTGCTGGCGCGAGAATAGGGTCTTTTTCGGCGTTGGCGGCTGAGACTTCCGTGGCTTTCCCTCCCGTACTGGGATTGATGTGCAGTAGAACTAGCTGTCCGCCTTTGATGTCTCGCAACATATAGAGTGCCAGATCGAGACATTTTTGAGCCGATTCGGATTTATCCATTGCCACCATAATCCGTTGGATTTTTTTGACGTAAATATCGTCTTTCACCAACAACATCGGACGATTAGATAATTGAAAAACGTATTGGCTGACGGAATTTTCTAAAATCGATTCGAGGCGTTTGAGTCCCCGCGATCCCATAATAATTAGATCGGTGTTGATTTCCTCGGCTACATGGCAAACGACATCTTTAGGATCGCCTTGCCGCAACATACTAGAAACATGATTTGGATCGAGTTTTAAAGATTGAATGGCAGTCGCCAGAATCTTACCCCCCTCTTCCCACTTAGTCGTCATGTTTTCCGAACTGACTTGGGGCGGCACTGCGTGCAAAATGGTGACAGAGGCTCGCTGGATTGAAGGTAGCTCCATTAAAGCCTTGAGCATCGTCTCTGATTGTCCGGTTCCAGAGTCGGCTAATAAAATCTTCTCAATCATATAAATTGCTATCGTTTAGGTGTTTTCAAACAGTGGCGATCGCTTTAATTATAACTTGGCATAATTCTGGCATTAGCTAATTAACTAATCTTAAAATTTGTCGATCGAATAGTTATTATCAAAAAAAATCAATATTATTATGAACTCATATATAGCATTTCTAAATGACTTGTGGGATAGCCGTCCCGGCTGTCCCAGTGGGCAGGCTGGAAGCCTAACCTACAAGATTTTCATCAATTTTTTAGACTCACTATATTATGTTTCAAAGTAATTCAATTAATGGCTGTAGAATTGGCGGAATTTTATCTCGATTAGTTTTGAGGATAGCGTTGGCGATTCCTAAGACTAATTTTCCTGAAAGCTCTCTTAAGACAAGTCCTGACGCATTTGCGGGCGTGACTTCTCGAAGGGTGATGTTATTAACAGCGAAATTCCAAGTATTAGCATTTAACACGTAAGATACGGTTATAGTTGCCATAACTCGATCGATCGCTACTTGGTTAACTTGAAATTTCTGCTCTCGATCGCGCTGTTCGGGCGGCGGCTGGTTTTTCTGCAAAAAAGAGGCGATCTCGGCCATATTGTTGCGGTTCAACTTCTGCTCGATATGTAGATCTACTCGTTCCAGTGCAAAGTCATCGATTTTGACATTTTCCCCTAGCAAACTTAACGGTTGCAGTTTGAGTTCGAGGCGATCGAACTCCATGAGATAGCCAGTAGCAAAGTCTGGTGGGTTATCGATCGTCAGTTTAGCGATCGCTAGTTGACTGTTAAAGGGATTTAATTTCAGATTTTCAACTTTGACGTTCACCCCCAAAGCCTTACTAGCTTCTCCTTCGATGCTTGTTGTCACTAGGCGATCGAGCGACAACCACAGCGTTCCTAAAACCGCGATCGCGACTAGGAAAATGGCGATCGAAATTCTTTGCAGTCGGCGAGACTTTGACACGGGGAGGAGGGAAGAGGCTTTCAAGGGTATGTTTTTTAGACTTGGGGTGGTTCTGAAGCAGGGGAGGCAGGGGAAGCAGGGGGAGCAGGGGAGAAAAAGCCATTGTTTTCGTCGTCTACCCATCGCTCACAGAGCAAACTGTTAAAAACATACACCTGTAAGGGGGAAAGAGGGCGGAGAGGGCGAGAGAATTATTAGCTACTGACAACTAACAACTAACAACTGACATTCTGAGTCTGGCACTCGTGTACCTAAACTAGCTGGCTGGAGACGTGTTTCTACCATGTTATGGTTTTGAAATAAAAACCTCCAGAAGTTGATATGAAAAAGCAACTAAAAATCTTTGCTTTGGGTTCAGTTACCTGTCTCCCTCTGTTCTTATGGACTCAAAACTTATCCTTGTCCCACGCTACTAGATCGGAGAGGGCGATCGCAGAGCGAGACACGTCATCGCTAGACTTAGGAATTTGGGAGGGAGAAGTCGATGTAGCTACTGGCAAAGTCAACCTCAAGCCAATAAGTACAGACAATAGCGTCCTAGTTGCTGCCCTTTTAGGGAAAGACAGCGGCATTAACGCCTCTAGCTACTGGGCTGGACGAAACGCCAAGATCTATAACAATAACCCTCTGGTAGCGAACGGTAGCAACCAATTTGCCTCCGCAGACGTTTCTTTCCGAATATTCAATAACACCGGAGCCGTCTTGGGACAAACTACTGGTGGAGGGACAACTGGCGTTCGCCTGCAACTCATGCCCTATCAGGGCAGTACCCCCGCTGCCGATGGCACCTTCTGCGAAACTGGAGCCACTACCCTTCAACAGCCGATTTGCGTCATCAGTAGCACTATTCCTAGAGGCAAAATCGGGGCATCCGGGCGCAACGATGGTAGCGACCCGGTTTACCTAACCTATAGCTTGCCTTCCGGACTTGACAACCCCAACGCTCCTGAATTAAACGAGGCCACCGGACGGCTCGGCCCTATAGACTTTGCCCGTACGGCCTGGTTCCCAAATCTCGCGGTGCAAAACAGCACTATAGTAAAAACTATTGTTAAAGTACGTTTCCGCTACCAACAAACAGCACCAGGAAACGGTCAGCCGCGAGTCACCCGTTTTCGTTACAAGTTTCAGATTTTGGCCGATCGCAATGGGGGAGGAGCAGCAGCACCAACACCAGCTAATGCCTACGTCACCACCATCGCTGGAGATGGCACCACGGGTTTACAGGATGGAATTGGAGCAGCCGTTCGCTTGGCGGTTGAAACCGCAGCTATACAAACAAAGTCTGCCTGCGCAGACTAAAGAATAAAGAGGATTTTAAAGCAACTATAACTATACTGCTCCTAACAGGTCGATCGATGCGAGCCACTCTACAGACGGATCTGCTTCCCCTGCTTCCCTTGCTTCCCCCTCTCCCCTCTCCCCTCTCCATGTCTCCCCTCTCTTCGCCCTCTCCCCATTCACGCCCCGTACTGCTATCTTAAGTGGGAGGAAATTTTAAAAAAAGAGTCGCAGCATGGGAATGACTTATAAACGGGTTTTACTGAAACTGAGCGGTGAAGCCCTAATGGGCAATCTCGGCTATGGCATCGACCCCAAAGTGGTGCAAGACATCGCCCAAGAGATTGCCGAAGTTGTGAGTACGGGAGTACAAATGGCAATAGTCGTCGGTGGCGGTAATATCTTTCGTGGGATTAAAGCTGCCGCTGGCGGGATGGATCGGGCAACGGCCGACTATATCGGTATGATTGCTACAGTAATGAATGCCATGACCTTACAAGATGCCTTAGAACACGTTGGAGTCCACACGCGAGTACAAACCGCTATTGCCATGCAGGAAGTCGCAGAACCTTATATCCGCCGTCGTGCCATGCGTCACTTAGAAAAAGGGCGAGTGGTAATTTTTGGCGCTGGTTCGGGCAACCCCTTCTTTACCACGGATACGACTGCGGCCTTGCGAGCCGCCGAAATTGATGCCAACGTAATTTTTAAGGCCACTCAAGTCGATGGCGTTTACGATGCCGATCCGCATCAAAATCCTAATGCCCGTCGCTACCAGAGTTTGACCTACGGACACGTCCTCGCCCACGATCTGAGGGTGATGGACAGTACCGCGATCGCCTTGTGTAAAGAAAATAACATTCCCATTGTAGTTTTTGACCTGTCGGTTCGAGGTAATATCCACCGAGCGGTCATGGGAGAATGTGTTGGAACTGTTGTCGGAGGTTATTGTGAAGTTATCTGATGTCGAAAGTCACATGAAAAAGGCCGTTGAATCTACCCAACGGTCTTTTAATACTATTCGCACTGGTCGAGCGAATGCCAGCTTGTTAGATCGAGTAAGCGTGGAATATTACGGAACTCCTACCCCCTTGAAGTCTCTGGCCAATATTAATACGCCTGATGCCAGTACGATTACCATTCAACCCTATGACAAAAGCAGCCTCAATCTGATTGAAAAGGCAATTTCCCTGTCAGATATCGGCTTAACTCCTAACAACGATGGTTCGACTATCCGCTTGAATATTCCGCCACTAACTAGCGATCGCCGCAAAGAATTTGTCAAACTAGCTGCTAAATTTGCCGAAGAAGGTCGCGTTTCCGTCCGCAATAATCGGCGAGATGGTGTAGATGCCGTTCGCAAACAGGAGAAAAATCACGAGATTCCTGAAGATGAAGCCAAAGATTTACAGGATAAAATTCAAAAATTAACTGACAAGTATATCGACCAAATCGACAAATTGCTAGCAGAAAAAGAGAAAGATATTATGACGGTATAGAAGAAGTTCAGAAATTCAGAATTTCAGAATTTCAGAAGGTTAGGAAGTGTTAAGTGTTAAGTGTGGAGTGTGGAGTTAAAAATTCTCCCCATCTCCCCATCTCCCCATCCCCCCATCTCCCCATCTCCCCATCCCCCCATCTCCCCATCTCCCCATCTCCCCATCTCCCCATCCCCCCATCTCCTCAGATGCGTATTTGCTTCATTGGTGACTCTTTTGTTAACGGTACTGGCGATCCTGAATGTCTGGGTTGGGCGGGAAGGATTTGTACGGCGGCGAGAAAGCAAGGTTACGACCTTACATATTACAATTTGGGGATTAGAAGAGAAACTAGCGCCGATATTTTAGCTCGCTGGCAGGGTGAAGTTTTTCGTCGTTTGCCATCTGAATATGAAGGCAGAATTGTTTTGTCTTTCGGAGTTAACGATACTACGATCGAAAACGATAAAATTCGGGTTGAATTAGCAGATTCGATCGCTAATACTCGTCAAATTCTGACTACAGCTAAACAGTTGTTTCCTATCTTAATGGTAAGCCCGCTGCCCATAGCAGATTGCGAACAAAATTCCCGAAGTGCTAAATTATCAGCGCGTTTAGCTGAGGTTTGTCATCAGCTAGATGTGCCGTACCTCGATGCTTTCCCTGCGATGTTAGCATCAATAGTATGGATGAATGAAGTAGCAGCAAACGATGGCGCTCACCCTAGTGCAGCAGGTTACTCAGAATTAGCTGGGTTGGTGCAAAGTTGGCCAGGTTGGTTATCTTGGTTCGACTAGATTGCGCTTTGCTATATCAAATCCGGTCGATCGAGCATAATTAATAGACCTTTTGCATAAGTCGATAACTCATCTGCGTTCATCTGCGTTTATCTGCAGTTCATCTGTGTTATATATCCAGCAATCCTAAATGAGAAATCCAACGTTATTGGGATGTTGGGTTTCACTCCGTTCAACCCAACCTACGGTTTAAAACTACTATATGTGTCGTTTAAATGCCAAAGTATCCTAAAAAAGTCAAGTTAATATCGGCAGATTGCTGACCTACAGAACAACCATCGTGAATGAGGTTATCGGTAGGAGCAATATATGCTTCTCCAGGTGCTACTTTCAACTTAATTACAGGATATGAGGGGTAAAGTTTCATGAACTCATACCCTAGATTCAGTCCGCGATAATGCTGAAAAATATCTTCTGGATCTGATAAATTTAAAGCTTTGAATATCTCCATCAACGGGAGATTAATAAATAAGAAGAAGCGATCTTCGCGTCCGAGGTTGAGGCAAATTCGATTTCTCGATCGATGTCGCCGTCTGAGAGGAAATAGATCGTGACTGTCGAGGTGCATACCGATATGATATCTCGTAGTTGAATCGATCGAACTATCGAGATCGGTCGTGACGGTTCTTAATCCTGGTTGTCCGACATAAACACCTATATTGGTTGGTTGGTGGGGATATAAGTAATAATGAGGCAAGTAATCGGTAATGGCCGCGATCGCCTGTTGGTAATCTCGATGCGATCGAATCGATCGAGATAGCTGTTTGTACGATTCTCTAGTTGGATCGAATTGCCTCTCAAGCGGTTCGATTATAGCTTCGATCGGAGCTAAAACTCGATCGGGAAATCGACACACGCCCAGATCGGAACCCAAGCCCCATGGGCGATCGCTGGAGTTAATTCGAGCCATTCTTAACAAATTGCTTTCCGTAAAATTGGGTTCTCTCCACGGTTCTTGAGGGACAAAAGCACCCGATCGATATTTGAGGCGATCGTCTACTAATTCTATTTCCTGAGTCGTTCCAGAACTCAACAAAATTCTGGGGCTTTTAGGTTCTAGGTTCGGACAGCAAAAAAGTTGTACTCCCGATTGTAGTTTTAGAGTTTTTTCTTTGACTAGCATTGCTATTAATTTTCCTCAATTACCAAATACCGTTTAAAGCCAGCACTTCTTCATTTTCATGGCCTTTGATGTTAAGGCTACCCGTAATCGGATTGATAATTCCTACTTGTTTGAAGCGCCGCTCCATGTATGCGAGGATTCCTTTAACTTGAACGCATTTAGCATTCCCTTCAGTATCGACCTGATGGTAGCCCACGCTTTCCTCTGCGGCGGGATAGCCACTACAACTACCAAAATAAGGGCAAGATTTACAAGCAGATGCTATCCGTTTTTCAGCAGCATCTATTACTTTTTGATGTTGAGTTCCTGAAATTATTTCAGCTAAAGGCGTGGTAAATAAATTGCCATGGCTGAATTCAGGATTATACGCATCAGCATAACTATAAACATCGCCGTTAACATTCAGCAAATAAATCCATTCCCATTCTCGCTTGTTATAAATCGAGGTTTTCTTCTGGGAACTGTAATGATTAAAAATTTGTTTGATATAAGTAGCCAGCGGTTCGACTGCTACCGGATTTTCACTCGCCAACCACAATTCAAAGATAGTCTGAAAGGCGCTCAAAACTTCGCTAGCCTCAATTTCATACCCAGCGTGTTGTCCGTCAAAAGCTCCATCGAATAATGGCAACAGCCGAAAATGAATACCTCTGGTTTCGTAGAACTGATAAATTTCTTGGATGTAGGGAAGATTGAGTTTAGTCAACACCGTAACGCAACCAAAAGAAATATTTTCTGCTCGCAGGCGTTCCATGTTAGCTAATACAGTTGCCTGAGAATTAACCCCAGAGCGATCGACTCGCAATCCGCCAAATAAATCTACCGAAACGCCCATCGCATCAAAACCTTCTCGCAATAAACGCAGGCGCTCTTTATTCAATACAGTTAAATTAGTTTGAACAGCATTTCTCACCGAACCAGTTAAGGGTTCAAAAATTTTTTGCTGGAGATCGAAGGCTCGCCAATAATAGTCTGGGTGTTGCAGGAGAGGTTCGCCACCATGCCAAATAAAATCAATATCTGTAGGGTGTTCCAGTTGCGCGTAATAGCTGGCGATGTTTTTGTACATTTGCTCTAGTTGTTCTAGAGCGATCGCTTCCCTATTACCTAGTTCGGCATATTCATAACAGTAACGACAGCGAAGATTGCAGAACTTAGAACTCTTAATTACAAATTGTACTTTTTTATTGCTGTTGCCCACCATATTTTTAACCTCGATCGCACGAAACTTTGTGTAGCCTAGAATTGTAATTGCCTGAAACATTTGAGGAGATAGCGATCGCTATCTCCTATTACAGCAGAGCAGTTAAATAATATCTATCTGCTGCAATCTCGAACTAAGCTATGAATTTATAACAGCTTTTTGGGGGGCTTTTTGACTTCAATAAATAGTGGCTCATCGGAAAAATCAATGAATTTTGGTGTTGCTCCTCCTGCTACACTTCCCAACTGTTGCTCGGACAGTTCGCCCTGGTTAGTCAATACTGCCTTAAGATCTTCAATGGTGAAGTTGTAGCCATGAGATTGGGCAATCTGGATCAAAGCTTGAGGAGCAACTTTAGCCAACACCTGGTTAAGCTGTCCTTGAAGCTGTTTGTTTTGGAAAATGGTATCGAAAAACTGAATAACTGAATCTTGCAACACGATTGTTTTCTCCTTAATTGGTTAATTGTATGTTTGTAGGAGCGGTTCTCTCTATTTGGAGTAGTTCCTGCTCGCTATATTCAAATTAAACTTTTAAAATCGACTTGTCAGCATGAAAAAGTCAGAAAAAGTTATTAGTTTATGAAAAACCTCGGTCAGAAAAAGTCAGATTAAGTTAGAAAAAGTTAGATCGATCGCTATCTCTTGTTACAGCAGATAAGTCGAATACAATTTATCTGCTGTAATCTATAGCGAGTCTATTTCATTGACGAACGATCTTGTAGGGCTTGCGGTGAGCGTTCGACTGAGCTTGTCGAAGTGTCACGCCGAAGTCTTGTCGAACTGTAGGCTTCCAGCCTGCCCCAGAGACAGCCAACTCATTTAGAAACGCTATAGAACTAAGTTATGGGTTTATCCCTTCTTTTTTCCGGGAGATTTGACTTGAACGAATAGCGGCTCATCGGAAAAATCAACAAATGATGGCGTTCCTCCTGTGACGCTTCCCAACTGTTGTTCCGATAGTTCGCCTTGGTTGGTCAATACTGCCTTGAGATCTTCAATCGTGAAGTTGTAGCCATGAGATTTAGCAATCTCGATTAAAGCTTGAGGAGCAACTTTAGCTAACACTTGGTTAAGCTGTCCTTGAAGCTGCTTATTTTGGAAAATGGTATCAAAGAACTGAATGACTGAATCTGGCAACATAGTAATTTTCTCCTTGTTTAATTGGTGAAATCGGAGCAGTTTTTCTGTCCGCTAGATTCATATTAAATTTTCAAAATAAGCTTGTCACTATTAAAAAGCTCAGAAAAAGTCGGTAATATTTGTCAGGGAGAATCAGTAGTCTCTGAAAATATTTATCAGGAAAAGTCAGCAAAAGTCAGATCGATTTTATCAATACCTTGACTCGGCTCGATTCTGCTGGTGCTAAGTTGCGATCGAATGTCTTTAGATATAATTTAGAAATAAGTGGTTCGAGCGTTTGAGCGACTGTACTCGATCGGGGCAGTACGTTCGACGTGACATCGTTAGTAAAATCCCAAACTTCAAATCTAATGACGAGTTACAACCTACAAGCTAATCGAGAATGGTGGGCGCAACAGTGGATCGACCTGCTAGAAACTTCTCGGTTTAAAAAGCGTTTAGAAAGGGCGCGTAATTATGCTCGTCAGGGCAATATTTTGAGCGTGGAGTTTAAAGGCGCTAAGGTGTTAGCTAAAGTCCAAGGCACCGATCCAGAACCATATCAAGTTTCGATCGCCTTGGAATCGTTCAGCGATGAAGATTGGGGATATGTAGTCGAAACTATCTCTCAAAAAGCGATTTTTTCCGCCCAGTTGCTAGCCGGAGATATGCCACCCAACATTCAAGAAGTTTTTGGCACCAATGGGTTGAGCTTATTTCCTTTTACTTTATCGGAAGTGCGATCGCGGTGCAGTTGTCCCGATAAAGTCGTGCCTTGCAAGCATATCGGCGCGGTGTATTATTTGTTAGGCGATCGCTTTAGCGAAGATCCTTTTGTCTTATTTCAATTGCGAGGTCGAACTAAAGAACGAATCCTGCAAGCATTGCGCCAGCTAAGAAATGCTAGCAATCCTCAATTAGAAGCAGCCGAAAAAACGGAAACTCCTACCGCTGCAACTTCAGTTGTAACGCCCCCGAACATCGATCGCTTTTGGCAATATGACGAACCGTTAGACACTTCATTAGTAGTTATTGCCCCACCTCCAAGCAGCGAGACAGTATTAGATGTTTTGGGTCCTATTCCCCTAGCCTCTGAAGGTGCGGGCAACTCAGAGTCTAATCCTAATGAAGCGATCGGACAATATTTAGAAGGAGTGTATCAAACCGTCAGCCAGCAAGCAATTATGGCAGCGATCGGGTAATTCAAGTAATAAGTAATAAGTAATAAGTAGATTTTAGTAGGTTGGGTTGAACGCAGTGAAACCCAACATCTTACGAGTGTTGGGTTTTGCTGACGATCGCGATCGATCGAATTTGACATCAAGCGCCGATATTTTTGTAAATCTTGCCGTCCTTCATAATCACGAGGAAGTTCTTGGCTGGATCTTCAATCAGCTTGATGTTTTGCAAGGGATCGCCCTTCACCAACAGCAGGTCGGCGAGCGCGCCTTCTTGCACCACGCCTAACTTACCGGGATAGGGATTGCGCGGGCCGGACATCGCCAGCAACTCGGCATTAGTGCTAGTTGCCATCTTCAGCACTTCAAGAGGAGTGTACCAGCGCGTTAGTTTTGCTAGTTGTGCCCCTTGTCGAGTGGCTAACTTGGCATCAAACAAGGTGTCAGTGCCCCAGGCGGTCTTGAGCTTGTATTTCTTGGCCAACCCATAGGCAGTGTCAGTGCCGCGAGTCATTTGCAGTTGCTTGGCGCGGTTGTCAGATCCTTCCGGGAAGGGAATGGCATCTTCGTCATCTAGGAATGGCTGTAGGGAGATCCAAGTGCCTTTTTCCGCCATAATCTTCGCCGTCGCCTCGTCCATCAGTTGACCGTGTTCGATGCACTTAACACCCGCACGAATCGCCGTCTGAATCGCTTTCGGCGTGTAAGCATGAACTGTCACGTAGGTATTCCAATTATCAGCCGCTTCGACGGCAGCGCGTAACTCGGCTTCGGTGTACTGGCTGACATCTAGGGGGTCGTAGTCCGATGACACGCCGCCACCTGCTGACAGCTTAATGTGACTCGCACCCTGCATCAATTGCTCGCGGGTGCGACGCAGTACCTCATCTACCCCATCGGCGATCGCACCTGCTCCCAGAAGTTCTGGGCGACTGAGTTGGGTGTAGGGCGCTCTAGGTAAATCTTTAGGCGAGCGGTAGTCGGCATGACCGCTGGTCTGCGATATCATTGCTCCGGCAGACCAGATGCGGGGTCCCAGCGTAGTACCTTTGTCGATCGCTTTCTTGAGTCCAAATGAAGGCCCTCCCACATCGCGGATACTAGTGAACCCGCGCAGCAGGACATCTTTGGCTGCGGTTTCCCCTGTCTGGTTTATAACTTCGATAGTGGTGTTGGGAGAGAGGAGTTGTTCCAGGGGAGAGATCGACATCATGATGTGGGTATGGGCATCGATCAATCCCGGCATCAGCACTCGTCCGTTCCCTTTAATCCGAGTTAAACCGCCAGATGGAGCGGCAATCGCAGATGGGGAAATCTTCTGGATTTTGTTATTAACTACCAGCACGTTGGATGGGGGCGAAAGTTGGCTGGCAGTACCGTTGAAGATCCGCACGTTTTCAAACAAGGTATTGCCCGGTGGCGGAGTGCTATTCCCTTGGCTCTGGGCCAAGCTGAATCTGGCCGTAAAACCAACGATCGCCAGCAGTAGAGCTACTACGATCGAGATATAACGTAATCGCATAGGTTTAGCTCGTTCATTTAATTGCTATGAATATAATCCTTACTTGACGATCGATTGTCAGCGAGAAAATAACCGAAAACTTTTAAGGATTAAGATTAGTTAAATTTTGTCGATCGATTATAGTAAATGACCGCGTGCCAGCAGAAATTCATCTAGAAAAATCGATGAACTTAAAGGTGGTTCTTTGAGATTTTTTTTAACTTGCATAAAATTGGAGCGATATCAGTAATTCATGATAGGATTTTGGAGCGATGAGAATGAAATCGCTATAAAACTCCCAGTATTCTGACCCAGATCGACAAATTTTATACAGGTTTCTAAATCTTATGATCTCACCGTTAGAACCTCTATTTTGTCCCTGTTGTACGCCTGCTATTTTGCACGCCATATCTCAATATGGCTCTCAGGTTTTGGCTCAACCTTTGCTGCTATTGGGATCGGGATCTTTGTTGTCGGCCGTGGGGGTAAATCCCACACCGCCACCAACGAATCCTGAAGCATCAGAGAGCGAGTTGCTCGAACTTGTATCTGAATAGACATCAGTTCGATAGCAAACTTGCCCTCACTCCCTAGCCCCCTCTCCCAATTCTGGGAGAGGGGTTGGGGTGAGGGCAGAGTTATCCGTCGAATTCATGTTAAATAGCGATCGATTATTTGTTATGAGGAGTATCGGTTATGACTTTATTTCGTCAGCTTATAAGCAAGCTGGGGTTAAATCGCGCGTTGATGTTTCTCCTGGCGATCGCCACCAGTCTGCTATTATTTATCGGCATTCCCCTAGCAAATCAGGCGAGGGCCCAACTCAAGCCGTTTACAGGCCGGCCTGCCCCGAAATTGCCGACTCTCGATCGCATTATCTCTTTAGTAGATAAAGATCGCGATCGGTTGGTGACGATATTCAAAGATATTCATCAAAATGCAGAATTAGGGTTCATGGAAACCCGCACCGCTGGCATTGTGGCCAAGGAATTGAAGGCACTGGGCTATGAGGTGAAAACGGGCATCGGCAAAACTGGGGTGGTGGGCATTTTACGCAATGGCGACGGACCCAAAGTCATGTACCGTGCCGATATGGATGCCAACGCGGTAGCAGAGAAAACTGGGCTACCCTATGCCAGCACCAAACGAGTCGAGCGCAACGGTGAAGAAGTGCCAGTGATGCACGCCTGCGGTCACGATGCCCATACCACCTGGATGCTGGGCGTGGCGAAAACCATGGTCGCGCTCAAATCGGAGTGGAAAGGCACCCTGATTCTGGTGGGCCAGCCCGACGAAGAAGGTGGGAATGGAGCCACCGCCATGATGAAGGATGGACTTTATACCCAGAAGGGCGTGCCCCTGCCGGACTATCTGATTGCCATGCATACCGCTCCAGGCCCGACAGGTTTGGTAGCAAACGCCGAGGGGACTCGGATGGCGGGCTTCGACCAACTAGATGTGGTGTTTAAGGGAGTTGGGGGACATGGTTCCTCGCCTCATGTCACCAAAGACCCGATCGTGATGACGGCCCACGCCATCACCCAATATCAAACCATTGTGGCGCGGGCGATCGATCCCCAAGAAACGGCAGTGATTACCGTGGGGGCGGTGCAGGCAGGAATCGACAACAACGTGATTCCGGGTGAATCGTTGCTCAAACTCAATCTGCGTTGGTTCAACCCTGGCGTGCGCGAAACCATGCTCAAAGGCATTGGCAGCATCAATAATGCGATCGCTCGCAGCTATGGTATGCCCGAAAACCAATTGCCCAGCCTCACCATGAAGGGTGGCGCGCCCCCATTGGTGAATGACAAGGAATTAGTCGATCGCATGAGCGCGCAACTAGTGAATTTCGTGGGGCAAAAAGGGCTGCTTGCTACTTTCCCTGCCACCACTGGCTCGGAAGATGTTCAGTTGCTGATGGGCGACAACAAAAACATTAAGTTGGACTTTGCCTTTGTCGGCGTTGCCGATCCAGCCTTGTTTGCCAAGGCACAGGCAGAAGGACTTCTGGTGCCGTTCTCCAATCACAATGCCAACTTTCAAGTGGATCTGAATGCCATTCCCTTTGGTACCAAGGTCGGCTCTGTAATGGCAATGGAATTGCTAGGGAGTGCGAAATAACGTTTGAGAAACCGAATTCCGCTAGGAAGATGAGAAATCATCCAACCCTGCTGCCAGAACTCCAATTTTTGGCTCGCGAACAATCCGATGAGGTATTTACGATATGAAGTCAAATATGAAATCGCTCAAAACCCTCGTTATATTTTGCCTAGCACTAATTTTGGCAGGGTCGATCTCGATCTCAGTCGCCACGGCGCGATCGACGCAGACATACGACATCGTCATCAAAGGCGGGCGCGTCATCGATCCAGAAACCAAGCTTGATGCCAGACGCAATGTTGGCATCAAGGGTGACAAGATCGCCGCCATCTCTAAATCGTCGCTGACGGGTAGACGGGTAATCGATGCCCGAGGATCGATTGTTTCACCAGGATTCATCGATCTGCACTCGCATAGCCTGGATCTGCCCGGTCAGCGGATGCAGGCGTTTGACGGTGTCACCACAGCGTTGGAATTGGAGTCGGGTGGGCTGCCAGTGGCTCAGTGGTATGGGCAACAGGCACAGACCGGGCAATCGATCAACTATGGCATTAGTGCCGCATGGACCTTTGCTCGGATTGCTGCGATGATTCCTGAAAAGCGGAAGATAGAACCGACCCCCGAATGGTACCTTGATGCCTTCCGATATCCGCGATGGACAACAGATGTCACTACGCCCGCCGAGCAAGCACAGGTGATCGCCACGCTGGAGCAGGGTTTGAAGGAAGGCGCGATCGCAATTGGTGTGAACGCTGGATATGTCCCTGGGGTGGGTGGCAAGGAATTGATCGCGGTCTCTGAGTTGGCAGCCCGTTACAACGTACCGACAAGCACGCATCTCCGCGATTGGTCGCTGGTCGATCCGAACAGTTCGGTAGAAGGCATCAATATGACAATCGGACTCGCCGCAACCACTGGCGTGGAATCCATCGTCTGTCATCTCAACTCGACCTCGCTCCGCGATGGCGCGATCGCCGCCAAGATGCTGGAGAAAGCCCGCGCCCAGGGCATCAAGATTACGACGGAGGCATATCCCTATGGGATCGGCACGTTCCCGGTTAGCTCTGCCATCCTGTTGCAGAAGCAGAAAGACTTTAAGGAACGTATCGGCGTGGATTTCGACCGCGTTCGCTTGATCGCTAAGGGTCGCCAGATCGTCGATGAAGCAGACATTCGCCGGGAGCAGCAAGCCGATCCGGGCCAGTTCATTGTGCTGGAGTACCTCAAGGAAACCGATCCAAACGAACTCAAGATTCTGGATACAACCGTCACATTGCCCTGGGCCGCGATCGCCTCGGATGCAGTGCCGTGGAACTATCCCGATGGGAGGATTATTACTGGTAATGTGTGGCCCCTGCCCGAGAACGCTGCATCGAATCCGCGCAGTGCAGGCACATTTGCCAAATTCCTGGGCCGCTGGGTGCGCGAACGCAAGACGATGTCCTGGGCTGATGGCATCAAAAAGCTGACGCTCATCCCCGCACAGACCTTGGAGAACGGCGTTCCGATTATGAAGCGGAAGGGTCGTCTTCAGCCCGGTATGGACGCTGACATCACCGTCTTTGACCCGAACACCATCCTCGATCGCGCCACTGTGGATCGGTCTGCACAGACTTCTGTTGGAGTTCAATACTTGCTCGTCAACGGCACCGTGCTGATCGACAACGGCAAGCTCGATGTTAAGGTCAAGCCCGGCCGGCCGGTGCGCCGGAATGTGACGTAGGGTACCGCGCTGTAGCGTGGGACTTGTCGCAGATCGTTCGATGCCTGTCGAACCGATTCGCTCTGAGTAGTAAAGGAGAAAGCTCAAATGGCTCTGTCTCGAAAGGTGTTTCCGCGATCGATTCGCTCGTTCGTCGTCGCTGGCGCGATGACGCTGTTGGTTGTCATCGCCGGCGCGATGACGCTGCCGCTGACGGGACCGGCGATGTCCCAGGCGGCCCCGGCGACCCCAGCGGTCCGCAAGGCGGCGGCACCGATCCTGCCGCTGTTCCTGCAGTCGGAGAAGGCCGGCAAGGCGAGCAACGTATACATCTTGGCGATGGACTTCGACTGCGCCGACCCGGCCCAGGAGGAAGCATTCAACAAGTGGTACAACGAGGTCTTCATCCCCAGCGAACTGGCTGTCCCCGGCTACCAGGCCGCATGGCGGATGCGGGTTGAGTTGCCCTTCACGCGACGGGTCAAAGGCGTTGCCGACCGGGCAACCTACCTCACGGCGTTCGAGATTCACACCGACGACATCACGGCTGTGATGAAAGCCCGCAGCTACCGAATGCAGGAACTCGCCGCCGACAAGGGACCCGGGAGTCTCCTGAAGGAAGTCAACGCCATCCCCTACCGGTCGATGAACCAGATTATGACGCGGGCAAACACGCCGTACGGGCCCTTCATCCCGCAGGCGAAGCACCCGGCAACGGAAGTCGATCCGACCGGGAAACTGAAGCGTTTCATGTTGACCGTCGAGTCGAACGCCGCCGCCCCGGACAAGGAGAAGGACTTCAACAACTGGTACAACACCGTCCACGTCCCGGACGTGCTGACCAGCCCCGGCTACCACGCCGCATGGCGGCTGGAGATCCTTTCCCCCGTGGCGGGTCGCGGCAGGTACATGACCCTGTACGAGGTCCACACGAACAACCTCCGCGTGTCGATGGACACGCGCGACGAGCGGCGCATTCGCGAGTACATGGTCGGGGCCTATGAGGGGGCGAACATCTCACCGTTCGGTCAGGCCCACTATGTCACCCTGGGCGAGAAGCTGACCAAGGGGAAGTGATACCAATTCTCAAAACTGGCTAGATGTATCTAAGCTCTCGGATGCTTGCTATAGCAAGCATCCGTGTTAACTAAATCTCCAGTTACTTTTGAGAACTGGTAGGATTTCGAGATCTTCAAGGACATCTACCAGAACCCCGAACTCGGGTACATGGAACCGATTCGATCTTAATAGTAAAGGAGAAAGCTCAAATGGCTCTGTCTCGAAAGGTGTTCCCGCAGTCCATTCGCTTGTTCGTCGTCGCCAGCGCGATGACGCTGTCGCTGACGGTACCGGCGGTGCCCCAGGCGGCCCCGGCGACCCCAGCGGGCAGCAGGGCGGCGGCACCGGCCCTGCCGCTGTTCCTGCGGTCGGCGGATTCCGGCAAGCCGAATGTGTACGTGCTGGCCATGGAGTTTGAATGCGCCGACCCGGCTCAGGAGGAGGCGTTCAACAAGTGGTACAACGAGGTCTTCATCCCCCGCGAACTGGCCATCCCTGGCTACCAAGCGGCATGGCGGATGCGGGTTGAGTTGCCTCAGAAGCGGTGGGAAAAGTCACCCGAGCGCCCGACCTACCTGACCCTGTTCGAGATTCAGACCAACGACCTCACCGCCGTGATGCGGGCCCGTCTCCACCGCATGCGGGCCCTCGCTGCCGAGAAGGGACCGGCGAGTCTCCTGAACGAGGTCAACGGCATTCCCTACCGGACGATGATCCCGATCGTGACTCGCGCCAATACGCCCTACGGTCGGTTCGCCGCCAAGGCCAAGCACCCGGCCAAGGAGGTCGATCCGACCCGCAATCTGAAGCGCTACGCGATCTCCGTCGACTCGAACGCCACCGACCCGGCCAAGGAGGAGGTGTTCAATACGTGGTACGACAAGATCCACATCCCGGACGTTCTGACCAGCCCCGGCTACCAGGTCGCGTGGCGGCTGGAGATCCTGGAACCCCGCATGGGTCGCGGCCGCTACATGACCTTCTACGAGATCCACACCGACAACCTCCGCGTTGCGATGGACACGCGGGACGAGCGGCGGGTTCGCGAGTACATGGTCGGTGCCTATGAAGGCTCGTACACTTCGGGTGTCAGCCAGTCCAACTACGTCGTCATGGGCGAGAAGCTGACCAAGAAGTGACTGCCAAGGACAAGTAGGCTCGGGTTTGAGCAACCGATGGGGTATTTACGATCTGTCTGACCCAAGGAAGTTCAACATGAAATCGCTCAAAAACCTCGTTATATTTTGCCTAGCACTAATTTTGGCAGGGTCGATCTCGATCTCAGTGGCCACGGCGCGATCGGCGCAGACATATGACATCGTTATCAAAGGGGGGCGCGTCATCGATCCAGAAACCCAACTCGATGGCAGACGGAATGTTGGCATCAAGGGTGACAAGATCGCCGCCATCTCTGAATCGTCCCTGGCAGTAAAGAAAGTGTTCGATGCCGCCGGGATGGTGGTGGCCCCAGGGTTTATCGATCTGCACGCCCATGGGCAACAGATTCCAGCGGCGCGGATGCAGGCATTTGATGGCGTGACGACGGGACTGGAATTAGAATCCGGTCTGTTGCCAGTGCGCGAGTTTTACGAAACCGTCGCCAAGGAGGGCCGACCGATTAACTACGGTGCCTCCTCCTCCTGGGTGAGCGCGCGCATTGCCGTGCTGAACAACATTCGACCTGAAGCCAATCTGCTGTGGTTTCAGAAAGCATTCGCTCTAGACAATTGGCAGTATCCGGTCGCAACGCCGGAGCAATTGGCAAAAATAGTAGCACTCGTAGAACAAGGGTTGAAAGAAGGCGGCATCGGGATTGGGATCGATGCTGGCTACTCACCGGGTAATGGCTCGAAAGAGTTTTATAGTCTCGGCGCGCTGGCAGCGAAATACAACGTGCCGACCTACACCCATATCCGCAACTTCAGCAACATCGATCCGAAAAGCAGCTTCGAGGCCTACCTGGAATTGGTCGCAGTTTCCACCACGACTGGCGCGCATATGCACATCTGCCATCTCAACAGCACCAGTTCCCGCGATATCAAGGTCTTCCCAATGCTCGAGGCGGCGCAAAAAAAGGGAGCCAACATTACGGTAGAAGCTTATCCATATGGCGGGGCATCGACAGTGGTGGGTGCAGAAATTCTTCGAGGCAATTGGCGCGATCGCATGGGTATGCAAGCCTCGGACATCGAGTTTGAGGGTAAGCCGCTCAACGACCAGACCCTGAATGAGATGCAATCCAAAACACCGGGCGCGCCCATTGTGTTTCACTTTCTGCGCGAGGACCAGAACGCAGCCGATCGCAAACAACTCGACGAATCCGTGTTATACCCCGGTGGGATTATCGCTTCCGATGGGATGCCGTGGGCCACGCCGGATGGCAATTCGATCGACGGTGGCATTTGGCCGCTACCCAAAGGCGCGTTCGCTCACCCTCGCAGTTCGGGCACGTTCTCTCGCTTCCTGCGGGTCTGGGTGCGCGAACGCAAGTCCCTGCCACTCATGGATGCCCTAGCAAAAACTTCGCTGATTCCGGCGCAGATCCTCGAAAAGAGTACCCCGCAGATGCGGAACAAGGGCCGCCTCCAGGTTGGTAAGGATGCCGATCTCGTAGTTTTTAATCTAAACACCATCGCCGATCGCAGCACCTACACCCAACCAGCACAGACGGCAACAGGCATGAAATATGTCCTCGTCAACGGAGTGCCGCTCATCCAAAACGGCGAACTCAACCTCAAGGTGCTTCCTGGCAAACCAATGAGACGAAATCCAACATAAGAATTTTTCTGACCTATATCAAAAAATGAACTCATACCAATTTAAAAAAAGAACTGGGCAAATGGCTTCGCCAAACCTAGATGGAGAAGCCTATTCGCAATCCAAAATCCAAAATCCAAAATCCAAAATGGTATCACGATCGCGATCGAGAAATTGACGATCGGCCCTCTCCCTCAATGCTCTCAATGGGAGAGGCAGTAAGAGAATCCTGTCCCTCAATCAAAAAAATCCCAAGCACATATGAAAAGTCAAACCTTTGCTAAACTTTTCAGCACCGCTGTTATCGGTTTTTTCTGCATCGATTTACTGGGCAATATTCGCGCTCAGACTGTGCCAGAGATGTCCCAAAAACCGCCTGTTCCACCCAATTCGGTGAGGTTGTCTGTCGATACGCCGCTAGAGGAGATATACGAGTATCAAGAGTTTTTTAAGGATATTAACAATCAGCCCCAGGTTCAGTTAGCATCGCCCAAAACGGCTTACCTGTGGCAGCATATGTCGCGGATCTTGAGAACCGCCATGATTCTGCGCGATGGCCAAATTAGCGAACTCCCGGTCAAGATCGACCCGGCGGTAGGTGCGCTGAAGTTCGAGCACAAGCAGAAAGGGAAGGAGACACTCAACGAACACTTTGCCAAGTACCCCATGGATGCCGCGATCGTCATTCACAAGGGAACGATCGTTCATGAGACTTATAAGACGATGCGCCCCTTCGATAAGCACAACTGGTTCTCCAGTGGCAAAGTTATCCCTTCAACCTTAATTGCCTTACTGGAGGAGGAGGGCAAGGTCGATGTTAAAAAACCAGTCAGCTTCTACATCACCGAACTGAAAGGTTCCAACTGGGATACAGTGTCGGTGCTGGAGGCACTGAATATGTCCACTGGTCTGGACTCGACCGAACATGACGAGCCGATGGATGACTCGCGCACTAACCCCGAACGGGGCTGGTTTCAGTGGGCTGTAAGCCTCGGTCTCTTTCCCGATGTGAAGCAGCGGAATCAAACCCCATTCCAGGTGCTCGGTCAGATGCAGCGGCGCAAACCAGGTAATACCGCCTTTGAATACAACTCGATTAATACCTGGGTGCTAGAAATAATCGTCGAGCGAGTCAGCGGTAAGCCCTTGAATGAGTTTTTTGGCGATCGCATTTGGCGCAAGATCGGTGCCCAGTCTGATGCCTACGTTGCCGTAACACCGGATGGTTACCCACTGACGTTTGGGATGGTATCGTCAAACCTGCGGGATTTGGCGCGGTTTGGCCTGATCTTCTCCCCCAGTTGGAACAAGGTTTCCAAAAAGCGGATTGTCTCTAATCGGCTGCTCAACAAAATCCAGCGTGGCGGCAATCCCGCCATCTTCGCCAAAGGTCATTTCGGTCAGGAGCTTCTTGGTATCGTTTATGACAAGAAGCTGAGCAACAGCTACCAATGGGATGTCGTGTTTCAGGATGGCGACTTCTACAAAGAGGGCGTTGGCGGCCAAGGTCTCTACGTCTCACCCTCCCGCGATCTGGTCATTGCCTGGTTTTCCACTGGCAAGAATGGCGAACTGGGGGTGGCGCGAGCGATCGCCACCTCCAGTATATTCTCCAGAGATAGAAGGTGATGCCATGTTCAAAATTACTGCGGATCGTCTTTTACCATCTTTAATCGCGATCGCTGGATTGAGTTTGTCGATCGCATCTCCGGCAATCGGTGAAGAAGCAAGCGCGTTTATCTATACAGAAACCCAACACCCCAAGAATGTTGGGTTTCACTCCGTTCAACCCAACCTACAGCGTCATCGGCGCGATCGGCTCGATATCTCGATCGCATCCTCCTATCTGATTGGTGCGCAACACCCAGACGGCGGCCCCGTGCTGGAGAAAAACTTCGACGATCGTATCGCTGGCTTTGCGGGGTAAGAGGGTTCGCCAACTCCCTAAGCCCGTCCACAGGTTGCGAAGCGGGGCATCCTCTAAAGTGGTGCCTAAGTTGAATTGGTTGGCTTGCCAATCTGACCTCGGAGAACCTAAAGGTTGCAATTGACTCCGCAGTTGGGTTCTTAAGTTTAAAAGTTGTTGGTAACGGCGGGCTTGAATCGGGTCGTTATCTAGCCAGGTTTGCAGTTGCGGCTGAAAGGCAGCGATCGCGTCTTCTAGAGCGCCAATACTGGCAAACAATGCCTGATTGGAATCCTGGGCGCAGTTGTTGGCAGGGCCGACGTAGGTGGCTCCAGTCCCGTCCCCAATGCGATAGCGAGCGGTCATGGCCTGAAGTTGATTCAGCATATTGTTGAGAACCGATCGCCGACCGCCTGGGAGGTCGAAATAGCCCGTAAATGGCTCGAATTTAACTAGAATGTCGCAAATCGGACGATTGCCCGACCAACCAAACTGGCGATCGCCCATATAGCGCGACCAGTGCAGGGTTCCCGCCGTCAACCCATCGGTATTTTGGGCATAGACTTGATAATACTGAATCTCAAACCGCAGTTCGTCGCTCAGGGGTTCCCGAATTACCGTCGCTAGCCCGTAGGCAAAGTGACCGAAATACAAAGGGGTCGCAGCAGCGGGTTCTTTCTTGTTACCGCCAATGCCCCCGTAGACGTGCAACAACAAAGCGCGATCGCCCTCTTGCCAATCGTCGATCGCCGCTTGAATCTCCTCCGATTGCGGATTGCTAACGCACAATACTGAGGAGATCTGCCCCTTTTGCGCTTTAGCATCGGCCCAAGCTTCTTGCCGAATGTAGCGATAAGAGGAACGGTGGTTAAATACCACGCGATCGGGCTGAAGCCGTAACAGCGATCGCGGCGCTAATGACTGCACCACAAAGATGCCATCGGCATCCTTGGCCCCGTAGATATACCATCCACTTTCATTGAGAGGCGATCGCTCCAGATCGTTCGTGGTGGAAGGATAGCTGCCATAATCTTTGGCTAGCAGCACTGGGGGCAATAGCACGCTCTCTGTCTCACCATCAAACTCACGGGAGGTGCGATCGAAATGCCGTACCTGGAAGCGATCGCTGTTAGCAACTGGGGCGATAAATCTGACTAACCCGTAATATCGTCCGGTAATCTCGACGGGTTGCTGGGCGATGCGAACAATGGGGAAATTGGCCTCAGACTCGACCTCAACCGTACCCGCTAGCATCACGATGAGATCGTCACGAGGATGAGCGCCTGCTAGAGATTCTAGGGGATCTACCTGCTGCCAATGATTCAGTCGATCGGGGTGAATGCTGCCCCCATACTGGCTGGAGTATTCCGCATCGACGCTGAAATGTACGTCTCGCGTCACGGCTCGCACCCATTGTTTCACCGTGGCATCCTCTGCCCAGCGCAATATTACTCTTTTCCCCACCAGCGACTCATAGCCGCGATCGGCGTGATGCACTTCCAACCACACTCCGCGCACCTGACGGCGTTCCCCAGGCTGAGGGAGAATCAACCGCCCCATCCAAGGAGCGATCGGAAGATACCATTGTCGATCGACGCTCTGAGTTAAGGGATAGTAGCTGTAGTCGTTAAAGTCTGCCTGTTTGTAATGCTCGTAGTTGCTGACCTTTTTAGGACGAGGCGGCGCAGCTACTAAAAGTTGACCGTCCAAGATCGAGCCGATAACGGCAACGGTATGTTGCAGGTGGCTCTCGCCATTTGCCAGCAAGGCATTTGGGTCCATAATGCCGCCAGGAACTTGATGCCCCATCGGTCCCAGAGAAATCTGAGTGATTTTGCCTTTCCGCAGCGCCCGATTCCAGTAAGAGAGAGGGAAGAATCGAGTTCTTCCGGGAAATATAATCGGCCCCAGACCCGCGACTCCATCGCGATCGCCCACTAGATGGTAAAGATGCTCTAGTTTGAAAAAATTATTGTTGGCACTGAGTACGCCTCCCAAAGAAACGATCTCGATCTCACCCACCAGCACCCGTTTGAGGTATGGTGCTGCTGCCGCTGCCATTTGACCGCCCCCGCTGTAACCGATCAGGGTAATCGGCACTCCCTCTTGGGGTTGATATCCGTGTTGCACCAAGCCGTTGTAGAGTACCTGGGCGATCCCCTGATTGTAAATCGGGCCGTAACGTCGATCGGCAGACACCGCCACGATCAGAACGTTCCGCAAGTTCAGTATTATCCCCAACAGAGCCGCAGGATTTTGCCATCGCATCGCGTCGGCCAGCCGCCAAACCCATGCCAGCGGGCGATCGCGATCGAGCGGCCGGTTGAACACCGAATACATCATCAACCCTCGGACGAACTCCACATCTTCAGGTAAAGCAGCTTGCAGTGCCTCCACGAATTCCTCGACATCGGGCGTATACTCCGACCCCGATTGGCCGACCCCATCCAAATAGACTAGATAACGAGAGATGGTGCGATCGCTCTGAGGATTCGAGACGGGTGGAACTGCCGCCTGAGAGCGAGTATCGACTTCATCCCCGTACCAGCCAGCCCACCAACCCAACGCCTCTAAGGGAGCGAGCAATCCAGCAAACACGGTCGCGATGACTCCAATCCAACTGAGATTGAAGATCCAGCGCCCGATCCGAGGCAAGCCACCATACCAACCGAGCAAGCCCAACCGAATCGGACGCAACAAAATGGCGACGATCGCCAAAAATAGGAGCATCCCTAGCAAGATAAACCCCAGTCGAATGGGCTGAGGAATGCGTTGCCACCAATGTTCTATTCGCACCCCCATATCCTCAGAAGGGTTCGCCGATGCCGCTATAACAGCACTCAGTCCGACTTCTGAAGGCTGAGTTGTAGCAGTAGGAACACGGGGAGTGGATTGAGGATAATTCCACGTTGCAGGTTGAGGAGAGGGTTCAAGGGCAATCGCAGGCGAGCCTAGCCCTAAACCCGATTCCAGCATCGCCGCTAATTCCGATCGATTGGCAACTAGATCTACTCCCGCCACCCATTTGGCAAACCTTTGTCCCAGTCGAGCGATCGGCTGACCGATGGTATTGGTCAGCAGTTGTTTCATCGCCCAGCCAAAAGCCACGTAGCCGAAAGCAACTTCTAAATCGCAGTTCGCCACCACACCAAAGCCCACCACCATAGCCAGTAAGTGCCAGATCGATAAGATTCTCAATATGGGCGATCCCAGGTAAGGCAACGCCCCTAGAAAGCTAAATAGGAGCGGCGCGTAGCTCAGTCCCAGAACGGCGATTAGGGGTGGTAGGGAGAGATGTATTGATGTGGGAAACTGACAAATCAGCCAAGTGCTGAATACCAGAAACAAAAACTCGAACAAAGATAACAGCGCCGTAGTCAGCAGACTGAAGACGAAGCGAATCGGTTTGACGCGATTGATGAATAAAACGATCCCTTGAGCGATCGCTAAAGACAGTTGCGCCAAGAATGCCACCGTCAGGGCCAGCCCTAACCCGCCTGACCCAGTTGTAATAGTTTGGAACGCCGCGCCGTTTAAGGCAAAGACCCAACCCAGAATTTCCCAAACGCGATCGAGCATAGTAGAGGAAGTCCCGCTAGACGTGGTTTGCCCTCATCCCCGGTGCCCCTTCTCCCCAGGGAGAAGGGGAGCCGGAGTCAAGCCAGTTTCCAGTTCAGTCGCCAGCAATTCTCCATGACCAATTCAGGCGGTTAGAGTCTTTCGTCCCTCTCCCGACTCCCCCCTTACCAAGGGGGGACACAGGGGGGGTAGGAGAGGGATTTAGGGTGAGGGCAAAATGTGTATACACCTTAGCCTACAAGGAGACTCATCTTTAGGCTATCTAGCTTTGAAGTTGGTGGTGCCATGGTCGATTCCAGAACCTCTAGCAGTACAGTCAGACTGACGAATGTTCCGATCGCTAACTCGAACATCGCAGGTACCAGAGGCATTAACAGTACGATAGCCCATTTCAGAAGAACGAAACTGACTAATCTGAAATTGAATATCCCCTTCAAAGTTGCTCCGCACGGTACCGATGTACTCTATGGATATGCGCCCATCATTGCCCACATTGCCTAAGTGGAGCGAAGCTCGCCTATTATTGCCGCTAATCACTAATTGTGCGTCGCCCCGTCCTTTGTAGCGGGAATTGTCGATCGTGCCGTTGCCTTTATAAATGCTATTGGGATTGTTGCCTCCAGAGGGAGGAGATGTATTACTTGATGACAAATGGCGAGATCTCACCCATCCTTCGCCGCCCCTGGCTCCGACGATGAATGCCCAGTTTCCTCGACGACGGATGACCTCAACGACATCGCCCTTACGCAGAACGTAAGTGACCGAGTAATTCCTTCCCGGACCGGTGCGGACATTCAGGTTGTTGCTAGTAACGGTGAATAATTGAGCCAGAACCGGAGCCGCCGCGATCGCCAAAGCAACAGTAGCTCCTAAGACAGCCGAAGTAATATGTTTGATGTTCATGAGCGATGAGGTTAAGAATTAAACTCGGTGCATGAATCCTGTAGCCCTGATATCAAATCCAGTTCTTAAAATCTTGATTCAGCCCTCACCCTGCCCTCCCCTGCGAGGAGAAGGGAGCCGAAGGCGTATGATGCTAAACCTGGCGAGTGCTAACCGGACTTAGTATGAAACCGCAATTCATAATTGCGAATTGCGAATTGTGAATTGTTAGACTATCTAGCCGTGAAGTTGCTAGTGCCATGATCGATTCCAGAACCCCTGACCGTACAGTAAGACCGACGAATGTTCCCAGCACTAGCTTGAATATCGCAGGTACCAGAGGCATTAACAGTGCGATAGCCCATTTCAGAGGAACGAAACTGACTAATCTGAAGTTGAATAGTCCCTTCAAAGTTGCTCCGCACGGTACCGATGTACTCTATGGACACGCGCCCACCACTGCTCAGGTGGAGCGAAGCTTCCTTGTCGCGTTTATTAATCACCAATATTGCCTCGCCCCGCCCTTTGTATCGGGAATTGTCAATTGTGCCGTTGCCTTTAAAAATGTCATTGGTATTGTTGCCTCCAGAGGGAGGAGATGTATTACTTGATGTCAAAAAGCGAGATCTCACCCATCCTTCGCCGCCCCTAGCTCCGACGATGAATGCCCATTCCCCTTGACGACGGATGACCTCAACGACATCGCCTTTACGCAGAACGTAAGTGACTGAGAAACTCCTTCCTGGACCTTCGCGGACATTCAGGTTGTTGCTAGTAACGGTGAATAATTGAGCCAGAACCGGAGCCGCCACGATCGCCAAAGCAGCAGTAGCTCCTAAGACAGCCGAAGTGATGTGTTTGATGTTCATGTATCGATGGGGGTCAAATAAATTTGTCAGATCGTAAATGCTTTGGAAAAAAGTCGATCGCTACCTTGGATTCATTTAGCCGTGAAGTTGCTAGTGCCATGATCGATTCCAGTCCCCCTGGCGGTGCAGTAAACCCGACGAATGCTGCCACCGCTAACATTGATATTACAAGTGCCGGAAGCGTTGACTGTCCGATAGCCCATCTCAGAAGATTGAAACTGCCTGACATCGAGTTCGACCGTGCCCTCAAAGTTGCTGCGCACGACTCCGATGTATTCTATAGACACGCGATCGTCCCGACTGAGATTGATTGCAGCCCCTTTCTCGCGAGTAGTAATCACCAATTGGGCATCGCCAGGGCCTTTGTAGCGAGAATTGCTAATTGTGCCAGCAGCTTCATAAACTTGGCTGGTACTGCTACCACCACTGGGAGGAGATGTATTGCCCGAGGACAAATAGCGAGCCATCACCCATCCTTCGCCGCCCTTGGCTCCGACGATGAATGCCCAATCCCCTTGACGGCGGATGACCTCAACGACATCGCCCTTACGCAGAACGTAGGTGACATCGTTGAGGATTCCCGGCCCCTTGCGGACATTAAGGCTATTGGTAGTGACAGTCAATACTTCGGCTAGAACGGAAGTGGCTGCGATCGCCAAAGCCGTACCAACTCCTAAAACAGCAGAAGCAATGTGTTTGATGTTCATTACCGATGGGGGTTAGATTAATTGGTAAGATAGTAAATACTTTTGAAAAAATTTACTGGGTATAGTATATTCTTGTTCTTATAAACTGCTACCCTACTTTTACAGAGATTTAATTATTTAGATTGGCAGCAATTTTGCCAACAGTTAATAGCTGTCGATCGATACTCATAAGTGACATCCATTTAGTTAACTTATGGAAAGAGAGTCTTTTATTCTCACTATTTTCTTCTTGACCCTAGGCCCTTTTAAAATTATTTCGGGCTTTGCCAAATTAACTCAGTCGTTCGATCTGAAATTCAAGCGGGAAATTGCTATTAAGGGGATCTCGATCGCCAGTGCAATTTGCTTGTTTGTGGCGCTGCTGGGACAAGGTATGCTATCAAATTATCGGATTTCTCCAGAAGGGTTGCGGATTGCTGCTGGTTTGGTTTTGCTGATTTCTGCCTTAGATTCGGTCTTTCCCAAAGTTCAACCTTCTACGCCAACTAAATCTCAGCCTACGGCTCTGCAACTAGCTCTCTCGCCTGTAGCCACGCCGATGATAGTCCCACCAGTGGGAATCGCGGCTATTCTAATTTTTACGATCTTGGTTCCTAAATACCCAGGCTTGGAGTTTGCCATTGCTAAGGGGTTGCTGATGATGTTGGCGCTGGATTTTTTAGTGATGTTTTTTATCGACGCGATCGTCAAGATAGCGGGTCTGATGCTCGTGCTTCAGATCCTCGGTTCCGTCCTGGGATTTTTTCAGGTGGCCCTAGCGATCGAAACCTTCCTGACTGCATTTAGAAGCTTAGGAGTATTTAAGTGAACGCTTTAGATCGTTTCCTAGCCGAGCGTCCGACCGTCGGCGATCGCTTAGCTGCTGGTAAAGCCTTACGCCAAAAGGTTTTGCGTCGCGACTATGCCTGCTTCCAACCCCCAGACAATCGCGAAGACCCGATCGCGATTCTAGAGGCTCAAGCCCAAACGCGCCTGCCGCAACTCGTCCCGGTGCGCTATGCCCGGATGTTGACCTCTCCTTTTGCCTTTCTCAGAGGGGCGGCGGCCATCATGATTCGCGATCTCGCCCCCATGCCCACCACAGGCTCGCAGGTGCAAGCTTGTGGCGATATGCACCTAGCTAACTTTGGGGTGTTTGCTTCGGCCGAACGCAACCTGATATTTGGAATTAATGACTTCGATGAAACCTATCCAGCACCTTGGGAGTGGGATTTGCAGCGATTGGCGGCCAGTGCCGTAGTTGCAGGGCGTTTTCTGGGAGGCGATCGCGCCCTCTGTGAAGCCGCTGCCCGATCGGCTGTGCGCTCTTACCGCCAATACCTGCGTCAATACGCCCAGATGGGGTATTTAGAACTGTGGTACGCCAGGATCGCCGATACCGACTTACTGAAGGTGTTGCCTGCCGAGTGGCAAAAACGAGCCAAGATTATTTTAGATAAGGCTCGCCAGCGCACCCACCTGCAAGTGCTGGATAAAATGACAGATTTAATAGACGATCGCCAACTCATCGTCGAAGACCGTCCCCTCATCGTGCGGGAACAGATGACCAGTACCGGGCGACCCATAGCTGAGGCACTGGAGTTGTTTCTGCAAGATTATCTGCCCTCGATGAATGCCGAGCGCCGTTTCCTGCTCTCGCGCTATCGCATCTTGGATGTGGCTCGTAAGGTCGTGGGCGTGGGCAGCGTGGGAACCCGCTGCTGGGTAATTTATTTGCAAGGCCGAGATGTCGGCGATCCGCTGTTCCTGCAAGTCAAGGAGGCCCAGCCCTCCGTACTCGAACCGTATGCCGCTCCCTTGGCGATCGATAACCAGGGGCAGCGAGTTGTCACCGGACAGCGGTTAATTCAGGGTGCGCCGGATATTTTCCTGGGGTGGGGAGAACAGGATGGCATTCATTACTACGTGCGCCAGTTGCGAGATATGAAAGGCGGGATTGAGTTCGATCCGACTAAGTTTCGCTTAGGGGGACTGCCGGAATACTGCGGTCTGTGCGGTTGGGCGCTTGCCTTAGCTCACGCCAAATCTGGCGATGCGGCGATGTTGGCAGGCTATGTTGGCAAGAGCGAGGAGTTAGACGAAGCCCTGGCCAAATTTGCCCGTGCCTACGCCGATCGCACCGAACGAGATTACGACCTGCTGGTGGCTGCTGCCCGTCAGGGACGAATTCAGGTGGCCAGCCAATAAAGCATCGGGCCCCTACAGTCAATTTATCTGTAAATAGCAAGGCATTAAGCGCGAAGATTCTTATAAATCTTGCCATCCTTCATAATCACGAGCAAGTTCTTGTCTGGATTTTCGATGAGCTTAATGTTTTGCAAGGGATCGCCGTTGACTAGCAATAGGTCGGCAAGTGCGCCTTCTTCAACTACACCCAACTTACCCGGATACGGATTGCGGGGACCAGATAAGGCCAGCAGTTCGGCGTTGGTACTCGTGGCTATCTTTAGTACCTGGGCAGGAGTGTACCAGCGTACCAATTTTGCTAGCAGTTTCCCCTGGATCTTTAGCCGTTCTGCGTCTCTTAGCTGATCGGTGCCCCAGGCAGTCTTGAGGTTGTATTTCTTCGCCAAAGCAAAGGCTGTATCTGTTCCCCTAGACACTTGCAGTTGTTTGGCGCGATTTGGCGATCCCTCCGGTAACGGATTTGTATCTTCGTCATCTAAGAACGGCTGCAAGCTTAGCCAGATGCCTTTTTCCGCCATCAGCTTGGCCGTCGGCTCGTCCATTAGCTGACCGTGTTCGATACACTTAACCCCTGCCCGAATGGAGGACTGAATGGCGGTCGGGGTGTAGGCATGGACGGTGACGTAGGTGTTCCAATTGGCGGCAGCTTCCACGGCAGCGCGTAACTCAGACTCGGTGTACTGGCTGGCATCTAAGGGGTCGAAGTCTGATGATACCCCGCCACCTGCCATTACCTTAATCTGGCTGGCACCCTGCATTAGTTGCTCGCGGGTGCGACGCAAGACTTCATCCACCCCATCGGCGATCGCCCCGACTCCATACACTTCCCCCCGACTGAGGGGGCTAGTAGGGCTTCTAGGAAGCTCTTTGAGCGAGCGAAAGTCACCATGTCCGCTGGTTTGCGAGATCATTGCCCCCGACGGCCAGATGCGCGGCCCAGCAACTGTTCCCTTGTCGATCGCTTTTTTCAGGTCGAAGACAGGTCCTCCCACATCGCGGACGCTGGTGAACCCACGCATTAGCATTCCTGTCGCTGTGGTTTGCGCTGTTTTATTGACGGTTTCAGCAGTCGTGTTGGGAGAGAGGAGGATTTCATTTGAGAGGGCTGCCAGAGAGATATGAACGTGGTTGTCGATTAACCCTGGCATTAGCACGCGACCATTGCCTTTGATGCGAGTTAAGCTAGCGCCCGATGGTGCAGGAATAGAGGCTGTAGAAATCTTTTGGATTTTGTTGTTGACCACTAACACGTTGGACGGGGCAGAAAGTCGTTCGGCAGTGCCATCAAAAATTCGCACGTTCTCAAACACGGTACTGGTAGGTTGTGGTGTTTGAGCGGCTGTAGCGAGTTGGCTCTGGGGGTGGTTGAATTGAGTCGCGAAGCCAATAATCGCCAGCAGCAAAGCCACTACGATCGAGATAAAACGCCATCGCATAGGTCGAGCTTATCCATGAAATTAGTGTAATTGCTATGAATATAGATGAATTTAAAGGTGTTTATTTGAGATTTTTTAAACTGGTTAAAATCGATATCAATCTTAGTCAAAATAATTTAGGGTTATCGATCGAGCTTGGCTAAGTAGAAAGATTGAGAAAGTCGATTGCCTGCCAAGACTCCCGACCAAATTCTGGTACGCTAAATGTTTTGTCCTAAAGAGAGCGTCAATCGATCGAGAGGAGTTGTAACCATGTCTGTTTCCCGTCGCACCTTTCTGACAGCAGCGATCGCCTCTACCTTCGCCCTCCCCGCTACTGGTCGTTTGCTGGCACAAACCCCTCAACCCAAGATGCCCCGCAATGCTGGCATCTATCGATTTAAGTTAGGCAGTTTCAACCTGATTTCGATTAGCGATGGACAGTTTAGTTTGCCAGCGGCGATCTTTGCTGGCAACGCTACCCCAGAAGAGTTGAATCGGGTTTTAAAGCAGGGCTTTCAAAGCGAAACCCTGACGGCAGATTGTAACGTGCTACTGGTGGATACCGGAAAGGATAAAGTCTTAATCGATACTGGTAGCGGCTCGCTCAATGGGAACACTGTGGGCAAGCTGTTAGAAAACTTGCAGCAGACAGAGATTAAACCGAGCGAGATTACAGCGATAATTTTGACTCATGCCCACGGAGATCATATTGGTGGATTGAAGGGGACAAACGGCTTGACGTTTCCCAATGCCCGCTATTTCATCAGCAAACGAGAGTGGAGTTTTTGGACGGGGCGATCGATAAAGTTACCCAAGTTTAAAGGCCCCGAAGAGATGAAGCAGCAGGCGATCGATATTGCTCGAACTCAGTTAAGTTTAATTCGCGATCGCGTCACCGAATTTGAGGTCGATAAAGAGTTCCTGCCCGGTTTCACTGCCATTCGGGCTTACGGGCATACGCCCGGCCATGTGGCGATCCGCATTGCCTCTGGAGATGCGGTGATGATTCATACAGCGGATACCGTTCACATCAATACGATCAATCTTTGGAATCCAAGCTGGAAGCCGATTTTTGATGCCGATCCAGAGATGGCTGCCGCCACCCGTCAAACCATACTGGCCAAAATTGCCAGCGATCGCACCTTAATGTTTGCCTATCATTTTCCTTATCCTGGTATCGGTAATTTGCGCGATCGCGAGGGAGGTGGATTTGATTGGCAGCCCGTCAATTGGCAATTTGAGAGTTGAACCCGCTTGCTGGAGTCAAGCCAATTCGGAATTGCCATCAGCTGTTCGCTCGCAGCATATTTTAATTGCGAATTGCCAATTGCGAATTGTTAATTGCTTTAGTCGATAAACCACTCAAAATAGCTAATTTCTGGCACTGCTCCCATTCTCGCGGGCAAAACTGAAACTCCCAGCCCGCGAGATACATATAAGGGCACGTCACCGTCTCGATACCAACCGCTGACATAACGCCCGCTGCCAGGAGGACGTAAGGGCGCGAAGCCAAAAAATGCTAATTGTCCGCCGTGAGTATGTCCTGATAGCATCAATTGGGGCTTGTATTTGGCTAGTAGCTGTCGTTCTTCAGTTGAGAATGCATCTCGATATGCTGGTGAGTGGGCGAGTAATAAATGATTGGCATGGGGAGTAATGCCCGCTAGCGATTTAATTAAATCGGGTTGACTGACTAGATCGTCAATCCCCGTAATTAATAGAGAGCGATCGCCCTGACGGTGTAAAACGCTTTCATTAATTAATAAGCGACAATTGTAGGTAGCATAAATTCGATTGAGACGCTGGAGATCGATACCCGCCCAATATTCCCAGTTACCGACGATCGCATACTTTGGTGTTTGTCGATCGAGTGCTGCCAAAAACTTCTCGAATCCATCAATTTGTTCGACTTTATCGATCGAATCTCCGGTAAATAATACAACATCTGGCTTGAGTCGATCGACTTGCTCTGCGATTTCTCTAGCACGGTTATTAAATTGCTTGAGATGAAGGTCGCTGACTTGCACGAGCTTCAAACTCTCTCGTTCTGGTGAAACTTGTTTGGGCAATTGGTGGTAGGTGACGACAAAACGATTAGGCTCGATAACCAAAGCATTTAAAATTAATAATCCCAAAGCTACAAAAATTGCCAACCCAGCGAATAAGCACTTTTTTCTTTTCTTTGTTTTTGACATGACATTAAATCCCGTTCTCATACCATCCATTGCTGCCCTCACCCCCAACCCCTCTCCCAAGGGAGAGTGGAGCCAGAGTTAGATTTTCCCTGACGGTTGAAACCGCGTCTACACAAACTTTCGTCCGCCTACAGGGACTCAAGAATAATTTAAATTTATATTGCTCAACTCTTTAGTTCTAAGCGTGGAAGCAAATTTTGCAAGGTTTGATAAACTTTCTTGAGGTAACTGTGATAGGTGGGTTGTTCCCAGCCATCCCAGCGGTAAGTTTTGGGCGCATCGAGCCGATTGGCATTAATTAATTGGGGGAAAGTAGCTAAAACTTGAGGACTTTGTTGGACTCTATTCGCAGGTTTAAGGGCAATGACATTAAAGCTAAAACCCTCAGTTGTTGACGTCATTACTTGTCCATCTCGGTGATATACCTGATGAGAACTCGGATCGGTGACGTTCAATAAACCCCAAGGAATCCTGACTTCAATTTCGCCCGTTTGAGTATTATAATTCCAATCTGATAGGCTGTTAAAATCTGCTGCTTGACGGTTAGTAGAACCTCGTTTTAAATTGCTGCGAGAGGTACGAATTGCTGAGTATACTTTGCGATCGCGCCCGATTCGCATCCGATTGGGTTCGGCTTCAATGGTGACAAATTCTCCTGGTTTTTGGGCAGTTGAAACTAACTCGGTAGCAAATCGATGTCGAAATAAACTATAAGGTTCATGGACTAGCAATCGACTAGTTTTATCTCCAGTTAATTGCACCAGGAACTCCGAACCGTTTTGAGCTTGCAGTGATAAGCCTGGTAATTTAAAAGAGCCGCGATCGCTTGCATAAGTGTCGATCGCTACCCAAATTTGCTGCTGCTGCCAATTAATTTTTTTCGCTTTGATCCGCAAGTAAATATATCCTTCATCGCTAGTTACCGCAAATAATTGCAAAGGATTTTCCGGTCTTTCTGCCCGATAAAAAGGTGAAATTTGCTGCCATTCTTGACTTTTACCATCCAACATCACCATCTGCGATTTTCCTGGGTGCATGGCGATAATTCCAAAGTTTTGCTCTGGATCTAAAGCGTTATACCAAAGCGGGTTGCGCTCTGGCGGTAATTCGTAATCGATAAACATCCAGTTTTTCTTAAACCACTCATCCATCAAAGCAAATAGCACTCCTCCTGCCATTTTGGTGCTAAAAATTTCCTGAAACAGCCGCGCGTCGATTTGAGCTTGAGCTTGTTCTGAGTGTCCGCCATGATGCCAACCTTGGGGTTGAAAATGGGCGTTTTCTCGGCTAGTCGGTACGCCGAATTCAGCAATTAAAATCGGCGTATTTTGATGGTGTCGCTTTAAAGCTTGCAAGTAGCCGTAGTAATTACTACGCCCGAAAGGACTTCTAGCTTTCAAATAACCAGGATCGTAAGCCATAAAGTCGGGATAGTAAGGATAGGCGTGATAGGTGGCATAAATTCCCGCAGTAAAGGCATTAGTTACCTGGATCTCGTTGATATCGATTCCCACTTCATCGTTGCTATACTCTTTAATTTCTGCTTGGGGAGAACCCGATGGAATTTGCAAACCCAGTTCTCGTCGCAGACGCATTTCTTCTGTATTGGTGGCTTCGGTAATGTGGAATAAAGGATCGAGAGTAGGCCAGTTAGTAAAAGAAATCGGTCGTTGCTGGTTGTAGCGATCGATTTCATAAGCCAGCATGGTATCCATCATTTTTGCCAGCCATACTTCCATGGCATGACCCCGTTTTACTTGGATAAATCTACCTCGGTATTGAGTGCGATCGGGGTGAATTTTATTGTAATCGACTACCGAAAATGGCTCCCATTCCCGACCGATTAAATAAGATAAAGTGCTGTCTGAAACGTCAGCCGTATAGTTTCCACTAGCATGGCCCGGACGTTCGCGCAGGTTTGCCCGTCCGTGAATTAAATTCACTACTCGCTGCATTTCGGCGACAAATTGTTGCTCGAATTCAGGATGGCTGTAGTCGTCAACTTTTTCTTTTAAAACCTCGCTAGGTAACTCAGTCCAAACGCCTTGAATCAGCCAAATTTTGCGGTTAGCAGCAAATTTTTGATTGTGTGCTTTCAACGCCTGATAAAATTCTGGAGGCAAAATCGTATAGGTACGAATGGTATTAGCGCCCATCGCGCTAATTAGTTCCAGCCATTCGCTGTAAGTTTTCTCTTCGGTGGGAAACTCTGCTGGAAAACGACCGGGTAACGCTACTCCTAGATTTACCCCTTTGACAAATAAAGGTTTAAAACCTGTAGCAGTGGGAATAGAGAGATAATCGTGGGTAGTTTTGGCGACGATCTGAGTTTGGCTCGGACGCTGGGGAGTAAGGCGGTTTGCTAGTTCTTTAGCTTGCTGAATGTAAGGTTGAATCCAAGCGTTATTGGTGGTGTAGCTAGCGGCTCGTTCAAAATATGTCAGAGCTTGTTCGGGTTCTTGGCGTTCTAAGAACACCAATCCTAAACCGACTAAAGCATCAACGCTTTGAGGTACGACAGATAAGGCTCGATCGAATCTTTGTTGAGCTAAAGTTAGATTGCCTTGTTGGTAAGCCACATAACCCAAGCCAGTTAAGGCATCCCAGTTGCGGGGATTCTCTCGCAGTTGGCGTTGAAAACCCTCCTCAGCTTGAGAGATTTGCCCTTGACGGTAGAGTTGCCACGGATCGCCAGCTTCGTCAGATAAGACGGTAAGCGGCATTAGCGCCAGAGTCAGCGCCAACAAAAAAGCCAGTCCATATTTCCAGACGCGCCACCAATAACTTAGTAAGGTTTTTTTCACTATTGAACTTTTTTAGACTGCCAAGCTAAATATAGCCCTTCTAAATGACTTGTGGGATAGCTGTCCCGGCTGTCCCAGTGGGCAGGCTGGAAGCCTACCCCACAAGATTTTCAGAGATGATTTAGACTCACTATAGGAAGTCTACTTATCTTTATATGAGTAACACTTTAGTTGAATCTCAAACTAACACGCTGCTAGAAAATCATCAGACATATCGCAAGCTCCAAATTAATTACACGCGGAACCAGCAACAAGACCATACAAAATTGTTAGATGAATCGGCGGCAGCTTTTCGATATGAAGACTGCAAAAATGAATATTGGAATCCAGAGGAGTTTTCTTTACTTTATGGTACTGCTTTATGGGTGCAAGCTAGTCCTAGTCAGAGGATTATCTTAAACCAACTTTATTGGGTAGCTTACTACTCGCAAATCATTTCTGCTGAAATTGCCACTATTTACTTCAATCAAACTAGCGCCGCTGGACTTTATGCTCAAGAAGATTTCCGGTTAGTATGCGATATGCTCGATTTAGAATCTACTCAAGAAAGAGCGCATATCAACGCCTTTAAGAAAGTTTCAGAACAGGTAGAATTAGCTTTATTCAACAAGCGAGTTTTTACTTACTCAATGCGCGGTCCTTTTGCCGAAACCATGGTATTTGCCGATACTAATGCCATCAAGCGCAAGTGGAAGCAACTTCAATTGCAGTGCTTTGGAATGCTCTCGGCAGGAAATACATTTCTAGCTTGTCAATACTTTACCGTCAGGGGGGTGCGAACCTTAAATGGGAAGTTGGTGCAGCACAAGTTGGGTAATTACTATCAAAAACACCCTCATCCAGAAAATGCGCCTATTCCCTCAAAGATATCGTACTATCACTTTATGGATGAAAGCTTTCATTTTAATAGTTCCACAATTCTTTCCCATGAAGTGCTTAAATGTATCAAGCCACCAACCGATTTTGAAAGCTGGGTGGCAAATTTAGGCGTGCGCGGATGCCAAAAAGATCATTATCACTTCTCAGTCGCAATTAACGGCATTTTTTGGTACGATCCGGCACTTTATGGAGCGATTTACCAAGTTTTGCGATCGCCTACTTTTAGCATGAGCGATCGAGAGGCGAAAGAGATGATGCGTCTGTGTTTTACCCAAGAATCTGAAGGCTTGCACCGCAGCTACCAGACCCACGCCGAAGCAGTAGAATCTTACAAGGTTTATTTAGCATCGATCGACTACCTCTGGAAAAGTAATCGGGAAATGTCTATTATGGCTAGTAATTCGATTCCTAAGTACCTCGATCGTCAAAGAAAGGCTTGGATGAGAAATCAGGACTTCGATCGCGTAGCCACGGACTCTAAAGTTCCGCCGTGCGACGACGGAACCGCGTCCTCCTGTGCGTAGCACGTATCGCGTCTAAATTCAGGTGAAAATATGAATAGAAAAATGAAAATAGCTTTTGGCTGTTACCTGGCAGCCATCGTCATCATTGCCAGTCTGGCTCTAACTTACTTATTTACTCCGCAGTTATTATCCTATCAAGAACAAGCTGTTGGAGTCAGTTGGTCGCAATTACAACCAGGATTTAAAACTCAATTTTTGTCTCTATTGAAAGTATCAGGAGGAGGATATCTATCGACAGCGATCGCTCTAGCAATTTTGTTATTTATCCCCTTTAAGCAAAATGAAAATTGGGCGAGGATAGCAATTGCTGCTTTAGGAAGTCTAGCAGTTTTAATTGTTAACTATGCTGGTTTAACGCTGATGTTAAATACTCCAAGTCGTCCGCCTTTAATTGCCGGGCCGATTACGATCGCTTTGTTAATTGCAGGCTTTATCCTTTCCAGCGGCATCAAAAAGAGAAAGGAAACTAAAATATCTGAAACAGTTGGAGTCTGATGGTTTTGTAGAGGCGTAGCTAAAATGAGGCATTACGGTTGGGTTCGTTGGGTTTCCTGCCCTTCACCCAACCTACAGCTATTGCACTATGGGAATTGGTATCGATCGTGAAAGTCTTTAATAACTGGGATATTGTTGCCAAAGGTTGGTATATTGCTTGCCTTAGCCGAGAAATTACTCAAGGAAAGGCAAAATCTCTAGAAGTTTGCGGCAACAGAATCGTTGTCTTTCGAGGAGAGGACGGCAAAGTTAGAGCCTTAGATGCTTATTGTCCTCACTTGGGAACCGATCTAGGAATTGGCAGAGTCGATCGCAATTATATCCGCTGTTTTTTTCATCATTGGGCATTCGATGGTGAAGGTAATTGTCAAGATATTCCTTGTCAATCTCACATTCCCGAAAATGCTCGCACTCAAGCTTATGCGACTGAAGAAAAGTACGATTTTATTTGGATATATCCAGATGTTAGAGCGCCTGAAGGGTTAGCAGAATTTGATGAATTAAAAGGCAAACAACTAGTAATATCACACGATAAAGCTTTCGAGCGCAGTTGTCACCATCACATCTGCATGATGAACGGTATAGACGTGCAACACTTGCAAACCGTACACCAATTAGATATAGAGATGGAACTATCTTTACAAGCAAATCAATCGGGCAATATTATTGACTTTACCTTGCGAGGAAAGTTTCCCGAAACTACTTTTAGAGAAAGAATTGGTAGAAAAATTCTCGGTGAAACTTATGAATATTCGATGAGATATGCTGACGGCTGTATAGGAATGCTAACCACGATGAAGAATGTCAAGTTTGTTCCAAGATTGCACATGATTTATGCCTATACACCTCTAACTTCTGCAAAAACTCGCATCCAACCGATTTATGTCACAGCAAAAAGAAATGGTATATTTGGCTGGCTAATAGCGCGAGTTTTACTTTTGCTAACTAAGTTAGGATATTACGCACTGCGAGAAGAAGATGGCAAAATTTATGACAATATTAGATTTTTCCCTCATGCCGTTTTGAGTATCGATTCACCTTTGTTAAAATATATGAGTTATGTCGATCGCCTCACGCCATCGAAATGGTCGAATCAAGTCAAAAGTCAAGCTTCGGCAAGCTCAGCTACCAAATCAAAAGTCAAAAATAGTTTTGATGAATGAAGTAATTTGGCAAATAGATTTTTATCGCTGTCCGATCGAAGATAAAACAGGGCAAGTATTATGGGAATTGTCCATCTGCGATTCTACAAGTCAGTTTACTTATGAAGCTTTTTGTCCGCAGTCAGAAGTTAACTCTAATTGGTTAGTTTCTCAATTACAACAAGCTGCTGGTGGCAATCTTCCATCTGCAATCCAAGTGTTTCGCCCTCAATCTTTGAGTTTAATCGAATTAGCTGCTAAACAACTCGGAATTAAAGTAGAACCAACTCGCCGCACTCAAGCTTTAAAAGAATGGTTGCGATCGAAAGCTCAAAATTACCCTACCACGAAGGAACCTTACGACCCCTTAGCTTTGGATAAACCACCTCCAACACCATTACCAGAAAATCTTTGGGGAGAAGAGTGGCGATTGGCGGCGCTACCAGCCAGTGAAATTCAAGAAGTAATTAAAAATCGTCCAATTCCGATTCTAGAAATGCCAGAATTTTTATTACCCATCAACTTAGGTTTAGCCTCAACCGCGACTGTACCTGGGGTAGTAATTTATGGTGGCAGGCGATCGATGCAATTAGCCCGCTGGTTACAAGATGTGCGCCCCGTATCATTAAATTACATAGCTGGCGATCCAGATGGATTAATTTTAGAAGCTGGTTTGGTAGATAGATGGGTAGTAGCTACGTTTGCTGACAAAGAAGTAGCAGCAGCAGCGCAAAGGTACGAACAGCGAAAGCAATCGAGTCGCGGATTGCATTTTTTGCTCGTTCAACCCGACGATTCAGGCATGACTCATACTGGCTTTTGGCTGCTGCAAAATCCTAAATCACCCTAGAGGCATTGGGATAGGGATAGTTTAGATCGGATACCCAAGAAAGCCGATGCTCTAGAACAGACTGAAAAGTTAATCTGATGAAAGTAGCAGTTATTCCCCATGACCCGAAATGGCAACGCGCATTTGAAATTGAATCGCACCAAATAGCCCTAGCACTGAGTGAAGATCTGGCAGCGGTGCATCACATTGGCAGTACAGCCATTCCTCAAATTTATGCCAAGCCGATTATCGACATTTTGCTTGAGGTTAAAGACATCGGGAAACTCGAAGATCGAGCTTCGCATCTAGAGGCATTGGGTTATGAAGCCATGGGTGAGTTTGGGATTCCAGGCCGCCGTTATTTCCGCAAGAACGATAGCGGAGGTATCAGAACGCATCAAATTCACGCTTTTGAAATTGGTTCGCCGCAGATAGAACGCCACATAGCATTTCGAGATTACATGACAGTTCATCCTGAAGACGCTCAAAAATACAGCGAACTGAAGCGGGAACTCGCTCGGCAATACCCCGATGATATTAACGGCTACATGGATGGCAAGGATGGATTCATTAAAGAGATGGATCTGAAAGCAGCGGCGTGGCGATCGTCTCTAACAAATAGAGCAAACAGCTAGATCGATTGCCATCGGTTGTTGCACTCGACCGCAGAGGAGCGATCGCTATTAGATCCCAGAACCATCTAAAAATTGCTGAATTACCCTGTCTCTAAGCTTGCAGCTAGGAGCGGCAACGGCTGGCGCTGGAGATTCCTTAAGGCTTACGGAAGATTCATCAAGACTTACCGAGGTCGATCGCTTGGCAGGAGAGATCGCGACTGGTTGTCCTTGTCCTTGTAGTTGTTGGATCTGCTGTTCTAGAGTTTCAATGCGATCGACTAAGGCCCGAATTGCTGCTGCTTCCGAGTCAGGCAAACTGCCGTGTTCCAAAGGATTGACCCGCACGCCAGAACGAAAGACAATTCGACCGGGAACCCCAACCACCGTGCAATCGGAAGGCACATCTCTCAATACTACCGAACCAGCCCCAATCCGCACGTTGTTGCCGATTTGCAGGTTGCCTAAAACTTTTGCACCGGCCCCTACTACGACATTTTCTCCTAGCGTCGGGTGGCGCTTGCCGCTTTGCTTGCCAGTACCGCCGAGGGTGACACCTTGATAGATCAGAGCGTAATCGCCGACAATCGCTGTTTCTCCAATTACCACACCCATACCGTGGTCGATAAACACGCCCCGTCCTATAGCCGCTCCAGGATGAATTTCAATCCCCGTGAAAAAGCGAGCCAAGTGGGACATCATTCGAGGAATGAAGGGAATGCCTAAGACGTGCAGCCAATGAGCGAACCTATGACTCAATAGGGCTTGCAATCCTGGATAGCAGAACAGCACTTCCAGCCAGTTGCGAGCAGCGGGATCGCGATCGAAGATAATCTTAAAATCAGCTAGCAGCGTAGATAGCACGAGCGGTTATCCAAACTATGGGTTCGACTATCCATTTTATCTCTATAGTTGCCACATGAGTAAGAGCGATCGGGTACGGCTTTCCTGCAATGGTGGCGATAATAAAATTCGATAGCATTCTAGTAGAAGGCGCAGAGGGAGAGGGCGAAGAGGGCGAAGAGGGCGAGAGAGGGAAGCAGGGGAGGCAGGGGAGGCAGGGGAGAATTTTTAACTCAACACTCCACACTCAATACTTCTCAATTCTGAACTCCTAAACTCCTAAACTCCTGAACTCCTGAACTTCTGAACTCCTGAACTTCTGAACTCCTGAACTTCTGAACTCCTGTATTCTTTTTAAACAAAACTATGTCTGACTCCATCAAAGAACAAATTCAAGCTGATATTGAAAAAGCCAAATCGGAAGGACAATTGAGAGCCGAGAAAATTCGAGAAATAATTCGCTCGGCCATGTTTGGCGCGGCTAGCGAACTCAAAGCTGGTTCTAGCGAGATCGGGTTGACAGCCAGGGAGGCGATCGCCACCATAGTAGATGCTGTGAAAGAAAAAGGTAAAGACATCAAAGAAGAAGTAACAGCAGCGGTTGAAGGCGCGATCGAAGGCATCAGCCAAGGCAAACGAGATGCGATCGCTAAAACCGAAACCGAAATTCAACAACTGCAAGCTCAAATCGAAACGGACGAACAAGAATTGCAGTCAAATATCGATAGTGCTTTAACTCAAATCGAAACTGCTAGCCCAGAAGCTTCCTCTGATATTAGATCGACCATTCAAAGTGCAGTTGATGCCCTCAAAGATACTGAAGAAGCCGCTTTGATGCGCAAGCGTTACGCTCAACTGCAAGCTCAGTTGGCAGTTCTTCGAGCCAATTTAGCTGCTCGTTATGGCGAACGTCATGAAGACGTGAAGAAGCATCTGGAAACAGCCAAAACTTGGTATAACAACGCTCAAGAGCGATCGCGATCGGGCGAACCCAACCTTTTGCAAAAGAAGCAAGCAGAGTTTGAAGCCAAGCTCAGCGAGACGGGAACTGCTTTAGCTCGCAAGGAAAAGCAAGTCAAGCAACTGCTAAAAGAACTGTGGCAAACTATCACTGAATAGGAGATAGGGCTTCGATCGCTCTAACTGGAGTTGCTGCGTAAGTCCGGATCGAGTTTCTCGATCGATCGTTACTTGACATCTTCTCTGCCTACTAGTAGGATGATGACATGAACTCCATAGACACTCGCACTCAAATTCTCGATGCGGCTCAAGATCTGATCCAGCGGTTGGGAGTTAATGCCATGAGCTATCAGGATATTAGCGAAGCTGTCGGTATTCGGAAAGCCAGCATTCACTATCACTTTCCTACTAAAGACGATCTAGTGGCTGCCTTGCTCGATCGATACCACGACTACTTTCTGCGTCTAGTGGATGGGATTATCGCTCAACCCGACTCAGCCGAAATCAAACTTCGTCGCTATTGCAGCTTGTTTGAAGCCACTCTCAGTAGCGGTAATGGCGATAAGGCTTGTCTTTATGGCATGGTGGGAGCCGAGTTGGCCACCCTGAAGCATTACTTGGTCGATCGCGTGACGGCGTTTTATCGGGATAATGAAGACCGATTGGTGCGGATTCTCACCCAAGGCAAAGACTCTGGAGAGTTTGGCTTTGCTGGAGATATTCGCGCTATGGCCACCTCGATCTTCTCTCTGCTAGAGGGTGGATTCTTGGTTGCCCGCGCCCATGGTGGGGCAGCACAATATCGAGCGATCGTCGAGCAATTGATGCGATTGGTCAAAGGATAGTTCTTTTTTTTGTATTATTGTCTACCAACTAGTAGGTAAATAAGGAGATTCAGTGATGTCAAAGCTTGGAATTTTAGGAACTGGCAGAATGGGAGTTCGTTTGGCGCAGCTATTTGCAGGCCTCGGACATCAGGTTATCTTGGGTTCGCGCGATCTCGATCGCTCCGCTCGAATAATTCAAAAGCTCGATCGAGATAACATTCAGCCGGGAAATTATCAGGAAGCGGCTGAGGCTGAAGTAGTATTACCCGCCATGTTTTTACGGGATGGAGCGTTAGATACTCTGGAACCATTGCGCCACCAATTAGACGGCAAGCTCTATATCGACATCAGCAACCCGTTTAATGCCGACTATACAGACTTCATTTTGCCTTGGGATACTAGCGGAGCAGAGCAGATCCAGCATCGTTTTCCCAAGACGCGAGTAGTCGGAGCGTTCAAAAATGTGTGGTGGGAAGTGTTCGATGCGCCCCAATTTGGCAACACCGTCAGCGACGTGTTTGTAGTTAGTGACAATGAATCGGCCAAAGCTGAATTCCTCAAATTGGTAGCAGGGAGTCCGTTTAGATACATCGATGCCGGAAAACTCAGCAATGCTCGCACCGTCGAGCGGATGACGCTGCTAAGCGGCGAACTGGGGCAACGATACGGTTACTTTCCTCGGATGAACTACAAGTTGCTGGGCGAACCTTGGTCTGTGGGTAAGGCAGATCGAGTGGCAGAGGCGATCGCATTGCGATAACATTTGGTGGTATCGTGTTTCAGCTAAATTTGGGCATTAGAGTAGGGTGCGTTAAACGGCAATAACCCTTGCTATGACTTAAGTTCAGCAATCCGTCGTAACGCACCGCTCAAGATACAAGGTTGGGTTAACGCTAGGAAATCCAACCCGCCAAATGGGTACATTAATAAATAATCCCCTCATCTGGCCGCACCATTTGTATTGGGTTTTGTAAGTTTGCGTTGGGTTTCGCAGAGCTAGACCCAACCTACGCCCTAACCGTTGTCTTGGAGGAAAGCTATAACATTTATATTTTAGCCTTCTTTGGATTTTCTACACACAACTACAGGTCGTGTAGGCTAAAATATATCCATGCTGACATTAACTTACGAGTACAAACTAGAACCAACAGCAGAGCAAATTTCATACATCGAGCAAACGCTAGAGGTATGTCGCTCGGTGTGGAACTTTGCGCTACGCCAGCGTAAAGACTGGTGCGCGTCTCGTAAATCACCAATTAACGCTTGTTCGATTGAGCGTGAGTACATCATGTCAGTTGACGAGCCATTCCCTAACTATCACGTTCAAGCCAAGTTATTAACTCAAGCCAAGGAAAATAATGATTTTCTCAAATCTGCTAATGCTCAAGTTTTACAACAAACATTGAGAACTTTGGACAGAGCTTGGGATGATATGAAAGCTAGGGGCTTTGGTTTTCCTCGGTTTAAGAACAGGTATCGAATGCGGTCATTTGTTTTTCCTCAGTTAAACAAAGATCCGATATCGGTTGAGTCAATTAAACTTCCTGGCTTAAAAGAAGTTAAATGGAGAATGTCTCGTCCAATCCCTGTGGGCGAAGCCTGCCCGAAGGGCTTAGGGTTTCTTCCCAAGCAAGCAAGGATAGTCAGAAAAGCATCTGGTTACTTTGTGATGCTGTCACTACAGCTAAATGTTGACGTACCTAGTCCGATGCCTCACGGTCATCCACGAGGATTGGATTTAGGTTACGACAAATTTGTGGCAACTAGTGATAATGAACAGATTAAACGACCTAGATTCCTCAAAACCCTACAGCGTCAGCTTAAATTGCTACAACGTAGGTTAAAAAACAAACAAAAGGGGTCTAGTAATCGACACAAGTTGAACCAGAAGATAGCGAGATTGCATCAACGCATATCTGATACTCGTAAGGATTGGCATTTTAAACTAGCTCATCATCTTTGCGATGGTGCAGGAATGTTGTTTGTCGAAGACATCAATTTTGTTTCTTGGCAAAGAGGAATGCTCTCAAAGCATTCAGCCGATGCTGGTTTTGGTCAATTCGTGAATATTTTAGAATGGGTTTGCTTATCTAGGGATGTATATTTTGCCAAAGTTAATAAGGATGGAACATCTCAGACCTGTCCTAACTGTGGCACGCATACGGGGAAGAAAACCTTAGATATTCGCCTGCATCAATGTCACGAGTGTGGGTACACTACCACAAGAGATGTAGCGGCTAGCCAAGAAATTAGAAATCGTGGAATAAGTGCGCTAGGGCATAGCGTGCTAGAAAATGTCTGTGGACTGGATGCAACGGGGAGTATTGGTAACAGTATTCTAGTTGGCACGGGTCGAAGCAGAAAATCGCGCATTGCGAGATGAGCGAATCCCCCGTTATAACGACGCTCTTGAGTTTAACGGGGGAGTGTGTCAATTATGGTTATCGAACGGTTTCAAGACAACGATATGATGCCGATTTATCAGCGACTTCGAGACGAAGGTAGAATGTTTCCTGAAGGTCTTAAGTATATTGATAGCTGGGTGGAACCGAATTTTAGTAGATGCTTTCAGCTTATGGAGTGCGACGATTTGCGCTGATTTCAAGAATGGATATTGAAGTGGCGCGGTTCGGGAGCAACTTTTGAAATCGTGCCAGTAGTTAGTAGCAAAGAAACCCAAAAAGTTGTTGGGGTAATGCTCGATCGCTTGTAAATTAATACTGGCAAACGAGCCGATAAAACAGATTAAACTCTTAAAGTAACTAAATTTATATATAAAGACTCTGCCCAAAGGTAGAGTTTAAGCTCTCTCTTATAAGGGAAGACGCAGCGATCGCTTTTAAGCTATAAGTAACAGGAGCGTTCAAATAAAAAATACCTTCTCCACTGCGAGAAGTAGAATTTGCATGACTGATATTTTGCTCGTTTGGCTCGTAACCACAGTTAGCTTTTTAATCGTGGCTCGATTACCGATCGGCGTGGAGCTAGATAGTTTGGGCAAAGCCGCGATCGCCGCAGCTATTTTCGGTATTATTAATGCTTTATTGCGTCCGATATTAGTGTTATTAGGCTTGCCATTCATTATCCTTTCATTAGGCTTGTTTCTGTTTGTGATTAATGCCACGGTTTTTGGTTTGGCCGCATTATTAGTTCGCGGATTTCGCCTGCGCTATGGATTTTGGAGTGCTTTAATAGGTTCGATCGCTCTATCAATCGTTAATTCCATTCTGCTTTCGTTTATCTAAGATTATTTCCGGCATGAAAGCGATCGAGCTAAGCGATTGAAATCTTAAAAATTGGCATTTCATCTCTATTCAAGAGTGAGAATTATTGTATTTAATTGCGAATTGCGAACTGCGAATTGACAACTGTTTTGGTCAAGAATTATCGAGAGCGTATTTTTCTTTTACACTCTTTGCGGCGACAGTATTCGCAAAAAAATGAGTGTTTTTTCAAGTTTTTTCGGAGGTTTTATGAGAAAACAATTACGACATTCGATCGCCTTCTTGCTGATATTTGTGGCTGGCATCGTGTTTGCTGCCTGCCAGCCAAATCCTACAGTCAATTCTCAAGTAACACCCGCTCAGACGGCCACGCCGACTACTTCTCCTTCGCCAGAGGTATCGATTCCAGTTGCTTATCCCGATCGAGAATTAAGTGCTTCACCCGCTCAACTACCACCACTACCATACGAGACTGGTGCTTTGAACCGAGCGATCGACGCTCAAACGATGCAAATCCATCACGACAGGCATCACCAAACTTATGTAGATAATCTCAATGCTGCCCTCAAAGATCGACCCGACTTACAAAAATTAAGCGTAGAAGCCATGCTGCGCGACCTTAACGCCGTTCCCGAAGACATTCGATCGACCGTGCAAAACAACGCTGGAGGACATCTCAACCACACGATTTTCTGGCAAATTATGGGACCGAACGGCGGACAACCGACAGGGGCTATAGCTCAAGCCATTAACCAAACCTTTGGCAGCCTTGAGGCTTTCCAGCAGCAATTTAACGAAACCGGGGGCGATCGCTTCGGTAGCGGTTGGGTGTGGTTGGTACGGAATCCCCAAGGACAACTGCAAATCGTTTCTACTCCCAATCAAGATAATCCCATTACTGACGGCAATTACCCAATTATGGGTAACGACGTTTGGGAACACGCCTATTACCTGCGCTATCAAAATCGGAGAGCCGATTATCTCAAGAATTGGTGGAACGTCGTCAACTGGAACGAAGTAAATAATCGGTTTCAAGCTTCAGCGCAGCAGCCAGGAGGCTGAGGATGCAGAGCTTATTAAGGCATAGCCCGATCGCAGTGGCGCTGGCTTGGATAATAGCATTTTTATTTTTCACCGTCTTACCCCTGCTGGTGCTTTTAATCTATCCTCCTCCTGCGGGGCGGGGATTTTGGATCGAGTTTTCGGTGGCGCTGGGTTTTATTGGTTTGGCATTGATGGCCTTGCAGTTTGCCCTTACTGCCCGCGTCAATCGGATTGAAGCTTCCTATGGAATTGATATCATCTTGCAATTCCATCGTTACACCTCATTTGTTGCCTTTGTCGTGGTGTTGGTGCATCCCCTCATCTTATTTTGGGTGCAGCCCGACACGATTCAACTGCTGAATTTTCCCACAGCGCCTTGGCGGGCGCGAATGGCAGTCTTAGCAACCTTGGCATTTATTGCCCTCATTGTTACCACTATTTGGCGCAAACCGCTGAAAATTCCTTACGAACCTTGGCGGTTATCTCATTCGATTTTAGCGGTGCTAGCCGTAGGATTGGGACTAGGACACGCATTAGGGGTGGGAAACTATTTGGGGTTATTTTGGAAGGCCGTGTTATGGGCAGCTATTGCCCTAGTTGCTTTATGGCTCATCGTCTACATTCGCTTAGTCAAACCTTGGCTGATGACGAAAAAACCCTATTTAGTCGAAGAAGTCAAGCCCGAACGCGGCAATGTTTGGACGCTGGCACTCCGCCCCTTCGGCCACGAAGGATTTTCCTTTCAACCGGGGCAGTTTGCTTGGATTACGCTCAATATCACGCCATTTAGTATGCGAGAGCATCCGTTTTCAATGTCATCGAGCGGAGAACGCCCGGAAAGATTGGAATTTGGCATCAAAGCCGTGGGCGATTTCACCAGCCGCATTAGAGATTACCCTCCTGGAACCAAAGCCTATCTGGACGGTCCTTATGGCGCGTTTACCAGCGATCGCTATGAAGACTCGGCTGGATTTGTCCTCATTGCTGGGGGTATTGGCATTACGCCGATTATGAGCATATTAGTCACCGCTGCCGAACGGGGAGACGATCGCCCTTATACCTTAATTTACGCCAATAAAACCTGGGACGACATTACTTATCGCGAAGCGATTGAAGACCTCAAAGAGCGATTGGATCTAGCGATCGTCCACGTCCTCCGCCAACCGCCTGAAGATTGGGAAGGAGAAACGGGATATGTAGATAAAGACTTGTTAGCTCGTTACATTCCCGCCCGTCGCGGCACTCGGCATTATTTTATCTGCGCGGTCCCCAAGATGATGGATGAAGTCGAGCGGGCCCTGCACGAACTGAACGTGCCCGTTACCAACGTGCATTTAGAGCATTACAACTTGGCATAAATCAACCGATCGTGAGGTTTAGGAATGCGTTACAGCATCATGCTTCAACTGGTAAGTTTTTTGACTCTGATTTTGCTCTCTACGGCTGCTTTCTTTGCCTGGATGCAGAACCGTCCTCCCTCGGAGCAAAACCGCAGCCCTTTGGAGAAAAACCACTACGGACCATTGGTATAGGTAGGCAGACAAAAACGGCGATCGATTTTGTTACCTGTAATCCAAATCTTCCCGATGGTAGGTAGGAAATCTCACGGAAGTAGGACGATCCTTAGCTGAGGAGTTTCCTAACTTAGATAAAGCCAGATTCAGCAATACTACTCAGGTTAATTTTACGGCTCGAAATCGCCTGAATCCGAAAATTCGGAGAGTTTGAACTAAATCGAATTGTACGAGGACAAATCGATGAAATGGAAACAATATTTAGCTCTTTTACTGGCTGGAAGCGGAATCGCGAGTTTAGCGATCGCAGGTGTAGCTCAACCGCGAAACCTGACGCTACCAACTCAAGTTAGAGACTTGGCGCAAGCGCAAACACCACCCGTCCAGCCACAGCCAACTCGGATCGGCGATCTCAGACGCACCAATGGCATCGCCATTTCCGGACGAGTGCTAAGCGTGGTGGGCAATAATTTTACCCTCGATGACGGCAGCGGACAAATAATTGTCGATGCCGGGCCGCGATGGTATCGGGAAGTCAATCTCGATTCAGGCGAGGAAGTAACCGTTATCGGCAAACTCAGCGAGAAGTCGGGCGAATTTGATGCCTTTTCGATTCAAAGAGCCAATGGTTCGACGATCGAGATCCGTCCGGCCGCAGGCCCTCCACCTTGGGCGGGAGGTCCTGACGGTCGGAAACCGAGACGATAAAGTGCTTGAGAAATCATCGTGACTAAACTGGAAACAACTCGTTCGATCGATTCTTCGCTAATACTAGATCCGTCCCTTGCGCCGCCAACTTTGACCCTCAAAGATGCGATCGCCATCATCGTCGGTATCGTCATCGGTGCCGGGATTTTTGAAACTCCAGCCCTGGTAGCTGCCAACACCGATCGCGGTTGGGTAGTGCTATCGATCTGGCTGCTGGGAGGGTTTATCTCCCTGATTGGAGCCTTGTGTTATGCCGAGTTAGCCACCACATATCCCAATGTAGGCGGCAACTATGAATACCTCAAACGCGCCTTCGGACAAAACCTAGCGTTTCTGTTCGCTTGGGCGAGAATGACTGTAATTCAAACCGGATCGATCGCTTTATTAGCCTTCGTGTTTGGCGACTATGCTTCGCAGCTATTGAGCTTAGGTCCTTGGTCGTCTTCGATTTATGCCACGATCGCGATCGTCCTGCTGACTGGTTTCAACATTATCGGCATTCGACAAGGCAAAGGCATTCAAAACTCGCTCACTGTCTTGACGATTTTGGGGCTTTCCCTGGTGATTGTCTTAGGGTTGCTGCTGGTTTCTCCCGCACCTGAGACAACTACAACCGCGATCGCATCCAGCAATTGGGGTTCGGCGGCGATTTTTGTCTTGCTCTCCTATGGCGGTTGGAACGAAGCTGCTTATATTTCGGCAGAGATCCAACGGCCGCGACGCAACATCGTGCGATCGTTGTTGTGGAGTATTGGCATTATCACCGCTTTATACGTGCTGATTAATGTCGCATTTTTACGAGGATTGGGCTTATCGGGCATGGCGGAATCGAAAGCGATCGCGGCCGACTTGATGCGCCAAGCTTTGGGAGAACCAGGAGCCATTCTAATTAGTTCTCTAATTGCCATCACTGCCTTGGGTTCGATCAACGCTTCGATTTTGACTGGGGCCAGGACTAACTATGCCTTCGGACGAGATATATCGTTGTTTGGCTTTTTAGGACGATGGGAAACCCAAGCGGGAACCCCGATAACGGGATTTTTAGTGCAAGGTGCGATCGCGCTGTTACTGGTGCTGATGGGCAGCTTTGCGCGGAACGGGTTTGAAGCCATGGTCGATTACACGGCTCCGGTGTTTTGGTTCTTTTTTCTCCTCAGCGTCATTTCCTTGTTCGTTTTGAGAGCAAAAGAGCCGCATCGATCGCGTCCCTTTAAAGTGCCGTTCTACCCACTAACGCCTATAGCCTTTTGTGCCGCCTGCGTCTATTTGCTGTATTCCAGCTTAGCCTACACCGGATTTGGCGCGATCGTCGGCGTGGCGGTTGTACTTTTGGGAATTCCCTTCTGGCAGTGGTATCGGGTCAAGCAACGTCGCTCGTAGCGACTCAGATGGATTCGTCTAACACCTTTGACAACAACTACTTAGCAATCTGGAGTCAAAAACATGAATTTCAAACGCTTATTGGCTGGATCGCTCGCGGGTTTGAGTATTGCAGGTACGGCAGTTGGCTGCACGCCAGCGGGAGATTTTTCAGCCGATGCCAAACCAAACACCACGACAGAACAGCCTCAAGGGGAAGTCCTAGAAAGGGTTCCCGACGTGCCCTACGTGCCGACACCGAGAGCAGTAGTCGATCGAATGTTGCAACTGGCTAACGTCGGTAAAAATGACGTAGTGTACGACTTAGGCAGCGGCGACGGTCGGATTCCGATCGCGGCGGTGCAACAATATGGCGTACAGCGGGCAGTGGGAGTAGATATTAACCCCGAACGAGTGCGAGAGGCCAACCAAAACGCTAAAGAAGCCAATGTGACCGATCGAGTCGAATTTCGCCAGCAAGACTTATTCCAAACTGACTTGAAAGAAGCCACAGTCGTGACCCTTTACCTATTGCCTGCTGTGAATCTGCGACTGCGACCCAAACTTTTGAGCGAATTAAAACCAGGCACTCGAATTGTCTCCCATGCTTTTGATATGGGCGAGTGGAAACCAGAACGAGTCGAGCAAATCGAGGGCCGCACCATTTATTTGTGGAGAGTTCCAGAAAACCCGCCTGCCAACTTGAGGCAGTAATTTGGAAGGCAGAGATCTGTAGGTTGGGTTGACGCAAGGAAACCCAACAAACCCAAGCATAATGCCTCTGGAATCGGACAAGCGATCGCCACTCGTTTAGCGCCAGAAAGGTGCAATATAGCGATTATCCGCATTGACAAAAAAGTTTAAGGGTTAAAGTGGAAATAACTGCCAGTTTTCTCTTTGCTTGGAATGTCACAACCTACTTTTTCCCAAACCGAATCTTCTAAACCGAAGGCCAAGGGTAAATCGCTGCCGCCAAAGCTGGCGATTAAGTTGGTGAAATGGGGTTGGACGGCCCTTTGGCAAGTAATGATGTCTCAACTAGCCCCAGGAAATAAAACTGGAGAGTACACTCGTCCCAGCAGCCAGTTTCGGAACTTTGTCAGTAAAGAGCCAGAAAACCCCTACCAACCAGCAGCCGATCGCTACCAACTCTACGTCGGCATGGGATGTCCTTGGGCGCACCGCACTTTGGTAGTTCGGACTCTCAAGGGATTAGAAGATACGATCGCTGTAGCTACCGTCTCTCCTTCCCCAGAAGATGGCGGTTGGGTACTCGATCGATCTGAAGAAGGCTGTCAGTCCTTGCGCCAACTGTACGAGTTAGCAAAACCCGGTTACGAAGGACGCTGTACCGTGCCCGTGTTGTGGGACAAACAAACCAAAACCATCGTCAACAACGAGAGTTCGGAAATTATCGTCATCTTGAATTCAGAGTTCGACGAATTTGCTAAGCATCCCCAGTTAGATCTTTATCCAGAGGAACTGAAAGCCAAAATTGACTGGTGGAATGAGAAAATCTACTCAGCAGTTAACAATGGGGTGTATCGTTGCGGCTTTGCTCGCACTCAGGCGGCTTACGAGGAAGCTTGCGGACAGTTGTTTGCTACTCTCGACGAAATCGAAACCACCTTGGAAACGAATCGATATCTCTGCGGCGTTGGCGTTGGCGTAGCCGCCCTGGAAGGGCTAGCCTCTCCGAAGGAGACTCGCTTAACTTTAGCAGACGTGCGGCTGTTTACCACTTTATTTCGATTCGATATCGTTTATTACGGGTTATTTAAGTGCAACCGCCGTCGGATTCAGGATTATCAAAATTTGGGGGCATACTTGCGCGATTTATATCAGCTTCCAGGTGTGGCTGACACTTGCGATTTAGAAAGCGTCAAGCGCGACTACTACGGCAACTTATTTCCCCTCAATCCTGGAGGAATTATTCCTTTAGGTCCCGATTTGAGCCAACTTAAGGAACCACACGATCGCGATCGCGCTAAACTGCTTTGATAGCAGTTGGCAATTAAGTGCAGTAAATTCTTGCTTGCTCTTAGGGACAGCCCAGAGGGCTATCCCACAAGAAGTGTATTCTACATTCATAATTCAGATGAGCAATCGGCTAGCGCAATCTCAAAGTCTGTACCTCCGCAAGCACGCAGAAAACCCGATCGATTGGCAGCCTTGGGATGAGGAAGCTTTAGAAGCTGCCCGCGTGGGGAATAAACCGATTTTTCTGTCGATCGGCTACTCTAGCTGTCACTGGTGTACGGTGATGGAAGGCGAGGCATTTTCCGATTTAGCGATCGCGCAGTACATGAATGCCAATTTTATTCCGATTAAAGTCGATCGCGAAGAACGCCCCGACCTCGATAGCATTTATATGCAGGCATTGCAAATGATGACCGGACAAGGCGGCTGGCCGTTGAATGTCTTTCTGGCTCCAGAAGATCTGGTGCCTTTTTACGGCGGTACTTACTTCCCTGTAGAGCCGCGCTACGGACGACCGGGATTTTTGCAGGTATTGCAGTCAATTCGTCGGTTCTATGATGTCGAAACCACCAAGATGGGAGACATGAAAGCCGAACTGCAAGGTCTGCTCCAGCAAGCGGCCGTTCTTTCCTCAGATGTTAATCCCGCTTTAGATTGGCAGGATTTACTCAGAGCCGGAATCGAGACTAACACGGGGGTTTTGACGGCTAGAGGTTACGGTCCTAGTTTCCCGATGATGCCCTATGCCGAAATAGCATTGCGAGGGGTGCGATTTGGTTTTGAATCTAGATACGATGCCAAAGAAACCTCTACTCAACGGGGATTAGATTTAGCATTAGGTGGAATTTACGACCACGTAGCAGGTGGTTTTCATAGATATACGGTCGATTCCACCTGGACGGTGCCGCACTTTGAAAAAATGCTCTACGATAACGGGCAAATCGTCGAATTTCTGGCAAATCTGTGGGCTACAGGCGTAAAAGAACCAGCATTTGAGCGATCGATCGCTGGTACTTACCAATGGCTGAAGCGGGAAATGACCGCACCTGAAGGTTACTTTTATGCGGCTCAAGATGCCGATAGCTTTACCGATTCCACCGCTGGCGAACCCGAAGAAGGAGCGTTTTACGTTTGGAGTTATGCCGAACTTGAAGGTATTCTCAGCCGCGACGAACTAGAGGAATTAGCAGCCGAGTTTACTGTTACCCGTGAAGGCAACTTTGAAGGCAGTAACGTTCTCCAACGCCGTCAGGCTGGCAAACTGAGCGACACTTTAGAAGCTACTCTAAAAAAATTATTTGCCGTTCGATATGGCACGTCGTCGGCTGAGACTTTTCCCCCAGCCCGCGACAATCGGGAAGCGAAAACTAGCAACTGGCCGGGTCGAATTCCTCCAGTGACGGATACTAAAGCGATCGTCGCTTGGAATAGCCTGATGATTTCTGGTTTAGCCAGAGCTTACAGCGTTTTTGGCAATTTTGAATACTTAGAACTCGCTGTCGGGGCAGCTAAATTTATCCTCGATTCCCAATGGGTTGACGGGCGATTCCACCGCCTGAACTATGAGGGACAACCTGCTGTCTGGGGGCAATCGGAAGACTATGCCCTATTTATCAAGGCTTTGTTAGATTTGCATCAAGCTTCTGTGGGGCTGACCTCACCCCCAACCCCTCTCGACCTCACCCCCAGCCCCTCTCCTGCTCTAGCGCAGCGGCGCGACAGCGCGAGAGGGGAGAAGAAAGAGGGGTCTTTCTCTTCTCAGGAAAAGACATCGATCGCCAGCAACTTGTGGTTAGAAAAAGCTGTCAGCCTCCAAGATGAATTCGACGAGTTTTTGTGGAGCGTGGAACTAGGAGGTTATTACAATACAGCCAGCGATCGCCATCTGATCGTCCGGGAACGCAGTTATATCGATAATGCCACCCCTTCAGCCAATGGTGTAGCGATCGCCAATCTAGTTCGCCTATTCCTACTAACCGAGAACCTGCAATACCTCGATCGCGCCGAACAAACTTTACAAGCTTTTAGCAGCATGATGGAGCGATCGCCCCAAGCCTGTCCGACTCTATTTAGCGCCCTCGATTGGTATCGTCATCCTACCTTAATTCGCACTAACCAAAACGAAATTTCCTCTCTTTTGCCGCAGTATTTACCAACAGCAATGCTGAAACTAGAAACCGATTTGCCGCCAAATGTAATTGGATTTGTTTGCCAAGGTTTGAGTTGCCAAGAACCTGCCGTTAACCAAGAACAATTGTGGCAGCAAGTTCAGCAAGTTCAAACTATAAGTAGTTGAATTGTAATACCAGTTCTGTAGGCGGTGCGTTACGCTGCGCTTTAGCGTAGCCATGCCGCAGGCTATACACACCCTACATAACGACACTGTAGAATGACACAGTTCATACCAAGTCCGGTTTCCAAAACATTCTTTTCCTCAATTAGTCTCTGGCTCCCCTCTCCAATAAAAAGAAACTTCCTTTCCCCTCTCCTTGTAGGCTACCGTGTATACATAAGTTATCGGTTATGTCGTTTCACACTCAGATCCCCCTAAATCCCCCTTAAAAAGGGGGACTTTGAGAGCTTCCCCCTCCTTGGTGCCAGCTACATGACGAGGGAACCTCGCCGCAACTCCCCCCTTTTTAAGGGGGGCTAGGGGGGATCTAATGCAGGGACTCCAAGTTTTCCCACAGATGTGTATACACGTTAGCCTTGTAGGAGAGGGCTTCTTTGAGGTGGGAGAGGGGCTGGGGGTGAGGGCTGGATTCAAGACTGTAGAAACCGGATTTGATTTCAGTCTTTACGAAGACGCTAAGCGCTCTCGGAAATCATCGATCGTTAGCTTTAACCCCTCTGCCAAAGGCAGCGTCGGTTGCCAACCCAGGTATTTTTTGGCGCGGGTAATATCTGGCTGTCGCTGTTTGGGGTCGTCTTCTGGTAGAGGTTTAAAGATAATTTCTGCTCCGGGATTGACCATTTGTTGAATTTTTTCAGCTAATTCTAAAATGGTATATTCATCCGGATTTCCCAAATTAACCGGCCCGATATAATCGCCGTTCATCAATCTCATTAATCCTTCTACCAAGTCAGAAACATAGCAAAAACTGCGAGTTTGCGAACCATCTCCATACACGGTTAAAGGAATTCCTTTGAGTGCTTGAACTACAAAATTACTGACGACGCGCCCGTCATTTTCTAACATCCTCGATCCGTAGGTATTAAAAATTCGCGCTACTCGAATATCTACTCCATTTTGGCGATGGTAATCAAAGGATAAAGTTTCAGCAATTCGCTTGCCTTCATCGTAACAGGCCCGAATGCCAATGGGGTTAACGTTGCCGCGATATTCTTCGGTTTGAGGGTGAATGTCTGGATCTCCATAGACTTCTGAGGTTGAAGCTAATAGCAATCTAGCTTTAATTCTTTTGGCTAAACCCAGCATATTTAGCGTCCCGATGACGTTAGTTTTTACGGTCTTGACTGGGTTGAACTGATAGTGAACTGGAGAAGCCGGACAAGCAAGGTGATAAATTCGATCTACTTCCAGGCGAATTGGTTCGGTGATGTCGTGCCGGATGAGTTCAAAATAAGGGTTATCTAGCCATTTGAGGATATTGCGCTTAGTTCCCGTGTAGAAGTTATCTAAACAAATAACTTCATGTCCTTCTGCCATCAAGCGATCGATCAGATGAGAACCAATAAAACCCGCACCACCTGTTACTAAAATTCGCATAAGTAATTAACTTCCAGTCGGTTGAGAGTAATTTTAAGATTAGCTGGCGATTACGTTGCAAGGCAATACGCTAGGCGATCCCTTTGGTGTCTAGCGATCGCTATATTTCCATGAGTTTACACCAAATTCACCCCTTCTAGCCCCCAAATATCCTTGGCGAGCAACTTTTTCCATTGACAGAGAAGTTAAGGACGAGCGAATTTAGGATTAGTTCTATTTGGAAAATAGATGCCTAAATCCTATTTTGTCGAACAGAAAACCGATTGAAATAATTTCTTTTCTGACTTTTCAATTTCATTCCTATTTATCTTTTAAAGACCTAGAAGTTCAATAATAAGTTTCTCATACCTTTAATTATATCTTTAGAGAGATGTCAACTCTCCATTAAACCCCCTACAGTACGATCGAGGTTGTAAAACCACGCTTTATTCAACATTTATTAGACCGAGATAGGAGGTTCGATATGAGTATTGAAGATAGATTGAAAGCCACTGGCAAAAACATTGAAGGCAAAATTCAGGAAGCCGTTGGCGAAGTGACTGGTGACACTCGATCGAAGGCAGAAGGCCAGGCTAAACAAGATGAAGCGGCCATCAGGCACGAAGTAGAAAACGTCAAAGATGCTGCCAAAAACCTAATCGATCGAGCTTAAGTTATGGCTCGATATTTCGTTTTGGTTGTTTTTTTGCATAACAAATAATTTCTCTTAAAAGCCTGACGAGAAAGCGATCGATAGACATTAATATATGTTTTAAGCTCGAATCCTTGTCAGGCTTAGAGAATATCAAATCGAGGAGTAATAGCCGAGCGAATGTAAAATTAGGGAAGTTATATAATGTCTATTTCTACCATTTTGGTAATTGTTTTAATTTTATTATTACTTGGGGCTTTGCCAGTGTATCCTTACAGTCGCAGTTGGGGATATTATCCAACTGGTGGGATTGGAATACTGGTCGCAGTTATCTTAGTTCTACTGTTGCTCCGGGTAATTTAAGCTGCTGCGAACTTAAGAATGAAAATTTTCCCCGCAACTAAATCGAGCGAGTTGTGGGATTTTTTTATCAAAAGTTAGAAAGTTGATGTTAATTAGAAATAGATAGCTACACTCAGAATTTCATACCTAAGAAGGAAGTATAAATTTGCAATTTGATAATAATATCATCATACAAAGTTCTATATATCAATTAGATGGTAGCTTTTTTAGGAGGTTAATTTGATGAATAATAATCCCAAAGATCTCGAACCGCTCGATGCTAATCCCGATCCGATTACTGGCGAACCAGGCGCTCATCCAGTAGGCACGGGAATCGGTGCTGCGGGTGCGGGGATCGCTGCTACGGCCATTGGGGTTGCTGTTGGCGGTCCTGTGGGGGCTGTAATTGGTGCGGCCATTGGTGCTATCGGTGGCGGATTAGTTGGAAAGGAAGTAGCCGAGTTCATCGATCCCACAGTAGAGGACGAATACTGGCGGGACAATTACCGCACTCGCCCATACTTTGAGTCTAACTACGAATATTCAGATTACGAACCAGCATATCGATTGGGTTATGAAAGCTATAGCTCAATGCATGATGGTAGATTAAACTACGATCGAGCAGAAGAAGATTTGCGGCAAGAATACGAAACCAAATATCCTAACGCTAGGCTCAAATGGGAACAAGCCAAACACGCTACCCGCGATGCTTGGAATCGGGTAGAACGAAAAATTCCTGGCGATATCGATCGCGATGGGAAATAGTTTAGGACTTACCCACGAAAACCACATATAGTAGGGGCGCAAAGCTTTGCGCCCCTACAGACGTTATTTTACCCAACCTACTGGCGCTCGTGAATCGAGATTTTTTCTACTGTAGCCGCTAATTCGACTGACTTTAGCATTTCAGCGGCAGAAGCAAATCGCCGCTGGGGTAACTTTTGCAAAGCAGTAGCGATCGTAGAACGCAAAAGAAACGGAACTGTATGGGGAATTTTAACAGTTTCGTTGAGGTGAGATGACATTAACTCGCCAGGTAAACCGGAAAAAGGTCGATTGCCGACGGCAATTTCAAATAACATAATCCCCACCGCATATAGATCGGAAGCGATCGAGAATTGACCGTAAAATCGCTCAGGAGCCATATACGCTGGCGAACCTGTAGCTCCCAAACTATCTTTATTAACTTCTTCTTTTAGCTTAGCAATCCCAAAGTCAGAGATTTTTGCTTCCCATCTGCTGCCATCTTTGGCGAGCAAAACATTTTCTGGCTTGAGATCGCAATGAACTATACTGCGACTGTGAGCGTGTTCTAAACCTAGTAGCACATCAGCAATTAGCTTTAAACCCTGCGCCAAACTTATCTTTTGTTCTGAGTCGAGTAAATCTCGTAAAGAACCTCCTTCGCAATAATCCATCACTAGATATCTTCCCGTTTGGGTATGTTCTATAGTATGGCAGTTGACGATATTAGGATGCTCTAAACTCAACAAAAAGCGCAGTTCTCGTAAAAACTTTTTAGTCGGAAAACGCTGATGCTCTAACTCTTTTAGAGCCACTAAGTTACCTGTAGCTTGTTCGACAGCACAGAAAACACGTCCGAATTGTCCTTGTCCAACTAGTCTTAAAATTTGGTACTTAGAGCTAGGCAGTTCTGGAGCGTTCATAATGACTATTGGAGAGTTTGTAAGTTAGCGATCGGGCATAGGGTATAGTCAAATCAAGTCAAAAGTCAAAAGTCAAAAGTCAAAAATTAAACACCCATAATAAAATTGATTGTAGATCGTAGGCTTTAGTTGAACGGGGTGAAACCCAACACCCCAGGAATGTTGGATTTCTTAAATATTTAATATTTTACTTGAGAATATTTTTTTGTCGTTCGTTTAAACCTTCTTGGTCGATCACAGTCGGCAAGTAAGGAAAAATGCGGGCCGCTTGCTTAATAAAAGCGACTAACCAGCTTTTAAACGAATTGAGGCGATCGCTGCTAACAGGCTCGGCAGTTTTAGCTGCAAACGCAATCTCGCCAGATTCTTTAATTTGGAAGTTCCTTAACCATTCATCTGAAGGACGATTTGACTCTAAGTAGCTAGCAGTTAGTTTTTTGCCGATATATTTACTAGCCACTTTAGTGACTCGATCGAGGATATTAACTAGATCCGAGACTGTCACTCTTTCCCCAGGTTCTTTGACTGTCTGAGTTGGGATGGCAGTAGGTTTAGCAGCAGGTCGGTTAGTTAATAAACTTTGACTAGTTCCCGATCCTGCGATACTTTTTTTAGCTAAAGCGTCAAAATTGGCAATTGAACTTTGCAAATCCTCTTCTAATAGCTCTTTCAAAATATTAAGCGATGGCAGCTTAACGGCATCAGTTTGAGTGAGAATGATAAATTTTAACGTCGGGCTAATTCTCAAAGTAAAAGCATGATAACCCATCACGTCAAATTCAAAATACTTAATTTTCGGGTGAGTTTTAGCAATGCTTTGACTCATTAATTGAGTTAAGGCAGGCTTTTCCCAGTCTTGAACTTGCGGTTTTACGTAAAAGTATAGTTCTTCTTCAATTTTGGTAATAATGGCGATGCCAACGAATCCTGGCAAATTCCAAAAGCTTTCAATAATTCTTTGACTCATAATTTATGCGCACGCGGTAATATAATATTTTAGACGATTTGCGAAAAGCGGTAAATACAAACTCCGACAGATATTTGCTAAGATATCATGATAAAATTGTTTTTTCTTTTTCAGTCAAATTTTGTTCTAAGGTGCTAGATAAGTAGGGGAGAACTTGAGAACACTGTTGGACAAAAGATCGAATCCAAGTTTTGATTAATTGATGCTGCAAGGAACTAGCAGCAGTTAAATCGCTTCCGGCAAATACAATTTCACCAGATTGTTCGAGCTTAACTTCGTTTAAATGTTCCGATTTTGGTCGAGTTGATTCTAGATAATTGGCTATGATTTTTTTACCCAAATATTTACTAGCAAGCTTACTAACCTTATTTAGTATGTCGATTAATTCTTGAATATTTACAACGGTTAAAGAGTTTTGTTGGTTTGGCGACCCAGGCAAGTTAATTTTAGATTCAGCAGTTAATCTTTGTTGGCGATCGCTACTTGTGGATAGCAATTGAAAGGTGGCGATCGCACCTCGCAAGCTATTTTTAATACTGGTAATTAAGGGGGCTATTGGTGGTAGCTTTACTAGATTAGTTTGAGTCAAGATCGCTATTTTTATAAATAGATCTTCTTGAAAAACAAAAGTATGATATCCCATAACGGCAAATTCAATCTTTTTAAGGCTAGAAGGCGATTTATTAATATTTTGAACGATTAAATCCAGCAAGGCAGGTTTTTCCCAAGCTTGAATTTGCGGTTTTACATAAAAATATGGCTGCCCTTCTAATCTAATAATCCCAATTCCTAGCAATCCAGGTAAATTCCAAAGGCTCTCGATTATTTCTTGGTTCATAAACAGTCATTAACAAGTCAAAAGTCAAAAACTGGGTTTTGGAGTAAGCTTTAACTCCCAGAAAAAATTTTTCTTCTCTTCAGGGAAAGCTGGGATTCTTCAGTTTATACTTCGCTCGCAGCAAGGCTACTCAACAGACTTTTTTAGTAAAGATCTAACAAAGCGTCTTCTTGGTGAGTTGAGATTACGCAATCAGACATAGGATAGGCAGCGCAGAGAAGGACGAAACCAGCCTTAAGTTCCTTTTCCCGCAAGAAGCTGTGGTCGTTTCGATCGACTTCTCCTTGGAGTACCTTGCCAGTACAGCTAATGCAAGCACCAGCACGACAAGAATAGGGTAATTCGACATTCTGCTGTTCGGCAGCATCAAGAATATACTCGTTTCCTAAAACTTCAATGGTATCCTTTGAACCTTTGGCTTCATTGATTAAAGTAACTCTATACAACTCGTTCTCATCTCTAGTTGCCATTTTTACCTCCTCAAGTCAGTAGATCTTAAAACGCAATTTTTACTCAACTCCTCCCTGGTAGGTAGAAGAGAAGTTAAGTAAAAAGAAAGTACGCTGTTAGATTGGTATGACTTCTGAGTACGAAAGTCTTGTTTTAACTTTAGACTTGTGGCAGAGATTTGAATCGAGTTGAGGACGGTTTTTAACAAAAGTTATTCCGTCCTTGCTCAACTACTAAACTCTTAAGCGAATAAGCTGTCTACTGCTGAGGGTAAAACAGGTACGGCTTCATTCATTGGGGTTGGCGAACTCAGTTCGTGTACTTGCTTGGCTAATTCTCTGGCGGTTTCATAGTTAGGAATGTCGCCTTTTTCAAAGAATAAGTTGGCAGCTTCCCTCAGATCCTTGAGAGCTTCTCTCTTAGAGCCTAGTTCGAGGTAGAGAATTCCTCGATCGCGATAAGCTTCGGCATAACCGGGATCGATTTTAATCGCGGCAGTGAAATCGGCGATCGCAGCTTGTTTGTCAGACATCCCTTCTAGCTGCTGGTAGTTGAGAGCGCGTTGGTAGAAAACGCTAGGGTTGTTCGGATCGATCCGGATGCTTTGAGTGCAAGTCTCAAGGCTTTGCAATTTCACCACTTGCTGAGCGATTTCGGTTTTTTCTTGCTGTAGGCTTTGGGTGTATTTTTGCAGATCTTCAGTTGCCTTGCTCAAGTCGGCTGTTAGTTGCTGAACTTCAGACATTTGAGCGCCCAGCATCTCGGTTTGAGTTTGGTTAGCTATCTGTTCGGCTGAGAGTCGATCGATCTCGGCGCGATCGCGATCTTGCCCTTGGCTCAAGTCAGCGGTGCTTTGCTGCAACTGGTTTAGTTGTTCGCCTTGCACGGCCAGTTGAGTTTCGATCTCTAGCTTGTCTTGCTTGAGGGATGCAACTTCTTTTTGGCCTTGGCCGATTTGCTGGCCGAGAGATTCTAGCTTAGTGGCGCTAGCAGCGTTGGCGTTGACGATTTGAGCGATCGCGCTGCTATGAGCTTCCTGGCTTTGAGACATCGCCTCTAACATCCGCCTGCGGTTCATCAAATTTAGCGTCATTGTCACCGATAGGGGAATGCAAGCTACGGCAGCTTGATTCAAAAATACAGAGGCGATCGAACCGCCGATCGAACCAACTACTGAGACAATTTCTACTGTATCTAGCCAATCAGACTTTTTAGCCTCTGCGGGATTTTGCATATCTTCTTTCATTTCTTGAATCTCCAGTTAATTTTTTCAAATTGATGAGCTACAGTTTTTTTTCTTGTGGGGTGGGCATCTTGCTTTTTCTTGTGGGGTGGGCATCTTGCCCGCCCCCTGGGACTGTGGCAGTCTTCTAGACTGCCTTCTGGGACAGGCTGGAAGCCTATCCCACAATTGAGGTGAAAACAGCTAAATTAGCCTAAAACCACGCCATTGACCGACAAAATCGGACGGAATAGAGCGGCTTCTTCGGGACTAAAAAACTCACTAATGACTTCGGGCATTACTTTAAAAGTAGTGTTGCAAGTGCGATCGAAGCTATAAGATTTAGCGATGGTTTTGTGCCAAAGCAGCAGACCTTCCCGCAGGCGATCGCCATCATTAAATAACATGGAAGCGGCGGCATATCTGAGCAACATGACGATATCTTTCTTCCAAGTTTGAGTAAAATCGCCAGCAGAATTAATAAATAGATTGCGATCCATTGCTTTCATCTTTTCTTCGGTTCTGTAGATAATTTCATCGGCATGAGCTTGAACTTTTTTGTAAAGGCTCATCCGCAGTTCTAAAGAATCTAAATAGCTTTTAAACGGTTTCAGTTCCTTTTCGCTAGCGTAGCGACCATCGATTTCTAAACTCAAGCGATTTAATTGGGTTAACATTATTTTTTCTCCTATTTGAGTAACTTGTATTTTCGATTGATACTGAGGGGAGAGAGGGAGAAGACAAGGGCAATTTTTAACTCTTGCCTTCTCTTCTGCCTTCTGAACTTCTGAACTTCTGAACTTCTGTATCAGGCTTCTGAAGTTTTGGCTAGATACGCCCCAATTTCCGATTGGGTATCTTTGAGTTGAGTAATCATCGATCGAGTAATCAACTTACCAGCTTCGACCAAAACTTTGCCGTTGATGGGATGCAAGATATCTTGCTCGGCTCGGCGACCGACTAAAGAGTCAATGTCGGTCATGGCACTGACGTACATCCCCGAAGGCACTTCTACCACCACGCCTTCATTCATCACGAGAGCCTGACAAGCAAGGCGAGAATTGGGGCTAGCTGTGGTGATTACTTCTAGAGTTCGCTGTTCTCGGCGACTGACGGGAGAGAGGCTATCCATGCCATTTTTGATATAAACGTGGCAGGTAGCACACAACCCTCGACCGCCGCATTCTTTGAGAACATTTAGCTCGTTGTCTAACAGCGCCGACAGAATGTTGGAATTAGTTTGAACGGCTGTTTCAATATCTATCGGTTCTAGCTTAACCACCTTGGCCATGATTATTTACTCCCACAAAGTTGGTTCATAATTGTTTCAAAATCTACCTGTTCTGCCACCCAGGCTTCTACTGGTTTGACGCGATCGGCCAGACCTAAAACAAATTGGTTGGAATCTGCTCCCAAGGATTCGCAAGTAATTTGCACGCAGCGCAATTCTCGGCCTGTAAGTTGGCTGAAGAAAGCGCTGAGGATACCTGCTTCTAAGAAACAAGCTGGACTGTCACCTTTAGGTGCTTGTTGGGCGAAAGCAGAGTTGGTAATTTTAACTACCAGGAATCCTTGTGAAGAATAATTTAAGTCTAGGTCAAAGACACCCCAGCCATGAGTTTTCCAACACTGTTTTAGGCATTGAAGAAACTCTACCATTTCCATTTCAGCGATAGGTTTGCCATAGTATTCGCTGACTTGTTCGACAAATCTGGTATAGAAGTTTTTTCCCCACCAACGACCGCAGTTGAGCAGGGCGATGCCAGCGCTGGGGCCGATTTCGTGTTGGAGTCCGGCGTAAATGGCTTGAATTAAGGTTTCTGGAAGGGCAATCAGGCGATCGCCTCGGCGGTTTTCGACTAGTCCAGATTCAAAATCACCTTGGATGTAGGCATCGAAAGCAAAGTAATTTCCTGGTAAGCGTTGTTCTTTGAGTAAATCGGCAACAGTAATCACAGATCGGTCTCCTAGAATGATGAAGGGGTAAAGGATGAATGATAAAGGGGTGAAGGAGGAAATGATACTAAATCCGCTTAGTAACAGTTGGTTTGCCCTCACCTCGCCTCCGGCTCCCCTCTCCCGTAAAAATCAACTTCCGTTCCCCTCTCCTTGTAGGAGAGGGCTTCTTTGAGGTGGGAGAGGGGTTGGGGGTGAGGGCTGATTCAGGGCTTTTCAAACCGGATTTGAAATTAGAATCGATCTCAGCCTTCACGTTGCTTTAATTAGACTGGCCAAATTGGGGAGCTTCGAGAGACTTGAGTTCTTCTAAGTCATCTAAGGAGTCAATTTGAGGTACGGTTTCCCACTCAGACTGAACCAAGGTTTGTTCTTCGATGGACTTGAGATCTTCTAAGCCTTCAAAAGCGGTGCTAGAGTCGGTTTCTATTTCGCCCCATACTGGCTCTTCTAGAGATTTGAGATCTCCTAAACCATCGACAGCGGCAATAGCTGCTAAGGAATCAGATTCCGATTCGCCCCAGGCAGGTTCTGATAATTGACCGAATTGGGCTATTGCTTCGAGAACTTCAGCTTCAGATTTACCCACAGTTAATTCCTCGAAAGACAGGTCTTCTTCCCCGTCGTTGAAGCTAGCGATATCTATCAAAGAGTCAACTTCAGCTTGAGAAAATGCTGCTTCTTCAATAGGCTCATCTTCCGGCTCGACGCTGGCCATGGGTTCTTCAATTTGCACCATCGTTAGCTCTTCTGGTGATTCAACTTCCGGCTCGAAAGCAGGAATTTCGGCCATGGGTTCTTCGATTTGCACCATCACTGGCTCTTCTGGTGATTCAACTTCTGGCTCGAAAGTAGGGATTTCAGCCATGGGTTCTTCGATTTGCACCATCGTTAGCTCTTCTGGTGATTCAACTTCCGGCTCGAAAGCAGGAATTTCGGCCATGGGTTCTTCGATTTGCACCATCACTGGCTCTTCGACGGACTCGACTTCTGGCTCGAAAGCAGGGATTTCAGCCATGGGTTCTTCGATTTGCACCATCGTTAGCTCTTCTGGTGATTCAACTTCTGGCTCGAAAGCAGGGATTTCAGCCATGGGTTCTTCGATTTGCACCATCACTGGCTCTTCGACGGACTCGACTGGTAGCTTGAAGTTGACAATCTGCGACATCGATTCGGCATCGAATTCAGGAATTGTCAAATCTTCCATTCCACTAAAGTTAGCTACTTCTGAGACGGCTTCTAACTCAGGCTCGATCGCGTTTTGCTCTTCCAATCCGACAATTTGTAACTCAGCAGGCGCTGAATTCTCTACACCCAAAATTGCATCGCTAGCTTGCTCGAAGAAAGGCTGTAACAAAGTCATTTGCTTGCCAGATAGAACTTGGTGCAACTCGATTTGAAGCCACTCAGAGATTTTGCGATCGATATCTTGGGTTTGGCGGGCTTGGACGATATCGGTCATCCATTCGAGCGATCGCTGTTGCAAAAATTCTCGGTTGTTTAACAACATTGCCATGGCGCAATAGCGCATGACCGACAACCAATTTTTTACCGCTTGCTCTAATACTTTTCCGTCTTGTTGGCTAAATACCTCTAACAGTTGATTGGCAACTGGTTGGAAAATAGCTACTTCTTGTTCCCTGACTAACTCATAAATTTCTAAGCGTTGAGCTAAAGAAGCAGTGTGATATTGAAAATGCTGGATCTCTTGCTGTTCTAAATAGCGATCTTCAGCTTGATGGAGTAAATTTTTTAGTTGAGGATACATATTTCCGCTCTTCCTAAAATAGTTCGGATAAATTGGTTAATTTCATCTCTTCAGACACTACTGGGCGATCGACAGAGAGAGGTTTGGGTAACGAGCCGATTTCGGGATTGCCATCCCAAGCGATCGCTTGGAAAAATCTCCCCACCGGGCTAGTCAAGTAAAAAGACGGTTCTGGACGATTTTGGCGGTGGCTTACTAAGGGTTGACCTTGCCAGTTAAACCGACCAAAAAATTCTTTTACCGATACGCTCTGCCATGGTTTCTCATCTGTAACTTCTAGCGATAAAGGTGTTAATTGTACTCCTTGCCAGTTAACCAGATTGAAAAATTCTGATACCGATATACACAACTTAGGATCGCCATTTTTCATCCCAGCATCTCTCCATTACGAAGTTTCTTTTCGATATCTTTAGCCGTCGCTCCTTCGTTGTGCCAGAAGGAAGCAGCATCGATCCGATCTTGCTTGCCAACGAGGAACTTACAATAGGTTTCTCCCATGGCATAACATTGAATTTCAATACAGCCTAATGGTTTTTTCACCATGTCGGTAAAGAATCCAGCAAATAAACCAGCATAAAGGTGGCATACGGGCTTACCAACATCGCCTAATGTTCTGGCTACGGCTGAATCAAAAATATTGACCACCATAAAGCCATTTTTGTGTTCGCTCATATCTACTTCCCAGTTGCCCCAGCCTTGGGTAACAAAGGGCCACCACCAAGCTTCTAACATGAACAATGTATTCATTTCGCGGGGGTTTTTCTCGTATTCTTGTTGGAACCACTGTTGGAAGAATTGAGCATCTTTCAAACCCCATTGGTAGCCGATGCTATACATCACTACGCTGGAAGCGCTACCAACTTCTTGTTCTAAACCTTCAACTAGACCGACAATGAAATCTTCGGTAGCGAAAATATTGCGAGCTTCGTTCCAATCGGTAACTATGCCCTTATTAGGTTGAAACTGGAAAAAATCTTCAAATCGATAGTGATCGTGTTTTTTGGGATATTTCTGTTTCAGCAGATGGGGGGTATTTAGATTTAACTCCTGACCGGGAGTTAAAATTAATTTTTCAGAAGAAACTACCATCTAGAAAATACTCCTATTTTTGAATGAGGATGTAATCGATCGCTTTTAAAAGCTATTGGCATACATAAATTACGCTGCTACTGAAATAATGTTCCCCTAGATATCTCAGGGATACATCCCAACATCTACCGACATTTACTAGAAGTGTTTCATTTAATTACGTAATTGTACGTAGGAACATTGATGTCTTAACCTGCGGTGCATTTAAATAGAATATTTGAGGCGATGCCAGCAGCCCTCAACCCATCTCCCCATCTCCCCATCTCCCCATCTCCCCCTCCCCTTATGTTTCCTTATCAAATCGATCGCGAAATTACTTTACGGTTGCTAGAGGCATCTGATGCTGAGGCGCTGTTTGAACTAACCGACCGCAATCGCGCCTACCTGCGCCAATGGCTGCCATGGCTAGACTTTACTGCCAGAGTTGAAGATTCGCTCGGTTTCATTGAAGCTACCCATCGCCAGCGGGCCCAAGACAACGGATACATCTTAGGGGTTTGGTATGGCGGTCAACTGGTTGGTATAGTGGGGCATCACTACCTCGATCGTGCAAATCGCTCTACGCAGTTGGGATACTGGCTAGCAGAAGACTTTCAAGGCCGAGGAATTATGACGAGGACCGTTCGCGCCCTGATCGAGGTGACTTTCAACAATCTGCGAATTAACCGCATCGAAATTCGCTGTGCGACTGAAAATCAGCCTAGTTGCAGGTTAGCCGAGCGATTGGGAGCCTATTTGGAGGGAACTATTCGCGATGCCGAGTGGCTGTACGATCGATTTGTAGACCATCGCATTTACAGCATTCTGGCCAGAGAGTGGAAAAAATTACCTGGTGATATAAAATCCGGTTGTTAAAACCTTGAATCCAGCCCTCACCCCCTGCCCCTTATCCCCAGAGGGGGCCCCACCTTCCCCTCTCCCGTGGGAGAGGGGTGCCCGTTAGGGCGGGGTGAGGGCAAACCAACTTTTGCTAAGCAAATTTGGTATCATTCATCAAGCGATACTGCCGCGCTTGCGAGCTTCCTTAGAAGATATGCCGACGTTTCTCAAGCCAGAGCGGATCATGTATTGTTCTAGGAAGGCAAAAAACCGAGCGCGATCGCTTCCTCTAACTACTGCTTGATTGTGTGCTTCTGCCAATGCTACCGGATATCCATAACCTTTTTGAACTTGAGCCAGCATCAAACTCAAAGCTTGGTTGAATAGAGTTGAGTTTTCCGCTACCCAAGCTGGGACTTCAATCCGCGCGATTTCCGTCCCGACGTGAGCGTAACAAAAATAGACGCGATGAGCGCCATAAAGATCGAGAATTTGGGCAGAACTGCGCCATAAGGGGCCGCGTTCTCCCGGTTGCAATTGGGAGGCCCACAGCATCGTATCTCGCAGCGGCTCGAAAAATTGGCACGGGGTCCGTTCTAATTGAGCGCAATAGCTCAAACAGTCGGGCTGGGGATGGCTGCAAGCTGGCAATCGCAGGAAATTGAGGGCTTCAATACTTCTAGCAGAACTTAAATAACCCATGAGGGGAATTTGGGCTAATCGCAGTTTTTCCCAAGCTTCCAGAATCGGTACTAAAATGCGATCGCGTGCCTCTACTGGCAACGGTTCCAAAAACCAATAAATCAAAGAACCATCCACCATCGCCAAACAAGGCTGTTGAGTATTTCCTTCGGAGTTCGGAATTCGGATTTTGCCTGTCCCCTTCTGCTCCTCTGCTCCCCTGCTCCCCTGCTCCCTCTGCTCCCCCTCTCTCCCCATCTCCCTATCTCCCCATCTCCCTATCTCCCCCCACCACTCGCAGGCAAGTTCGGTTAAGGCCACAGCTTCGGATGCAGTACGTCGGTAGCCCATCCATTCTTCGGTGCGAATGCCCCACTGCCGTGAAACATAGAGATCTTCCGGCTGATAGAAAACTTCTGGCAGGCTGTCTAATAAAGGATGCAAATTCTGTCCGTAGTGCAACATCACCCTACCGATATTAATGAGATAGCAGTAGGCAATTTCGTGATGGCTGGGAGAAATCTGAGAGCCATCGGTGGCAATTACCGTATGGTTTTTAGGGGCTACATCGATCGAGATCCGAGTATTCAAAGGTTCCACTGGTACGGCTGCTGTAAATAGCAACCGCTCGCGCCAATCTTGTTGCTTCTGCACCAGTTCTGCTTGCTGGGCTTGCGCTATAGTTAGCATCTGCTGAGCGCGATCGAGTTTTTGCTTGCTGGCAGTAACTTCAGTAGTGAGGTGCTGGCTGATGCCTTGCATGGCCTGAGCTAGTCTGGTTAAATCTAGCATCGATCGAATTGTTGAGGGGTGAATTTAGGAGTTTAGGAGTTTAGAACATACATAGTGGAACAACACAGCTAAAACAGTGCAATAGCCGTAGGTTGGGTTGTAGGCGTAGCCTTAAGGCAGGGTACGGAGTGAAACCCAACAAACCCCACCATAATGCTTCTGGCTATATTTTTCTTTTTCAATTATAGCGATCGCTCCAAAAATCCCTCAACGCTGCCGATAGTTGTAAGTTTAACCGACTTTTTGGGCAATATATCCTTGGGGAAGTTGAAAATGGCATAATAAGTTAGCTAACGCTTCTAGATTGTTTTCAGGCAGTATCGACTTAACCAAATGATTAGTTATCTATCAAAGTTTATCTATATTCTCGCAGGACAAAAGTATCGCCTGCTAATTTTGATATTCTTTTTTTTGTTGACTTCTCTGTTTGATACTTTAGGCATTGGTTTGATCGGGCCGTTTATTGCTTTAGCTAATTCGCCAAAGCAGATTCACAAACACGAGATCTTAAATCAACTTTATTTGCGATCGGGGTTGCCATCAGAAAGTATTTTTATTGCTGCCTTCGGCTTGATTTTAATATTAATTTTTTACATCAAGGGTTTTTTGAGTTTTCGAGTCAACAAATATATATTCTATTTCAGCTACAAACAAAGAAGCGAATTGTGTCAGCGGTTGATGAGAACTTATTTAACCGCACCTTACAGCTTTCACCTGCAAAAAAATACGGCTAACTTAATTCATAATATTTCTCATGAAACTTATGGGTTTTGTAATTATATTATGCTTCCCATTTTAAATGGAAGTGCTTATGGGGTTGTCATTATTTTCATATCGATATTGTTGATTTACACTAGCGCGATCGCTTCTTTGTTCATTTTAGGCATTCTGCTAATTCCAGTTTTTATTTATAAGAACGCTCGCAAAAACTTAGGCAATTGGGGAAAAGAACTATCGAAGGCACATACAGCAACTATTAAGACCATAAATCATGGCTTGGGAGGGTTGAAAGAGACTAAAGTTATTGGCTGCGAACCCTACTTTGAAGCGGAAATACGTCATCATGTAGAGCGGGCAGCTACAGCAGAGACGGCGGCTCAAACCTTTAGATTTTTCCCTCGTCTGTTAGTCGAATCGTTTTTAGTCACATTCCTAGTTGGCTTCACATCGATCGTCCTAATTTATCAAAATAATACTCAAAATATTACTGGAATTTTAAGTATTTTCGCCCTAGCTTCAATTCGCCTCATTCCGTCGATCAACCAAGTCACAACCGCCGCAGCTTCTCTCAAAAACCACAGTTACGTTCTCAACAAACTATATCTAGATCTAAAAGAAATAGAAGGCATAGAAACAAACAGGGTTGAGAGTAAGTCTGCAACCCCCTTTAAAGAGCGAATAGTTCTAAATAGCGTTACTTACTACTATCCTAACAGTCAAGAGCCAGCTTTAAAAGATTTAAGCCTGACGATCGCTAAAGGTGAAGCTATTGGATTGATCGGCAAATCGGGAGCCGGGAAAACTACCTTAGTAGATGTAATTTTAGGACTGTTAGAACTCGAAAGTGGAGATATTCAAGTCGATGGAGTTTCAATTTATCAAGATCTGCGCTATTGGCAAAATTTGATCGGTTATATCCCCCAAACAATTTTCTTAATGGACGATACGATCGAGAAAAATATCGCTTTCGGCGTTCCCGAAGAATCGATCGATCCAGAAAAAATCGATAAAGCCATTCGAGACGCTCAACTGGCGGAGTTAGTTGCCGAATTACCCGATGGAGTGAAAACGGTTGTAGGCGAACGGGGGGTGCGATTATCGGGGGGACAAAGGCAGCGGATCGGGATTGCTAGAGTGCTTTATCACGAACGAGAAATTTTAGTTTTAGATGAGGCTACCTCAGCTTTGGATGACGAAACCGAAAAGTTGGTAAATGAGTCAATTAAATCTTTAAGCGGCAACAAAACCTTAATTATTATCGCCCACCGCTTGAGTACCGTAGAACATTGCGATCGCATCTATCTATTGGAAAAAGGCAAAGTAGTCAAATCGGGTAAATACCAAGAAGTTGTGGCCAGCCATTAAAAATTATGACGGGAAAAGCAGACAGCAGCGATCGTCAGATAATGTTATTCGATCTTTCGATCGAAGGACACCATCCTGCTTATATTCAACATTTAATTCAATATTGGTGCAATCGCCAAGTATCTGGATGTCTCCACATCGTGGTTTCTCCCAAATTCCTAGAACGCCATGCCGATGTCGTCGGCTTAGCCGCCGACTACCCGGAAAGTAAAGTTAATTTCGTCGCCATCTCTCCAACTGCCGCTGCCAGTTTGAAATCGAATAAATCTGGGGTGAGTCGCACGATTCGCGCTTTCCAAGAGTGGGATTTATTATGTCAGTATGCTACTTCCTTAAAGGCAACTCATTGTTTGCCGATGTACTTCGATACCTGTATGTTGCCCCTAGCTGTAGGTAAAAACCCGCCCTGCCCGATTTCTGGGATCTACTTTAAGCCTACATTTCATTACGATCGATTCGATCGCTTTACTCCTTCGTGGAAATATCGCCTGCAACAAGTGCGAGAACGGCAAATTCTATCTGCTAACTTGCAAAAGCCCCAACTGCAAACTTTATTCTGCTTAGATCCATTGGTTGTCAAATACATCGAATCGTTTCAGGGTGCTTTCAAGGCGATACCCGTACCAGATCCAGTAACGATAGCGCCCGTATCCGAACCGCAAGTTATCGAACTGCGGCAACGATTGCGCATTGAACCGGGCAGAAAGATATTGCTGTTATTTGGGGCGCTGACATCGCGCAAAGGCATCGGGCAACTGCTAGCAGCCTTAGCCCTCTTACCGCCGGAATTGGGCGAGAAAGTCTGTTTGCTGTTGGTAGGGCAAGCCAATCCGTCAAAGCAAGTTGAAATTGCCTCTCAGATTGCTGCTATTTCTCCCCATATCAAGCTGCAAATTCTCAGTCACTATGAGTTCGTTGCCGAATCAGAAGTCCAAGCATATTTTCATCTGGCAGATATCGTCTTAGCACCTTACCAGCGGCATATGGGCATGAGTGGAATTTTGATGTTAGCAGCAGCAGCAGGCAAACCCGTATTGAGTTCCGACTACGGCTTAATGGGAGAAATCGTCAAGCGCCATCGTTTGGGAATGACGGTTGACTCTACCCAGCCTGCGGAGATTGCTAGAGGGTTAACTCAATTTCTGTTACAGTCGAGTGAGGAGTTAGGGGATGGTGAGGCTATGCGATCGTTTGCCGAGCAAAATTCCGCAGAGAAATTTGCTAGTAAGATATTTCAACATATTTTAAATTTTTGATATATAACGCAGATGAATACAGATGAACGCAGATAAACGCAGATACACATGAACTCGATCGCAAACCCATGGATTTTAGTTTTTCTGGCTGGCATTAATACTTGCATCGGCAATCTGTTATTAAAAAAATCTCGCATGGTAGCTATAGATTCGGCTACAGATGGCAGCTTGGTATCGTTAATTTTTTCCCCTTGGTTTATGGGGGGATTATTTTTCTTTGGTGTCAACGTTATCATCTTTACCAAATCCTTAGACAAACTGCCAGTTTCAGTTGCTTACCCTGTCTTAGCTGGATTAGGTTTTGCCTTGTTAGTTGTATCAGGTAATTGGATTTTCGGCGAACGTCTGGGCTTGAGCCAACTAATGGGAGTTGGTTTGATTTTAATTGGTATTATTATCGTTTCTAGATCTTAAAGTAGCTTGGCAACACATTCAATCTTTCGCACAAATTAATAACCCATCAATTACATCTCTTGTTCATCTGTGTTTATCTGTGTTTATCTGTGGTTTTTATAATTTCCTGTTTCACTAGGTAAGACAGCTATTAAATCGATCGCCCTCTCATGAAATCCAATCAATTTTTTGAACTATTACGACAAGATCGAGTTTGGTTGTTGGGTATTGGATTAGGTTTAATCGCTCTCCATGTGATTTTAACTTGGCAAACTGGGCAAGATGAAGTTATAGGAAGTAGCATTCTATTTTGGAGTGCCATTAGCTTGTTAATCTGGAAAAAGCGCCAGCAATTAAATCTGCAAAGCAGCTATGTAGCGACTTGCTTGGGACTATTTATCTTGACTATAATTTTAATTAAAAGTAGTTTTCTCTCGGATTTCGATTTTTTCTTGCGGATCTTACCTTTGCTCTCAGCCTTGAGCTTGGGATTAATTGCTTCTGGCATCAGAGGCTTAAAGCAATATTGGCGAGAGTTAGTTATTCTTGGCTTTTTTATCCCCCATAGCGGGATGCTAGCGCAAATTTTTGATATATCGCAACTGACGGCACGAGCGACTACTTACTTGCTTTTATATTTAGGTTTTGAAGTGAACCTCAATGGGATAAATATTATCATGCCTACTGGCAGCGTTGAGGTCAATACTGGCTGCTCTGGTTACAGCGTGATGCTACAAGTATTAGGAATATCGGTTATCTGCTTGATGATGTTTCCAGCGACAACCAAACAAAAAATTATCTTGCCAATATTAGCAGTTTTAATTGGATTTGTCGTAAATTTGCTGCGAGTAGGGCTAATGGCTCTTCTGGTTGCATACACTCAAGATAATTCGTTTAAATACTGGCATGACGATGAAGGTTCTCTGATTTTCTCGGTAATTGCAGTCTTAATTTTTGCCCCGATTTATTATTGGTGGTTTCATCCAGATAACGCCATCGATGAAGAAGAGACAAAAACAGAGGGTGAAACCTCATGATTCGCCCCCCAAATTTGCGCTTATTTTTGCTAGCGATCGCTTTTAGTGGCACGATCTTAGTTGCAGGCAGAGCGATTATTTACCCCGCTACTGCCGTCAACGGTGTAGTTCGTCCTGCTGATTTTGCTTTTCCTTTAGAAGTACCACTACTAGAATGGCAACCTAAGCCCAGCAGTCCCTTGAATAGCCGCGTCTCTCCACCGCCAGAACTATTAGCTAGCAGACTGTATCGATACCATCGAGCCAACCTCGATCTCGATATCGAAATGCGATATACGATCGAAAAAGCTGGCAGCGTTATCAACTTCGTTCGTGCTTACACGACAATTCCTGTATCGGCACTTAGCGTTGAATCCCGTCGCGATCGCTACCAAACATCAGTAGGATTTTACACTCTGTTCGTTCATCAAAAACGCGCCTATCTTAGCAGTTGCATTAATCCGCTAGGTAGCAGTACGGTGTTATCTCCCCAATTTCATCGCAATCGGTATACTTACGATGTCAAGTTCGAGCGTGTAGTAAAATGGCTGTTCAGTCGCGAAAACATTCGAGATTTTCGCTGTTTGTGGACACAATTATCTATCCCTGTCAACAGCATTTCTGCTGAAGATGACTACGCAATTTTAGAAAAAGCATGGTTTTCCTGGTATCAATGGTGGCAACCACGCTTTCCTCAACCTTAGTTCACCTTAGTTTGTTTTTGAAATCGAGTTATTGATTATGGCCAGAATAGATCGTAAATGGCTACCTAGTTCTCTCCTCAGACCGATAGGATATTGTTTGTTAGGACTGACATTGTTTGACTGGGTAGCGCTAATCGTCCCCATCATTTTAGGTTCTCAGAAATGGAATCACTCTGATTGGAGATTCCAAACTATCGGGCAGCTAATTGACAAAGTGCCCGTAGTCTTATTGGCAATGGCTTTGATATTTTACGATCCAGATAGTATCAAAAGCAAATTGGAAGAAATACTCTTAAGAGTTTTTCATTGGATGGCTTTAGGGTTAGCAATTTTCTTCTTAGCGATCGCTCCTTTATTGGGGGCCGATGCTTTCAAATTGCGCAAGAAAATGGATACCCAAATCAATAATGATATTTCTTGGAGGTTATCTGTATTAGGGCAAGCAGAAAAAAGAGTAAATCTTGCCAATATTAGCGGCAGAAGTCTTGAAGATATCAATAATGCCCTCATCCAATTAAAGATTTTGCCCGAACAATCGCTGGAGACGAACAATATAGCATCGGCGAGACAAGAAATCTTATTGAGGATAAATCAAGCCAAACAAGAAGTGAGAACTAAAACCGAAAAAGATTGGAGAAGAAGGCGCGTTTATCTCCTCAATTATTCTGTCAAATGGTTCATCGGAGCTATAATTTCAGTAGTAATCTTTGCCTACATTTGGCGAATTACTCGCTAGTTGGGAGAGAGGGCGAGAAAAGTCAAAAGTCAAAAGTCAAAAGTCAAAAATTAACTCTAAATTCTGAACTCCTGAACTTCTGTTGGCGCAGCCTGCGCTCGGCGCATACTTCTGAACTTCTCATTAATTAGTATGAACAATTTACGGATTGCATGGCTGTTAACGTCGGGTTTTTATTACTGGCATCCGATGTTAAGCCATCTAGCAAAAATTTTTCCTCAAATGCGGGCATTTACTGCCAAGTGGCGCGGCTATGCTCCAGGATTTGAAAATTCATTCCAGGTTCAGGTAGTTGGCGAAAGGAAGATTTTCAAAATTACCAAATCGGCTACTGGCTACGGCACCAGTTTTACCTATTTACCACTAAGTATAGTTAACTGCTTAATGGAGTTTCAACCGCAGGTAATTTTTGCTAATTCTTTTGGCATTTGGACGGCGATCGCTTTATTATTAAAGCCCATAGGTAAGTGGAAAGTAGTAATTGCTTATGAAGGTAGTTCCCCCGCAGTAGATTATCGCCATTCGCCAACTAGATTGGCAGTCAGAAGCAGAATGCTAAGAATGGCAGATGCTTGTATTACTAATACTAAAGCAGGGCGATCGTATCTGATAGATATTTTACAAGCCATTCCTCAAAAAGTTTTCGTTCATCCCTACGAAGTGCCCGATCGAGAATCTTTACTTAAAGCACCAGAAACCAGCGATATGGTAGAATTGCCCCGTCCGATATTTCTATTTGGGGGCAGTATCATTCCCCGAAAAGGACTGCACCTGCTGTTAGAAGCTTGTGCTTTACTTCATCAACAGGGAAACAGCAATTACAGCTTAGTAGTAGTAGGAGATGGCGTTCAAAGACCAGAATTAGAAAAGTTTTGTCAAGAGCAGAATTTGACTGAATGCGTTCGTTGGATAGGTAGAGTTGATTACGATCGCTTAGGTGCTTATTTTCGCCAAGCTGATGTCTTTGTTTTGCCTACGCTGGAAGACACTTGGGCGCTGGTAGTATTAGAAGCCATGGCAATCGGCAAACCAGTTATATGTTCTCGCCAAGCAGGTGCAGCCGAGTTGGTAATTGATGGCGAAAATGGTTACTGCTTCGATCCTAATGATGTTAAGAGACTCGCTGAAATTTTGAGTCAATTTATTGCCGATCCTCAATTAACCACCTCAATGGGGCAAAAATCTCAGGAATTAATTGCTAAATATAGTCCTGAAGCAGCAGCTAAGTTTTTAGCAGATGTGACGGCGTTTGTTATTAAGAAATAAAAATTATACCCTCTCCTCTGTCCCTCTGTTTCTCTGCTCCTCTGATATTTCAACAGTAACCAACGTTCTCCGTTCTTCATCTATATCGTCTCGTAAGTTTTCGGTAATACTCTTGATAAAACTAGCTAGAGGGACAGCAATTAATACTCCCAATAATCCGGCAATTTTAGCTCCTAGCAATAACGAAACTAGAATCCATACGGGGTTTAAGCCCGTGAATTCGCCCAGAATTCGAGGAGCAACTAAATTAGCATTTAACTGATCGATCGCAAAGGCTACCCCTAGAACTTCGGCTCCCAACCAAAAGTTTTGTAAGGCTACCAACAAGCTGACTATACCAATACTAATTCCCACGCCAAAGGGAAAAAGAGCCATCAATCCAATCCCCAGTCCGAACAACAATCCCAAAGGGACTCTTAGCACTAAAAAGGCAATAGTCATCGCCGAACCAACTACTGTCGCTGATATCGCTTGCCCGATAAAGTAATTGTGAAAATTTTGTTGCAGCGATCGCCTAACTGCATTGGCAATCTGAGATGGAAACCACTGAAAAATTCCGTCCCAAATATCTTCTCCAATTAGCACCAAATAGAAGGTTAATACTACGGTTAGCAACACGTTTAAGGCGCTACCAATCGTGTTGAAAATAATATCGATAGTTCTGGTAGTTAGCGTTTGCAGTTGCCCCGATAACCTTTCGGTTAATTGGCTAGCTAAACCGCTCAGATCGATCGGTAAATTTCGCTCGATCGCCCAGCTATTAAAAGCTTGCAACTGTTGGCTGCCAGATTTAATCCAGCTAGGCAACCTGTTAGCTAATTCATTGAGTTGCTCTAAAATAATTGGTACTAACGTAACGCCAATCGCAACTAAAATCAGCAACGTTAATAGAAACACCCACCAGGCAGCCGAGGTACGTTTTACCCCTGCTTGCTGTAGCAATCGCACTGGATAGTCCAAAATAAAAGCCAGCAAGATCGCAGCAATAAAAATACTAATGAGCGGTTGAAAATACTGCACGAACTGGAGAAAAAGCCACCCATTAAGAAGCGCTAGAGGAAAAACTAAGCCTAAATTTAACCAACGGGGCAGATTCAACATAAACAGGGTTTTAGGGGTTCAGCAGGCGTAGAGACACACTGTAGCGCGTCTCCATGGCTTTGAGAGCAGGGTTTCGGAATTTGTCAAACCCGATTCATACTAAATCCGGTTTCCAAAACCTTCTTGACCTCAATGAGCCTCCGGCTCCCCTCTCCCTTGGGCTACCGTGTATACATAAGTTATCGGTTATGTCGTTTCACACTCAGATCCCCCTAAATCCCCCTTAAAAATGGGGACTTTGAGAGCTTCCCCCTCCTTGGTGCCAGCTACATGACGAGGGAACCTCGCCGCAACTCCCCCCCCTTTTTAAGGGGGGCTAGGGGGGATCTAATGCAGGGCCTCCAAGTTTTCTCACAGATGTGTATACACGGTAGCTCCCAAGGGAGAGGGGTTGGGGATGAGGGCAGCAAGGGATGGTATGAGAACCGGATTTGGTATCATTCGATCTTAGAGCCTTGGCCAATTGTAGAACGCTTTTATCCGAGATTTTAGACTAGGGCTGTAAGCCTGCCCATAATAGCGCGATCGCTTCAGCTATAGCCCCATCGATTGGGGGTATAGCTGAAGCTCCAATGCACTCGCTCAAGGCCATCTGATGTAAATGTGAAAGTAAAACGCTAGCAGCAACGGCAACTTTATCTTCACGAACTCGACCTAGCTCGGCCTCGGCCATCAGATAATCAATTAATCGTTCGCTCAGTCGGGCAGCGGGTAGGCGATGCTGCGTCAGAAAAGTTGGCATCTCGAAGGCTGGATGGCTAATCAGAGTCAAAAAAATTGGCATCGCCTCCCGGAAGTAGTCGAGAATTCCCCTACTCGCAAACTGAAGATTGCTAACAACACTCTCTTTCCCAGGTTGAAAAGCGAAAATTGAGTCCAGTTGGGGTTCTGGCAACTTCATAGAGGCAAAAAAGAAGTCTTCCTTCGTGCCAAAACGTTGATAGATGACGGCTTCAGAAATACCAGCTTGTTTGGCGATGTCTCGCGTAGAAGCGCTCGCCCCTTGCTGGAGAAAGAGCGATCGCGCCACAGCGAGGATTTCTTCATCTGCGATAGTTTTATTCCGGGGCATTCAGTCGTCATTCGGCTTGAGGTCTAGCCAATGTTAAATCTTCCTGCGATCGTAGAACAATGCCGTGTTCTTGGCGAATTTCCAGCAAGGACTGTTCCTTCAGCCTGGAAAGTTCTTCCACGGCAACTCTTTTTTTCATCCGTAAGCTCTTAAAAATGATGCCCATAATGCGTGGCAAGCTAGCTAGCCAGATACCAATTAACTTCAACTGTCCCAGATCGGATAAAACATGGCGATGCTCGTCGCTAGCAACAGCGCGGTGCATTTCGCTAATTTTTGCCGTGGTCGCCAACAACATCCATACGTGTGCGGCAATTTCGTCCTGAATCGAAGTACCAAGATCGAACAAGATGTGTATGGCATCGTGCTGTTCTAAAGCTGGGGCGATGTCGGCAGTTATTTTGTTTGCCAGGTCGCCTTCAGTCTCGAATCGGCGCATTTTTTCCATGGCCTCGCCCAAGGTAATCGAGCCACCACCCAAATTCTCATTCATGCCAAACTCCTATTTCTGATAACTCCATACAGTATATAAGCAAGCGCTTACTTATAAAATAAAAATCGTACCGTCTCTTCTACCCGATCGCTCCTCAAAACTATTGACACTTGGGGGAGGTGGCATCAATATATTCTCGCCAACGGCTAATTTTTCCCGCGCTGAAGTCAACTACGATCGCATCATCGGCTCGATTGCATTTGCCCGTTGCTTTTTCTCTGTCCGACCAATGCCACTCGACAACTGCTCGATCGCCCTCAACAATAATGCCTCGAATTTCAATCTCTACTTCATAGTTAGCTGCGAAATCAGCCGCAACTTGCCTAATTTGAGCTAATCCCACCCAGCAATTGTGAGGAACGATAAATTCTCCGTCAGTTGAGAATAGAGAAGCAAAAGTATCAGCATCTCCTGCGATCCAGGCTTCAGCAGCTTGTTGGACGATCGACCGACATTGTTCTGGGGTCATATTTTTTATTATCCTCAAGTATTTTTAATGAGGGTTTCATGGCAGATTCTAAAAAAGCTTTGACTGACAATCGTTCCTGTAGATCCCATAGACAGTTGATTTGGGATAGAGTTAACCCACCGTCATTGTCGTCGCCACCTGTCGAGGCCGTTGAGAATCAATTCCAGCCCAAACTCAAAGTCATGCAGCCCATCGTAACGGCCTTCCATCACCTGATGCGTAAGCTGGTTGAGATAGGGGTATTTATCGGCAGGAATCAGTGAAAGACCAGTTTTAGCCGCTTCAGAATATTCTGTCGCCTCAAACGGAAAATTCAACTCTTGAAGCGTGAACCCATAGATGTGGCTGTCGATCGCATTCCACGCCCAATCGGCCATCTCAAACGAAAAGCCCGCCTCCCGCAGACAGCCCAGCGTCGCATCCACGTACCGCAACATCGCTGGTCCCACGTTCACCCGCGACATCAGCGCCATCGTCGCCCAAGGATGATGCAAGAGTACGTCGTGAGCCGAGATCGCCCGCCGCCGCATCGCCGTCTTCCAGTCAATGCTCAGATCGGGCACCTCGATCTCGCTCACCACCATCTCCACGATGCCATCCAGCAGATCGTCTTTATTAACTACGTGGTTGTAAAGCGACATGGCTTTGACCCCCAGATCCTCCGCCAGCTTTCGCATGGAGAGCGACTCAATGCCCCCTTCGTCAGCCAGACGGAGCGCCGCACGCAGCACTCGTTCCCGACTCAACGGGGCTGGGATAGTTGGGTTTGGGTTGCTCGTCCGGGCCATCTGACAGTTTTCGCATCGATTCTCAACGTCTATCTTGACAAACTTACAGCGTAAGTTTAACTTACAGTGTAAGTCTAAAGAGATAATGCTATGAAAGCGATCGTTCAAACCGAATACGGCTCGCCAGACGTGTTGCGATGGGCAGAAATCGACCAGCCCATCGTGCGCGATAACGGCGTGCTGGTGAGGGTTCGGGCTGCATCTGTCAATGCGGGCGACTGGCATCTCATGCGCGGAACGCCGTTCTTCATCCGCTTCATCTTTGGGGGTTTGCTGAAGCCCAAGGTCGAGATTCTCGGTGTCGATATAGCGGGGCAAGTTGAAGCCGTTGGCAAAGATGTCACTGAGTTTCAACCGGGCGATGAGGTGTTTGGAGACTTGTCCGAGTGCGGCTTTGGCGCGTTTGCCGAGTACGTCTGCGTTCCAGAAACCGCCTTAGAACTCAAGCCTACAAACGCCTCTTTCGAGGAAGCCGCCACCATTCCTGGCGCAGCCCTCGCTGCCCTCCAAGGACTGCGGGACTGCGGGCAGATTCAGCCAGGGCAAAAGTTGTTAATCAATGGTGCATCCGGCGGGGTAGGGTCGTTTGCGGTGCAGATTGCTAAGGCATTTAGGGCTGAGGTAACGGCGGTATGCAGTCCGCAAAAAGCAGATATGGTGCGATCGCTCGGCGCAGACTATATCCTCGATCGCCCCCTAGCAGACATGGCCCAAAATGGACAGCGTTACGATCTGATTCTCGATGCCGCTGCTTACCGTTCCGTTTTCGATTATCTGCCCGCATTGACTGCCAATGGCATCTACGTCCTGGTTGGCGGCTCTACTGCCCAATTTTTCCAGGTGATGTTTCTCGGTTCTTTGATTTCAAAGATCGGCCGCCGCCAAGTGAAATGTTTGGCATCAAAACCCGATCGAGCCGATCTGAAGACTTTGAAGGAACTCGTAGAAGCTGGAAAGATTACCCCCTTTATCGATCGACGCTACACTTTGAGCGAAGTCCCCGCTGCCATTCGCCACCTCGAACAGCGGCAGGTTCGGGGAAAAATTGCGATCGAGGTTTGATATGGGAATGCGGAGAGGGGAAACGCAGATTTCATAACAGGTCTAATTAACAATTGCGAATTGCGAATTACGAATTGACAATTGTTTTGTTCATGGCTGTTGGTTCTGGCGATCGCTTAGCCCCAGCCTACTCGATCGCTCTACTAATCGCAGTGCGTGACCGTCAGGATCGCGCACCAGAAATCCCTTTTGGAAACCTAATTTTTGTCCTGGAAGAGTAACAACATCGGGAGAAATAAAGATCGATCGATTCAGGCGCAATTGTTGGGCTGCTGCCTCGATATCCTTCACCACTAGCGTAGTTTGCCAGTGCAGCAAGTCATTCGGTTTGCTATCAGCAGGTAGAGGTCGCCCATCCTTGGGTTGAAGATAGTCGAGAAACTCGATGCCAGCGCCAGCCGGGGATTTTAACCCCGTAATCCGCAGCCGTGCCCCTTCCACGTTATTGAGATGTGCCTGCTCCGTGCCGTGGTTCATGCTCTCTCCCGCCACCTTCAACCCCAGCAGATCTCGGTAGAACTTTAAGCTACTCTCAGTGTTGGCAACGACGATCGCCGTGTGGTCGATACCGAGAAATAAGCGATCGCTTGGTTTCTGCCACCGAGGATTCCCTTTACCTGGTGGAAAGTAGATGAGTTCCAGATAATGCCCGTCGGGGTCGCGGAAGTAAAAGGCGCGAATTCCGCCTGCGGCCCGATTCGAGAGCGGGATCGTTTGAGGGGCAGTCGAGGCGTGTTGCACCTTGAAAGAGCGCAAGCACTGGTAGGCTTTGTCCATATCGTTGGTGACGATCGCAATATGTTGAAACCAGCGATCGTTACTGCGAGAATCGAGCGGAAACGGCTTCCCCTTGGGGGTCAGATACTCGGTTAGCTCGATCGACTCATTCCCCAACTGCATCTTGACGATTCGCAACCGCACCCCAAATAATCCTTGCAGTTGCTCGTATTCAGTACCCAGAACTTCAACGTCTGAAACCTTTTTGAACGACAGGACTTGAGAGTAGAAGGCGATCGCTCGATCCATATCGGCAACTGTCATGCCAACTGATTCGACAGCGATTACAGCCGACTGAGTTTGCTGTGGTGTCAGACGGGTTGGGATTGGTTGGCTCTGGGGTTGGCGATCGTTCTGCGGGTATGCTGGTATGCGGGCGACTGCAACCGCGATCGACGTGCTTACTGCCAACAAAGCGTAGGTTAGAACTTGACGATTTCGGTTAGTCATTTCGATTTTGGATTTTGGATTTTGGATTTTGGATTAACTCCGTCCTGAAGAAGGTTTTTGAGGCTTGCAAAGCTGAGTCGAGAAATGCCTTGACTTGCGATCGGGCGGCTAAATCTGGTGTCAGCCTAGAAGCAGTCAGTACGGCACCGACCCAATGCTGGGTATGCCAGAACCCGTTGCCCTCCAGGGGGGGTAAATTTCCTGTATTGGGGTAAGGGTAAGGAGACACGTACCAGTAAGGTTCGCCGTAGCTGCGATCGCCAGGAGACATCCCTATGCCGATGGTCATCGGTTCTCCGTTCTTTTGTCCTGGCAGGGAAATCAACGTTGCCATATCGAAATGATGGGGCCAGGTATGAATCGGGGAAGCATCCTCGGTGGTGGCGACGATTGCTTGCAACAGTTGGTGCGTATTGGCATAGTACCGTTGCAGTTCCTCGCGATCGGATGCCGCTTGGCTAGCATCAAAAGCAGTGCCGCGAGCAATGGGATGGTCGGGAAAATCATCGGGTGGGTAGGTCAGAAAGGCAATGTTGCTGGCATCAGCGCCCAACTGAGAAATTTGCTGTTTGTGCCATTCCAAGCCTGCTGCCAAGGTTTGTTGGTGCAGGGGATAAGATGCGATCGCCTCGCCTTGTTTGTCCAAAATCTGGGATATCAGATGCACGGGATCGAGCGCCACTCGAAACGGCTTTTCAGCGCGAATTGGAGCGCCGACAAACATCTCTAAATCGGGATGCCATTCCAGGCTGGTATGGCTGTAGTCTGGTAGCGGTTCCGCCAGGGCAGAACCTACCGCCGCGATAAACTGAATGGCGTAGTGCAATTGCAGCCTGCTTTCAGTCAGATCTTGAGGCTTGATGTTAGGAACGATTTGCCATGAAGTATTCATAATCGATCGCTCTTCCTTAAGGTTTGGTTTGCCCTCACCCCCAACCCCTCTCCCAAGCTTGGGAGAGGGGAGCCGGAGGCTCATTTGAGGGCTGAATTCGAGGTTTTTACAGCCGGATTTGATTTTAGAATCGGCATTGCTTGTCGGCATCGGCAGCAATACCAGTACAGGCTGCCGCTACGAACGTGACGGAGTAATGGTTCCGAGCAGAAAGGACAGTCGTTCATAAGATTTTTGGGATAAGTCGATCGCTCATCAAAAGTATCTGTGTTTATCTGTGTGCATCTGTGGTTTTTTATTTCATCCGTTCGAGCAAGCGATCGCCCACTCTTAAGGCATTAGCAATAATAGTCAGAGTCGGGTTAACAGCCCCGCTGGAACAGAAGAAGCTACCATCAACCACATACAGGTTGTCAATATTGTGGGTGCGACAGTTCAAGTCCAGCACCGAAGTTGCAGGATCTTCCCCAAAGCGACAAGTCCCCACCTGATGCCCCACCCCATCTAGCGGCAATCGACCCGTATAAGTCTTGCCCGCGCCGACGAAATAGGAACAGTTGGGCAAGATCTCCTGACCGCATTCGATCGACTTGAGAATTTCGATCCAGCGTTGTTCTAGGCGATCGTATGATTCAGAATTATTCTCGGTGTAATCGAGAATAATCTTGTCGCCATCGACGCGGATGTGATTGTTCGGATCGGGCAGATCTTCTACAGTTAACCACCAGTCGATCGAATGGCTGGCGACTTCTTCGGGAGTCAGGGGAGCGTAAGCTGCTGCATTGCCTTCTAAGGCTTCCTTGCTGACTTTCCCTAGAGTTTGAATTTGTCCCAGAGGATAGGGATACCCTTCCTCACCCCAATAGAAATCATTGATGGATAGGGTTTTCTGAAAAGCCGTGGGGTTCGGCTTTTTGCTGACACCAATAATCGAACCCAAGACGTGCTTCATGAAGTTGCGTCCCACCAGTCCAGAACTGTTGGCTAAACCGTTGGGATGCTTGTCATTAGCCGATCGCAACAGTAGGACAGAGGAATTAATCGCACCGCAGGCGATCGCGACAATATCCCCAGAAAACTGCTGTACTTGCATCTCTCCCGATTCTCGATCGCGGACTTCGACCTCGACGCTAGTAATTTCCCTTCCCGAAGGGCTGGTGTGGAGTTTTAATACCTTAGCTTCAGTCAGCAAGGTGACGTTATCTTGCCCCATTACCGGACGCACGGCACTGACCTCAGCATCAGATTTCGCCTGAACCAAGCAGGGAAAGCCGTCGCAGGTATTGCAACGAATGCACTGACTCAGATACATCTGAGCTTCATTGAGGCGAATTCCGACTGGAGTATGGTAAGGGTGCAATCCTTTAGCTTTGAGGGTATCCGAGATTTCGGCGATTCGAGGTTCGTGTCTGACGGCTGGATAGGGAAAGTCTTGGCTGCGAAACGGTTCTGTAGGATCCTCCCCCTGCTTGCCATGCACCTGATAGAGCTTTTCCGCTTGGACGTAATAGGGTTCAAAGTCTTTATACTTCAGAGGCCACGCGGGAGAGATGCCGTCTTGGTGCTGGTAGGCTTCAAAATCTTTTTCTCGCAGGCGAAACAAAGCTGCGCCGTAAACTTTGGTGTTGCCACCGACAGCGTAAACCATGCCGGGGTGAAGTTCGTTCCCCTGCTTGTCGTACCAAATTTCGGGATGGTGGTAGCGATCGCTATTAAATACCACCTTGGTATTCCAATTATCTTTCTCTTTAGGCAAGAACGGCCCGCGTTCGAGGAGCAAAATCTTTTTGCCGCTTTGAGCCATCCGGTAGGCTAGGGTGCCGCCTCCTGCCCCCGTACCGATAATGATGAGATCGTAATGGTTTGTCGCCATCTCCTAACTCCAATTGCTTCAGGATTACCCTTATAAGAGCAATGTAGGCGCTCAACCTGGGTGAGGGATGATGGGAAACTGAAGGATTAATAGGAATCATCTAAACCGTTGCTGAGTTCATACTAAATCCAGTTGTCATAGGCTGCTTTCGGCTGGCGGGGTAACAGTAACTTCTTCGATCGCTATTCCATAAATTTTCTTTAGATTTAGCAGTTTAACCAGTCGATCGGAAATATTAGGCTGCGAGAAAATGGGTTGAAATCTTAGACTTTAATGAATCTTGTCAGTGCGATCGCCCTATATGCAGGTAATATACAGATACATTTGCCGTCTAATTCCCTGAATTCTGGATTTAGACTGCGATTAGTCTGTCCGAGCGATCGTATGGAGTGTTAGACTGCAAAAAATCAGTCTAATAAATGGTTCGCCTGCAAGGTTGTCTGTGAAGGGATGGCATAAAGTTGCTTGTAGATTTCAAAGATTAGCGCATATAAGTTCTTAGCGGCTAAAGTAGAAGCACCCTCTATCTTTCTCTAAGTCAGAGATACTTTCCGAAAGTACAATTCTATGACCTCAACAAGAGATAATTTAAACAATTGGATTATTGCTGATGGCAGCCACGACGAAGAATCTGAGAAGGCTAAAAGGTTTGCTCAGCCTAATAACGTCACTTCTTCAGATGCAAAGATATCTGTTTATTTTCGCAACATAGAAGATGAATTAATCTGTAAAATCAATGAGTACCCTATTGTGGTTGGATGCGTTGCTTGGTTGACTAATGAAAGAATTCTTAAAGCTTTATCAAGTAAAAAACGAGTCTCTGTTATTATTCAAAAAGAAGATTTTTTACGCCCTGATAGTGGTAATTGGTCAGGTAGAAAGCTAAGAGAAATGTACGCATCTTTACCTCCAGGTCCATCTTGTTGCTATGCAACGGGCGAGATGTGGGGGAACTTATTGGCATCATTGAATTCTAACTGGGGTTGGGAATCTGAGCCTGTTAGATGGTTAGGTAACTTTAATACAGAAAAGAATCCGGCTTTCCCAAGAATGCACAATAAGTTCTTAATCTTCTGTGATATTTGCGAAATAATTGGAAATGATTCTAGTTTTGATGAAGGGCATATTGAGATTGTGCCCAGAGCAGTTTGGACTGGCTCATTTAACCTTACTGATAATGCTACGCGCTCTTTAGAAAATGCTATGTATATTAAGGATTTAGAAATCGTAAATGCTTACTATACAGAATGGCAGTACATTTTTGCACTATCAGAAAGCATTACCAATGAATTTTGGAATTTTGCTTGGGAACCACCAGACTATTTCAGAATTGGAACTTAAAAACTGATGACAAGGGGTAACGCTAGTTTTAATTCTCATTCCCAAAGCCAACAAATATTGATATGAGGTGTTGCAGGCTAACAAACGTTAGATTTACTCAAAATCGATCGCTACAGACAGTGGTACAGTCGTACTCATGTATGACGATACCTGCCGATTCCTTGCCGAACACTTCTCCGCTGACTTTGCCAGTTGGCTGCTGGGGGAAACTATCACCCTAACAGAACTCCAACCCTCCGAACTATCACTCGACCCGATTCGAGCCGATGCCTTGATTTTTCTAGAGTCGGACGAATCCATTTTGCATATCGAGTTTCAAACGCTCCCTAAAGATAATATTCCCTTTCGCCTGCTGGATTACCGCGTGCGAGGCTATCGCAAACATCCAGCTAAACCGATGCGGCAAGTGGTAATTTACCTGAAGCAGACTAGCTCGGAGTTGGTGTATCAAACCAGCTTTACGATGGAACGCACCAATCATCAATTTGATGTCATCCGGTTGTGGGAGCAACCTGCTTCACTCTTCCTGGAATATCCAGGACTAATTCCCTTTGCGGTTTTGGGTCAAAGTGCGGATGCAGAAGAAATGTTGCGCCAAGCGGCTCAAAGGATCGATCGAATTGCCGATCCTCAAAAGCAAGCGAATCTGATGGCCGCATCAGGGATTCTAGCGGGGCTAAAATTAGAAGAAGACGCGATTTATCGTCTATTGCGGAGCATTCGTGACAAGTTAAGAAGCGATGGCCGTTGTCAAGGGGGTTTGGGAAGATGGCTCGAAAAAGAATTGCCCAGAACTGTGAGGTCGATCTGGGAAAGGAGCAATAATTAGTTTTTTGAGTGGTTG
>JAHHHA010000020.1 GCA_019359615.1 Cyanosarcina radialis HA8281-LM2
CACGCAGAAGATTCTTGATTTTATTGACTACTTCAACCGCACTTTGGCTAAACCTTTTGTCTGGAAATTTCAGGGGTTTCCCGAACCCGCTTAAGCTGGTCACTTATTTTCGCCACGCTGCACTAGCGCGTTCGGATGCACTCTGTGCCGACAAACCAATCAGTTGCAGCAAACTTAAGCCCAGCGATAAGTCAGTTGCTCGATCGAGTTCGTCGAGGTAAATGCGATGAAATTGAGGGCTAGAGGCAAATACTCGATATTGGTGCGGTAATCCAGGATCGAGGCTGCGCTTGGTAAAAATTAAAACCGCTTGCCAATCGTTGACTGGTTGGTAGTCATGTAAATACAGGAATATTTGACCGAACAAGCTGGAATAGAGGACGTTTTTGGTGTCTCGATATCCTTGGACTTCGACAAAGACAATGGGTAGATCTGTGGCATAAAGAGGCGGAACTAAAATGCCATCGATCCGAAAGCTGGTTTGCTTGATTTCTTGAGAAGCAAAACTGTAGGTAACGTTTCTGGCAGACGGTTGGCCGATTAGCTCGAAGACTAAGCTGGGATCGGTTTGAAAGATTTCGTAAAATAGACTGTCGGTTTGCACGGGCGATCGCTTGCAGGATTAGATATCGGTTAACCAGGATTATCGATCTTCTTCCTACCTAATATATAGGGCATTAATCTAGCAATATTTCTGGCATCATCAATCCCGCGATGATGAGTGCCTATTAGCTTGATGTCAGCTAATTTTAGAGCTTCTGCCATCCCATATCTTTTTTTCAGCGATTGATTAGCTGTAAATAGTTTCTTCAGGTTAATATGCTCGCTACCTATGGGATAAGGTATCCTGTGGAATTGACTATCTTGCTCGAACTGTTTGCGATCGTAATCGCCCCAAGAGCCAAAAACAAAGTTATCGTATTGATATAACCAAGCTTTAAACTGAGCGATCGCCTGTTGGTAGTTGGGGGCATTATCGACTAGATCTTGAGTAATCGAAGTCAGCTGCTGGCAAAATTCAGTGAGAACGGGGTGACGCACGGGTTTGATAAAAGTCTGAAATTCACTAATTGTGGTTAAATGTTCGGCTTTTAACATCACCGCTCCAATTTCGATAATTTCCATCTGCGTAGTTGGAATTGTTTGGCGATCGCAGCAAGTAGCTTCTAAATCTAAAACTAGGAAGCGATCGTATTTTTCTAGATCCATTAGTTAATTAATCACCAGCAGTAAGGGTAAACTGTTGCTATTTTAATTATAGAAAATACCAACGTAACATCGTACTAAAAATCAGTTTTCATCATTTTGACTTTTGACTTTCTTAAGATCTTCTTCCGATACAATCTTAGGGGATCGGGCTACCCTGGATGAAATAGCGATGTTTCCGCAACTTGCAGAGTTAGCAAAGAAGCTTATGACACAGCAGTTTGGTGTAATTGGATTAGCCGTCATGGGGGAAAACCTGGCGCTAAATGTGGCAGATAAAGGTTTTTCCGTCGCTGTCTATAACCGCACTAAGGAAAAAACCGATACCTTCATGGCGACTAAGGCACAAGGCAAGAACATCATAGCCACCTATACCCTGAAGGATTTTGTCGCTTCCTTGGAACCCCCGCGCAAAATTCTCTTAATGGTGCAAGCAGGCGCACCAGTAGATAAGGTAATTGCCGATCTCAAACCCCTATTAGCTAAAGATGACATCATCATCGATGGCGGTAACTCCTTGTATGAAGATACCGAACGCCGCACTAGCGATTTAGAAAACACCGGATTGACTTATATCGGTATGGGTGTCAGCGGTGGTGAAGAAGGAGCGCGTTACGGCCCTAGCTTAATGCCCGGTGGTACGGAAGCAGCTTATAAATATTTAGAGCCAATTTTGAGAAAAATTGCGGCGCAAGTAGACGCTGAACCCGATCCCAATAAAAAACCTTGCGTCACCTACATCGGCCCTGGCGGTGCGGGGCATTACGTCAAGATGGTACACAACGGCATCGAGTACGGCGATATGCAGCTAATCGCTGAAGCATACGACCTGCTGAAGAATACTCTAGGACTAGACCACAAACAACTCCATGAAGTCTTTGCCGAGTGGAATACTACAGACGAACTTAATTCGTTTTTGATCGAGATTACAGCCGATATTTTCACCCAAATCGATCCTGAAACGCAGAAACCTTTGGTTGACTTAATCCTCGATGCCGCAGGGCAAAAAGGCACGGGACGCTGGACGGTGCAAAGTGCTTTAGAATTAGGCGTTTCCATCCCCACGATGATCGCCGCCGTCAATTCTCGCATCATCTCTTCCTACAAAGACGAACGGGTAAAAGCATCTGAGATTCTCACCGGCCCGTCTGGCAGGTACGAGGGCGATACCAAAACTTTCATCAACCAAATTCGCGATGCCCTTTACTGCTCGAAAATCTGCTCTTACGCTCAAGGCATGGCATTATTAAATACGGCTTCGCAGACGTATAAATATAACCTAGATTTGAGCGCAATTTCTCGAATTTGGAGAGGGGGCTGCATTATTCGGGCGGGATTCTTAAACAAGATCGCCAACGCTTTCAACGACAGTCCGAAGTTACCTAATTTGCTGCTAGCGCCTGAATTCAAGCAAACAATTTTAGATCGGCAAGATGCTTGGCGCGAAGTAATTGCCGTCTCGGCCAAATTGGGAGTGCCAGTGCCAGCATTTAGTGCCTCTCTAGATTACTTTGATAGCTACAGGCAAGCCCGCTTACCCCAAAACCTCACTCAAGCCCAGCGGGATTATTTTGGCGCTCATACCTACGAACGCACCGATAAACCCAGAGGCGAGTTTTTCCATACCGAATGGACTGCCAGCCAGTAAGCTGCGATCGCTTAGAAAGAAGGGGAAAGGGGAAAGGCTTTTACCTTTCCCCTCTTTGCCACCCCTTCTCGATCGCCTGCCGTTCTGGAGATGCAATATCCTGACAAGAGCAAGCGTGGTAAAATTCCCTCGTCTGCACCCGCAAATCCATCACTTCTTTATCGTGTTTGCTCCCCACGAAATTCTCTGGGCTATTATCGGTTTACTGTTGACCATCGGCGGCAACCTACTGGAAGCTGCGATTACTAATTTCCCTTGGAATTGGAGTCAGGAAGGGGTTCAAACTCATTCACTAGGCGTTACCTATCAAATCGGTGCCGTCCTCCTCGTCGGCTGTTTGGGGGGCAAAAATGCTGGGGTACTTGCTCAAATTGCCTATTTGGCTGTCGGTTTGATTTGGTTCCCCGTTTTTCATCAAGGAGGAGGTCTGGGCTATCTCAGGCAACCTACATTTGGCTACTTACTGGGTTTTATTCCTGGTGCTTGGCTCTGCGGATATCTGGCCTTTAAGCGATCGCCTCAACTGGAAAACCTAGCTGTTAGCTGTCTTTGTGGGTTGTTGGTCATCCATGGCATGGGTTTGACGTATCTAGTTCTCTCTCAATGGTTTAACTGGATAAGCCCAGCAACTCTATCTCTCTGGCAAGCTGTCAAAACCTACTCCTTCGACCCACTGCCAGCGCATCTGGTGATAGCTTGTGCCGTCAGCGCGATCGCCTTTACCCTGCGAAAACTGATGTTTTATTGATTTACGATGTAGAGACGTAGCACTGCTACGTCTCTACGTTCAGGATTTAGATGAATTTGAGAAATCGTTTCTTTTGGTTGGTGGCGATCGCCAGTTTAATGTTAGACAGGTTAACTAAAGCCTGGGTAGTGCAAACTCTGCCCTTTTGTGAGAATTTGCGAGTCTGTAAAACTTGGTCTTTATGGCCTGGAGTTTTCGACCTCACCTACGTCAGAAACCCAGGTGCCGCTTGGAGTATCTGTAGCGAAAGCCCCTGTCGAGAATTGTTGCCTTGGCTATCTATAGGAGTCAGCCTGTTCTTGATCGGCCTGGCCGTTTTCAATCCTCAATTTAAGAAGTTAGAGCAAATCGGCTTTGGCTTCTTATTGGGTGGCGCTTTGGGTAATGGGATCGATCGCATCACAGATGGCAGCGTAATTGACTTTCTCTATTTCCGGTTGATTAATTTTCCCGTATTTAATTGGGCAGACGTATCAGTGAACCTGGGAATCATCTGCTTGCTGATTGCTTTCTGGAAACAATCACCACGAAAAGAAGAAGTTTAGGAGTGTAGGAGTCAGAAGTCAGAAGTCAGAAGTCAGAAGTCAGAAGTCAGAAGTCAGAAGTCAGAAGTTCAGCAGTTCAGAATTATTTACTGTCTCTCCTGTGCCCCCCATCCCCCCATCTCCCCATCCCCCCATCTCCCCATCTCCCCCTCTTCCCCATCACCCTTGACGGCGACCGAGTTCGTAAATCCCACAAGACATACAAGCCAGCAATCCGATACTAATCGACCAACTGCGCCCTAAACTTAGATCGACACCCCAGTTGCAGAGGCTACCGACGAGCAAAAAAGGCACAATGCTGAAAAGAGAGGCAAAAAAAGCATTTTGCGATTCTCTCCCCTTTCGAGTTTTTTCAAACTCGGTTTGTGAAGTATAAAGCGATCGCTCGGCAAAATTAAACCAGCGGGTGAGTTTATCGGTTATCCAGTCGGTCAAGCCAGAGCAGCCTAAGTAAAAAGCCAAAGACCACAAAGCTGCCCCAGCGATCGCGGTTGGATCTAAATGTAATTCAAATGGCAGAATCTCTGTTAACATCGGTTAGCTCTTAGGAGTTGATAGGAAAATATTACTACTAACTCTTTAAATCGTGACATCCTCCCGACGCTTTGAAGACTACCCGAACTTGCTTGACCTCAAACCCTTCTGCGAATTGCGAACTGTCAATTGTGAATTGGTATGATGCCCTTGAAACACGCTTTGGTACACGAGTGGTTTACCCCTAAAGCTACTGGCGGTTCCGAACTGGTGGTTCGAGAAATCTTACGGCAGATCGATGCCGATGTTTATGCCCTAATTGATTTTGAATCCACCAACCCAGATAGCTATCTCTACGGGCGATCGATCGGCACCACCTTTTTGCAGCATTTCCCCTTCGCTCGCAACGGGGTGCAGAAATACCTGCCACTATTACCTCTGGCGATCGAACAGTTAGATCTAAGAGCTTACGATGTCATCCTCTCATCTTCTCATGCTGTCGCTAAGGGAGTGCTTACCAGTCCAGGGCAACTACACGTCTGCTACTGTCATACTCCCATGCGTTACGCTTGGGATCTGACTTTTGATTATCTCGATCGCTCTCCTCTGGGTGCTGGACTTCCTGGTTTCTTAACTCGCTCCTTGCTCCACGGCTTGCGTCAGTGGGATGTAATTTCTGCCAATCGGGTTGACTACTTTATCGCCAACTCCAGACATACCGCGCGTCGGATCTGGCGTTGCTATCGGCGCACCGCAGAAGTAATTTATCCTCCCGTCAACATCGAACGATTTCAGTTTCAAGCAAAAAAACAAGATTTTTATCTCACCGTTTCCCGCCTGGTTAGTTACAAGCAAGTAAGTTTAATCGTCCGGGCTTTCAACCAGTTAGGTTTACCCTTGATAGTCATCGGCACCGGACCGGAGTTAAAATCGCTCCGCCAACTGGCAAAACCGCACGTCCGCATCTTAGGCGAACAACCCAATAACGTCGTCGAAGAATATATGTCTCAGGCTAAAGCCTTCGTTTACGGGGCTTGCGAAGACTTTGGCATCGCCATGGTAGAAGCCCAAGCAGCCGGAACTCCAGTAATTGCCTATGGTGCTGGTGGGGCAAGAGAAATCGTTCTCGATCTCCAGCAATACCCTGAAACGGGCACGGGCTTATTGTTTCCAGCCCAAACTGAAGCTGCTTTAATCGCGGCGATCGAAAAGTTTGAAGCCTTACGATCGACGTTTGACCCCGATCGTGCCAGATTGCAGGCAGAAAATTTTTCTACCGGAATTTTTCAAAAGCGTTATCTGGCCTTCCTCGGACGCTGTTATCTGGAGTTTTTTGGTTAAATTTACCTCTAACACTTGACACTTAACGCTCTATGCGGAATCATCAGGCTTTATGATTGGGAGTGTGTGGTGTGTGAATTGTAAGGAGTAAAATGACTGCCCAAAGTCAACTTTTCCGTGGCAAAATGTTGCGGTGGTTCCTCAAACGAACCTTGCAAGCGATCGCGTCTATCAGTTGCCAGCTAGGTCTTTCCGTTCGCCGCCTAGACCGCAACTTTACCAAACGGCTGTTTGATGTGGCGTTTTCCTTAGCGATCCTAATTTTCCTGGCACCGATTTACCTGGTACTGGCGCTGCTGATTGCCATTAGTTCTCCCGGGCCGATCTTCTATATTCAGGAGCGCGTGGGGAAAAATTTTCAGCGTTTTGGCTGTATCAAATTTCGCACTATGGTGGATAATGCCGATGAAGTGTTGTTAGATATGATGTCAAAATCACCAGCAATGCGTCAGGAATTTGAGGATAATTTTAAACTAAAAAACGATCCGAGAATTACGGCGATCGGCAAGTTTTTGCGCCTGACTAGCTTAGACGAATTTCCGCAATTTTTGAACGTGTTGAAAGGAGATATGAGCGTCGTCGGTCCTCGCCCTTTAGTGCCAGAAGAGTTATATAAGTATGGCGATCGCATCGAAACAGTTCTGACGATTAAGCCTGGAATTACTGGACTATGGCAGGTTTCCGGACGTAACGATATTCCCTATCATCGCCGCATTCAAATCGACGTTCGTTACGTCCGCCACCATAATTTTTGGTTAGATTTGTGGGTGGTCATCAAAACTATAGGAGTAGTTGTTTTTCCGAGAAACAACGGTGCTTATTAATCTAAGAAGGACGAACGATAAATAATTCCACATTCGGGACTCGTCCCTTGATGGATGTGGTAAATTCGTAATTCATAATTTATAATTCACGAGCATGACGCAACGCAAGCGGGCGCTAATTACTGGGATTACTGGTCAAGATGGCTCTTACTTGAGCGAGTTTTTACTGGAACAAGGCTATGAAGTTCACGGCATCATTCGTCGGACTTCGACGTTTAATACCGATCGAATCGATCATATCTACGTCGATCCTCACAATCCAGAAGCCAGGTTATTCCTCCACTATGGAGACTTAACTGAAGGAGTAACTCTGCGGCGGATTTTAGAAGAAGTTCAACCAGTAGAAATTTACAATTTGGGCGCTCAATCCCACGTGCGGGTGAGTTTTGACTCGCCAGAATATACGGTCGATACCGTAGGCATGGGAACGTTGCGATTGCTAGAAGCCATTCGAGACTATCAGGGTAGAACGGGAATCGAGGTGCGCTTCTACCAAGCGGGTTCTTCAGAAATGTTCGGTAAAGTCCAAGAAATTCCGCAGCAAGAAACCACGCCCTTTTATCCCCGCAGTCCTTATGCTTGCGCTAAAGTTTTTTCACACTGGCAAACGGTCAATTATCGAGAGTCTTACGGGCTATTTGCCTGCAACGGCATCCTGTTCAACCACGAATCGCCTCGTCGCGGCGAGACGTTTGTTACCCGTAAAATTACTAGAGCGATCGCTCGAATTGTTGCCCAGCAGCAAGAAAAACTATATCTCGGCAATATCGATGCTAAACGAGATTGGGGTTACGCTAAAGACTACGTGCGAGCCATGTGGCTGATGTTGCAGCAAAAAACACCAGATGATTACGTCATCGCCACGGGTGAAACTCATTCGGTGCGAGAGTTTCTAGAACTATCGTTTGGTTATGTCAATCTCGATTGGCAAGCATATGTAGAATTTGACGATCGCTACCTCAGACCAGCAGAGGTCGATTTACTAATTGGTAATCCTGCTAAAGCCAAGCAACAGCTAGGTTGGCAACCTTCAGTGACTTTTGCCGAATTAGTGGCTTTGATGGTAGAAGCAGACTTGCAAGCCTTGGGAGTAGCTGCTGCTAATGGTGCGGGCGGTAAATCATCTGCCGATCTAGCTACGATTCGCCAGCGGTTGAGTACGATTCACGAGTAAGTCCAGCAGTTTGCAACCGAAAAAATTCTGCGCTTTCGGAGCTACTAGATTTATCTGTGTGGTTTTCCTAATTCATCATTCATAATTCAGATGACTTCTATAGATTTAAGCGATCGACGAATTTTAGTCACGGGTGGAGCGGGTTTTTTAGGACGACAGGTAATCAGTCAATTGCAATTGGCGGGTGCCGATGCCGAAAAAATTACCACTGTGCGATCGCAGCAGTTCGATTTGCGGGTAATGGAGAATTGCCAGCAAGTAGTTCGCGATTGCGATATTGTCATTCACCTCGCGGCCCACGTCGGGGGGATTGGCTTGAATCAAGCTAAGCCAGCGGAGTTATTTTACGACAACCTGATGATGGGAGCACAACTGATTCACGCCGCCCATGAAGCGGGGGTGCAAAAATTTGTCTGCGTCGGGACAATTTGTGCTTATCCCAAATTCACCCCCGTACCGTTTCGAGAAGAAGATTTATGGAACGGCTATCCCGAAGAAACTAATGCTCCTTACGGGGTGGCGAAGAAAGCCTTACTCGTCCAACTGCAATCTTATCGCCAGCAGTATAGTTTCAACGGCATTTACTTGCTACCAGTAAATTTATACGGACCTGAAGATAATTTCAACCCTCAAAGTTCTCATGTGATTCCAGCTTTAATTCGCAAGGTGTATGAGGCCCAAATGCGAGGAGAAAAGCAAATTCCCGTCTGGGGAGATGGTTCCCCTACGCGCGAGTTTCTGTATTCAACGGATGCGGCTTTAGGAATTGTGATGGCCACTCAATCCTACAACGAGTCGGAAGCAGTCAATTTGGGCACGGGTTATGAAATTTCGATTAAAGATCTGGTGGAGTTAATTTGCGAGTTAATGGATTATCGAGGCGAAATTATTTGGGAAACCGACAAGCCTAACGGCCAACCCCGTAGGTGTTTGGATACCCAAAAAGCGCTCGATAAATTTGGATTTAAAGCACAAGTAGGGTTCAAAGAAGGTCTAAAAAATACCATTGAATGGTATCGGCAACACGCTTAGTCAAGTCAAAAGTTAAAAGTCAAAAGTCAAAACTAATAACTCTTGACCGATGAACGACGAACCATCAACCAATAAAGCCCAATTGCGACAGCAGTTATTGAAAGAACGGCGATCGCTACCAGTAGAAACCTGGAGAGAAAAAAGCGGTCGTCTCTGTTTTCATTTACAATCTTCCGATCTGTTTGTTGAAGCCAAAACTGTTTTAGCTTATTTTAGTTTTCGCCAAGAACCAGATCTAAGTCTTTTAATTTTGCCCTCACCCCGCCTGCGGCTCCCCCCTCCAGTCTCCCCTCTCCTTGCAGGAGAGGGGTTGGGGGTGAGGTCGAGAGGGGTTGGGGATGACGGCAAACGCTGGGGATTTCCTCGTTGTGTAGGTGAGGCTTTGAGTTGGCATCTTTGGCGATCGGGAGAACCTCTACAAAAAGGGGCTTATGGAATTTCCGAACCCGATCCAAATGCTGCAATTATCGAGCCAGATGAAGTCGATTTGATTCTGGTTCCAGCAGTCGCTTGCGATGTTAGAGGATATCGATTGGGCTATGGCGGCGGTTATTACGATCGCTTGTTGAGTTTGCCGATTTGGTCGTCCAAAATAGCGATCGGAATCGTATTTGAATTTGCTTATTTGCCCCAGTTGCCGATCGATAATTGGGATCGATCGCTTCAAGGTGTTTGTACCGAAATGGGTTTAAAAATGGTAGGGTCGAACTCCTAAATTCGGCCGAGCGGTGCGGGAGCTTGAGAAGATCGAGGATGAGTCTAGGCAACATCAAGTGATGGGCTGGGCTAAAATTTGAAACAGCAGCGATCGGACAAATTATCAGGAAAGCAATGGCTAGAGATCGATTTCACGCCGTTGTTAAAACAGCTTTAATCAAAGATGGATGGAAGGTTACTCACGATCCATTGCAGATTAAGGTAGGTGGAGTGGATATGGAGATCGATCTGGGAGCAGAGCGGTTATTGGCAGCAGAGCGAGGTGATGAAAAAATTGCGGTCGAGGTTAAGAGTTTTTTAGTAGGGGTTTCCGCAATTTCAGAGTTTCATACGGCGTTGGGGCAGTTTATCAATTATCGAGCAGCATTGCGACGGGAAGACCCAGACCGCATTCTGTATTTGGCAGTGCCAGATCTGACCTATAACAGTTTCTTTCAGCTTGATTTTCCGGCATCAATGCTGCAAGAGAATGCCGTCAAGCTGGCTGTTTACGATATTGAGTTGGAGGAAATTGTTTTATGGATACCTTAATGGATCGGTCGATACGCCATCAGGAAGTGGTTCAGCAGTTGCTACTAAAGTATGCTGAGAGTAAGCCTGCTTATGGTGAGATTGAGGTAGAAACGATTTTTGATACGCAGCGGCATCATTATCAGATCGTTCATTTGGGCTGGCATCATAAACGTTGGGTACATCATTGTGTGATGCACTTGGATATTCGCGATCGCAAGATTTGGATTTTCCAGAATTCGACGGAACATGATATTGCAGCGGATTTAGTGGAGATGGGTGTGCCAAAGCAAGATATTGTCCTGGGATTTCAGCCGCCGTTTGCGCGAGAACTGAGTGGTTATGCTGTGGGATAAGCGATCGCTAATCCTGTGACAACTCACGGGCAATTTGACGCTGAAAATTCCTAAAAAAGAAAAGAGACGTAGTACGCTACGTCTCTACAATTGAACGGATGACCTTAGTGCAGGGTAAGCGGAACTAGAACTGGTTCGCTAGCTGCATCAGATGTAGTTAACTGTGCTGGAGCAGGTAGAAACCCGTGATGTATGAAGTAAGAGAAGTAGGTATTGAGCAATTGGAAATTGACTGAAGGGCAGACGATCGCACTGCCTGCAAGTCCGTCGAGAGTGTTTTGGCAGCTAAACGCCTGCGACGCTAGGGCGGATGTCTCTAGATAGGTCTTTCGATCGGTAGATGTTTGGTTAGCAAACAAAGACACTAGGGAACTCAAAGCATTTTCTAAAGAAATATTTGCCAGCTTGGCTTGCCATCGATCGTTTGCGATCGTCTCGACGGGATAGCCCAGATCGTTGATATAGCTGACAAGCTCCCTCATGGGCAGCAATTGAGGATTGAGGATGTGAAAGACTTTCCCCACAGATGCTTGTTGCTGCGATAAATGGACGATCGCGCGGCTGGCATAATCTACTGGAGTCAGGTTTAAGGTCATATCCAGATCTGGGGCGCTGCCCAGTTGGATGAAGCCTTTGAGCATTCTGGCGATCAAATCGGTGGTTTGAGAAACCCCGGTTTGGCTGTGACCGACGATCGTACCTAGCCTGTAGATGCAGATCGGCAAACCGCGTTCTCGGGCCGTCATGACTAACTTTTCAGCCACCCACTTACTTTGAGCGTAGCCATCAGAAAGACCCTCACCAGAAGCGAGATCGTCTGACTCTAAAATCTCCTGCATCTCAGCATAAGCAGGCGATTGGAATACATCCAAGGTCGAGATGAAATGTACGGGTTTGATTTTTGTTTGACTGGCTAATCGCAATACTTCTTGCGTGCCCAAAACGTTAGCGGCGCGGAGGGCAGCGTAGGGATAGATTAAATTTACAAATGCCCCATTGTGATAGATAACATCGATTTTTTTGGCTAGATCGCTAAACTGTCGATCGCTCAGTCCTAATTTAGGTTGGGCTAAATCTCCAATAACTGGAATAATCCGAGAGTTGAACTGAGGTTTCCAAACTTGATAGCGTTCTAAATTTTGGCGAATTTTTTGCTTGCCGACCTCAGCATTGGCAGCCCGAACCAAACAATAGATAGTGGTTTCGGGATGTTGTTGCAGCAGTTCGTGCAGTAAGAAAGCACCGATGAAACCAGTAGCCCCAGTTAAAAATACTTGCTGAAGTTCGCTCGCGGGTTTTTGGGCAGCAGGTTCGGGATAAATCGCAGGATCGAGAACCAGATCGGCTTCTAAATCGGGAACCTCAACGCTACTGGCAACACCAGAATTAGCACTCTCGATCGCTTTAGCCAGACCTGCTACGGTCGGATCGGCAAACAATTCGAGCAAAGATAGCTCGACACCAAAAGTCGATCGCAACTGGTAAAGCAAGCGAGCGGCCAGTAAAGAATGTCCTCCCAAATTAAAGAAGTTGTCGTCTCTTCCGACTAGCTCGATCCCTAAAATCTCCGACCAAATTTCAGCCAGTTGTTTTTCTGTTGAAGTCCGAGGGGCAACAAACACTTCGCTCTCCACTCGTTCTTGGTTTGGTGCTGGGAGCGCTCGGCGATCGATTTTGCCGTTGGGTGTCAGCGGCAAAGAGTCCATGACTACAAAAGCAGCAGGAACCATGTAATCGGGCAGTTTCTCTTTCAGAAAGTCGCGTACTTGCGATTTTATTTGCTGCTCCGAGGCTGCCTGCGACTTGGGAACCACATAGGCAACTAAACGGGGGTCGTCGAGGGCATCTTCTCTAGCCACTACTACCCCCTCTCTGACAGCGGGGTGTTTGCTGAGGGCAGCTTCGATGTCTCCTAGCTCGATCCGGTAGCCGCGAATCTTGACTTGATGGTCGATCCGCCCGATAAACTCGATATTGCCATCTGGCAAGTAGCGAGCCAAGTCCCCGGTTCTGTAAAGCCTAGCTCCGGGTCGATCGCTAAATGGATCGGGAATAAATTTTTGTGCGGTCAGTTCGGGTCGATTGAGGTAGCCTCTGGCGATGCCGTCGCCACCGATCAGCAACTCTCCTGCCGTCCCGATGGGCACGGGTCTGAGCGGGTCAGACTGACGGCGGAGCATGGGATCTACTAAATAAACTTCGGTATTGTCGATCGCACGACCGATAGGAATTTTGCCATTGCTCTCTTCGACTCGGTAAACAGCCGACCAGACGGTGGTTTCCGTCGGACCGTACATATTCCAAACCGAGCCGACCAATTCTACCAGTCGATCTGCCAAGGCTGGAGTTAAAGCTTCGCCACCGCAGAGAATTTTTAGCTGCTTGTTACCCTGCCACCCCGCTGCCAACAGCAGTCGCCAAGTAGCCGGAGTTGCTTGCATCACTGTAGCGCCAGAGCTTGCTAGTAACTCGCTCAACCGGGCTGCATCAGAAGCCACTTCGCGCTTGACTAAGACGACGCAAGCGCCCGCAACTAGCGGCAAATACAGTTCCAGTCCGGCAATATCGAATGAGATCGTAGTCACTGCCAGGAGAACATCTTCTCCCGTTAGTCCTGGCTCTTTCTTCATGGAGTTGATGAAGTTGACTAGAGAGTAATGGAGAATTTGCACTCCCTTGGGTTTTCCTGTAGAGCCTGAAGTGTAAAGGATGTAGGCCAAGTTTTCGGGAGTTACTTCGGTTTTGGGGTTTTCCTCGCTGCCCTTAGCAATTAATTCCTCGTCAGCGTCCAGGCAAACTACTCGCGCTTGATGTTCGGGCAAAGTCGAGAGCAGACTTTGTTGGGTCAAGATTACTGGCATTTGCGAATCTTCGACCATAAATGCCAAGCGATCTTGGGGAAAGGCTGGGTCTAATGGTACGTAAGCTCCACCCGCTTTGAGAATGCCTAAAAGTCCTATAACTAGATGAAGCGATCGCTCTAGGCAAATTCCGACTACAACTTCAGGGCCGACATTTAAAGCCTGCAAGTAATGAGCTAATCGATTGGCTCGACGGTTCAGTTCCGAGTAAGTAAGCTGTCGGTTGTCAAAAACGACTGCCACTCGATCGGGTGTTAGTTCTACCTGGGACTCAAACCACTGATGTATGCACTGACTTCTGGGATAATCTGCTGCCGTTTGATTCCACTGGTTAAGCAACTTTTGCGCTTCTCCTACAGTTAAAAGCGACATATCTAAAGCATTTGGCACTATATCGTTAGCAAGACCATCCATTATAAATTCTCCGTTCATTTTATCGATCGATATTCAATAGCACTTTTACCGAGACAAGAAGATTTAGCACCAGCGCCGCATAGCGTTGGTCGAACAGGTTATTACCTAGTTTTTTAATAATCAGCTTGAATGCAATAGGGTCCGACTTAGGAAAGAGAGTTCTTTCGCCAGATACCTATTACTCGTAAGCTCGATCGTTTAGACTCTAAAACATAACCTAAGATATTAGCTATCTATGCGCCCTCAGTATAAATAAGCAACTTTCGATCGAGTTCTTTTTAAGATGTAAGTAAGTCAACTGAATTAAACGTGAAATAGTCTTATCAGCCGTCTCAGCAAGAATAAATCCTCTTTTATTAATCTAGCAAGAAAAATATAGATAGTCCGAATAAATAGTCTCGATCGAGTCGAGAAATAGAACATAATTTTAGCCCGCCAATTATGGAAGTCAAAAAATAATTAGGTAATTTCTGGTGGAATATCCATCTTGCCTGTTTCATTCTCACCAGACGGCGGGCAGGATGCCCGCTATAGAATTACCAGATTTAATTCTTCACCTCCACCATCGGCGGGTCGGGGATATCACCGAATATGAACTGGCATTTAGGCTGAGGTCGATCGAAACAGAAGCTTAAGCTTGCCGTTTCATTAGCAATGCAGCCCTTTCTTCGGGTGCCTGGGCCACGAGTCGATTGCGGCCGAACGCGAAGAAATAAATAATTGCCACCACTGTAAAGCCCAAGACTCCCCAAGCACCTGGCTGGTAAGCAGGCACAGACAAACAAGCAACCAGTGAAAAAATTGCTAGGGCCAAACCAACAGCAGCCCCTGGAATTCCTAGAGAGCTTACATAAGGTCTTGATAGGTTGGGATAGCTCGTCTTGAGCTTGATGTAACTTGCTAGGACGAGAATGTAGATGATCAATGCCCCAAAAACCGCCATATTCAACATTACATCTTTGACTGGCCCCCCCAAGCGATCGAGAGTAATCGCACAGACCAACCCGATTATCGTACCCAGAGCTAACGACCTATAAGGCGTATGATTTTGGCTCGTGACAGAGAGCCAGCGGGGTAAGTATCCCGCACGAGAAAGGGCAAAGAATGTCCGTCCGTAAGCGTAGATCGTAAAATGGAAACTAGCCAACAAGCCGCAAGACATCAAAATCGCGATGGCAAACGTCGTCGCAGGACCTTCAGAAAAATAGGCTTTCAATCCATCTCCTAAAGGGGCACCAGATGCACCTATCGCTACAGCACCACCACCGACCCCAGAATTAATTACTAGGGTAAAGATTGAAAGTCCGATCAAAGTGAACATCGCTGCAATCAGCGCTTTGGGCATATCGCGAGGCACGTCGCGGCTTTCCTCGGCTGCCAATGGCAACTGCTCGATCGCTAAGTAGAACCAAATAGCATAGGGAATGGCGGCAAAAATGCCCTGCCAGCCTTTAGGCAACCAGGTTTGCGATTGTCCTGGATCGGCGGGCACGTTGAAAAGTAGTTCGGTTTTAAACACCCCTAGAGCCAGCATACTCACGTAAAACACGAGCAAAATCGCGATCGCTGCCAAGGTGATATAAAAACCGATGTTGAAAGTCTGTTCTGTACTCCAGATATTAATCGCCGTAAAAATACCGTACACCACCACCCAAACCACGTAGATCGGTACGCCAGGAATCAACGGCTGAAGGTAGCTGGTGACAGCAATCACGGCTACGACTGGAGCCAGGACGTTTTCCACGATCATGGCGACACCGCAGATAAAGCCCCAAAACGGACCGAAGGCACTGCGAGCGAAGGAATAAAGTCCTCCTGCTTGAGGTAGCATGGTTGACATTTCCGCCAAACTGTAGGTCAGACAGATATACATGATGGCGACTAAAAAGGTAGCGATCGCTAGCCCCCAGAATCCACCTGCTGTCAAACCAGCATTCCACCCGGTAAAATCGCCTGAGATGACGATGCCAACTCCTAAACTCCACAACAGCCAAAAGCCAGCACGGCCCCTTAATTGCCGCTGTCTGAGATATCCTTCGTTGACATTTTCGTAGTTAGCAGGACCAGTAGACATTTGTTTGCTTATACCTCGTCTGCTCTAATGCAGAAATATATATCATCTTCGTCTGTAAAAGACAATTAACCTCAGATCGCAGGAGATTTTTAGCCCCAGATGGACGCAAAATCAGGCTCGTATAAAGAGCGAAACAGAAAATTCAATTGGCAGCAAGCTAAAGTGCTAGTTACGTATGTATTATTGGGCGCGATCGCGCTCGTCATGCTATTTCCCTTGGTGTGGCTATTTAGCACTGCTATTAAGTCTCCTGGAGAAAACGTTTTTCAGTTTCCACCACAACTTTTGCCCGCCAAACCAACCTGGGAAAATTTTGTCACTATTTGGCAAGACGATAACCAGGCTTTTAGTCGGTACTTGCTTAACAGCATCCTAGTAGCAGCGCTGACAGTAGGTTTAAATTTATTATTTTGTTCCCTTGCAGCTTATCCCTTAGCAAGACTCAACTTTAAAGGTAGAGAAGCGATTTTTGCCCTCATTGTCTCCACGATCGTCATTCCCTTTCAAATCGTGATGATTCCTTTATATATTTTGACCGTGCAAATGGGCTTAAGAAACACTTATTTAGGGTTGATTTTGCCAGCGATCGCTTCAGCATTTGGCATCTTTTTACTGCGACAAGCTTTTCAAGGAGTTCCTAAAGAATTAGAAGAAGCGGCCCGGATGGATGGGTGTTCGGAATTAGGTTTGTGGTGGCACGTCATGTTACCTGCTACTCGTCCGGCTTTGGTAACGCTAGCAATTTTCGTATTTATCGGTTCTTGGAACGATTTACTTTGGCCGTTAATCGTGTTAGATCCGGGTTCGCCTTATGAAACTCTGCCATTTGCGATCGTCAGGCTCACTGACGGTCCGTATGCGGGAATTTGGCGCTTAATTGCCGCTAGTTCTATTATGTCTATCGCCCCAGTTTTATTGGCTTTTTTGTTGGTGCAGCGTTATATCGTGCCTACAGATACTGGCAGTGGAGTCAAGGGGTAGCAGTAGGAGTCAAGCATTGATGAAATTAGCTAAAAGGTAAAAGCCGTGCGGATAGTACCGACAAAAATAGTGTCGTTATTGCGGTTATGCTCTGGATTAGTAATTAGAAATATGCCAGGAGTAATCGCTACATTCCCATTGATTTGCCAGCGATAGAAAGCTTCTAGATGTAGAGAAGTATCTCGATCTTCAAAGTCTTTGCCAAAATTGTTATTGATGACTTTAGGCGGTTGACCGAAGATTAAACCGAAGAAATTATCTCGATCGTCCCCGTCTTCAAGCACTAAAAAAGCCGACCAAGTGAAAATATTTGCCTGGGGACGATCGCCTAAATCTCGTGCTGTTGCTTGCAAATAACCGACTCGTCCGCCGAGGTGAAACTCAGGCGTGAGGGAAACAGTTACTTCTGCCCCATAGCCTGTAGCCGCGATCGCCTCTGAAGTATTATCAAAGGGATTATTACTTAATTGGCTGCCAGTTCCGGTACTAAAACTGTTGTGAGAGTTAGTGTAGGTCAGGCTCAATTTTAGTGCCTCGAAGGGAGTAACGGTAATTTGTGCGATCGCAGCGTTAGGACTGGAGAAAAGCCCTTGTTCGGGATCGTTAGGATGATTGGCAGCGTACCCTACTGAGAGATTCACCGCATCGCTGAAATTGTGCGATATCCCGATTCCGGCTCCCGATCCTTGTCGCCGAATCGGATTTTCTCTGCCAAACGTGGAAATAGAGCCATCGTCGCTACCACTCAACCAAGGGCTGACGGTAGGGACGTAATCGCCTAAACCCCCACCTTCAGCAGTAATAGTGACTGTAGTTCGATCGCTCAAGGGAAATTGATATGCCAATTCATCGAGTACCAATTGCCCTCCATCATCGCCGTCAAATCCTAAATTAGCCATCTGAGTGCCAGTCAGTTCTTCTAGTTCTGGAATTTGAGTCGATTCCAGGCTGATTTCTAACCGATCTTTGCCTGTAAAACTGGCTTCTAAAGTCAAAGTAGCGCCACTACCCAAAAGCACGGTTTCCTCGATCGATTCCCCGCTGCCGTCAGCCTTTCTCCCGCCAACTGTCAGGATGGGGGCAAAAATTACTTCTCCTTCCAATTCGACCTGCGGTGAGAATTGTTGGCTCTCTAAATTACCGACTCTGGTTTCTAATTGCTCTATCTGTCTCGATAAGGCGCTCAATTCTGGGGCAAAGTCCGATCGCAATCGTTGAATTGTCACTGAGGTATTCTCATCTATAGCCGCACCCGACCGTTCTAGTTGCTGCCAACAAGCATGAAGCACCGCTGCAAATTCGTAACGAGTCAGCGTTCGATCGAGCCGATCGCGGCGACAGTTATATTGCTCTACTAACGAGTTTAAGGCTGTAAATGCCCGATCGTCGGGGCTTACCTCTGATAGTTCCGCCACCGAGGGAATTTGAGACATCAAGCCGTTTTCGCTGACTTTTTGGTCAGAAGAGGCGATCGCGCGAACGGGATCGATCGACCAGAAAAAAACAATAAAAATAATTGTTTTAGGTATTTTCAGGCTAAAAATAGTTTTTACTCTTAAATATTGGCTTTCTCCCTGTTTTTGCATTGGTTATCTCTGGCTCAGTTCAAACGCCGTTCGCACAGTTCTAGTATGGCTTCAACGAAGGGACGGCGATCGCCGATTTGGGTGCTGATGTAAATGTGTCTGGCCAGGGTCAGGGTAGCGTAAGCTGCTATGGCTGCGCCCATACCCGCAGGATGAAATTGCCTGAATTTTTCTGCCATGGCTGCTTCTCGATCGGCTAAAGCATAAGGATCGCCCAAAACTCGAAGACTATACTCGGTGATATGGGCGATGAAATTGCCGAGATCGAGGGCGGGATGGCCGAGGCAATACAGATCCAAGTCGATGAGGTAAAGCCGATCGCCATCGATAATAACTTGATCGGCATAAAAATCTCTGTGGATGCCGCAGGGCGGGAATTCTGAAGTTTCGGCACCGAGGCGATCGCATCGGTCTAAAATTACTTCTAGGCGCTTTTCCCATGCCGGATATGCTTGAGATACTTTGAGCAAGCGATCGCGTAAAATTTCTAATTCGTCAGCCATAGTATGGTGACGGTGGGGAGAAATCCCCGCTTGATGTAATTTATGGGCGGCTGCCGCAATTTTCTGGGCGATAGCAACTCCATCTCTGCCAGGGAGTAGATCGGTAGCGACGGTTCCTGGAACTTTTTGCTGCAACCACATTTGCCATTGGGGAATCGTACCTAGCGGTGCGGGAACGGAGATCCCATCGGCACTATCTTCGGCAAATCCTGCTTGCCACAGCGATCTCTGGAGTTCGTAGCTGTGGCGATCGAGTCCTTTGGCTCTAGCTTTGCCAATTACGGTCAGGGATTGAGACGAATCGGGAGTTGCCACTTTTAGTTCGTAGGCAATGGCGCAGCGCCGTCCGGGTTTGTGGCGAATCACTCGAATGCCCTCAAGTTCGATGGGAGCGAAGCGATCGCCCAAAGCTGCTGTCAGGCACTTTTGCACTCGCACGGGATCGATCGCCTCTGCCAGAAAAGGCATTTTGGGATCGGCGGTAGCGTTGAACGGATCGCTCAGTTGAGGGATTAACATACAGCAGGTAGGCTTGCATTAATGATAAAGTTCAAGTCTGGGCATGGGGCATAGGGCATAGCTATATATCATTTATTCTGCTTAGGTACTTAGCAATCCTAAATGAGTTGTAATATTTCCGGCTCCCCTCTCCAGTAAACAGAAAATTCCATTGCCCTCTCCTCGCAGGCTGCTGTGTATACATAAGTTTTCGGTTTGAAGATTGGCCTTGTCGATCCCCCTAAATCCCCCTTAAAAAGCGGATGCAAGTCGCGTCGAGGTTCCCTCGCCAAGCAGCTTGCACCAAGCAGGGGGACTTTGAGTTCTTTTCCCCCTTTTTAAGGGGGGCTAGGGGGGATCGGCGAGGGTTTAAGAACCGGATTTGATTTCAAAAATATAGAGATTTGACACCGCTTTAACTGTTGGCAACTGCTGACTGCATTTGATACAAGGCTGCATAACGGCCGTTGCGACTCATCAATTCGGCGTGACTCCCTCGTTCTTCAATCTGTCCGCCTTCGATATAGACGATCGCATCGCTGCGGGCCGCGAGATGGAGATCGTGAGTAACTACAAAAGTGGTGCGCCCTCGCGCCAGTCTTTGCAGGGCTTCAATGACAATCTGTTCGTTTTTTTTATCTAAACCCGTGGTAGGTTCGTCGAGAATCAGAATCGGCGTTCGACGGACAGCAGCACGAGCGATCGCAATTCTTTGTCGCTGTCCCCCCGAAAGGGTAGCACCGCGCTCTCCGACTACCGTATCGTAGCCTTGGGGGAGTGCTTCGATAAACTCGCGAGCGTTGGCAAGTTCGGCCGCAGCAACGATTTCGGCTGCGGTAATATCGGCGACTCCGTAAGCAATATTTTCGCGAATGGTTGCGGCAAATAACAGACTCTCTTGCAAAACGACGCTGATTTGCGATCGCAGAGAATCTAAGGTGTATTCTCTAATATCCCGGCCGTCGATTTTAACGGCCCCAGCAATCGGGTCGTAAAGCCGGAGAATCAAGCTGACTAAAGTAGATTTCCCGCCGCCAGAAGTGCCGACAATGGCGACTTGTTGCCCCGGTTGTACTTTTAGGTCGATCTTTTCTAACAGCACTCGCTCCGGCTCGTAACCGAAACTGACGCGATCGAATTCTACCCGGCCGCGAAAGGGAGGAGCCGCGATCGCTCCAGGTAAATCTCGCACGTCGGGAATTTCTTCTAGTACGTCCAAAATCCTCTCTCCCGAAGCCGCAGCTTTGGCTAATCTGCCCGTATATTTGGCGAAATTTTGCACGGGTTTAAAAGCATTCTTGAGGTAAGTAAGAAATACCAGCACGTCTCCAGGGGTTAAAGCATCTCGCAATACCAGCCACGAGCCATACCACAGCACTACAGCGGTGCCAATGGCAATGACTACATCCACGGTGCGCTCTAAGTTAGAAGCTAGTTGTTGGGTGTGGACGCTTTCTTTGAGACTGCGCTGATTTTGGGTAGCAAAGATTCGAGCAAAGGCTTCTTGCAGCGACAGGGCTTTGACCAGTTTGATAGCAGCAATAGACTCGGCAGCAGTAGCCGCCACCGCCCCCTCTTGCTGCCGTTGTTTGACAGATGATTCCCGAATGCGATCGCTCAAACGACTTGCGACTAACCCAAACCAAGGCAGCATCAGTAAGGAAAGCAAAGTCAGATCCCGATCCATCCAGAACATTACCGCCAACATTCCCAATAAAGTCAAGATGCTGACTAATAAAGGTAAAGCGGCTGTCAGTAAGATTTCTTGCAGCCTGCTGGCATCGCTGCTAACTCTGACGATCAGATCTCCGCTTCTAGCTCGATGGTGATAAGCCAGGGACAACTGCTGGAGATGGCGATACAACCGTTCTCGCACTTCCCCAATGACTCTACTCCCCACTAAAGCCAGCCAAACTGTATTCCAGTAAGCCGCCACCGCCCGCAAAACCGGAATCGCGATCGCTGCCAGGATAGAGCAGGCCAGCAGCCAAATCGGTTCTAAGGTGCCAACCCAGGGCAACGCTGGGGGTGTTCGATCGCGAATTAGAACGTAGTCAAACACGAACTTGAGCGGCCAAGGTTCGAGAACCCGCAGCCCGACATCCACAACTAAAGCGATTCCGCTTAAGAACAATAATTTCTGCTGTTTCCGAATGTAGGGAGAAAAGTAGCTCAAGATTTTCCAAATTCCGGGAACAGATTTTTGCAGAGATGGGCTCGATGTCATCGACAACCTCCGACCAGTCGAGTTCGATCTGCCAGGGTCAAGATCTGTTCGGCGATCGCGTCCCAAGTATGATGTTCTAAGACGGTATCGCGAGCCGCATTGCCCATCTGCTGGCGTAGTGCTGGCGATCGCCACAGTTCCTCTAAAGCCTCTGCGAGCGCCGCTGCATCCCCAGGAGGACATAGCCTGCCATTGACCCCATCGGTAATTAACTCGGTTAGCTGTCCGATTCGACTGGTAACTACAGGCAATCCGGCTGCCATGTATTCGTAGACTTTGAGAGGCGAGAAATAAAAGTCAGGGCGATCTTCATAGGGAGCCACAGCCACGCTCATCGCCGCCAGCAATTCAGGAATTAGAGCGGGGTTAACAGCACCAGTAAAACGAACGGCAGAGCGTAAATTTCGTGCGGATAAATCCGCTGCCATGTTTTCTCGTTCCGGGCCATCTCCCACAATTAAAAGTCGGGCTGAGGGAACTTTTTGATGCAGGCGGGCAAAGGCATCGGTCAAACTCGACAATCCATGCCAGGGCTTCAAGCTGCCGACAAAGCCGACGACAAAAGTTTCGGCAGGGATGACAAAGGAGGGCATCAAAGGGAGGGCAAAGCGATCGCGATTGACTCCATTAGGAATTACTCGAACTTTGGCCCCACTAACGTATTTAGTTAAATAATTTTTGATGGGTGTAGAAACGGCAACAATCTGACTGGCAGCATTAAAGACGCGCTGGGCAACTTTTTCGGCAGCATCGCGATCGACTAAACCCCGATGCTGTAGCTGTTCTTCGATTAAAGGAGCATTAACTTCTAAAATGCCTGGAATTCCTCGTTCCCTGGCGTATTCCATGCCGCTATAACTCCACAGGGAATAGCGTTCGTAGATGAAGTCAAAATTACCTGCTAGTTCCAGTTCTAACTGTAAATCTGGGTTAACCGCGAGGGCGATTCGTTCGCGAAGCGGTCTTTCTACTTGAGGAATCGGGGGCAAGCGATAAACCGGAATCTTGGCTAAGTCGAGCGGCGGCTCATCTCCCAAGCGAGTGGCAAAGAGAGTTACCTGATGCCCTAATTTTTGGAGCGATCGCAAAATTTCTTGGACGTGGATCGAGCATCCTTTTTGACCGAAGACGGGAATGCCAGGATCGGCACAAATATAGGCAATCTTCATAAATTACACCTCCTGAAGAACTCGTGGCGCTGTGTTGGTCGCTTGTGCTTGAAATAGCGATCGCAATGCCGCCGTATTCTCGTGAATGTCGAACGCCTCCTCGATCGTTTGTCTTGCCCGTCGTGCCAATTTTTCTCGCTGGCTAACGTTATCTAAAAGTCGTTTGAGCGCCGTAGCTAAAGCTTCGACATCGCGTTGAGGTACTAGCAAACCAGTTTCCCGGTGACGGACGATTTCGGGAATTCCGGTGACATCAGTAGCGACGCAAGGAGTTCCCAACGCCATCGCCTCTAATAGTACCGTTGGCAAACCGTCTCGATTGCCGTCTGCACCAATGACATAAGGAGCCACAAACGCTGCTGCTTGCTGGAGGCGATCGAAGACTTCATTTTGCGGGCGAGGACCGAGGATTTCGACTACCGAACCTAAATTTAACTGTTGAATCTGTTGCTGCAACTCAGTTTGCAGAGAACCCGTGCCGATAATTTGACAGCGAAATTCGCTACCCCAATCCCTGAGTTGGGCGCAAGCTTCAACTAAGACTGATATCCCTTTTTTCTCGATGAGGCGACCGACAAACAGGATTAATGGTAATGGGGGTCGGTGTAAGGGCGATCGATAATTTAACCGGGATAAATCTAAGCCGTTATAAATGCGCTGCACTCGGTTAGCAGCACTACCGTAATTGGCTTGGAGATATTTCAGGTTGTAATCGCTGACGGTAACTGTGGCGGCAGCATCGCTGAGTTTGCGAGTCATATCCTCTCGATCGACACTTTCGTGAAAGATATCTTTAGCATGGGCCGTGAAGGTATAAGGAATGCCCGTAAAATGAGCCGCCAAACGAGCCACGCTGGTAGCTACCGTACCAAAATGAGCGTGCAGGTGAGTAATGTTGGTTAATTTCACTTCCCGCGCCAACCAAACTGCCTGATAAACGGTACTAGCTCTTTCTCCCTGGGCTATGCTTAACTTCGACCAAAAATCGGGAATGACTTGACTGGCTGCTTGCAACTCCGCCCAAAAATAGCTAGCTGCTGTCGGTGCCAAACTGTTGAGGAACTCGCTCGTGCGTCCTTGTACTGGCTTGCGGATGTAACGAACTGGAGCGCGGACTTGAGAAATAATGTTTTGAAAATGGGTATCTTCTGGAGGACGCAGGGCAAAAATTTCAATCTTTAGTCCTGCTGCTTCGTGAGCTAAGATTTCGTTGACAATGAACGTTTCCGAATAACGGGGATAGCGTTTGAGAACGTAGCCAACGCGCGGCGATGGGGAAAGTAACATTTTCTGAAATTAAGTAGATGAACGCTCAAAAGCTGGTTGAAAGGAGCTTGAAATCCCTTGTTTTCGCTTACTGATATCAAACCGCTTAGCAACAGTGGGTTGGCCCTCACCCCGCCTCCGGCACCCCTCTCCCATGCAGAGACGTAGCATGCTACGTCTCTACACAATAGGGGTTGGGGGTGAGGGCTGGATTCATGTTTTTAATAACCGGATTTAGTATGAAATCGGGGGGCAACATTTACCGCTAAAAATTGCGGAATGCGAGTCAAACCGTTGAGATCGAGGCGATCGCGGCTGGCTGGCGGTTTATCCGGTTGTCTCAACCACTCATTCAAAGTCTCGACGCTCAATCGATCGGGATGTAACACATCGAGCAATCCCATGGCTTGCAACCGTTCGGCCCGCACCAGTTGTTCTTGGCGAGGTTTGATGCGCGGGACGATTACAGCTTGTTTTTGGAACGAGAGGATTTCGCAAGTGGTATTGTATCCCCCCATAGCAATTACCCGATCTGCCCGTTCTATCAGCAGCGTTGGTTCGGGAAAATATTCGAGCAAAGACAAGTCGGAACGCTCGTCTGCCTGCTGTTGTAAGCGTTGGCGAACTTGTTGGGGCATAAAAGGGCCGGTGAGCAGAATGCCATGAGTATCGGCTGGGAATTCGGTTCGAGCGAAAACTTCTGCTAGTTCTGCTCCATCTTGGCCGCCACCGACAGCACAGAGAATTAAACGCGCTGACGATGGTAGATTCAGGCTGTCGATCGCTCGTTTGCTGGCTTCATCGACAAACTTCAAACACTCTGTTCGATCCAAATAACCCAGGTAATGCAGCTTGGCATTTGTCTCTGGGGCAAAGTCATACTCTTGGCTCAAGTCATAGGCGCTGCGATCGCCGTACACCCAAACAGCATCGTAATATTCTCGGATAACTCGATCGTTATGGTGATGCTGCCAATCGCGCCGGACGGCACTAGGTTCGTCTAAAACATCCCGCAAGCCTAAAATACAGTAGGTTTGCTGGCGATCGCGCAAGTATTCTAAGGTGGCATCGAGTTCCCCCATTGCTCCTCGCGCTACATTATCGACAATCAAGACATCGGGACCAAAAGTTGCAAGAGTAGTCTGAATCACTTGCGATCGCAAATTAATAATTTCTGCTAGCGAAATATCCAACCGCCGCGATTTATACTCCCCATCGCTATTTTTGTAGAGGGCTGGTAGGGTCAAACTATCTACCCCAGGAGACATAGAAAGATCGTTGGCTTCTGACATCCCGCTAATCATCAGAATGTCGGCATCTAAAGCTGAAGCCCCCAAAGCTTGGGCGATCGACAAATTGCGACGTTTATGCCCCAATCCCATCGTGTCGTGGGAATAAAGAGCAATTCTCAGCTTACGATTAGGATTGGTTGCTGGTTGGAATTGATACGATCGAGATGGTAATTGCTCTTGTCCGAACCGAGTCGATTGCCCTAACGATCTAGCTATGCGATCGCTGGGATGCGTCGAACGCATTTTCTCCCTTTGATGCCTTAATCGAGGTGATAGCTTGTTCATAAAGACCTCTATGAATACCACTGATGTCGAGAATGGTTTAGTGCAGCGATGATGCTAGATTCAGCGACATCACCTGCGATCGCTCTTAACCAAGTTATGTTTTGGTTAAATCCAGCTTAAAAATTTGGCATAAAACAAACATGAAAGTTCTATGAGAAAACTTTCATCTACATCGATCGATGTTTAACTGGATTTGGGATCGGTAATAGTAATCGAGCAAAAAAAAGTGCCGGAACCTCCGTCCAGCACCGACCATTCGACTGTATATGCCCTGTCTTTTAGATCCTCATAGATCGCATTCTTTCAAATTAGTTTCATCGCTATTTCACCTGAGATCGATAGCGTTAAGCCATCGCTGGTACGGGTACGGTCAGGTGAGGGTAGAGCGGGAAGCGATCGCACAAATCAGCCACCCGTTGGCGACAATTTTGAGCGATACCTTCATCGTTAGGATTCAACAAGCGATCGGCAATTAAATCGCCAATTTGGGCAAATTCTGCTGCTCCCAGCCCCCGCGTCGTCATGGCTGGCGAACCCAATCGCAGCCCGCTGGTGACAAACGGCGACTCTGGATCGAAGGGAACGGTATTTTTATTGGCTGTTATATCCACTTCACCCAGCAGTCGATCTGCTTCCTTGCCCTTCATACCGATCGATCGCAGATCTACCAGCATTACGTGGTTGTCAGTCCCTCCAGAAACAATATTTAAACCGCGCTTTTGCAGTTGACTTGCTAAAGCTTGGGCATTGGCAATTACTTGCCCGGAATAAGCTTTAAATGCTGGCGTTAGGGCTTCTCCAAAGGCCACGGCTTTCGCTGCGATGACGTGTTCTAAAGGCCCGCCTTGAGTACCAGGAAAAACCGCTTTATCTAGCTTCTTGCCCAGTTCTACATCGTTGGTGAGAATCAAACCGCTTCTCGGCCCCCGCAGGGTTTTGTGCGTGGTCGTCGTTACTACGTGGCAGTATGGCATCGGGCTGGGATGGTGTCCGGTAGCCACCAACCCGGCGATGTGGGCGATATCAGCCATTAAGTAAGCCCCGACTTCATCGGCAATACTTCTAAACTTGGCAAAATCGATAATCCGAGGATAAGCCGAATAGCCGCAAATAATCAGCTTCGGTTGATATTTTTTTGCCAGTTCCCGCACTTCGTCGTAATCTAGTTGCTCGGTTTCTTTGCTCACCCCGTAGTGACAAGCCTTAAACCACTTCCCGGAAACGTTTACTGGAGAACCGTGGGTGAGGTGGCCGCCGTGAGACAAATCCATCCCCATAAACGTGTCGCCTGGTTCCAATAGCGCCAGGAAAGCCGCGAAATTTGCTTGGGCCCCAGAATGAGGTTGAACGTTAGCATGAGCCGCACCAAATAGCTGCTTGGCTCGATCGATCGCCAGTTGCTCGATTTTATCGATAATCTCGCAGCCACCGTAATAGCGTTTGCCAGGAAGACCTTCAGCATACTTGTTAGTCAGTACCGAACCTTGGGCAGCTAGCACCGCCGCCGAAACAAAGTTTTCGCTAGCAATCAGTTCTAAGCCATCCCGTTGGCGTTGCAGTTCCAATCCGATTAACTCAGCCACCGTCGGATCGTCGATCGCCAAAAAATCTAAGTTAGTTTGTGCCACTGTATGTTTACCTCTAGTAATTTATTTGGCTGCTGATGGGAATAATTAAGCTGTGTACCAATTGTAACTACTTGCTCAAAAACCTAGCGTACAATAAATTTAGAGGTTATTGGGCTAGCAAGAAAAGGGGTTCTCTATGCTGGTCATTCTCACGGACGAACACGTAATTTCTCCAGAGCAAGTCTGTCAAAGCTGCCTGCTCGCCGATCGCAGCGGTCAACCACGCTGGCGACAAGGGCAACTCTGCTGCGGCCATGCGATCGCCAAGACCGATCGAGATCTGCCCGATCGGTACGAATGTCAAATGGGCTTCCAACTTGTTAATGTTAATTAAGCACGGCAAGAATTATGAATGATGAAAAATCTTCGTTCAGCATTCCCCGTTGACATCAATAATCGGGCAGGAGAATTAGCTCATGATCTGGCGCGGCGCGGCCACCACTCAAGATCGGATTTTTGCGGCTTTAACCTATCTCATACCCATTCTAGAAATTTTACCATTTGGGTTCTTTCTGTTTTTGCTGCTTCCTCCTCTAGGGATATTATTTACTCCCATATTTTGGCTAGCAAGGATCTACTACTTTCCGATCGGACAGTGGGCATTGATTCCGATGGTGGTATTTTTTGCTTTGTATTTAGGGGTAATAAATAACCACAAACTGAGGTATTTTTTGCGCCTCCATGCCATGCAAGCATTACTGCTAGCAGTTTTCGGATGGTTATTAAACGCATTTATCAGGCTCATAGGTTTGTCGAGCGCCCTCGTTCCCAATTTTTTTAGCAATCAAACTGGAATCGGTGCAGTCCTCTTAGACGTTTGGGGTAAGGGATTTTTAACTTTAGGAGTAGGAATTATTTTCAGCCTGATATTTATCGCGATCGCTGGAGCTTCAATTTATGCGATCGTCCTGTCTTTGCAAGGCAAACAAGCAGAAGTACCGCTGATCTCTGAAGCAGCTAAGGCTCAAGTGCATTAATTAGAAGTTCAGGAGTTCAGGAGTTCAAAAATTTAGAGGTAGGGGCGCAATGCTTTGCGCCCCTACAAGGGTTAGAAGTCAGGAGTTTAGAATTGAATATTTTCTTCTTGCCCTAGCGTCTCTCCTTTTCCTCTCCTCTTCTCCCTTACAATATAAGAATTAGCAAATCGTTCATTTGAGAGAAAAATTATGACTTGGAACGGTTCGACCACTCCAACTAAAGAAAGAATTTTGGCATCTCTTCCTTATATTTTTCCGTTAGTTGTAGCTTTCCCTTTTGGTATAGGTTTGATTAAACTGCTGCCATTTTTAGCATTTATTTATTTACCTCTACAACCATTTTTACAAATTTACTATGGCGTTCCTCTCGCAGGATTAGCAGTCTTCTTCGTATTGCTTTTTGCTGTAGTCAGAAATCAAAACATCAGTAACTTCATTCGATTTAATACCATGCAAGCGATTCTGATCGATATCGCTTTGGTGTTGTGCAATATGGTGTATTCAGTTTTTGTCCCGGCCTTAGGTAGCCATCTGATTGCCGAAACTACCGCCAATCTAATTTTTATTGCCACTTTAGCAGCTTGTATCTATTCAGTCGTCCAGTGTTGGCGGGGACAATACGCCGAAATTCCTGGGATTTCTGAAGCAGTTGAAGCTCAAATCCGCTAACAAGAGACGTAGCACTGCTACGTCTCTACATTTGGGTCGATCGACGAGCAATGACAGTATTTTCTAACTGACCGATGCCTTCGATTTCTACCCGGATGCTATCCCCAATTTGCATCGGTCCTACCCCCTCTGGCGTGCCCGTCAAAACTACATCTCCCGGTAGCAGGGTCATGACGTGGGAAATATAAGAAACTAAAAACTCAGGGGAAAATACCATACGATCGATTTGAGTCGATTGCACTGGGTTAGGGGCATCGTTTAAAAACGTCTGCAATGTCGCTCCTGGATTCAATTCTCTGACGATCCACGGGCCGAGGGGGCAAAAAGAGTCAAATCCCTTAGCGCGAGTCCATTGCCCGTCTAGCTGCTGCAAATCTCGTGCGGTGACATCATTGGCGATCGTATAACCCCAGATTTTACTTATAGCCTCTTTGGGAGAAACATCAACACAGCGATCGCCCAAAATCAAAGCTAGTTCGCCCTCATAGTCAACTCGCTGCGATTGCGGAGGATAAAGAATGTCTGTATGCGCAGCACTGACTGAGGTGGGAGGCTTGAGAAACAGTAGTGGCTCTTTGGGCACTGCCCCTCCCATCTCCGCCGCGTGAGCGGGGTAATTTTTGCCCACCGCGACGATTTTAGAAGGAGCGCAAGGGGCTAGCAGTTGATAACCATCTGAGGATAACAGAGTATCTGTAGGCTGTCCTTGCAACCAAGGGGGAGCATCTAGGACTTGGACGCTGCGGTTGAGTTGCAATAAACCGTAGTAAATCTGTCCAGTAGGAATTTTAACTCGAACGTAACGCTGCGCCATAGATGAATGGGGGTCGTGGGTCGTGCGTGGCGTGAAGCTTCCAAAAAAAGATCGCTCGACACATTGCACCTGGTTAATAGTAAAACTGGTAAGATTGTAATTCCTTGCTTATTCAGTTGTTATCCGTACAACCTCGGAATAAGCCATATAGTCCATAAGGAAATAAATTGCATGAAAGATATCGTTCACGAAACCATGTACATCCTGCGCTCCGATCTAGCAGAAGAGCAGGTAGACCAGGCGATCGCCAAATATAAAAATCTGCTCCAAGATGCCGGAGCCAAGGAAATCGAGATCCAACATCGGGGCAAGCGCCGCTTGGCATATGAAATCAAACGCCAGCGGGAGGGAGTTTACGTCCAAATGAACTACAGAGCCAATGGTCCAGAAATCGCCATCCTAGAGCGGGCCATGCGCCTGAGCGAGGAAGTCATTCGCTACCTCACCATCAAGCAGGAAATACCCAAAGTGCCAGCCAAGGCGGCTGAAGCCTAGAGGAGAGAGGGAGATGGGGAGATGGGGAGAGAGGGAGAAAGATTGATGCGTAAGTACATCATTTTTCGGTCCGAAAAACGCGAACCAGGTTGGAAAGAACGGAAACTGCAACACACGCAGGGACTAACCAGAATCTTGGCCGAACATTTCGATTCTTCCGATCGACCCGTTCCCGAACCGGGATATCGACCAACCGAGTTTATTCGAGTTGATGCCCTGCACGATCGCTAATTTGTTCTAATATTTCAATAGCTTGACCGCGTTTAATACCTTTGATTTTCATTTGATGTGTACTCTTTTTTAAATCGCCGATCGAATTAACACTTTTGCTTAAAATTGAAGCTCGTTCCTTATACTAAACCCTAATTTAACTGCACGTGGCAGTAAGAATAGTAACTGGATTGAGCGGGGCAAAACGAGTTAGCTGTCCGACGGGAACCGATCGAGATAGTTGTACTTGCAATAATCGATAATCCCAATGGTGCGATCGCTCTTTATCTGTTTGACGCATCCAATCTACGGCCAGATTGAGGTGTTCGACGGTAGCCAAAGCCATAACCAGAATTCCGTTTGGCAGTAAATGACGATCGCACTCATCTAAAATCTGACTCAAGTTACCGCCGCTACCGCCGATAAAAATGCGATCGGGATTGGGAAGTCGATCTAAAGATTGTGGTGCTTTGCCATGAATCGAGACGACGTTTTTGACTTGAAAACGCCGACAATTTTGTGCGATTAAAGCTGTCCCGGCTGACGTTTGCTCGATCGCATATACCGAAGATGTCGGACATAACCTAGCAATCTCGATCGCTACCGAACCAGTACCAGCGCCAATATCCCAAACAGTTTGTTTCGGTTGCAATGCCAGTTCGCTTAAAATTAGGGTTCGCACCTCGCGCTTGGTGAATAAGCTGGGGCGATCGCTAAAACTCAAGAAAGTTCGATCGGGTAAACCCAATAACGGCAAGTTATTTAGATCTAAAGGTCGATCTCCAGTTTCAGTTTGTCGCAGCAAAACTACTACATTCAACGGGGCAAAAGTTTCCCGTTCTACTGCTGCTACGGGTAAAGACTGAACTTTTTCGTTTCTCCCGCCCAAATTTTCGCAAATCCAAAACTGATATTGGTGGGGTAAATCTAGGGCAAGTAAGAGACGAGCGATCGCATTAGGAGTGTTAGTTTCATCCGTGAGGACGGCAATTTTCTCGCTTCCTTGTTGTAGCGCCTGGGTTAACTCTTCTAAAGAACGTCCGTGGGCGCTAATAATTCGAGCATCTTGCCAAGGAACTTTAATCTGACCGAAAGCCAATTGAATCGAACTGACGTGAGGGTGAAACGTCAGTTGTTCGGGAGGAAGTTCGGCTAGTAACAACCGCCCCAAGCCAAAAAACAACGGATCGCCAGTGACTAAAACTACTATGGTTTCAGTAGCATTAGTTTCCAGGCGGCGGCGAATTTCGCCAATTACTTCAGTAAAATCTCCCAATACCAAGCGTTGGGCTGGATGTTTGGGGAAATAGCTGAGGTGGCGATCGCTTCCTATTAGCAGCGTGGCTCGATCGACGATCTGGCTTACTGGGTAAGGGATTCCAGCCGCTCCATCCAAGCCAATTCCCACAATATGAACTGGTGTCACTTTGAACCTAATTTAGTATTAAGCATCTGTTTTTGCTCGTAGGTATTCCAAGACAGCTTCTGTTCCTTGCTCGTAGGCAGCAGCAAGACCGGGATTGAGAGGGTTGTTGGAGATCTCGATCTCTTGCAACTTGGTGAGGAAACCGAGCGCTGCTGGAATGTGTGTAAGTTTGTTTTTTGAAAACATAATTCGTTGCAATTGAGTCAGATTAGTAATTGCTGCCGGAATGTCTGTCAGTTCGTTGTGAGAGAGGCTAAGGCATTTCAACTGAGTGAGGTGAAAGATCGCCTCCGGTAATGCTGTCAGTCGGTTACAGGAAAGGAAAAGTCGTTGTAACTGAGTGAGATTAGCGATCGCTTTTGGTAGTGCTGTCAGTTGATTGTTGGAAAGGTAAAGCCCTTGTAGCTGAGTGAGATTAGCGATCGCTTTTGGTAGTGCTATCAGTTGATTGTCAGAGAGGATAAGCACTTCCAACTGAGCAAGGTTAACGATCGCCTCTGGAACCTCAGTAAGTGCCATTCCTCCAAGATTCAGTTCCTTTGCTCCCTTACGGCGTGCTTCTTCAATACGCTCTTCTGCCTGCCGATACGCCTCATCCCGTGCCATTGTCAATTCCTTTTTTCTCTGGCTCAATCTCTTTATCAACTTAGTTATAACTCGAACAGAAAGCTTGCACCCGCCCAGAAGTTAAGTTCTCGACTAATAGCTAAAGTCCACTGATGGAAGATCTAACTGTTGGATGCGAGCCATTTTGACCTCTCCCCAAACCCCTCTCCTTTCAGGAGAGGGGCTTTTCCCTTCTTACCTCTCCCTAGCTCTATACTACAAGTGGAACAAAAAGAAAGTTTTTCGGATAAGGAGGGTCTTTCCCCCCTTCCCTTGCAGGGAAGGGGGCTAGGGGGTTAGGTCTGCCTTCTGGTTATGCGATCCCTTGAGGCAACTCTCCAGATCCCTCAAATTTCGATCCACTCTCGATCGGCAGTTTCACGGTGAAACAACTACCCGCAGCTAATTGGCTGGTAACAGCGAAAGAGATCTTGTTAAAAGGAAAGTTTTTGAAACAAATTAGCTACTGGAAACGTAAAACCCGGTATAACGTTTTCGCCGTCAAGAGTATCGGCGGCTTTGAGGAGGCGATCGGGTTCTTGAGACGATTTATATACCAACACGTATTGCTCGTTAGGATGAACCACCCACACCAAACGGGCATCATTTTCAAAATATTCCACCAGTTTATTGTGGATCTCCTCGATCGTATTGTTCGGCGAGAGAACTTCAATTGCTAAGTCAGGCGCACCCTCTAAAAAGCCATCAGGTAATTCTTCTAATCCTTGCAAGCGTTCTTTAGCCACAAAAGAAACATCGGGCGATCGCTTATTACCATTTTTCATCGCAAAAGCAGTGCTAGAGTTCATTACTGCTCCCATGCGCTGAGAAAATACAAAGTTAAAAATAACGGCACTCAAGATCGCATTAATATATCCATATTTTGCTCCTAAATTCCCCCGATCGACTATTTCTCCATTCACTAATTCATAACGATGACTATCGCGATCGAGCGCCATCAACTCTGCATCCGTCCAGACTTTTTTGTCCGATATTTGCTCTAATCGATCTGCGGTTGGATGTTGAGTTAAAGCAGACCTGATTTGCTCCCAAAGTTATCGTATATAGCAATTCTGAATCGATCGCAGGACATTCTTGTAAAGTAGGCATCCTGCCTGCCCGCGAGGACAGCCGATCGCTCTCCATATCTTCCATATCTATATATAATAGCGATCGCTCTGTCTCCAAACCCCGAATCCCTGCACTGTTGGATTTTCGACAAAGAATCGTCAAATTTTCTAATATCAAATCCGGACTTATAAAACCGTTTATTCTTGAGTTCGCGCGGGCAGACTTCGTTTGTATAGACGCGAATTCATTTGCCCGGTCGATCGAGTCGTCAAAAACCGTTTAGTGATGATATACTACATCATCAATCCAAAAACTGGATAAAAAACCAATCCTCTCAAGTCAGGCTTGCCTTGCATGACTTCCGATTCAGTCCTGCCGAACGTCGTACCAACCCCAACCGTTTCCCCAAGTCTGCGGGAAGAAAATATTAAGTTCCAAGTGCGCTTGAAAACCGAAGATGGGGGGCTACAGTTAATCTTGCCCGCCGAAGCTGAATCCTCGATCGACCATACCTGGACTGAATTGTGGGAACAGTTAAAGCACCGCCTCAACGGTGGCGATCGCTTTTGGCAACCCCAAACTAAAGTGCGGCTGATGGCTCAAGATCGGCTGTTAGACGGCAGACAACTCAAAGCGATCGCTGACGCACTCAAAGAAGCCGAACTCCAAATCGAACGAATTTATACCACTCGGCGACAAACGGCCGTAGCTGCTGCCACCGCTGGTTACTCCGTCGAACAACAACTACGATTTTCGTCGGTTGTATCGGGCAAACCTTCCCAACTCAAAGAGCCTGTAGCCGAACCTCTCTATTTAGAATTAACGGTGCGTTCTGGCGTAGAAATTCGCCATCCTGGTACAGTGGCGATCGTCGGAGATGTCAATCCAGGTGGTAGCATCATCGCTGTAGGAGATATCTTAGTATGGGGACGCTTGCGCGGTATCGCCCATGCTGGCTGCCAAGGCAATTCTCAATGTCGCATCATGGCGTTGCAGATGGAACCGACCCAACTGCGAATAGCCTCTAGCGTAGCTAGAGCGCCAGATAAGCCCCCAAAACAGTTTTACCCAGAAGTGGCTTATATCAGCCCAGAAGGAATTCTGCGGATTGCCAGAGCCGCCGATTTTGTTAGAACCCCCATCGAAACCATGGAGGACAAAAGATGAACTTAAAGACGCGCCAGCGGCCGCCCGCTTTTCTCAGACAAACAGCCCAAACGATAGTGTAAGTTTTCCCACGCATATAATATGAGTCGCATAATTGTCGTCACCTCCGGTAAGGGGGGAGTAGGCAAAACCACAGTTACAGCCAATTTGGGCATGACCATAGCGCGGTTAGGTCATCAAGTTGCCCTGGTCGATGCCGATTTCGGTTTGAGAAATTTAGACCTGCTGCTGGGCTTAGAAAACCGGGTCGTCTACACCGCCGCTGAAGTCATCATTGGCGAATGCCGATTAGAACAAGCTTTAGTCAAAGATAAACGGCAACCAGGTTTAATGTTGCTCCCAGCCACTCAAAACCGCCGAGCCGAAGCAATCAATCCCCAGCAGATGAAACAACTAATCGGCGAGCTATCGAAAATGTGTGACTACGTTTTAATCGATAGCCCCGCTGGCATTGAAATGGGATTCAAAAATGCGATCGCCGGAGCCACCGAAGCTCTTATCGTCACCACCCCCGAAATCGCTGCCGTCCGGGATGCCGATCGAGTAGTCGGCCTGTTAGAAGCTCAAAGCGTCAAACGCATTCACTTAATCGTCAACCGTCTCCGACCCAAAATGGTCAGAGAGAACGATATGATGTCGGTCGAAGACGTGCAAGAAATTCTCGCCGTCCCCTTAATTGGGGTCATCCCCGAAGACGAGAACGTCATCGTTTCCACCAACCGAGGCGAACCCCTAGCTTTAGCAGATAACCTCTCTTTAGCAGGAGTGGCATTTCAAAATGTCGGTCGCCGCTTGCAAGGCGAGTCGGTCGAGTTTCTCGACCTAGATAACAACAATGAAAATTTCTTTTCCCGCATCGGCAAGGTGCTGCGAACTAAGATTTTTTAAGCTCAAGCAGGGAAAACCTGAGACATGATCGGCGAACTGATAGAACAACTTTTTTCCCGCACTGGTAACGAAAGTAGTCGCCAGCAAGTCAAGCGTCGCCTGCAACTGGTGATCGCTCACGATCGCGCTGAACTCACTCCTCAGATGATGGAAGCCATGCGCCTAGAAATCTTAGAGGTGGTTTCTCGCTACGTGGAAATTGACACCGACGCTTTGCAGTTTTCCGTCGAAAGCAGCCAGAGAACGACCGCGCTGATTGCCAACCTCCCGATCCGACGCGTCAAAGAAATGGATATCGATTATGAAGAATTGGAAGGAGGAACTGGCGAGTGGTAATTGACAACCAGCCTCTAAATCTAGGGTGCGTATAGCCTGCGGCATGGCTACGCTAAAGCGAAGCGTTACGCACTGCTATCTAGGGATTTGCGGCCTAAGTCCCGATCGATAGCTGTTTAGATTCTGCCCGCAGGTTAATGTCGATCGTTCGTTATCGATCGCCATGAGCTAGGAATGGGAAACTATGTACCTTAAAGCTATCCACCTGCGACAGTTTCGTAACTACCGAGAGCAGCAGATAGATTTCTCGGCTCCTAAAACGATTTTGGTGGGGAATAACGCTCAAGGCAAATCTAACCTGTTAGAAGCAGTAGAGTTGCTGGCCACCCTCAAAAGCCATCGAGCGACGCGCGATCGAGATCTGGTTTTAGCTGGAGAATCGGCCGGACAGATCGCCGCGACTCTAGAGCGAGCTTACGGTACTACAGATTTAACTTTAACCCTTCGTTCCCAAGGTCGGCGCACCGTCGCTCTCAATGGCGAAACCTTGAGGCGGCAAATCGACTTTCTCGGAGTTCTCAATGCCGTAGAGTTTTCTAGTTTGGATTTAGAACTGGTTAGGGGTGCGCCAGAACGCCGCCGAGCTTGGTTAGATTCTCTATTAATTCAAGTCGAACCGATCTACGCTCATATCTTGCAGCAATACAACCAAGTATTGCGCCAACGCAATGCCCTGTTAAAAGCAGCCAAAAATCAAAATGTAGAGACGTACCATGGTACGTCTCCAGAAGAATCGCAATTAGCCTTATGGGATGCCCAATTAGCTACTACTGGTACGCGAGTAACGCGCCGTCGGGCTAGAATTTTGCAGCGGTTAGCCCCCCTCGCCCAAGCTTGGCACGCCAGCATCAGCGGTCAAACCGAGGCTTTAGAAGTGAAATACGCTCCCAACGTCAGCTTAGATCGAGACGACACCGAAAAAGTCCAACAGGCATTTTTAGAGAAAATTCAGCAACGCCGCGTACCCGAACAGCACCACGGTACGACCTTAGTGGGACCTCATCGCGATGAAGTAGAATTGACGATCGATCGCACCCCGGCCAAAGCTTATGGCTCTCAAGGACAGCAGCGGACTTTAGTTTTAGCCCTCAAATTAGCCGAACTCAAACTGATCGAAGAAGTAGTTGGCGAACCACCATTATTACTGTTAGATGACGTGTTAGCCGAACTCGATCCCTGGCGGCAAAATCAGCTATTAGATGCCATTCAAGATCGCTTTCAAACTTTAATTACTACCACTCATTTAGGAGCTTTCGAGCCAGAGTGGTTGAAATCATCTCAAATTCTTGCAGTTAAAGCAGGACAAATCGACTTTACAGAATTTTGATAAGCATTCTCACACCTCAGAATTCGCAATTAAAAAGTGCAATAACTGTAGGTTGGGTTGACGGCAGGAAACCCAACGAACCTAACCATAATCCCTCATTAGAAACAGGGAAAAATGTTACCAATGCCCTATGTCCGCTCGGCTGAGCCTGCCGAAGCCCATGCCCCATTAAGAAACTTCTGCCATCTCGATCGTCCGTCCTTCCAAGTCTTTCACCAAAAAATTCAAAGGCTTTTCCCGGCGAATTTTGTGTTTGATTCCTCGCAACTGCACCCGCATTAGTACCTGTTCCAAACAATCTTTATCGAAGCAAACATGACGCTGGCGATTGTTAGTCCCTGAATTGGCTCCAGAAATAACGTGTAGTTGGGCATTCTTCTTGAGTTGATACCACAAACCTTGGTTCGGGCTTAACCCTTTAGCCGTAGAAGCTCCCATCGTCGCTGGCACGTACAACGGGTCGAGGCTAGCAGTTCCCAAGCTTTGCTCGTAGTTGTAGTAGTAGTGCAAGGGGACTTCCGCCACTGGCAAATTTAGCAAACCTTCATAAAATTGCCTGGCCATCTCCAGATCCGACACCATAATCGTGTGGACTTTAGGGGCGCTTTTGAGAAACATCCACATCGCCACAGCATAGGCTGCCAACAGCATCACCATGATGCCTTGAGTCGAAAAGAGGCTATCTAGCGGCAGAGACACCAAAAAAGCACTGTCGATCGAAGATGGAAGTAAGTCAGAAATTGGATTAACTGCTATAGAACCGAACATAAGGAGCGTCAAGGAATAAATCAAAGGAGATCGCCATCCCACCCATCAATTTTTTTGACTTCTGGGTAGCGGTAATAATACTACTTATTTTATCAATTTGAAACTTAGTGTACGATCTGTCCTATCATATATTGTTTGCCAACTAAGTCAGAACTCAGTCCAACTCCCTAAATGTAGGGTGTGTTAGCACAGCGTAACGCACATCCATACATAGATTAGCCGCGTAAGTCCCCCCGATCTATCCAGGGATCGATCGCACCAATTGCCCCATCGAGCGCCAGCGAGGAAAAATCGTGCAAATCCCTCATTTTCCTGAAAGCCATCATCCCATCGTCAAATCGTTGTTTCACTACAGCGATCGCGAATTGCTGACGTTGTTTCAGCACTATCCAGAGCAAGGAAAATACTTTGTCGCTATTTTCTGTCGCTATAGCGCGATCGTCTACACTCTAATGTGGTATGGATTGCGATCGCCCGTGCAGGCAGATTACCTATTTGCTCTCACCTGGCGGCACATCTACTACGAAATGGGTGGATTAGATCCTCGCAAGTTTAGCACCAATAACAACTATTCGTTTCAAAGCTGGTTAGTCGAAATGGCGGCTATTTGCGTCAACCAAGTAGAAATGCCCCCAGCAGAATTAATTCATTACTCCCTTTCAACTGCTTCGCCGCCGCTGTGGTGCTACTTAGAACAATCTTTAGTGGAACTACCAGATCGTCAGAGACTGATGGTATTGCTAGCGCAAACGTTTCACTGGAGCGAAGCCCAAATTGCCGCTTATCTTCAGACTGAGGGAGAAGAAATTGCTCTACCTGAAGTCAGCAAAGAACTACAGCAAGGATATCAGCGACTAGAAGCGGCTTTACCAGATGACGTTCGCCAAATTTATCTTTCAGAAAACCCCAAACTTTCGATCGCAGAACCCAAAGTTAATGCTGTGGTTAGCTAGAAAATAAGAGTTCGGAATTCGGAATTCGGAATTCGGAATTAATAAATTCTCCCCTCACCCCTCCCCGTGTCTCCCCTCTCCGCGTCCCCTCTTCGCTCTCCCCTTTTCATCAGATCTATGCCCAAAACATATACCGTTGAAATTCAACATCAAGGCAGCACTTACACCATTGATGCTCCAGAAGATTTAACCGTTCTTCGCGCTGCTGCTGAAGCTGGAATAGATTTACCTAACTCTTGTAACGCGGGCGTGTGTACGACTTGCGCCGCTAAGATCCTCCAAGGAAACGTAGATCAAAGCGATGGGATGGGTGTCAGTCGAGAACTGCAGGCCCAAGGTTATGCCTTATTGTGCGTTGCTTATCCTCGATCGAATCTCAAAATTGAGAGCGGCAAAGAAGACGAAGTGTACGAGTTACAATTCGGTCAGTTTCAAAAGCATTAGCGATCGACGAAGAATACCACCTGTAGGGGCGCAATGCATTGCGCCCCTACCATATGTGATGGTGGTGGGATTAATCTCCCAGCGATCTTCATTGTTGCTGGCGATCGCCAACAAGTTTACAAACCTAGACAATTGCTCGATAATAGTTTATATTGATCGATCGTGGTCAAAATTCCTAGCAACCTCGATTGTTTCGAGTGGTTAGAGTCTTGCCTGTTTAGGTAACACTCGCTCTGCTGAGAATATACATATAAGCGTACTTTCAGCAAACCTTCGCACTGCTATCTCGTTAGGATACTGAGCGGTCAATCCCTTAAGTCCGAGCGGAACTTTGCCAAGCTATTAGCTAGTGCCTCAGATTGTTAGCAAAGACCTAAAATTTAATAATTGTCACGTAACCTGGCAAAACTACTACTTGCTGTTCGTCAAATAGAAGCAGCAAGTCGATTTCCGTCGCCAAGCGATCGGGCGATCGACCAAGTAGGAAAACGCGAGTTACTCGAACAAATATTATCCGTCTCGATCTTTACTCGAAATGGGAGATTTTCGATGTCTGTCGGTATTCTCGGCACCAAACTTGGCATGACCCAGGTATTTGACGAAGCAGGTAAAGCAATTCCTGTGACCGTAATTCAAGCGGGCCCTTGCACGGTAACGCAAATCAAAACCAAGCAGACGGACGGATATACATCCATCCAGCTTGGCTATCAACAAGTGAAAGAAAAGGCCCTAAACAAGCCAGAACTAGGACACTTGAAAAAGTCTGAAGCCTCACCCTTGCGACACCTGCAAGAATATCGGCTCGACGATCCTAGCGGCTTTGAGCTAGGTCAGGAAATCAAAGCCGATATATTCAGCGCTGGTCAAATGGTCGATGTTTGCGGTACTAGCATCGGTCGAGGCTTTGCTGGCTATCAAAAGCGACTCAACTTCAAACGCGGGCCGATGTCTCACGGTTCCAAAAACCATCGGTTGCCCGGTTCCATCGGCCCTGGAACTACCCCCGGACGGGTCTATCCTGGAAAGCGGATGGCCGGACAATTGGGTAACAAGCGCGTCACCATTCGCAAGTTAGCTGTAGTGCGGGTAGATGGCGATCGCAATTTATTGTTGGTCAAAGGAGCAGTACCCGGCAAACCAGGGGCGCTGTTGAGAATCGTGCCTGCTAAAAAAGTAGGTCGATAGGCAAGTCAAAAGTCAAAAGTCAAAAGTCAAAAATAATACCTGCTCATCGATCGCTAACAACTAACGGTTAATGACAACTGACAACTGACAACTGACAACTGACAACTGACAACTGACAAAGGACTAAAAATTATTATGGTTAGCTGTACGGTCAAAAATTGGCAAGGCGAAGAAGTAGGAGAAGCCGCTTTAGATTTCAAAGTAGCTAAACCCGAAAATGCCTCTCACATCGTCCATCGAGCGTTAGTGCGCCAAATGGAAAACGCTCGTCAAGGTACGGTCAGTACCAAGACCAGAGCCGAAGTCAGAGGGGGAGGTCGAAAACCCTGGCGGCAAAAAGGTACGGGTCGCGCTCGTGCTGGTTCGATCCGTTCTCCGCTATGGCGCGGTGGCGGTGTCATCTTCGGACCGAAGCCGAGAGACTTTGAAGTCAAGATGAACCGGAAGGAAAGGCGCTTGGCCTTAAGAACTGCCTTCCAAAGCCGGACTGATGACTTGGTGGTAGTCGAAGAATTTGCCGACCAATTGCCCCGGCCGAAAACCAAAGAATTAGTAGGAGCGATCGCCCGTTGGGGAATCGAGCCAGAAAGAAAAATCTTGTTGATCGTCTCTGAAAAAGAGGAAAACGTTTATCTATCAGCCCGCAACTTGCCTAGACTCAAACTCATTTTAGCGACTAACCTCAACGTTTACGACGTGCTTTGGGCTGACAAAATCGTCACCACAGCCCAAGCTCTTGCCAAAATCCAGGAGGTTTACAGTGACTAAGGTTAACCCCCGCGACTTGCCCGATTTGATCCATCGCCCCCTGGTGACAGAGAAAGCCACCATCTTGCTCGAAAAAAACAAATACGTGTTTGAAGTCGTTCCCAAAGCTACCAAACCAGATATCAAAGCAGCAATTGAAAGTTTATTTGACGTGAAGGTAGTAAGCGTCAATACGATGCGTCTACCCAGAAAGAAGAAGCGGGTTGGCAGGTTTGTAGGATACAAACCCCAATACAAAAAAGCGATCGTCACCCTGCAACCGGGCGATAAGATCGCTCTCTTCCCCGACGTATAAGAGGCGTAGCAGCAGAGAAGGAGACTCAGAAAACTCTGAACTCCACACTCCACACTTAACACTCCACACTTAACACTTCTTATGGGCACTCGTTCTTATCGACCATATACCCCTAGCACTCGCCAACTAACAATTTCAGATTTCGCTGAAATTACTAAAAGCGAGCCAGAAAAATCTCTTACCAAATTCAAGCACCGCTCTAAAGGGCGCAACAACCGAGGCGTAATCACTAGCCGCCGTCGGGGTGGAGGCCACAAGCGCCTCTACCGCCAGATCGACTTTAAGCGCGACAAACACAACATTCCAGCTAAAGTAGCTGCGATCGAATACGATCCCAATCGCAACGCTAGACTCGCCCTGCTTTATTACCAAGATGGAGAAAAACGCTATATCCTCCATCCTGCGGGGTTAGAAGTTGGCACTACCATCTTTTCCGGTCCGGATTCTCCCCTGGAAATCGGTAACGCTCTGCCTCTAGCTAATATCCCTTTAGGTAGCAGCGTCCATAACGTCGAAATGACTGCGGGCAAAGGCGGACAAATAGTTCGATCGGCTGGTGCTACCGCCCAAGTAGTAGCGAAAGAAGGAAACTACGTCACCTTAAAATTGCCTTCAGGAGAAATTCGGATGGTGCGCCGCGAGTGCTATGCCACCCTCGGTCAAGTAGGTAACGTCGAGGCCAGAAACTTAAGCGCTGGTAAAGCTGGGAGAAATCGCTGGAAGGGTCGCCGTCCTAAGGTCAGAGGTAGCGTCATGAATCCTGTCGATCATCCCCATGGTGGCGGTGAAGGCCGGGCCCCTATCGGCAGAAGCGGGCCGGTTACTCCTTGGGGCAAACCGACTCTGGGATACAAAACTCGCAAGCCGAAGAAAGCTAGCAGTAAATTAATCGTTCGTCGTCGGCGCAAATCTTCCAAACGCGGTCGCGGCGGTCGTCAGTCCTAAAGAATGATGAATGCTGAATTATGAATTATGAAGGAAAGCGGTTATTTCATAACTCATAATTCTTTAATCGATCGCTCAGTACACTCTACGCTCTAAAAATATGGGTCGTTCTCTCAAAAAAGGGCCGTTCGTGGCCGATAGCTTGTTGAAAAAAATTGAAGCCCTAAACGTTAAAGGCGAAAAACAGGTAATCAAAACCTGGTCGAGAGCCTCAACGATTTTGCCGCAGATGGTAGGTCATACGATCGCCATTCATAACGGTCGCCAACACGTACCGATTTACATCAGCGATCAGATGGTAGGACACAAGTTAGGCGAATTTGCCCCCACGCGTACCTTTAGAGGACACGCTAAGGGAGATAAGAAAGCAGGTCGATAGACAAGTCAAAAGTCAAAAGTCAAAAATAACTTACTGTTGACAATTGACGACTGACTAGGAGATAAATTATGGCATTAGATACTACTCAAGAAACTAAAGCGATCGCTCGCTTCGTGCGGATGTCGCCCTATAAGGTGCGACGGGTGTTAGATCAAATTCGGGGGCGTTCTTACCGCGAAGCCCTAATCGTGCTGGAATTTATGCCTTATCGGGCTTGCGAACCCGTATTGAAAGTCTTGCGTTCCGCAGTGGCTAACGCCGAGCATAATTCCGGTCTGGACCCGACTAAGTTGGTAGTTTCCCAAGCTTATGCCGATGGCGGCCCGGCTTTGAAACGCTTCCGGCCTCGCGCTCAAGGTCGGGCATATAAAATTCGCAAGCCGACTTGCCACATTACCGTAGCGGTAGCAGAAGCGGCAGATTGAGCAGCAAAATTTGTTGAAACCAAGAAATCCATTTTTTCTTTTTGGGGGCATTCGTGGGACAAAAAATTCATCCAATTGGGTTTCGACTTGGGATTACGCAAGAACACAGATCGCGATGGTTTGCCGATCCCAAACGTTACCCAGAACTATTACAAGAAGATTTCAAAATCAGACAGCATATTGCTAAAGATGACACCTTGGGCAAAGCTGGAATTTCTCAAGTGCGGATCGAACGCAAAGCCGACCAAATCGATTTAGAAATCCACACCGCTAGACCGGGGGTAGTAGTCGGTCGCAGCGGCAGCGGCATTGAAAAATTGCGTACCGATTTGCAAGCGGCCCTTGGCAGCAATCGCCAAATTCGGGTCAATGTCATCGAAGTTACCCAACCAGATGCTAATGCCGAATTGATTGCTGAGTATATCGCCCAGCAGCTAGAACGCCGGGTTTCTTTTCGCCGCGTCGTGCGTCAAGCCATCCAGCGGGCCCAAAAGGCCGAAGTACAAGGAATTAAAATCCAAGTCAGCGGGCGCTTGAACGGGGCTGAAATCGCTCGCACCGAATGGACTCGCGAAGGCAGAGTGCCGCTCCATACCCTCAGAGCCAACATCGACTACTCTTACCGTACAGCTAAAACCATCTACGGCATTTTGGGAGTCAAAGTTTGGATTTTTAAAGGCGAAGTCATTCCCGGTCAGGAAGAACAGCCAGCCACCACTCAACCGCAGCCCAAGCGCCGCCAACAGCGTCGCCGCCAGCAATTTGAAGATCGATCGAATGAGTAGAAAGAGGGCGGAGAGAGCGGAGAGAGCAAAGAGGGCGGAGATAAAGGGAACTTTTAACTCCTGAACTCCTAAACTCCTAAACTCCTGAACTCCTGAACTTCTGAACTCCTGAACTTCTGAACTCCTGAACTCCTGAATTTATCATGCTCAGTCCTAGAAGAACAAAATTTCGGAAACAGCAGCGCGGGCGGATGACCGGGCTAGCACTGCGGGGCAGCGACATCAACTTTGGTGACTTCGCGCTCCAGGCTACCGAGCCAGCTTGGATTACCTCGCGGCAAATCGAAGCCAGCCGTCGAGCCATGACTAGATACATTCGTCGGGGTGGCAAAATTTGGATTCGAGTTTTCCCCGACAAACCCGTAACTATGCGTCCGGCGGAAACCCGTATGGGTTCCGGTAAAGGTTCGCCTGAGTTTTGGGTAGCAGTAGTCAAGCCAGGGCGGATTCTGTTCGAGATTGCTGGCGTACCGGAAGAAACTGCTCGCGAAGCCATGCGCTTAGCTTCTCACAAGCTGCCGATTAAAACTAAATTCATCACTCGCGAACAAGAGACGGTTTAGATTATGCCTCTGCCCAAGATAGAAGATGCTAGAAAATTAAGCGATCGCGAATTGAATGACGAGATTCTAGCAGCCAAAAAAGAACTGTTCGATCTGCGATTGCAACAGGCTACCCGCCGCTTAGAAAAACCGCATCAGTTCAAACACCTGCGGCATAAAATCGCCCAATTAATGACGGTGGAAGGCGAGCGCAAGCGGGAAGCCGCCAAAGACTCTAGCCCCGCCGCCACTACCCCAGAAGCAGAAGAGGAATAGGTGAAGATGGCTGTTAAAGAACAAGTCGGTTTGGTTGTTAGCAATAAAATGCAAAAAACTGTAGTCGTGGCAGTAGAAAACCGCGTTTCCCACCAAAAATACGGCAAGATCGTCGTCAAAACTAAGAAATATAAAGTTCATGACGAAGAAGAAAAGTGTCAAGAAGGCGATCGCGTTCGCATCCAAGAAACTCGCCCTTTGAGTCGCACTAAACGCTGGACAGTGATAGAAGTTCTCAATAGCTAATTAAACTGACGAATTATGATTCAACAAGAGTCTTATCTAAATGTTGCTGATAATAGCGGTGCGAGAAAACTGATGTGCATCCGCGTTTTAGGTTCTAACCGCCGCTATGCCGGAATTGGCGATGTGATTATTGCCGTAGTTAAAGATGCTATTCCTAACATGGCAGTGAAGCGATCGGATGTAGTTAGAGCCGTGGTGGTTCGCACCAAAAAAGGACTGCGCCGCGACAGCGGCATGAGCATTCGGTTTGACGATAATGCAGCGGTAATCATCAATGCCGATGGCAACCCCAGAGGAACGCGGGTGTTCGGCCCGGTGGCGCGGGAATTGCGGGACAAAAACTTTACGAAAATTCTTTCTCTCGCACCAGAGGTACTCTAATGAAAGAGAAGCAAGAGCGATTTAAAATGCACGTCCGCAAAGGCGATACGGTTCAAGTAATCGCTGGTAGAGATAAGGGCAAAGTGGGCGAAATTTTGCAAACTTTCCCCAAGACCAGCAAAGTAATCGTCAAAGGGGTAAACGTTAAAACCAAACACGTCAAACCCCAACAAGAAGGAGAATCGGGGAGGATCGTCAACTTTGAAGGTCCGATTCACAGTTCCAACGTGATGCTCTATTCGACCAAACAAAAAGTTGCCAGCCGCATCTGTTACACCTTTACCGAAGACGGTCGTAAGGTGCGAATGCTGAAAAAAACAGGCGAAATTCTTGACAGCAACCCTAGCAAATAACTCTAATTTCCTGACCAAGCCCAGGAAAACTAAGGAGACAATCATCGTGACCAGACTTAAAACACTCTACCAAGAAACAATTGTTCCGAAGCTGATGAAACAGTTTGGATATACCAACGTTCATCAGGTTCCAAAAGTGATAAAAATCACCGTCAATCGCGGTTTGGGAGAAGCTTCTCAAAATGCTAAGGCCCTGGAATCTTCAGTCAGCGAAATCGCCCAAATCACCGGACAAAAACCTGTAGTCACGCGAGCCAAAAAAGCGATCGCGGGCTTCAAAATCCGCGAAGGAATGCCCGTGGGGGTGATGGTGACATTGCGATCGGAAAAAATGTACGCCTTTCTCGATCGATTGATCAGCCTATCGCTGCCTAGAATTAGAGATTTTCGGGGTATTAGTCCCAAAAGCTTTGACGGACGAGGCAACTACAGCTTAGGGGTCAGAGAACAACTGATATTTCCTGAAATTGAATACGACAAAATCGATAAAATTCGCGGGATGGACATCTCCATCATCACCACCGCCAATACAGACGAAGAAGGTCGCGCCTTACTAAAAGAAATGGGAATGCCATTTCGCGATAGTTGAGAAAATCATCAAGTAAAGAGGGATAAATGGCGGCAAACGACACAATAGCAGATATGCTGACTCGGATTCGCAATGCTAACATGGCACGTCATCAACAGACTAAAATACCATCGACGAGAATGACTCGCAGCATTGCTCAAGTGCTGAAAGCAGAAGGATTCGTCAACGATTTTGAAGAAGTTGGCGAAGGGATCGAGCGAAATTTAGTAGTTTCCTTAAAATACAAAGGAAAAACTCGTCAACCGCTGATCAATAACTTAAAGCGAATTAGCAAACCTGGTTTAAGAGTATATTCCGGTCGCAAAGATCTACCCAGAGTTTTAGGTGGAATTGGCATTGCCATCATCTCTACTTCTCACGGCATCATGACCGATCGAGAAGCTCGCCGTCAAGGTTTAGGTGGTGAAGTGCTTTGCTATGTATGGTAGTTCGTAAACCGAGGGAACAGGGAATAGGATAAGGGCAGGAGAATTATGTCTCGGATCGGCAAACGTCCAATAGAAATTCCTAGTAAAGTCGCAGTGACCATTAACGGCCAAAATGTTGCCGTTAAAGGTCCTAAAGGCGAACTTTCTAGATCCTTACCAGCAGAAGTCCTGGTAGAACAAGAAGGCGAAAAAATCGTCGTCACCCGCCGCAACGAATCTCGTCCGGCTCGCCAGCGCCACGGACTGTCTCGCACTCTAGTTGCCAACATGGTAGAAGGAGTTTCTCAAGGGTTCCAGCGGCGTTTGGAAATTATCGGCGTTGGTTATCGCGCTCAGGTGCAGGGACGCAATCTAGTTTTGACCGTGGGTTACAGCCATCCGGTACAAATCGAACCTCCAGACGGGGTTCAATTTGCCGTGGAAACTAATACTAACGTCATCGTCAGTGGCATCGATAAAGAGTTGGTCGGCAACACCGCTGCCCGCATTCGGGCCGTTCGTCCGCCAGAACCATATAAGGGTAAAGGCATTCGCTACGCTGGAGAAGTCGTCAGACGTAAAGCTGGAAAGGCAGGTAAGAAATAAGCTATGAAACTTACGCGAGTAGAATCAGTCAAGCGCCGCCATCGGCGAGTTCGCAAAAAAGTGAGCGGGACCGCAGAACGCCCTCGGTTAGCCGTGTTTCGCTCTCACCAGCACATTTACGCTCAGGTGATCGACGATACCAAACAACATACCTTAGCGGCCGCTTCCACCTTAGATCCCAACTTAAAATCGCAATTAAAATCGGGGGCGACTTCTGAAGCTGCGATCGAAGTCGGTAAATTAGTCGCCCAAAGAGCGATCGAACAAGGAATCGGTAAAGTAGTATTCGATCGCGGCGGCAATCTCTACCACGGTCGGATTAAAGCTTTGGCAGATGCAGCTAGAGAAGCAGGATTAGATTTTTAGAAAGGGTTCGTTCCACGAACTATAAACCCAGGAAAAAATTATGGCAAAAGAGCGTCGTAAAAGTAACCGAACTAAAGAAAAAGAAGTCAACTTTCAAGAGCGAGTAATCCAAATTCGCCGGGTGAGTAAAGTAGTCAAAGGCGGGAAAAAACTCAGCTTCAGAGCGATCGTAGTCGTCGGTAACGAAAAGGGTCAAGTCGGAGTCGGAGTGGGCAAAGCCAGCGACGTGATCGGCGCAGTCCGCAAAGGCGTGGCTGACGGCAAAAAGCATCTCATCGAAATTCCGATCACCAAATCTAACTCGATTTCCCATCCCATCAACGGCGAAGGTGGTGGAGCTAAAGTCATGATGCGTCCAGCCGCCCCCGGAACTGGGGTAATTGCTGGCGGTGCGGTGAGAACGGTACTAGAGCTAGCAGGCGTGCGGAATATTTTAGCCAAACAACTCGGTTCTAATAACCCCTTGAACAATGCTAGAGCCGCTATTAATGCCCTATCTAGCTTGCGGACATTTGCTGAAGTAGCAGAAGAAAGGGGTATCCCGATCGAAAACCTTTATGCCTAAATTAAAGAACCAAAATTCAGAAGGTAATTGACTACTGCAAGAGACGTTGCCTGAACGTCTCTACATTCTGAACTCCTGAACTCCTGAACTCCTGAATTATGAGATTAAACGACGCAGTACCCAAGAAAGGCTCAAAAAAACGTCCCCGCCGCCTGGGCCGAGGAATTTCTGCCGGGCAAGGCGCTAGCGGCGGTAAAGGGATGCGAGGCCAAAAAGCCAGATCTGGAGGCAGCACCCGGCCTGGATTTGAAGGCGGACAAATGCCTCTCTATCGCCGCCTGCCGAAGCTCAAGCATTTTCCCATCATCAATCGCAAAGAATACACTACGATTAATGTAGGTAAACTGGCATCTCTGGCAGCTAACACAGAAGTAACTTTAGAGTCTTTGTTAGCAGCAGGAATTGCCACTACCAACGACGGCCCCTTAAAGATGCTTGGTGACGGGGAAATTACTGTACCTCTGATCGTAAAAGCATCTGCATTTACCGCTGGTGCCCGCCAAAAAATTGAAGCAGCAGGTGGTAGCTGCGAAGTAATATGAATTTCCCCAAAGGGCAGGTAGCCATTCATGGACATTAGTAGAGACAAAGCCCCAACCGCTCAAGAAACGTTTATGCAGATGGCGCAAGCTGCTGGCTTAAGAGGTCGGCTGCTCGTGACCCTCGGTTTGTTGATTTTAGTTCTCTTGGGTTCTTTCATTCCTTTACCCAATATCGAGATTGCAGGAGAGGCGTTAAATCAACTCAAAGGCAACCAATTAGTTCAATTAGCCAGCTTGTTTACCAGAAGCGTGGTCTTTATTAGCGGTATTGACGCTGAGGGAAAGCTAAAAGAGGAAGCGATTATCGGCGTTTTTGCCTTGGGGATTTTGCCCTACATTAATGCCTCGATTATGGTGCAGATTCTCACCACCGCAATTCCTTCTTTAGAAAAATTGCAAAAGGATGAGGGCGAAGCTGGACGGCGAAAAATTTCGCAAATTACTCGCTATTTGACTTTAGGCTTAGCACTCCTGCAAAGCGTGGGGATTAGCTCTGGATTGCTCCGAGGTTTTGCTACTGGTCCGAATGGAGGAGATTGGCTGTTCGTGCTGCAAACCTCCCTCGCTCTTACTGCTGGTTCGATGCTGGTCATGTGGATCTCGGAAGTGATTACCGAGCGCGGAGTGGGAAATGGAGCTTCCTTATTGATTTTCTTGAGTATTGTTTCTACTTTACCCTCCTCTTTAGGAAAAGCCTTGGCTCAGGCGAGTGGCGGCGACCAAGATGTAGTCTGGCGCGTGATTCTGCTGCTGCTAGTCTTTTTGGTCATGATTGTTGGCATTGTCTTCGTCCAAGAAGGAACGCGAAGAATTCCAATTATTTCAGCCCGCCGTCAAGTCGGCCGCCGTCTTTATCGCGAGCGAACGAATTTCCTGCCTTTACGACTGAACCAGGGAGGTGTAATGCCTCTAATCTTTGCCTCTGCGGTTTTGTTTTTGCCAGCAACGCTGATCAATTTTGTTCCCCAAAATTGGACTCAAGTGAGAAGCGTTTTGGGGCAGATTGGCGATTATCTCAATCCCCAAGGTAGTGCTCCTTGGATATACGTGATAGTTTTTGTCCTTTTGATCGTGTTCTTTAGCTATTTCTACGCCTCTTTGATCGTCAATCCCGTAGATTTAGCCCAAAATCTCAAGAAAATGGGGGCTAGCATTCCCGGAATTCGCCCCGGTCGATCTACTAGCGAATATGTCGAGCGCGTGTTGAATCGACTGACATTTTTAGGAGCAATTTTTCTAGGGGTGGTGGCCTTAGTGCCTCTAGCGGTTGAAAGCACAGTAGATAAAAGTCGAATCTTTCAAGGATTTGGCTCTACTTCCCTGCTAATTTTGGTAGGGGTGGCGATCGACACAGCCAAACAAATTCAAACCTACGTCATCTCTCAAAGATATGAAGGGATGGTGAAACAGTAATCGAGGAGTTCAGGAGTTCAGGAGTTCAGAAGTTCAGAATGTAGAGACGCGCCAATAGCGCTATCGCGCATGGCTTCGCTAAGGCACGTCTTTGCAGAAGTGTGAAATGTAGAATTTTCCACGTCTTTGTCTACCCATGTCTCCCCCTGTTTCCTGTGTCTCCTCTTTATGAGGATTCAAACAAGTGACCAGATTGCTATTCTTAGGGCCTCCAGGGGCAGGCAAAGGAACTCAAGCTAAAGTTTTAGCCGATCGATGCGAAATTCCCCATATTTCAACGGGAGATATTTTAAGGGAAGCTAAGGCTAAAGGAACGCCACTAGGTCAAGAAGCCCAAGGTTATATGGAACGAGGCGAGTTGGTTCCCGATCGCCTCATCCTCGATCTGATCCGCGATCGCCTCCAGCAAGTAGATGCCCAAAAGGGTTGGATTTTAGACGGTTTTCCCCGCAATCCTTCTCAAGCCTCTTTCTTAGACCAACTATTGCAGGAAATCGGTCAGCGCTACGATGGCGTAGTTAACTTGGAAGTCCCTGATGAGGTGGTCGTGAGCAGGATGTTAGCGCGGGGGCGATCGGACGATAATGAAGAAACTATTCGCCACCGCTTAGAAGTCTATCGCCAACAAACCGCACCTTTAATCGATTTCTATAGCGATCGCAACTCTCTAATTGGCATTGACGGCGATCGGCCAGTTGAAGAAATTACCGAATCGCTCCAACAGTTAATCCAACCTAGCTAAAGGAGTTCAGGAGTTCGGGAGTTCGAGAGTTCAGAATGTAGAGACTAGAGATTCCGCGTTTCTACAGAAGTGAGAAGGTTGTCAAGAGTGAAGAGTGTTGAGTTAAGAAATTCTTCCTGTCTCCCCTCTCCCCTCCCCGCGTCCCCCCTCTTCTTCTACCCCCAACAGATGGTAAATTTTTGATAAAATATGTAAATATAACTTCCTGATGTGGTACTCTCCATGAGCTTGCCATATAGCTCGACATCTTCTAGAAGCTAGATCGTAATTCTAGAAAGAGATTGAGGGCGGTTATGAGTTTCTACGTCCCGATCTTGAAGTGGATCGAGCGATCGTGGAAGTAAACTGGCGAATTTGAGGTCAAAATAAATTGTCTAAACAAGATCTAATTGAAATGGAAGGTACGGTAACGGAATCGTTGCCGAATGCGATGTTTAGGGTCAATCTAGAAAATGGGTTTAACGTGCTAGCCCATATATCTGGCAAAATCCGACGCAACTACATCAAAATTCTCCCTGGCGATCGCGTCAAAGTCGAACTGACTCCTTACGATTTGACCAAAGGTAGGATTACATATCGGCTGCGGAATAAAAAATAGTAGCACGGGCGATCGGAATTTAGTTGACAAATTCCTGTTATGATCGTTTTTTTGACATTAAAAACTCCAAAATGATATAATATAAAACTTGCAGTGTTGCCCAAATAGGCATGAAAGTTCGAGCATCCGTCCGAAAAATTTGTGAAAAGTGCCGCGTCATTCGTCGTCGCGGCAGAGTCATGGTCATTTGTTCCAATCCAAAACACAAACAGCGTCAGGGTTAAATTAACTTCACCCCCTGACGCTCAAGCATTTTAGATATTTCCACATAACTAGGGAGACAAAAAGCGTGGCACGGATCGCTGGGGTAGACCTTCCTCGCGACAAGCGCGTCGAGATCGGTCTGACATACATTTATGGAATTGGGCTATCTCGGTCGCAGAACATTCTGACATCTACAGGAGTTAATCCTGACAAGCGAGTCAGAGATCTGACTGATGCCGAGGTAGCGGCCTTGAGAGAGGCAGTCGAAAGCGACTATCAAGTTGAAGGGGATTTAAGGCGCTGGGAGGGAATGAACGTCAAGCGCCTGATCGATATTGGGACGTATCGCGGTCGTCGGCATCGTCTGGGATTGCCAGTGAGAGGACAACGAACTCGAACCAATGCCAGAACCCGTCGCGGTCGTCGTGCGACTGTGGCAGGGAAGAAAAAACCCGCAGCTAAGAAGTAATCTCTCCCGCTGGGAACCTAAATTCGATAGGAATTCCCAGCATATTCTTTTGCCCGCTCTTCTTTGGAGGGTGCAAAGGCAAAGCGGTTCGGCAGAACCAAGCCAAAAGATCGCAGCGCTCGATTGTGCCTGACTGAGAGATCGCTTTGGCAAGATATCTACACATTTGCAAATAGACCGAAATGGCTCGACAACCTACTAAAAAAACTGGCCCCAAAAAACAAAAGCGGAACGTACCTAACGGCGTAGCCTACATCCAGTCCACCTTCAATAACACGATCGTGACCATTACTGATGCTAAAGGAGAAGCAATTTCCTGGGCATCAAGCGGTTCGAGTGGCTTTAAAGGGGCGAAAAAAGGAACTCCATTTGCGGCTCAAACTGCTGCTGAAAGTGCAGCGCGGCGAGCGACCGAGCAGGGAATGCGTCAAATTGAAGTCATGGTGAGCGGTCCGGGTGCAGGGCGAGAAACTGCAATCAGGGCCCTTCAAGGTGCGGGACTGGAAATCACCCTGATTCGCGACGTTACTCCAATACCACATAATGGTTGCCGACCTCCCAAACGGCGTAGAGTCTAATATCGCTACGCTCCAAGTCAAAAGCTTGCAGTGAGCAAAGCGAATGTGTCAAAAGTCAAAAGTCAAAAAGTCGGTCATTAGCCATCTACATGGATAGCGACAGGCGACGAAAGACAAAAGACAAAGAAGAAATGGCTATTGTGTACGAACAAGGGAGGTCACTTGAGTGGCACAGTTTCAGATTGAGTGTGTAGAGTCAAAAACGGAGAAAACCCAGAGTCAATATAGCAAATTTGTTCTAGAGCCTTTAGAACGCGGTCAAGGAACGACTGTTGGTAACGCCTTACGGAGAGTGCTGCTGTCAAATTTGGAAGGAACAGCAGTAACGGCCGTAAGGATTGCTGGTGTCAACCACGAATTTGCCACTATTCCTGGGGTGCGGGAAGACGTGCTAGAAATTATCCTCAACATGAAGGAAATCGTTCTCAAAAGCCATACTTCTCAACCCCAACTCGGCAGGCTAGCGGTTCAAGGTTCCCCCCAAGGAGCCATAACTGTAACGGCGAGTAATTTCACTCTGCCCTCGGAAGTGGAGATGGTGAATCCCCATCAATACGTGGCGACTATAGCACCAGGAGCCACTTTAGAGATGGAGTTTCGCATCGAAAAAGGTAAAGGGTATCGGGCCGTAGAGCGAGCCAGGGAAGAATCTACAGCTTTAGACTTTCTCCAAATAGATGCGGTGTTCATGCCCGTCCAAAAGGTGAACTATACCGTGGAAGATACCCACGTCGATGGAGCCTTAGAAAGAGATCGATTGCTGTTAGAAATTTGGACTAATGGCAGCTTGAGTCCTCAAGAAGCTTTGGGAGAAGCATCTAGAATTCTGGTAGAGTTGTTCAGCCCGCTGAAGGAAGTTAGCTGGGAGCCGAGGCAAGACGAGCGGCCGGATGACGGCAACACGATGAATCAAATCCCGATCGAAGAATTGCAGTTGTCAGTGAGAGCTTATAACTGTCTGAAACGGGCGCAGATTAATTCAGTGGCAGATTTGCTCGATTACACTCAAGAAGATCTTTTAGAGATCAAAAACTTCGGTCAAAAATCGGCAGAAGAGGTAATTGAAGCTTTGCAGCAACACTTGGGCATCACTCTGCCCCACGAAAAACCAGGAAAATCGGGGTAAAATAATTCGTGGTTCGTGGTTCATAGTTCATCGTTCATAAGTTAATGGCGAATTGCTAACGCAACGCTGCGCGAACGACAACGAACAATCGACAGCGAACGATCGATAACTAACTAATCAATGAATGAATGAATTATGCGTCACAGGTGTCGGGTTCCCCAATTAGGCAAGCCAGCCGATCAGCGTAAAGCCTTGCTGCGATCGCTGGCTACCGAACTGATTCGCCACGGTCGAATCACTACTACTAAGGTTAGAGCTAAAGCCGTGCAGTCAGAAGTAGAAAAGATGATTACTCTGGCTAAAGACGGTTCTTTGTCGTCTCGGCGGCAGGCGCTCGGCTATATCTACGATAAAAACTTGGTACATTCCCTATTTGAGAATGCTGGTAGTCGTTATAGCGATCGCCAAGGAGGATACACCAGAATTGCCAGAACCATCAAGCGGCGCGGAGATAATGCCGAAATGGCAATTATCGAATTGGTCTAAACAAGGCAAAAGTCAAAAGTCAAAAGTCAAAAAAGGCTTTTGGTAGTTACCTATGGCTGACCAACCCAAGAACGAGAACAAACAACGAGTTGCCCTGGTAATCCAATACCTGGGCACTCATTTTCATGGTTGGCAGCGGCAACCCAACGGTCGCACCGTCCAAGCAGAAATCGAACGAGTGCTTTCAGAAGTGTTAGAAAGTCCAGTCACTATACACGGTGCTGGCAGAACCGATACAGGCGTTCATGCTGCCGCCCAAATCGCTCATTTCGACCACAGCAGTCGCATTCCCGCTCACCGCTGGAGTGCGATTCTGAACTCTAGATTGCCTGAAGATATATTAATTCGGGCCTCGGCACCAGTTTCCCCCACCTGGCACGCCCGATTCTCGGCTAGTTGGCGGCGCTATCGCTATACGATCTATACTGATTCTCGACCTAACTTGTTTGTGCGCCCCTTTAGTTGGCATTATTATAATGTCCCCCTAAATGAATTCCTCATTCAAAAAGCTTTAAATCCACTCCTGGGCTATCACCACCTAGCAGCTTTTCGTCGGGCTAATTCAGCGCGGAAGCATTCGTGGGTAGACGTGCAAGCGGTTGAGTGCCAGCGGCAAGGACCGTTAATTCAGATCGAGATTCAAGCTAACGGATTTCTTTACGGGATGGTGCGGCTGTTGGTGGGATTGCTCGTCCAAGTGGGCACCAAAGAGCGATCGCCTGAAAGCTTCACGCAATTGTGGATCGACCAACAGCGAGATCGAGTCAAATATGCCGCACCCGCTCAAGGGCTGTGTCTGTTGCGGGTTGGCTACCCAGAATCGCCATTTCCCAAAGAAGCTTGGTTCGATACCCAACCTCAGTTTTTGCTGAATTACTAGTTCTTAGGTAAAGAGCTAACAACCTATGCCCCATGCCCAATAACCAATAACTATGAACAAAACCTTTCTCCCCTCTGACAAAACTCTAGAACACAACTGGTATTTAGTTGATGCCGCCGACCAGCGTTTGGGGCGTTTAGCCAGCCAAGTGGCCAGCATCATTAGAGGTAAAAACAAACCTACCTTTACCCCTCATATGGATACTGGCGACTTCGTGATCGTCATCAATGCCGAAAAAGTTGCTGTAACTGGTAAAAAACGCAGCCAGAAAGTATACAGACGGCACTCTGGAAGACCGGGGGGTATGAAAACCGAAACTTTCGCCAAGTTACAAGCCCGCTTGCCGGAACGGATTATCGAACACGCCGTTAAGGGTATGCTGCCAAAAAACTCTTTGGGAAAACGTCTGTTTACCAAATTGAAAGTCTATGCGGGCCCCGAACATCCCCATGCTGCCCAACAGCCCCAAGAACTCAAAATTAATACTATTCCAGGAGGAGAAGACTAATGCAAGCAACCGAGCAAAGCGGCCGCGCTATGTACTGGGGAACTGGTCGGCGCAAATCGGCAGTAGCCAGAGTCAGATTAGTACCGGGTAGCGGTCAAATCACTGTGAACAAGCGCCCTGGAGATCTATATTTTCAGTTCAACGCTGCCTATCTGTCGCTAGTTAAAGCACCTTTAGAAACTCTAGGGTTAGAAAACGATTACGACGTTTTGGTTAATGCTCATGGCGGCGGATTGACCGGACAATCTGATGCGGTTCGTTTGGGAGTAGCTAGGGCGCTTTGTCAGTTAGATCCTGAGAACCGCAAGCTGCTGAAGGTGGAAGGATACCTCACCCGCGATCCTAGAGCTAAAGAGCGCAAAAAATATGGCTTGCATAAAGCGCGGAAAGCACCTCAATACTCGAAACGTTAATTGCTACACCAAATTAGCTTTGACTTCTTTAGATCTCCTGACTGCAAGTTGGGAGATTTATTAGATCTAGAGGAGATCGAGGCGCTCCTTGGGAAAAGTAAGTTACAGTTCTTCCCATTTTTCTTTACTAACCCTAGCTTGACGCAAGATTTCTCCCAATAAATTCTTACCAATATCGCCTTTATGTGGATTAGGGATGATTAACTTTAAATTTCCTTAAGCATAAACTGGTGCTTTTTGCCAGAATAGGGACCCTCAAAATCAAGTTTTCTCAAGTATCGAATCAGTTCCCGTCGCTTAATCGGCTCGAAAGGAGGCACTAAGCCACCTCCACTTTAGTAAAGTCCAGGGTAACGCCTTCTATCTCTGGTAAAGAATGACCTAACTTCAACCCTAAAATAATCCACTCTTCTAAGGCTTCCTCTAGTTCGGCTTGGCAAGCCTCTAAGGTGGGTGCGATCGCCCACAAGCCCTGAAATCCTATGATTTCACCAAAAACACCCTCGCGATCGTCCAGTAGTTTGTAGCTAGCGCGTTGCATAGCAGATTTGATATATTCAGCCAGCATAAATCGCTCCTTTTATCGTTGCATTAGCGATACTTAAAATCTATCCTGCTGTAAGAAATCCAGCAATTAACTTGACATATATTCTTTTTTATGAATATAACCGAAAATATATTATTCAATAACGCGATGCTATAGATTGAAGCACATCTATCGAGCTAAAATTGAAATAGTAGCGATCGCAAGGATTAAGTATGTCTAAAGCTAATATTCACCCGAAGTGGTATCCAGAAGCTAAAGTTTACTGTAATGGCGAAGTGGTCATGACAGTGGGTTCTACCCAACCAGAAATCCACGTCGATGTGTGGTCTGGCAATCATCCCTTCTATACAGGAACGCAGAAAATTATCGATACCGAAGGTCGGGTCGAGCGGTTCTTGCGGAAATACGGGATGTTGGAAGGGGAACAACCTGCCGAGCAACCTTCTGGAGCGAAGAAGAAAAAGTAGCGCTGCCTAAATTCAGCTTGAAAGATTCGCGGTCGATCGATCTGGCATCGGCCCCCGACAAATAAACGAACAAAGCTGTTTTTAGGAGCAAATATCGTGGCGGAAGTATACCTGCTAGAAAAATTAAAATCAGTCGAACAAACCTTCAACGAATTAACTCGTCGTCTGGCCGATCCAGATATTGCCACCGATCCGCAAGAGATTCAACGGGTAGCAAAGGCGCGTTCTTCTCTGGAAGAAGTGGTTGATACCTATGACACCTGGAAGGCAACGGGGGATGAGTTGGTAGGCGCGAGGCAGGTATTAAAAGAAGCTGCTAGCGACCCCCAAATGCAAGAAATGGCCGCCTTAGAGGTGGAAGAACTAGAGGCCAAACTCCAAAGCCTGGAAACTCGGCTGAAGATCTTGCTCTTGCCCCGCGATCCTAACGATGACAAAAATATCATGTTAGAAATTCGCGCTGGTACTGGTGGAGATGAAGCCAGTATTTGGGCGGGCGATTTGGTGCGAATGTACTCGCGCTATGCCGAAAGTCAACACTGGAAAGTCAAGCTGGTAAGCGAATCTCTCGCCGAGATGGGCGGCTTTAAAGAAGCTGTTCTGGAAATTCAAGGCGAGCGGGTTTACAGCCAACTGAAGTTTGAAGCTGGCGTACATCGGGTGCAGCGGGTTCCCGTTACCGAGGCTGGGGGCAGAGTTCATACCTCAACGGCTACGGTAGCCATCATGCCAGAGGTGGATGAGGTAGAAGTCCAAATCGATCCCAAGGATATCGAGATGAGTACGGCTCGTTCCGGCGGTGCTGGCGGGCAAAACGTCAACAAGGTGGAAACTGCTGCTGACTTATTTCACAAACCGACGGGCATTCGGATTTTCTGTACGGAAGAGCGCAGTCAGCTACAAAACAAAGAGCGGGCGATGCAAATTTTGCGAGCCAAGTTGTACGAGATGAAGTTGAGGGAGCAGCAAGAAGCAGTGACTTCGATGAGGCGCTCTCAGGTAGGTACGGGATCGCGATCGGAAAAAATTCGGACTTACAATTACAAAGACAATCGGGCTACCGATCACCGTCTGGGTCAAAATTATTCCCTGAACTCGATCTTAGAAGGCGATTTGGAAGATGTGATTCAGGCTTGTATTTCCCAAGATCAGCAAGAGCGTTTAGCGGAATTAGCAGCTTCGACTTCGGCAGCAACTTCAGTGTAAGACCGATGTTTTTAGAGGTAATAGGGAGAATTTTTCGCCAATAGTAGAGACTCGCGAGATCGCGTCTCTACTTAAATCTAGGTCGGCCAAGCTAGAATAAAACTAATAAAAAGGAAACAGTAAGTCATTGCCTACTGAAAAGCAAAAAGATACTACGCTCTTTGTGTGTCAACTGCTTTCTAATCTTTTGCAACCCATCTGGCTATTCAGATACGATTCTCTGAACCAATACATCTTTTTAATTGCTGGCAGAGAGGAAAGCTTAGAAATCACTATTTATGAAAACGGCAACTGGGAGTTCAATCGAGATGAATAAACCCGATCTTAAACAAATGAACCGACAGGAATTGAAAAAATATATTCTCGCTCATCCAACTGATGATGAAGCCATTAGAGAACTATTCATCAACCGCCGTAACCCCAATGCTAAGGTTTATCCGTCTCCCTATGAAATGTCTTATGAGGAAGTCGAAGCCATTTTTAAATCTAAGCTAGATCGAAGTGAGCCATGAAACTACAAAGTTACTATTTAACTAAAATACCGATCGTTCAGTCGGAAACCGAGATGTCGAAATTTCTCTGACAAGATCGACTCTTATAATTTTCGATCGCTCTTCTCCTGTAGCAATTACAGTCCGACTGCTGCTAAGCGAAAGTTTGACTGTCTGAATTCCCAGAGAAAAAAACAAATTTTCATAACTTTCTACAATCGTACTCTCAGGAAATGGTGAAGTTTCGATATCCAATTCTAATTCTTTGATATGTTCTGACATTTCTTCATATATTTCTTCCTGATATTCAGAATCATCTACTGTTAGAAAGTGCGTTACCTCTCCACCTGGAGCAAAAAGTTCGCAACTAACCACACCGGAAGTATCCTCTGCTGAAAACTCAAGAACCTTAGCTTGAAGATTTTTCGATAGATTCTCGGTGTCAAACATACTCCATGAACCGACTAAGTGGAAAATAATAGTCCAATCGCTATCGGCAACTCGAACAACTACTCCAGTGGGCGACCATTGTTCCGATAATTTTGTTGGTGTAGAGTCAACAGGAACATTACGCTCGATTTCACTACCCAACATAGTAGAGTAAACATCTGAAACCAGATCGATCGAGGCTCGAGCAAAAAGTACAACCCACGAACAGTCGCCAAAATCTTCGACAAATTGTTGAAACGTTTCCATAAACTGGCTTCTATAATTTTCAAAATATCCTCTTCTCTAGCCGCGCAAACGTCCCGATCGCAAAATACTAATTACTAACCATAACCCTAGAAAGCTAGCAACTCCAAACAGGATGTTGCTCAAAAGAGATAGCTGAGCGGTTTGAGGATTAGAAGAAATAATCGCGGCTCCGACAATTAGAGCGCCAACTACAATGCTAAATGAAAGACGGTTGGCTGAATCGTCTAAACTCCGTCGCATTAGATGCAACTCTGGTATAGTTATATTTAATTTTAAATTCTCGGAACTCAAACGTTCTAGTAAAAACTGAATGTAGCGAGGAGATTGTAAAGTTAAGCTTTTTAGATCGAGCGCGGTTCTGAGAGCTAATTCTAGAGGTTTGTCGCCTAACAATTGACGACGAAATAGATCGCCAATTAGTGGTTGTACTTCTTGAAAGAGATTTACATCTGGATTAAATGTTCGTCCTACTCCCTCCAAATTAGCTATAGCTTTGGCATACAAACCTAAATTGCTAGGAACGCGAATTTTATTATTTCTAGCAGTTTGTAATACCTCATATAATACCTCGCTAAAGTTGATTTGCGATAAGCTGACGTTAAAATACTTGCGCAACATTCGAGAGTAGTCGTTCTCTAATTGTGATAAATTTACTGCTTGAAATGAATCGGATAGCTGCAAAGTTAGTTGAGTGCATCTTTGAGCGTCTAGATCGACAATAGCTAATAACATCTCTGTCAAAATTTGCTGCGATTTTGGATCTAAACGACCCATCATGCCGCAATCGATTAAAGCCATGCGACCATCTGCTAAATAAAACAAATTGCCGGGATGCGGATCGGCATGAAAGAAGCCATCTATATACAGTTGTTGAAAAAAAGCTCGAAATAGTAAGGTAGTGATTTCTTGCCTTTTAACGCTAGGATCTTTCCCATTGTCTGGAGTGGAAAAATCTGCTGATAGCAGCGGTACGCCATTTAACCATTCCATTACTAATAGTTTTTCTGTAGTCAGCGGCCAATGAATTTCAGGAACTACCAATTGCTGCGGATCGAACCACTTACTTTTAGATAAATTCTGGCGCAGTTGGTCGGTATAATTAGCTTCGATCGTAAAGTCTAATTCGGCTTTTAAGGCATTAATAAATTCTTCGGCTAAAGAGATGACATCGTAAGTTTCTCCAAAGTCGGTTCTGGCTACCAACTCGGCCAAAGTTTTAATCAAGATAATATCTTGAGCGATAATGGCATCAATTCCAGGACGTTGAACTTTGAGAGCCACTTCTCGACCATCGACTAAGATTGCTTTATGAGTTTGAGCGATCGATCCTGCGGCTACGGGTTTGGCATTAATGCTGCTAAAAGTTTCTTCAAGGGGTTGTTTTAGTTGTTGGCGGATAACTGGTTCTATATGTTCCCAAGGTACCGCTGGTACTTCTGCTTGCAAGGTAGATAGGGCATTAATGTAAGCAGGTGGTAGTAAATCTGGGCGCGTACTCAAAAGCTGACCGAGTTTGATATAGACGGGGCCTAAATCTACCAGAATATTGCGCAATACGGCTGGCGTTGGTAGCTTGGGTTCGTCGGCTTTGCCGCCTGTCAGCAGCACTCGCATATAGTCCCAGCCGTTGCGGAAGACTACCTCAACAATTTCTCGCTGCCGAGAAGTAATTTTTCTAAGAGAAAACATATAGGAGACGGGAAAGTTTACCAAAATAGCCGATGATATCAAATCCGCTTAGGAAAAGTTGGTTTCCCTCACCCCGACTCCGGCACCCCTCTCCCGCGGGAGAGGGGTTGGGGGTGAGGGCTAGATTTATGCTTTTAACAACCGGATTTAGTATGAATTAGCGGTAAGAGCTAAATCTTAGCAAATCAAATGGCGACGAACCTCTATCGAGAGTCGTTTCAACTCGCCGTACTAATTCAAAAATGGCGATAGCGGCCCGATCGTTACCCAGTATGCAGCAACTTGAGACTAGACAATGACAATAGTTGCGGCAGTCGAGATGTCGAGCGAATTTCTGGCTGGCAATTCCCCGATGATGTGAGACTTACAGTTCGATGGTAGCGATTTTCTTCTTACTGCTTTTGCTGCGAAGCACGACAGTATTATAAGGAATTGTATCGGTACCTTCGGGCAAGGGTAAGCGGAAGCTGCCGCTTTTTTCTTTAAGTTCGCCTAATTCAATGCTTTTATTTAAATTTCCATCTTCTGCTAAATAAGCAACGGTGTCTTTAGGCGAGCCTTCGATGGAAAAATCTTCAAAGAAAACCACTTTACCCCCCTCCGGATCGATACCGAGGATTACCGTCCCTTGTACCTTGCCGCTTTCCTCTTCGTCTACCGTACCCATTTTAATTTCATCTGGATCTTGACCGCCCGTATTGCTCATGATGCAACCTCTTCACGTTTACTTGCATCCAGAATCGTCGCTTAAAAAAATCACTAATGCAAAACCCCTAAGATAGAAATTAACAGGCGATGTTACCCCATCTTAGGTTGTGAATCTTAGCGATCGCTCTTATGCTAAGCCTTCAAATGTAGTGGCCTGTTTCACCTCAAGCGGTGCGTTACGACGGATTGCTGAACTTAACTTATAGCAAGGGTTATTGCCGTCTAACGCACCCTACAATTCGCTTCGATCGAAATTACAAACCCAAAAATTGCCGCGCTTCAGCTAATACCTGGGTTAAAGCTCCAGACTCAAAAGGTGAAGTCAAACGAGCGGATCGCACCAGTTCTTGAAAGGGCGCTTCGCCACCCCGCTGGCAGAGAGCGACATAATCTTTTAAGGTCGTGCCGTAGTCGGTTTTCGCTTTTACCCAAAACTGCAAAGCACAACACAGCGCTAGGGTGTAGTCGATGTAGTAAAAGGGATAGCAATAAATGTGGAGCTTTTCTTGCCACAGACCGCCCTCGGCCGGATGGGTGAGATCGCCATACTCCCTCCAGGGAAGATAGATCGATTCGACTTCTTGCCACATTTGATGGCGTTCTTGGGGAGTGGCAGCGGGATTGGCATAAACCAAATGTTGAAAGCGATCGACTGCTACCCCATAAGGCAAAAACAACAGCGATTCGGTTAAGTGCTGGAGGCAATAGCGTCGAGCATCTTCACCAAAAAACTTCTCCATTTGGGGAAAAGTGAGATACTCCAAACTCATAGAATGGATTTCGGCAGATTCCGAGGTCGCCCACACGTAGTCGGAGACTGAAGTGTCGCGGCTTTGCCACATTTGGAAAGCATGACCCATCTCGTGAGTGAACACATCAACATCGCCTTTGGTTCCGTTGAAATTGGCAAAGATAAAAGGCAATCCGTAGGTGAGAAAGGCCGTACAAAATCCCCCTCCAGCCTTGCCAGAGCGACTGTCGAGGTCGAGAAGATGAGATTTGACCATCATCCCAAAGAAATCGCTTAATTCTGGGTTCATCGCCCCGAACATTTCTTGGGCGCGTTCTAGCATCCAGTCGCGATCGCCCAAGGGGGTAGGGTTTCCTTGCAGGTCGAACAGCGATTCATCCCAGTAAAACAACTTGTCGAGGTTGAGTTTCTCTCTCTGTCTTTCTAAGATTTGACGCGCCAACGGTACTACTTCTTCAGCCACTTGCTGGCAATAGCGTTCGACTTCCGGCTGGCCGTAGTCCACCCGTTGCATTTTTTTGTAGCCCAGCCCGATGTAGTTGTCGTAGCCTAGTTTTGTAGCCATTTGGTGTCGCAGTTGCACCAGGTCGTCAAAGATTCGATCGAGCCGATCGCGATTTTCTGAGAAAAAGCCCCAGCGAACTCTCTGGGCATGATGGCGGCGATCGCGGTTGGGATCTTGGGTGTATTTGCCAATTTGAGATAAATTGAGGCGATCGCCTGCAAATTCGAGGTCAGCACTGGCGATTAACTCGGTATATTCAGCTACCAGCTTGGCTTCTCGTACCAAATCGTCCTCAATTACCGGATCGAAAGTGGTAATATCTGCTTCCCAAAGCAGAAAAGCTTGTTTGCCTAATACTCGTTCCAATTCCGATCTATAGGGGCTATCGAGCAATCGGCGCTTCATTTCTACTTCTAAAGCCGTCAGTTTAGGGGAGATTTCATCGCAATAATCTCGCGCCTGTTTGTAAGCCTCGTTTTGGGTATCTTGATGAAAGTGAAGTTGGGTCAAGGAACTCCAACTACCCAATCGGCGGCGCAGGCTATCCCATTCCTCACAAGCTGATACTCGGCCTGCGGTATCTGTCGCTGCCTCTAATTGCTGGGCGATCGCTCGATATTCGGTGGTGATGCTCTCTATGCTAGGAGTTTCTACCGTAATTTCGGAAAAATCTACTACATTTGTGGGCATAGTTCTTTTTGCTGGTAAAACGGGGTCTTGATGGTCGATCGCAATCGGAGATCGATACTGACCTCCTACAGTCAGGACTTACGCTACGCTAGCACGCCCTACATTTAGAAGTGGGGCGTAAGTCTGAAGATAGCGTTGGGTTTATGGGCGATCGATATTAGCCGATACCAGTTCAACAGCAGATCTGAGAGACTTAGTTGAACAGTAATGAAAGTAAAGTTATAAACAAGTTATAACTTTATGCTTGGGGTTGGTTTTGCTCTATTAGGTAACTCTTAGTCTCCTGGGAGATTTTGCTAAGTCTGCCTCTACACCACTTAACACTTAACACTCCACACTTTTGTATGACTCCTACTCTTTTGGGACGCTGGCAAACTCGAATATTACTACTGCTGACAGTAGGCGTTTTAGTAACATTACCTTTTGCCTTTGGGCTTATCGGTCCTCCTGATGCCAAGTCAGCGAGGATCTATTTCTCGATTTTAGGCTACGTAGCTGGCTTTGGATTGATTTGGGATATTCTTTATCACCAACTGCAAAAATTCCGCTGGGATGCCGACTGGCCGGGGATATTTCAACTTTTCGCTGGAATTTGGGAAGCTGTATTCATCGCTGTGGTAGTCAAAATATTTGGTTTGCCAGGTGTTTCATCCGACGAACTGCTGCTGGAATGGTTCGCCGTTCATTACAGTTTGGTGTGGCTGGCAGTCTATACCGCCTCCCAAACCATCATGCGAATTTTGTTTATTCGGTGGCGTTTCCGTGGCGGTCAATGGTTGTAATGTATCTCTATCTATAATCTTGAACCTTTGCGAGTAAAGAATGCTAACTTTAGCAGCAACACCTTTGCCTACCTTAACCGACCCAGTTTATATCTTGTGCGTTTTGCTAATCGTAATGGCGATCGCACCTCTAATTGCTAAAACTCTGAAGATTCCCAATCTGGTAGTGCTGATTATTTTAGGAACGATTATCGGCACCAATGTTTTAGGACTTTTAGATCGAAATGTGTTTGGCACTGCCGATCTAGCTAAAAATTTAATAGATGCTGGTTTGTTGAAGCCAGAAAAAAAAGCAGAACTGTTAAAAGGACTCAATCAACAATCGCTGCTTCAGGGATTAGAAAAGATCGGTCTGCTCTACATTATGTTGATAGCAGGCTTGCAAATGAACTTGCAAGATTTGCGAAAGTTAGGAGTGCGATCGCTCGTTTTCGGTTTGCTGACTTTTGGCGTTCCCTTTACTATTGGCATTATTTCGGGTCAATTTCTGATCGCTGGTGGCGTTCTGCTAGCTAGCGTCCTATTAGGAATTTTGTATTCCCCCCATACTTTAGTGTCGTATCCGATTATGGCCCGCTGGGGAATCGTCCAGCAAGAATCTGTGGGCGTAGCGGTGGGTGGTTCGGTCGTTACCTCGGTTCTCACTCTAGTTGGTTTATCTCTCGTACAGGCATTTCAAAGTGGCAAAGTAGACGTACAGCTATTTTTTAAACTCGGACTTCTCTTTCCCCTACTAGTAGTTTTGATTTTTTGGGGAATGCCGAAACTAGCCAGTTTAATTCTTCAGCCAGAATCCGATAATCTCAAGGAGCAATTTATCTTCGTTCTCAGTTGCCTATTCGTTGTTGCCACTGGCACTTTGGTTCTGGGAATCGATTCGATCGTGGGTGCATTTATTGCCGGACTAGCCTTAAATCAATGTATTCCCATAACTAGTAAATTAATGAAACAGATCGATTTTGTCGGTAATAGCTTTTTTATTCCGGCTTTTCTGATTTCGGTTGGCGTACTTTGCAATCCCAGTATTTTCTTTACCAAGCCAGAAAACTTAGGAGTCGCCGCCGTAGTAATTGTCGGGGCTGTGGGAGGCAAATTCCTAGCAGCTTGGATCGCAGGATTATTGTTTAAATACTCCTTTGCCGAAGTGATGGTGATTTTTAGTCTTACCATGTCTAGAGCGGCTTTAGTATTAGTAATTGCTCTCTATGGGATGAATGTTAATTTAATTAACGAGGGCATTTTTAACGCCATCATTGTCTACATTGTCGTAACTTGTTTAGTCGGTCCGTTCATTGCTGATGCTTTTGGCAGACAAGTTGCCAAAAAAACCGAAACTCCTAAGTTGGCCTGAGCCTTAAGATCGGACAAAACTACGAAAATAATAAAGATGAGAAAGATTTACATCTTTCTCATCTTTTTTTATGAATAATGCGACTTTAGCGCGATCGAACCATCGATCTCATATTCAATTTGGTAGACTGAAAGGATCGATCGGGCTAAATTGACCTATGACCGTTGCCATCGACCAACTAATACAACAGCAGCCGCTCGACTTCGACGAGTTTCTCGCCTGCTATGGTGACGATAACCGCTACGAACTTATCGACGGAGAGGTATTCGACTTGGAACCAACAGGCCCGCATGAGGAAGTTGCAGCCTTCATTACCGCCAAGATCTGCGTCCAAATCGACACTATAGGCTTACCTTGGTTTGTTCTTCAACGGGGTATATTACGTCCTTCTAACATTATTGGCATGACAGCATTTCGACCTGATGTGGCAGTTGTCGATCGAGATGAACTTACCAACGAACCGCTTTGGTCTGACCGATCGATCCTGACGTTAGGCAGTTCGATTAAATTTGTAGCAGAAGTTGTTAGTAGCAACTGGCAAAATGATTACGCCCGCAAAGTTGAAGACTACGCGGTTTTAGGTATTCCTGAATATTGGATTGCCGACTACGCAGGGCTAGGTGGTTCTCGGCACATTGGGAAGCCCAAACAACCCACTCTCTCTATCTGTATGCTAGTGAATGGGGAGTATGAAATTCAGCAGTTTCGAGGCGATCGTCCCATTATCTCTCCCACCTTCCCAGATTTGAAACTGACGGCCGAGGAGGTGTTGAAAGCTGGTAGGTAACATCTCCATCGTTCGACAATCCCCGCTGGGCGATCGCTTCTAGAATCAGGATATATCTAGAGGCAAATTTGATAAATGAGGAAATTCAAATGGCAACCAACACTTCTTTAGAAGAACGGGTGACAGAATTAGAGGCAGCGATCGCCCAATTACAGAAGCAAGTTGCAACTCCTCAACCGATGGACTGGTTGCAACAAATTACAGGGTCTTTTAAAGATGAACCCGCCTTTGAAGAAGTGCTTGCTTATGGTCGAGCAATTCGTCAAGGCAATGAATCTCTCCTCGAAACCTCAGACGAGTCATGAAATATTTGTTGGATACAGACCATTTGAGCATTCTTCAGCGACAAGTAGGGCAGGATTACACCAACTTTTCGACGTTCCATGCCAACTAATGATTCTGAACTGCAAGCCCAAGCTCGAAGAATTCTAGATGCGATCGCCTTCATTCCCTTTGAGCAATGCCAACCCTTAACTCGTGGGTTTGAGAGCATTCCTGCTCGTCCTGGCATTTATGCAGTCAGACACAGGACTGAGGGATTGCTCTATATCGGTAAAACAAAGAGCTTGCGGGGTCGCTTCAGCGGCGGGCATAAAGCTTTTTTGTGGGCGTGGCTCGATAAATATAACGATGAGGATGTGCGGATTGCAGTGCAACTGATTTCACACTGGGAAAACCCTGCGTTACTATTGGAGCTAGAATCCATCATTCTAAGAGCCGCCGAACCGCCTTATAACGTTCAAATTCCCACCGAAATGTAAAGCTATGCAAGCTAAACTTCAAGAGCAACTTTCCCCCGCTGATGCCACAGCGATCTTAGAACGCTTGCCCGAACGAATTCGCACTGCCCTCATCGATCGCGCTGCTGAAATTGAGTACCCAGTTGCAGCAGTGGTTGAGATGGCGATCGCTAGTTTTCTCGACACAGAAGCATTGGGTTTCGCAGATTGCAAACCAGGTAGGGGACAATAAAACGGTGAAAAAGCTTTAAGAACAGCCTTTGGTGAGGGTAGCGTTCCTCGCTTGCCTTCATCGCTCCGAGTAAAATATAGGAGCAACCTTGAAACGGAGTCAAGCCTGTGACCGTTCGCCAACCCCGCTACAGCAAAGAGGAATTTCAAGGACGCGGACACGAACTCTACGAAACTCAGATCCGTTCTCAAGTCGAGGAAGGCAATCGTGGGAGAATTGTGGCGATCGACATTGAAACTGGAGCCTTTGAGGTGGCTGACGATAGCCTGACTGCTGCCAAACAATTACTAATGCGTTATCCTAATGCCCAAATCTTTGGGATTCGGATCGGACACCGTGCTGTCCATCGTTTTGGCTTTCGTTCTCCTGGCGTGTCGGCATGATTATTGGTAATGTAAACTCACGTCGAGAAGCAATTATTCAGTTCCCAGTGCTGGGTGAAAATAATCGGCGACAAGAGATCGAGGCGATCGTTGACACCGGATATACTGGATTTTTAACTTTGCCTTCTGCCATCATTACAACTCTAGGATTGATGTGGTATATGCAAGAAGAGGGTCTTTTGGGCGATGGCAGTATTTGTTTGTTCGACGTGTACGAGGTATCTGTAATTTGGGATGGTCAGGTCAAACTTATTGAAGTCTATGAGTCAGAAACAGACCCATTAGTTGGTATGGGGTTGCTTGAGGGCTACGAATTGAACATTCAGGGTTTTGCAGGTGGGTTAGTGACGATTAAAGCTTTGCCTTAGTTTTCAGGTCTAAAACAGCAAAGCCCACTGGTGTAGGTTTGAGTTTAGTCCGCACCAGCGGTTTTTATCTGTATTACGCTAGACTTTAGTTTGCTCCATAGCTTTTAGAGAATGATGCTCCAAGAACTCGAAGCTGTATTTGATGGGACAGCACTTCAACCAGAAGTACCCTTAAACCTAGCCGCAGGTACGAGGGTGCGGATTATCGTTGAAAGTGTTTTACCTAATCAAGAAAAACCACCTAAATCATTTCTTCAAACTGCTCGATCTTTAAAATTACAGGGTGTTCCCGATTGGTCAGAAAAAATTGACCAACATTTGTATGGGCAAACTCTTTCTGACAATGAGTGAAGTTTTTCTAGATACTTCTTTTGCGATCGCCCTATCTTCCATCACCGATGAAAATCATCTCCGGGCTGTTGAGCTTGCGGATCGAATTGAGACTAACAAAATCCGTTTGGTAACAACTCAGGCGATCTTGCTAGAAATCGGTAATGCCCTTTCTAAACAAAGATATAGAGCGGCGGCAACCCAACTTTTGGAATCCCTCGAAACCGATCCTATTGTGGAGATCGTTTTATTAACAAATAGCTTATACAAATTAGCGTTTAACTTGTTTAAGCAACGATCGGACAAAGAATGGGGCTTGGTAGATTGTATATCGTTTATTGTGATGCAGGATCGAGGGATCGCCGACGCACTAACTGCCGATACCCATTTTCAGCAGGCAGGATTTCAAGCATTATTAAGATAATAACAGCAAAGCCCGCTGGTAAGGGCTAAAAGCGAGCTTACGCAGGCGGGCTTTATCTATATAACGCTAGACTTTAGTTCGATCGCCGATTCTTCAGCAGGACTATACCAAAACTGTTTGCATCAGTTTTTGTTCTTCGGGTAATTTGCCGCTGCGCAACCATTCGTTCAACTCGTCGGGTGCTTGAGCTTGGTTGAGTTGGGCGTGCAATTTTTCCCCTTCAAGAATTTCTGTTTGCAACAGCATTCGGGCTGTATCTTCTAGTAAATCGCGGTTGCGATCGAGGATTGCCAAGGCGATGTGGTGGGCGTTATCGACGATGCCTTTGACTTCTAAGTCGATTTCTTCAGCCACTCTCGGACTGACCTGACGGCGAGGGTTGCTATAGCCTTCCAAGAACTGTTGTTGGCTCTTTTCAAAGGCAACCGGTCCGAGTTGGTCGCTCATCCCGTAAAGGGTAACGGTGCGTTCGGCTAAATCGGTGGCTTTTTGAATGTCGTCGCTGGCCCCAGTAGATACTTTACCGAAGATTAATTCTTCTGCCGATCGCCCGCCTAAGAGGGTGGCAATCCGACCGCGAATTTCGTCTTCAATCATCAAGAAGCGGTCTTCTTCAGGCATTTGGATGGTGTAACCCAAAGCGCCGACTCCGCGCGGGACGACCGAGATTTTTTGCACTTTACCCGCACCGGGCATCAAAGCACCGACGATCGCGTGACCGACTTCGTGATAAGCTACGGTCTTCTTCTCGACTTCGTTCAATACCCGCGATCGCTTTTCTAACCCAGCTACTACCCGTTCGATCGCTTCGTTGAAATCGGCCATGACCACCGCATCGCGGTTTTGGCGGGCAGCTAGCAAGGCGGCTTCATTCACCAAGTTAGCTAAATCGGCACCAGCAAACCCAGGAGTCCGGGTCGCTATAGTTCCTAGATCGACATCTTCAGATAGCTTGACGGTGCGGGCGTGAACGTTAAGAATCGCTTCGCGACCGATCTTGTCAGGACGATCTACTACCACTTGCCTGTCGAATCGACCCGGACGACGCAAGGCTGGATCTAAGACTTCTGGGCGGTTAGTGGCGGCGATGATAATTACGCCCGTATTGCCATCAAACCCATCCATTTCTGTCAGCAATTGGTTTAGAGTTTGTTCCCGTTCGTCATTGCCACCGACAAACCCGTTAGCGCCACCGCGAGACTTACCGAGGGCATCTAACTCATCGATGAAGACGATACAGGGGGCTTGTTTCTTCGCTTGCTCGAATAAATCTCGAACTCTAGCCGCACCGACACCGACAAAGAGTTCGATAAACTCCGAACCAGAAATACTAAAGAAAGGAACGCTCGCTTCTCCAGCTACAGCTTTAGCTATCAGGGTTTTTCCCGTTCCTGGAGCGCCTACTAACAGCACGCCTTTGGGAATTTTAGCCCCCAAACGAGTGTACTTACCAGCGTTTTTGAGAAAATCGACTACTTCTTGCAGTTCAGCCTTGGCTTCATCTACCCCAGCCACATCGGTAAACTTTACCCCAGTGGTGCCTTCAGAGTAGATACGGGCTTTACTTTTACCTACAGTTAACGCCGCTGCACCGCCACCTTGAGAGCGGTTCATCAACCACGCCCAAATTCCCAAGAAAATCAATGGTGGGACTACCCAACTCAAAATGGTACCGATCCAGCCATTGCCGTTGGGGGCAGGGGCAGCAAATTCTACTTTATTTTCTCGTAAAATTTTAGGCAGATCTAGATCGATCGCTACTGGAGTAGTCAGAAATACTTGTTCGGTGCCGTCGGTTTCAGATTTAACCGCATATTGGATGCGATCGTTGCCGACAATGGCTTTGGTGACTTTACCCGTCTGTACCTGACTGATAAAGTCGCTATAGGGAACTTGAGGCGGCCGGGGACCCAAACTGGGCACGATAAAATTTAGCAGCAGCAAGATGGTAAACAAAATCAGCAAACCACCGCCAAACTGCCGAGGTCTGGGCGCTTTAAAAGACCCTTTATTATTGGTTTCGACAGGCATAATGTAATTTCCTTAGAACCAAGTTAAGATTTGTAACTCTGACGTTATTCTATGAAATTAGGCGCGGTAAGGTCGGTTCGGTATTCACCCCGATCGCATTGGGATTACTGTACCTGTTAGTTAATAGGGCATAGGGCATGGGGCATGGGGTATAGCCCTAGAGCGTTTATTCTGCATTCAGATGTATTGTTCAAATTTGGCAAGATGTTGAAACAAGCTGGTTTTGTTTTTAAGGTGTTAATAATTTCTACGGTGCTCTCTTGGCTGATTAAGTCTGCTGGTTCTAGTGTAGCGATTCCCGCGACTGCAACTAACGCCCTTATACTTGTGTTTGTACCTACTTTAATAGTAGCGATCGCCCTTGGGTGGCGAAATTATTTTTATTCTCGATCGCAAACTTAAAAACCAGGGAAGAACTCAGAAGTTCAGAAGTTCAGGAGTTCAGGAGTCAGTTGTCAGTTGTTAAGTTCCCCTCTGCTACCCATCTCTTCTGCTCCTCTGCTCCCCATCACCCCATCGCCCCATCCCCCTCTCGCAATGAATCTAGGTCAGTGGATTGGTTTAATTACCCTAGTTGTGGCTGTATATATCCTGTGGGAAATCAGACAGGTGCTACTGCTGGTGTTTGTGGCTATTGTCTTGGCTACAGTTTTAAATCACCTGGCTCGGTGGTTGCAGAGGTGGGTAAAGCTGCGAGCGATCGCAGTCATCTTAGCGATTAGTATCCTCATCGCCTTGACGGTGAGTTTTTTCGCGCTGATCGTGCCAGGGTTTGCCAAAGAGTTGAGGCAATTGCCAGACGTACTGCCCAAAGGATTCAATTTAGTCAATTCATGGCTCGACCAGATTCGGGCTAGTTTGCTGCCAGAAGTGGCTCAATACATCCCAGATCTTGACAGCTTGATCGAACAATTACAAGAACAGCTAGAACAAAAACAAATCCAACTGCAACTGCAACCGTTATTAAACCAATCTTTTCTCTTTTTTACCAGTTCTCTGGGAGCATTTCTAAATGTCTTGTTAGTGTTAGTGCTAACGCTGATGCTGCTAGCTAATCCTGAATCTTATCGGCGGGCATTTATCAAGCTCTTTCCTTCATTTTATCGCCGACGGGCGGATGGAATTTTAGCTAAATGCGAGGACTCATTACAAAAGTGGATTATCGGCGCTCTCATCGGCATGGCCGTAATCGCTCTGTTGAGTTGGATCGGGCTTTCAATCCTGGGAGTACGGCTAGCAGTAGCTAATGGTATTTTGGCGGGATTGCTAAACTTTATCCCCAATGTCGGCCCGACTTTGAGCGTCATTTTGCCGATGACGATCGCGCTAATAGATGCCCCGTGGAAAGCGTTAGGAGTGTTAATTCTCTACATTGGCATTCAGCAGTTTGAGAGCAACTTGCTTACTCCTTTCATCATGGCGCAACAAGTATCGTTGCTGCCAGCGGTGACTTTATCGGCTCAAATCTTTTTTACGATCGCTTTTGGCCCTTTAGGATTAGTCATGTCTATTCCTTTAACTGTAGTAGCTCAGATCTGGATTAAAGAAGTCTTGATTAGAGATGTTCTCGATCGCTGGTATATGCACCCCAAAAGAGAAGTCGAGTTAGCGATCGTTTCTGAATCTCCTCAAATTGAGGAAGTTACTGAACAACAAACCGACGAGAAATTAACTTCAGATTAACTTTAACGAGCGTCCCGATCGCCTGAAGGCTCAGCGGATAGATTCGATCGCCACTCCAGCAGGAAATGTCAGCCATATTCGATCGGCAGTCAACGCGATCGCTCCACTGGCAACAGCTAGCAACAGACAAGCTCTATCCCCTAATGAAAGCGGTGGGGCTGGGATGCGGGCCGCTGCCACTGCCAAAATTGTAGTCAAAATTTTTAAATTCCACTCCCACTGCTAACAAGCTCTGAGCTACTGGCTCTACTACCAGTCCGCGCTCGACCAATTTTCGGGCCACCTCCGACCAATTGACGACCGACATCAAACACGTTGCTGACGACAAAACTTCCTGAACCCGATCGGCTCCAGTTTCGTTGTTGAGCAGTGCCAGGATCGCTGAGGCATCAAGGACGTAACTACTCATTGTCAAACTCTGTCCGGCGATCGGCTATCAACTCATCTACCAGAGAATCTGGAGAGTTAAAGGTGGAGCGAAGTTGCTTCAATACTTCTGCTGGCCGCTCTAAAATGATTCGGTTTCCATCTAAGCGAGCTACTAACTTCGCTCCAGGTTCCAGCCCTAGCTGCTCGCGTAACCGCGCCGGAATCACTATCCGTCCCTGTTCGTTGACACTGACAATCGTATCTGTCATTTGAGTAATTTATTGTCATCATATTTATAATTTGACACAAAATATCAGAGATTGACAGACGAATCGATCGACGGCGATAATCTTTGCCTTGGCTTGAAGGCAACTATCCGTCGTAACACATTATTTTAGGCGTGTAGAGCACTACGCTAAGGCGCTAAAATCCTTAATTACTCCTACCTTGGGGCGTGCTGGAATTAGGTCTGTTAGTAGGAGGATTTTGCCCGCGATTTATTTCCCGATTCAACCAATAAACCTCATCGGCAGCTTTTTCGTAAAAAGTCGTTCGTCCTTGCTTTTGAAACAGATCTGCTGCTTGCTGTAAATCTGCTAAAGCTGCTGGCAACTGTTTGATATTCCGCCGAACCATCCCGCGATTGTATAGCGCTACCGCGTGGTTAATAGAAGTGTTGGGTGTTAGTTCGATCGCTTTAGTGAAATCGTCAATCGCTCCTTTGCGATCTCCCAAGCTGTTGCGAAACCGTCCCCGCTCGATGTAGGCGCTGATGTAATTAGGTTCGGCCCGAATCGCCTGGGTAAAATCTGCCACCGTCCCTTCTCGATCTTTAAGTTTCGATCGTGCCGCCGCCCGGTTATAGTAGACCTCAGCGTTATTGGGATCTATCCGCAGGACTTGAGTAAAATCTTCTACTGCTGCCTGATACTCCTTCATCGTATAGCGAACCCAACCCCGATTGTAGTAAGCATCGCTGTAGTTGGGTTTGAGTTTAATGGCTTGGGTGTAATCTTCTATGGCTCCTCGATCGTCCCCCTTGCTGTGACGGGCATTTCCCCTGTAGTAGTAAGCCTCTGGAGAATTGGGATCGCGGTTAATCGACTCGTTCAAACTGTTAATTGCCGCCAAGCGCTCGCCTCTGTCTGTCTGTACTATCGCCGTGACAAAATAGTCCCTAGCAGATTCTGGACGGGAAAGTCTTTGGTCGGGATTATCGGTACTAGGAGCCGTGTTGACGGTGACGTTGGCCACTGCTTCTCGAACTTGCGATCGCTTGGCTAAAAACGTACTGATGGGAATGGCAGAATTGAATCCAGTCTTAATTCTGATCGAAACTCCTTCTCCACTTTCTGTCTGGATGGCGCTTCGATCTTGCTCGCCTAAGCCGTGAAGTCCAACTAATCGGCCGTCAACATCAAAGACGGGAGCGCCGCTCATTCCTGCCAAAGTCACGGCATTGTAGCGCAAAGTATAGCCGTAGGGGGCATTCTTTCGATAGCTGGTCACATACCCAGGAGAAAATTCTGCATTTCGCTCTGCGGCTGCTTGCGGGCTGTTTTTCCCACCTTGTACGGGATAACCAAACACAAAAATCTGAGCGCCGATGGCTACTTGACCCGAATCTCCCAGGGTGGCGGTTTGATAATCTGAGTCAGAGGTAAACGTCAGAATGGCCAAATCTGGATCTTTTTCGTTGTCTAACGAACCTAAACTTTGAAAACCCGTTATCGGATGACTTTTGCCATCGTGGGTACGAATTCTTGGGTTTTCGCCCACATCTCGCTTGACGTGGTTGGCGGTGAGAACGGTATAGGTTTTTCCTTCTTTGGCAATAATCACCCCAGAACCATAGCCATTACCTGGAATAGAAGCATTAACTTGGACTGTCACTAAGTTGGCAGCTTCAGCAATTTCTTGGGGAGATTTAGCCGCCAGCGATGCCGACGGATAGATGCTTATTGCTACAACTGCGGCAGTTCCTACTAGACAAGGGGGGATTAGATAAGAGCGACTTCGATCGAACAGCATAAACTAACCTGAGTTCGGAATTCGGAGTTAGGTTCTAACGCACGGGGTTGCGCCAAAGCTACTTTTGTCTGACGGCTTGCTTTTGATTATAGTTCCGATCGCAAGTCGGATCTCAACTACCGAATTTTTCAGCTATAGCAGTTCTAAATCGTCGATCGAAGTTTCTTGTGGAACAGCCGGGACGGCTATCCCACAAATGATGAATGGATTGCTATCACAGCTTTAACTAGCAGGCAAAGACCAATCAAGTTCTGTTTGTTGGGCTTGGTTCAAAGCATCATTAATCTTAGAAAAGGGACGGCTGCCAAAAAAGCCATTGCTGGCAGATAAAGGAGAAGGGTGGGCACTTTTAATGATGGTATGTTTTTGGTCGTCAATTAACTTAGCTTTTTGTTGGGCATAGCGTCCCCAGAGGACAAAAACTACATGAGGTTGTTGTTGGCTGACTGCCTGGATAATTGCATCGGTGAAACGTTCCCAGCCTTTGTCTTTGTGAGAGTTGGGCTGGTGAGCGCGAACCGTTAACACGGCATTGAGCAACAGCACGCCTTGACGCGCCCAGTGGGTAAGATCTCCATGTTTGGCAGGAACAATGTTAAGTTCTTGGGCTAACTCGGTAAAAATATTTCGCAGCGAAGGGGGCAGTTTGACTCCTCGTTTGACAGAAAAGCTCAAACCGTGGGCTTGCCCTTCATCGTGGTAAGGATCTTGACCGAGAATGACTACTTTAACCCGATCGATTGGCGTTAATTCCAAAGCTGTAAACATCTCTGCTGGCGGCGGGAAGACTGCCTGAGTTTGACGTTCTAAATTCACAAACTCCAGCAGTTCTCGAAAGTAAGGCTTTTGGATCTCGTCTTTCAAAGCAGTTTTCCAGCTTTGGCTGTGGAAGAGATCTATTGCAGAAGAACTTGATGAGACTGAATCTGCTACTTTATGTTGGATTTTTCCCCCCTGAGAAATGGAGGTAGAGGGGATCTGATTTTCGATCGATCTAGTCAGGGAGCTAATTTCTTCTGGAGGGGTCATAGCTTTTGGTTTGGTACTCGATGTCTCGACTCCATTTTGCGGGCAAAAGTCGAGGAAGATACAGCGATCGCATTCTGGTAATTTGGCTTTGCAAGTATAGCGGCCGTGCATTACCACCGCTGGACCCCAGAACGTCCAAGCGTCTGATGGTACTAAATCCATTAAATCGCGCTCGATGCGATCGGGGTTTCGAGCTTCCGATAGCCCCAAACGCTGACTCACTCTAGCAACGTGAGTATCGACGATAATCCCAGAAGGGATATTAAAACAGCAGTTGAGGACGACATTGGCAGTTTTGCGGGCAATTCCAGGAATCGAGGTTAACTCTTCCATGGTGTGGGGAACTTTACCGCCAAAACGCTCGACCAAAGTTTGGCAAACCATCTGCACTGTTTGAGTTTTTTGCTGATAAAATCCAGTCGGCTTGAGTTCTGCTGCTAAAGTTGCCGTGTCAGCCTTGGCAAAATCTTGAGGCGTTTGATATTTCTGGAATAAAGTAGCAGTTACTTCATTGACCCGCTCGTCGGTACATTGAGCGGCGAGAATCGTCGCTACTAGCATTTGTTCTGGAGTTTGCCAGTTCAGTTCGTAAGTGGCATGAGGATATACAGCTTGCAGTCGCTCTAAAATCGTACTAATTTGAGAGAAAAGATTTGAAACTCGATCTTTGGCGCTATCGGTTTGAGGATCGGATATCGGCTCGATCGCCTCTATTTGCCCTGCCCTCGTCCAGATTTCGATCGCCGATTCCCAGCCTCGATCGCCGCTAACAATTTGGCGACAGTGTAACGCACCACTAAAGCTGTGTAATTTTAATTATGTATTTCGTATTTTCGTTCAATTATTCTTCTCAGCTTGCTGCTTTGATGGGTCAATTTTCTCCACATTGGTTGCTCTAGTCCAACCTTTAAGATCGGCATCTGGAACTTGCACCTGCAACCACTCTTTATCGTCGCTGGTTGCAAGAACGATTACTTCTTGTTCGTGGCCCACGCTGCCAACTCTCTCTGCATCTTGTTCGGGTTTTTCGCGCAATCTCACGCCTTTAGACCAAGTAACTTTGGCTTTGTAAGTTCCAGGTTTTAAACCGTCTTTTTGAGAGGCAGCAGATTTTTTGTTACCTGGTTTAGGCTTTTCTTCAGCAAATATAGGCTTTGAGGGGGAAACCGTCAGCCGATTTAAGAAGTAATAGGCCACACCAGCACTAGCACCTAATAGCAGACTAATACCTAAAATAATCCCAAGTAGAAATTTGACTAAGTTTAAGAACATAAGTAAGGAGTTTAGAAGTCAGAAGTCAGAAGTCAGAAGTCAGAAGTATAGAGTTCAAACTTCTCTCGCCCTCTCTCTCAGAGTTGCCGCCCAATGCGATCGCTCAAACTGCTATGTCTGGAAGCTAAACGCGCTTTCCCCGCTGCTGCCCAATTTTGCAGAAATTCGATTTGCTCTTGGGCAGTTCTAGCCAAGGGGACGATCTGACTAGCAGATTCTAGAATATCATCTGTAGTAAAGTCGCGGTTTTGGCTGAAACCGATGTGCATCGCTTCAATCAAAGTTTGTTCGATTTCGGCTCCCGAAAAATCGGGGGTTTCGTATGCTAGTCGGTCTAGGTCGTAACTTTTGATGTTGTGAGGTCGCAGTTTGGATAAGTGTACCGCAAAAATTGCCCGTCGTTCTTCTTGACTGGGCAAGCCGACGAAGAAAATTTCATCAAATCGTCCTTTGCGAAGCATTTCTGGGGGCAAAGCTTGGATATTATTGGCCGTAGCTACCACAAATACAGGCGATCGCTTTTCGGCTAACCAGGTGACAAAAGTACCAAATACCCGACTGGTAGTACCAGAGTCTCCTTTACCATCGGCACCGGAAAAGGCTTTGTCAATTTCATCGATCCACAGCACGCAGGGGGCTAAAGCTTCTGCTAGCTGCACCATTTGCCGAGTGCGAGATTCCGATTCTCCTACTAAACCAGCAAACAAGCGTCCCACATCTAAGCGCAATAAGGGTAAGTGCCAGTGATGAGAAATCGCTTTGGCGGTAAGAGATTTGCCAGTTCCTTGAATTCCCACTAAGAGCAAGCCGCGCGGATAGGGCAAGCCGTATTGTCTGGCTTTTTCGGAAAAAGCACCTCCCCGCCGCAGCAGCCAGTCTTTGAGGTTATCTAACCCGCCGATGTCAGAAATTCTCTCGGTAGTGGGGTAAAAATCTAAAATTTGCGTCTGCCGAATTGTCTGGCGTTTCTCTTCCAATACCAGTTCGACATCTTCTGGTTGAATTTCCCCGTGAGTGGCAATCGCTCGCGCCAACACCCGCCGAATGCGCTCTAAAGATAGTCCCTGACAAGAACGCACCAGTTCGTCTAAGACTTTGCTATCTAAAAAGCGATCGCTCGTTGCTAATAGGCGTTCGATCTCGGCTTGAATTTCCGCCGCTGTCGGGAGGGGAAACTCCAATACCGTCAACACTTCGCTCAAATCTGAAGGAATGTCGATTTCTGGGGAGAGAATGACGATATTTTTAGGTTGAGATTTGAGCGATCGCGATAAGTTCCGCAATTTCCGAGATACCGAGACATCGCTTAAAAATCGGTGAAAATCTCGTAAAATAAACACTCCAGGTGAATCTGGGGCGATTTTTTCGATTTTTTCTAACGCTTGCAACGGGTTGCGGCGGGCAGAGCCTTCATCGTTAGGATTGCCTTGGTAGCCATCGACAAAATCCCAAATATAGACGGGGCGGTTGCCTTGGCGTTTGGCCGATTGCGCGATCGCCTGCTCTAGCCGTTCTTCTTCTAAGGTGGGAATATAGATTGACGGATAGCGGGCACAAAGTAGGAGTTCAAATTCGTCGCTGAAAGTCATTTACTAAAGTGTGGAGTGTGGAGTGTTGAGTGTGGAGTTAAGAATTTTTTCTTCCCTCCCTTGTCTTCCCCCTTTCCCCCCTCCTTTTTGGTTTCGATTAATTAGAAAGTTGTTTTTTCAGTGCTTCCAAAGCTTGCCAGCGTCGATCGACTGTAGATTCGATCGCGTCCATACCAGCAGGAATAACTCCTAGACAATCTCGATCGCATAATTGTCGCAGCGGCATCGCCAGACATAGCTGTTCGTACAACCATTCATCTGGGTGAAAATAGCCGTCTGGTGGCAGGGTTTCCATTAAATCTTCTAAAGGAGTTTCTCGCTCTAGCGGCCCCGTATCCGGTCCCTCGGCAGATTCATCTAACCAGATGATTTCTGAAGTATCGATCGCTAAGCGATAGTTGTACTGTTGCAAGCACCGATGGCAAGTTAAAGTCACGATCGTTTCGGCTTTTCCCAAAACTTCCAGGTAATTCCCCCGATGCTTAACTATCATCCTGCCTTTGACTGGTGTTAAAGTTTGGAGATCGAGGATCGACTCGTGAATTTGAATTACCTCTTTTTGCTCTGGCGCTTTTGCTATCCGGGGAATGTGAATCGCTTCCATAATCCTAAATTACGCTCTGTGGCTCTTCCTATGCCCTATGCCCTATGCCCCATCTACGTTAACGCTTTGCGAACAACTAAGCGCCGATCTGGTTCCTGCCCTCGACTGAAGGTTTCTAAATCTTCGCAATCTTGCAGAATCGTGTGTACTTGTCGCCGTTCGGCGGCTGAGAGGGGAGTCATGACAAATTCCTCGCCCGTCTCGCGAACGGTGTTGGCGGCATAGGCCGCCATCGCTTGTAGCTCTTCTTGACGGCGGAGGCGATAGCCGTTTAACTCGACAGTGTATGCCGCTTGCAAATCTGATTCTTGATTCAAATTGAGAATGGAATTAGCCAGATACTGAATAGCATCAATGGTTGCGCCTTCTGCCCCGATCAAGATATCGATTTGTTCGGCTGTTAGCGTTTGCCCGTCAATTGTTAACCAGTGGTTGGGATCTGATTCCACTGCTGAGGCACTAGCTGGCTGCTCCAGGGTGACTGTGGCAGCAAATCCAGCTAAGTGCAAAAGTTTTTCTAACCACTGCTGACCCCGCTCTAGTATGCGATCGCTCATAGCAATTACCCCGATGACTTTTTCTTAGAACTGCTCGGATCGAAACCTAGAGATTTTCCATCGTTGGGGCCTTTTGGTTGTGCTTTCTGCTGTGATTTTGGGGCTGGGGCTGGCTTGCCTTTTTTATCTTCTGGCTTCTTGGCAGGGGTTGCCGATTTTGTCGCTGCGGGTTTAGGCGGTACTTGTTCTATTTTCTTGGCGTTACTCGCTTCAAACGGCAATGCTTCGCGTCCTTTCTCTTCTTTTTCTTGCTGGTCTACTAGTTTTTGCAGGTTTTCCGGTAGAGGTTCTTTAGAGAGAACGTATGTTTGGGCTGTCTGAAAAATGTTGCCGATTACCATGTACATCAGCACTCCCGCTGGCAGGGGAAAGAATAAAAACATCCCAGAAATCATCAGCGGCATGATTTTGTTGATGCTCTCTTGCTGCGGATTGCCAGTACCACCACCTTGCCCGGAAAGTTTTTGACTCAGGTAGATGCTCACGCCATAAAACAGCACCATCCCCAAGATGTCCCAATTTATCGAGCTATCTTCTGGGTTGACAACTCCGACTTGTCCTAAAGCCTTAATGAAGAGAAATCCTTTATTGGCTGCCAGTCCGGGAATTGTACCCTGAAGGGTGACATCTCCAGGTTGCAAGGCTTGTAAAGTGCCATCGGGGTTAATTTTGACTCGTTCTTCGCCTTTGCCTTTGAGGACTTGCCAGCGAGGGGTGAGATTGCTATCTGGATATTCTTTGGCGATCGCTTCTAATGGTTTGCCAGCGGTGGTTTGAAATTCAACCTTGGCTTTTTCCCCCACCGTTAAGCTATTGCCACCTGGGAGCAAGGCGACTACTGGTGCGTGTACGCTATCGGCAAAGTAAATGTTTTGTGGCTTGGTAGTAAAAGCTTGAGGTTGAATCTTCTCGATTTGTTCTTGCGGGTAAATTTGCAAGTTGACGGTGTAGTTGATATCGGCAAACGGCGACCCCCGCAAAGTAGCGAATAAGGCAAACAGCACTGGCATTTGCACTAACAAGGGCAAACAACCAGCTAAGGGGTTGCCAAATTCTTTGTATAGCTTGCCCATCTCTTCCTGCTGCTTGGCAGGATTATCTTTATAGAGGGCCTGTATTTCTTTGATTCGCTTTTGCATCAGCGGCTGCGTGACGCGCGATCGCTTCATTTTCCGCAGCGAGTCGGCTACCAGCGGGTAAAGAGCAAAGCGAATTACTAAGGTTAAAGCGACGATCGCTAACCCATAGCTCGGCACGATCCCGTAGAAAAAATCCAGGATCGGCAACATGACGTTATTGGAGAGAAAACCTACACCAAAGTCCATTCGTTTTCAGTCAACCTAAGAGATTGTAAATTTTTCTAAATATCTAAATATACTCTATCGAATTTCGTTTATTACCGATTTAACTTCTTGCTAGAGCATATAATATTGAACCAAAATTTAACTTTGGTTGAGGCAGCCATTGGCATCGAACTACTGTTTTAGGTAGACATCTAGCCTTTTGTGGGACGGGCATCTTGCCCGTCCCACAGTAAATCGAGTTTTCCGGCTTTACCGATTTTCAGCTATAGATTGGCCGGTTCTAGCCATCACTTTCTCGTTAATGTAGTCGTAGACTTCCCGAAATCGAGGTACGGCTTTTAATTCCAAGCGAGTGCCGTTTTTGGTTGTCAGCACCATATCGCCCCATAAACCCAGCCCTCTGGGGACTTTGACTGCTTTGACGACATCCGTATAAATAATATCGGTGCGATCGCGCCCCAACCATCCTCCCGTGACGGAAACCCGACGATTGGTGATCCGGTAGCGCAGCCACAAGGCCCTGACTATTGCCCCCACAGTTAAGGGCAAACAAATCACCGTAAATCCTAACAGGATGTTAATAATCAAATCGCCAATGTGGGGACCACCCTCAAAGTAGACTTCCTCACGAATGCCCATGTAGCACCTCAGCTTCTGCCAACAACTGCTCTAATTCTCGCAAAAAATCGTCATAATTGCACCCAGTAGCAGTCGATCGAACTGTGACGACTACTAACCATCCAGGGGCTATCTGGGGCAAAATCTGCCGCAAAGCCGCCCTAATTTGCCGTTTGATGCGATTGCGAACCACAGCTTTTTTGCTAACTTTCAGCCCGATGGAAATGCCAATTCGAGTCGGCATTGATGAAAGTGTTGACTGTGAAGTGTTGAGTGTTGAGTGTTGAGTGTTGAGTGTTGAGTTCAAGAACTTAGAATTGCTCCCTTGTCTCCCCATCTCCCCATCTCCCCGTCTCCCTTTCCCTCCTAACTGCAAACACCTTACGGTCAAATATGCTCCGTTACGGTTGCGGCCGCTTTGGTAGACTTTTTTAAAATCTTGTCTGCTTCGGAGTCGATTAGCTTTAGGCAGCACGATGAGCCACTAAACTGTCAGCCGATAGCGCCCTCTAGCGCGTCTGGCTTTAACTACCCGACGACCGTTTTTGGTTCGCATCCGAGCGCGAAAGCCCAATTTTCTTTTTTGTTTGCGGTTAGTCCCTTCTAAAGTTCTGCGAGTCATAAGCGATAGCTCCTGCTGAAATTATCGATCGCTGAGAAAAAGCGGCGATCTATAATCGTACCATTGCTGAGATTGTAATGGTACGATCGAGTTTCTTGAGTCTGGGAGAGGAGTTAAGAACTCGCTTTGACTGCGATCGATTACAACGCTTTTTATATGCAACACACCTGGGGTAGGGGCGCAATGCATTGCGCCCCTACAAGTAATTTATATCTAGCAGATATGCAACGAAAAACGATCGCCCTCTGAAAAGAATGAGGCGATCGCTCTTAGGTGTTATTCGATCGCGGAGATAGCGATTAACTGCGATCGATGCCGATGATCCAAGTGCCTATATACTTAGGCAGCGGTACGTCTTGCAAGCTCAAAACCCGCAAGTTGAAGTAAAAAGTACCAGGCCAGTCAGGATTTTTGACGTTATCTAATACTATTTCTACCTTGCTACCAGGCTCGATCGGCTGTTTGAGGTTAATTTGCAGAAAGTGATTTTCTTTATCCCAGTTAACTTGTTCTAACTCTACAGCTTTGCCTTTAACTCGCACCTCAACTTTGTTAGGATCGAACTTGCCCTTATAGTAATCTGGGTATGAGATCGTAAACTGCGATACGGCCAAATCGATTTTCTTGCTAGGAACGCGAAGGAAGTAAGTATCGTACAAATTAGTCGTTCCCCAACTCAAGCGGTAATTGAGTTCGTTTCTGCGCTCGATACCGCTAAAGATGGTCAATCCTGGTAATCCTTGTGCCGAGACGATCGCTGGCATTCCGGCGACGAAGCAGCCAGCCGCAACCATGGCAGAACATACGAGCCGCGTCGAGGATTTTGGTAAAAGCATATACTCCCCACAACAGAAATTAGTATTCGATCTTGATGACGTACCCTAACAGAAAAAGTGCCTTTTAGTACAAAGGAGCGACATTTACTACCAGCATACCGAAAAACTTTACAATTGAGTAATCTTTCTTATTTATTTCTGGGAGACATTCCCGATCGCAGATCGACGGGCAAGATGCCCGTCCCACCAGAAAAACAGGTAAATTAGCGATAAAAGCACCATAATTCTGTAGTTTCCAGCGGATCGGCATAGAGACATTCAGACTTGATAAAGCCGTGTTTTTGAGCCATCGATCGCCAAGTTTCCTGGGTTTCAGGAAAATCGTAGTTCGACATATGGCGATCGACCTCCGAAATATCTTCCGGTGTAAGCTCTAACCAATCTTGGCGGACGTTATTTAGATAGCGTTGGATGTATGCTTCTCGACTCTCATCGGCGCGATGCACGGCATCAATTAGCAGAAAAACCCCACCAGGTTCGAGGAGATGGAAAATCTGACCGATTGTATAGTCTTTTTGCTCTAAGGATAAATGATGCAGGACAAAGGAAGCAAAAACCAGATCGAAGTGCTGGCCTGCCAATTGAGGGACTAATTCAAACAGATCGCCTTGAATTAATACCTGTTGACCGGGAATTCGGGCCAAATTGGTTTTAGCAATCTCTAACGCAGCGGCGGACAGATCGATCCCTTGGTATAACGCAATATTGCTATCTCTCAAAAACTGACTGGTAAAACAGGCATCCCCGCAACCGAGATCTAGCAACTTAAAGGGCTGTTGATAAAAGCGATCGATAAACTCCCGCCAGATCTGGTAAATCTCCTGATGCCCCATGTAATTGTGCTTCAGGACTTTTTGATAGATCTGCCACTGATGGTTGAATAACTCATTGGCAGGTGTAGCGGACTCGGCAGAATTAGTTACTCGATTCATATCCACCATCGCGATCTCGTAGCAGTTTGCATAGACTTGTAGCTGTCGGGAATGGGACAGCCTAGAGGGCTATCCCACAAGAATGTATTTTACTCAATTGAGAATTGCTATTCGAGAAAAGCTTGTTGTCCTTCCACCATAACTCGATGTAGCCCAGGTGAGGATATTTGGAGATTTTCGAGTGCGGAATTCTTCCTCTTGCCGCTGACCATAACAGCTATTGTGGAAAGTGAAGGGCGAACGCTACTACCATCCCATGCCGCTAGTCAAATCTCGATCGGATCTAGAAAACCGCTTGCAGGAAATTCCTTCGGAACCAGGAATTTACCTCATGCGGGATGAAAACGGTGACATCCTCTATATTGGCAAATCGAAGAATCTGCGATCGCGAGTTCGTTCGTATTTTCGGAATTCTCAACCCCTCAGCCCTCGCATTGCCTTGATGGTAAGGCAAGTAGCAGAGATCGAGTTTATCGTCACCGATACCGAGCCGGAAGCTTTGGCTCTAGAAGCAAATTTAGTCAAGCAACATCAACCTCATTTCAACGTTCTGCTCAAAGATGATAAGAAATATCCCTACATTCTCATCACTTGGTCGGAACCATATCCCCGAATTTTCCTAACTCGCAATCGTCGTTTGGGAAACAAAAAAGATAAATATTACGGCCCTTATGTTGACGCTCGTGCCTTGCGCGATACTCTGCGATTAGTCAAGCAAATATTTCCTTTACGCCAGCGGCCGCAAGCTCTATTTAAAGATCGTCCCTGCCTCAACTACGATCTCGGCCGTTGCGTGGGGGTGTGTCAAGAATTAATTTCCTCTCAAGAGTATCATCAACTAGTTCAAAAAGTGGCGATGGTCTTTCAAGGACGCACCGACGAACTGGTTGAAATTCTAAGCAATCAAATGGCCAAAGCGGCGGCGGAATTAAAGTTTGAAGAAGCTGCTAAACTTCGCGATCGCATTGCGAGTTTAAAATCTTTATTTGCCGGACAAAAAGTATCTTTACCCGACGATACCATCTCTAGAGATGCGATCGCTTTGGCAGCCGATCGCCAACACGCCTGCATTCAATTATTTCAAATTCGGGCGGGCAAGTTAGTCGGACGTTTGGGATTTGTAGCAGAAGTTCCCCAGATGGGGGAGAGGGCGAGATGGGGAGATGGGGAGATGGGGAGACAAGGGAGCAATTCTAAATTCTTGAACTCAACACTCAACACTTCCCAAACTCCGAACTCCATTGACTTTGGGGCAATTTTGCAGCGAGTTTTGGAAGAACATTATCAAAATGCCGATCCTGTAGAAATACCCGCAGAGATTTTAGTTCAACACGAATTACCCGATGGCGAAATTTTGTCAGAGTTTTTAACTGCCAAAAAGCAAAGTAAAGTTCGCATTATTGCCCCTCAACGGCAAACCAAGGCAGAACTCATTGAAATGGTAGAACGCAACGCCAATTATGAATTATTGAAGTTGCAAAAACTAGATGAAAGTAACGCTCGATCCCTTGAAGATTTAGCCAACATTCTCGATCTGCCAGAACCCCCGCGACGGATTGAATGTTACGATATCTCTCACATTCAAGGCTCGAATGCCGTTGGCTCTCAGGTGGTATTTATCGATGGCTTGCCTGCCAAACAATATTATCGCCATTATAAAATCAAAAATCCGGCAGTTAATCCCGGTCATTCTGATGATTTTGCTAGTCTGTCAGAAGTGATTCATCGCCGCTTTCGCTCGTATATAGAAAATCCTCAATTGCCCAGATTTGGCAATCCTGACTGGCCGGATTTATTGACGATCGATGGTGGCAAAGGACAATTATCAGCCGTAGTTAAAGTTTTGCAAGATGCGAACTTATTAGAAGATTTAAAAGTAGTAAGTTTAGCCAAACAGCGAGAAGAAGTATTTTTACCAGGTGAATCTTTCCCGTTGAATACTAACTCCGAACAACCGGGTATCCAATTGTTACGCCGACTGCGAGATGAAGCCCATCGATTTGCTGTCAGCTTTCATCGGCAACAAAGAAGCGATAAATTAAGGCGATCGCGTTTAGATGAAATTCCCGGATTAGGGTTCAAGCGCCAAAAACAATTACTAGCGCATTTTCGCTCGATCGATTATATTCGCGAAGCTAATGTCGAACAACTGGCCCAAGCCCCTGGAATCGGACCGCATTTAGCGCAAGACATCTACAACTATTTTCATCCCTAGTCCTAACAGGCATGGAGTAAATTGCGAATTGCGAACTGTTAATTGTGAATTGGTAGAGCGATCGCACGGGTTAGCACTAACTAGTTCTATGTGTGCTAAGGTATGGACTGAGAATAAAATTCGGCCTTGCAGTTGGCGATCGGTTTCGACAGGCGTGTCTCCGAATTCAAGTCTCTACAACATTCCGCTCTCTGGAGATACTCCATGTCAATTTATGTAGGTAACATATCCTACCAGGTTAACCAAGAAGATTTAAGCCAAGTTTTTGCTGAGTATGGAACTGTAAAGCAAGTTCAAATCCCTACCGATCGAGAAACCGGCCGCCCTCGTGGGTTTGGTTTTGTCGAAATGTCAACAGATGCTGAAGAAGTAGCGGCGATCGAAGCCCTCGATGGCGCTGAATGGATGGGGCGCGAACTCAAAGTTAACAAGGCTAAGCCTCGCGAAGATAGAAGACCCGATAATCGCGATCGCAGCGGTTGGTCGAATAGCGGTAGATCTTCTTCAAGAAGCTATTAATCCTTGGGATTTAACGATTTCACTGTCAGGTTTTAAGGGCAGACGAACGATCTGCCCTTTTTGGCACTCTAATTAAATAGACGATCGCTCGATAGAACTTACAAGCAACTATTCTAGAGAAATTAGAGATTATAGAGTTGAAAAAGTGAAACTGGTGTCAGTCGAGATCGTCACCAAACTAAGACCATCAAAAGTTAATTAAGGAGGTAGAATGGCTCAAGTAGTTCTCGGAGAACGCGAAGGGATCGATTCAGCTTTACGTCGTTTTAAGCGCAAAGTTTCTCAAGCCGGAATTTTTCCAGATCTGAGGAAGCATCGACACTTTGAAACCCCGATCGAAAAACGCAAGCGCAAAGCCATAGCCAAGCGCAAGCAACGTCGGAGACGCACGCCTCAAGGTTAGAGAGAGGGAGATGGGGAGATGGGGAGATGGGGAGATGGGGAGAATTTTTAACTCAACACTCCACACTCCACACTTAAAACTTCCATAGCTTCTAAACTCCTAAACTCCTAAACTCCTATTTATGCTCCCCGTAATCTACTCAGATGAGTTTTTAGACCATAAGACGGGTCGATTTCATCCAGAAAGACCAGAACGACTCAGTGCGATCGTCGATGCGTTAAAAGCAGCACCTTGGGCAGATAGAATCGAGTGGCATCTGCCGACACCAGCAGACGCTCGAAATCTAATGCCTATACTGCGACAGGTTCACTCCCGCAGCTACATTGAGACAGTGGAGAGGATAGCGCAAACAGGGGGCGGTGCTTTAGATCCCGACACCCCCGTTTCTCCACGCAGTTATGATGTGGCCTTGCTAGCGGCGAGTGCTTGGTTGGATGGGGTCGATCGCGTCTTGACTACTCGCAACCCCGCTTTTGTGCTGGCACGTCCTCCGGGACACCACGCTGAAAGCGATGTGGGAATGGGATTTTGTCTGTTTTCTAATGCCGCGATCGCTGCCCGTTACGCTCTCAACCAACCGGGTGTCGATCGCGTTGCTATCCTCGATTGGGACGTACATCACGGCAACGGCACTCAGGCGATCGTGGAAAATAATCCTCAAATCGCTTACTGTTCTTTGCATCAGTTCCCTTGTTACCCAGGTACGGGGAAAGCTGACGAACGTGGGGCACATAATAACGTTCTCAATTTGCCACTGCCTCCTAGTAGCACGATCGGTACTTATCAACCGCTGTTGGAAACCAAAGTCATCCCGTTTTTGAGCGATTTTCACCCCGATTTGCTCATCGTTAGTGCTGGTTACGATGCTAATGCTGCCGATCCCCTAGCGGGAATGGCATTGCAACCCCAAGACTATGGACTCTTGACTCAATATTGCTTGCAAGTAACTAGAGCGATCGTCTTTGGGCTAGAAGGAGGTTACGATCTCGATGCTTTGGCTCGATCGGTTGTAGAGACGATTCAGCCCTGCTTGCGTGCCTAATGCGACTTAACTCTAACTGCTTGGTGCTAAAGGTAGTCGGATAGTGAAACAACTACCCGCACCTAATTCGCTGGTAACAGCGATCGCACCTCCATGATTTTGGGCGATATTTTGGGCAATAGCCAATCCCAACCCAAACCCCGAACCGTAAGAGCGAGAGCGATCTGCCCTCCAAAAACGCTCGAAGATCTGCTCTAGGCAATCGGGAGCGATCCCAACTCCCGTATCGCGAACTTTAACCAAGATTTGGCTTTCCTGGCGATTGGTTTCGATCTCGACGGTGCCTGTATCTGGAGTGTAACGCAAGGCATTATCGATCGAGTTGGCAAACAGACGGGTGAGTTGCACCCCATCTCCAAATACCTCCAGACGATCTAGGATCTTTGCCTGGAAATGAATGCCTTTGATGTCGGCTTGAGGGCCATACAGTCGAACTAGCTCCTGCAACACTTCGGTCAGATTTACTCGCTCTCGTTTTGGAGATGGTGCTTTGTCGGTTCGAGCCAACAGCAATAAATCTTCCGTCAACGCCGTCATTTGAGTCGTGGCGCTGGCGATCGCTTGGAATTTTTCGGCATCTGACGATCTCATCCCTTCTGGATATTTGAGGGCGACAGCGGCATTACTTTTAATTGCCATCAAGGGGTTGCGAAGCTCGTGAGAGGCATCAGCGGTAAACCGCTGGAGTCTTTGAAAGCTTTTTTCGATCGGCTGCATCGCCTGGCGAGTCAGCCAAATTCCCCCCACCCCACTCAGTGCTAATGCCAAAACAATTCCAGTACCTAATTGCCAATCTAATTGGTTCAGAGTTGTATTTAGCTCTTCAAGGGATTCACTAACTCGAACGTAGCCAATTAACTCCCCATTGCTTTCTTCTGTTCTCACGGGTAAGGTGATACTTTGGGCTGGATAAGGTAATGTGTGAGTTTGAAAAGTTTGCTTCGGATTAAAGGGCCAAACTATCGGTTTATTTCCTCGCTGCTCGATTAAATGTCCCTGAAGATCGAACCACTGTACTGTTTGATTAGAGTTAATCGATAAATCTTTACCGTCAACTGTCAATTTTTGTTTCTTGTTATTATTTGTCAATTTTTTGTCTTCTTTCTCATCTTCATCTTTCTCATCCTCAGTCGGCTGGTTATTTTCTTTGTCGCCATCGACAATTAAGTTATCTTCTCCTTTGTCAAGTTCTCCAACTGAGATTCTAGCTAGAACTTCTAGCCGTCGATCGAACTCTATTTTTAAGCTGCTGGCAAATGTAATGCGAACGGCGATGGCAAATATTCCCAAAATCGTAGCTAGCACTATTAAATAAGAAAATAGTAATCGATAGCGAATCGCTTGAAACATTCCACTTATTACTTATTACTTCTCAAAAGACGATAACCAACACCATAAACTGTTTCGATCGCGATCTCTTGACTGCCAACAGATTTTAGTTTATGGCGCAAGTTCGTGATGTGGGTTTTAATCGTATTTTCTCCCGCAACTTTATCTACTTCCCAGAGTCGATCGAGCAACATCGATCGAGTGAAAACCTGAGTTGGATTATAGAGAAAGCATTCTAAAATTAAATATTCCTTGGGGGTGAGATTTAACGCAGCTTCACCATAAGTGACTGTATGGGATGCTAAGTTAATTTCTAGTTTACCGTAGCGCCGAATATGCGGTTGTAACTGAGGCGGACGACGTGATAAGGCGCGAATGCGGGCAGATAGTTCTTCCAATTCAAAAGGCTTTACTAAATAATCATCCGCCCCAGCATCTAAGCCAATGACTTTATCAGTAGTAGTGTCTTTTGCCGTCAACATGAGGACGAAACCAGTGTATCCTAGCGATCGCAACTGCTGACACAGGTTAATACCATCGAGCTTGGGCAGCATCAAGTCTAATAAAATTAGATCGTAGGTAATAGATAAAGCATAATTTTGTCCTTGAATTCCATCAAATGCCATATCTACGACGTGGTGTTGGTGTCGCAAATCTTCAGCCAAAGGTTTAGCGATGCGATCGTCATCTTCAACTAATAATATTCTCAATAATCTTCACCTCCTACTTCTATCGTGCCCTCATCCCCCAGCCCCTTCTCCCTCTTCTTGGGAGAAGGGGAAAAGGTGAAACGTTAAAACTCGAATGTCGTTCTGACTGTAAACACGAAGATATCGGGATTGCTATTGTCGTGGTTTGGTGCGGTAATCCAAATTAAACCTGGTGCGATTGTAATTCGATCGCCTATCCGAGCGCTATAGAATGTTTCTAAGTGTAAAGATAGATCTCGATCGCGGCTTTGACCATCGATTAGAAAACCGCTGGTTCTAGTTAATCGAGGCTCTTGGCCGATAACGATACCTAACAGATTGCCTTTTTTCCCTAGATTGGGAAATGCTAGTGTCAGGGCATAATTCCAAATATCGGCGCTGCCTAAATCGATAACATTGGCTTTAGTTAATCCTACCCAACCGCCGATCGCCAGTTTGTCACTAAAGGCAAAAGAGGCAGAAATTCCATAAGAATTGCCGATAACGGGACTTTCTAAATTTATCTGCGATCGCCCAGATCCAGTTTCAGTTTCCAAGCTGGAATTGTTATATGTATAAATGTAAGTGAAGCCCACCAAGAAGCGCTCGCTTGGTTCAAATTTTAGTTGCGCAAATGCACTTTTATTGCCGTTGAATAAGCCGCCCGATCGAGGCTCGTTGCCCTCGTCGCTGAAATATCCCAAACTGATACTAAGTTCGTCTGTGAAGTCGTAATCGAATTGTAATCCGACATCGCCCACCAACCTATGAATCGGGTTTTCCTCTCCAAATTCAGAAATAGATGCAGCAGTTCCTTCATTACCACCACCTAAAAACGGATTGAGATCGTCTAGGTCATTACCAGCGGTAGAAATATAAACGCTAGCTCGATCGCCAATCGGGAACTGGTAAGATAGTTCGCTTAGCTCGAAGCGATCGGTACTACCAGGAAAACTCAGCCGTCCTTCAAACGTGCGTTCCCCAACAAACGAAAATTCCCGTCTATTTCCACTTTCCAGCCCGATTTCTAAAGTATCTTTCCCCGTAAAGCTGGCGTTGACTTTGAGTTCGACGCTCGATTGAAACACCAGTGGTTCGTCAACTTCTTTGCCAGCTACATCGCTAAGTCCAAAAACAGCTTCCCCTTCTAAAACAACTGTTGGAGAAAATTGCGGCGATTCTAAGTCAGAAGCCCCATTTTTTGGAGTTTCATTCAGATTTTGTGGCTCATCTGGTACGGGATCGGAACCTTCGGCGATCGGCTGTACGTCTAACTCATCAACGGGAGTAACCTGTCCCAAGCGATCGTCTGTCAGTGGCAAGACTTGTTGGGCAATATTTCGATCGTTGTCAAATCGGTTGATAACTTGGGGATCTGTGGCGAAGCAACACGATTCTTTGGTGACAACCGTGGCTGCTATCAGTCCTAGAACATCCATTTATTTTCCTGGGATTCTAGGTAAACTTCTCTTTGATATCGATCGTACCAGTAGAGACGTAGCAGTGTACGTCTCTACATTCAGATAGGTTTAGAAAGAGGTTTGACAGGTTATAGGCGATACGTGCTACGCACAGGAGGACGCGGTTCCGTCGTTGCACGGCGGAACTCCAGCGTCCGTCGCTACGCCAACGCTAGTTTTAACAGGACTTACGCAAAACCTCTAAATGTAGGGTGTGTATAGCCTGCGGCATGGCTACGCTAAAGCGCTGCCGTTAGCACCGCGACCACTATCAATGGTGTGGCTAATCATCATCGTCGTCATCATCGTCAACCGTAGAAACGGAAACCAGTTTCACGACATTATCTTGGATTAGCCCGATCCCTGGTGCATAGAACTTGAATCCGACATTACCAGGTTCTAAAGGTGTCATTTCTTTGATTTTCAAACAGTTTTTAAACTTTTTCCTGGGTGTCTGTACCACTTCGCTGAGGCTGATGATTTCTGACCGATCTAGAGCAACTCCAGGAGCGACTTCATTAAAAAATCTGGCTCCTAGTAATACAGTTCCTGGCATGATAATCCCAGGTTTAGCTCCTCTGACTCCGGCTCGCCAAGCTCCATCATGACTGACTATCTGCCCGTTTTCATAAATATCTACATCCTCTCCAAAATAAACAACGCTATTATCTCGGTTACAGATGGCAAAATAGTTTCTGGAAATCTCAACTAACTGACCGCCTTTAGTTTCTGCCTCTTGAACTACTCGCGTTTGGATACCGTTTATCGTCTGAGTTTGGTGCAGCACGGTGATGGTCAAACGAACCTCCTTCCCGTCTTCTTTGCCTACTAAAAGCTTTTGAAAACCTGGCTTCAGGATAAAAAAAGGATTGCGTCCGGCTGATGAAAACCCCCTGCACTTTTTAAACATAAAGGAACTGGTAAACTCTGGCCCTTGGGCAACAGCAATTCTCGCTCCAACTAGGATAGTCGGCAACATCAGGGCAACCACAAAAATCGATTCGATCGCTTTTCTATTCTTCATCTTCTTGTCCTCCCCAGAAGTATGAGACTTCTGGCTATTCACCGACAACAGAATAGAAAATAAATGTCAAGAACTCGACAAGATTATCTGTGGTTTTAGTAAAAAGCTAGCACTGACGTAATTGTACTGTGTTGCATCTAATCGAAAAATGCTATATGACATTCAACCCCCGAACTGGTATATCTAGTAACTGGTGACTGACTGAGAAAAAAGCAAAACAGTGATTGGTGTAGCATTAGTAGGTACTGGATTTGGCGAGAAAGTTCAAATCCCTGCGTTTCGAGATTGCCCGCAGACTCAGGTAGTGGCGGTTTATCATCGAGATTTAGAGCGAGCCAAAGCGATCGCTTCTGCCCATAATATCCCTCATGCGGGCGATCGCTTAGAAGATATCGTTTCCCTGCCAGATGTTGTCGGGGTGAGTATTGCCACGCCGCCGTTTCTCCACTACGAAATGGCAAAAACCGTGCTGCAAGCTGGCAAACATCTTTTGTTAGAAAAACCCATAACTCTCGACGCGAGCGAGGCGCGAGAACTTTACCATTTAGCTACCGCCAAGAATTTAATCGCCGCTGTCGATTTTGAATTTCGGTTCGTTCCAGCTTGGCGGCGGTTTGCCGAACTGCTATCGGAAGGATATGTCGGCCATAAGCGTTTGATTAAAATCGATTGGCTAGTCTCAAGTCGTGCCGATCCATCGCGTCCTTGGAATTGGTACGCGCAGAAAGAACGAGGGGGAGGAGTTTTAGGCGCTATCGGTTCCCACGCTTTCGATTACATTAAGTGGCTGTTTGGCGATATTAAACGTTTGAGCGCCAGGTTGAGTACCTCGATACCTGCGAGGGTGTTTCCAGAGACGGGGGAAATGCGACCTGTAGATGCCGACGATACTTGCATGATGATGTTAGAGTTAGCCGATCGAGTTCCCTGTCAAGTCGCACTCAGTTCGGTAACTTATCAAGGGCGAGGGCATTGGGTAGAAGTATACGGCGATCGCGGCACTTTAATTTTAGGTAGCGACAATCAAAAAGATTATATCCACGGTTTTCGCCTCTGGGGAGCTACGGCGGGCAAACCGCTAGTCGAACTAGAAATTCCCAACCGACTGATCTTTGCTAGAGATTATGCCGATGGCAGAATTGCCCCTTTTATTGAAGTAGTCGATCGATGGGTGCAAGGAATCGAGCGTGGAGAAAGAATCGCGCCTTCACTTTTAGAAGGGGTTTATTCTCAGTTGTTAATGGATTTAACCCATCAATCTCATGAATCGAACTGTTGGGTAGACGTGCCAGATTTAGAAGCATTTCTGGCAAATACTCGATCGTGAAATAATTAGCTGACAGTGATAAATTCTCGTCAGATCGAACTCTTGCTAAGCTACTAGTTAATTTAAAAACATTGGTATCATCGCCGATCGTGCCAAGTTATAAAATCTAAACTGACAAAATCTTCTCGTCGAACTCCATAGAAGCGGGTCAAGGTGTAAAGCGTCAGCCAAGACATTTGCTGGCTTTCCAAAAAGTCGAAGGTAAACTTATAGACCTTTTGAATGCTTTGCGCTTTTACTTGACGAAGTTGAGAGTTAAATACTAGACGGAGATGGCTAGCTTCATCTTCTTTATATTTCAATTCTTCAACGAGGATGCCATTATCCCAAACAGAATAATAGATGTCGTATTCATCTTCGCTGACTCCAAACAAAATGATGCGAGTTTGCAGTTGCTCCGACAGATGTTGTCCTTGAATTTCCCAATTCCAATTAGGTGGGCTGTGGCTCTCAAAGGTGTCAATGTTGAGAAACCAGGCATCTGTAATTACACTCCACTCTTGCTGTTGTAACTGAAAAGCCAACAAACCTTCTCCCGCTGTCTTACCGCCGTAAACATCTCGTTGTAATTGCCCGCCATTTTGCACTAATACAGCTTCAACTGCATCTAACGGTGCTTTTACTAGCAGACCTTCAGCCTTATCTGTATAGAGGAAAGATTGATAATCGTGATGATGATAATCTTTATCAAAGTTGAGGGCATCGGTCAGACTCATGTGGGGTGGTGGCAGATTGGCAATAGGCGATGGAAAAATTTTCACTCTTACCAAGTCCAACCTGACAAAATCTGCCCGTGGGATTCCATCCAACCGTGCGAGGGCATAAAGACTCAGCCAAGACACTTGCTGCTTTTCTAAAAAGTCTAAAAAAAGCAGACCGAAATCCTTAATCTCTTGGGCTGCTGGGTCGCGAAGTTGCGAGTTAAATACTTGAGGACGACGAGGTATAGGAGGAGAGTCCATATCGCACTCTTCCTCTAGATCTGGATCTTCTCCTTCGTCGTATTTCAACTCTTCAACGAGGATGCCATTATCCCAAACTGAGTAATCGGTTGTACCCCCTGTATCGCTGGTTCCAAATAGAATAGTACGAGTTGGCAGTCGCTCTGACAATTTTCGGGCTTGCCTTTCCCAATTCCAACTCCTTGGGGCATAGCTCTTAAATCCTTTCATATGCAGATACCAAGCATCAGTAATGACAGTCCACTCTTGATCCTGTAACTGCAAAACCAACAAACCTGCTTCCTCAGTCGTTCCATCGTAAACCTCTCGTTCCACCTGTCCGCCGCCTTCAATCAAGATCGATTCAACCGCATCTAATGATGCCTTGACTAGAAGACCTTCTACATTGGTATCGGCGTAACATCCCCAATCTGCGGCCATCAATTCCTGGTCAAAATTGTTTCTCACCTCGCTCATACTTGCATCAGGTGGCGGGAAAATACAATTAGATTCAGGAAAAGAGTTCATCGATCTATCCTCAAGGTAAAGCGAGAAATCGAAACCTGAGCATCTGACCCTATTCATGCTCTTATTTGTTCGTTCTACACTTAGTCGTGCCAACTCACAAAGTCTAACCTAACAAAATCTTTTCGCCGGATTCCACGTAAGCGCGTCAGGGCATAAAGACTTAACCAAGATACTTGCTGGCTTTCTAAAAAGTCGAAAATAAGCAGATCGATATCCTCAATAACTTGGGCTGCTGGGTTGCGAAGTTGCGAGTTAAAAACTTGAGGACGACAAGGTATAGGAGGAGAGTCTATATTGATGTCTTCCTTTTGATTAGGATCTTCGGCCTCGTCGTATTTCAACTCTTCAACGAGGATGCCATTGTCCCAAACTGAGTAATCGGTTGTGCCTCCTGTATCGCTAGCTCCAAGTAAGATAGTGCGGGTTTGCAGTCGCTCTGACAGATTTTGAGCTTGAAATTCTATACTCCAACTCCTTGAAGCATAGCTCTTAAATGCGTCAATATGCAGATACCAGGCATCAGTAATGACAGTCCAGTCTTGATGCTGCAACTGCAAAACCAACAAACCTGGTTCCTCAGCCGTTCCATCATAAACATCTCGTTCTACCTGCCCGCCATCTTCAATTAAGAGGGACTCAACTGTGTCTAAGGGGGCCCTGACTAGAAGACCTTCAACGTTGGTATCGGCGTAACATACCCAATTTCCTGGCATCAATTCCTGGTCAATATTGTTTTTGACCTCGCTCATACTCATATTGGGTGGAGGTAAATTCCAATTAGATTCAGGAAAATAGTTCATTAATCTATCCTCATTAGCACAAAACTTTTTCCGGCAACACCATAACCTAGTAGCGCATCTAGATTAATCAGGACTTATGCAGTCCCCTTAAAAAGGGGGAGTCTAGAAGATTTTAGGCGATTAAGTTCGGGGGTTAGGGGGGATCTGGGTTTGAAACTTCAAGTGCGTAAGTCCTATTAATTGGTGGTATTGAGGTAACGATCTTCCAAGGATTCAACCAGTTTTTACCCAAGATTCTAGACTAGATGCACTACTGGAACTGCGATCTACTGCCTTCGCTCCGGTATGGTTAAGACTAGGGGACGACTGACGGGGTAAGGACTGGTAGCTCCAGGAATATATTCTAGAAAATCTGGTCTAGTGAGATTGAGGGGAATAGCGTTTCCCATCTGCAAGGTTTTGTAGGCATCATCTCCTTGTACGTTACTAGGTTTACAAGCTACAGCTTGCCAAACTTCAACAGGGGTAAAAGGCACACCAGGAGTCATCCCTGAGTAATTGAGCACGGGTTGAGCAATTTTTGAATCAGCAGTTGTCAGAAGGAGAAGTGTAGGTGTAATACGTTCGCTCTTTGGTAAAGGGCTTTTAGCTGTCGAAGAATAATGACTTAGGTAATCGAGGAAACCAAGTACTTGCCATTTGGATGTGTTAAGTTGAATGACGTTACTTTCTGAATAAGCTTTGGCATCCACAAAGATGGTGTTTGGGAAAAATTTGAACTTAACAGGTATTAGCTCGCCTAGTACGAGAGTTAAAACCACTCCAAATCCAACTGAATCTGGCTCCAATTCTATCAATCCTTGCATGCTCTTCTTTCTTCGTTCTGGCGATTTAAAGGGATTAGGGCTGGGTGGTTTAAACTTTCCCATATAAGTACTTTGAAGGGCAAAGATCTCGAACCCGTCAGCAATTTGTCTCCGGGTAGCATTCTTGTCGATCTTCTTTGCTATGACGTTAAGAGTTGGTTTCGTTACTGGCGTGCCAATACCCAGACAAGATAGTTGAGCAACTGAAGGAAGCGCTGGAACTGGCTCAGTAACACTGGGGTTTAACGAGCCGTCGTCTGGTGGTGGGTAAAGCGGTATGACCTTAACGTCGAAATCAGGCTGATTAGTTGCTGTAGCACTATTAGTAGGACTAGCAGGTGGTCTGCCCAGCCGATATTGTTTAATGTTATACGCTCGCGTGAAACAAACATTATCAATCGCAAAACCAGCCGGATCGCTTCCAATCGCCTCGATCCGCCACTTAGCAATCTGCTTAATCCTGTTGCCAACCGGAGCCACAACAAACCTTTGAATGCCTAAACCCGTGTTGGTTTGCCGTCCTAAAAGCTTACCATCTGCGTCATACCAACTTAAGCGGGTACTTCCTGCTTTGTCGAAGTAACCAGCATCAAGCTCAAAACCAATTACAAAAGGGGGCCCTTTTTTATCTTCTGGGTTGTCCCGCAGGGCAAAGTTGCCTTCAATAGCACCTTGGAATTGAGGCGTTCCCGAAAGCACGGGGCTAGTGGGGTTAGAACCATCCGTGGTAATAAAGGGAGCATTACCGCCAAAAATTATGCCACGCCTTTTGTACTGAGTAGAGACGCTAGTGCCAACAGGTAATTCGCTAAACGTAATTGGTTGGCTACAAGATGGCGCTTGTGGTACAACCAGATTTTGTCGTGGAACTATCCGAGGTGAAGTGCTGGGATTCCCGGATACCTGGGCATGAGCTAGTGGAGTTAACGCGCCAACTACGATCTCGACTACTAGAACTAAAGGTGCAAATCTCGTTATGGAGATTAAACTCCTATCAGATTTATTTTTATTTGAGCAAGTCGATTTTGGCTACGCCAAAATCGACTTCTGAAGCCAGTTGAACTTAGAATGCAGCATAAACTTTCACCATTTTCTGATGCTTGCAACCTTGACCCTTGCGATCGCAGTTGTAGAATAGCAAATTAATACTCTTACAGTAGTTAATTATTTTCTAAGTTTTGGCTAACATTCGTTTATTTAAGCTTTTTTTCGCTTTTTCAAGCATAATAGCCCAAGTCCATTGAAATGGACTAAGCTCACCAGAGGCGATCGAGTCTTCTTTACTTTATGAAATAATTAGCTGACAGCGATGAGTGCTTACCAAATCAAACTCTCGATCGGCTACTCGTTCTAACATAAATACGACTTGCTCTGGTCGCAACATATTGCCGTCATTATGACAGCTACCGATGTAACGTAAAACTACCTCTTCTGATTCTAGGTATTTCTGCGGTTCGACGATTTCTAATTCAAACAAGCGATCGCGTAAATTGACCTGTTTTTTCTTGCCAGATTTAGTTGTATGCTCTTGCCAGATCTCCTCGCTAGCTTTAACTGCCTCAATCCAACTTTGCCAGTCGAGAAGTGTTAAGTGTTGAGTGTTGAGTGTTGAGTTTTCAGCAAGAGCAGCCGATCGATCGCTTTCAGTAGAACCGAGTGCAGGTTCCTGAATCGCTACTGTAATTAAATACTCTGCTTTCTCTAACGCCTGGGTAGCTGAGGGCGCTTTCAGATCGATTTCTTCTCCCCGATATATCGGCAGATCTGAGGGTAGTTGAGCCGCCAACTGATGTTGGAAGGATTCTAGATCGATCGATTGAGTTAATTCAAAGTCTACAATCTCCCCGCTGCTGGTAGCGCCCAAAGGCAAAGCATTAGCGATCGCAATTCGGGGCATGGGGTGATAGCCGCCAGTAAAACTCACTGGCAAGGAGGCCCGACGGACGGCGCGATCGAACAAGCGGATTAAATCTAAATGGCTCACTAGCGCCATATCTCCTTGCTTGCCAAACCAAACTCGCAGCCGCTGAACTTTTTCTGTATTGGGCGTGAAGTGTCCGGTAAATTCTGGGATGGGCAAAGGTGGAACGACCACATTATGACCGAAATCAGTACCGCAAACCCCGCAGTGCGAACAACCCTCAAACGAACAATCGGGAACTGTCGCCGCCGCCAAGGCCCTCTGCAAGTCAGCTTTCAACCACTGCTTGTCGATCCCTGTATCGATATGATCCCAAGGTAAGGGAACATCTAACGAGTTCGGAGTTCGGAGTTCGGAGTTCGGAGTTTTAAATTCTCCACCCTCTCCCTCAAACAAGTTCCACTCGCCATTTTCGACTTGGCGATACTTCCAACTCAGATCGGCTCGATCGATCGCTTGCTCCCAAGCCGCAAATGCCCGATCTAAACTGTCGTACCAAGAATCCATGCCCGCGCCTAGTTCCCAAGCGCTATGAATTACAGGGGCTAAAGATCGATCGCCTCTGCCGATGAAATCTTCCATCGCTGAAATGCGAACGTCGGTGAAGTTAGCTTTAACTCCCTTTATCCGGCGAAATTCTTGCTTGAGTAACTCTTGCTTGCGTTCAAACTCAGCCTTAGCTACCGAATGCCATTGAAAGGGCGTATGAGGTTTGGGCGTGAAGTTAGAGATAGTCAGGGTAAATCCTAAAGGCCTCCGTCCGGGAGTCCGGCATTCTTGCTGCAACCAGCGCACGGTTTCCGCAATGCCCACAACATCGACATCGGTTTCACCTGGCAAACCGATCATGAAGTAGAGTTTGACCTTATCCCAGCCTCGATCGTAAGCGGTTTTCACTCCTCTGAGGAGTTCTTCATTGGTTAACCCCTTGTTGATAATATCCCGCATTCGTTGGGTTCCGGCTTCAGGAGCGAAAGTCAAACCGCTTTGTCGCATCCCACCGATGATGTTGGCAATATTATCGTCAAATCGATCGACCCGCTGGCTGGGTAGAGATAGGGAAATATTTTCGTTTTTGAGGCGGTTTTTAATTTCCATGCCCACCGCTGGCAGGGAGAGGTAATCGGAACAACTCAAAGACAGCAGGGAAAATTCGTTATAACCAGTTGCCCGCATTCCCCGTTCGATCGCGTTTACTACTTCCTCTGGTTCTACGTCCCTGGCTGGGCGAGTCAGCATTCCTGGCTGGCAAAAACGACAGCCGCGAGTGCAACCCCGTCGAATTTCAATCGTGAGGCGATCGTGAACGGTTTCGACGTAGGGCACTAAGCCGATAGAATAAGCTGGCATCGGCGCTGCCACCCGTCTGAGAATGCTTTCTGGCACGTCTGGCCGGTTGGGACGAACCGAGCCATCAGCAGCCATATCGTAGAACTGCGGGACGTAAACTCCTGGAATGAGAGATAAATCCAGCAGTAATTCTTCTCGGCTCAATCCTGCGGCTTTACCTTCTTCTATAACTAAACCAATCTCTGGTAGCAGTTCTTCCCCATCCCCCAAGGCAAAAAAGTCAAAAAAGTCGGCATAAGGTTCGGGGTTCGACGTTGCCGTTTGCCCGCCAGCGAAGATTAGGGGGTAGGAAGAGGGCGAGACAGGAGAGGCAGGGGCAGCAGGGGAGGCAGAGGAAGATAACAAACTATCCTGTGTTTCCTCTTTTTGACTTTTGACTTTTGACTTTTGACTTTTAGACCTTTCTCTCCATGTCAAAGGAATGCCCGCTAAATCGAGCATTTCCAAGATATTGGTGGCTCCCAACTCATAGCTGAGGCTGAAGCCTAAAATATCGAAATCGGTTACAGGACGGCGAGACTCAACCGCAAATAAGGGGGTTTGCGTCTGTCTCAGTTTCGCCGCCAAGTCGGGGGCAGGCAAGTAGGCGCGATCGCATAATTGCCTGGGCTGGGCATTCAAAATGTTGTAAAGAATGATGTGTCCCAGATTAGAAGCACCGACTTCATAAATTTCTGGATAAGTCAGTACCCAACGGACATTAGCTGCTTCCCAAGGCTTATGGACAGCACCTAACTCATTTCCCAGATAACGGGCTGGTTTGAGGATATCTGGCGTGAGTAATTGTTCAACTGCGACTGTCACTATAGATCTCGCCTCTCGTTTGCCACTAGGATAGACATCCTCCACTATAGCGAAGCCGAGGGGGAGAGGTAAGAGCGAAGAAGGGGGAGAGGGGGAAGACAAGGGGGATTTTCCACTCCTGACCTCCTAAACTTCTTCTTTAAGCCATTGCCGTGGCAAAGGCTCGATCGTTCTCAAAGATCTCAAAGGCTAGATCGAGTTGGGTTAGCTCGAACACCATTCTTACTGCTGGGGCCACCGAGCAGATGCTCAAGTGCCGATCCAAACTTTTGGCTAGATTTAAAGCCGATACAAAGGCCATCAACCCAGCACTATCGATATATTCCACCTCGCTCAAATCGACCAATAAGATCGATACCTCTGGAGATGAAACGGCCGCGAGCAACTGGCGTTGAAACTCATCAGCATTAGCGGCATTTACATGACTATTTTGCGGTCGGAAGATTAGAATTTGCACACTTCACTCCTGTTTCAGAATTAATTCAACACCCGTCTGCTAACTGCTAATTACTAGAAGATAACGCGCGATTTTAAAATCGGCTAGTCCTAAATAAACATTTTGGTAAAGATTTTTGTCATTTTTGGGCAAAAAGTATCATAAGCTACTAAAGTTTTGTCGCCTTGGGGATGTTGTCCCCAATACTCAATGTCCATAACTTTAGTTTTCCCCCCTTTGGGGGCAGACTAACAATCCAACGTCAAATGCCAACGAAGAGATGAGGCAACACAATTGGTGTCACTAATTTTAGTTTGCCCTCGTTTGCCGCTAAACTAACAGCCAAGGTCAAAAACTGACGAAGAGATGGGGCAAGCCAGGCAAAATTCCGCAGTCATCGCCCAAAGCTAGATCGGGCAGTACGATCTCAGTCTGGTAAAAGCCGATCGACTAGATCTGCCCTTGAAAGAAGTTTAAGAGGGCAGATAAATCATATAGTGATGATATAATTCAAACCGCCATAAAGTTTTCAAATTGAGAGCGTAAGGAAAACTAACTACATTATCGATCGACTATTTCGATCGGCATTGTATATGAAAAAATTAACTCTCTATATCGAAATTAAGGAAATAATTCGATCTGTATTTCCGATATAGATTGCAAAATTGTGGAGCTACTAAGGTTAAAAATAGATGGTAACAAAACGCCAATATTACTAAGGTTTTAAAATTTCGGCTTTCGAGCAATTCTGTACGATGTGCCAAGATTACCCATTATAGAACCGTTGAGTTCGATCTGCGCTAACGTAAGGGGTATGCACTTTTTGAGTAGCCGGGCCGGAGGTAACTAATAACCAATTGTTATTATCTGCTAGCAATAATTTAGGTATTTGCCATGTATGAACTGCTGCAAGCTGTTTTAAACAGCGACGAGCAAACCGCTCTAAGTCAGTTAGTCGATCGATTGAGGGCTTCAGGCAAGCGGTATTTCTTGAGAAATGAAATTCTCCAAGCTTTTGCCGACTACTGCCATCAATCGGAAAAGCCAGCTTATTTTTACCACTCTTCCTCTTTAGGAAAGTTGGTGCATTACACCCACGAAATAATTCTAGAAGACGAAAGTATCTGGTTAGTAGTGCGAACCCGGATCGCCAGCCAGGAAGTCTGGCGATTGACAGCAGATTTAAAAAGTTTAGAGGCGATGATACCGCAGGCACTACTCGACGTGCGCGATCGCCTAGTGAACCGCTACCAACCCCAAATCCTGGAAATCGATTTCCGCCCCTTTGAAGTTAACATTGCTGACATCGACGATCCTAGAAATATCGGTCAAGGGTTGGCATTTCTCAATCGGTTTTTGTGCGATCGACTGTTTACCGACTCAGAAAATTGGGTAGAAGCATTATTTAAAGTTTTGTACCAACACCAGCACGATGGCATTCCGTTGCTGATCGGCGATCGCATCCATTCGGGCAGCGAGTTTTACCAACAAGTCAAGCAAGCGATCGTCTCGATCGGTCAGCGTCCGGCTGACGAACCTTACGAAAAATTCCACGCTGAACTGCAAGAACTCGGATTAGAACCAGGTTGGGGCAACACCGCCGGACGAGTGCGCGAAACTTTAGAACTTTTAGATCGCTTAATTGAAACTCCATCGCCTGCGATCTTAGAGGCGTTTGTGGCTCGCATCCCCGCCATCTTTCGGGTAGTGTCGATCTCGATTCACGGTTGGGTAGGACAAGAAGGCGAAGTCGGGAGAATGGAAACCACCGGACAGGTCGTCTACGTCCTCGATCAAGCCCGATATTTAGAAAACCAACTGCGCTCGGAGATCGAACTGGCAGGACTTGACTTTTTAGGCATCGAACCTCAAATAACCATTCTCACTCGCCTGATTCCTAACTGCGAAGGAACGCAATGCGACCTGCCGCTAGAAAAAATAGAAGGAACAAAAAACGGTTGGATATTGCGGGTTCCTTTTGAAGAATTCAATCCTCAAGTTACCCGAAACTGGATCTCTAAATATGAAATTTGGCCTTATTTAGAAGGCTTTGCTTTAGAATCAGAAAAACAACTGCGAGCGCATTTTAAAGGACGACCTAATTTAATTATCGGTCACTACACCGACGGTAACTTGGTAGCATTTCTCCTCGCCCGTCGGTTGAAAGTCAACCACTGTCACATCGCCCATTCTTTAGAAAAACCCAAAAACTTATTCAGCGATATCCATTGGCAAGATTTAGAAGATAAGTATCATTTTTCGGCTCAATTTACTGCCGATCTAATCGGCATGAATGCTGCCGACTTTATCATCACCTCTTCCTATCAAGAAATCGTCGGTACGCCAGACACAGTAGGACAGTACGAATCTTACAAATGCTTTACCATGCCGCAGTTGTATCACGTCCTGGAAGGCATCGATCTGTTCAGTCCCAAGTTCAATCGGGTACCTCCAGGAGTAAATGAAGCGATCTTCTTCCCCTACACCCAAACCGCAGATCGAGACGATCGATCGCGCCAAGAAGTTTACGATTTGCTCTTTACTAGAGAAGATCCGCAAATTTTAGGACAGATCGACAATGCCAGCAAGCGGCCGATGTTAGCAATCGCGCCCATTAACTCGATCAAAAATCTGGCTGGATTAGTAGAATGTTTCGGCAAAAGTCAAAAATTGCAAGAACACTGCAACTTAATTTTAATTACCAGAAGGTTACATCCATCCGAAGCCGCTAATCCCGAACAAGCAGAGGAAATCCAAAGACTTCACGACTTAATTAACGAATATCAACTTCACGGCCGCATCCGCTGGATCGGGATGCACCTGACTCATGCCAATCTCGGCGAGGCCTATCGCGTCGTTGCCGATCGCCGAGGATGTTTCGTCCACTTTGCCCTATTTGAAGCGTTTGGACTGATAATTTTAGAAGCAATGATCTCCGGCTTGCCCACTTTTGCCACCCAATTTGGCGGTTCTTTAGAAATCATTCAAGATGGGGACAATGGCTTTCATATCAATCCGACAGATTTACCAGGGACGGCAGAGAGAATTTGGCATTTTATCGAGCAATGCGATAATAATCCCCAATACTGGCACGAAAAATCGGAGCAGGCGATCGCCAGAGTGCGAGAGCATTATAGTTGGCACTTCCACGTCAAACAACTGCTGTCGATCGCTAAAACTTACGGTTTCTGGAATTACGTGTATCGACACAACCGCGAAGCCCTGCTACGCTATCTGGAAACCCTTTTTCATTTGATATATAAGCCCAGAGCGGAAAAAATTTTAGAGCAGCATTGGCAGCGGTAGTAGGAGAGGAGAGACGCGGAGAGGGGAGAGGGGAGAATTCTTAACTCAACACTTCTGACTTCTTCGCCTCCTACCTTCTGAACTCCAGTGATGTTAATGGTGTGGCAGGGCAGGTTTGATTTTAGATCGACTGCGTGCAACCGACATAGCTGACAAAACCCGCCCCTACAAACGAACTCCTGCCTTCTGAACTCCTGAACTCCTGAACTTCTGAACTTCTAAATACCTGATGGATAAACCAGACAGTCGCCACCATTTGAACTATACGGATTGGACTTTAACCGAAACTCAGTTCGATCCAGATCGACTGCACGCTAGAGAAACTGCATTTGCAATTGGCAATGGTTATTTGGGGACGCGAGGTAGCTTTGAAGAAGGGTATCCCAGAGACTTAGGCGCTACCTTTATCCACGGAGTCTACGACGAAGTACCGATCGTCTATACCGAGCTAGCTAACTGCCCTAACTGGTTGCCGCTCACGGCGATCGTCAGCGGCGATCGCTTTCGCTTAGATCGGGGCGAGATTTTGAGCTACGAACGCCAGCTTGACTTGAAAACAGGCATCCTCAGCCGTCAAGTACGCTGGCGCAGTCCTAACGGTAAGACAGTAGACCTGAAGTTTGAACGCTTTGCTTCCTTGGCAGACGAACACCTACTGGTAGTACGTTTTCAGATTACTCCAGTAGATTTTGACGGGCCGATCGAGGTGGAAGCCAGTATCAACGGCTATCCCGAAAATCAGGGGTTTAACCATTGGGAAAGGATAGATCAAGGCAAAGGCGATTGCGGCACCTGGTTGCACGTTCGTACCCGCAGTTCTCGCATCGAATTGGGAATAGCGGCTGGGATAACGATATTGGGTGCTGAAGCCCCCTTGCAGGTTAGTAACGCTCCCGGCTTCCCGACCTTAAGTGCCACGTTTTTAGGTACGGCCGGTCAAACCGTTACAGTGGAAAAGTTAGTAACAGTTTTTACCTCGAAGGATGGGGTGGAGTCACCCCTAGCAGCAGCGCAAGCCAAACTGTTGGAGTTACCCGACTACTCGACTCTACTAAACGCTCACGTGCAAGCTTGGGATGAGGTTTGGGAGCAAAACGATATCGCGATCGAAGGCGATACCAGAGCACAACTGGCCATCCGCTACAACCTGTTTCAGTTGCTTATTTGCGCCTCTAGGCATAACGATCGAGTCAGCGTTCCTGCCAAAACCCTTTCGGGATTTGGCTATCGCGGCCATGTCTTTTGGGATACAGAGATTTTCATCCTGCCCTTCTTTATCTACACCCAACCTGAAATCGCCCGCAATCTTCTGACTTACCGCTACCACACCCTCCCTGGGGCCAGGCGCAAGGCGGCTAACTATGGCTATAAGGGGGCGATGTTTGCTTGGGAAAGCGCCGACAGCGGCGATGAAGTTACGCCTCGATGGGCGCTACCCAACCAGCCTTATGGAGAAGACATCAGGATTTGGTGTCGCGATCGCGAAATTCACATCAGCGCCGATATTGCCTATGCCAGTTGGAACTACTGGCAAGCTACTCAAGATGACGAATGGATGCGAGACTATGGGGCAGAAATTATCCTCGATACGGCTGTCTTCTGGATGAGCCGCGTGGAGTGGAACCCGCAGGCAGAACAGTTTGAAATTCGAGAAGTAATCGGCGCGGACGAGTACCACGAACACGTCAACAATAATGCCTTTACTAACCGGATGGCGCAATGGAATTTAGAAAAAGCCATCTTTATTTACGACTGGATTTTTAGTAAATTTCCCGATCGCGCTACCGAACTCAAGCAGAAATTGCAACTAACAGAAAAGCGGCGATCGCGCTGGCAAGAAATTAAAGAGAGTTTGTGGATTCCCCACGCTTCATCGAGTCATTTAATCGAGCAGTCTGAAGGATTTTTCCAGTTAGAAGATATCAACCTGGATGAATACGAACCTCGTACCAAATCGATGCAAGCACTCTTGGGAATCGACGGAGCCAACAAGCGGCAGGTACTCAAGCAGCCAGACGTATTAATGCTGATCTATCTGATGCGGCAATCGCCGAGCGATCGCTACAGTCAAGAAATATTGCAGGAAAACTGGGACTACTATGCTCCTCGTACCGACATTACTTATGGTTCTTCGTTAGGACCTGCAATCCATGCCATCCTCGCTTCCGACTTGGGCAAATCGGCTGAGGCTTATGAACGATTTATGCAGGCAGCATTAGTCGATTTAGAGGATGTCCGAGGCAACGCCGCTGACGGCATCCACGGGGCCAGTGCTGGGGGCATTTGGCAAGCTGCGATCTTTGGTTTTGGCGGCATTCAGCTAGAAGAAGAAGGTCCTGTAGCTCGCCCTCACCTTCCGGCTGGCTGGACGCGGATGAAATTTAAATTGCACTGGCGAGGTCAATGGCACGAATTCGACCTCCAACCTGCCTCCCCTGCTGCCCCTGCTCTCCCCTCTCCCTTCCTCTCCCCTTCCTCTCCCATCCAAGGGGCAATTTTCGATCTCGATGGCGTGCTGACAGATACGGCGGAATACCACTATCGAGCTTGGCAGCGGCTAGCTGACGAAGAAGGTTTACCCTTCAGTCGGGAGGCTAACGAAGCATTGCGCGGCGTATCTCGACGGGAATCGTTGATGTTTATTATCGGCGATCGCTATTTTTCGGCAGAAAAAATTCAAGAAATGATGGATCGCAAAAATCGCTACTACGTCGAATCGATCGAACACATTTCGCCCCAGGATTTGTTGCCAGGAGTGCTGCCGTTGTTAGATGACTTGCAACAATCTGGCATCGAAATCGCCCTCGGATCTGCCAGCAAAAATGCTCGCAGCGTCATTGAGAAACTGGGAATTGCCGATCGAATTAAAGCTATAGCTGACGGTTATAGCGTTCAAAATCCCAAGCCAGCGCCAGATTTATTTTTGTACGCCGCTATGGAGTTAGGAGTAGAACCACAGCATTGTGTGGTCTTTGAAGATGCTGCTGTCGGGATTGAAGCGGCTTTAGCTGCTCGGATGTGGACGGTGGGACTCGGTTCGCCAGCACTATTGGCAGACGCTCATGTCGTCTTGCCGAATTTAGCAGGCATTCACTGGGGAGATCTGCAAGCTAAGCTCAATTCTGCTGCTTCGCGATCGCAGTGAGGATATTATAGCTGTTTGGGTAAAGACGATGTAGGGGCGCAATGCTTTGCGCCCCTACCCAGGATATGTTGTACCTAAAAAGCTTTCATGGTATGACTTGTTAATGACCTATCCTTACCATCACCAAACATTTGTTAAATCCAAAACAAATCCAGGTAGCACATCTTCTCCTGACAACGTAGCAGGACTATCTAAAATTTCCACATCTCGACCTTGCCTGTAAATCTCGACTTTTCGGTTTTTTCTGTCAATCAGCCATCCCAAGCGAGCCTGATTTTCCAGGTATTCCCTCATTTTTTCTCGTAGGGACTTGAGATCGTCGGAAGTAGAACGTAATTCGACTACCAAATCCGGACAAATTGGAGCAAAACCTTCTCGTTCTTCTGGGGTGAGTGCTTCCCATCGTTCTAGCCTAATCCAAGCAGCGTCAGGAGAACGATCGCTACCATTGGGCAAATGAAATCCCGTAGAAGAGTTAAAAGCTACTCCCAACTTAGTCTGACGGTTCCAAAGCCAGATTTGCCCTTCAATATCTAGGTTGCGATTTCCAGTGACGCTTCCAGTGGGAGGCATGACAATTAACTCTCCAGTGGCAGTTCTCTCTAGCCTTAAGTCGCGGTTAACCCCAGCCAGTTGTTCAAACTGTTCGCGAGTGACTTTAAAAGTTTTGGGAATGGCGATAGTGAGGTTAATCATACAGTCAAATAGTTCAAAAAGCTTTCAATTTACTCCTGATTTAAGCGCAAAACTGCCATAAAAGCGGCTTGCGGCACTTCCACCGTACCGATCGCTTTCATCCGTTTTTTCCCTTTAGCTTGCTTTTGCAGCAATTTTTTCTTCCGAGAAATGTCGCCGCCGTAACACTTAGCTAACACGTCTTTTCTCATCGCTGGGATATGTTCGCTAGCGATTACCCGACTGCCTATTGATGCTTGAATTGGGATCTTAAACTGATGTCGGGGAATCAATTCTTTCAGTTTTTCGACTAAAACCCTGCCGACACCATAGGCTTTATCCCGGTGAGCGATCGTAGCTAAAGCATCAACTGGATCGTTGTTGATCAAAATGTCTAACTTAACTAAGGCGTTTTCGCGGTAGCCGATTAAGTGATATTCCATGCTGGCGTAACCGCGAGATCTAGACTTCATCTGGTCGAAAAAGTCGGTGACGACTTCTGCCAAAGGCAACTCGTAAGTCAGCGTCGTGCGCCCTTGGGTGAGGTATTTCATGTCTTTGAATACACCGCGCCGATTTTGACACAACTCCATCAACGTCCCCACATACGCCTCTGGGGTAATCATTTCGACTTGCACGTAAGGTTCGGCGATTTTCTCGCGGTATTGAGGTGCTGGTAGCTTGCTGGGATTGTCGATATAGATTTCTTCCCCTTCATTAGTAGTTACCAGATAAACCACCGAAGGAGCCGTGACAATTAGATCGAGATCGTATTCTCGCTCTAATCGTTCTTGAACGATTTCCATGTGCAGCAAACCCAAAAAGCCGCAGCGGAAGCCAAATCCCATGGCGCTAGAGGTTTCTGGCTCGTAGTGCAGGGCAGCATCGTTCAATTTCAGCTTTTCTAGGGCCTCTCGCAAGTCGGGGTATTGATCGGCATCGGTGGGGAATAAGCCGCAAAATACCATCGGTTTGGCTTGGGCGTAACCTGGTAATGGACTGGCGGCTTGGGCGTTAGCTAGGGTAATAGTGTCGCCGACGCGGGCATCTTCCACCGTTTTAATCGCTGCGGCTAAATATCCCACTTCCCCAGCATGGAGTTCCTTTACCTGCACCTGAGTCGGAGATAGGACACCTAATTCGTCAATTTCGTATTCCTTGCCGCTGGCCATCAACCGAATGCGATCGCCTTTTTTCAGTTTTCCATCCACCACCCGGAAGTAGACGATAACTCCTCGATAGCTGTCGTAGTAACTATCAAAAATCAACGCCCGCAGCGGTTCGGAAACAGTATCTTTGGGTGGCGGGACTAAATGGACGATCGATTCCAAAATATCGTCGATCCCGATCCCTTCTTTGGCGGAAGCTAGGATCGCTTGAGAGCAATCTAAGCCGATGATTTCTTCGATCTCGCTTTTTACTCGATCTGGTTCGGCTCCCGGCAAATCAATTTTATTCAAAACTGGGATAATTTCTAGATTATGCTCCAAGGCTAGATAGACGTTAGCTAGAGTTTGCGCCTCTACTCCTTGAGAAGCATCTACCACCAACAGCGCCCCTTCGCAGGCTACCAAAGAGCGCGACACTTCATAGGAAAAATCGACGTGTCCGGGAGTATCGATTAAATTGAGAACGTACTCTTGCCCGTCGCTAGCTTTGTAGTTCATCCTGGCAGCTTGCAGCTTAATCGTAATTCCCCGTTCCCTCTCTAGATCCATATTGTCGAGGAATTGTTCTTTCATCTCGCGAGCGCTTACCGTACCTGTAGTTTGCAGCAAGCGATCGGCTAAGGTCGATTTGCCATGATCGATGTGGGCGATGATGGAAAAATTGCGAATTTGAGCGACGGGAACATCTGTCATAGCTGGTAAATCGGGTTCTGAGAGGAGCGGCTATAGAAATTCAATAATACTTCATGTATTTTAATCTTCCTCCAACTTTCTGCACGTAGAGTGCGAGAAAAATCTTTCCTTGTCCTCTGACAACTCGATCGCTCGGCAAACTTTCCAGAATTTCTTCAGGAATTTCTAGAGTTCCTGTCGATCCGATCTCGGTCGTAAATTCGTATGCTTTCATAAGCGTAATGGGCATCTCAACCTCGATCGAGCAAGTAATCTAATAACTCTACTGCACTCGTGCCAGTAGCCATATCTTTATAGTCATAGCCAACACCCCCATATATAATTTCCCACTTAGCGATCGCCAAATCCTCTGCCTGCAAAAGCTTGACAATCAGGTCAGTTTCTACGTCTCCTCCGAGAGAACCGCCACCATAACCCCGCTGGATTTTGAGATCGGCACCGCAGACTGTAATCAGATCGTAAATCCAAACATTTCCCACCTTCTTACCTTCAATTTGTGCCACTATCGACTCATAGCAATATTCATCGATATACAAATCGTAGGTAGCTTTATGGTGATGTAACTCACAGAGGCGATCGATCGCTCTGTAATATTTAAATCCGGGTAGTGGATGTTGCCGGACTAATTCAGCTAGCCGTTGCGCTTGGTTAGGGTTGAAGTCAGCAAAAAATAAGTAATCTGGTCCGGTTTGATTCGCTTCAATTTCCCAAAACCAATTCCGAACCATAACGAACATCCTTTTCTATCTGTACTTAGAACTCTAATACTTTAAAGATCGAGTCTCCATATCCGCATGGTTTTGTCCCAACTTCCACTAATCACCAAGGGCTGAATAGGCGAAATGTCTAGACTGTAGACACCATTTGTGTGTCCTTGTAATTTTAATTGGACATCTTGTTTCTCTAAATTCCAAACCGCTATTGAACTATCGTCGGCACTACTAATGAGAAAGTTGCTATCTGATGTATAGCGAACTTGCCAGACCGCTGCCTCATGCCCTTTTAACTCGGCCAGACACTCGCCATCCTCAACGCGCCAAAGACGGATAGATTTATCCCAACTTCCAGTTGCAAGCGTTCTTCTATCTGGGCTAAATTTAACAGAAAATACCCCACCTTTATGTCCGCTTAAAACTCTTAAAACTCTGCCAGTTTCCAAATCCCAGAGTCGAACAGTGCCATCGTCAGAACTGCTCGCTAAAATTTTAGTATCCGGTTGGAAATCCATCGACCAAATTGAACCTTCATGTCCTGTTAATGTCCGCTTTAGAGCGCCTTGAGAGGTATTCCAAACCATGATACTTCGATCCCAACTGCCGCAGGCTAAAGTTTCCTCATTTATAAACGCTAAGCTAAAGATGCCATACTTTTGGATGCGAGGGAGCGCTCGAATCGATTCTCCAGTCTGCGCATTCCATAATTCGATCGATTTATCTTCTCCAGCGCTAGCCAGAATGTATCCTTTGGGACTAAAGGCAATTGCACGCACCTCAGCTTCATGGCCTAGCTTGAAGCGTCGAGTGTAACTTTTACCTTCATTGTAAGTTTTCCATACGTGCAGGTACTTATCATCGCTACCTGCTGCTAGAAATTTCCCATCGCTGCTAAATTGTATTGCTCGTACAGTGGCGGCAAATCCGCGTTCAAATATCCATTGATTATCCTGGCTGGAGTCGGGTGTAAGTTGACGGACTAATATATTTATAATTGAGGAATTGCGATCGCTTTCTACAAGATATTCATTAGCTAAAGTTTCATACTCTTCCAGTAGTTCTTGAACTAGCTTTGGCTCTAATCTTCTAACAAAGTTTTCTAAGTCGATGGTTTTGTCTGCTTTCGTGAGTCGATCGCCATCAACTCCCATGCGCGAAAGCAGAGCTTGTTTTTTCAATCTAGATAAGTGACTGCGATCGATGAAATGCCAAAGAAAAATGTCGCGCTCTCTTAAATTAGATTTTTTCTCTGTCTCGATCGACAAAAATTTCTTGATGTCACCCTTTGAGTAAGCTTGGTAAAAATGATTAAATTCGTCAACATCTAAAACTACTTCACCTGGCATTTTTTCGAGAACTTCTAGTAAGCTGAGTTTGCCATCATCTGCCAAAGAACTCTCAACTCCATCGCAAATAAGTTGATGAATTGAAATATTTGCATCTTTACTTTTAACTATAATCTCTAACAAACTCGTGATTTTTGCTCCGATTTCCGATCGCAAAACTTGATTAGCTATATTGGGTTGCGGGCTAATGGTAATACTTAAAAAGTCTGCTAGCTCGTTAATGTTAATATTGCTCTGCTTGGCGAAGATACCAATTAACCAATTACTTGGCTGTCGAGTATCAACCAACTTTCTCAACTCATTCAAAGAAACGGGAACTGGTAATGGAATAAAACCTATTTTGATGAATAGTTTTTTTGATGTCATGGCCAACTGACTGAGAGGTTTATTCTATTCGATCGCCAAGCAAGTTGTAAGCTTGTAAGGGATAGACATGACGCAACCTGCGCCAATCCTGAAACGGTTGGTCGTCTATTATTACGTCTGGTTTGGGTAGATAACCAGCGAAACAATCACTAAGTCCCAATTCTTCAGCAGCAACACGAGCGTAATCGCTACCCCCACTACTCCAGCAGTACAGTATTGCTCCTTGTAATTTTAACTTTCGCACCGCCTCGATCGCTCTTGGTATGGGAATTCGTTTCGTCCCCAGCGATCGCACGAGAGTATCGTCTACATCAACAAAAATCACCACGATATTTTAATAGCAAAATAACGACAGCATAGCGTCTAATTGGCTGTATCGTTCCACCTTCTGGCTTGGGCGGCCCGTGTTAGGATGATGGAATCTTCTTGATAAACTAAGGATATAAGAAATTCTTTATGTCTTCAGTCAGCGATCGAATTAATATCCCATTTGGGTTGCTGGTTGACACGGTAGCTTCCTTAGATTTGGAACACAAAATTAAACTTTGGCGGTTACTGGGGCAAGAAATCGCGCAACAGCAGCAGCTAAACCATCAAAAATCAAATGCTAGTCAACCAGAAGTGATGGTGGAACTCTCCACCGCAGTAGGACGAGTGCTGGTAGAGAGCGGTATGAGTGAAGATGAATTAGTCGAGTCCCTCGATCCGAGCTAGCCTTGTTAGTGATGCACTTAGTCATCGATGCCAACGTTTTGATTGCCGAACTATTGCGTCAGCGTGGCAGGGAATTAATTTCTAGTCCTAGCCTTTCGCTTCATGCCTCAGACAAGATTTTGAATGAAGCTAGCTACGAACTGAAGCAACGATTAGAGCGCTTAGTTGCGAAGGACGATTTACTTCCGAAGCTGGAACGATTTTGCTAGAAACCGCCTTGCAAGCGATCGCTACCTATGTCACTCCTTACTCAGAAGCTAGTTACGTCTACTTGGAGGATGAAGCGAAGGAACGCATCCCTAGAGATCCAGACGACTGGTATACAGTGGCACTGGCAATTCATCTCGATTTAGCTATCTGGACGCAGGATAGCGATTTTTTCGGCTGTGGCTGTCCTACTTGGACAACTGATACCATAATGGCAAAACTCAAGCGCAATCTTGGATAATCTCAGTTCTTGTAAATCCATAGAACTCTAATACTTTAAAGATCCAGTTTCCCTATCCGCATGGTTTGGTCCCAACTTCCAATAACCACCAAGGGCTGAATAGGGGAAATATCTAGACTATAGACACCATTTGTGTGTCCTTTGGTCTGGGAAGGTTCGTTCTTTGGCTTGGATGCCCGTCATCTCATCAATGGCAACCGTCCGTTCTCTGGTGGCAGCCCGCTCCATCGCACTCAAGTAAACCTCACAGCTTTACTTCCGCCTAAGTCTACTAGGGATATAGCGGTTCTCGATTTGATGCGATACACTTCGACCTCTCCCCAAACCCCTCCCCTACGAGGGGCTACGGTGTATACACATCTCGCCCTCTCCCTAAATCCCTCTCCCACGGGAGAGGGACGAAAGACTCTAACCGCCTCAATTGGTCATGGAGAATTGCTGGCGACTGAACTGGAAACTGGCTTGACTCTGGCTCCCCTTCTCCCTGGGGAGAAGGGGTTGGGGGATGAGGGCAAGCCGCGTCTAGCAAAGCTCTGGGGGACTTATGTATACACGGTAGCCTACAAGGGGAGGGGCTTACCCCCCTT
>JAHHHA010000021.1 GCA_019359615.1 Cyanosarcina radialis HA8281-LM2
TCACGCAGAAGATTCTTGATTTTATTGACTACTTCAACCGCACTTTGGCTAAACCTTTTGTCTGGAAATTTCAGGGGTTTCCCGAACCCGCTTAAGCTGGTCACTTATTTTCGCCACGCTGCACTAGACCTCTGGCGAACAAGCGATCGCCCATCTTTTATGTCCGATCGATTGCATAATTACATACCTCCCGATAAATATCGCGTTCTTTTTAACTGCGATCGCCTTTGTCTAGTCCTAACAGGTACAAATCCTAAGAAACGCATCGCGCTACCTACCCTTTCATCAAGGCGAGTTTCCGTCTCAGGACTGCTGAGATGGCGCAATCCATGTAAATCTAAAAAGCTAAATCCGACTTTGGAAAAGAAAGGAATGAAGCAGAACAAAAATGTATCCACCGTTTGATTGAAAACTCCAAAACCTGAAGGACCGAGAATCCAGACGATCGGATAGCAAATCCATAGCACGGTGAAATAGGTGGCAATTTTGTTATAGAAGCTCGATAGCTCTGAGTCTTGGCTGCTGGCTTTGGCCCGCAACGGCCCCCAAATGCCTGCCAAAATAACCAGAAAGGCAACGACACCGTTGATGTACCACAAGTATCTCACCCAAGGCACGACGGAGAGATCGGCAACTAAGCCGCTGAGGACAACTATGACTTGAGTAGCCATTAAAGAGGCAATCAGGGTCCAATCTTTTTTCTGATGGCGGTGCATTGCCGTCCAAGATAAGGCTAATAGCAGCAGTGGCGTGGTCACAACCCAGTCGATGTAGCGAGCAAAATGAGTCACCTGTCCGGCAACAGGAATTTTACCTTGCTCTAAAACCGCACCTGGTAAAACCATCGATAAATACGCTAATCCCGACCAGATGGGGATAAAAGCAGCAACTAGGTACTCGTATCTAGGGACACCTCTAGGATTTCTCCCTAGCAAAATAAAGTGAATGGCACCGATCGCCATCCCAGCAATGTAAAGCCAGTGCCAATGACTCTGCCAATCCATAAGTTACCTCATCAAAATTTACATCACAAAAAATACACAGACAAAATTAAATTTGCAATTGGCAATTGCTCCACTCAGCTAATACCAACCACAGGCACAAGATGGTAGCTCAGCAAATTGATAACTGTTATAAAATTCTGACCAGCAAGACAGATTTGAACTAGCTGGACTCGTACCAATTTTTAAATTTTTGCTAGACATCTCGCTCCCCTTTCCTCTTTTTATCAGGGTAATTGGGAATAAAGGCGAGCGACTTTCGCCCTTGTAGAATAAATAACTGTATTCGGCGCTCGCCTCTATCAATAGGCAGAAATATATTAGCGTCACTCTCGCCCATACCGATAACTGTCATCAGACTAAGAAACCTGCTCTTCATCCAACAATAAGATCGTTTACGATCGAAGCAATTGGCAATTCTCAGATCGAGAGCTTTTGCGATCGCCCACTATCGAGTTGACTTACTAACTTATGAAAACCGAACCTTCTATCTCTGCGTTACGGCGATCTTATGGTGACGGTAAAGGTTGTGCCTACTCCCACTTCACTTTTGACCGATATGTGTCCTTGATGCAAATCCAGACACTTTTTTATCACTGCCAATCCCAAACCCGTCCCCAGGATCTCTTTGACATTTTTACCCCGTTGAAATGGTTCGTACAATTCCTGTTGGTTTTCTAGGGGAATGCCAATCCCTCGATCTTCGATTTCAAAGGTCAGAACTTCCGGTTCGCAACTCAGCCTGAAGTAGATGTCTCGTTCTGGAGGCGAGTATTTGATGGCATTGGAGAGCAGATTGCTCAGAATCGAATAGAGCAGTTTTTCATCTACCCAAACGTGAGTGCGGCTGCCTTGGTGAGCAAATTGAATCTTTGGTTGCACTTTGCTCGTTAGCTGCATATCTTCGACTAAATTGAGACAAAAAGACTGGATTTCTACCAAGGTGGGGTTAAATTCTAGCCTGCCAGCTTCTGCCCTGGCTAGAGTCAAAATATCAGAAAGAAGCTGAGTCATCAATCGGGCAGCAGATTGAATGCGGGCGAGATTCTTCAATTTTTTTTTCTCCACCAAGGGCTGGAGACTTTCCTCTAGCAGTTGAGCCGAACCTAAAATCAAACTGAGGGGAGTACGAAATTCATGGGAAGCCAGGGAGAAAAATTCGAGTTTGAGTTCGCCCAGTTCTTTAGCTTTAGCGAGAGCTAGTCGATCGGTTTCAGCTTGATAGCGTTTCATCATCTGGCGATAAAGTACGGCATAGATGCCAAAGAGGATGGCAAAAGTGAGAAAGGTGCTAGTGGCTTCGATCGCCATTCGCCATCGGATACTAGATTGAGATTGTTCGATCCAGACGGCAAGTGCGGTTTGTTCTTCCTGCTGCATTTGGTCGATCGTCTGCCGGATTTGACGGCGGTTTTGGTTGCTAGCAGCCTGAAGAGAAACTTGCATTGCCGAATCTGCATCTGCCGATAAGGAGTCTTGCTGTTTGAGTTCGAGCGAACGCCTAGATAAAACCATTCGTCGAGCGATCGAGGAGTTGAGTTGGTTTAACCGTTGCTGCTGGTTGGGGTTGCTAGTCATCTGGCGTTCCAAAGCCTGAATTTGAGCGTCGATAGTGGGAATCGACAGGCGATAACGCTTGAGTTCTGACTCATCTCCCAAAAGAATGTAACTGCGCCGCGCCGATTCGGCTTCGTCGAGCGCAGCGAGAATCCCAACTAAGTCTTCCAAAACTTCATGGGTTTGTTTGAGCTTATCCGTACTTTCAGCTAAACGGGTAGCATTCTGGTAAGAGATGACATTGGTAACTCCCATCAACAAAACTGCTAGGACAAACCCCCCTGTAATCCATTTCCCTTCAACTGACCACTTCATCGACATACCCCCATTGAGCAACTGGTAGGAGCGCAAAAAAAACTTTTGTAATCTAATTTAAGTAGGTAAGCATAATTAAATTGCAGGCAATCGATCGAGTATAGAATCCCAGCCAATTCTCATGCGAATTTTAGTGGTTGAAGATGACGTGCAAATGGCAGATATGTTGGCCGAAGCCCTGACCAACCGCCACTATGTGGTGGATATAGCACCAAATGGCGAAGCCGCGTGGAATTACATCACTACCTTAGACTATGAATTAATGGTGCTCGATATTACTTTGCCTAAGTTAGACGGCATCAAGCTTTGTCAGCAATTGCGCGATCGCCAATTTCATCTGCCAGTGCTGATGCTTACAGCCCGCGATACTACTGCCGACAAAATTATTGGGCTAGACGCTGGGGCAGATGACTACATGGTTAAACCTTTTGAGCTTGGAGAACTGATGGCTCGAATTCGGGCCTTATTGCGCCGAGGAAGTACCCGTTCTCAGGCCACTCTATCGTGGGGTGACTTGTCGATCGATTCAGGCACGTATGAAGTCACCTATAAAGGTCAACTTTTGCCAGTAACTCCCAAAGAATACGCGATTTTAGAGTTATTGGTTTCTCAAGGTCGTCGAGTATTGAGTCGTGCTGGCATCATCGAGCAGGTGTGGTCGTTGGAAGATCCACCCACAGAGGAAACGATTAAATCCCATATCAAAAACTTGCGGCAGAAGCTAAAAAGTGTAGGCGCACCCGACGACTCGATCGAAACCGTTCATGGATTGGGCTACCGTCTCAAGTCACTTTCAGACATTTAATTGAGAAGCCCAGCGGCTGTTCGGATTTCTCCCCGATTTCTCCCCGATTTTTCCCTGATTTCTCGACTTCTCAAGACTAACCTGAACTGTAGGTCGATCGCTCTGGTGCTGAAGCGGAGTAAAAATCGCGCTCTACTCCTAGCTCGGCCAGCAGCGGTTTATGCCGCATCACATCACAGTTCCTCAAACAACTAAAGTTAATGACATCGATTCTTGCTTCAGCAAGAATCGATTTTTTATTGTCGCTCTGGCGTACCTGCAAGGTAATTTACAACGATCGCGGCCATCATCATGGCCGCGATCGCATTTGTTGGTTTAAGCTAGTCTAAAGTCGAGTCTAGGGTTGATACGGCAAAATTAGAGGGCCGGATCGGCGTGCCTCGTTGTCGAGCATAAACCTTGGTAAAAGCGGCTCCTGAAAAGAGAATTTGGGCAGCGTAGAAAATCCAAGTAATGATAATTAAAAAAGAGCCAGCCACACCGTAAGCAGAGCCAATATCGACCTGCTGTAGAAACACGCCAAACAAGGCTTGCCCCAGCATAAATAGTAGTGCCGTAAGCATTGCGCCAACGATCGTATCGCGCCAATGAATTTCTGCATCGGGCAAGATCGTATACATAGCGGCGAAAACAGCAGAAATCGCCCCAAAAGAAACAACCCCTTGCAAGATCTGCCAGAGATTGCCTAACCCTGGAATCCATTGGTTCAGGTTGGCGACGATCGTGGCGAGGATAGTGCTAGCCACCGAGGAAACCAGTAACAGAAAAGCGATCGCCAGAATCATGGCAAACGATAACAGGCGTTTGCGGAGAAAATGAAAAATGTGTCGTCCGGGGGCTGGTTTGACTGCCCAAATCCGATCGAGCGAAGTTTGAATTTGGGCAAACACGCTCGATGCCCCAAAAGCAAAGAAACCCAGGCTGACAATTAGTTGCAGTCCGTCTCCTCTAGCTTCCTCGCGGAGATTGGCGATCGCGGTTGCCATTAATTCCGCCCCATCTTCGCCGAATAAGCTGGCTAATTGAGAGACGATTTGTTCTCTGGCAGTCGCTTCACCAAAAATTGCCCCCAAAAACGCAATTACCAGAATCATTAAGGGAGCTAGAGAAAAAATGGTTGAGTAAGCCAGCGCCGAAGCTAGGAGCGACACCTCGCTGGCCTGCCACTCCGCGATCGTACCTTTAACTAATCGACGAACTTTTCTGATGCTAGCCATTTCACTGCCGCAAATTAGCAGGAGGGTTTTCAGGTACGACCCAGTAGTAAACCGTTCTACCATCGACTTCGACCACCTGTTCCGGTTGCCAATCTCCCATATCAAATTCGTGGGAGACGATCCGCGTACCGGGTTTCAATTCACTCAGGAGCCTCGGACGCAGCTTCGCATTCAATTCGGGTAGCAAGTAGAGCGCGACCACGGTGGCATTGCTGAAGTCGGTTTCAAATAAGTCTTGCTGGCGAAACGTGACGCGATCGCTAACTCCAGCTTTTTGGGCGTTTTCGTTGGCTTCTCGTATCCGTTCCGGATCGATATCGATGCCAATTGCGCGCGCGCCCCGATCTCTAGCTGCCGCGATCGGGATGCGCCCATCGCCGCTGCCCAAGTCGTACACCAAGTCTGTGGATTTTACGTCTGCTAACCGTAGCATCTCATTGACTACGGCTGGAGGTGTGGGAACGTAGACCACATCAGGGCCGCGAGTTGGAGCTTCAGTTGCAGGGCTAGAAGTTGTTTGGGAGTTAGCAGGCGGATCTTGAGATTGAGTCTCAAAGTCCCGCAGTTGGGTGCAACCTATTCCAGTAAAACTGAGAATGCTAATTCCGATCGAGAGGGAGCGCAGCATGAGTTGAGGTGGCATAATTTCGCTGTTCGAGTTCTACTTTTAGAGTCAACAGCAAATGTGACGAGAAAGTGACAGCGAAAGCGCCAGTGTCCCCACGCTCAGCGCCAGCGGCGCTCTCGATCGATAGCACGGAGTTCAAACAGATTACACTTGGTTCGGACAGGGATGTCCTCGCTCGACATCGCTGATATTTGCCAAGGTAGTTTGGGCGATCGCTTCTAGGGCATTGCGAGTAAAAAATCCCTGATGGGCTGTAATGACTACATTGGGAAACGATTGCAACAGTTGAAACGCATCGTCTTGAATTACCGTATCGGATAGATCTTCAAAAAACAGATCTTCTTCTTGTTCGTATACATCAATGCCAAAGCCACCAATCTTACCAGATTTAATCGCCGCGATCGCAGCTTGAGTATCGATTAAACCTCCCCGACTGGTGTTGATTAAAATTGCCCCCATTTTGAAATGTTCCAGCATCTCAGTATTAATTAGGTGATGAGTTTCTGGGGTCAGGGGACAGTGAAGCGAGACAATATCCGACTTAGCAAGTAGTTCTGGAAGTTCTAGGTATTGGACTCCCAATTCTAAGCAGGCTGGGTTTTGATATGGATCGTATGCCAACAAATGACAGCCAAATCCGCGCATAATTTGGGCAAAACAGACACCGATTTTACCCGTTCCTACCACCCCAACGGTAGAGCCATGCAAGTCGAATCCTAACAGTCCCTCTAGGGAAAAGTTATCGTCTCGCACCCGGTTATAGGCCTTATACAGTTTTCGATCGAGCATCAAAATTAAGCCAACTGCGTGTTCGGCTACGGCATAGGGCGAATAAGCTGGCACTCGCACCACTTTTATGCCCAACTCGGCGGCAACTTTGAGATCGACGTTGTTGAATCCAGCCGATCGCAAAGCAATTAACTTCGTGCCGCTACCAGCTAGTATCTGTAGTGCGGCTGCATCCAGGCGATCGTTGATGAAGGCGCACACTGCTGGAAAACCTTTTGCCAGTGGGGCGGTTTCAGCCGTCAAACGCGGCTCGAAAAACACCAGTTCGTGACCGAAAGCTTGGTTGGCAGCGGTGAGAAATTGGCGATCGTATGATTTGCTGCTGAAGATAGCGACGCGCATAGGAGAGAGAGAAGAATGTAGAGACGCAGCACTGCTACGTCTGGAAGAGAGGGAAAAGGACAACCAAATTTAAGGATAGCGGTTAATCTCAGATCGAACAGATTAATTAGCTACTTAATCAGAACGTGGCGATCGCTAACTTGGGTAACTGACAAATATTCCATTCCTGCTTGTTTTAATTGAGCTTCAAGTTCGGGAATTTCAAAGGCTGCACAGAGAGAGTTATAAAAGTCTGTTTGTAAAATTTCTGGCTCGTTACCAGCATAAGTTTCTACCAATCTAGATGCTTCTGCTGTAGTTGCTGGACGGAATAAATCCATGACTAAAATTGGCGTGTTTTTGTCGCTATATTTTTTAATTGTCTGCCAAAAGCAATCTGGTTGATGGATGTGATGTAAAAGACTATTGCTAATAATTAAATCGTAGCGATCGAAAGGTAATTGTACTTGAGGAATTATACCTTGAATAAACTTAATTCTTTGCTTACAGCTAATAGGTTCTAAAGCTAGAGCCTCAAAAGCGTACTTTAGCATCGCACCTGACCCGTCAACTCCATCAATGTGAGATTGAAGATAGGCTTTAGCCACTTTAATAGTAATATTGCCTGGTCCGCAACCTAGATCGAGAACGTTACCTTGAAATTCTCTTCCTATGCGTTCTTGTAACAAGTGTAGAAACTGACTATTCGGTTCTTCAAAATTGGCTTCGGCATATGCCAGACTTTGGGCTTCTCCTGTCATTAATTCAGGTTCGATAATTCTATCCATGGATGTAGATAAGATTAACAGCAGTAACCTCAACTTAGCTTGTTTCTTACATCATTTTAGCTATGTCGATCCAGAAGACAAAAGAAGTTTACTTTCACAGAGAAGGAGAGCAAGCTTCAAAGTCCCTCTCCCAAGCTTGGGAGAGGGATTTAGGGTGAGGGCGAGGATTCGTGCAGGAGATGCCATGTAAATCGGCCGTCCTAACTTGGAGATAAGTTTATTCATCCTCGTCAGACAGTGGCACATTAATATCAAATTTGATATCCGCAATCAAAGACTGAGCGCGGTAAACCAGATCGGAGTCGATCGCTTGAATATGCTGGGGATTTTTGGCGATATCTTGAGCCAGAAAGCTCAGAAACTCTCCAACCATGGGATCGTTTTCTTGGAGTTCAGCGGGAGACAAAATTACTTGACTGTTTGGCTGTATGGTATAACGAATTTTATCATTCTGGCTCGACTGCAAGGCTTTTCAACAAAAAGACCTGCGATCGCAATTAATCGCAGGCCTACAGGTGTAGAAGGACGATCAGATAAATCTACCGCGCGATCGCTTGCGCTGGATGCCAATTACAGATGGACGGGGCAAACCTGTAGCTTTACCTGCACCGCCATCGACAGTCGGCATATTACTCGGCCAGCTACTACCACGGGGGACGGTGCGCGTCTGATTGAAAAGATTGCCGTTCGAGTCCAGCATTTCAATACTGCGACTCAGAAGGGTACCATCGTTAATTGGGCAATCTTCGCCGGGATGCTGTACCGCCAGAATTAGCGTATCGCCCACAAAAGTTGGCCCGGTCATTTCGCAACGCACCGGACCGTAAGCGAAAGGTATGACTTGTCCGGCATTCGGCCCCCTGGTGGGTACGAAAAACAGCCAGTTATTGCCAAAAACCCCAGTGAAATTAGCCACATTACCAATCGCAGTGTGGTCGATGGTGTTTTGTTCGCCAGCGGCACCGACGTTAAAGCCGTTATGGGTGCTAGTAGACATATCGGTCACACCCCAGATATTAGCTTGGCGATCGAATACTAAGTTATCGACGTTAGCAAAGCCATCTCCTGCAACCGTGCCGTCTTCTCCACCTTGAAGCAACTTCTGCCATCGGAAAGTCGTGCCCGTACCGTCAGCGCTACCTTCAATAATTTTGTAGAGTCCTCCCGACTGCTGCGTCGCATTGGGATTGGCATTATATTTGGCAACTACAAAAATGCGGGAATCTGGATACCCATCGCCACCAGGCGCACCATCGGTATAGGCAATAAAAACTTCTTTAGTGCGAGGGTGAACTTCAATATCTTCCGGTCGCGCTGTCGGAGTTCCCCCGACTAGATTGCCTGCTAAAAAGGCATCGCAAAGCATGGCACCTCTACTGCTGTAGAAGTCTGATAGTTTCTTCCCTCGGTAATCTGGTAAAGCAGTAGCTTCATTAGTTCGATCTAGGTTGAACGCACCGCCATCTGTGGTTTGACCTGCCACCCCATTGCGGCGCGGTAGCGGTAGGCGACCTTCCCTTTGGGCCGAACCAAGGGCCGCAAACTCTACCGAAGAAAGCTCGCTGGGTGGAATCGGATTGGTGGGAGTAGTCAACCACAACGGAATCCATCGACCAGTACCATCAGGGTTGAATTTAGCGACATACAAATTTCCTTGGGTTAAGAGGTCGCTGTTAGTCTTATCGGCAGGAAAAGTGACTTTACCATTACTGACATACTTCCAAGTATGACCGCCACGGCGATCGTCTCCCATATAAGCCACTAGTTTTTTGCCAATGTCTACCCGCAGGGCGATATTTTCATGCCGAAAGCGACCCAAGGCTGTGTGCTTGCGAGGACGAAAACCAGGGTTAGCGGGGTCGATTTCTACCATCCAACCGTATTTCTCGCCGACCAAACCGAATTCTTTGCCAGTAGTGCCCTCGGTGTAATCGGTTTGAGTGCCATCCGGTTTGACCGACTCTGTAACTCCGACAAAAAAATCGGTACTGCCTTGGAAATTCTCTTCGGCTGACAAAATGGTTCCCCAGGTCGTAGTGCCTCCAGAACAGTTAAATCCAGTGCCGATAATCTTATTTCCTAAGCCATCAGAACTGAGTTTGAAAACCTGCTGTGCGGCTGGTCCAGTACCAATTAAATAGTTTCGATCGCCGATTTGATAGCTTAAATATCCCCAAGAAGTGACAGTTTGATAGCCATCGGTACGCCCAGAGTTAATTCCTAATCCTGAAAGTCCGTGGATGCGTCGATTTTTGGAGTCTCGAACCACTTGATATCGCCCTCTGCGATTCGGCTTGGCAATCCGAACGATCGACCCCCCCATGTTATACATAAATTCTCCCAAGATCTCGCGATTCTTGGTAGTAGGTAAAGGTCGTCCGATGACTGGGGCAAATGTGGTCGATAGTCCCACCACATCAGCCGGAGTATCGGGCACTAGATCGGATATGGGGAAAGAGACGTATTCGTGATTTACCCACAGATAACCGTCGTCATCATTTCTATCTAAAGAAATAAAGCCCGTGTAATCGCAGTTATAACCGAAGTATTCATCGGGGTTAGGAAATACGCGATCGCCCCATTTGACAATAGTATAACGCTCGTATTCTGGCGGCACTACCACATCGTCAACAACGTTATAACTAGTTAATTTAACGTTATTAGAAGGATTGACTATGCTTCCTTGACCTATACCTGTGGCTAAGAAACTTGGATTAGTTTTGTAGAGAGCCAAAGGATGAGGTAAGCGGACGGGAGTAAACCTCAAAGGAAAGTTTGTCGCTTTAGCACTATTGAGATCGTTACCAACTAATTTTTCTTGAATCTGAGAGCCTAAGACAGCAGTACCAGCACTGCCAGCAAAGAAAACTAGTAGTTGTCTGCGAGTTAAATTAGACATGGAAATTTTGATTAGTTTGCAGCAGCAAGACAAAACCTGTAGAGTTTAAACCTCTATTCAAAAAAGCAGTTACAGGTAATGTCTAGACAATTAAGAGAGAGCCAAACAGGAGAGAATTTCTAGATTTTCCAGCAATGAAGATGCAAAGCAGAAATTTAGATAGTTCATCAAGGAATATATGACTTAAAAGTTAAGGCAAGTTAATCTAAGAGTAAATAATTTACTACTTTTCGGAATGTTTTTTATTAATTAAAAATAACCAGTTCTTAACCTTGGACTCGATCGCCCACTGGGACAGCCAGGACGGCTATCCCACAAGTCATGAGAGAAAGGCTATACATCCAAAGTTTGGATTTATGCAAGAGACTTATTCATGATTTTAAATAATAATTATGCTATAATTAAATACTGCAAGATTAGTATTTTTATATATAAACTGTGTTTTTTAGCGTTATTATTCCTACTTACAATCGCCGATCGATTCTGGAAAAATGTCTGAAGGCATTAACACAGCAAAAGTTTAGTGCAGATAGTTCGATCGCAGGTTACGAAGTAATCGTAGTAGATGATGGCTCGACTGACGGAACTTTGGAATGGCTAGAAGAGCATCAAGACAAGTTACCTAACGTGCGGTGGCGCAGCCTCTCTGAGGGACGACTGCTGACTCAAGCTCATGCCGGGCCGGCCGCCGCTCGCAACCTGGGAGTACGAGAAGCTATTGGAGATACGATCGTTTTCATCGACAGCGATTTGGTCGTAACTGAAAACTTTCTTCAAGCTCATGCCGATCGATTATTGGAAGGGCAGAAAAAAATTGGCAGCGATCGCCTCTTCACTTACGGTAGCGTCATCAATACTTGTAATTTTGAAAATCCCACATCAGAACCATACAAAATCACCGATTTTTCTGCTGCCTATTTTGCCACTGGCAATGTTGCCATTCCCAGAAAATGGTTAGAACAAGCAGGGCTATTTGATACGCAATTTACCCTTTATGGTTGGGAAGATTTAGAGCTAGGCGTTCGACTCAAAGAACTAGGATTGCAACTAATTAAATGTCCGGAAGCAGTCGGCTACCACTGGCATCCGCCATTTAAATTAGAGCAAATATCTAACTTAATCGAGAAAGAAATTCAACGAGGAAGAATGGGAGTTTTGTTTTATCAAAAGCATCCCACTTGGGAAGTCAAAATGATGATCCAAATGACTTGGATACATCGCCTGTTGTGGGGAATTCTCTCTCTCGGTGGTACTCTCAACGAGCGGACAATGGCTCCATTATTGCAATGGTCGATCGATCGAGGTAAACCCCAATTAGCTTTAGAAATCGCTCGCATATTCCTCAACTGGTATAACGTCCGAGCAGTTTATGCTGCTTATAGGGAAATGAAGTAGAAGGGGATGGGGAGATGGGGAGATGGGGAGATGGGGAGACAAAGAGGAATTGTTCGCTTAACACTTAACACTTTCTGAACTCCTGAACTTCTGTTGGCGTAGCCTGCGCTCGGCGCATACTCCTGAACTTCTGATTTATCTTCGATGAAATTCGATCGCATTTTCCATAATTTTGAGATCGTAATTATCGAAGAAATCGTGACCTAGCAAGCCAATTTCTCCTTTGGGAGCGATCGCCACTTGCACGTTATTGACTACAGCATTGCTAACCGCGATCGATCGCACCATCCCTGTAAGGAATTTCACTTCACTACCATCAGCAATTTGCGCTCGTACCGTCCCGGTGGGCTGAATTTTCAGAGCGTTTGCCATCTCTTGAGTAATCAAAGTGCCGCTAGCACCAGTATCTAACATCATTTCAAACGTTTGGCTGCCGTTGAATTTAACCTTAATAATTGGCACTTTCCCATAGCGACGTTCGATCGGTACTCGAAATACTCTGCTGTCGATCGCTGCTGGGGCTGAAACACCACAGAGTTTCCCCAAATTTACAGTTCTACCACTAGCAGTGACCATAAAACAGGTGCCAAGATTTTGAGCCATTACCCGACCGGAGAATGCGAACATCATCACAGTGGGGGCGATCGCCATTAAAATTATCTGACTAGTGGCAATGCACCGCTTGCCAGTATTTCTCATATCTTGCTCCTAAGTTTTCGCACCTGTCTATTTTTAGATTACCCAAACTAGCTCAAAAATATGGTGTCAGGGTTGAGATTAACGATCGATCTAGCAATTCTCAATTGAGTAAACTACATTCTTGTGAGGTAGGCAGGAAAGCCTGCCCCACTCCGGGAACCATGAACTATGAAAGTTCGAGATATTGGAGAACAAGGGCTGTTAGAGCGATTGCAAAGCTTTTGTCCGCTAGAAATTATCGGCGACGATGCCGCAGTTCTAGCTGCAACTCCAGGGGAATTGTTGGTAGTTACTACCGATATGTTGGTTGATGGGGTGCATTTTAGCGATCGCACTACTTCCCCAGTCGATGCTGGTTGGCGGGCGGCAGCGGCTAATTTATCCGACCTCGCTGCGATGGGCGCATCTCCAATAGGAATTACGGTGGCGCTGAGTCTCCCTGGCGATCTCTCGGTGAGTTGGGTAGAGCAACTCTATCAGGGATTAACTGCCTGCTTGCAACATTACGATACTTCAATTGTGGGCGGCGATATTTGTCGTGCGCCGACAATCGCGGTTGCGATTACTGCCTTCGGCCGAGTTTCCCCTACCCATGTCATTCGCCGTTCCTCTGCTAGAGTTGGGGATGCGATCGTCATCACTGGAGTTCATGGCGCTGCCCGTGCTGGCTTAGAGTTGTTACTAAATCCCGAACTCGGTCAAAACCTCTCTGAAAGTGAAAGAAACTTTCTCATTCAAGCCCATCAACGCCCAAAACCCCGTCTAGATGTATTACCTCTCCTGTGGGAGTTAAACGAGACAAGGGAGAGCGGGGAGAGTTTTCAACTCAACACTCAACACTCAACACTTCACACTTCATACGACACTCCACACTTCCGATTGGCTGGGATGGATAGCAGCGATGGTTTGGCAGATGCCGTCATTCAGATTTGTCGATCGAGTGGGGTTGGTGCTTCCCTGCAACGAAACTCGATTCCCATCTCTTCCGCACTCAACAAATTGGTATCGCCAGAGCAAGCCCTAAACTGGACTTTATATGGGGGTGAAGATTTCGAGCTAGTGCTTTGCCTTCCAGAAAAAACAGCCCAGATCTTCGTTAAAGAACTAGGCAGCGAGTCTACCATTATCGGAACAATCGACAACCGAGAGGGTGCTTGGTTAGTAGACGATCGAGGAGTTTACCCAGACGATCGACTGACTCTCGATCGAGGATTTCAGCATTTTGCCCTCACCCCGCCATAGCAGGTTCTTCTTCCTCTTGCTCCCTCTCCCGTGGGAGAGGGCTGGGGTGAGGGCTGAGTTCAGCTATAGCTAATAATCGATAAAATTGCCCCTTGAGGATCGGCAATTACCGCAAACCGTCCGACATCGGGAATATCCATTGGTGGAACTTTGATTTGTCCCCCCAACTCTTCTACCAGTTTGGCAGAGGCATCCACATCATTTACCGTAACGTATGTTCCCCAGTGAGGAGGCACAGCACCCATATCGGGCGGCATAGTCATCAACCCACCCACTTCGGCATCCCCTGCCTTGAGAACCGTGTAAATCGAGCCTTCGATCGGGCGATCGTCCATTGTCCAGCCAAATAATCGGCCGTAAAATTCTTTTGCGGCTGTGGTATTGGTGGTCATCAACTCGCACCAACTAAAAGCCCCATGCTGTTTGAATGCGTTAGTCATAAGCGTCTAACTGCTCGCAGCAGCCTCTATTATTAAGACCACATCATTATAGTACATTTGTACTAGATGTCAAGCATGGGGAGATGGGCAGAGAGGGCGAGAGGGTGAGAGTGAGAATAATTAACTCAACACTCAACACTCCTCACTCCTCACTTTAATTTAAGCGACCCATTTTTCGCCGACGATTTCTGCCAGATCGACAACTCGCTGGCTGTAACCCCACTCGTTGTCATACCAGGCCACCACCTTCACCATGTCGCCGCCCATTACCATTGTCAGGCTAGAATCGACGATCGAAGAAGCATCAGTACCCCGATAATCGCAGGAAACCAGAGGCAAGTCGTTGTACTCTAGAATTCCTTTCATTGGACCTTCAGCGGCTTCTTTAAGGGCTTGATTGACCTCTTCAGCGAAAGTCTGCTTTTCTACTTGAACCACCAAATCGACCACAGAAACGTTAGGCGTTGGTACCCGCAGGGCAATCCCGTTGAGTTTTCCTTTCAGTTCCGGCAGTACCAAAGCCACGGCTTTAGCCGCCCCTGTAGAAGTGGGAACGATGTTGATGGCTGCTGCCCGCGCCCGCCGCAAATCGCGGTGAGACGCATCTAACAGGCGTTGGTCGCCAGTATAGCTGTGGGTAGTAGTCATCGTCCCTTTGATGATGCCAAATTTTTCGTGCAATACTTTGGCAAAAGGTGCCAGACAGTTAGTAGTGCAACTAGCGTTACTAATAATGTTGTGCTGATGGTGGTTGTAGTCGTTGTGGTTTACGCCTACTACGAAAGTTCCATCCTCGTTCTTCCCTGGAGCAGTAATCAACACTTTTTTAGCACCAGCTAATATATGTTTGGAAGCTCCTTCCTTGCTGATAAAAACCCCGGTTGATTCGATAATCAGATCGATTTGCCAATCCTTCCAGGGCAAGTTTTCTGGGTTGCGATCCGATACGCATTTGACCGTCTTGCCATTAACCGTAATGGAATTGTCATCTGCGCTAATGTCAGCGTTGAATATCCCCAACATCGAATCGTACTTCAGCAGGTGGGCGTTAGTCCTTGGGTCGGAGGTATCATTAACAGCGACTACTTCAAGGTGGCTCTTTTCTCTACCTGCCCAGCATCGCATGAAATTACGTCCAATGCGTCCAAAACCGTTAATCGCTACTCTAATCACAACGCCTTGCCCTCTGTATACAAGCTGAATAAATTCCGATTGATGACCCCGATCATACCGCAAACAGGACACCATTTCTTAAATAATTGCGATCGCCACAAGAGAGGGGAGAGGGGGGACGCGGGGAGGGGGGAGGTAATGGTGTAGAGGAGCAGAGGGACAGAGGAGAATTTTTAACTGCACGCTTCATACTTCCTGATGAGCTAGACGTTTGGATCTGAAGAGCGATCGATATCGTCGCGCCTTACCCATCCCCGCCGCTGCCAATATTCATTACCCAGATCGTTATCGACAAAAACCTTGATGTGAGTTTTAAAAATCCCTATAAACTCCAGCTTCGACAAGCGACATCTCACGACTGGAGTTGAAAAAGCCAGAGGTATGGAGTTAGGAATTTTCTCCCCATCCCCCCATCCCCCCATCCCCCCATCTCCCCATCTCCCCATCTCCCCATCCCCTCATTTTTCCCGCGACAGTTTCCGAACAATCCCTCTCGGCTCGTGTATCTCAATATTAGGCAAGACCTTTGAGTAAACTCGACTAACTTCTAAGCAGCACGATCTCCCTGCTGCTGATAGTTCTTGATGACTATTTAAAGAAAAGCCTAAATATAAATTTTTTCTAATCTATATCTTGAAAAAAGAATTCCTGATATGATAGCGCCATTTGAAGTCGCTTGTGATGTGGTGTGTAAGGAGTCAAAAATGGATAATACAGTAGATCTTAGCGGTAAACCCTTTCATTTCATAGGCATTGGTGGCATTGGGATGTCAGCCCTAGCCCATATTGTAGCCAATCGCAATTTACCCGTCTCTGGTTCCGACATTCGCCCCAGCAACATCACCGAGCGCTTGCGATCGGCTGGAGTGCAGATTTTTATCGGCCAGCAAGCTACTAATTTGGACGCTTGGGGGCCTCTATCTGAATCGACCTCACAAACTTTAGCGGTTGGGACCATAGCTAACGGTTCGGCTAGTAAATATTCGAGAACATCCAAAACTAGCAGTGTCGCCACCGCTCTTAAACCACCAGTCTCTTTACCACAAGTAATTTGCTCGACGGCGATTAATCCTGCTAACCCCGAACTGCGAGCGGCTTTAGAAAAGGGCTGTCCTGTTTTTCACCGCTCCGAACTCCTGGCAGCTTTAATTCGGGAATATCAAAGTATTGCTGTTGCTGGTACTCATGGCAAAACTACAACCAGCAGCATGGTTGGTTATCTGCTCCTCGAAGCCGGACTAGACCCAACTATTGTAGTTGGGGGAGAGGTAGAAGCTTGGGAAGGCAACGCCCGCGCTGGTAAGAGCGAATATTTGGTAGCTGAAGCCGATGAATCTGATAAATCTTTAGTCAGGCTTGCGCCCAAAATCGGCGTGGTAACAAATATCGAACTGGATCATCCCGATCACTACGACAGTTTAGAAGAAGTAATTAACATTTTTGAAACCTTTTCTCGGCAATGCGAGATTCTAGTGGGATGTATCGATTGCGAATTAGTCAGAACTCGCTTGCGACCGACTATTAGCTATAGCTTAGATCCAGAACTCGGTGCCGATTATAGCGTCGATCGCATCGCTTACAATCCTGATGGCACTACAGCGCGAGTATGGGAACGCGGAGAAATCTTAGGAGAGTTGGAATTAAAGTTGCTCGGCGAGCATAATCTGCAAAATGCCCTAGCTGCGGTGGCTATCGGTCGTTACTTGGGATTGGAATTCGAGACTATCGCTAAAGCCATGGCTACCTTTGCTGGCGCGAAACGCCGCTTTGAAGTTCGGGGTGAAGCTAACGGCATCCGCTTTATTGACGATTACGCCCACCATCCCAGCGAATTGCTCGCTACCCTAGCCGCTGCCCGCTTGCAAGTCAAAGAATCGGGACGATTAGTAGCGATTTTCCAACCCCATCGTTACAGCCGGACCTTAACTTTCTTAGCGGAATTCGCTCGATCGTTTGTCGATGCCGATTTAGTGGTATTGACCGATATTTACAGTGCTGGCGAACCTAACTTGGGTCAAATCGACGGCGAACGGTTAGCAGAACGGGTGAGTAATTATCATCCCCAAGTGAACTACCAAGAATCTATTCCTGCCGTGCGAGAGTTGCTCGGTCAGATTTTAAAGCCAGGTGACTTGGCTTTATTTTTAGGAGCGGGCAATCTCAATCAGGTAATTCCTGAAGTAATGGCTCACCACCAAAAAGTTGACAAAACCCAGCTTGTCAAGTAAAATCCCATTGCTATTTTTAGCATTAAGATCGAAATTGGAGGGTAAAAATAATTTCAGGTCGGGGATCGGCCCGCGATCGAGTTAGATGAGGTAAAGAAAAACTAGAAATTTTGACAGGAAAAATAGATCGGGGAATTCTATACTTTAAGCAACTGAAATTCTCAAGGGAATAACAGTGGTGTGAATTTCTTGCTCTCAGCATCAATGAAGTAAGTATTTTTTGCGAGTGGTGTGCTATGACTCTTTCTTTCGATCTTCCCAAACCCTTGAATGTCGCTGTTCCCCCAGCGCCAGTTACCCTTAAAGATTCCCCTTTATATCTGCCAGGAACTAGCTGCCTCATCAAGCATCAAGTCCCCTTAGCTAACTTCACCTCCTTTAAAGTGGGAGGCCCGGCAGAATGGTTTGTGGCTCCTAAAAATCTAGAAGAACTGCAAGCCAGTTTGAAGTGGGCTTACTCAGAAAAATTACCCGTTACCTCCCTCGGTGCTGGTTCTAACCTGTTAATTAGCGATCGCGGTTTGCCCGGTTTAGTCATCTCCACTCGCAACTTACGCTATATCCGCTGCGACCAAGAGACAGGTCAGCTTACGGCTAGCGCTGGGGAACCAATGGCAGCGATCGCTTGGGAAGCAGCGAAACGGGGTTGGGAAGGCTTAGAGTGGGCTATAGGCATTCCCGGTACGGTGGGAGGAGCCGTAGTCATGAATGCTGGGGCGCACAAACGCTGCACGGCTGAAATTTTAGTCAGCACCCAAATACTTTCATCTGATGGCACTCTAGAGAACTTTACCCCTGAAGATTTAGGTTATAGCTATCGCACCTCGAATTTGCAAGGCAATTCCCGATTCGTAGTTCAGGCCACTTTCCAACTGCGACCGGGAGCCGATCCAGAAAAGGTCAAAGCCGCCACTAAAGAAGATCTAGCCCAACGGCACAGCACCCAGCCTTACGACTCTCCTAGCTGCGGCAGCGTCTTCCGCAATCCCCATCCCCACTATGCCGCCAGCTTGATCGAACAAACCGGACTCAAAGGCTATCGCATCGGTGGCGCTCAAGTAGCTTACAAGCACGCCAACTTTATCCTCAACAATGGTGGCGCTACTGCCAGCGATATTTTCCAGCTAATCTGTTACGTGCAACAGCAAGTAGCAGAGCGTTGGTCCGTGCGTCTAGAAACAGAAGTCAAAATTTTAGGCGAGTTTCAACGGGCTTAAGGAATACTAAGATAAAGATCGACTCGCACATCTAAACTCATATAGCGTAAAAAAATCATGACTAAAGGACAAGGATTCGGCTTCGGTCTGGGAAAAATGAAAGAGTTGACCGAAGCTTTCAAGAAAGCCCAGCAGGTTCAAGAAGGCGCGAAGAGGCTTCAAGAAGAACTCGAACAAATGGAAATTGAAGGCCAAGACGCTGAAGGTTTGGTGAAAGTGATCCTCAGCGGCAACCAAGAACCTCGCAGCGTTCAGATTTCTGAAGCGGCCGCCAGCAAGGGAGCAGATGCTCTCTCGGCTATTGTCACCGAGGCAATGATGGATGCCTACGAAAAGTCCACTACGATTATGCGCGAGAAGATGGAAGACCTCACTGGCGGTCTGAATCTGCCAGGAATGTAGTCGTTGCCTTATAACATTGAAAATTCCGCACTTTGGGTAGAGAAGCGTTAATTATCTCTCTATCCAATTTTGCTATTGGGCGATCGCGATCGATATGCGAGCAGAGTAAACGCTCCATGGCTACTCTTATGCCCCATGCCCCATGCCCCATGCCCCATGCCCTATAAACTACTTTTTGTCTGTCTGGGAAATATCTGTCGATCGCCAGCGGCAGAAAATATTATGAATCATTTAATCGATCGAGCAGATTTAAGCGATCGCTTGGTTTGCGATTCTGCTGGCACTTCTAGCTACCACGTTGGCAGTCCTCCCGACAGACGGATGACTGCCGCTGCTAGCACCAGGGGAATTAAGCTTCAGGGACGAGCGAGGCAATTGCAAAGATCGGACTTAAAAGAGTTCGACCTAATTTTGGCAATGGATCGGGATAACTATCAAGATATCTTGACACTCGATTCATCCGGAGAATATCGTCACAAGGTCAAATTAATTTGCGATTTTGCCTCTCATCATCGAGAACGGGAAGTTCCCGATCCGTATTACGGTGGCTCTGAAGGGTTCGATCGAGTAATAAATCTGCTTTTAGATGCTTGCGAAGGCTTACTGAACGATGTTGTTCGACAACTAGAGGTCGGTCAAGACTAGCAAAGTTATTGTCGATCGTTAACTTCGAGCTTGGCAGATCTAGCCGTTAGATAGAGGTGCTTCTAGGCGCAAACCCATACTATCTTTATCTAAACTAAATACTTCTCCTTTCTACCTTTGCAAACTTGGTGCATTGGTGGTTTATTAATTTCCAAAATTCGATCGCAATTAACAACCATAGATGGGGGAATAGATGCAAATTCAAACGCCAGATTGGGTCAAAAACGCAGTTTTCTATCAAATATTTCCCGATCGCTTTGCTAAAAGCCAGCCACTAGACGGGGAATTTTTCCACCCTCATAACTTAGAAGAATGGGAAGAAACACCGACATTTTTTGGTTATAAAGGCGGTAATTTATGGGGCGTAATCGATCGCCTAGATTACTTGCAAGATTTAGGAATTAATGCTATATATTTTACGCCCATTTTTCAATCGGCAGCCAACCACCGCTATCACACTCACGATTACTATCAAGTCGATCCGATATTGGGTGGAGATCGGGCTTTTGAAGCTTTATTAGCAGCGGCTCACAAACGCGAGATCAAAATTGTTTTGGATGGGGTATTTAATCATGCCAGTAGAGGTTTTTTCTTCTTCCACGACCTTCTAGAAAACGGCTCTCAGTCTCCTTGGGTAGATTGGTTTAAAATTGAAGCCTGGCCCCTATCGCCTTATGATGGCGATCGCCCAGCCAATTATGCCAGTTGGGCCGATATTCGCGCTTTGCCGCAGTTCAATCACGATAATCCTCAAGTCAGAGAATATCTGATGCAGGTGGGGGAATACTGGATTAAAAAAGGTATCGACGGCTGGCGATTAGATGTGCCATTTGAGATTAGAACGGCTGGATTTTGGCAAGAATTTCGCGATCGCATCAAAGCCATTAATCCCGAAGCTTATATTGTCGGCGAAGTGTGGACTGATTCCCGCGAGTGGTTGGATGGCACGCAGTTTGATGGCGTGATGAACTATCTGTTTACCGGCCCGACGATCGCTTTTGCTGCGGGCGATCGCGTCATCATGGAATACGTCCAATCTCCCTCTTACGAACCTTATCCGGCTTTATCCGCGAAAGGCTACGGGGAAAAAATTCAAGAGTTACTAGCACTATATCCTTGGGAAATTCAGCTAACCCAACTGAATTTACTCGCCAGTCACGATACCGCCAGATTAATGACTATTACTGGGGAGGATAAATCTAGCATTGAATTAGCGACCTTGTTGCTGTTGACTTTTCCTGGTGCTACTAGCATTTATTACGGGGATGAAGTGGGTTTGCCAGGGGGAATCGATCCAGATTGTCGTCGCGGTTTTCCCAAAGAAGAAGACTGGGATATCGCGCTCTTAAATTGTCACAAACAATTAATTGCTCTGCGCCATCAACACTCAGCCTTGAGAACGGGAAGCTATGAAATTTTGTTTGCCGATGAAAGCGTTTATGTTTTTGCTCGCATTTTAGAGGCAGAAGAAATCGTCGTAGCGGTTAATATCGATTCGGCACCAGCTAACGTGCAATTTGAGGTTACGAAGTTGCGATCGCAACCCGATCGGTTACTGTACGGTGAAGGTAAAATTTCCTGGACGGTTGAAGAGAAATCCCGTCAACTGGAATTGAGTCTTCCCGCCCGAACGGGATGTATTATCGGCGATCGATGAAAATTATCCTTTAACTGCACCAGCGGTCAGTCCTCGGACGATTTGGCGCTGGAAGAACAACACTAGTAAAACTAGGGGCAACGTTCCCAAAACAGTAGCAGCGGCAATGGGGCCGTAAGGGATTTCAAAAATTGAAGCCCCGCCTAGCTGGGCAGTAGCTACGGGAATGGTTTTCAACTCATCGCGAGTGATAAAAGTCAGAGCAAAAATGTACTCGTTCCAGGCAAAAATAAACGTCAGAATCCCAGTAGTTACTAATGCTGGCCAAGTCATTGGTAACAAGATTTGCACTAACATTTGGATAGTATTGTAGCCATCCATTTTGGCAGAATCTTCTAAATCTTTGGGTAATTGCTGAAAAAAGCTCCGCATCACTAAAATTGTCAGCGGCAAATTAATCGCAGTGTAGGGAATAATTAATGCTAAATAATTGTTGCCTAATTTGAGCATTTGGACGATTTCTAGCAATCCCAAAAACAACAAAATTCCGGGAAATAAAGTAACAATCAAAATTCCTGCCAAGATGACTTTTTCACCCCAAGGGCGCAATCGGGCGAGGGCGTAAGCAGCAGGTGCGCCGATCGCTAAAGCTAAAGCTGTAGAGACGATCGACACGAAGGCGCTGTTTAAGATATAGCGCCAAAATGGTTTGCGGATAAATAAATTCAGGTAATGATCGAGAGTAAAGCGAGTAGGAAAGTAGACCGTAGGGACGGCAGAAATATCTTCGTTGACCTTAAATGAGGTCAGTAATTGCCACAAGACGGGCGCTAGAGAGAAAATTATCACTAAAGCGATCGCGCTACCCAATAATATGTTTTTGAGCGTAAATTTGGATTTACTAGTGGCGATCGGTTCTTTTTGAATTACAGCCATTTGAATTATGAATGATGAAGTATGAAAACGCATCTACGATCGACAACAAAAAATTACTCCTATGCCCTATGCCCTATGACCCATTTCCCGATCTTCAGGTACGAGATTTGTTGAGGAAAAAACTAGCGATCGCTACTGATGCTACCAATAACAAAAACGTCACGACCACCAACGCTGCCCCATAACCAAAATCTAAGTAACGCATGACTGTCGCATAGATATAGAGCGAAACTACTTCTGTTGCTCCTCCAGGACCGCCGCCTGTCATCACCGCGATGAGGTCGAAAACTCCGAAAGCTTGAGCGAATCGAAATACCATGGCGATGAGGATTTGGGGCATTAGCAGCGGTAAAGTAACTTGCCGAAAGCTTTGCCAAGGCGTTGCCCCGTCGAGGGCATGGGCTTCGTAAAGATCTGACGGAATCGATTGCAACCCAGCCAACAGCAGAATGCTGATAAACGGCGTAGTCTTCCACACATCGGCTAAGATAACTGCGATCTGAGCTAGGAGGGGTTCTCCCAGCCAATTAATTCCAGTTTGAATCAAACCCAACCGCAACAGAATATCGTTGACCACTCCATAGCGATCGTTAAAAATCCAAACCCAACCCAAACCGATCAAAGCTGTAGGCAAAGCCCAAGGTAAGATCGCGCTGGTTCTGACTAAGCCTCTGCCAGCAAATTGCTGGTTCAGCACCAGAGCAATTCCCAAACCCAGCAGGAGTTCCAAGACAACTGATGCCGTTGTGAATACTGCTGTCGTTCCAAAACTCTGCCAGAAGCGCCCATCTCCTGCCATCCGCACGTAATTATCTAAACCAGAGAAGACGGGTTGCAGTTTCGTTCCCAAATTCTGCGCGAACAGACTTAACCCAAAGGCGCGAATTATAGGATAACCAAAGACAAACAACAGCAGCAGCACTGCGGGTAGTAACAATAACCATCCCGTTCGCCGTTCTCGGTTTTCGATTGTATGCAAATTAGTCATTAGCAAATCAAAAGTCAAAAGTCATCGCTCATTCCTCGCCCTCTCGCCCTCTCGCCCCATCTCCCCATCTCCCCATCTCCCCATCTCCCCATCTCCCCATCTCCCCATCTCCCCATCTCCCCATCTCCCCATCTCCCCTAAGTTCCCAACAGCCGCCTAGTTTCAGCCGCCGCCGCCTTCATTGCTTTTTCGGGAGTCATTTGATTTGTGAGGGCAGCACTGAGATATCGCTGAAGGATATCTGATACTTGGGCGTATTGAGCCAGCGGGGGACGCAAGACGGCACTATCGCCAACTTCTAGGAGTTGCGGATAATGACTGTATTTAGCCACCACATCTGGATCGGTAAATAATTCTCGCCGACTGGGGACGTAGCCAGCTTGGAAAATAAATTGCTTCTGGGCTTCTTTGCTAGTAAAGAATTGAATGGCCTTCCAGGCTTCGGCGGGATGCTGGGAAGATTTAGCAATTCCTAAACCCCAACCGCCCAAGCAAGCACCGCTATTTTTACTAGGGGCGCGAACCATCGGTTTGATGCCAACTTTCCCTTTGATGGGCGAAGATTCTTCATTGGCTATCGGCCAAAGATACGGCCAACTGCGGATAAATGCAGCTTGACCGCTTTTAAATAAATTGAGAGTTTCATCTTCCTGATAAGTGGTGACTCCCGCTGGAGAAACACCTTCTTTGATGGTGCTGCGGAGAAATTCGATCGCTTGCAGGGTTTCGGCTCGATCCAGACCGACTTCTAGCGTTTCAGGATTCACCCAAAAGCCGCCAAATCCTTCTAAAACTTCCACAAACATGGCAGATAGCCCTTCATATTGCTTGCCCTGCCAGAGATAGCCCAACGGAATCTTTTTGTCTTTTTGCAAGGCTTGGGAAATTTTGAGTAAATCGGCAAACGTTTCCGGTGGTTCGTATCCCGCTGCTGCCAGCAAGTCTTGTCGGTAGTAAAACACCCCCACATCAGAACGAACGGGGATGCGGTACAGCCTGCCCTCATAGCGGCCCGCTTCGATATCTTTAGGAGAAAATGCCTTTAATTCTTCTGGGGAAATTCGATCGCTCAGATCTAGCAACCACCCCGCTGCGGCAAATTTTGGGGCCCAAATTACGTCCATATTCACCAGATCGTATGGCGAATCGCCCAAGATAAAAGCCGAGGTATACAGATCTTCGACTAAATTGGTGGCATTCGGTCCTTCAATGATATTGATGCGAATGCCAGGATTTTGAGCTTCAAATTCTTTTACCATCCCTTGTTTCCAAGGTTGGGCATCAGGGGCAGTCATCAGCAAGTTAAGAGTGATGGGTTGCTGCGAGAGGACTGTCCAAGCGAACAAAACTATCCCCAACAACAGCGACAGAAATACCCCTAATTGCCAAAAAGTAAATTTTGGTAAGAATTTTGGCAGTTTTTTTAGTGGCTGTCGGTACAACATTATCTGAGTGCAGTAACCTCCAAATAATTGGTTAGCAACGATCGCCTGCGCCTTTATCTTTATAGCTGCAATCGCTACTGTTGTTGACTGCGAAGTTATGTCGATCGATGCCTATCTACTCAATTAGTCCGAGCAGTTAGAGGCGATCGACTCTATAAAAGACTAACTCTGTTTGGGAAATTTGGACAAAGAAATTTAGAGAGGTGCGTTTGATTACCTCAAGGCGAATTTTGGGATTTTTTTGCTGAAATTCCTGAGCCAGAAACGACCAGTATTCAGATCCAATAGTAGGCACTACAAACTCGATCGTGACTGGTGGCTGTGGTGGCAAAGTCAGCAACAGCGCACACAAGAGGGCTACTTGCAATACAGCAAAAAATAAGGCTCGATCGCTCGTCATCTAGCTTAATATTTGACGCTCCTGCTGAGCCAAATTCTGGCACATAGCAGTTAACCTAACAGCATCTCCAGATCTCAGGGAACTGCAAAAACGGGCTGGAGATCGCCTCTGCGACTATTTGAAGACCAACCCTAACGTCACAGAAGGCGATCCGCCATCTATGCGAAGGGATCGGTTAATATAGTTCCCTCTTGCTCCCTCTCCCGTGGGAGAGGGTTGGGGTGAGGGCCGACTACTGCGCCAGCCGCCATTGCTGATTGTTGCCATTGCCGCAAGTCCACTGGTGAACCTTCGCCCCATCGCTCAAAGAAACACCAGAAACATCGATGCACTTGTTGCTGTGCCGGGCCACTAACCTGTAGTAGCCGCCACCGAACGACTCTCGGCGAAACTGCTGGTTGTTACCGCCGTGACAACTCCATTGGATAATAGCTGCGCCATTGCTCGTAGAAGCCCCATAAACATCGATGCACTTGTTGCTGTTGACGTTGACGATGTTGTAGGTGTTAGCTACCCCCGCTACCGGCCGGAATTGGAAATTTTGAGCGTTAGTGCCATTGCAAGGCCATTGCTGAAGTTGCACGCCATCAGTTGTTTGCGATCCAGGCACGTCGAGGCACTTGTTACTGTGCCGCGCCACGGCAGTTGAGTTAAACGTGCCGCCACTACTAGCTCGCACGTTCACCATTCTGGCGATCGAAGGGGTGCCGTTATTGATGACAAACAACATATAGAAACCCGGCGGGGCGATATTGGCATTCGCTGGCGCAGTGATGTTTAACTGTCCGCTACCGCGCGTGAAACTGAGCGGCACGTAGCGTTGATCCATATCTTGACCGTGGGTAGGTGCGCCCAACCTCACCAAAGCGGCCTTGCTAATCGTGGCTGCTTGGGGGGTGCTAATTGCAAATGACTGCCCGTAAGAGACGGCCGTAGGGGCACTGCTGATGGTCGGGCGGGTCGCTAGCTGACCGGAACCATCCGGTCTGAAGAGATAGGGAGGCGAGAAAACCTCGATATCTTTGCGTAAATAACCCAACCGCTGGCAGTCGCCGCAGATCCCGCCGCCCCCTGTCATCACTCGCCCATCTGGTAACAGCATGGCTACGGAATGGTATTGGCGCGTCACTTGGGCGCTGGCTAGTTCCCGCCACTGGCCCGTAGCTGGATTCCACACCTCAGCCGCGTATACTCCGGCATTGAGATCGACCAATCCGGCGTTGCTGCTCAAACCCCCCGTAGCTAGCACGGTGCCATCAGCTAGCACGGTGACGTTGTGTTGGCGGCGGGCGTAAATGGAGTTAGAGGTAGCTGAAACGCTGGGGGAACCGCTACTAGTATTAATCACAACAGCAGTGTTAGTGGGTGGAGTACCACCACCTGTCACCAAAAACCTGCCGATATCGTACATGGCGTAACTGCCGTAGGAGCGATCGAATCCGTCCCGATTGCCAAATGCTTGCCACGAACCCGTTCCCGCTGTAGAGAGCGATCGCATTTGCTGGCGCGGTCCGGCATAAAATACTCGACCGTCGGTATTAGTTTGAATGAACGGATATTCCCTATTATGTCCGAAGACAGCGGTAGTCAAAGTCCGCATGACGTTGTTGGTTTGGTAGACCTCATGGGTGTTTGGGCCGCCAGCCATGACGAACTGTTCGCCATTGGGGAGGGATGCCACCGATGGATACCAGCGTTCGTATGCCATATCCGGTCCCCGCGACCAACTGTTAGTGTTGAAGTCGAAGATGTGGGTTTGGCGAATGCCATTCAAGCTGGCATCTTTGTTGCCACCAGCCACAAATAATCTGCCATCGGCTAGGTGGGCAAACCCCGCACAAAAAATGTTGTAACCGCTGACATCTACTCGCACGAAGGTATTGTTATTCGGATTCCACACGGCGGCGCGGGTGAAGTTGTGGGTGGGGAAACTTTCGGTCGGCGCGTCTCCCACTGAATCCCACATGACGACGTTGCCGTTAGGTAACAGGGAGACAAAGATCGGCACTACGGGGGCGCTGATAATTGCCGACCACTGCCCGATTTGGTCTGGCGGACCTTGCACTAGGTTGCTAACTCTGGCATTCCTACTATTACGACGCAAACCAGCTTCGGGGTTGGCAGTAGCTTCCAGCTTTTTCATCCCCTGACTTGCCAGTTTTCCTTCTACTCCATCGCCATGCGCTCGTGCAGGGCTAGCACCAACCGCAGACAAAATCATCCCCAGCACAATCCCTGGTAGGATCGCAGACCAACGATTACCTTGCATAGATTTATTCCGATCGAATGTAGAGTGTAAAGCGATCGATGCTTATAGCTTAGAGATTATATTTTTTATCGGTAATTCTCAAGAAATTAGCAAAAAAATTAATAATCATATGGTTAACTGTCAGGAATCGATAGCAAACAGTCAATGGCCAACGCTCGATCTCCAAAAACTAATAAATAAAAACTGACAGCCCCAGACAAACCCATTCGCTTCTGGCACATCTACTAAGATCGAAAGGGAGCAATAGTTGGGATTGAAAGGGCATGAAACGGATCGTCCTCATCGTTGGATTTGAATCCTTCAACGCAGATTTATACCGAAAAGCAGCGCAATTGGCACGACAGCGCTGCCCGGAACTCGATATTAAAGTATTTAGCGATCGAGATCTCGCCCCCAAAGCTGCCGAGGTCGAAGCTGCCTTAGCTGATGCCCAAGTTTTGTTTGCCAGCTTGATCTTCGATTATCAACAAGTCGAGTGGTTGCGATCGCGCATCGATCGTATTCCCATCCGTTTGATATTTGAATCTGCCTTAGAGTTACTCAGTCTCACGCAGCTAGGGGCGTTCAAAATTGGAGATAAACCCCAAGGAATGCCCAAACCCGTGAAATTCATCCTCGACAAGTTCAGTCAGGGGCGGGAAGAAGACCGATTGGCTGGGTACTTGAGCTTTTTGAAAGTCGGGCCGAAACTGCTTAAATACGTCCCCGTGCAAAAGGTGCAAGACCTGCGGAATTGGCTAATTATTTACGGTTATTGGAATGCTGGCGGTGCTGATAACGTCGCGGCTTTATTCTGGACTCTAGCCGAGAAATATCTGGGGTTGAAGGTAGGAGATATTCCGCCACCGATAGAAACCCCGAACATGGGCTTGCTGCATCCCAACTATCCAGGTTACTTTGAATCGCCGCGACAGTATTTGGAGTGGTATCGGGGAAACCTAACCCCCCAGCCCCTTAAGGAGCAAGGGAAGGGTGGGAAGGAGAAAGCATCTCTTTCTCCCTCTCCTGTTCTCCCCTCTCCTTGCAGGAGAGGGGCTGGGGGTGAGGTCGGCTGGGATGAAGGGGAGAGATCTAACCCAGTAGTGGGGATTCTTTTGTATCGCAAGCACGTCATCACCAAACAGGCTTACATCCCTCAATTGATTCGCTACTTCGAGGAAGCTGGGCTGATCCCGTTACCGATATTTATCAACGGGGTTGAAGGTCACGTAGCGGTGCGAGATTGGATGACTACAGCCGATGAAACTGCCCAAAGGCAACAAGGTAAGATTGAAACGGCATCTTTATCGATCGAGGCAGTTGAGGTAGATGCGATCGTCTCTACTATCGGTTTTCCCCTAGTTGGGGGGCCAGCGGGGTCGATGGAGGCGGGAAGACAGATAGAAGTCTCAAAGGGCATCCTCAGTGCCAAAAACGTCCCTTATATCGTAGCCGCACCGCTGCTAATTCAAGATATCTACTCTTGGACGCGGCAAGGGGTGGGGGGTTTGCAAAGCGTGGTGTTATACGCCCTGCCAGAATTAGATGGAGCGATCGATCCGGTACCTTTGGGCGGTTTAGTAGGGGAAGATATCTATCTAGTGCCCGAACGAGTCCGGCGGCTGACGGGCAGGTTGAAAAAGTGGATTGCTTTGCGCCAAACTCCTCCGGCCGAGCGCCGCATTGCTATTATTCTCTATGGTTTTCCCCCAGGATATGGGGCGGTGGGGACGGCAGCTTTATTAAACATACCGCGATCGCTTCTGAAGTTTCTCCAGGCTTTGCAGGCAGAAGGCTACACGGTGGGAGATTTGCCGGAAGATGGTGAAGAGTTGGTTCGCCAAGTTAAAGCGATCGATGAATTGACCACAGATGCACACAGATTAACACAGATGGAAGATGGGATTGAGTCTGAGGTTAATACTGTTAATGTCAAAACGTTGGAAAAGTGGTTGGGATATCTGCTCTCTACTCGGATTGAAAAGCAGTGGAAATCTCTGGTCGATACTGGCATCAAAACTGTAGGGGATGAATTTATTATTGGTGGCGTTCGGTTCGGAAATATCTGGATCGGAGTGCAGCCGCCCTTGGGAATTGCTGGCGATCCGATGCGGTTGATGTTTGAACGGGATCTGACTCCTCATCCTCAATATGCGGCTTTTTATCAATGGTTGCAAAATGAATTTCAAGCTGATGCTGTAGTTCATTTTGGGATGCACGGCACTGTCGAATGGTTGCCTGGATCGCCATTAGGAAATACGGGGTATTCTTGGCCGGATATTCTACTAGGAAATCTGCCCAATTTGTATATCTATGCTGCTAATAACCCGTCAGAATCAATTCTGGCTAAGCGTCGGGGTTATGGGACGATAATATCTCACAACGTTCCCCCTTATGGGCGGGCGGGATTGTATAAAGAATTGGTGACTTTACGAGAGTTGATTTCCGAATATCAAGAAGATCCGCAAAAGAATTACGCTCTCAAAGCAGCGATCTGTAAAAAGATTGTCGATACTGGTTTAGATGCCGATCGCCCTTTTGATGAAGCCAAAAAGCTAGGAATTCCCTTCAGTTCTGAAAATGCCAAAATGTTCAGTGCTGATGTTTTCAACCGTTATTTAGTCAAACTTTACGAATATCTTCAAGTCATAGAAAGCCGCTTGTTCTCATCGGGATTGCATACGCTAGGCGAACCGCCCAATGATGAAGAACTAGCCAATTACTTACAAGCTTACTTTGGCGATCGCAGTTACCTCAACGGCCAGCAAGAAGAGGCAGAGCAAATCGTCAACTTATTGCAACAAAATACCGACGAACTCACCAATCTCTTGCGCGGACTCAACGGCGAATATATTCCTCCCGCACCAGGTGGCGATTTATTGCGAGATGGGGCTGGGGTGTTACCTACAGGACGAAATATCCACGCTTTAGATCCTTATAGAATGCCATCTCCTGGTGCTCAAGAACGGGGAAGAGAAATCGCTCGCCAAATTATCGCCAAACACTTACAAGAACATGGGGAATATCCCGAAACTGTGGCGGTAATGTTATGGGGACTCGATGCGATTAAAACTAAGGGCGAATCGATCGGCATTCTCTTAGAATTAGTTGGGGCCGAACCCGTAAAAGAAGGTACAGGCAGAATTGTTCGCTACGAATTGAAGCCTTTAGCAGAAATGGGACACCCTAGAATTGACATTTTAGGCAATCTTTCGGGAATCTTTCGAGATAGCTTTATCAACATTATCGAATTACTCGACGATCTATTTCAAAGAGCAGTAGAAGCAGAAGAACCTGAAGCGCAAAACTTTATTCGCAAACACGCTTTAGCCTTAAAAGAGCGAGGAGTAGAAAATCCTTCTGCTCGCTTGTTTTCTAACCCGGCTGGCGATTTTGGTTCGATGGTAAACGAACGGATTACCGACGGTAACTGGGAATCGGGCGACGAGTTGGGCAATACCTGGCAAAGTCGCAACGTCTTTAGTTATGGCAAGCAAGATAAAGGACAAGCTAGACCGGAAGTGTTAAATCAATTGTTGCAAAAGTGCGATCGCATCGTGCAAGAAATCGATTCGGTGGAATACGGTTTAACCGATATCCAAGAATACTATGCCAACACGGGCGGATTGAAAAAAGCAGCCGAACAACAACGGGGTAAAAAAGTAAATGCCAGTTTTGTGGAAAGCTTTTCTAAAGACACGACACCTCGCAGCTTGGAAGATTTATTGCGAATGGAATATCGCACCAAATTACTCAATCCTAAATGGGCAGATGCGATGGCAAATCAAGGTAGCGGTGGAGCTTATGAAATCTCGCAAAGAATGACGGCTTTAATCGGTTGGGGAGGAACGGCTAATTTTACGGATGCTTGGGTATACGACCAAGCTGCTGATACTTACGCCCTCGATCGAGAAATGGCGAAAAAATTGCGCGATGCTAATCCTGAAGCCTTCCGCAATATTGTCGGCAGAATGTTAGAAGCGAACGGTCGCGGTTTCTGGCAACCCGATGCCGAAAAGTTACAACAATTGCGAGAATTGTACGATTTAACCGATGAAGAAATTGAGGGGATTGCAGTTTAATGATGGCGAACCACAAACCAAAAAGTGCGTTTTTTGGTCTAGAGTTCAGTCTGGGGTCGATATGACGGTTGTAGATAGGTGATACCAAATCCGATTTTCATACTATCCTTTCAGCCCTCACCCCCAACCCCTCTCCCACGGGAGAGGGGAGCCGGAGGCACATTGAGAGAAAGAAGGTTTTGGAAACCGGATTTAGTATGATACCAGTTTGAATGGCGATGGTGGCAGATCCCAGCTTGAACGTTCTGCTTCATCACGCTTCTGCAATCCAAAATCCAAGCTTCGACAAGCTCAGCTACCAATCTAAAATCCAAAATGGTATGAGATCTCGTGTTTCCAAGCATCCCCGAAACATCTAAGATTGGGTAGACGGCAACCAAAAGGATTAAGTTATGACTCTGCAATTGCGAGTGTACGTTCCTCCACATCCTCTGATTCAGCACTGGTTGGGTGTAGCACGCGATCGCGCTACTCCTACGCCTCTATTTAAAAGTGCGATCGCGGAATTGGGACGCTGGCTCACTTACGAGGCCGTTCGCGATTGGCTGCCGACGATCGAAACCACTGTGGAAACTCCTTTAACCGAGTGTCCGGCCACCTTTGTCAATCCCGAAGTACCGATCGCAGTAGTTCCGATTTTGCGGGCGGGATTGGCACTCTTAGATGGGGCGCTGCCCGTATTACCCCTAGCCTCGATTTATCATCTGGGCTTGGTGCGCGATGAAGAGACTTTAGAAGTGAGTTGCTATCTCAACAAGTTGCCAGAAAAATTAGCTCCCGAAACGCGGGTGTTAATTAGCGAGCCGATGCTGGCAACGGGCGGCACTATCATGACTGCGATGGCAGAACTGACTCAAAGAGGAGTAGATCCGACTTTGGTGAGAATTATTTCTATAGTTGCTGCACCACCAGCGTTGCAAAAACTAGGGACGACTTATCCTGGTTTGCATATATATACTGCGATTATCGATGAAGGGGTCAACGGTCATGGTTATATCGTCCCAGGCTTAGGAGATGCAGGCGATCGAGCTTTTGGCACGTAAGGTCTGTTGGTTAAATCGTCCAATCTTCAATTACTAGTGCAGGAACTTTACTGAAGTCTTGCTGATTGCGCGTGACGAGAATTGTCTGATTAGCCAGAGCGATCGCTGCTATTCTCAAGTCTTGCGTCCCTATCCTAATTTTTTGTTGGAGCAAATCTCGATAGCAGTTGTAGGCTGCGTCATCAAAATCGAGCAAATTAATACTGCAAAAATAAAGCAGAGTTTTTCGCAAATTGCCATAACTAACTGCTAAATTTTCTGGCTTTGTAGCGGCTCTGCTAATCCCGGCTAGTCTTCCTCTTAATTGTTCTTCGAGCGTGACAGTTGTAACTAATATATTTGAACTACCAATGGTTTGGATGCGTTGTACGATTTTGGAGTTATTGTGCTGAAATAGAGTCACATGATCGGTATCCAAGATATATCTGCTCACCCTGACTGCTGCTCCTCGGAAGAGAGATCGCAGGTAGTAGTTTCAGCGTCGAGTTCGCGTCGATAAGCAGCCATATCTTCTACAAATTCATCAAAGAGCGGATCGTCTTTGAACATTCCAGCAAACGAAACCCACGGATCGGACTGTGCAACTATCTGCTGGTAATTCAAGATTGGCAAACAACAAAGTCTTAGTGTTAGCCACCACAAATAACACATTATAGGCTCTCCGAATTCGCGATCGTCGATTAAACCATGAGCCATCCGATTTCTCAGATTACTACCTGAATGTTCTACTAATAGTCCTTGGAGATCGAAGAGTGTATCCTCATCAAAAATTGTAGCAATCTCTGGATAATTTGTAGGGTATAAAGTAGAAGTCAAGAAATGTTCCTTTTGAATTCCTCGATCGAGTCCAGAAGTTATTACGCCTTGTTTGGCCAGCAAATAGCGAACTGAATTCTCAATTTGAGGAATCAGAATGTGAGTAGATGTAATAAAATCTCCAGTTAGTCCCGCATAAAGCCCTTTGGCAAACAGATACTCTCGATTGGATGGAATAAAAGGGTTATTGGAGACAATTGGCAAGAAATCGCTAATTTGAACTGAATGTTCTAGATTAATTCGATCTCTAGCAGGCTCAATAAATGCTTGAACATGACACCTTTGATAGTCAATTGCTGTTATATACATTTCAAGCTTGAATGCTGTTTCTATCTCTTCAGTATTACTAGATTGACGTGCTACAACCTTACCGATCTCGTTAATCTTTACTATCGGCGCAAAGCGTGATAAAAGCTCAGTCTCCTGGGCTAACTGTCTAAGCTTGGAAACTCTAGGGGAAGCTCCCAGCAAAGCTAAGCAAAAAAGAGCATCTTGTAATTTTTTCCCTTTGACAAAGTTCCTAGCTTTATCTACTTCATTGCTAATATCAACCTCAGTGGAAATAACACCTAGTTCCTCAATCGATTGAGCTTGATATTGGATCATAAGTTTGTGTGCCTCTTTACCTCTAGCTTTGGCATCTAAAGTTTCTCCGTTAGTGCCTCGGATACTTCTAAATGCCTCAACAGCTTTTTGGAGGTAACTTGATGCTGCCAAGTACGGGACAGGATGATGATGAAAAGCATCCTCAGCTTCCTTAATATAAGTTTCAGCCGCAAGCATGGAAGCAGCACGTTCCTTTTCTTCATCTTTATCTCGACGATGCCATATGGCTTTGATAGTCCATAGATCTCTGGCTCTATGCCAGTCACGAGCTAATTCTGCGATGGTTGCAGCTTTTTGGGCGATCGCAGCATACTTCTTTGGGTCGCCCAGTTGGAATTCTTGCAAAAGCTGCATCAACTTAGTTGATAGCAAAAAAGGATCTTCTTCGTTGTAACGATTAAGGACTGTTTCAATATGGTTAACAACTTCATCAATCTGATGATTAATTTTGCGTGCCAGCCGTAATGCCCGCTCGATTCGGTGAAAGCAACTGCTCCAATTTTGAGGATATTCTAATTCGATCGCAGATTGTAAATAAGCAGTAACCGCTAATTGAGCCATCCGATAATCGTGTCGTCTAACCCAGAGAATATCTGCAATTCGTGCCTGAAGTTCTGGGTCTGATACTTCAGAAACAATCTCAGTCAGAAAATCTAGATGCTCATCTGTGAGGTGCTGGAAAAGATCAGCAAAGAACTCATCTGTCGATCCCGGTTTAACAGCAGGACTAGTGACTACCGCTAAAATCTCAAGAACAGCTTGCTGCCTGATGTTGCCTGCGGCTTTGGCCGCTTGAGCTTTATTCCAAAAATCTCTGCTGTAGATCGAGCATTCCTTCCTCTCGCTGCTGTTAGCTACATCCTGCCAGTCAGAATTAATGAAATCATCCTTAGTGAGAAGAAAAGCTAGCGATCGCATAGTAAAATCTGACTTTCGATACATACCTAATATGACCAGTCTAGACAGATCGAGCTATTTTTAGCCTGAATTTAAGTTTGTCATCCCCCAAAGTTGGCATAAAATAAACCAGAAAGCTTTGCAAACCTCATAATCGCGCTTATGAATACCCAACTGAGACAAGCATTTGCATCTGGCCGGGTTCTGAAAGTTATTAGCGGCTTGAATAATTTCGATCGCCAGCGGGTGGCCGCCACCGTCAAAGCCGCCGATTTAGGCGGTGCTACCTTCGTCGATATTGCTGCCGATCCAGATTTGGTGCGGCTGGCTCGCCAACTAACAAACTTACCGATCTGCGTTTCGGCTGTCGAACCAGCCCTATTCGTTGCAGCGGTACAAGCTGGTGCGGATCTAATTGAAATCGGTAATTTCGATAGCTTCTATGCGCAAGGACGGCGGTTTGAAGCCGAAGAAGTTTTGGCCCTGACTCAAGAAACCAGATCTCTGCTGCCAGATATTACCTTATCGGTGACGGTTCCCCATATCTTGGAACTCGATCGCCAAGTGCAACTGGCAGAAGCCCTAGTTAAAGCTGGTGCCGATATCATCCAAACCGAAGGCGGAACCAGCAGCAACCCCGTTCATGCTGGCACTCTGGGACTGATTGAAAAAGCTGCCCCTACCCTAGCTGCGGCTTACGAAATTTCTCGCGCCGTGTCGGTGCCAGTATTGTGTGCTTCCGGTTTATCTAACGTTACCGTACCGATGGCGATCGCGGCTGGTGCGGCTGGTGTCGGCGTGGGTTCGGCAATTAACAAACTCGATAGCGAATTAGCTGCGATCGCAGCCGTTCGCAGCTTGGTAGAATCTCTGGCAACGGTCAGCCGTCAGCGGGTTCTTGCCTGATTTAACGCCTAAACCAGACATCCATTTGGGGCGCAAAGCTTTGCGCCCCTAACCATTTATCTACCTCGCCTTTTACTTTTCTGCCTTCAGCACTCGTTCGGCCGTTGGCGATCGTCTCTTGTTAATCAGGCTATTTAACCCAGATTAAGCCCTGATAAACGCAGATAGAATTGATGAGTTATCGACTTTAGCAACATAGTTGTTTTACTCAATCCCTAATCCGATCGTAAGTCAAGCATTTCGATGGCAAGGAGTAACAGCATGAAGTATCGCCAACTGGGAAACACCGATACTCAAGTATCAGCGTTGGGCTTGGGCTGCATGGGGATGTCAGATTTTTATGGCGGACGGCAAACCAACGATGCTGAAAGCATAGCGACCATTCAACGAGCGATCGAACTCGGTGTCAATTTTCTCGATACGGGCGACTTTTACGGGGTGGGACACAACGAAGAACTCATCCGCCACGCTATTAAAGATGTGCCGCGCGATCGAGTGTTTATTTCGGTCAAATTCGGGGGATTGCGCAACCACGACGGCAATTTTATTGGCTACGATAATCGCCCGGTAGCCGTCCGTAACTTTTTGGCTTACAGCTTGCAACGGCTGCGGGTTGACTATATCGATATGTACTATCCGGCTAGAGTCGATCCCAATGTGCCGATCGAGGATACGGTGGGAACGTTAGGGGAACTGGTTAAAGAAGGTAAAATTCGTTATGTCGGACTGTCTGAGGCTGGTGCAGAAACATTGCGCCGCGCCCATGCCGTTTATCCACTTTCGATGTTGCAAACTGAATACAGCCTGTGGACGCGGGAGCCAGAAACGGATGTTTTGCCCGTTTGTCGAGAACTCGGCATTAGCTTAGTGGCTTATTCGCCGCTCGGACGCGGATTTTTGACGGGGGCGTTTCAGAAGCCAGAAGATTTTGCCCTTGATGATTTTCGTCGCCACTCGCCCCGCTATCAAGGCGATAATTTTACTCGTAACTTGCAACTGGTGGAAAAGGTGAAAGAGATGGCAGCAGAGAAAAACTGCACTCCCGCGCAGCTAGCCCTGGCGTGGTTGCTAGCCCAAGGGGAAGACATCATCCCCATTCCAGGAACCAAGCAGCGAGAACGGCTGGAAGAGAATTTAGGAGCCGTTGAAGTGGAATTGAGTGCAGGCGATTTGCAACGCCTAGAAGAAATTGCTCCTCTAGGAGTTGCCGCTGGCACTCGCTACCCCGAAGCAGTTATGCACACCTTGAACCGTTAATACAGATAATAAGTATATAGCGCCCCGTGGGACAGGCTGGAAGCCATTGGTGTCAACTTAACGGTCAAAAGCTTCATCCGACAGGGGTTCAAAACCCCTGTCTCAAAGCTAAAGTCCTCGCTCAGAGGACTAACTGTAGTCAAGGTAGTCCATTTCAATGGACTTGTGCTATTAGCCAGAGGTTTTCAACCTCTGGCGGAGATGGCTGAAACCCATGATTTAGCAACGGTTATAGCCTTAACTTGACACCTATGGCTGGCAGCCTATTCCACAAGAATGTACCTCACTCAATCGATCGATGCTATAGAATCATGTCTCAAACTCCTCCTCGCATTCTCATTGTTATCACTTCCCACGATCGCCTCGGCAATACCGATGAGAAAACTGGATTTTGGCTGGAAGAATTAGCCAGTCCCTATTATGTCTTTGTCGATGCTGGCGCTGAAGTCACCCTGGCTTCAATTCGGGGCGGACAACCGCCTCTCGATCCCAAAAGCGACTTGCCAGAGTCTCAAACTGAGTCTACCAAGAGGTTTATAGCAGATGAATCTGCCAAAGCTAAATTGGAAAATACGATCGCCATTGCTAGCCTCAATCCTGCTGGCTACGATGCCATCTTCCTGCCAGGTGGACACGGGACGATGTGGGACTTTCCGACAAATCCTACCTTAACTCAAACGATCGAAGCCTTCGATCGCCAGCAGAAATTAATTGCTGCTGTGTGTCACGCGCCAGCAGCACTAGTACCCGCCAAATCTAAATCTGGTGAACCTCTGGTTAAAGGCCGAATCATCACCGGATTTACTGACTCGGAAGAGAAAGCTGTCAAGCTAGAAGGGGTAGTGCCATTTTTGCTAGAAACTCGGTTGCGAGAGTTGGGCGGCAATTTCCAAACCGTTGCTGATTTTGCTCCTCACGTCGAACAAGACGGAAATTTAATTACCGGACAAAATCCTGCTTCCTCTGAACCTGCGGCAGAACGAGTTTTGCGATCGCTGGGCTAATCTGTGGTGAAAGTTTGGAGCGTTAAGAGAGTAAAACCCGATCGATCGTAGTGTCGGATCGCTCGCTGCCGCCTAGTTGGAGCTACCAGCCAATCGACAGCAAAAAACATCTCGATGCCACTCTCGATTTGTCGGGGATAACAGATAGAAATTCCTCCACAGGCAGCAAAAATTTGATAGCGATCGCTCAATTCATCGAGCGGTTTATATTCACAAGCTTCTGCATCTGACATCACTAGATCGGGGGTCAAATATTTTAAGTATCCTTTCCATTTGTTACTGGATTCTTTTATTGCCAGAGAAGCTTCATTGGGGAAACTTCCAAGCTGTTCGATATGAATAGTGAGACGTGAATTCTTACCGCTCTCGTCGTACATAAGCACAGCCGAAGAACCTCGATTCTCTAATCTAAACCCAGTTTCAAAACCAAACGAAGAGCCTGGAGTTATATGGGTAGAACCCCAGGAAAAGCTGTTATCTAAATACAAAGCTTCTACCAGAGGCTTCTTATAAGAACCAAAGGATTTCGATCGAGACTTGCCATCGGCATATATATAGCGATTTTGGTGATAGATTTCACTCCTATCTTGGCTGAGATTAAAACTTCTGATACACTTAAGAAAATCGATTACTTCACCTTCTGAAGAATGTCTAATTAAATAACCATACCAATCGCCTAAAGCATGGTAGCTAGCAAAATTATCCCAATTTTTAAGCCGATCGTCGGTGGTAATTGTTGATTTCATCGTTTTGGATTTCCTCGCTTTGAGCTTAGCGACGATCGAATACCATTGCACCTTATCAGATTAACACCTAAGATCGAGAACCGATCGAGCGGGCTAGATCTGTCTCTAGCTATCGAATGACAATAAATCTATGAACCCAGATTCTTCAACTAACTTTAATCGAGAACTCGATCGAATGCTCGATCGATCTGCTAAGCGAGTAGAGGAACTCAGAGAGTTAAATCGTCCTTTACGCCCTTGGGAAATCGAAAGATTTAAAGACAGATTGACCAGACTCGAAACTCAGCTAACTTGGGATAAAGCTAGCGCCGAAAAGCGATTAGTTGCACTCCAAAAAGAGTTAAGAACGGTTTACTGGATGTTTGGTTTTGTCCTACTGATTTTGCTACTCATGTGTGCCTTACTGGGAGTCGAACTCTGGAAAAATCTTGGGAATTGAACTTTTTAAGGGCTGATTAAAATTATGGCAAATAACGAACGGGAAGGCTTAGGACAAGAAATCGAGCAAATGTTAGATCGAGTCGAACGGAAAATTAGAGAGATTAAAGAATTAAACCGTCCGGCTATTGAATTTTTAGACAAACAAGAAATCGATCGACGAATCAAAGCTTTAGAAGAAAGAGATGAAGCTGATAAACAAGCTATTAACGATCGAATAAAAACTTTAGAAAGTCATATTAGTCTGATAAATAATCGATTATATATTTTTCTGTTGATTTTGTCGGGGGTTTGTGCGGTTTTAGTGGTTTCGATCGGGATTTTTTAATGCCCACTCTAAATCTGATTCGATCGCCTATTTAATTAGGTAATAGTTACCCACTAATGTCTCTATTCAAACCATTTCGTGGATTATTTGTCGGTTTAATTACCCTAGATACGATCTATTTAGCAGAATCTGCACCTAGTAACAATCAGAAAATAGTTGCGCTAGATTATACTGTTGCTGCTGGCGGTCCGGCTACCAATGCTGCTGTGACTTTTAGTTATTTGAGCAATCAAGATAGGCCAAGTAGTGTCACTAAATTAGTAGGCGCGATCGGAACTCATCCTATAAGTCAGTTAATTAGGTCAGATTTAGCAAATTACCAAATACAAATTGTCGATTTAGCGGCTAAAAATTCCGAACCGCCGCCAATCTCTTCAATTATTGTAACTCGATCGACAGGCGATCGCGCGGTAGTTTCTCTCAATGCTAAGAATCGGCAAATTGAGGGACAAGCGATCGATAGCAGCATTTTGCAAGACATCGATATGGTTTTAATCGACGGACACCAAATAGCAATCGGAGAAGCGATTGCATCTGGGGCTAAAGCTAAAAACATTCCTGTTGTCATCGATGGCGGGAGTTGGAAGCATGGATTTCAAAAAGTCTTGCCCTTTGTCGATTATGCAATTTGTTCGGCAAATTTCTTTCCTCCTAACTGCAACAACGCCGCCGAAGTGTTTGCTTATCTCTCATCGATTGGCATTCCCCATATTGCCATTACTGAGGGCAAGAAGCCAATTAAATACCTGAGTGGAGATCGAAGCGGTGCGATCGACGTTCCCCAGCTTCAAGCTCTCGATACTCTAGGAGCAGGAGATATCTTTCACGGCGCTTTTTGTTATTACATTTTGCAAGCAGATTTTCCTCAAGCTTTAGCCTCAGCCGCTAAAATTGCTTCCCATGCTTGTCAATTCTTTGGACCCCGACAGTGGATGGAAATAAGTAATAAGTAATGTAACTTCTAAGCTGAATAATTTCGTTGTAAGTTTATGCCACACTCCATCCTATTCAGGAAGTCTAGGACTATTTGCTGGATGGCTTGATGCCCAATTTCTCCACTGCCTAACTCGTCGATTGATGGTAAGATTTGATAGTGTTCGATCGGGTTTTTATCGGAGGGATTTTTGCCAAACAAAATCCAGAAAACCTAAAACTTATTGCTGTCGATCGACGGCTAAATATCGCCACTTATTTAGAAAAATTTGTTCGAGATTCATATCTTAGATCGGGGATAATTTCAGAGATTATTGTCAGAAATTCAGGTCGAAGCCGCAACTGAATTGCTTTTAATTTGGTCGATTTTTTGGAGCATCAATTTGACAAATTGTTAACTATAATCATCTTAGCATAAGAGATTTTTTCGCAGATATTAGCTCGCTATAACTGAAGCTGAGTTGGAAGTAGTTCCCTGAAGCTGAGTTGGAAGTAGTTCCCTTGACCCCTGAGTTGAAAACTCAATTAGAAAAACCTCCGACGTTTTTAGTCACTCTTGAAATCTCTCGCAAAGTATCACCCATATCTAGACAATACTGTACTACTGTATAAAATCGATTTCCTCGGTTGGCTCTATTAGAACCAATTTCTGATTTGGCTATTTTTAATAAATCCCATCCCATTATTTCAGCAGATTTGCGGTAGTTTTGATGATAATTAAATACATTGATATAAGGTGGTGAAGTTACAACAAAATCTATCCGATCGTTTTCTAAAGGTAGAGAACGGGCATCAGCTAGATCGACTCTAACTTGCTTCTCAGAGAACGGAAGTTTTTCGATCGCATTCGCTAGATCGGCAAACTTGGATTGTATAAATTCGTTAGTCACCCTGTTATTGGCGACATCAAGAAGAATAATTAAAGCGGCAAATATTTTTTCTTCTACCTCATCTAATTCCTTTTTAATGCTGTTTAGTTTTTCTGGTAAATTCGGCACTTGACTACCAGATTCAAAAACTCTAAATGAAAATTCTCTGTCTATCAAACTTCTAATTTTTTTGAGGACTTCCTTTCTTTGAAGATCGTTTATAAGTTCATATGTTTTACTAAGAATCCAAGCTACTGGATTAATTTCAAAACCATATGCCTCAAACCCAAAAATACCTGCTTCAAGTAAGACAGTTCCACTACCTGCAAAGGGATCGAGAACAACTGAGTTAGGTAAACAGTAAGAGCTTAATATAGCTTCAATAAGCTGTGGCGAAAACTGACCGCGCCAAGCAAATAAGTTAGACCGACTTTTCTCAATGATGTCAAGTTTTTTTTGTGGAATGGGTTTGTCAAACTCCTGCAACTGTCAACCTGCCTTGCTTCTTAACCTATTCTCATAAAACTCAGTTGTAGTTTACCATTCCTTCTTAACTCAATGCTTGACATATTGCATCTCAAAACTGCGGTTTCAACCGTCAGATGATTCCCGCAAGAGATTTGACGTTACAACCAATTGCCCACGAGGGTCAAAGCCGCCCAATAACCTGGATGATTTGTGGCTCCTCGATGTGCTTGCAGCCAACTTTTTTGGGCCGATCGCAACGCTTTGGCTCGACTCATTCCTCGCCTTAGATTTTGGTAAAATTGACCGATGACTTCGGCAGTCGCCCGATCGTCTACTTGCCACAGAGAGGCGATCGCACTTTTTGCCCCTGCCTGAATCGAAATGCCAGCCAAACCTAGCGCATCGCGATCGCTTCCTACGGCCGTTTCGCAAGCGGTCAGAGTCAACAGTTCCGGGGGTTTTTCTTGCTTGCTAGTTTGCAGAATTTGGTAAAGCCGATTCATGGTCAGTTTTTCATTGTATTTATCGGTTTGTTTGCCCGTCACCAAATAAGTATCTTGCGAATCGAGTCCAAATTTGCCGTGGGTGGCGAGGTGAATAATAGGAAAAGTATTTTGGTTGAGTTCTGCCGTCAGGCGATCGATGGTGAATAATTCGTCGGTAAATTCTTTGCTGCCGGGAATCGTTTTTGCGATCTCATTGAGTTCGGTTTTGACATAGCTTAAAGGCTCAAAAAAGGTCGATGGATCTGTAACTGACGAGGCTTTCGTTAAACCGAATCCTAAAACTCGTAGAGAACGCGGTTCGAGTTGAGTTGGATCGACTAAGGTAAGACTGAGGGTATTGGCGATCGCATATCTTTCGACCAAAAACCCTTTGCCGTCGTACAATGCCGTCATCGGAATGCTGCGGAGAATTCCATCTTGAACGAACACCAGAGTTTCAATCCCTGCCGCTTGCAAGTCGCGATCGAAGGGACGAATCAGCCAGTCGTAGACCCGCTGGGCTGGTTCTTGGTAGGTATTGGCTAGGTCGAATCGTTGCTCTAATTTGAAGCGCAGATCGTTTACCGTTGCAATTAGAGTTTGACTTTCAACGGGCAGCCAGCGAACTATGGGCTGCGATTTGGGTAAAGTTAGAATGACCGCCACTCGATCGCCCAAAAAGATCGTACTCAAGATTGCCGTGCGATCGTCAATCAGTCCCACGGGTTTCTCGGTGACGGCAATGGCGCAATCCTCGCCTAGATAATTTTGCAACTCTGCCAGTCTTAAACTATCGATCGTCTTTAAGGCAGATTCGGGATTTACGTCACTCGATTTTGGATTTTGGATTTTGGATTTTGGATTGGCTCCGCCTTGAAATGGGAGGCTTGAAACCCCTTTTTTTTGGTCCCGATCTTCGATCGCACTATTTGCTTGTAATTGTAGTGCAGTTAATTCTCGATAAACGGGTTCGACTGCATCGCGAAAATCGAATTGAAAATCGCGACTGGCGATCGCTAAATTGCTGCGGATTTCTTTTAAGACTTTAACCGAGCTTTCGTAAGCCGCGATCGCTTCTTTGGTTTTCCCTTGGGATTGTAAAATGCGCCCGATTTGCCAGTCCCATAAATAGCGGCTGTCTTGTTGTTGCGCCGCAAACTGCGCCTGTTGGGTGAATTTTATCGCTGGGTCGAATTTTTGCTGGCATTCGTAAAGATGTCCCAAACGTCCTAAAGCAAACGATTCAGCTTGCCCGTCGCCGATGCGTTGGGAAACTGCGATCGCACGTTCGAGCAACGTCACTGTTTCAGCCGGAATTTGGGGCAAGCACCGAACGTTGGGATTGAGTTGAGAATTATCGTTGGCCGATTGTTGGAGCAAGTTGGCGAGTCGGATCGAGCCATAGGTTTTGTCGCGGGAATCGGGTATGCGATCGAGCAGAGTAAAAGCCTGTTGCAGCGTGCTTTTGGTGGCTGGGGAAGTTTTGAAACTTCGCTGGTAGGAAGTTGCTAGATTCAGCAGTGCGCGACTCTCTTCGATCGGATTGTTTTGCTGGCGAGCAGCAATTGCAGTCTGTTCGTAGTATTCGATCGCTAGGCGATCGTCTTCGATTCCCTGTTTGGTAAACTTATCTTTGGCAATGCGATCGCCGGAATTAGCGGCAAATTCGGCATAGCGATAATCGCGTTTTGCCAAATTACCATAGGTGTTACCCAAACCATTTTTAGCAGCAATAATATAACCGGAATTTTTTAGTTTTTCAGCAATAGTTAAACTCTTTTTCAGCAATTGTAATGAGATTTCATAATCGCCTTGCAACCGATAAACGTTGCCCAAAGTTCCCAAGGCGGCGGCTTCTCCCTGCCGATCCGACTGTTGGCGAGCGATCGCTAAGGCACTTTCTCGATCGCAGTTCGGTTCGGTTTGTTTGCCGCACAGCAGGGCGATCGCTTGGCGCTGTTGTCCTAAGTTACTATAAGCTTGTCCCTGTTCGGTCAGCATTCTGCCGAGTTGGATGCGATTGCCGATTTTTCGATAGTAGTCGATCGGTCGATTTAAAGAGGCAATGGCGCGATCGAATTCGCCTACTTGGGAATAAGCCCGCGCTAAGTATTTGAAGATAATTATTTGCGCTTCTGGAGTTGGACGGTGGTTTAAAGCCTCGTTCCAAATTGAGATTGCGCCTCGAAAATCTCCAGACCGATAGCATTCCAAACCTTGTTGAATCGATGAGTCTACTGTTTGAGCGACTGCCGCCCAACCCCATTCAACTTGCTTAAACGTTATAGATACTTGACTCAATCCCAAACAAAACACCAAGCTAATGAGGAATAACATACTTAGCCAGCGTTTTTTTAACATAAATTAATCTTGCGATTGTTAGCCCTAACGATCGAGTTTTAACATGATTTTACGGAATCATCCCTCAGAAACCGCTGCTAAAAACGTTTGTGCGTTGGCGCAGCCTGTTGCGGAGCAACGTATCGCCTCGCTAAATCCTCCCAAACTCTCCTAATGCCGCTACGAAGGATCGATCGTCGGTTTGCAGTCTACGAAAGAGATAGATTCTTCATCCAAGTAGCCTGCGATCGCCATCTCAATAATGGCCCAGACGGGATAATCGATTTCTTTGGCTCGACTTTCTAGCCCTGCCCGAATGTGTTCCGGCAATCCTTCTAGAAAGGTCTGCGCGAGTTCGGGTGAAAGATGCTCGTTAACGGCGATTTGAGATTGCATACTTAATCCCTCGTCGGAATCCTAACGTTATAGGGTGGATCGCAAGCTTGGAGAATCAGTGCCTCTAGTTCTGATGATAACTGTATCCACTCTATGAAATCCAGAGAGTGAATTGCGATCCGAATATCAGTTGGGCGCAATTCCTCAATAAATGCCCACAGTAGCGCCTTGTGTCCTCCTCGAAAACGATCTCGCACCAGTTCTGGTCTTCCCAACGTACAAAATTCCCAGAGTTCGATGCTCGATCGTGTAAATACCTGCGCTCATTGGCAATTCTCGGAATTCCTTAGAGAGAGGAACACAATTATCAAAGGGAGTAGAGGCCAGATTATCGAGGATGTTGAGAGCTTGACTCTCAATAGAGTTAGGGCGATCGCTCATCTTTTCTGTAGCACTGTGGTGCGAATCAATTTTAGCTGTGCCACGAGAAGCCCCGCGCCATAATCGCTTCGATTTGGCGACGGGATGAAAGTGGGCAAGACGGAGGTACGGAGTCGAGCAACCACTTGACGCTACCTACCTTTATTTCTATAAACTATTATAGGAAATAGAATTTACTCTAAGATGTTAAGGGCTATCAAAGTTAGACTATACCCCACAACCGACCAGCAGCAGACGCTAGAGCAAAGCTTTGGGAATTGCCGCTGGCTGTGGAATTATAGTTTGAACTTGATGAACCAAACATATAAAGAGACAGGAAAAGGATTATCTGGTTACGATGTCAAAAAACTTATTCCCGTTCTTAAGAAAGAGCATGAGTGGCTGGGATTAACTTACTCCCAGTGCTTACAACAAGTCTGTTTAAATCTTGGTGTAGCGTTTAACAATTTCTTTGAGAAAAGAGCTAGCTACCCTTCATTTAAATCTAAGCATGGTAAGCAGTCTATTCAGTATCCCCAAAACGTTAAGGTGTTAGAAGCAGCAATATCTTTTCCAAAGATTGGAGAGGTAAGAGCTATTATCCACCGATCGAGCGAGGGGAAAGTCAAAACCGTTACGGTTTCCAAGAATTGCTCTAACCAATACTTTGCTTCTGTGTTAGTTGACGATGGGAAAGAAAAACCCCAGTCAACTATAGAAGGGAAAGCTATAGGGATTGATGTCGGCTTGACCCACTTCTGTATTACCAGCAACGGCTCTAAGTTCGATCGCCCTAGATTCTTCACCAAGCATGAGGATAACCTCACTTCAAAACAGCAGGATTTATCGAGAAAGCAAGAAGGCTCTAATCAGCGGGTCAAAGCCAAAAAGAAGGTAGCTAAAGTTCATCAAAAAATAACTAATTGCCGCGAGGATTTTCTGCATAAACTATCGCGTAGGATAGTAGACGAAAACCAAGTCATAGTGACAGAAAATCTCAATATTAAAGGCATGATGAAAAACCACTGTCTAGCCAAAGCTATAGCTCAGGTCGGATGGGGAAGGTTTCAGACTATGCTGAAATATAAAGCGGAAAACGAGGGTAAGGTATATCAGGAAGTCGATCGCTTCTTCCCTTCCTCGAAGACCTGCCACGTATGTTTGAACCAAGTAAGAAGTTTATCTCTAGATGTCAGAACTTGGGATTGCGAACATTGCTCATCCAAGCACGATAGAGATATCAATGCGGCTATTAACCTCAGAAATGAGGGACTACGAATTTTGACCTCTGGGACAGGGGATAAAGCCTATTGCCCAGACGTAAGACCCAACAGTAGAGGACGTAAGAAATCCACTGTTGGGCTGTCTGTTGGATAGGAAGCCCGCGCTATACCCTCTTAGGGTTAGCGTCGGGTAGTTCACACTATCTACTATCGATCCTTCGCGCCAGGAGATTGTTCGATGGAATCCCAATCCTCTGTGACACTCACCGCCCCTGCGCCCATAGTTGCACGAGAGATTTGCCAGCAAGGCGGACTTCGATTGTATAGCTGTGGTTTCAACCGCCAAGCGAAAGAAACCCAACACCTATCGCAAGGGTTAAGCCATGGGTAAACTTATGAAAACTCAAGTTTGGATGCAGGTAACGATCGCCATTGCTCTGAGTAGTAATTGCGCGGCTCAAGTCGTACCCGATGGCACGTTGCCAGCAGGAGAGCGATCGCAAGTCAGAGGAAATTTTGACTTTCAAATCGATGGCGGTGCCGTTCGGGGAAGTAACTTATTTCACAGCTTTCAAAGATTTTCAATTCCCACGGGCAGCAGCGTTGTTTTTAACAATAGCTTGACGATCGATAATATTATCAACCGCGTCACCGGAAGCAATATTTCTAATATTGACGGACTAATTCGCGCCAACGGCAATGCCAACGTATTTTTAATTAATCCTAATGGAATTGTATTTGGTCAAAATGCCAGGTTGGATATCGGTGGCTCGTTTCTAGCTAGCACCGCAGATGGTGTAGCGTTCGGTAATGGATTTACCTTTAGCGCCACCGACCCGCAAGCACCGCCATTGCTGACAATCAACGTTCCTGTAGGGTTGCAATATGGCAGCAATCCGGGAGCGATCGAAGTGCGGGGAGCGAGTTTGCAAGTGCCTGACGGTCAAACCTTAACCATAGCAGGCGGCAAGGTAAATCTTGAGGGCGGGAAGTTAATAGCCCTCGGCGGTCGAGTGGAATTGCTTGGTATTGGTTCTCCAGGCGAGGTCGGGCTGACACAACGGGGTCCAGAATGGCGGTTGACCGTGCCAGAGAGCTTGACCAGAGCCGATATAGCGATCGTGAATAATGCGATCGTCGATGTTCGCGCTGGTGGAGGCGGGAGCATTGGTATTACCGCTCGCAACTTCACAGGCAGGGGATTCGGGACGCAGGTGCGATCGGGCATAGCACCAGGTTTCGGAACTGCGGGCGCAAGAGCCGGAGATATTGACATCAACGCCACCGAAGCCGTTAACCTTGATGAAATGTTTCTCTCCAATCGAGTTGAATCGGGCGGCACGGGCAATGCTGGCAACATTAACATCGCTACAGGCTCTCTCTCCCTCACTAACGGGGGGGCAATAAGTGCCAGCACGTTTGGTCGAGGAGATGGGGGGAATATTACCATTACGGCCAGAGATACAGTTTCCTTTGATGGCGAGAGCAGCGATGGATTTTCTAGTGGGGCTTTTAGCGCGATCGCTCAAGAGGGTATTGGTCGGGGAGGGAACATCAGGATCGACACAGGCTCTCTCTTCCTCACTAATGGAGCGCAAGTAACTACCATCACCTTGGACCGAGGAGATGGGGGAAATATCAACATCAACACAGGCTCTCTCTCCCTCACTAACGGGGCACAAGTGGATACCAGCACGTTCGGTCGAGGAGATGGGGGAAAGATCGACATTACGGCCAGAGATACAGTTTCTTTTGATGGCACTTTTAGCGGTGCTATTAGCGAGGTGGGGCCTGAAGCCATCGGTCGGGGAGGGGACATCAGCATCAACACAGGCTCTCTCTTCCTCACTAATGGAGCGCAAGTAACTACCATCACCTTGGGCCGAGGAGATGCAGGAAATATCGACATTACAGCTAGAGATACAGTCTCCTTTGATGGCAGCAATGAAGTTTTTAGCGGTGCTGTTAGCGTCACGTTCAGTATTTTTGGCACGGCCACTGGTCGAGGAGGCGATATCGAGATCGACGCAGGCTCTCTCTTCCTCACTAACGGGGGACGAGTGGATGCCAGGAGCTTAAGTCGAGGAGATGCAGGGAATATTACCATTACGGCCAGAGATACAGTCTCCTTTGATGGCGTGGGCAGCAATGGATTTGCTAGCGGTGCTTTTAGCAACACGGACAACGATGTTAGCAGCACGATCGTTGGTCGAGGAGGCGATATCACCATTAACACAGGCTCCCTCTACCTCACTAACGGGGCGCGAGTGGATACCAGCACGTCTGGTCGAGGATTTGCGGGGAATATCAAAATTACGGCAACAGATGCAGTGTTCTTTGATGGCACGAGCAGCGATGGACTTCCTAGTGGTGCTTTTAGCTCGGTGGCATCTAGAACCGTCGGTCAAGGCGGGAAGATTACGGTGAATACCGGACTGTTTTCCATTACAAACGGGGCGGAATTATCTACTTCTTCTGAAGGTCAAGGGAATGCAGGTAACATCGAAGCGAACGCTCGCCAACTTCGTCTGGATATGAAGGGATCGATTCAAGCGCAAACCGCATCAGGTCAAGGTGGCAACATTACCCTGAACGTGCGGGATTATTTACTCCTTCGACGGGGTAGCTTCATTTCTACCACGGCTGGGACGGCTCAGTCTGGGGGCGACGGGGGCAACATCACCTTTAATGGCAACTTCATCGTGGCAGTTCCAGAGGAGAATAGCGACATTAGTGCCAATGCCTTTACTGGCCAAGGCGGTCGAGTGGAGATTAACGCCCAAGGGATTTTTGGCATTCAGTCTCGTCCCGAACCGACTCGCTTCAGCGACATTACTGCTAGTTCGGAGTTTGGCATCAGCGGCACAGTGACGATCGATACGCCCGATCTCGATCCGAGCCGGGGACTGGAAAGCCTACCGACCGGGTTGGTCGATCCCGATTCCCTAATTGCTAATAGCTGCCTTATCCGTAGCAGTCGTCAGGGCAGCTTTACCATTGCAGGCTCAGGGGGTTTAGCAGCCCAACCGGACGATCTGGGTAATTCATCGTTTCCCACCTACGAGTTGGTTCCAGATGCCAATACTTCAAACGCCCAGCCATCGAGTGCAGAGATCGTCGAACCCGATGGCATTTATCGCCTCCCCAATGGAGAACTGGTTTTAGGTCGATCGTGTCATTAAATTAAAAGACTGCCAATATCGATCGCGATTGGTTTCCAAACTTGGAAAGCGATTTTCCGTAGATGTCGATGTATATAAAGGGCGATCGCTCTAATTTAGAAGTATCGAACTTTACAACATGATTATGGAGGCGATAAAATGAGTACATTTCACTCAGCAATTGAATTAATTAACAACTCCAACGTAGTGTTAACGCTAGATCCCGTTCATAGCAGCGGCATCGACTTCAAGTTGTGGCCGAAAACTTTATCCAATGTGCCAGGACAGAACCATTACAAATTTAAGCAGGGATTCAATTTTCAAATCAAATTTAAGGCTTTGTATTATGCAGCTAATAATGCTTCAATTAGCTTGAATTACTATGCAGATGCTTTGCAAACTTTTAGCAGCAGCGCCACAACTAATCCACCAGGGGCTTTTTCGGGGACGTACTGGTCTACTGGCAGCAATAACTATAGTCCCTTATTTGATATCAAGGGTCTGGCCATTCCACCAAATGTCTCCTCAGCAGTAGCCGATAGTGCCATGCTTGAAGAGCTTGCGAAGTAGTAGTCTTAACTGTTTTCAGATGTGTAAAAAATAGGTGAGTCCAAGCCGGACAAAAGCCCTAGTAGTCAGATTTTGCCATTAATGGCAAAATCTGACTTTTTTTGTTTGAACAGTAGGAGTCGATCGCTTCATCGACGCGATCGCTTTCCAAACTTGGAAAGCGATTTTCCATTTATGACGATGTTTCTTGGGGGCGCTCCCTCTAATTTAGAAGTATGGAAGAGAAGCCAACAAGCTGAATCTTCCAGCCAATAGAGACACGATTGAAGTCTCCCTGCGCGGACAAGGCATCACTTTTGTTGGCTTGAAACTACAACGAAAGTTAATGCGGCGATGTCACTTTTGTCGAACTTAGATCGCGACGTTTTGTAGATGTTTTGTCGAACTGGACTGCTTACTATGAAAGCATCTTGGTTCGTCGCTTTCACAATCTTACTTGATTTTTGATTTAGGACTGCATATGAATTTCCCACAATTAATCGCCCTCGATCGAAGCCTTGAAAAAACCAATTCGATCCTCTCGAATGACAATTTAGTGCCGACAATTTCCTATCGGGCGCTGGAAAAAACTGCTCGCACCTTTGAGGCGATCGTCCAATTCTACTTTCCGCTGCACGGTCTTTCTGAAACCGACTTTCTGCGGTTGATGCCCGCTCTCACCTTCGCTGAAGGGGCGATTTATCAGATCGATGAAGAGTACGAAGCCCATGTCGGCGATCCCAATTTTGTCTCGCAGCACTTGCCAGTTTTACGGAACGTCTTAACCAAGCTGAATCTGTTCGATGAAGCATTAGAGACAGAACTGCAACGAGGATTGACCTATTACCGTCTGGAACAACAACTTTGCTCTGGTGCTGCTGTCACCGAGGAAGAGATCGCTCTGTCCAATCGCTTCAAGTGTTTTGATTGCCGTTTTCTCAACCGCTTGTTGTTCAAGTTAACCGATCGACCCTATGACGAAGAATTGCTCGATATTGTCTGGCTGGGGGAACAGATTGCCGAAGTGGAAGACGACCTCATGCAGTATGAGGATGATGTCCAACGCAATGTCTACAATACCTATCGGATGTTCGTGCGCCTCTACGGGTTAGAAGCTCCCCAACACCTCCTGCGCTACCTGGAAGAACTGCACGCCGAGGCCGAACGTTTGATGGCAATGCTGGCACAGAACAACCCCGACTTGGCAGAAACGTTATTCGAGCTTTGGAGTACATATCGCGGCTCCAATGAAATGCCTGCGATTCCCGCACCGATTTTAGAAGGCTAAGGAGAGGAAGCAATGATTGCTCTAGTCTTGCTGAGTGGATTTCTGGGTTTTGCGGTGAAGTATATTGACGAAGTATTTGACGAGGGACGTTTCTCGAAATCGACTGCTTATCTGCTAGGAGCGATCGCGATTCCCGTCAGCACCTATCTGTTCGTCACCGACTTCTATTGGCGGCAACTGCTGCTGGCGATCTTTCTGGGTGTCTTATTTGCTTGCAAGGTTGATAATCGGGCTTTTCAAATATTTTTTGCTGCCACTTTCGGATTGGGATTGGCTTACCATCTGACAATTGCGCCTCTCACCATCAATTGGTTATTCGTCGGTACGGCAGCGCTTGCGGGAGTGCTAGACGAACTGGGGAACGATACGGTCGATCGCTACCAGTGCAACTGTTTCGTCACTAGCTTTTTTCAGCATCGATGGGCTTTGAAACTGCTGGTGTTGGGGTTCGGTTGGGCTAACTTATTACCGATCGGTCACGTGTTGGCTTTTCTAGTGTTTGATGGCGCTTACGAAACTGTAGGTTCGGCATCAGAACTGTCAATTCAATTCGCAATTGACAATCCGCAATTGGCAATTAATCCCGCACCTGTGGTCAATTCAATTCGCAATTCGCAATTCACAATTGGCAATTAACTTTGTAACTGCGATCGTCGCCAGACGATCGGCTTACCCAATCTGTCAACCACTCCTTTTCGCAATTCGTAAAACGGTGCGTTACGACGGACAGTTGAATTTAACTCAAAGCAAAGTTTATCGCCGTCTAACGCACCCTACCTAATTTATTAAATAAAGCTTGACAGTCCCTTAGGGTGCGTATAGCCTGCGGCATGGCTACGCTAAAGCGCTGCCGTTAGCACCGCCACCACCATCAAAGGTATAGCTGCATAAGCATAAGTCTCATCCGTCTTAACTTCAGCAATTACCAGGTATTTAAATATGCAATTAAGTCAAATTAACCACCCTAACCAGTTACGCCCACTCTCTATTTCCGAACTTCAAGACCTGGCAGGTCAAATTCGGCAGAAGCATTTAGAAACAGTTGCCACCAATGGCGGTCATCTCGGCCCCGGTTTGGGCGTGGTGGAACTGACCCTGGCACTCTATTACACCCTCGACCTCGATCGCGATAAAGTCACTTGGGATGTGGGCCATCAAGCCTATCCTCACAAGCTGCTCACCGGGCGCTACCACCAATTTCACACTTTGCGGCAAAAGGGCGGAATTGCTGGCTACCTCAAACGGGGCGAAAGTCGGTTCGATGCCTTTGGGGCCGGACACGCTTCCACCAGTATCTCGGCCGCCTTGGGCATGGCTTTAGCTAGAGATCTCAAAGGCGAAAACTTCAAAGTAGCAGCCGCGATCGGAGATGGATCGCTCACTGGCGGGATGGCTTTAGAAGCGATTAATCATGCTGGCAGCTTGCCGAAAACTAACTTGCTGGTAGTTCTCAACGATAACGAGATGTCAATTTCCCCCAATGTCGGGGCGCTGTCTCAACATCTCAACCAGCTTCGATTTAAAACTCCGGTACAGTCGATCGAACGCGCCCTAGAAGACCAATTACAACACCTGCCACCCTTTGGCGAAGTCATGTCTACAGCCTGGAGCCGGATCGAGAAAGGAGTGAAGCGACTGGCTATCCCCAAGGTGGGAGCGGTGTTTGAGGAACTAGGTTTTACTTACATCGGGCCGGTAGACGGACACAATATTACCGAATTAATTGCCGCTTTCGAGCAAGCGCATCAACTGACGGGGCCGGTGCTGGTACACGTAGCCACCGTCAAGGGCAAAGGATACGAACTGGCCGAGCGCGAGCGAGTCGGCTATCACGCTCAATCTGCCTTCAATTTGGCTACTGGCAAAGCAATTCCTGCCAGCAAACCCCAGCCTCCCAGCTATTCTAAGGTGTTTGCCACTACCCTGACCGCCTTAGCCGTTAGCAACCCCAAAGCGATCGCGATTACCGCTGCCATGCCCACGGGTACGGGACTCGATATCCTGCAAAAACAACTGCCCCAGCAATGTATCGATGTCGGAATTGCCGAGCAACACGCCGTCACTCTGGCAGCAGGGTTAGCCTGCGAGGGGATGCGCCCCGTGGTGGCGATCTACTCCACTTTCTTACAACGGGCGTTCGATCAAATCCTGCACGATGTTTGCCTGCAAAAGCTTCCCGTGTTCTTCTGCCTCGATAGAGCCGGGGTGGTGGGCAGCGACGGCCCCACCCATCAAGGGTTATACGACATTGCCTATTTGCGGTGCATTCCCAATCTGGTACTGATGGCTCCCAAAGATGAAGCCGAACTTCAGCGGATGATAGTTACGGGACTAGCATATACCGACGGCCCGATCGCAGTGCGATATCCGCGCGGCAACGGTTACGGCGTACCGTTGATGGATTCCGGCTGGGAACCGTTGCCCATCGGCAAAGGCGAAATTCTCCGTCATGGAGAGGATGTATTGTTAGTGGCTTACGGTTCGATGGTCTATTCGGCGATGCAAGCTGCGGCTCATCTTAAGGAATATAGAATCTCCGCTACGGTGGTCAATGCCCGTTTCGTCAAGCCGCTGGACGCTGACTTAATCGTGCCTTTAGCCCAGAAATTCGGCCGGGTATTCACCCTAGAGGAAGGGTGTTTGATGGGCGGCTTTGGTTCTGCCGTCGCCGAATCCCTGTTAGATCGTCAAGTTAACGTTCCTGTAATTCGGCTGGGCGTACCCGACAAGTTAGTAGAACACGCCACTCCAGAAGAATCTCTGCTCGAACTAGGGCTGACCAGTTCCCAGATTGGCGATCGCATCCTGGCAGAATTGCGACTTTCACAACCAGGAACGCCGATCTTCCGCCACCGCTCTAAAGTCGAAGCTGCTTGAGCCGGCCGACCTCACCCCCAGCCCCTCTCCTTGCAGGAGAGGGGAGAACGCAAGAATCTTTGCTAATTCCAAAAGCGCGGATTTTCCTTGCGAATTGTCAATTGCGAATTGCGAATTGTTATGGATAACAAAGTTTTAAATCGATCGCTTCATCAGTCCGATCGCTATTATCGCCACGGATTCGGAGGCTCGGCCGATCTCAAGCAACAGTTGCGCTTTCAGTATGACAGCGATTTGATGCCACAGATTCGAGAACGAGGTTACGTGCTGCAACAAGGCGAGGTAACGATTCGGTTGGCCGAAGCGATGGGGTTTTGCTGGGGAGTAGAGCGGGCGATTGCCTTAGCCTATGAAACCCGACAGCAGTTTCCCAGTGCTTGCATCTGGATTACGAACGAAATTATTCACAATCCGAGGGTGAATCAGTCCCTCAAAGACAGGCAGATTAGATTTATTCCTGTAGACTCACGGGGAGAAAAAGACTTTTCCGTTATGAGTGCGGATGATGTAGTTATCTTGCCTGCATTTGGGGCCACGGTTGAAGAAATGCAACTCCTACACCAGAAAGGCTGCATCATCGCCGATACCACCTGCCCGTGGGTAGCGAAAGTGTGGAATCGAGTCGAGAAGCACCAACAAGGCAACTTCACCTCGATCGTTCACGGCAAATACAACCACGAAGAAACCCTGGCTACTCGCTCCCATGCCGAGAAGTACCTGGTGCTGCTAAATCTCTCGGAAGCCGAGTACGTCTGCAATTACATCTTACGAGGTGGCAACCGCGACGCTTTCCTCAGTAAGTTTGCCTTAGCTTGTTCTCCCGGATTCGATCCCGATACCGATCTGGTAAAAATTGGGATTGCCAATCAAACAACTATGCTCAAGGGCGAAACCGAACAGATCGGCAAGCTGTTCGAGCGAACGCTGATGCGGAAGTATGGTTTTAGCGACATCGATCGCCATTTCCTCAGTTTTAACACCATCTGCAATGCCACCCAGGAACGTCAGGATGCCATGTTGAAATTGATGGCGGAAAAGCTGGATCTGGTGCTGGTAGTCGGCGGCTTTAACTCCTCGAATACCGCCCATTTGTTGGAAATTGCCTGCCAGCGGGGGATTCCTGCCTATCACATCGACAGTGCCGAGCGGATCGGGGTAGGTAACTGGATTCAGCACCAGCCATTGCATCAAGCTTTGACAGTGACTGAAGATTGGTTGCCCCCAGGTCCCGTTGCTGTAGGTATCACTTCTGGAGCATCGACCCCAGACAATGCGGTGGCGGCAGCGATCGAGAAGATTTTGCATCTCAAAAATTGCTTCTAATTATCAAATTCGGTCGATCGCATCTAATTAAACGGTGGGGCAGGGCGGGTTTGATTTGGCAGTTAACGGTGTGCCTTAAACCTGGCTGGCTAAACCCGCCCCTACAACTGACTCCTCACCTCCTGTACGGGCGCAATGCTTTGCGCCCCTACCTCTGAACTTCTGAACTTCTGTTGGCGCAGCCTGCGCTCGGCGCATACTCCTGAACTCCTGCCATATGACCTCCAAATCTCGCGATGCCATCTCTCCCTTCGAGTTGACTGACTTTCGACTGCTGTGGCTGGGACAAAGCTTGCTGCTTTGGGCGATGCAATTTTGGCTGGTAGCGATCGCTTGGTTGGTTCTCCAACAAACAGGCTCCGGGATTGCCATCGGTACGGTATTGATGTCAGCCGCTATCCCACGGGCGTTGTTTATGCTGGTTGGGGGGGCGCTGGGCGATCGCTTTCCCCCCCAACGTCTGGCTGCTGGTTCGGCGATCGTTAATACCCTTATCGTCGCGATCGTTGCCCTCGCGCTCTCAGCCGACGCGCTTCAACTGATACATCTAATTGTCGGTGCGGCTTTGTTTGGCTTGGCCGATGCTTTCCTCTATCCGGCGCTGCTATCGATCTTGCCTCGATTAGTGGAGCCAAAACTGTTAGGTCAAGCGAATGCCTTCCTCCAAGGGGGAGAACAAATTACTAATATCGTGGGGCCTGCGACCGCTGGCTTTGCCATTCATGCCTTTGGTTTGGCAAGTGCTTTCCAATTCGATGCCTTCCTGTTTGCGATTGGTAGTTTCTGTATTTGGTGGCTGCGACCCGATCGAGTTACGGTTACTAAGCTAGCAAGTCCGGGTGGTTCTAGTTTAGCTAGCGCCATCGGGGAAGCTCTGCGTTACGTCTGGAATCGTGCGGCTATTCGCGTCTGTTTGCTGATGGTGGCGATGTTGAATTTTGCCACGATGGGGCCTGCGATCGTCGGACTGGCCAAACTGGTAGAACTGCGGTTGGGTGGAGATGCTGCTACCTACGGATATCTTCAAGCAGCTTACGGACTGGGAGCATTGGTCAGTGCGATTGCTGCCTGCCGCAGTCGGTCGATCGCTAATCCAATCCCTCTCTTCGTAGGATTGGCGTGGGGTTTGGGAGTTGGAATGATAGCCCTGGGATTTACTTGGCACGGTTGGGTAGCTGGCAGCCTGCTGGCAGCCATGGGACTGGGAGGTGGTTTTGTGACGGTCATTGGCGTAACTTGGATGCAGCAACAAACCCCACCAGAGATGCAGGGACGAATGATGAGTTTGCTGTTGTTCGCTGTCGTCGCGCTCGATCCGTTTTCCCAGGCAATTTCCGGCTTGTTGATGGAAATAAACCTGGTGTTGTTATTTGTGGCGGCTGGCTTGGTGATGATTTTGACAGGTGCGATCGTCTATTTCAGTTCGGCTGTTCGAGAACCGATCGAGTACAAGTAAAAAATCAGCCAGACCTGGAAACGCTTATTTATCGCGATCGCTTTCCAAACTTGGAAAGCGATTTTCCGTATATGTCGATGTATATCCGGGACAATCTTTCTAATATAAAAGTATCGAACAAAGGCAAACAATTTAGTCATCTAAACCACGAGGATTTTCATCATGAAACTTACCTATCGCGGCAACTCCTATGAAAATTGCGATCGCATTAATTCTGACTCTGACTCTACAGATAAGCTTCCAATTAAACTCATTTACCGAGGTCACGCCTACTGCTACAATCGACGCTCTGTAGCAGCATCTCAAGAGATTGAGACAGACGGAACAAATGTAACTCTAATCTACCGAGGAAACACCTACGAGTCTAAAATCTCCACCTTTGAACCGACTCGAATTCCCTTGGCACTCAACTGGCGTTGGCATTTTAACTAGTGTATTTTTTCGCCATCCAGCAAAGGGCGATCTACGAAGTATCTGCTTCAGATCGAATCGCGCGATCGCCTATGTACTTTTGTTACACGAACCAATGAGCGTATCTAAAGTGGGAGCAACTGCCTTAATCGTGGCAGGAACGATCGTGCTGAATCTTACCAGTACCCATTAAATATAACAAGTCGATTGCATTTGTGAATAATTGTGGAGCAGGCTGGAAGTCTACTCTATGGACAACTGAGATGGCTATCCTACAAGTCTTTTGATACTAGAAATTCGATCGAAATATATGAGGATCAAACACCATGACTTACTTAATTGATATCATTATTACACCGCTCTGTCAACATCTCGAATCAGTAGAAATCAATAACTACATAACAGCCAGGATTGTATGTCAAATCATCCCCGCAAGCTGTCCTTTTAAGCGAGAAATCAAGCTGTTCGATCGTACTATTGTTCGCATTCCTGCTCTATGTCAACTGAATCCTTTTTACGAGCAAATAATTGGTTTGCGCTGCAAATCTCTGGAGTATTTAACCAACAAATGCAGCAAACCTCTAACAAAATATAGCAAATAAGGGTGAAAAATATGATAGATACAAATACTTTAAAGATGCCTAAATTCAGCCAGAGCCAACAGATATGTTTTCTCGGTGGTGTAGGGCAAATTATCGACTGTCGAGCGGAATCGGGAGTATGGCTCTACATGGTGAAAATGAATTTAGATCGAGAGCTAAATATACAAAGGTTAGGCAGCGAGACAACCGTACTGCTCTACGAAGCAGAGATTAGCTCTGGGAGCAAGCACTCGATCGATCCCGAAAATTTATAGAAAAGCTACGAACTTAATAAGAGTCTTCAAAAGATGCAAGCAACTTTCAACCAAACAAACAATATTTGCCGGACAGAATCCCCAAAGAAGTCAGAGGAGCAGGTACTATTGAGGCAGATTGCTGGAGGCGATCGCACCGCTTTTTGGCAGCTATGGCAACAATATCAAAATTATCTTTACCGTCGCTGCTGGACTTGGATGACAGGCAATTATACAGATGCCCAAGAAGCACTCAGTCGAGCGATGCTGAAAGCCTGGAATAAATTGCCAAAGTACGCAGAAAAAATTACTAATCTCAAAGCTTGGCTAACTCGCATGACTCATAACCTCTGTGTCGATATTCATCGAGAACGCCAAAGAGGAGCAAAGAGTATTGAGAGCATTGACACCGTGGCAGATAGAGAAGATGAAGCAGTAATTTCTGGCTGCGATTCTCCTGAATCTACCATCCTTCGCCGCGAGATGAAAGCTTATATCCGTCAAGCCGTTAATGCGTTACCTGGGAGATTGCGTCAGCCTTTTATTCTCAGATTCGATCGAGAAATGTCGTATCTAGAAGCATTCCAAAGGTATGCAATCGAAATTGATAGAAACCCATTTCTAAGCCTTTCAAATACTTCGATCGCTAAACGGTCTTTTAAGTCAAAAGACTACAACGTTTTGATCGATCAAGTCGTGCAGTTGTACGAAGGTTTTGAATCTGTAGACCTAGACGAAATTAAAGAGTCTATTGCCAATATGGGCAAGTCCCTACTTTCGCACCAAACAACCGAAGAGTCAATGAATTTATTCGCCCAATCCACTATAGGTATCAGCGATCCAGGCAATCCCCAGTTCTTAATATACTACACTACGCTGCGGATGAAAAACACCAAAAATGGAAAGTCTGAAGTGTTGGAACAAGAATATGAAGTGAATCGAACTTCGTATTTCGTATTGCCAGATTTAATTAAAGCTCATGCTCCTACTTTAGCCAAACTACAGAAAACAACAGTTGACGACTGGGCGACCAATTCTACCTCTCCAGAAGTAGAAGATGCGAAGCTTTGCTTCGAGGTGAAACAATACAGTATGTCCCGTTAAGTCTCAACAAGTATCTCGATTGCAACGAGATACTCAATCTTGCTCTGGCGATCGCCCCTCCTAGACGATTTAAAAATCGAAGAAGCGATCGCCTTTTCAGTTTTTCAAAAAGAACTGTAGATCGAGGAAAAATACAAGTCATTTTCCTGCCAGGTTCTGTCGGTGTCATCAACTGAGATTAACGGAATGCCCCAGTCGATCCGGGCACTGAAGCGATCGATGTCTGCGGAATGTCGGATTCAAGAGAATTCCGACCGAGTGCTTTGCTCACAAATTCCTCAAATTATTTCCCTATAAACGTGAGTGTAGAACGATCGAAGCCTAGAGCCAGCGCTACTCAAAGCTTCGCTAATACGTGAGGAATTAAGTCCATGTTGGAATCGACAGCCACTTGGGAAAAACAGTCACAGAGTTCAAAAGCACAAGCCTTGGTACTCCCATTTGAGGAAGCTGGCATTGGAGATATCCCTCTAGTAGGCGGCAAAAATGCTTCCTTGGGCGAAATGCTCCAACAATTAACTGCCAAAGGAGTGAGCGTTCCGACGGGCTTCGCGACGACAGCCTATGCCTATCGCTACTTCATTGCCGGGGCGGGTTTGGAACCACAGTTGCGATCGCTCTTTTCTGACTTAGATATCGAGGATGTTAACAACCTGCGAGCGCGGGGCAAACAAGCGCGGGCCTTAATTTTGAATGCGCCGTTTCCTTCAGAATTAGAAGCGGCGATCTCTCGTGCTTACTTGCAATTGTGCCAGCGATATGACGACTCTGCCGCTTTGTGCGATCGAGTCGCACCCGAAGATCGAGAAGAGTGCATTCGCTATAGCAGCGATACCGATGTTGCCGTTCGCTCTAGCGCCACAGCCGAAGATCTGCCCGATGCCAGTTTTGCCGGACAGCAGGAAACCTACCTCAACGTTCGCGGTGTCAGAGGCGTTCTGGATGCTTGCCACAAGTGTTTTGCCTCTTTATTTACCGATCGCGCCATCTCCTATCGCACCCTCAAAGGGTTCGACCACTTCAACGTCGCCCTCTCTGTGGGCGTGCAAAAAATGGTGCGCTCCGATTTAGCCTCTTCTGGGGTGATGTTCTCGATCGATACGGAAACTGGTTTCAAGGATGCAGCGTTAATTACCGCCGCCTACGGATTGGGGGAAAACGTGGTGCAAGGGGCGGTTAACCCAGACGAATATTTTGTCTTCAAACCCACCCTCCAACAAGGTTTTCGACCCATCTTAGAAAAACGCTTGGGCAGCAAAGAAATCAAAATGATTTACGACGTTGGCGGTAGCAAGCTGACGAAAAACGTCCCAGTGCCAGAAGGAGAGCGATCGAAATATGCCCTGACGGATGACGAGATCCTGACGCTGGCTCGCTGGGCTTGCATTATTGAGCAGCATTATTCAACTACTCGCGGCACTTATACCCCGATGGATATCGAGTGGGCCAAAGATGGCATCACCGGGGAACTATTCATCGTCCAAGCCCGCCCGGAAACCGTGCAATCCCAGAAGGCGGCGAACGTCGTCAGCAGCTATCACCTGCAAGAGAGCAGCGAAGTATGTGTCAGCGGACGTGCGGTTGGTGAAGCTATTGGTGCTGGCAAGGCGCGGGTGATTTTAGATGTCCACAAGCTGGATGCTTTCCAACCGGGAGAGGTGTTAGTCACCGATAAAACCGATCCGGACTGGGAACCCATCATGAAAAAAGCCAGTGCGATCGTCACCAATCGAGGCGGGCGAACTTGTCACGCCGCGATTATTGCTCGCGAGATGGGAATTCCGGCGATCGTCGGGACTAACAACGCCACCAGCGTACTGCAAACCGGACGAGAAGTGACTGTTTGTTGCGCCGAAGGCGAAGAAGGCAGGGTTTATGGGGGTATTCTTCCCTTCGAGGTGACAGAGATAAAACTAGAAAACCTACCCCGGACTAGCACCCAAATTATGATGAATGTGGGCAATCCCTCAGAAGCATTCAGTTTGGCAGCGATCCCCAACGATGGAGTCGGGCTAGCGCGGTTGGAATTTATCATTGCCAACCATATCAAAGTACATCCCCTAGCTTTGATTCATTACGATCGCCTAGAAGACGACGAGACAAAAGACGCAATTGCCCGCTTGACTCATCTTTATTTCGATAAACCGCTCTACTTTGTCGATAAGTTAGCCCAAGGTATGGGAACGATCGCGGCGGCTTTTTACCCGAAACCCGTAGTCGTGCGCCTATCGGATTTTAAGAGCAACGAATACGCTAACCTCTTGGGCGGCAAAGGTTTCGAGCCGCAAGAAGAAAACCCGATGATTGGCTGGCGCGGTGCTTCTCGGTACTACGACGAGAGATATCGCGACGGATTCGCGCTGGAATGCCGAGCGCTCAAACGAGTTCGCGAGGAGATGGGTTTAACTAATGTCATCCCAATGATCCCTTTCTGTCGCACTCCAGAAGAAGGCCGCAGAGTGTTGGCAGAAATGGAGAAACACGGCTTGAAGCGGGGCGAAAATAGGTTGCAAGTTTACGTGATGTGCGAGCTTCCTAACAACGTGATTTTGGCCGATAGTTTTAGCCAAGTATTCGATGGCTTCTCGATCGGTTCTAACGATCTCACCCAGCTAACCTTGGGACTCGATCGCGATTCTAGTTTAGTCGCCCATCTGTTTGACGAGCGGAACGAGGGGGTAAAAGAAATGGTGCGGATGGCAATTGAGAAAGCCAAGCAGAACGATCGCAAGATCGGCATTTGCGGCCAGGCTCCCAGCGATTACCCAGAATTTGCTCGGTTCTTAGTCGAACGGGGAATCGACTCGATGAGCTTGAATCCAGATTCAGTTTTGAAGACCTTACTGGCAGTAGCCGCAGCCGAAGGTGCAATCACCAATTAACGTCGGGTTTGCCCTCACCCCGCCTGCGGCACCCCTCTCAAATAAGAGAAACTTCCTTTTCCCTCTCCTTGCAGGCTACCGTGTATACACATCTTTAGTTTTGATGCCCAATCCCTCGCAGATCCCCCCTAGCCCCCCTTAAAAAGGGGGGGACGCTCTCAAAGTCCACCTGCTTGGTGCAAGCTGCACGGCGTAAGTCCTGCGGACGACCTGACGGTACGCGTTGGCGTAGCCGCCCTGGAAGGGCTAGCGTCTCCGCTAGGAGATGGGAACCTGCCAAGGGCTTGCATCCGCTGCTTGGTGCGCTTGTATGCGGAGGGAACCTCCGCACAGCGCATCCGCTTTTTAAGGAGGATTTAGGGGGATCTAAAAGGCCGAACTTCAGACAGATAACTTAATGTATACACGTTAACCCTGTAGGAGAGGGCTGCTTTGAGGCGGGAGAGGGGCAGAAGTGAGGGCTGGATGCAAGGTTTTTAAAGTCAGATTTGATATTAAATCTAGTCGGGAGCGAGGCCGAGGTGAAGGACGAATTTACAAGTGCTACTAATCCTGCCGGAGTACAAAATAAAACTCAGGCAGTAACCGCACACCCCAGCGGCGACAAGCGCTTCAAGGTGCTAGACGTGACGATTAAGCGGCATCAGTATCGGCAAGATGCCCTAATTGAGATTCTGCATAAAGCGCAGGAGTTGTTTGGTTATCTAGAAGACGGTCTTTTACTTTACATCGCCCGCAGCCTGAAACTGCCCCCCAGCCGTGTTTATGGTGTCGCGACTTTCTATCACCTATTCTCCCTGGCACCCCAAGGAGTTCACGTTTGCACGATTTGTACTGGTACGGCTTGTTATGTCAAAGGGGCAGCCAAAATTCTCGCCGCTGCTGAGGAATACGCCAAAGTTCCCGCTGGTCAGACCACCCCAGACAAGCAACTTTCCTTACTTACAGCCCGCTGTCTGGGCGCTTGCGGCATTGCCCCGGCTGTCGTCTTTGACGGTACGGTTTGCGGACATCAAACGCCAGAATCGGCCTGCGATCGCCTGAAGGAATGGCTAAAAGGTGAGTAGATCTGTCAATTCCAATTCGCAATTTTCAATTCGCAATTCGCAAGTTGAATTTGGAGAGTTAATTGGTATGGTGGAAGAATTCGGCAACATTTTTTGTTAAAGTTGTCCGTTTGGCTTGTCAATGCCTTCGTATGGATTTTCAAAGATGCAGATTGTAGTGGGTTTGAGGGGACAGGTACTATCTTGAATTGGATTCTCCCATAGCTCAATCTGAGTCAAATTAGTTAACTTGGATAGATCTTTGACATCTGATATCTGGTTGTTCCATAGGTCAAGCTCGGTCAAATTAGTTAACTTGGATAGTGGCTTGACATCTGATATCTGGTTGCTAGATAGATCGAGCTTTGTCAAATTAGTTAACTTGGATAGTGGTTTGACATTTAATATCTGGTTGCTAGATAGAGCAAGATTAGTCAAATTAGTTAAATTGGATAAAGGTTTGACATCTGATATCTGGTTGCTCCATAGCTCAAGATTAGTCAAATTAGCTAACTTGGATAGTGGTTTGACATCTGATATCTGGTTGCCCCATAGCTCAAGATTAGTCAAATTAGCTAACTTGGATAGTGGTTTGACATCTGATATCTGGTTGCCCCATAGCTCAAGATTAGTCAAATTAGTTAAATTGGATAAAGGTTTGATATCTGATATCTGGTTGATTCCTAGATTGAGTTCAGCCAAATTAGTTAAATTAGATAAAGGTTTGACATCCGAGATCGCGTTTCTCGATAAATCGAGATCTGTCAAATTAGTTAAATTAGATAGTGGTTTGACATCCGATATCTGGTTGTGCCCTAGGTTAAGCTCAGTCAAATTAGTTAACTTGGATAAAGGTTTGATATCCGATATCTGGTTGCTCCATAGGATAAGCTCAGTCAAATTAGTTAAATTAGACAAAGATTTGACATCCGATATCTGGTTGTTCCATAGGGTAAGCTCAGTCAAATTAGTTAAATTAGATAAAGGTTTGATGTCCGATATCGCGTTCCTCGATAGATCGAGATGTGTCAAATTAGTTAAATTAGATAGTGGTTTGACATCCGATATCGCGCTCATCGATAAATCGAGCCGTGTCAAATTAGTTAATTTTCCCTCAGCCCCCAGACAATCTCTAGTCCTCGCCCTCGTTAAAAGTACCTCTACTGTATGTTTTTGGGCATCCGATAGCACAGAGAGATTCTGACACCACTGAGCAAATGTTTTATATTCAGTTTTTGGTTGCGACAATCCCACTGAAACTGATATAACCAAGTATCCCAATGTTAGAGCTAATATGACCTGGACTCTTTGAGGAGCTATCATTTATTTAACCGCGATCTCGATATCTCAGTATATTCAGCTTTTTTAGCCGCGGCAAGGATAAGGATGGCGATCGCTCTTTCTATAATTACTCGATCCCATATTGACTTGCATTTGGGAAAGGATCTTGGAAGCAACACATTAAGTCAGGTGGCAGAGGACAAGTGCGATTTACAATAGGGTTTTCATGGAGTGCGATCGCGGATCTTGTAGGCCCTAGTTGAACGGAGTGAAACCCAACAGCAACCAAAGAATTTATAGACCTGCCCAACCATAATATCTTGTTTTAATTTTGACATATCGGTAGGGTGTGTATAGCCTGCGGCATGGCTACGCTAAAACGCACCGTCACCAGCGTATATGGAGTTGCTGCGTAAGTCCTGTTTGGGATTGGCTGTGCCCTCACAAGTTCCTCAAACTTCTTCCTTAAGTTCGGAATGGAGGCAGAGAGAGAAGTCGTGGGGAGGAGAAAGCTAAAAGATGGATTTGACCCAACTACTAGAGATCGCCCAGCAAGAACGCTCCGCTCGAAAGCCCATGCAGGTTCGTTGTTGTATAGCTGCGGGCTGTCTATCTGCCGACTCCTTAGCAGTCAAACAACACCTAGAAGCAGCAGTTAAAGAAACGGGTTTAGAAGATAAAGTACAGGTCTGCGGTGTTGGCTGTATGCGGTTGTGCTGTCAAGGTCCGCTGGTACGAGTTGCAGAAAATACGCTGTATGAGAAGGTCACTACTGAAGATGCACCTGCAATTATTGCTGTGATCGATCGAGGAGAAGCAACAGCACCGCGCGGCGATCTTACCCAGCCCTTTTTCACCCAGCAAATGTCGATCGTCCTGGAAAATAGCGGCCGGATCGATCCAGAACGGATTGAAGCTTATATCGCTACTGAGGGCTATCAAGCCTTATATCGAGTCCTGCACGAGATGCAACCCCATGAGGTAGTAGAGGCGATCGCTCGTAGTGGTTTGCGCGGACGGGGCGGGGCTGGTTATCCCACGGGTTTGAAATGGGCGACTGTAGCTAAAGCCAAGGGAGAGCGCAAGTATGTCATCTGCAACGCCGATGAGGGCGATCCGGGGGCGTTTATGGATCGCAGCGTGTTAGAAAGCGATCCCCATCGGGTGTTGGAAGGAATGACGATCGCAGCTTATGCTGTGGGAGCTAACCAAGGCTACATCTATATTCGGGCTGAATATCCCACCGCTATTAGTCGCCTGCAAATTGCCATTCGCCAAGCCCAACGCCTAGGTTTGTTGGGCAGTCAAATCTTCGATTCACCCTTTGATTTTAAAATCGATCTTCGCATGGGTGCGGGGGCTTACGTCTGCGGGGAAGAAACGGCATTAATGGCATCAATTGAAGGGCAGCGGGGCACTCCTCATCCCCGTCCGCCCTATCCGGCTGAATCTGGCTTGTGGGGATATCCCACCTTAATTAATAATGTCGAAACCTTTGCTAATATTGCCCCTATTATTCGTAAAGGTGCTGACTGGTTTGCCAGTATTGGCACTGAAAAAAGTAAAGGCACTAAAGTCTTCGCCCTGGCGGGCAAAATCCGCAATACGGGCTTGATTGAAGTGCCGATGGGTACGACTCTGCGGCAGATCGTTGAGGAAATGGGGGGCGGCGTACCCGATGGCGAAACTGCCAAAGCAGTGCAGACTGGGGGGCCTTCTGGCGGATGTATTCCTGCATCGGCTTTCGATACCCCTGTAGATTACGAAGCCCTGACCGAGTTAGGTTCGATAATGGGTTCCGGCGGCATCATCGTCATGGATAGCAGTACCAACATGGTAGATGTCGCCCGCTTCTTTATGGAATTTTGCATGGATGAGTCTTGCGGTAAGTGCATCCCCTGTCGCGTGGGTACGGTGCAGTTGTATCGTCTGTTAACTAAGATTCGTCAAGGAGAAGCCTCGCTAGCCGATCTCGAACTGTTAGAAGAACTTTGCGACATGGTGAAGCACGCGAGTTTGTGCGGTTTGGGCCAGTCTGCCCCCAATCCAGTATTTAGCACCTTGCGCTATTTCCGGGATGAATATCTAGCTTTGGTCGATCGCAGCACGAGTAATGTTGGCAATGTTTAACAGGTGAATAAATTATCGTGAATATTTCAACTTTTCAAAAACGATTATTTGCTTGGGGAATGGCAAAAGCTAGCGGCGCTGATGCCACTAAAATTAGGATCGATCGGCATCTAGAATACTCCAATCTAGCAGAACTAAAACAAGCCGTTTTGGGCAATTTGCAGGGCAAAATATTGGAAATCGGACCGGGAGCCGGAGCTAATCTTGCCTACTATCCTCAAGACATTCACTGGATTGGCATCGAACCCAATCCTTTCATGTTTGCTTACTTGGAACTAGAAGCTGAAAATCGAGGGATAAAAACTGTTGAAATTCATCAAGGTGTAGCTGAAAATTTACCGATCGAAGATAACAACATTGATGCGGTTGTCAGCACTCACGTTCTCTGTTCGGTCGAGGATATCGCAGCGAGTTTACAAGAAATCGATCGCGTTCTCAAACCTGATGGCAAGTTCGTCTTTATCGAACACGTTGCCGGAGATTGTGGAACTTGGACGCGGCGAGTTCAAGATGGCATCGAACCAGTTTGGCACGCACTATTTGATAACTGCCATCCCAATCGAGAAACGGGAAAATTTTTAGAAAATGCTGGCTTTGAAGAAGTCGATTATCAACCATTTCAGCTTGCTTTTCCAGTGGTTAGCCCTCACATTGTCGGCATAGCCCGAAAGGGAGAGTGTTAAGTGTTGAGTGTTGAGTGTTGAGTGTGGAGTTAAAGAAGTATGAAGTGTGGAGTTAGAAATTCTCCCCCACCTCCCCTGCTTCCCCCTCTTCCCCCTCACCCGTCTATTTCCACCAAGGGACAAATACAGGTTTCCTCTTCCAGCCATTGCAATCCGACTTGGTGCAGGGCGATCATCACGGGTTTGATTTGGCGACCCTTGGGAGTTAGAGAATACTCTACATGGGGCGGAATCTCTGCATAAACGCGACGTTCGACTAATCCTCGCGCTTCCAACTCTCGCAGCCTTTGGGTGAGGGTTTTGGTGCTGATGCCGGGGAGTGCTGCCAGTAATTCGTGAGTGCGTCGATCGCCGCCAAATAACTCCCGCAAGACGAGAATCGACCACTTATTGCCCAATAAGTCTACTACGTATTGAATCGGACATTGAAATTCACCGCAGCGATCGACTTCTAGCATAATGTGAGGAAAGGAGTTCGGAGTTGAAGAAGTGTGAAGTGTTGAGTGTTGAGTGTTGAGTTATAGGAGTTCAGAAGTGTTAGGGGCGAAGCATTTGGTAAATAACCCCTGCTCTAGCTCATTAACTTATCGCCCAAATGCTTCGCCCGTACGCGAGGAAAGGAGTTAGTGTTGGATTTTGCAGGGGGTGGTAGCTGGCTGGCGATCGACCAAAACCAAAACTGTAATATTTTTTTACAAATGCCTCCAGCTTAGCATTAGAGCCAATGCTTTACTCCAGGTAACTATGGGGTAGTGCTGGTAACTAACTTGTGGGCGATCGCTAATTCAGGAAAAGATGATTCTGAAGCTACAATCAACCCGATCGAGCCTATGGTTAGTTCAATCGACACCCCCAAGTCAGCTAATCTCAAACCAGGAATCAAAGCCCCAGTTAAAGAAACCCTATTAACTCCTCGATTTTATACTACCAATTTTGATGCTGTGGCCGAGATGGATCTCTCCGGGCAACAGCAGGAGTTAGAAGCGGCTTTAGCAGAATTGCGGGCCGACTATAATCGCTATCATTTTGTCCGCAATGAAGAATTCGAGCAGTGTTGGGAACATATTGATGGCGAAACTAGAAGTGCTTTCATCGAATTTTTAGAACGTTCCTGCACTTCAGAATTTTCTGGTTTTTTGTTGTTCAAAGAACTATCTCGCAAGCTGAAAGATCGCCAGCCGTTGTTAGCAGAAGCTTTTAGCCTATTGGCGCGAGACGAGGCACGTCATGCTGGGTTTTTGAATAAAGCAATGGCAGACTTCGGATTGTCTTTAGATCTGAGTTATTTAACCAAAAATCGTACCTACACTTTCTTTCCGCCAGAGTGGGTAATCTACACCGTTTATCTCTCGGAAAAGATCGGTTACTGGCGTTATATTCTGATGTATCGCCATCTAGAAAAACACCCAGAATATCGAATTTACCCATTGTTTCGCTACTTTGAGAATTGGTGTCAGGACGAAAATCGGCATGGAGATTTCTTCAAGGTATTGTTGCGATCGCAGCCCAAACTCTGGAATAACTGGAAATCTAGGTTATGGTCGCGCTTTTTCCTGCTGAGCGTATTTGCCACCCACACCCTGACGGTGTTAGAACGGACAAATTTCTATGAATCTGTCGGCATCGATCCACGAGATTATAACAGGCAGGTGATTGCTAAGACTAATGAAACTGCTGCACGAGCTTTTCCTAGCATCTTAGATACCGATCGTCCCGAATTCTTCCAACGTTTAGAGAAATGCGCTGTTGCCAATCAAAAGTTAGCAGAAATTGCTAACAATAACCGTCCAAAAGCGATCCAATTCTTCCAGAAATTGCCTTGGATTGCCGTGATTTTGTGGCAGCTATTGCGCCTTTATTTGCTTAAAGGCATCGATACTGAAGATTCGCGAGGAACTGTCTATTAGGAGGTTTGAATCGTGACGACCCTACAAATACCACCCCCACAAATTAAGCCGAAGACACAACAATTGAGATTTCGGTTTTATCGCGAGCTAGAAGCACTTTACCGCCATCTGTGCGATGAAATTGCCGAAAGCGATTTGTCGGAACGGGATATGTCCGATTTGATTCTAACGCTGATGAGATCGCGCCAAGCTTGTTTGAGTCAACTGGTTTCCGTGGAAGAACTCAATACTGATTTGGCGATCGATTTATCTGGTGGTTGAAGCCGCAGCCTTGGCGATCGAAGTCCGCCTGCGCGGGCTTCAAGAAAAAGAGATCGAACAAACTGAACTAAAACTGACTTCCAATCTCACTATGAGCAATCTATCTACACGCCTGCGAGAAGGCACGCAAAAATCTCACACGGCAGCCGAAAATACGGCATTTATGAAATGCTTTTTGAAAGGTATTGTCGAACTAGAACCTTGGCGGAAACTGCTCGCCGATTTGTACTTTGTCTACAGCACCCTAGAAACTGCATTCCAACAGAATAGTAACCACCCGATCGCGGGGGCGATATATTTCCCAGAATTGAATCGGGCGGAAAATTTGGCTCGCGATCTGGGGTTTTATTACGGTGAAGACTGGCGCAATCTTATTACCCCTTCCCCAGCAGGACAGGTGTATTGCGATCGCATTCAACACTTAGCTGCTAACGATCCGGCGTTACTAGTTGCCCATGCCTACACCCGCTACATGGGGGATTTATCCGGCGGGCAGAGTTTGAAAAACATCGTGCGATCGGCTTTGTCTTTACCGGACGGTTGTGGGACGAATTTGTACGAATTCGCCCAAATTCCGACACCAGAAGCCAGACGGGCCTTTAAGGAACGCTATCGCCAAGCCATGGACGCGCTGCCTGTGGATGAAGCCACGATCGAGCGGATTGTGGCTGAAGCCAACGATGCCTTTACTTTCAACCGCGATGTGGTGCATGAATTAGAAGCCGACGTGAAAGCTGCGATCGGAGAGCATACGTTCGATTTGCTGACGCGGCAAGATCGTCCTGGCAGTACCGTACCTCACGGGGCTGGGAGGGAACTTGTGGCTGGATAGGAGAGGGGAGAGGGGGAAGAGGGGGAAGAGGGGGAAGAGGGGGAAGAATTTTTAACTCCTGAACCCCTGACTTCTGAACCCCCTAAACTCCTAAACCCTTGGGCGGGCAAAGCATTTGGTAAACACGTCCTAGTTCAAAGCGTTCAGTTATCGCCCAAATGCTTTGCCCCTACAAATCTTGAACTCCTGAACTTCTAAACTCCTAAACTCCTGCCTTCTGAACTTCTGAACTTCTGAACTCCTGAACTCCTGAACTCCTGTAATGAAACATTTATCGCCCACAGTTCGATTTGACGCGGCTTTACTCAATAAATACAACCAGCCCTTACCCCGCTATACTAGCTACCCGCCCGCAACGGAATTAACCGATCGCTTCGATCGCAGCACCTTTAGAACTGCCCTAGCCGTGGGGAATCATAAGAAAACACCCCTGTCGCTCTATTGTCATATCCCGTTTTGCGAAACGCCTTGCTATTTCTGCGGTTGCAACACCATCATCACCCAGCGCAAACAGGTGGCAGAACCTTATCTAGATTACTTAGCGCGGCACATTCGGCAAATTGCTAGTTTGGTAAATCCCGATCGCCGGGTACAGCAGTTGCATTGGGGCGGCGGCACGCCAAACTATCTGTCTCAAAGGCAGGTGGAGTTCCTCTGGAACCAGTTGAATGAGAATTTTAAGCTGGATGCAGATGCAGAAGTATCGATCGAAATTAACCCGCGCTACGTCGATCGCGACTACATTATGTTTCTGCGGATGTTAGGATTCAACCGGATCAGCTTTGGCATTCAAGACTTTAATCCCAAAGTCCAAGAAGCTGTCAATCGGGTGCAACCGGAAGCCATGCTGTTTAACGTCATGGAGTGGATTCGGGAAGCTAGGTTTGCCAGCGTCAACGTCGATTTGATTTACGGCTTACCGTTCCAAACTCCAGAGACGTTTGAGGAAACCGTCCAGAAAACGCTGGAATTGAATCCCGATCGCATTGCTGTCTTTAACTTCGCTTACGTTCCCTGGTTGAAGCCGATTCAGAAACGGATGCCCCAAGCGGCGATGCCCAACGCTGCCGAAAAGCTGAAGATCTTACAAATGACGATCGCTCAACTGACGCAAAATGGCTACGTGTTTATCGGCATGGATCATTTTGCCAAACCTAACGACGAATTAGCGATCGCACAACAGGCAGGCGAACTACACCGCAACTTCCAAGGCTACACGACGAAACCAGAATCGGACCTGTTAGGTTTTGGGATTACCTCCATCAGTATGTTGCAGGACGTATACGTGCAAAATCACAAGCGATTGAAAGACTTTTATCGCGCCATAGATGCTGGAGAATTACCGATCGCTCAGGGCGTACAACTTACTCGCGACGATCTAATTCGACGCACGGTAATTATGGAATTGATGTGTCAATTTCAGCTATCGATGCCGGATCTGGAGAGTAAGTACCATCTCGGTTTCGATCGCGACTTTAACGACTACTTCGAGTCAGAATTGTCCTTGTTGGATGCCTTAGAAGCCGATGGTTTGCTCAGACGTTGGGGCGACGGCATCGAAGTGACATCGATCGGGCGGTTGCTGATTCGCAACATTGCCTCGGTGTTTGATACCTATCTCAGACATAAATCCAGCCAACGGTTTTCCCAGTCCGTGTGATGCCAAAATCCAGCCCTCACCCCCTTCCCCTTATCCCCAGAGGGGCCCCACCTTCCCCTCTCCCAAGCTTGGGAGAGGGGTGCCGAAGGCGGGGTGAGGGCAAACAATATCGAGGAGTAAACCCATGTTCTGCGAACAATGCGAACAAACCGCCAGCGGGCAAGGTTGCCATCAGTATGGTGCTTGCGGCAAAAGCCCCCAAGTTAACGCCATTCAAGATCTGCTGATTTACTCTCTGCGCGGGTTAGCGCCGATCGCTCTGGCGGCTAAGGAATTGGGGATCGATACCCACGCGATCGATGCCTTCACCTGCGAAGCCATCTTTGCCACCATGACGAACGTTAACTTTTCGGAAAAGCGATTTGTGGAATATCTCAAATGGGCGATCGATCGTCGAGAAAGCCTCAAAGCTCAAATTAACAACCGATTCTTTTGTCCGGCAATTTCCAACTGGCAACCCGACTTTGATAGCAGCTTGGGAGAACAGGGCGAGGAGATTTCCCTCCAGTTCCTCAGTCGGTCTGGCACGAACGTCGATATTTTCTCCCTCAAGCTGACGGTGTTATATGGAGTTAAGGGTTTGGCTTCTTACACCTTCCACGCTTACGAACTAGGACGAGAAGACGAGCGGATATATCGTTTCATTTATGAGGCCCTGGCTGCCCTGGACGATTCAACCTTAAGCTTGCAGGAGTGGGTGAATTTAGCTCTCCAGGTGGGAGAACTCAACCTGCGGGCGATGGAACTGTTAGATGCAGGACACACCAGTACCTACGGACACCCCGTTCCTACTAGCGTTCCCCTCAACCCCAGGAAAGGGAAGGCGATTTTGGTGTCGGGACACGATATCAAGCAACTCTCCGCCATACTCAAACAAACAGCAGATACCGAAATTACCGTCTACACCCACGGCGAACTCCTACCCGCTCACGGCTATCCCAAGCTGAAACAGCAGTATCCCCATCTTTACGGTCATTACGGCACTGCTTGGCAGAACCAAACCAAGGATTTTGCCAAGTTTCCTGGGGCGATCGTCATTACCACTAACTGCTTGATGCCCACTCATGAAGATTATGCCAATAAACTCTTCAGTGTCGGTCCGGTGGGCTATCCCGGTATCAGTTATCTGAACGCGAACGCCGATGGCACGCCCGATTTTACTGCCGTCATTCAGAGAGCATTAGCACTACCTGGCTTTACTGAAGATGCGCCCCCCAAAGAGGTTAAAGTTGGTTTTGCCCGCAATGCCGTCTTGGGAGTGGCCGATCGAGTCATTGATGCAGTAAAACAGGGACAAATCCGCCATTTCTTTCTAGTCGGGGGCTGCGATGGTGCTAAACCCGATCGCAACTACTACACCGAGTTGGTGGAAAAAGTGCCGGATGATTGTGTGGTGCTGACTTTGGCTTGCGGCAAGTTTCGGTTCTTCGATCGCGATTTGGGCGAGATTGGCGGTTTGCCGCGCTTGATGGATATCGGCCAGTGCAACGATGCCTACTCTGCCATTCAGATTGCCTTGGCGCTGGCTAATGCTTTCGAGGTAGATGTCAACGCTCTGCCTTTGTCGATGATTCTGTCTTGGTACGAGCAAAAGGCGGTAGCCGTGTTGCTAACACTGTTGCATCTGGGGATTAAAAATATTCGGTTGGGGCCGACACTGCCAGCGTTTATTTCTCCGAATGTCTTCAAGCTGCTGTCGGAAAAATACAACTTGCAACCGATTACCAGTCCAGATGCCGACCTAGAAGGTTGCTTGAGCCGATGAAAGCGGATCGCTAAGCTGAGTTAGACAGAATTTCAGCCCGGTATGACGATCGCACCGTTTTGGAAAAGGCAGGGCGTTATGCACGAACCGCGCACCCCATCGCCTCGCAAGCTAGTTGATGACGACGATCGATTAAACTCCACCGTCAGGAACAGGTCGCCTCTGACCTACTTTGTCTTGACCTTTGCCCTCTCTATTCCGTTTTGGGCGGTTGGGGCTTTGACCGACTTCCAATTACTCCCAGGTATCCCCGTCAGCGCACTGGGGATCTTGTGCGTGGTGGGGGCGGCCTCAATCCTGGTCTACCGCGAGAACGGTTTTGCTGGCATAGCAGAGTTGCTAAAGCGATCGTTCGACTTCAAGCGAGTCAGAGCGAAGATCTGGTATGTACCGATCATCTTGCTGATGCCCTGCATTATGGTCTTATCTTACGTCCTCATGCGCTCGATGGGCGTGCTGCTCCCCACCCCCCAGTTCTCGTCAACCAAAACGATCGCCCTCTTCGTTGTCTTCTTCATCGCTGCTCTCAGTGAAGAGTTGGGTTGGTCGGGGTACGCGATCGATCCATTGCAGGCTCGCTGGGGGGCGCTCCAGGGGTCGTTGTTGTTAGGGGCGATAGTCTGGGGGCCGAGAACTTTGGTTCGATCTTGAACGAACGAGAGGGAAATAACTCAACCGGCCCAGCGAGGATGTCAAATTCTGTCTCTTTTGAGCATGAAAGCGCCCCTGATGGGACGCTATTGCACTCATGAAAGACTTGCAGATGAAGACGCTTAGCTGTTAATGGCAGGAGCCACTAAAGCGATCGGTTTAGCTTCTCCAGAAGCTAAATCTAAGGGGAAGTTATGGGCGTTGCGCTCGTGCATGACCTCAATTCCTAGATTGGCACGGTTGATAATATCTGCCCAAGTTTGAATCGGTCGCCCTTGGCTGTCGAGGATGGAATCGTTGAAATTGAATCCATTCAGGTTGAACGACATAGTGCTAATTCCCAGGGCCGCAAACCAAATTCCCACTACGGGCCAAGCAGCCAAGAAAAAGTGCAAAGTGCGAGAATTATTGAAGCTGGCATACTGGAAGATTAGCCTGCCAAAATAGCCGTGGGCAGCCGTAATGTTGTAAGTTTCCTCTTCTTGACCGAACTTGTAGCCGTAGTTTTGAGACTCTTGTTCGCTGGTTTCCCGCACTAGGCTGGAGGTGACTAAAGAGCCGTGCATGGCACTAAACAACGCCCCGCCAAACACGCCGATTACACCCATCATATGAAAGGGGTGCATGAGAATGTTGTGTTCGGCAGAGAACACGATCATAAAATTGAAGGTGCCAGAAATCCCTAGCATTAAACCGTCTGAGAAACTGCCCTGGCCGATCGAGTAAATTAATAACACGGATGTTGCTGCGGCTACGGGAGCAGAGTAGGCAACGGCAATCCAGGGACGCATCCCCAAGCGATAGCTCAGTTCCCATTGCCGACCCATGTAGGCATAGATCGCAATCAGAAAATGGAATACGATTAGTTGCCAGGGGCCGCCATTGTAGAGCCACTCATCCAGGGTAGCGGCTTCCCAAATTGGGTAAAAGTGCAAGCCAATGGCATTCGAGCTAGGAACCACCGTCGCGGTGATGATGTTGTTGCCGTAGAGCAGCGAACCCGATACAGGTTCGCGCAAACCGTCGATATCGACGGGAGGTGCTGCAACCATAGCGAGGATGAAAACAATGGCTGCGGTTAGGGCCGTTGGAATTAATAGTACCCCAAACCAGCCGATATAAAGTCGATTCTCCGTACTGGCGATCCAGTTACAGAATCGCTCCCAAAAACTAGCGCGATCGCGCAATTTTACGATAGATGTCATGATGGCAAAAAAATGAGGATGAACAATCTTTCAATCGGGTTGAGGAACGCGAATAGATCGCCTTAACTTTGGTAAGTTATTTAATTCGCGCTCCTCGAACAACATTTTTACCTAAATGTTCGATCGCCTACAAGTCAGTTACCGAGACTGCATCATAGTTACTCGAACTAAAGCGTTGGTTCAAACACAGAATTTCAGATACTTCTAAAAAAAATATTAAAAATTCGTTTTTGTTATTAAAAATAAGGTTGAGGAATTGGCTGAAACAGTAATTGGATAATGTGGGCAAACAGGGATTAGATTAGTTGATGAATCGTGGCGATCGATCGGCGACAATTTAATAATTCATTTAGAATTACTGCAATCTCTTAGCTGTTCCCAATCTTTTACTCGCCGTAACTATAGTGGTGCGATCGTAACTATCTTGTCAGCAGAATTGAGATGCGTAGGATGGTGGATAGTACCGAAAATCGAACTTTCGAGTTCTCTAAGGAAGATAACCATGTTTAACAATGTTGGCACTTTCGATCGCCTCATCCGCTTTGGGTTAGCAGGCGTACTACTTTACCTCGGCTTTAGTGTTTATGGAGGTTCGGCATTAGGAATCGGATTAGCAATCATTGCCATTATTCCTGCTCTGACAGCCTTAATTGGCACTTGTCCGCTCTATAGCTTGCTGGGCATTAATACTAAAAGCCAGCATCTCCAAAAACCTTAAGTCTGTACCAGGAGATGAAAAATGGAGGAAAGTATCCCCCTAAAAAGTTTTTCCATGTCCCGGCGACAGTTACTCAACTTTTTGACGGGAGCCGCCGTCGCCGCTACTGCTACTGCGGCTCTTTATCCTGCCGCTAAATTCTTCTTCCCGCCAGCAGAGGGAACTGAAGATGGTTCCCTCCTCGCGAAAGATATCCACGGGAATCGGATTCCAGCTAGCCAGATTTTAGTAGAACCACCCGGAACTCGCGCCTTAGTTGCAGGATTGGCTGGGGAACCTACTTATCTCACCGTCAGAGAAGACGGTACGCTGCATCCCTGGGGAATAGTCGATAACTGCACCCACTTGGGCTGTACTTTCCCTTGGAATCCCAATGAAAATCAATTTCAATGTCCCTGTCACGGTTCTCGCTACGACCCAGAGGGTAGAGTTGTACGCGGCCCGGCACCTCTGCCTCTGAAACTAGTCCGCGTTACGGTCGCCGAAGATGCCATTTGGATTTCTCCCTGGAAAGAAACCGATCCCCGCACCGGACAAAAACCCTGGTGGGTTTAAAACGGACATCGGCAGCAGAGATGGCGATCGCTTTGCCCTCACAAGTTCCTCAAACTCTTTGCCTATAACTCAAGGTGGTGAAGGCTAAAAGTTAATTGTGGTAAGCACTGAGGAGCAATGTCAGTCAAAACTCTCACCGTTAACGATCGATTCATCAGCGCCCGCGAGGAAGAAACCATTCTGGAAGCCGCAAAAGATGCTGGCATTCATATTCCGACGCTGTGCTATTTAGAAGGAGTTTCAGAAGTTGGTGCGTGTCGTCTTTGCTTGGTAGAAATAGCTGGCAGTAATAAACTGCAACCCGCTTGCGTTACCAAAGTTGTTGAAGGCATGGAAGTTTCCACCAACACCCCCAGGCTTCAGCAATATCGCCGCACGATCGTGGAAATGCTGTTTGCCGAAGGGAATCACATTTGCTCGGTTTGCGTGGCTAACGGCAACTGCGAACTGCAAGATTTAGCGATCGAAACGGGCATGACTCACGTGCGCTTAGAATACCATTTCCCCGATCGCCAAGTTGATGTTTCCCACGATCGCTTCGGCATCGATCGCAACCGTTGCATTCTTTGTACCCGCTGCGTCCGCGTCTGCGATGAAATTGAAGGGGCGCATACTTGGGATATGGCGGGTAGAGGGACAAACTCTTACGTCATTACTGACTTGGATCGGCCTTGGGGAACTTCTTCAACGTGTACCTCTTGCGGCAAATGCGTCAACGCTTGTCCCACCGGGGCGCTGTTCTACCGAGGTGTCAGCGTCGGGGAAATGAAACGCGATCGCGCCAAATTAGATTTTCTGATGACAGCACGAGAGAAAAAGCAATGGAACGTTTAAAACTAGCAACAGTTTGGCTGGGGGGCTGTTCTGGTTGCCATATGTCGTTTCTCGATTTAGATGAATGGCTGATCGATCTCTCTCAAGTAGCAGATTTGGTCTACAGCCCATTTATAGATGTCAAAGAATACCCAGAAGGAGTAGACGTAGTATTGGTAGAAGGTGCGATCGCTAATGAAGACCACTTGGAAACGATTAAAACCGTAAGATCGCGATCGAATATTCTTGTCTCTTTTGGCGATTGTGCGGTTACGGGCAATGTTACCGCCTTACGCAACCCGCTGGGAAGCGCCGAACCAGTCCTACAGCGTTGCTACCTCGAAGCTGCCGATATTCACCCGCAAATTCCCACAGAACCAGGTATAGTTCCCGCCTTATTAAACCGGGTGCAGCCAGTGCATCAAGTCGTAACCGTGGACGTTTATTTACCAGGTTGTCCGCCATCAGCCGATCGAATTAGAGCCGTGCTGGAATCGCTCTTACGGGGAGAAAAACCGCAGCTAGCAGGACGCGAATTCATCAAATTTGGTTGAGTGAAGTCAATTGTCGGTTGTTAGTTATTGACCATTGACTATTAGCCATTGACAAAAAATGCTTAATGAAGCTATCAGTTTTAAATTTAAAAGCAGCAATGAAAGCCTCAGAACTGCCATGAAAAAAGTTGTAATCGATCCAGTAACCCGGATTGAAGGTCACGCCAAAATCTCTATTTATCTAGATGATGCCGGACAAGTAACTGACGCTCGTTTTCACGTCACCGAATTTCGGGGGTTTGAAAAGTTCTGCGAAGGTCGCCCCCTGTGGGAAATGCCGGGAATTACCGCCCGGATTTGTGGCATTTGTCCGGTGAGCCACTTACTGGCTTCGGCTAAAGCAGGCGATCGCATCCTCTCTGTCACCGTTCCTCCCGCTGCTGCTAAATTGCGCCGCTTGATGAACTTAGGGCAAATTATTCAGTCTCACGCTCTCAGTTTCTTTCACCTCAGTGCCCCAGATTTCTTGTTAGGAATGGATAGCGATCCGCAATCCCGTAACCTGTTTGGCTTAATTGCCGCCGAACCGGAATTAGCTAGAGGTGGAATTCGCTTGCGTCAATTCGGCCAGGAAGTTATTGAAATCTTGGGAGGACGGAAAATTCATCCCTCGTGGGCGGTTCCTGGTGGTGTCAGAGCACCTTTATCTGAAGAAGGACGCGATCGCATTCAAAAGCGCATTCCTGAAGTCCGAACGACAATTTTGAAAGCACTAGAAAGATTTAAGCAGTTACTTCAAGACTATGAAAAAGAGGCTCAAACCTTTGGCAACTTCCCCACATTATTTATGGGATTAGTAACAGATGAAGGTTGGTGGGAATACTACGACGGTTGCATTCGATTTGTCGATAGTGGGGGCAATATTATTGCCGATCGACTCGATCCAACTCGCTATCAAGAGTTTATCGGGGAAGCTGTCGAACCTTGGTCTTACCTCAAATTTCCCTATTACCGTCCTCTCGGTTATCTCACTCAAAGCGATCGCAGCCGTTTAGACAGCGGGATCTATCGCGTCGGCCCGCTAGCCAGGTTGAACGTTTGCACCCACATCGGTACGCCTCTGGCTGACAAAGAATTGAAAGAATTTCGCGATTTAGGTGGTGCTACTGTACTCTCATCTTTCTTTTACCACTACGCCCGACTGATTGAAATCTTGGCATCAATAGAACGGATTGAAATGTTGCTAAATGACCCAGAATTATTTAGCGATCGACTGCGTGCCAATGCTGATATCAACCAACTCGAAGGAGTGGGAGTCAGCGAAGCACCGCGCGGCACTTTATTTCACCACTATCGAGTCGATGAAAACGGGTTAATTCAAAAGGTAAATTTAATCATTGCTACAGGTCAAAATAATCTAGCCATGAATCGCACGGTAGCACAAATTGCTAGGCATTTCATTCAAGGCTCAGATATTCCTGAAGGGATGTTGAATCGAGTAGAAGCCGGAATTAGAGCTTTCGATCCCTGTTTGAGTTGCTCGACTCATGCCGCCGGACAAATGCCGTTGCATATTCAATTAATAGGAGTAGATGGAAATATAATTAACGAAGTTTGGAGAGTGCAGCAATAATTAGAAAAATAAAGGCACTGACGGTTTCGATCGCTGCCACCCACTGAATTGGGCCCCTCCGATACCACTCCACCTGCCACGCGATCGCCCCAAACTCGAGCAGCACTACCCCAAACGCCAAGGCCGCGATCGGCGGTAGAATGCCGAACCAATACATTCTTTTGGTCGTGGGTTTGACTTTCCTGCTTCCTCACAACTTTCTCAAATGTTTGCCTTAGCTTCAAGTTAGGGCCAATCTGGTCAATAGGATGTGAGGCAAAGGGGATGAAAACCATCACTAATAACATAGTAAAAAATGTCGTAGCCATCGGTTATGGCAGTCGCTTGTGCGGCGATGATGGAGTCGGACAAGCAGTAGCAGAAGCGATCGTTGCTTGGAATTTGCCCAACGTCCGAGCGATCGCCTCTCACCAATTGACTCCCGAAATGGTAGATATCCTAGTAACGGTCGATCTGGCAATTTTTATCGATGCCTGCCCTACAGATGATTCGCTAAGCGTCCGAGTCTATCCGATCGAGTTGGCAAAGTCAGGTTCAACAATCGGTCACTACTGCGAACCAAAAATGTTACTAGCGATCGCCCAGGCTCTCTACGGCTACCATCCCCAAGCTTGGTTAGTAACGATCCCAGCACTCGATTTTAGTTTGGGCGATCGGCTTTCATGCGTTGCTCAAAACGGTATGACAGAGGCCTTGAAGGAGCTCGAGCGCCTCATTAGATTTGATACCGCTGCTTGAAAAACGGCAAGGAGTGGCTCGTGCATGAAGTGTCGATCGTGCAAAAGGCTTTGGAAATCGCCTTAGAACAAGCGCAAGGAGCAACTAAAATCCATGCTCTCAAGCTGCGCGTCGGCGAATTATCGGGAGTCGTGCCAGAAGCGTTAGAGTTTGCCTTTGAGGTAGTCGTCCAAGGCACGATTGCCTCGGAAGCGCGGTTAGAAATCGATCGCATTCCGGTTGTTTGCCACTGCTCCACCTGCAATTTGGACTTTCAACCAGCTAATTTGTTTTATGAGTGCCCCCAATGTCACCAAATTAGCATCGATATAGTATGCGGTAGAGAACTAGAAATTGCTTCATTAGAGGTATCTTGATATGTGTCAAACCTGCGGCTGTGCCACTGTTGGCGAGATAGCGATCGATGCAGATCGGCATCATCACCATCATCAATCCATCGCCAGCCATCCCCCCAGACAAAAAATTGCCATCGATCGAGGAATTCTGAGCAAGAACGATCGCCTAGCAGAGCAAAACCGAGAATATTTCAAAACTAAAGGCGTATTCGTGCTAAATATCCTTTCTTCGCCCGGTTCGGGAAAAACGGCTTTAATCGAGCGGATGCTGCAAGACTGTAACGAATTTTGCATTGGTGTAATTGTAGGCGATCTAGAAACTGATAATGATGCCCGACGCTTGCGATCGCATGGCGCACCAGCGATACAAATTACCACAGGTAACGCCTGCCATCTAGAAGCAGGCATGGTGGCAAGGGCAGCAGAGCAACTCGATCTGGATGCTTTGGATTTACTGATAATTGAAAATGTAGGTAACTTAGTTTGCCCCGCTGCTTACGATCTGGGCGAAGACTTGCGCGTCGTGCTGCTCTCTGTCACCGAAGGAGAAGATAAACCGCTCAAGTACCCAACGATCTTCAAAACTGCTGAAGTCGCGATCGTCAATAAAATCGACCTCGCCGCAGCCGTAGAATTCGATCGCTCGCTCTCGATCGCCAATATTAAGCAAATAGCACCTCAAGCCACGATTTTTGAAGTTTCTGCCAAAACAGGCCGAGGGATGGAAGATTGGGAGGCTTATCTCAGAAAAAATATCTTACTGACGAGTTGCTAGTTATGGGCTTCTGTCTTTTAGATCCCTCTCCTATGCCCCATGCCCTATACCCCATGCCATGCCCAAACCTACCCCCTTCGATTTATGCGTGCAATTATATTAGATGCGCCAGGTCAACCCTTACATTTAGCTGACTTGCCGATCCCCAAACCCAACGCCCAACAGGTACTAATTCGCGTCCGTGCTTGCGGTATCTGCCGAACTGACTTGCATATAGTCGATGGGGAACTACCCCATCCCAAACTGCCGTTAGTCCTCGGACACCAGATTGTGGGAACCGTGGCAGAGATAGGGGATCGAGTCCAGCAATTTACCGTAGGCGCTCGCGTTGGCGTTCCTTGGCTGGGACATACCTGCAATTGCTGCCGCTTTTGTCTGAGCGATCGCGAAAATCTGTGCGATAACGCTCTATTTACTGGCTATCAAATCGACGGGGGTTATGCTGAATACGCGGTGGCTGATGCCCAGTTTTGCTTCCCCATCCCTGCTGACTACCCCGATTTGCAAGCTGCGCCTTTGTTGTGCGCTGGGCTAATTGGCTATCGCTCCTACAAAATGATAGGTGATGCCAAACGTCTTGGTTTTTATGGGTTTGGTGCGGCCGCTCACATTCTGATTCAGTTAGCTGGTTATCAAGAACGACAAGTTTATGCTTTTACTCGCCCTGACGACATTCCAGGACAAAATTTTGCCCGCAAACTCGGTGCGATGTGGGCTGGCGGTTCCGATTGTTTACCCCCAGAACCTTTAGATGCAGCTATTATTTTTGCGCCCACGGGGGCGCTAGTGCCAGCCGCCCTGAGAGCGATCGATAAAGGAGGCGTTGTCGTTTGCGCTGGCATCCACATGAGCGATATTCCCTCATTTCCCTACGAAATTTTGTGGTCGGAAAGGACGCTGCGATCGGTGGCTAATCTCACTCGTGAAGATGGAGAGGAGTTTTTGGCCTTAGCTCCTCAAGTTCCGATTCGCACTGAGGTCACAACTTTCCCGTTGGAGAGAGCCAACGAAGCTCTCGACGCTCTTCGCAGAGGCCAAATTAATGGCGCAGCGGTATTGGTAATCGACGATCGAAGTTAGATCTGATTAGATGGCAATCGTTGTCGATGATTTTGGCGATCGAAACGTTCTTGCATCCACTGAAAAGCAACTACGTTCAACAAAATGCCAACAACAAACAAAATTACCATTAAAGCAATTTGATACCAAGCGATCGGTTTTACTAGTAAATCAAGGAAAATATGCAAAAAATTCATTACCGAATAAAAGATAGTCAAACCAAAATGAACGACTTTGTAACGTTTTGAATTATTAAAAATAGTGGCGACTATGGCAATCATCGGCAATACAAAAAAGCCCAGCATCAACCACAGGTCTGAAACGTTAGTTACCCCTTTAGTTCCTGACATGGCAACGCTTTCACCATAAAAAAGGGGCATCAAACCTAATTGAGTGTGAAAGATCGTCCCAAATAGAAACACAGACCAAAGGGCGATGATTTTTTCTCGATAGTTTACAGTCATTTTCTCTTTCTCCTGATGCTGTTAAATTTCATAGTCGCAATCGCGCCGATCGATAAGTCAGAGAGAAAATTAATGCTATAGCAACCCCAAATTTATAGCTTGTCTAAATACTAAATCTAGCGAGATGCCCTGCTTGGTAGCGATATACATGAAAATGATGGTGGACGATCGCATACCGTTGTCGCAATGTACCAAAGTTGGTTTTGGTAGTTCGCTAATTATTTGAAATACTTCAAGTGCGATTTGAGGATTAATTTCTGTCGCCTTAACTGGCAGATTAACGTACTGTAAATCGAGTAGTTGAGGATCTAATCGATCGCTGCTTTGGAAACCATCTTCGTCTGGCGATCGCAAGTTCAGTACCGACTTATAGCCTGCTGCTACAAGTTGTCTTAATTCTTCAGAAGTAATTTGTCCGGAGATCGCCAAATCGTCGTTAATCTTCCTAATCGTCTCCATTCCTCCCACCTTGGCAATGATTGCGATCGCTAAGAGAAACATTTAACTGTTTCCTAGTAGGACTTCTAGCCTAGGAGAAAAATTTGAGAAACTTGTGAAGACAGAACGATCGGATCGAATCTGGTGTTTAAAACCTCGAAATCAGCCCTCACCCCCGTCCCCTCTCCCGCGGGAGAGGGGTGCCCGTTAGGGCGGGGTGAGGGCCAATCAGGTTTTGCTAAGCGGATTTCGTATTACTTATTCCAGACTCCAGCCTAGAGCGGCGGCAATTTGACCTGCTAATTCTAAAGGCTCGAACGGTTTGGCGATCGCTGCTGTCATGCCCTTTTGAGCGTAGCGACGGCGATCTGAAGGTTGAATTTTGGCAGTTAACAATATTACTGGAATGGTTTGAGTCGCCCGATGAGCTTGCAATCGATCGAAAGTTGCGAACCCATCCATATCTGGCATCATCACATCCAGCAGAATCGCGTCTGGTTGGTAAGCCTCAGCTTTAGCTATACCTTCTTCACCAGAACCAGCCGTCAATACTTCCCAACCTGCAACTGTTTCCAAGCAAATTTTAGTAACTTCTTGAATGTACTCCTCGTTGTCAATTACCAGAATTTTTTTATTTGCCATTGTTACTAATGCCGTTGAACCACGACCTATGAACCATGAACTGTGGGCAGGGTAAAGTAAAAAGTGCTGCCCTCATCCAACGCGCTTTCCACCCAAATGCGCCCGCCGTGCTGTTGGACGATGCTGCGACAAATTGCTAAGCCCAAGCCAGTACCTTCATGTTTGCGGGAGTCAGAAGAGTCAACCTGTTGAAAACGCTCGAAGATACTTTCGAGTTTATCTGCTGGAATCCCTCGTCCTCGATCGCGCACCTGGAATAATATCTCTTGCCTGTTAGCACCAGCGAGGGAAACACTATCTGTCTTGTTCGCGGACGCACTCAGCCAAACAGTAGCACCAGTAGGGGAAAATTTAATCGCGTTAGAAAGCAAATTAGTCAGTGTTTGGACGATTCGGTCTGGATCTGCCCAGATTTCGGCATTTAAGCTAGAAACCACTAAATTAACTCCAGCTTTGTTGGCCAAAGGTTGCATGACATTTACTGCTTCCTCAATCAAACTAGCAACGTTGCAGGTTTCCTTTGCCATCTTCACCTTGCCCGACTCGATCCGCTCGATGTCGAGAACGTCGTTAATCAAGCGAACTAAGCGTTCGGTACTATCGGTGGCAATTTTCAGCAGGCGTTTTGCCTGTTCCGAGTCGGGTGGAAGCAAGCCGCTGGCGAGCATTCCCAAAGAACCGTGAATTGAAGTTAGAGGAGTGCGGAGTTCGTGACTGACAACTGAGATAAACTCATCTTTCATCCGATCGATTTGCTTGCGATCGCTAATATCTCGCAAGTAAACGGTATATATGGTTTCTTCTGGCAGGTTTAACTTAGAAATAGTTGCTTCTGCGGGAAATTCCGTTCCATCTTGGTGACAACCATAGATCTCGCGACGTTCTCCCATCCGCCGAGCCGGACTTGGGGAGCGACCGAATTCATCTACGTGCTGGCGATGGGGAGCGGAAAAACGCGCGGGTAAGAGTAGATCGAGGGGTTGCCCGATAGCTTCTGCTGCCGAGTAGCCAAATATTTTCTCTGCTCCTTGGTTAAATAGGGTAATCCGTTGATGGCTGTCGATCGAAATAATCGCATCTTCAGCTATTTCTACGATGCCAGCAAATAGGGCTTGAGAATGTCGCAGTGCTTCTTGGGTGCGTTGGCGTTCGTTTAATTCCGATCGCAGTTGCTCGTTAACCTTAATCAGTTCGGCGGTGCGTTCTGCTACTCTCAGTTCTAATCCATTCTTAGATTTTTTTAGTTCTGCCTCTGCCAGCTTGCGGGCGCTAATATCCCTCACCGTACCCAGCATCCGCAGCGGCTCGCCAGTGGTGCTATAGAAAAATCTGCCTCTGCGCTCAATCCAGTGAATGCTGCCATCCGGCCAAACGACTCGAAATTCGTGACAGTATTCTTTTTGTTCTTGGCGAGCCACGTTCGCGGCTTCAGTCAAAGCCGCTCGATCTTCTGGCAAGACGCAGTTATTGAAGGTTTCATACGTGCCATCAAACGTGCCAGGAGCCAAACCGAACAATCGTTCGTGACCTTCAGACCAAATAATTTTGTCAGTTGCGAGATCCCAATCCCAAATCCCGATGCCTGCGGCTTCCAGCGCCCAGCGCAGACGTTCTTCGCTCGATCGCAGGCTCTCTATAGATTGAGAAGATACTCGATCGCGCTCTAGTTGCCTTTGTGCTGCACGTCGCAGCAATTTCACCCGATCTAAGCGATTGATGATGCGAGTAACGAGTTCGGGACCGACGATGGGCTTACTAACAAAGTCGTCTGCCCCCACGCTAAACACCCGCTCCAAGATTTCGGCATCGTTATGAACTGTCAGAAACAGAATAGGTAAATCGCTCCACCGGGGGTCGTTGCGTACCGATTGGCAAAGCTCGATCCCGTTAACATGGGGCATTTCTATATCTAGAATCAACAGATCTGGCGAGGTAGCTGCTAGAGTTTCTTGAAACCGTCGCGGATCGTCTAGAGTTGTGACTTTGAAGCCCCAAGGATTTAACAATGTTTCCAATACTGCCAAAATCTTAGGATCGTCATCTACGGCCAATAAATGGGCTTCTGTATGGGTGGTGTTTGGTTCGCGATCGACTGCTAATAGCGATGGTCGATCGACTGCTTCTCCCTGGGTTTCCCGCCGCAAAGCTAGCACTAAATCGTGCAGCGCGATCGCTGTTGTTGGTGTTAGATGGCGATCGACTTTCAGTAAATTCTCGATTTCTTTTGCCAGTTGCGAGCCATTAGCAAAGCCAAAAGTTCCCAGCGATCCTGCCAGCGTATGAGCTTCTTTTCGGGCCGCATCTCGCAATTCTTCAGACAAAGTATTGGTACTTAAAGCTTGACTGGCTTGCTCCAACACGTTTATCTGTTCTGCCACCCTGCCTTTGTATTTATGCCAAACTCCAGCAATTGCTGATAGGGTTTGCTCTTGTGATTTTGGATTTTGGATCGGTAGCTGAGCTTGTCGAAGCTTGGATTTTGGATTAGATTTTCTCCCTTGCTCCCCATCTCCCCCTCTCCCCCTCTCCCCATCTCCCCATCTCCCCCTCTCCTCCAAAGGCTTGAGGCGATAACCAATACCGTAGACGGTTTCAATTAAATCGCTCTTACCTGCTGCTTTTAGTTTCTGCCGCAATCCTTTAATGTGGGTACGCACTGCTTCTTCGCCTGGAGTGTCTTCATAAGACCAAAGATGGTCTAAAATTGTGCCGCAGCTAAACACCCGGTTGCTGTTACGCAGAAATAGTTCTAACAGCGCGTATTCCTTGGGAGTCAATGCTAGCGGCTTTTGAGCGTAAGTCGCCTCGCAACTACTAGGATCTAACTTTAGCTCGCCCCATGCCAAAACTGGTTGCGAGGCTAAACCGCCGCGACGCAATAGCGCTCTTACCCTGGCGACTAACTCTTCAGAGTCAAAAGGTTTAACCAAGTAGTCATCTGCGCCAGCATCTAACCCAATAGCCTTATCGTGGCTGCTATCCCGACCGGATAACAGCAGAATTGGCGTTTTCAAACCTTTAGACCGAATTTGATGGCAAAGGCTAATGCCATCGAGCTTGGGGAGAATTAAATCGAGTATTATCAAGTCATAGTCGAAAGTTTCAACTAAATCCCAAGCCGACTCACCGTCAGAGGCCACCTCAACGACATAGTTTTGATTTGTGAGAATAGAGGTAATTGTCTGGGCGGTGAATTCGTCATCTTCTACAACTAAAAATTTCATCGATCGACCTTTGGCATGGGGCATAGGGCATGGGGCATGGGGCATGGGGCATAGCCAGGTATCATTTATGGAAGCTTAGGTAATTAAACAATTTCACCCCATCCCTTGAGTCGAAAATCTCTGATGTCAATTCTAAAACAACGCTTGCGGATAACGGTTAGAGGGGCGGTACAGGGAGTAGGCTTCCGTCCTTTCATCTACCGATTGGCGACCGAATTGGGACTGGTCGGCTGGGTGAATAATTTTGCTGGCGGGGTAGAGATCGACGTAGAAGGTTCAAAATCTAAATTGTCAGTTTTTCTAGAGCGGATGCAGGAAGAATTGCCATCTCGATCGTTTATCCAAAGTTTAGAATCGTCATTTCTCGATCCTGTAGGGTACGGGCAGTTTGAGATTCGCGCCAGCGTCAGCGGTGAAAAAACAGCATTAATTCTCCCCGATCTGGCTACCTGTTCCGATTGTCTGCGGGAAATTTTTACTCCCAGCGATCGCCGCTATCTGTATCCCTTCACTAACTGTACTAACTGCGGCCCCCGATTTAGCATTATTGAAGCTTTACCCTACGATCGCGCCAACACCACGATGAAAAAGTTCCAAATGTGCGATCTTTGTCAGTCTGAGTACAAAAATCCCTTAAATCGACGTTTCCACGCCCAACCCAACGCCTGTCCTGAATGCGGCCCTCATTTAGAGTTATGGCATTGGGATGGCAACATCCTGGCAGATCGCCACGCAGCACTCCTTCAAGCGGCTGAGGAAATTCGTCAAGGAAAGGTTGTTGCCGTCAAAGGTTTGGGCGGATTTCATCTGATAGCAGACGCGCGTAACGAAGAGGCGATCGAACGACTGCGCCAGCGCAAGCACCGGGAGGCCAAACCCTTAGCTGTAATGTACCCGTCCCTGGAAGCGATCGAGGCAGACTGCGAAGTTTCAGAATTGGAAGCCGGATGGTTGCGATCGCCCCAAGCCCCTATTGTCCTATTGCAACAAAAACTAGACATAAATACCAAATCCAGTTACCAAAACTTTCTTGCCCTCACCCCTGCCCTCTCCTACAAGGAGAGGGGAACGAAAGTTCCTTTTACTGGAGAGGGGTGCCGGAGGCAGGCTGAGGGCTGGATTTGTTCTCATTCCGCGATCGCTCCTTCAGTCGCTCCAGGCAATCCCTATCTGGGTGTAATGTTGCCCTATACGCCACTACATCACCTCCTGATGTCGGAACTCGGTTTTCCAGTTGTAGCTACCAGCGGCAATTTAACTGACGAACCTATTTGCATAGACGAACGAGAAGCACTCCAGCGGCTAAGCGGCATTGCCGAACTTTTCTTAGTTCACGATCGACCTATTGCCAGACCTCTAGACGATTCCGTCGTCCGCTTGATGATGGGACGAGAATTAGTGCTGCGTCGCGCCCGTGGTTACGCGCCTTTACCGATTTCGATCGGCTACCAATCCAAAATCAGATCCCCCCTACCCCCCTTAGAAAGCGGATGCAAGCCCTTGGCAGGTTCCCATCTCCTGCGAAGACGCTTCGCGTACCGTCAGGTCGTCCGCAGGACTTACGCCATGAAGCTTGCACCAAGCAGGGGGGAGAATCCAAAATTACAAATCCTCGCGGTGGGCGCACATTTGAAAAATGCGATCGCGTTTTCGATCGACGGGCAAGTTTTCGTCAGCCAGTATCTTGGGGATTTAGAAACAGTACCAGCAGTGAAGGCATTCGAGCGGGCGATCGCTGATTTCCAGCAACTTTATCAACTTAAACTAGAGGCGATCGCAAGCGATCTTCATCCCGATTATTTCTCGACTCAATTTGCCCGAAAATCTGGTTTACCAGTTATTCCGGTGCAACACCATTACGCTCACGTTCTCTCATGTATGGCAGAAAACGAGCTAATTGAAACTGACAATAATCAACCTGTCTTAGGTATTGCTTGGGATGGTACTGGCTACGGGTTGGACGGCACGATTTTGGGAGGTGAGTTCCTGGAGATTGAATCTTGGCGATCGCCAAGCTCAGGCATAACTCACTATCCCCCTACATCTCCAGTGCAATCAACTGCGAAGCAACTTTCTCCCCCCTTAAAAAGGGGGGTTAGGGGGGGATCGAACAGGGAGATTTGCGATCGAGAAGCACCATTTCAACGAGTTGCCCACCTCCGAACTTTTCGGCTTCCTGGTGGAGAAAAAGCCGTTAAAGAACCAAGACGATCGGCAATCGGTTTGCTTTACGAAATCTGGGGAGATGTACTGTTTGAAATGAATCATCTAGCCCCCGTGCAAGCTTTTAGCGATCGAGAGTTGGGGATTTTACAAACGATGCTGCAAAGAAATCTGAATGCCCCAGTTACTTCTAGTGCGGGGCGGTTATTCGATGCGCTCGCTTCCATCGTAGGACTACGCCAGCATACTCAGTTTGAAGGACAAGCAGCCATGGAATTAGAGTTTGCGATCGCAGAATTTGACACCGACGATCGCTACAGCTTTGAAATTGTCACGGCGACAAATTCACCATCGATCGTCGATTGGATGCCAACAGTACCAGAAATTCTAACAGACATAAAATCTGGCTTATCATTAGGATATATATCAGCCAAGTTTCACAATATGCTCGTGGAGGCGATCGTGACCGTGGCGCAGCAAATCGGTACAGAACGAGTCGTACTTACAGGTGGTTGTTTTCAAAATAAGTACCTAACTGAGCGATCGATTAAACGATTGATTCAAGAGGGTTTTCGTCCTTACTGGCATCAGCAAATTCCACCCAACGATGGCGGTATTGCCTTGGGACAAATTGTGGCAGCATCTCGCGAATTAATTAACGTTTATAGTTCATAGTTCATAGCTCATGGTTCGTGGTTAATATTAGACCCGATCGAGCAACCATAATAAATACATAAGAATTCAAACCGAAATAAATATTATGTGTTTAGCAGTTCCAGGAAAAATCATCAGTATTAACCATAATGAAAACCCTCTACTTCAAACTGGGAAAATCAGCTTTGGCGGAGTAATTAAAGAAGTGAGTTTGGCTTACGTTCCCGAAGCAAAAATTGACGATTATGCGATCGTTCATGCCGGATTTGCTATTAGCATTCTCGATCCTGAAGAAGCCGATCGCACCTTAGAATACTTGCAAGAAATTACACCATCTCTAGGTTAGGTTGTAGGCGCAGCCTTAAGGCAGGGTAAGGAGTGAAACCCAACGCACCCATTCGTAATATTTCTGATATTAAATCGCGATCGCCAGGGGAAAGTAGCTCACAATTTCCTCAACTTTTTCTTTTAGTTTGAAGGTGGAGCTAAGGCAGCGATCGAGAATTTTCTAAGGTTGAAGTCTATGAATAAAAAGACCTTGGCAACCATAGATGGCAATGAAGCCGTTGCCAGAGTTGTATATCAACTCAATGAAGTAATTGCGATTTACCCTATCACTCCTTCCACCCCTATGGGCGAATGGGCAGACGCTTGGGGAGCGGAAGGCAAACCGAATCTCTGGGGCACTATTCCCGTTGTCATCGAAATGCAGGATGAAGGGGGTGTAGCTGGGGCGCTGCACGGTGCTTTGCAAACCGGGGCCCTGGCGACTACTTTCACCGCATCTCAGGGATTGTTGCTGACGATTCCCAATATGTACAAGATGGCCGGAGAACTGACACCCACAGTGTTTCATGTGGCCGCGCGATCGCTGGCGGCTCAAGCTCTCTCCATCTTCGGCGATCATGGTGATGTGATGGCAACTCGTGCTACTGGCTTTGCCCTGCTGTGCGCCGCATCAGTTCAAGAAGCCCACGACATGGCGTTAATCGCTACGGCAGCAACTCTGAAATCTCGCATTCCGTTCGTGCATTTCTTCGATGGCTTCCGCACCTCTCATGAAGTGTCGAAAGTCGAATTATTGTCAGCAGAAGATCTGCGGGCAACGATCGATGAAGATGCCATCCGCGCCCACCGCCAACGCGCTCTGACCCCAGATCGCCCGGTTCTGCGAGGGACAGCCCAAAACCCCGACGTATATTTTCAAGGGCGGGAAACGGTCAATTCTTTTTATGAAGCTTGTCTGGAGATCGTGCAACAGGTAATGGATGGGTTAGCTCGGCGAACGGGACGGCAGTATCGCCTGTTTGACTATCACGGCGTTCCCGATGCCGATCGAGTCATCGTCCTCATGGGTTCTGGTTGCGAAGCCGTGCAAGAAACGGTAGATTATCTCAACGATCGCGGCGAAAAAGTTGGCTTAGTCAAAGTCCGGCTGTATCGACCTTTCGATGTCAAGCAATTTGTGGAGGCGCTACCTACTACCGTCAAAGCGATCGCCGTTTTGGATCGCACCAAAGAACCCGGAAGTGCTGGCGAACCTTTATATCTCGATGTTGTCACGGCCATTCAAGAAACCAACCAATCGCCCAATCCAAAATCCGATCCCCCCTGCCCCCCTTCAAAAGGGGGGTGCCAAAATCTAAAATCGATCGTTGGCGGGCGTTATGGGTTGTCCTCAAAGGAATTCACCCCAGGTATGGCGATCGCAGTTTTTGAGAATCTCGCCCAGGTGCAACCCAAAAATCATTTCACCGTGGGCATTAACGACGATGTAACGCACGCCAGTTTGTCTTACGATCGCCACTTTTCCCTGGAACCAGATAGCGTCGTCCGGGCGATCTTCTACGGCTTGGGTGCAGATGGCACGGTAGGCGCAAATAAAAACTCCATCAAAATTATTGGTGAAGAGACGGATAACTACGCTCAAGGTTATTTCGTCTACGATTCCAAAAAGTCTGGTTCCGTGACGATTTCCCATTTGCGATTCGGCCCGCAACCGATTCGCTCTACCTATCTCATCAGTCAAGCGAATTTTGTCGCCTGCCACCAACCCGCGTTCTTAGAACGCTTCGATATGCTACAGCCCATCGTTTCAGGCGGTACCTTTTTGTTAAATACTCCCTACGGGCCGGAGGAAGTTTGGGAACGCTTACCGCGTCCAGTCCAAGAGGAAATTATCAGCAAGCAATTAAAGTTTTATGTCATCAACGCTCACAAGGTAGCGCGGGAAAGCGGCATGGGCGGACGCATCAATACGGTGATGCAAGTTTGCTTCTTTGCCTTGTCTGGTATCTTGCCCAAAGCAGAAGCCATTGCCAAAATTAAGCAATCGATTCAAAAAACCTACGGCAAGAAAGGCGATGAAATCGTCCGCATGAACCTGCAAGCAGTCGATCGCACCCTAGAACACCTGTATGAAGTTTCCACCATTGGACGCTCGATCGATAGCTCTACCGAACTGCGTCCTCCAGTTCCAGATAATGCCCCAACATTTGTCCGGGAAGTCTTAGGGAAAGCGATCGCAGGCTGCGGCGACGAGATTCCCGTCAGCGCCCTACCCGCAGACGGCACTTATCCCACGGGGACGGCAAAATGGGAAAAGCGCAATATCGCGGCCGAAATTCCCGTGTGGGACCCCAACGTTTGCATTCAGTGCGGCAAGTGCGTCATGGTTTGTCCCCACAGCACGATCCGGGGCAAAGTCTACGAATCCGAAGAACTGGCAGCAGCATCAGTCACGTTTAAGAGCGTCGATGCCAGGGAGCATAACTGGAAAGGGTTAAAATTCACCATCCAAGTGGCCCCGGAAGACTGCACGGGTTGCGGGATCTGCGTCGATGTCTGCCCGGCCAAGAATAAATCGATTCCAGCCCTGAAAGCCATTAATATGCAGCCGCAGCCACCATTGAGGGAGCAAGAGCAGGAAAACTGGGATTTCTTCTTAGATCTGCCCAATCCCGATCGCACTAAGTTGAATTTGCATCATATCAACCAGCAGCAAATGCAGGAGCCGCTGTTTGAATTTTCTGGGGCTTGCGCTGGTTGCGGCGAAACGCCCTATATCAAGTTGGTAACGCAGCTATTTGGCGATCGCTTAATCGTCGCTAATGCCACTGGCTGTTCTTCAATTTACGGCGGCAACTTGCCGACAACACCTTGGACGCAGAACGCCGAAGGGCGCGGCCCGGCTTGGTCGAATTCGCTATTTGAAGATAATGCCGAATTTGGCTTAGGCTTCCGCGTCTCGATCGACAAACAAGCAGAAATGGCGGCTGAGTTGCTCCAACAGCTAGCACCAGAAGTCGGTGCAGAACTGACGGCAAGTATCCTCAATGCCCAGCAACAGGATGAAGCCGATATTTACGCACAGCGCGATCGCATTATCCTACTAAAACAAAGGCTAGACGAACTCCTCGCCTCCGAGCCAGATCTCGCTTTAAAATCGAAAATCCAAAATCTCAAATCCCTAGCAGATTATCTAGTGAAAAAGAGCGTTTGGATTATTGGTGGCGACGGTTGGGCTTACGATATCGGCTTTGGGGGATTAGACCACGTTTTGTCCAGCGGGCGCAACGTCAACATCTTGGTATTAGATACAGAAGTTTATTCCAACACTGGGGGGCAGATGTCCAAATCTACTCCCAAGGGAGCCGTGGCTAAATTTGCCTCAAACGGTAAACCTGCGGCTAAAAAAGACCTGGGTTTAATTGCCATGACCTACGGCAACGTCTACGTGGCCAGCGTAGCGATGGGAGCGAGAGACGAACACACCTTGAGAGCCTTTCTGGAAGCCGAAGCTTACGAAGGCCCGTCGCTGATTATTGCTTACAGTCATTGCATCGCTCACGGCATCAACATGGCGACAGCCATGCAAGATCAAAAAGCTGCCGTAGATTCGGGGCGTTGGTTGCTGTATCGATTTAACCCCGATCGAATCGCTCGAGGAGAAAACCCGCTGCAACTCGATTCCCACTCTCCGAAGTTGCCAGTCAAGGAATATATGTACATGGAAAATCGCTTCAAGATGTTAACCAAAAGTCAGCCAGAAGCAGCGAAGCAGTTGTTACAGGAAGCACAACAAGACGTGCATACTCGCTGGCAGTTATACCAGTATCTAGCAGCACGTCCTCAAGGTTAATCTAAGGATAATTTGTCGTTTCTAATTCAGCAGATATTGACAACTCCCTAGTTTAACTCGATCTACGCCCTGCGTCCCTGGCAAATTCTCAATTTCTGTCAGCATTATCTATAAAACTTATCAATGCTGCATTTTACCCCCTAATTATCAAGCTTCGGGGAACCGGAGCGATCGGTTCGAGTTATTCAGAGTCAGCTTTTGCTATTTGCTCGATTCGAGTTAGAACGGTTGACAGATCGTGGAAAATTTCTTCGTTGCTAAACCTCAATACGCGATAACCAAATAATTGTAGGTGTTCTGTCCGAGACTCATCATAGGCTTTTTGCCGATCGTGAATTGCTCCGTCTACTTCAATGACTAATTTGCAGGACGGACAATAAAAGTCAACAATAAACCGTCCGACGGGATGCTGAGAGCGAAACTTGAGTCCTAGCAGTTGACGACAACGTAAAGCGTTCCATAATTGGGTTTCAGCAGGAGTCATATGTTGTCGGAGGTAACGAGCAGCTTGCTCGTTTTGCGGGTTCGTGCCGCGAATCCGAGGAGAATCTTTTGGCATCAGTTCAGGAGGTGAGGATGTTAGGCATAGGATGCCCTTATATTAGTCAAAATCAACCAAAATTTAGGATCTTAGATGGTGCGAACTGCTTTTGAGCGAGTTCCAAATGCCGGATTTTGCCCCCCTAGCCCCCCAAGCTTGAGGGAACTGGAGTTCTTCAAAGTCCCCCACCCTTGGGGAAAACCGGAGTTCTTCAAAGTCCCCCACCCTTGGGGGATTTAGGGGGCTATATGCCCTCGATCGCCTGCCGATAAGTTAGGAGTTTCGATCGCTCACAAGTTTCTCAAGTTCTTTTCATAACCTCTAAGTGGAGCTAAGAAGGAGACGTTCGGCATGGATTTAACTACTACCTATATGGGGTTGCAATTGCAATCGCCCCTCGTCCCTTCAGCATCACCTTTATCGGAAGAGATCGACAACATCAAGCGGATGGAAGACGCAGGCGCAGCCGCAGTAGTAATGCACTCTTTATTTGAAGAGCAGTTACGCCTGGAAAGACACGAACTGCACCATCATTTAACCCATGGAACCGAAAGCTACGCTGAAGCCCTCACCTATTTTCCAGAACCCGATAGCTTCCGAGTCGGAGCGGAAGAATATCTCAGTCATATCTCTAGAGCCAAGGAGAAAGTCAGGATTCCGATTATTGCTAGCCTGAACGGTTCTTCTGTGGGTGGCTGGACTAACTACGCCAGACAGATCGAGCAAGCGGGAGCCGACGGTTTGGAATTGAACGTCTACTACGTCCCGACAGATATGGATTTGAGCGGCGAAGCGATCGAACAAACCTATATCGAGATTCTGCGAGCGGTGAAAGCTGCCGTCACTATACCCGTAGCCATCAAACTCAGCCCCTTTTTCACCAACATGGCGCATATGGCGAAGCGTTTGGACGAAGCAGGAGCAGAAGCTTTGGTGTTGTTCAACCGTTTCTACCAGCCAGATATTAATATCGACACCCTAGAGGTCGAACCCAACGTCATCTTAAGTACCCCACAGGCGATGCGGCTGCCTTTGCGTTGGATTGCCATTCTTTACGGTCGGATTAATGCGAGCTTGGCGGCTACCAGCGGCGTTCACCACGGGCAGGATGTCATCAAGCTGTTGATGGCAGGGGCAAATATTACCATGCTCTGTTCGGTACTGCTGCGACACGGGATCGAGCATCTACAGATTATCGAGCAAGAAATGCGATCGTGGATGGCAGAACATGAATATGAATCCGTGCGGCAAATGCAAGGCAGCATGAGCCAGCAAAATTGCCCCGACAAGAGCGCCTTTGAACGGGCCCAGTATATGCGATCGCTCCAAACCTACAAACCCGAATGGGCGCGAGTTTACGAAACATCCCACTACTTCGGCTGAGTTTATGGGCAAGCAAAAACGGATTGGCATTCTCACCAGCGGCGGCGACTGTCCCGGACTTAACGCTGTCATTCGAGCCGCAGTCAGCCACGCTACGCTTACCTATGGTTGGGAGGTGGTGGGCATTCCCTATGCCACTCAAGGTTTGCTGGAGGGCAAGACTACACCGTTGACCGTTCACTGCTTCGACCTGCGGGGCATCGATCCCTTGTTGAGCATGAGCGGCACTATTTTAGGCACTATCAACAAAGGAGATACCTTAGCACGATCGAGCGAGATCCTCGCCAGCTATGAAGCATTAGGTTTAGATGCTCTGATTGCCATTGGTGGGGATGGCAGCATTAAGATTCTCCACGAACTAGCCCGCCAGGGCAGCTGGAATTTAGTCGCTATCCCCAAGACGATCGATAACGATGTCGCCTTGACGGAACGGTCAGTGGGGTTCGATACTGCGGTCAATACGATCGCCGATGCCATGTATCGCTTGACTTTTACCTCTGCCAGTCACGATCGAGTCACGATCGTCGAAGTCATGGGCAGGAAAGCGGGTCATTTAGCGCTTCAGGCAGGGATTGCGGGCGGTGCAGATTGTATTTTAATTCCAGAAATCCCTTATACCATCGCTGGAGTTTGTCAAAAGATCGATGAATTGCGCGATCGCTGGGGGCGTAAATTTGCCATTATTGTTGTCGCCGAAGGCGCTGGATCGGCAAACGATCTGCCAGGTGTAGAGACGCAAGATCTCGCGTCTTTACAGTGCGGCATGGGACAGTATATTGCCAATCAAATTGCTAGTAACGATCGCGATCGACTCGACGTTCGAGTTTCCGTGTTAGGGCATATCCAGCGGGGCGGCATTCCATCGGCTTTAGATCGTCTGATTGCCACGGCTTTTGGTAAAGCAGCCGTAGATTTAATCGATCGAGAACAATTCGATCGGATGGTAGCTTGGCAGAACGGAAGAGTTGCAGCAGTGGCGATCGAAGACGTTCTGGCTCGCAGTCCTTTGTTTGTAGACCCTAATAGCTATTTAGTCGAAACCGCTCGCGCCTTGGGCGTTTATGTGGGAGAGGGGGAGAGGGAGAGAGGGAGAGAGGGGGAAGAGGGAGAAGAATTTTGAACTCTTCTTCTATGCCCCATGCCCTATGCCCCGATTTGGACTTTATTATGAAGTTTATCGATGAATACCGCGATGCCCAAATTGCCCAGGAGTACGCCCAAGCGATCGCCCAAATTACTACTCAATCCTGGACGATTATGGAGATCTGCGGCGGCCAGACTCATGCGATCGTCAAATTTGGCATAGATGAGCTACTACCCTCACAAATTACTCTAATTCACGGTCCTGGTTGCCCGGTATGCGTTACCCCCGTGGAATCGATCGACTGCGCGATCGCGATCGCCTCTCGCCCTGAAGTCATTTTTGCCTCTTTCGGGGATATGCTGCGCGTACCTAGTAGCGACAAGGATTTGCTCGCTGTTAAAGCCAATGGTGGCAACATTCGGATTGTTTATTCGCCGCTAGATGCCCTCAAAATTGCGCGATCGCATCCCGACAAACAGGTAGTATTCTTCGCCGTGGGATTTGAAACCACTGCACCTGCAACCGCCATGGCAGTTTACCAAGCCGCGCAACAAAAAATTAAAAATTTCTCCCTTCTGGTGTCTCACGTATTAGTTCCGCCAGCGATGGAAGCGATTCTGGCTTCGCCTCACAATCGGGTACGAGGATTTTTGGCAGCAGGTCACGTTTGCACGGTGATGGGATACACCGAGTACGAACCGATCGCTCAAAAGTATAGTATTCCAATTGTGGTGACTGGCTTTGAGCCTGTGGATATCTTGCAGGGCATATATATGTGCGTCAAACAGTTAGAAGAGGGGCGATCGTCAGTGGAAAATCAATACAGTCGATCGGTTCGTCGCGGCGGCAACGAAACCGCTCAACGGCTAATTCGGGAAGTATTTGCGCTTTGTCTGCGAAATTGGCGCGGGATTGGCGAAATCCCTGCAAGCGGTTTGGGATTGCGCGACAAGTATGCCCAATTCGATGCCCAAAGACGCTTTAAGATCGCTAACCATCCAATTGCGGAATCGGCTGAGTGTATCAGTGGGTTAATTTTGCAAGGCGTGAAGAAACCCCACGAATGTTCTGCCTTTGGCGATCGCTGCACCCCAGAACATCCTCTGGGTGCGCCGATGGTTTCATCAGAAGGAGCTTGTGCGGCATATTATCGTTATCGGCAACAGCCAAGCATATCTGTGACAGCGAGCAGTTAGTACCAAGTAATATTCAGATCCGATCGAACAGCCATTAAAACTGTAGGGGCGGGTTTTGCCAAAAATTATGGTGTCACAACGATTCGGACTCAGCAAAACCGGACCTGGCCCACCGTTCGATAATGGTCGATCGACCGCCATGGGAAATGTATAAAAAAGATGGAAACACCAGAAGATTTCACCATATCGTGTCCGATTCCGATCGCTCAATATCCTCACGTTTTGCTGGCCCATGGTGGGGGCGGTAAGTTGATGCACCAACTGATCGAAACCATGTTCCTCGCCACCTTCAGCAGCGGCGATCGTAACAGACACGATGCAGCCGAGATCGACCTCAAAAGTTCCAGAACTGCCTTTACTACCGATTCCTACGTCGTTCAACCGTTGTTCTTCCCAGGTGGAGATATCGGTTCCCTGGCAGTCAACGGCACAGTTAACGATCTGGCAATGTGCGGCGCTAGGCCGCTGTATCTCAGCGTCGGATTCATTTTAGAAGAAGGGCTGTCGATGGCAACTCTGTGGCGGGTAGTGCGATCGATCCAGCAAGCCGCGACAGCCGCTAACGTCCAAATCGTGACTGGCGACACCAAGGTAGTGGATAAAGGTAAGGCCGATGGGATTTTTATTAACACTGCTGGGATTGGTGCGATCGAGCATTCCTTTGCGATCGCGCCCCCTTCAGTCAAACCAGGAGACGTGCTGCTGCTCAATGGCGATCTCGGCCGTCATGGGATTGCGATTATGGCAGTCAGAGAAGGCTTAGAGTTTGAAAGCCAGATCGAAAGCGATTCTGCTCCTTTAGCCAGTCTAGTTTTGCAACTGCTTGAAGCTAAAATTGAAATTCATTGCTTGCGAGATCTGACTCGCGGGGGCTTGTCTAGCGCCCTGAACGAAATTGCCCAAGCTGCTGGAGTAACGATCGCCATCGATGAAAATTGTATTCCCATTCGCGAAGACGTGCAGGGGGCGTGCGAAATTCTGGGTTTCGATCCGCTTTATGTCGCCAATGAGGGCCGATTTGTAGCTTTTGTAGCGCCATCTGAGGCTCCAAGAGCATTGCAGATAATGCGATCGCATTCTTTAGGAGCATCCGCCCAAATTATTGGTAATGTAACCGAAAGCAACTCTTCTGGTTTTGTCACCATGAACAGTAAAATTGGCACTCAACGGATTGTTGATATGTTAAGTGGAGAGCAGTTACCGCGCATTTGCTAAATAGCCTTTTTTTTCTTTGGCATAAGAATAAGCAACTAAACTACATGATACCAAATCCGGTTTCCCAAACCTTCTTGACCTCAATGAGCCTCCGGCTCCCCCTCTCCCACCTCAAAGAAGCCCTCTCCTACGAGGCTACCGTGTATACATAAGTTATCGGTTTGAAGTTCAGCCTTTTAGATCCCCCTCTCATCCCCCTTAAAAAGCGGATGCAAGCGCGGCGAGGTTCCCATCTCCTAGCGGAGACGCTAGCCCTTCCAGGGCGGCTACGCCAACGCGTACCGTCAGGTCGTCCGCAGGACTTACGCCATGCAGCTTGCACCAAGCAGCGGATGCGCTGTGCGGAGGTTCCCTCCGTATACAAGCGCACCAAGCAGGGGGACTTTGAGTTCTTTTCCCCCTTTTTAAGGGGGACTAGGGGGGATCTGCGAGGATGTAGGCATCAAAGCTAGAGATGTGTATACACGGTAGCCTATGAGGAGAGTGAAATGGAAGTTTCTTTTACTGGAGAGGGTTTGGGCGCTGCCCTGAAGCTCTGCCGAAGGGGGTGAGGGCAGCAATGGATGGTATGAGAACCGGATTCGATATGAGATGTCAATTAAGCAGCTTGAGCTTGTTCTACATTTTGGGCAGTCTCAGAATTAGAGAGTGCCGGAGTATTGCTGAAGTCGATCTTAACTACTCGACGTTGGGCTGTTTCTACTTTAGGTAGGGTGAGAGTTAAAATCCCATCCTTGAAATCAGCTTCTACGCGATCGTTTTGGATGCGAACTGGTAGAGGAATTACCCGTTTGAATTTTCCATAACGGAATTCCGAACGGAAATATCCGGGCTTTTCTTCCTTGGTTTGCTGGCGGCGTTCGCCCGCAATTACTACCAAATCGGCAGTTACTTGCACGTCTAAATCTTTGCCTTCAATTCCTGGAAGTTGCGCTCGCAAAACCAGATTAGTATCTGTATCTTGCAGTTCGACAGCAGGGATCCAATTGAGGTGAGATTTAGAGTTAGAACTAACTAATTCGTCAAACAAACTATCGAATTGACGGTGGATATTTTGAATTTCTCGGAATGGTTGCCAACGTACTACTGTCATTGCCTTCACCCTATTATTGATCTATGTTCTGCTGTAAATTTGGTAGCGATCGATAATTGCTAACCGTTAATATCATGTTGCAATTCCCACGCTAGTTTCGTCAGTAGGGCAAACCTCACCCGATCGGTAATATTTTCCTCACATCAGGTAGGTAGGCTGGCATTAATGATAAAGTTCGAGTCGGGGTATGGGCTTCGGCAAGCTCAGCCGAACGGGCATAGGGCATAAATGGTCGATCGTGAATTGCGAATTGCGAATTGACAATTGCCTGAAGTTGGAGATTGCTACCAATCGGTTCGGTTCTACACCCCTACTAGCGATCGCATTATCGGTATCTTAGTAGAGAGAGCAAAACTGAGATTTAGGTAGTAGCAGTCCGTAAGGTTGAAGGGGTGAAAAGCGTGAAACTAAAGTGGCTATTGCCAACCCTGAGTGAAATTTTGACCCGCAACGATCGAGCAGCAGAGGTAGAGTTTGCCCGGAGGGCAGTTGCAGAAGATCGCCCACAACTCGATCGCCGTCCGAGTAGAACGGCCAGCAAGCGGGTGAAAGCCGAACGGGAATGGAGCGCGGGCATTGCTGCTTTAGAAGCATTACTGTTGCAGCAACTCGGCTGTCACGAGAGCGATCGATCGACAGTTAGAGGATTAGTTTTGACCGGGCCAGTGCCGCTCTTGAGCCATCCAGCAGCGATCGCTAACTATCAAACGGGGATTTTTACGGTTGAAGCTTTTCCAGGAAATGCCTTCGTGCCTTTTCAACTGCCCCCAGCGAACCACACGGAGATCGATCGAACTACTAATGTCTCTTGGTTGTTTCCGTTATTGCCTGTCGATCCATTAGCTGCCGAGCAATTTTGTTTGGTGTTTGCCGCTAATTTTAGCTTGATAATGGTGCTGGGAGAAGATGCTAACGGAGTTCCAGCTTTTAAATTTTCCTTCGATCCAGCAGATGTCGAGTTAGCTTGGCGATCGCTCAAATCGCGAGTGCCGCTGGCTACACCTCTTCATTGGCGCGAACTAGACTCTTTAGTCAAACAATTTCCGGCGGTAGCCCCAGATTACCGCACGGTGATGGAGTTCAGCCGTCAGTTGCTCGACTATCTCCCAGAAGAAGCTAATGGCAAAGAATCGGAGTGTTCGCACCCATCAACTTCAACTGCCTGGATCGACGAGATCGCTCCCAATCCTTCTGCTACCAAGCCAGAAGTTGCCAAAGCCGCAGATGTAGAACTTTTGCAAGCTTTAACTCACGAAATCCGCACTCCGCTAACCACCATTCGCACTTTGACTCGGTTGGTGCTGAAGCGGCGCGACTTGGCACCAGATATCGCCAAGCGGCTAGAAATTATCGATCGCGAGTGTACCGAACAAATCAACCGCATGGAGCTAATTTTCCAAGCGGTAGAGTTAGCTACCTCTGGATTTAAAACCTCTCCAGTACATCTGACGGCCACCTCGTTAGATGGACTGTTAGAGCAATGTATTCCCCGCTGGCAAACTCAAGCCCTGCGACACAACGTGACTTTAGATGTAGTTTTGCCGCAAAAATTGCCAGCCGTAGCCAGCAATCCCGCCCTGTTAGAGCGAGTGCTGACGGGCACGATCGAAAACTTTACTCGCAGCCTCTCCACCGGAGGCCACATCCAATTAGAAGTGACGCGGGCAGGCGATCGCTTGAAGTTGCAATTTCAATCTCAACCCCACCCGCAAACGACTAGATTACAGTGCAAATCGATCGGTCAACTGCTGACGTTCCAGCCAGAAACTGGTAGCCTCAGCCTCAATCTCAACGTCACTAAAAATCTCTTCCAAGCTTTGGGCGGCAAATTAATCGTCCGAGAACGTCCGCAACAAGGTGAAGTGATGACTGTTTTCTTACCACTGGAAGTTAATAACAAGGTAGGAAATACGTTGAGGGATCTTTAAATCTCACATAACTCGACTGCCATTGGAGGAACGATCGAAGTAGCTGGTGGAGTCAAAAACTGAGAAATGTATATCTGACGACACTAACTCCCGCTCCAGCAATTGTTACGGTAAGAAGCTATGGTGTTCCCGATTCAACTTTCATGAACCTTTCCACGCTCGTTTTGCTGGCCTTAGCTGCTGGCATGACCTTTGGTGCTATCTGGCACGAAGCTTTTCCCACCTGGGTCGAGCCGCTCAATATTTACCTCTTAGCTCCTTTGGGGCAAGCTTTTGTGCGCTTAATTCAATTTGTGGTAGTGCCGATCGTCTTTTCCTCGCTAATTTTAGCCCTCACCCGCATCCCCAATGCCTCCCAGGTGGGACGCTACACCGCTAAACTGCTGCTCGGTTATATCCTTACGAGTATTTTAGCCGTGGGGTTAGGGATCGTCGCTGCCATGGTAATACATCCCGGTACGGCTGCGATGGACTTAAGCCCCACCCAGCTTCCAGCCCAAGCACCGGAAACTGATTTAATTGCTTGGCTCGTCGGCCTGATTCCCACTAATCCTCTAGAAGCACTCGCCTCTGGCAATTTGCTCCAAACTATTTTTGCCAGTGCGCTGTTCGCCATCGGCATTCAACAGGCAGGCATTGGCGCTCGACCTTTTGTGGCCTCGATCGAGAGTATTTATATTATCAGTGAAAAAATCCTGGGCTTAATTCTTTACCTGGCACCCGTCGGGGTGTTTGCCTTGATGAGTTCTGTCATCGCGGTTCAGGGAATCAGCTTTGTGGGTCAGTTGCTGACTTATATGGTCGGTGTGGTCTTGGCGATCTTGCTGATGATTGGGTTTTATGGACTGATGCTGGGGATTTGGCAAGCCAAGCCGCTCCACTTTTTTCGCAGTTTTGCCCCCAGTTTCACTTTAGCTTTTGGTACGGCTAGCTCAAATGCCGCCTTACCTGTGGCGCTGCAAAATGCTCGAGAACATTATGGACTCTCGCCGACGATTGCCAGCCTAGCGATTCCTTTAGGCACTGCCCTCAAGCGCGATGGCATGGCAGTTGGGCAAGGCTTTAATGCTTTATTTGTGGCCCAACTCTATGATGTTCCGCTCACTCCCAGCCTGCTCTTGGCTGTGGTTTTGAGTACCTTACTGGTGTCCTTTAGTACCGCAGGTGTGCCTGGTGCAGGCATAGTGATGATGGCAACGATCTTCACTGCCTCTGGATTGCCTCTAGAAGCCGTGGCGATTTTGGCGGGAGTCGATCGGTTGATGGATAGTTTTCATACTTTACTCAATGTGGTGGGGAATACGGCTCATGCTGTGATGTTAGAGCGATGGGAACCCCAACCTTCAGTAGCCCCATTGCAGGTACTCCCAGTTACCCCTGAAGTCGATCGACTTTAGGGCTGGTTTGGGGAGTATGAAAACCGGATTTGGGATCAATTAAATTCGGCTCGATCGATCGTCCCTTGGAAAAATTCAAAATATCGATCGGAACCAAACCACCAACCAACGCCAACTTGCGACGGAATCGTAAAACCGTCAAAGGTGCGTTCGGCATAGTATTTGCCGCCCATGGGAATGTAAGTCCAACTGCCATCTGGGGTTCGATCGCCCCAACGGAGGGCATAGCCAGATAAGAGTTTGCCATCGCGATCGATTTCTAATCTGAGGGTGACGGGTTCGCCATCTACTTTCAGCTTGGCTTCGATCGTCCGATCGTCGATCGCGCTCCACTCTACACCCGCTTGCGGTAACAAGGCAGACGGCAACCACATCAGTTCTGCTACCATGCGCCCCATGGCAGAACGAGCCGTATCGGGATTAGAGGCGTTAACCACAGGTATTAATCCCAAAACCGCAAATCGCATTCGCCCCATGCGATTGAAGTAATAGTCGGCTCCCCGAAATTGCGACCAACCGCTACCGATTTTTGCTTGCCAAACAAATCCTTTCGATGTCAGAAGTTCTTGGGCTTGCATTGGCAACCAGGGTTTATCTGATGCCAGCCTAAACTGTCCCTGCATATCCAACTCGACAGTAGTAGCTAGGGGCGTTCCCAGGGCAATCGCGCGTAAAAAGTAACGCTGGACTGGCTCTGGTAGATCGGCGATCGCTTCTTTGGTAAAGGTTTTAGGCGTTGGTGCCGATGCCAAAGTTTGCCAAATTCGATCGACTTCCTGCTGGCTGCGGATTTGCCCGATTGCCAAGCTACCAAAGGCGATCGCTAGGAGAATGCTAATGCCAACGAGAATAGTTTTGAACATTTTGACACTTCCCCGATCGGCTTGAGATTTATTAAGTATTTTTACTCGATCTCATCCTAGTAGATCGATATGAGGTCTTTGTGAAGATTTAGCTAGCAAAATTTCTCCAGCAGGCGATTGATACGAGCGATTTATTGGGAAAACTAAAAATAGCCAGTTCTTCAACCAGAATCTCTAAATGTTTCTCATCGCTCCCTGTTTGCGCTGGGCTAAAAAAATTGCCTTCAAGATGCTAAGACCGATCCGACAGCTTATCCGCTCTTTTGTAACTTCCAGATCGCGATCGCTAGGATTAAATTATCTGAGACAGGGGATAAAGCAAGGCAAACGGGGAAGGTACGAGGAGGCTGTAACCAAAATAAATCGAGCCTTAGAGTTATTTCAAAAAGCAAGCGATCTCAAGTCTACAGGGCTAACTTTCAATTATTTAGGGTTCCTCTATAGCGAACGAGGCTTGTATCCCCAAGCATTACAATGCCACGAGCAAGCTCTATCAATTCGTCGCGATTTAGAAGATCGTCAGGCAGAGGCAGTAACTCTGAATAATTTAGGGGCAGTATATAGCTATATTGGGGAGTTTCAACTAGCATTAAATTATTATTGTCTGGCTCGCGATATTTATCAAGAAATTGGCAATACCCCCAGTCAGGCTACGATTCTCAACAATATCGCCCACTTGTATTTTTTGTTGGGTAACGATCGGCAAGCCTTGGAATACTATCGAGATGGTTTGGCGATCGCCAGTCAAGCGAGCGATCGCGATACTGAAGGACGCATTCTCGACAATATTGGTTTAATCTATTATCGAAATGGCGATTTTGCCACAGCTTACAATTATCATCAACAAGCTTTTTTATTGTTGAAATCGATCGACAATATTCCATATCAAGCAGTTGCCTTGGGCAATCTAGGCGATACATACTGCAAATTGAATGATTTTTTTAAAGCAGATTACTGTTATCGTCAGGCTTTAAATATTCAGGAAAAAATTGGCAATCGTCGAGATGAATCTTTTACTCTTATGAGTATCGGTAAGATGTACGAACAACAACAAAATCTTACAGAAGCGCTTCAATATTATCAACGATCGCTTAAGATTCGCCAAATGTTAAATAGTAGTTTAGACGAAATGCAGGCTCTTCAGTTTCTAGGAAGAGTTTGCACTAAATTAGAACAGTACGTCCAGGCGCGAGAATATTACCAGCAAGCTTTGGCAGTTGCTAAAGTTAACGGACACCGATACTTAGAAAATAAGTTTGTCAATACGATCGACGAACTTAATAAAAATATAGAACAATAATTATTGTGGCGATCGCCAGCTAGCTCTAGAGGCATGACGATCGGGTTTGTTGGTTTTGGCTGGCGCTCTACTCAAAAGAGGCATCTGTTTGAGTACGGTTTTCAACCATTCTTGGTAAGATTGAGGACTATCGATCGTTACGAGGAAACTCGGCGGCACAACTGGAATTATCTCTTTCGGTCGCGAACTCTGAAAATCTTAGTTTTGTAAGCCCTCTTGCTACTCATGACTGACGTTCAAACTCCAATCGATCCAGCTACCAGCGATACTTTGCTAGAGGCTCTAGCCGAACAGAAGGCGCAGCAAACCTTCAATCCTAACGACGAAGGACTGCTGCGGCAAATGGTCGAGTGTTTGGGAGATTCGCGGGGAGTGGTGCGACTGCGATTTGCTGAGATGTTAGGGGAAATTGGCGCTCCTGCTACTCCAGTTTTATTAGAGGCTTTAGCAGAGCATCCTAATGTGGTGGTGCGGCGAGCAGCAGCTAAAACTTTGACCTTGATCGCTCCGCCGGAAGCTGTTCCTAATTTGATCCACGCTCTGTTAAATGACGAAGATACAGTAGTCAAAGGCTCATCGGTGGGCGCTCTAGCCAGAATTGGCGAGGCGGCTGTGCTGTCGCTGCTGGAAATTTTAAGGTCGCCAGATCTACCGGAAAGCACTAAAGGACACGCAGCTTGGGCCTTGGCGTTTATCGGTTCTGACGCGAAGGAGTATTTGTATCGAGAAATCAAATCTGACTCAGCCGAGGTGCGCGGCGCTGTGGTGGGAGCTATAGCTAAAGTCGCCCAAGAAAACCCCGATGAAGGGCCAGCATTTCAGTTGTTGCTCGATGCTCTCGCCGATCCATCGGAAAACGTTCGCGCCGAAGCGGCATCTGGTTTGGGCAATCTGGGTTATAAACCAGCAATTCCCCACCTCGTCAAATTGCTGGCTCATTTCCAAGGAGAAACGCGCAAGTCAGCGGCACTATCGTTGATGAAAATCGGCGATCGATCGGCTATAGCTCCTCTAGAAGCAGCCCAATCTCTAGAAATGGAAACTAATGTTAAAGTAGCGCTCCAATTAGCTATTTCTCAACTTTCTAAAAAGCCAGCCGAAGACGATTGGTAGGTCGATACTAATTATTCAACTTCCGATCGGAGAGGGTAAGCTAGATTACGGGCCGTGCTTTCCCGAGCGGAGATGGGGGTTATACAAAATCCGGTTTTTAAAAGCATGAATCTAGCCCTCACCCCCAACCCCTCTCCCTTGGGAGAGGGGAGCCGCAGGCTCCTTTGAGGGTAAACCAACCTTTGCTAAGCGGATTTAGTATTATGAAAACTGTGGAGGAGATCGAGCAATGGCTCGTGCAGCATAAGTCGCTGTTGCAAGAACGTTACAAAGTCATAGAACTAGGCATTTTCGGCTCCTACGTTCGCAGAGAGCAGACCGAAACTAGCGATGTTGACGTGTTGGTAGAATTTTCTGAGATCCCAAGCTTGTTGAAGTTCGTTAATTTAGAGAACTATCTCAGCGACAACTTGGGAGTCAAGGTCGATTTGGTACATAAGAGCGGATTGAAACCTCGAATTGGAGAGCGAATTTTGGCAGAGGCAATCTACCTGTGACCAAGCGACAAGTGGAGGATTATTTACAAGATATTTTGGATGCAGTTGCAGCGATCGAGCAATTTACGGCAGGAATTGAGTTTGCAGCTTTCTCCCAAAATTTAGAGAAGGTATTTGCCGTTTCAAGAGCGATCGAAATTATTGGCGAAGCCGTCAAGCGAATACCCGATCCAGTAAGAAGCCAATATCCCGATATTCCCTGGAGAGATATTGCCGGAACGCGAGATAAGCTGATTCATGATTATTTCAACACAGATGTCGCAATTATCTGGAAAGCAGTTCGAGAAGATGTTCCACAGTTGAAGGTAATGATATCTAGAGTTTTGGAGAATTTGAAAGCCTCGCCTGAGTGAAAAGAGTCGTTCGGAAAATGAAAACCGAGCAAAAAGTTTGCTAGAGATAGTTAACCAGATTTGGCTGGCTCCCCTGGATATGGCTACCGATCGATAGTCTTAACTCCGGTTCATATTTAATTGTCATAAGCGATAATTTAACGTGGAGGCTGAGATCGATCGAGCGTATCGGTGGTATCGAGAGCGTAATTCTGATTTTGCCGATCGCTGGTTTCATCGAATTAGCCATTTCTCAACTTTCTAAAAAGCCAGCCGAAGACGATTGGTAAGTCAATTGTTGATTTTCCAGGTTTACTTGAAGTTTAGCTAGGGATGAAACTGCTTTTTTTCCCATTTATTAGGTTCAGTAAATCTCAACTCGAACGACGTTTAGCTGGGAAAACCGTCCTTATTACCGGAGCGAGTTATGGCATTGGCGAATCTCTGGTGGAAATCCTCGCCGAGACGCAGGCACGTTTACTTCTAGTAGCGCGTACCGCCGAGAAACTAGAGATCCTCAAACAGAAAGTTGAAGCTAAAGGGGGGCAAGCCGATATTTTCCCCTGCGATCTAAGGAATCCCGCAGAAGTTCGATCGCTGTTGGAATCGTTACAACAACTTCCGGATGGCATCGACATTGTGGTTAATAATGCCGGAAAATCGATCCGACGATCGATCTTCGACTCTCTCGATCGCCTGCATGACTTTACCCGCACGATGAATCTGAATTATTTCGGCCCGGTGCAACTGATGTTGGCTCTCATCCCCACCTTAGTGGCGCGACGGGGACACGTAATTAATATCTCAGCGGTCAACGTGCTGCTAGTTCCAGCGCCCAAGTGGGCAGCCTATCAAGCCTCCAAAACAGCGTTCGACCAATGGTTTCGCAGCGTCGGATTGGAATTGAACGCGCGGGGAATCAGTACGACCTCGATCTATTTGCCGCTGGTTCGCACCAGGATGATAGAACCGACCGAGGCTTATCGCCACGCCCCGGCAATGAAACCCGAAGAGGCCGCCCAACTCATTTGCCACGCCATTATTTCCCGCAGGCGTATTTACGCCCCTTGGTGGCTGATGTTGGGTCAACTAGCATCCGTGCTTTTGCGTTGGGTGTGGGAAGTCGGTGCGATCGGGTATTTACAACGAAAACGCTAGAAAATGATGTTTGCATACCTCGCCCCTTGTGGCAGCCATACCATCGATCGTGGTGGCGGTGCGTTACGCTACGCTAACACACCCTACTAGTTAACCCGCCCCTTGTATCTTAAACACAGATAGGCGAACGAGGGTTAAGGCGATCGCTAAAAGTGACTCAAGACCCAAAGCCAGTGGAGAATAAAAGCTAGAACATCAGCATTGGTGAAGTTGCCCCGC
>JAHHHA010000022.1 GCA_019359615.1 Cyanosarcina radialis HA8281-LM2
TTTTTGATAACAAGTAAAAACCGTAACATATGGTAAATTCAACAGTGTATCTAGGTGAAAATCCATTTTGAAATCGTGGTAAAATGTAGCTTAAGCTACATTTTACCACGCGATGTCCGAAGAGCCGGGATTTGGTTTCATATTGACTTGCGGCATAGATTCTTTGGGTTAAAAACTCATTGCTGGCAGCCAGCCAAATAGCAGCAATGTTGTCAAAGTTTAAAGTAATTACCAACTCAGGTAATAGCGCCGAGCCTTCCATGACTAATTTTTCTGATGAGGGATCGGTGGCGTGGAAAGTGACAATATCTTCGATAAGCGGCCAGACATTTTTTCTGTAGTGCGCTAGGACATCCTCAATCAGTTCGTCTGCTGAGAGCGATCGATAATGGTCGGCTACGCGTTCGGGAATATCCTGGGGTTTGGCTCGCCACGGACATCCAGGATGTCGAGCTAGTTTATCTGTCGAACAGTAATCCCTTTTGAGATGAGATGCCAGAGATCGGGCAAGAGTTGATTTGCCCACATGAGAGGAGCCTCCGATGAGTAAAACTCTGCGATCGCCAAGCATATATTTTGGATGATTTTGTGCGCCTAACTATTGTATCGATCGCAGTGGTTATTTACCCAATCGTGTTAAGCACTATCGCTATACGGACTTTTTTTGTATAGCTACAAATACCCTGCGGTAAGGTTTGCGCCTACATTCCCCATGGCTTAACAGCATCGGATTGGCGATCGATGGTGAATTAAATTGCCATCTGACTTTTTCTGACTTTTTGTAACTATAGCTCTTGAAAGTCGATTGAAAACTAATAACTTTTCCTGACTTTTTCAGGCTGCAAAATCCAAAAACATATCGGAAGATGAAAACATCAACTCAACCAATCCAATGAATTAGGAAAATTAAAAATGTTCGGGCATCCTCATTTTGGCACTTTCAAAAAGTTAGTTTTAGGAGGCGCGATCGCTTCTCTCATGGGTCATAGCTTACCCGCTATGGCGCAAACTGGTTGGCAGTTTAACCCGTCTACTATTGTCAATATCAATGGCACGTTATACTTTAGTGCTTTTACACCAGGCACTGGCTGGGAGTTGTGGAAGAGTAACGGCACCAAAGCTGGCACGGTTCTGGTCAAAGACATCAATCCTGGAAGCGGTAGTTCTTTTCCTCAAGGTCTCACCAATGTCAATGGGACGGTGTTCTTTAGTGCCGATAACGGCATAACAGGAGGAGAACTGTGGAAGAGTAACGGCACCGCCGCTGGCACGGTTCTGGTCAAAGACATTTTTCCTGGATTCGGTAGTTCTTTTACTCAATTTCTCACCAATGTCAATGGCACGGCATTCTTTAGGGCTACTAATGGCGCTCAGGGAGTTGAACTGTGGAAGAGTAACGGTACCACCGCTGGCACTGTTGTTGTCAAAGACATCAATCTTGGAGGCGGTAATTCTAGTCCTGAAGATCTCACCAATGTCAATGGCACGGCGTTCTTTAGTGCCACTAATAGCACAGCAGGAACGGAACTGTGGATTAGTAACGGTACCGAGGCTGGCACGGTTCTGGTCAAAGACATCCTTCCTGGAAGCGGTAGTTCTATTCCTCAAGATCTCACCGATGTCAATGGCACGGTGTTCTTTACGGCCGCTAATAACACTCAGGGAGTTGAACTGTGGAAGAGTAACGGTACCACCGCTGGCACGGTTCTGGTCAGAGACATCCTTCCTGGAAGCAGTGGTTCTTCCCCATCCAATCTCACCAATGTCAATGGCACGCTGTTCTTTACTGCCACTAATAGCACAGCGGGACGGGAACTGTGGAAGAGCAACGGCACCGCCGCTGGCACCGTTCTGCTCAAAGACATCAATCCTGGAAGTAATAGTTCTAACCTGTTCGCTCTCACCAATGCCAATGGGAAGTTGCTCTTTACTGCCAATAATGGCACAGCAGGAATAGAACTATGGATGAGTAACGGTATCGGCACGGTTCTGCTCAAAGACATCAATCCTGGAAGTAATAGTTCTAACCCAAACAATCTCACCAATGTCAATGGCACGGTGTTTTTTAGTGCCGATAATGGCACAGCAGGAAGGGAACTGTGGAAGAGCAACGGTACCGTCGCTGGCACGGTTCCGGTCAAAGACATCAGTCCTGGAAGCGGTAGTTCTTTTCCTCAAGGTCTCACCAATGTCAATGGCACGTTGTTCTTTGGGGCTAACAGCGATGGCACATCCAGCTTGCCGCAGGAACTGTGGAAGAGTAATGGTACTGCCGCTAGCACAGTCAAGGTTTTCCCCTAGTTCGAGGTAATGGGTAGCTCAGTTCTCAGTTGGAGGGGCTACACTTCGACCTCTCACCAAACCCCTACCCTGCAAGGGTAGGGGTTTGAGTTTTCCCCATTACCAGCCCAAGGCGATCGCTTTGGAAAATTTGCCACCAGCAATAGCGATCGCCTTGGGTTTTTTAGATGGGGGCGTAAGGCTTTGCGCCCCTACAGGGCATCTATGATGTATTTGAACAACGAACGAGCGACAACGAACGATGAACGATCGACAAATCGTGCTAATTAGCGGTGCTAGCAGCGGAATTGGGGCTGCTTGCGCGAAAGTTTTTGCCCGTGCTGGTGCAAAACTGATTTTATTAGCCAGACGGCAGGAACGATTAGAACAATTAGCTATGGAACTTGCCTGTGAGACGTATTTGTTAGCTCTCGACGTGCGCGATCGCCAGCAAGTAGAATCGGCTCTATCATCTCTTCCCACACCGTGGTCTGAAGTCGATATTTTAATTAATAATGCTGGTCTTTCTAGAGGTTTAGATAAGCTGGATCGAGGCGACATCCAAGATTGGGAAGAAATGATCGATACCAACATTAAAGGGTTGCTGTATATGACGCGATCGCTTTTGCCGGGAATGGTGAATCGCGATCGAGGACATATCATCAATATCGGTTCGATCGCCGGACATCAAGCCTATCCTGGCGGTAATGTTTATTGTGGGTCTAAAGCCGCCGTCAGAATAATTTCAGAAGGTTTGAAACAAGATCTTTTAGGCACTTCTGTACGGGTAAGTTGCATCGATCCTGGAATGGTAGAAACAGAGTTTAGCCAAGTGAGATTTCACGGCGATACAGAACGCGCCCAAAAAGTTTACCAGGGCTTAACCCCCTTAACCCCAGAAGATGTGGCTGATGTAGTATTTTTCTGTGCCACCAGACCGCCGCACGTTAATATCAGCGAAGTCCTCCTAGTCCCGACCGCTCAAGCTACTGCTACCCTAGTGCATCGACAAGTTTGAGTCTAGAAGAGAGAGCATAGAAGGCAGAAGAGCAGCCCTTCGACAACGCTCGGGGCAAGAGGGGCAGAGGGAAAAATTAACAACTGACAACTGAACTCTCGTACAGACGTAGCATACTACGTCTCTACTCCTGAACTCTTGTATTCTGATTTAAAATCTCCAGCCAATGCCGCCTTGAACTGAGATTGCCGTACCGCCGCCATCTTGGTAGGCATTGGGAGCGATGATGGCATTACCAAAGATCACTGCTTTGCTGTTGGGCAGAGCGTAATCGATTCCAGGTTGCAAAGCTAAACCAGTCTTGTTACCTACAGGTGTTGGCTCGTCTCCAGCCGCAAACACTACTCCCGCGCCTAAGTAAGCATCAGTTTGCCAGCTAAGGGGAAAGTCGTAAGAAATGGTAGGGACGATCGCTTGATTGGAGCCAATGAGAGCCTGGGTTCGCAATGAAAATGGGGCTTCTAAAAACTTGTAACGGACGCTAATCGTTCCCCCAGGAGAAGTGCTTTCACCATTTCCACTCTCGCTCACGCCCATATTAGCCCCGACTCCGACATAACTGCCATAAGCAGCTTGAGCCAAAGCCGAACTAGGAGCGATCGTTAAACCCACAGATGCAGTAATTATTCCTAGCGCCGCTACTCTCGATCCCGACCACACACCATTCAGACGCTTCATTTCCTTCACTCCTCAATTTCTCTCTAGATGCCGATCGCCTCCAGCTTAACTCACCCCGAACCAGAAATCATCACCCAACTTGCCTATTAAAACCTGCGATTTTCCTCTTGCTATATAAAGAGCCATCTGGCCTACTAGCACTAGAGAAATTTACCTCGCTCGACTCATGCGATCGGAAAATTCTGCTGGAATGACGTAAAATCAGACAGGAGATTTATTTTTCAACATGGTCAAACTTAGATTAAAACGATTCGGAAAGAAGCGAGAAGCCAGCTACCGTATAGTAGCGATTTCATCTCTGTCTCGCCGCGAAGCTCTACCTTTGGAAGAACTAGGATTCTACAATCCCAGAACTCACGAAACTCGCTTAGACGTACCGGGAATAGTCCGGCGGCTACAACAAGGGGCACAGCCTACTAGCACCGTGCGCCGCATTCTCGAAAAAGCTAACGTTTTTGAACAAGTCCGTGCCTGAATCCATGGTAGCGTCTTCTCCTTTGCCCGCCTCTAGCCCCAATTATGTTGAATTGGTGCGCTTTCTCGTACAACCATTTTTAGACGCACCAGATTCGCTGATCGTAGACTGCGAAATGCTACCATCTAAGTCGCGAATCTGGATTCGGCTGGCTTTTGAAGGTACGGACAAGGGACGGGTTTACGGTCGTGGCGGTCGCAATCTTCAGGCCATTCGGGCCGTGCTGGCAGCTTCTGCCCAAGCAGCGGGTCAATCTGTATATTTAGATATATACGGTAGCAATGCTGCGCACTCGGAAAAAGACAATAACTCCGGTGGAGAGGAAGGCAGTCGCCGCTCTCGGCCGATGGGGAGAAATGGCGGTAATAGAAGATCTCCACCTCCGAGAACTCGTCCCCGAAATTAGTCATTAACAAGTCAAAAGTCAAAATCTGGTTTTTGGAGGCAGCTTGAACTTCCACCAAAAACCATCGTTTTTTAGTGTTGCTACAGATATTGAAGTCATCTCTGGTGTTGGCAGTTAAAAGCAATTGTTATGGATCGAGATTTAGAATTAAAGTCAGAAAACCACAGCGATCGCCATAGAGATATTGAAAACATTTCAGTTACCAAGTAGTGAAAGCGCGATCGCTCTAGCAGGCAGTCGCGAAGAAAACATCAAAATTCTATCCCAGCAAACGGGTGCGGCTGTAGTCTTGCGAGGGCAAGAATTGCTGATTTCTGGCACGCCCAAACAAGAAGAAAGAACTTTCGAGATCGTGCGATCGCTCAAACCTATATGGCAAGCAGGCAAGCCGATCTCCAAAGTCGATATTCGCACCGCCGCGCAAGCTCTCGATACGGGCCGTCAAGAATTACTTCAAGCCATGCAAGAGCGAATCTTGGGGCGAACCCGTCGCGGCGAAGACATTCGAGCCAAAACCCTAGCTCAGTGGCAGTATATCGAGTCGATTCGTACCAAAGATCTGACTTTTTGCATCGGCCCTTCTGGCACTGGCAAGACATTTCTAGCAGCAACAATTGCCGCTCAGGCTTTACTCAAAGACGAATACGAACGATTGATACTAACTCGTCCGGCGGTTGAGGCTGGAGAAAAATTAGGTTTTCTCCCAGGCGACTTGCAGCAAAAAGTCAATCCTTTTTTGCGCCCTCTATACGATGCCTTGTACGAATTCATCGAACCGGAGAGGATTCCCAACTTGATGGAACGAGGGGTAATTGAAGTCGCTCCCCTAGCTTATATGCGGGGTCGCACTCTCAGTAATGCTTTCGTCATCGTCGATGAAGCCCAAAATACTACACCTGCCCAGATCAAAATGGTGCTAACTCGCCTCGGTTTTGGTTCGCGGATGGTAGTCACTGGCGACGTTACCCAAACCGACTTGCCGATGCACCAAGAATCTGGATTAGCGATCGCCCAAAAAATCCTGCAAAATGTGGAAGGGATTGCCTTTTGTCATCTAACTAAAGCCGATGTCGTTCGCCACCCCCTAGTCGAACGAATTGTTGCCGCCTACGAGAAGCACGAACAATAAACTACAAACAACGATCGATTACTTATGACTGCAACTGTCAAAGAATTTTTAGAAGCTTGCGAAAATCTGGGCACATTACGTTTAATTGTCACCAGTAGTGGTGCCGTCTTAGAAGCCCGTGGTGGGATTAGCAAGCTCTTTTATGCCGAATTACCGAAAGGCAAATATGCCAATATGCACACCGAAGGATTCGAGTTTCACTTGAATATGGATGCGATTAAAAAGGTGAAATTTGAAACTGGTGAAGCCAAACGAGGCAATTTTACTACTTACGCTATTCGCTTTTTAGATGCCAATGAGGAACCAGCATTAAGTTTGTTTTTGCAGTGGGGCAAACCAGGAGAATACGAACCGGGACAAGTCGAGGCCTGGCAGAGCCTGAAGGATAAATATGGAGAAATTTGGGAACCCGTTCCTGTAGAAGCGATTTGAGGGAGGGGGGAGAAGGGGAGAGAGAATTCTTAACTCAACACTTAACACTCAACACTTCTCACTTCTTAAACTCCTGAACTCCTATAACTCAACACTCAACACTTAACACTCAACACTTCCTAAAAGCAGTGATAGAATCTACACATAGCTAGGGGTGCCTGCTGTTTCAGGCTGAGATTACACCCTGAGAACCTGAGTCCGGATAATACTGGCGGAGGGAAGCTGATAGTTAAGGACACTAACAAATATGCGTACACAATGGGTTGCGAAGCGACGCGGACAGAGCAATGTCACGCAAATTCACTATGCTCGTCAAGGCACGATTACCGAAGAAATGCAGTACGTCGCCCAGCGGGAGAACCTGCCACCAGACTTAATCCGCGAGGAAGTAGCGCGGGGGCGGATGATTATTCCTGCCAATATCAACCACACTAACCTAGAGCCAATGTGCATTGGTATTGCCTCGAAGTGCAAAGTAAATGCTAACATCGGTGCTTCTCCTAATTCTTCCAATATTGACGAGGAAACAGACAAGCTGCGTTTGGCGGTGAAATATGGGGCAGATACCGTCATGGATCTCTCTACTGGTGGCGGTAATCTCGATGAGATTCGCACGGCAATTATCAACGCCTCGCCAGTGCCAATTGGAACTGTACCTGTATACCAAGCTTTAGAAAGCGTACATGGGAAGGTGGAAAATCTCACTCCCGATGATTTTCTCGACGTAATCGAGAAACACGCCCAACAAGGCGTAGACTACATGACCATCCATGCCGGAATTTTAATCGAACACTTGCCTTTAGTCAGAAATCGCTTGACGGGGATCGTCTCTCGTGGCGGCGGGATTTTGGCTAAATGGATGTTACACCACCACAAACAAAATCCTCTCTACACTCACCTCCGAGACATCATCGAAATTTTCAAAAAATACGATGTGTCTTTCAGTTTGGGGGATTCTCTGCGTCCCGGCTGTACTCACGATGCTTCAGATGAGGCTCAGTTGGCCGAATTGAAGACTCTAGGACAATTGACTCGCCGCGCTTGGGAAGACGACGTGCAAGTAATGGTGGAAGGTCCAGGACACGTACCGATGGACCAAATCGAGTTCAACGTCAGAAAGCAGATGGAAGAGTGTTCGGAAGCGCCCTTCTACGTGCTAGGCCCGCTGGTGACTGATATCGCCCCTGGTTACGACCACATTACCTCAGCTATTGGCGCTGCCATGGCTGGCTGGTATGGCACGGCAATGCTGTGTTACGTCACGCCCAAAGAGCATTTAGGACTGCCAAATGCTGAAGACGTGCGCAATGGCTTGATTGCCTACAAGATTGCGGCTCATGCTGCCGATATTGCGAGACACCGTCCTGGGGCCAGAGATCGAGATGACGAACTTTCTAGGGCGCGTTACAACTTCGATTGGAACCGCCAGTTTGAATTAGCCCTCGATCCCGATCGCGCTAAGGAATATCACGACGAAACCTTACCAGCAGATATTTACAAAACTGCTGAGTTTTGCTCGATGTGCGGACCAAAGTTCTGCCCGATGCAAACCAAAGTCGATGCTGATGCCCTCACCGAACTAGAAAAATTCCTGGCCAAACAACCAGTTGGCTGAAGGATGAATGATGAATGATGAAGGGCAAAGGGCATCGTTTATTCTCTGCCTCTCCCTTCTCCCCTCTCCGTGTCCCCCCTCTCCCCTCTCTACTCCTGGGGTGGATGAGTGAGGAAGGGCAGATCGACAATTTCACCGTCAACTTCTCCTACTTTGACTTGCAATCCCACGCCGCCAGCTTTAGTGCGGATGTATGCCAATCCTAAATGACCGCGATCGCTTGTCGTAAAACTGGTAAGTTTGCCTACCTTTTCCTCTCCGACAGTGACGGCGGTTCCTGGCTCAACAGGGGCACTCAGTCGCACCCCCCAAAGGTGTTGCTTCACGCCCTTGTAGGTGTTGAGGCGGGCAATGGTTTCCTGCCCGATGTAGCAGCCTTTTTCAAACGAAATTGTCTGCCACAAGCCCGCCTCTAAGGGATTGTAATCTTCTGTCAGTTCGCGATCGGGAACTGGTCTTCCTTGTTCGATTCGCAGTTGCTCCCAACGGTTTTCCCCTAAAGGTACTGCTCCTGCTGCCGCTAGTTGGATCCACAGGCTAGCAGCCCGATCGGCTGGGATAATAAAGGTATATCCTGGTAATGCCAAACCGCTACCCACAGCTATCTGGAATGTTAGATCTCCGATCGCCACTTGTTGGTGAGTAGCGTGGGGTTGGCCGATAATTTCTCCAATCCCTAACTTAAGGAGTAGTTCGTCGCTATTCGGTCCGATTAAGCTAAAAGTAGCAGTTTCTGCGGTAATATCCGTCAATTTGACCTTATCGGCAAAAAAGATGTAGCGATCGAGCCAGTCGATCAGTTGCTGGCGACGATGGGGAGAAACTAGCAATAAGACGCTATCTTCCATCAGATAAGCCGTAGCTAAATCGATCGTCCTAGCAGTGGAAGTGACAAAAACCGTATCGCAGCCTTGTCCTGGTTTGAGACTTTGGAAATCGTTGGTACTCTGGTTGTGCAAAAATCGCAGTCGATCGGAGTCTGAAACTTGAATCCGTCCCCAATGAGAGCGATCGCTCAAGGCTACACCTGTCTTAGCAGCATTAATGGCAGCGATATCGTTACCAAAACTGGCTGGTACGGCAATTTTGTTATCTGATGGCTCGAAGATCGCTCCGGCTAGAGTTTGAGCATCATGCAATTTTGACATCATTGGAATTATGAATTTATGAAGTCTAAAATTACGATACTTCTAAACCTACGGGATGTTTGTGTTTTTTAGACGCGATCGCCTTCTTATTATGGTTGTTCAACTGGATTCGATACGATCCTAAATTTGGTTTCCAAAAACCCCTCTGGCTCCCCTCTCCTTGCAGGAGAGGGGCTGGGGGGTGAGGTTAGCTAACGAGAAAAGGTCCGATTGCGCCATTTGTTCAACCGATAGTCAGCGACGCTAGATAAAGCCCTGGCTTCGGCAATTTGTGCTTGCAACTGGGCAATTCGATCGGTTGGCTGTTGTCCTTGAGAGCCAGCCGCACTATAGGAACTGCTATTGACAATGGCCGCGCCTACACCAGCGGTCGATCGCAACTGAGCTAGTTGTTTTTCCAGCGCCGCGACCTGCTGCTCTTGCTCGGTCGTCACTGGTGCGGGTACGGGTGCGATCGGAGTAGATGGAGCCGGAACGGACTCTGGGGCTGTTTGGGACGGTCTTTTGAACAAATCTGCCAGAATTTGACTGACATCAGTAAGCTGGCTCTTACCAGCGGGAAGTTTGCCGATTAAAGCTTTTGTCAGTACGGGCCGATTGTTAGTCTCTAGATTTTTGTCGCTGCTAGAAGCACTCCGCAACAAGTCGAACATATTAGTAAACCCAAGTAGAGACTGTCCCGGCTGGGTTTGGTTGCCTCGATAGAATGGCACTCGGTTCTCTCCAAAGGCCTTCTGATATTCTTCGCTGTCTAAATAGGAGTCGATTTCCCCTTCATATCCGCAGTTATCCAAAATCGTGCTGTGGGAGCGCATTTCCTCAAAGCTATCGGGAGCGCGTCCCAACAAGTGTTTGAAATTAAGTTCGATCGCTCGATAGCGGTAGCAGTTGTCGAAAAAGCGAGAGCGATATAACTCAGATTGGGCGATTTTGCGGATGAATTCCCGCACGCCGATCTCGCGTCGTTTCAATTGAGATTCTGCCACCACCAGGCGCTCGCTCTCCATGACATGAGCGTTACCCAACACTTGCCGATACGCTGCCCGAATTACTACATCGACTTCGGCTTCAGAAAACCCAGGTCGGAGTTCGACTGGCTCTGTCTCTTTAAATGGTCGGTATGCCTCGTAAAATTGACGTTGCCGTGCTGCTGGAGAACCATCAGCAGCAGCCTGGATGGGTGCTGGTGCGGGACTGGCTGCCGGACTTGGGGAACTCGGACGAGTATATTGCGGCAACGAAGCTACGCTCGTAACCGGCCAGATCTGAGTAGGTGCGTTTTTGAGAATCGCTCGCTGCAATCGGAAGGGATCGCCCTTGACTAAATTGCGATCGCTGCTAGACGCTCCCCGCAGTAAATCAAACATATGGGTGAATCCCACCATTTTTTTCCCAGTTTGAGTTTTGTAGCCCCGATAGTAGGGAACGATATCTTCACCAAATGCTTCCTCGTACTCTTCGCTATCGATATAAGAATCGATATCAGCCTCATAGCCAGAGCGATCTAACAACTGGCTGTGTTGCGTCATTTCTTCATAGCTTTCGGGAGCGCGTCCCAGTAAGTGCTTGAAGTTCAATTCGATCGCTCGGTATCGGGGGCAATCTTCAAAAAATCGCGATCGATACAATTCCGATTTTGCTACCTGGCGCACGAATTCTCGGATGCTAATTTCACCTTGCTTGAGTTGAGATTCTGGCACCGATAGCCGTTCGCTCTCCATGACGTGGGCATTACCCAACACTTGTCGATAGACGGCTCTAATCGCAATTTCGACATCTTCTAGCGCCGGATTAGGCCACAACCGCACTGGATCGGCATCATCAAACGGTCGAACTGCCAATTTCGCATCGGGATTAACAACTGGATTGACAAAAGTTATAGTCATTTTAAAAGTCTCCTTTTTAACAGAAATTTAGGAGTTGTAGAGACGCGAGATCTCGCGTCTTTACAAAAGTTCAGCAGTAGGGGCGCAAAGCTTTGCGCCCCTACAGAGCGTGGAGTTAAAGAATTTTCTCCCTCTCTTCCCTAATTCGGTAATTCATCGGCAAAGCTTTGGCATTTTTCAAAGCGCAAAGGGCCGAACTCCGAACCCCATACTTGTTCGTGAGTATCTGGATTCAGGCCTCGATCGAGGCTTACCCAAGTTTTTTCGGTAATTTCTACCTCGCTCACTAGATAAGTTTGGTTGCCATCGCGTCCGACTAGGCAAAGATTTCCTGGCTCTACGCCGCCCAAAAAACGATTGCCATCGCGCTGAAATACCATCGAACAGCCATTACGTCGCTCGATGCTATCGGAGGTAATAGTTCTAAGGATCGACAATTCTCGCGCGGCCCCAGCGTAGAGGAGAGCCTCTTTCAAAGAGTAATTCTCGATGTAGATGCGATCGCCTAAATCGACTAACCTATGGACTCCCTGACGATAGGGATTCCACAAATCGTAGTCGTAAACCTGCTCGGAATAAAAGCCAATGCCAGCAAAAAATTCAACTGGTAAGGGCCGGAAGAAGACGCGAATATGAGCGAACATCCGAGGCTCGGCGGCGGCTTGTTGGTAGTTACTAAAACCTCCTGCCATCCACGTTGCTAGGGTAATTAAATCGTCATTCATAATTCATCATTCATCCTTCAGAATTCAGCGAGCGGATTTCTGAGGCAAATGAAGCCGTCACCACGCCAGTACCATCGCTAGTTTTGATCGTCGATACGCGAAACCGCAAATTTGGATTGACAAACCAAATCTTTTCTTCGGCAGCGGCGCGATCGTACTCTGTGAGCAAGACGAAAGTACCATCATCGGTTATATGATAGTTGCCGACAGCGGGGATGGTTTCAGCATAGCCGCGATCGCGCAGCAGTTTCCCCCGATTTTTCGCCTCTCGATCTGGAATTGGGACTAAAACCGTACTTCCTGCCATCACTTCGTTGTCATCCCAATCCGATTCTCCTTCCCAACTCATGCGAAAGGGCGAGTCAGCAGTTTGCGGATCGATGCCATAACTTTGGCAAAGTTCCACCACGGCTGAGTCTTCCAGACTGAGGGGCGCAATCTCGATCTCCGATCGCACTGCTTCAAAGTGAGCGAAAATTAAATGGTGGGCGCTGCGCTGCGATCGCCATTTGCCTATAGATTGCTTTACAAACTCGGTAATATCCATCACCAACTTTTTACTAGAAACCCAAGACAACACGAGCGTTGGGTTTCGCTCTCGCTCAACCCAACCTACATTATGAACGATCGACCGGATTCGATCTCACCTTGCGAATTGCAAATTGCGAATTGCTATATTTCGGTGATGCTGAGGATTTTCCCCCCCGTCTTCTGGATGTTTTGAATCTTGGCCGACAACTGCGCGTAACCGACTTCAAAAGTAGTTACGCCTTGATTCATGCGAGAACCAAAACTAGATTTAGCTACCGATACTCGGAACCGCTTGCTCGTACTGCTAGAAGCTCCGGCTCCTCTGGCTGGCGATGAAATCTTGGTGGCACGGTTGCCAGCTAGATCGCCAATCAAGGCTGCGGATCTGCCACTATCGCTGGTAGCATATCCCCGCATCAGGGCAAAGGTGCGGTTGAAACCGACATTTTTAATGCCAGTTTGGGTGCGGCTTCCTCGGTAGTAAGGCACTGTATTTTCGCCAAAGTTGGCGGCGTACTCTTCACTGTCGATATAGGAATCGATCTCAGCACTATATCCTTTAGTAATACAGGTTTGGACGTGTTCTGAGATTTCTGATTGATCTATCGGTGCGCGGCCGAAAAGGTGTTTGAAGTTGAGTTCGATGAACCGATAGGGAGAAGAAGTTTCAAAAAACAGCGAACGATAAAGATCTGACTGAGCTACGGCTCTGACGAATCCCCTGACGGTGATATCGCCGTTGCGCAGCGCCGATTCAGCACTGGTGAGGCGTTCGCTTTCCATGACGTGAGCGTTTCCCAACACTTGTTTGTAAACTGCTCGGATCGCAGTTTGTAAATCGTCTTCCGTCGGATTACGACGTAATTCGACTGTTTCGGCATCGGCAATCCAAAGGGCCATTTAGCCATCCTCCTAATTTTTTTTGCAGTTATATACAACTGGCGATCGCCTGCAACGATTTAGTTGCAGATGACACCACGGAATTGAGAATTCAACGATTTCCACCCAAAGCTCGATCTCAACAAACTTTTGAGATGAACCAACCTACCCCAGAGTTTGAGTAGTTTCGGGGGCGATCGCTTTCATTGGTTTTTTTAAATCTTTGGCTAGGCTCTTAACATCTTGCTCAATAGCAATTGTCTGTCAAGAATGGATCGCCAACCGTCAATATTTGTAAACTTTGCCAACCAAAAATTAACAATCCCGGATTTATCCACACTGGCGTTAATTAGTTTTAGCGTTGGCGTTAGCCTGTGGGATAGAACGTATCGCCATCGATTTTGCATCACCGATCTGCGAACTAAATCTGGTATAGAAGCTGCCATACTTAATCCAATATTGCTTTAAGTCATGGCAGGGAGTGTGCAAACTCGCTTTGACTTGATAGAGAATCACCTGACGGTGATTTCCCATCCAAATTTTGTCGATCGAATCGACAGAAATCACCGATCCTCCTAACGCATTAATACAATTAGCAAATCTTTCTAATGCGGCATAATCTACTGTTTGAAATATGAAAAAGTTACGAGAGCAAATCAGGTGACGGCTCCTGATCCAACATTGCATTTTCTTTTCGGCTTCTGGTGGCAACATAACTGCTTCCACCCTTTCTGTAAGGGATTCGCTCAATATCTGCATCAAACAGCGTTGGGAAGTTTTCGATTTGACAGCCCGATGTTTAATCGATCGATGTATTTGTAGTTTCAGCTAAGCTGTGGTGCATCTAATCTTTTAATTTGAGGCTGAGGAGAAGATTTTAAAGATTTTTGTTTCGCTCGCAAAAATCAAACTTAAAGGCGGTTTAGCTAACGATTTGCTAAAATGTGCGTTTGCTATAATTAGATAGGTAAAAGTTATCGTCGTTGATGATAAAAATCGTTAATGACGATGGCTTTTTATTTTTCTGTTTCTTACCCCCCTAACAAGGGGGGTAAGGATCGAGTTTGTCTTCGATTAAGCTGAGAATTGCTATTAGTTCGATCGCTAATTTCTGCGATCGAAAAGTTAGCGATCGCTAGGCAATCTCAGTAATGCTGACAATCTTGCCGCTGGTACGATTGATCCGCTGAATTTGCGGTGTCATCTTACTGGCAGGGACGATGTATTCCGTGGTGCTGATGCGGCGAGGACTATCGAATTTAGAGCCTCTGACCACAATCTTGAACCGCTTCTCGGTGCCAGAACCGACAACCGTAGCCTTAGAAGGCTTAATCGCATTGGCAGTGTTGGCAGCGACAGCAGACACCAATTGAGAAGACTTGACCGCACTACTGACTTGAGCCGGTCCGCGATCGATCGCAAACAGTCGGTTGTAACCGACTTGGTTGCGGCCGGTTTCGCTGACTCGGCGATAAAATGGCACGGTATTCTCGCCAAAATTGGCTTGGTATTCTGCACTATCGATATAGGAATCGATCTCGGCAGCATAGCCTTCTGCCACGCAGCGAACGATGTGTTCGGAGACTTCTGCTTGAGACAAGGGAGCGCGTCCCAGGAAGTGCATGAAATTTAGCTCGACAAAGCGATAAGGCGAGCATTTTTCAAAGTACCGGCTCCGATAGAATTCAGATTGTCCGATCGCTCTGACGAACTCGCGCACGGTAATCGTGCCGCTAGCTAATTGCGATTCTGCCTGTACCAGGCGTTCGCTCTCCATCACGTGGGGATTACCCAATACTTGCTTGTACGCAGCCCGAATCGCCGTCTCCACGTCTTCAGACGAACGACTAGGCCACAACTCTACGCGGGTTTCCATAAGTGTTTTGTTCGCTTGGGTTTTCAAATTGAAAGTTGTAATCGAGTTCGAGAGATGGCTTCCGAGGCCAAATCCCTCGAATCGGCCAACATCAAGAACTTTTTCAGGTCGGCTTGAGGTTGGCCGATCGCTAAACTGGGGTAATGCTAGCGATCACACCACCCTGTTTGTGAATGCGCTGGTAAGTCTCTGATAATTGCTCGAAAGGCACCAGTAAAACCTGGTTGCTGCGGCGGAACTGAGATACTCGATTCACAGTCTTGGCGCGATAGCCAGTGACTTCAATCCGATAAACTTTGCCGCCTTCGCTAGCTCCCACGCCCAAACGGGTACGAGCACTGCCAGAGGGATTGCGGAAGGTGGCTCCAGCACTACCAGGAGAAACGACGGGAGTAGGAATCGATTGAATTACCAACGAGTTCAATCTCGGACTCTTACCCGCTAAGTTGCCTTTCAAGCTGCTGCTAGAAGCACCCCGCACCATTTCAAATAGATGGGTGAACTGCACCATGCTTTGAGTCGCGTCAGTCCTCCAGCCGCGAATATAGGGCACTATATTTTCGCCGTAGGTAGATTGGTACTCATCGCTATCGAGGTAGGAATCGATATCCGCCTCGTAGCCTTGGGTATCGAGGATAGTGCTGTGCGATCGCATTTCTTCGAGATCCAGGGGAGTACGTCCTAGAAGGTGACGGAAATTGAGTTCGATCGCGCGATACCGAGGAACTTCGGTAAAAAACCGCGAGCGATACAAGTCTGACTTGGCCACCTGACGGACGAACTCGCGCACGCTGAGTTCGCCGAGCTTGAATTGCGATTCGGCAACTGAAAGCCGCTCGCTCTCCATCACGTAGGCATTACCTAACACTTGCCGATAGACTGCCCGAATAATGTTTTCTTTGTCCTCGTTAGAACTATCGGGAATCGACTCGATGGGAGGAGTAGAATCAAACAGGCTGACCCCCAAGCGGGAGGCTGGTCCAAATGCCATTTAATGAAATCTCCTAATATAAAAACAGGCGTTAAGCCAGAGAATTCAAGATGTTAAGAGCCACCGATTTATTTTGCCACTGAAACTAGCTCGAAACCTCGATCGATACTTGAGTTCGACAGAACTCAGAAAATCCCAGTTTCCCTCTCAGAGCAAGGAGAGAGAGGGATAAGCTGGGGAAAAATCGAGTTTTTAAACCCAGATTCCTCGATCGAGGAGGGGTTCAGGGAGAAACCCACGCTGCCTGACTCAAGCACCTGAAAGGTTTTCCAGCTTCGATCGATGACAGATGGTATTTTATGGCACAGTTTTAAAGAAAATTTGAAGATTGCCAAGAATCTAGATTTTTTACAATAGAAGATTAAATTAGACATCTCCAACAATTCTTGCGAGGTAGTCATCGGAGCCTGCCTTTGAGTTTAATGTCTGGAGAGATCTATGGGATTTCGGGCTGTCGCGCCAAATCGAAGACAGCCCGTACCAACTTCTCTAGCTCGACTGGCTTAGAAATATGTTCCTGAAAGCCTGCTGAAGCGGCTTTTTGTCGGTCTTCTTCTCTAGCATATGCCGTTAGAGCGATCGCCCGAATTTGTCCTCCTCGTTCCGGTGGCAGAGAGCGCACTCGCTTCATTAAGGTATACCCATCCATCTCTGGCATCCCAATATCGCTCACCAAGATATGCGGTTGAAACGATTCCAGCAGGGTCAAACCTTCATTTCCTGAAGCCGCTGCCATCGACTCTGCTCCGTATTCCCGAAAGACGAAACTTAGCATCTGGCGGGTATCTGGTTCGTCATCCACTAGTAACACTCGGATACCTGTAAGGTCGAGTTTCCGAGCGAGCGAGTCTGGAGATCGATTGCTTTCATCGACAACAGCTACCAGCGGGAGTCTGACCGTGAAGGTCGCCCCTTGCCCTTCTCCACAACTAGCAGCCGCGATCGTACCTCCATGAGATTCTACTAAATAACGGACGATCGCCAGTCCCAAACCTAGCCCGCCGTGCTGGCGAGTGATGGAAGCATCCTCTTGACGAAAATACTCGAAAATATGGGGCAAGAACTCTCGACTAATGCCTTTACCCATATCCCTAACTGTAAGTTGACCATAGGGCATAGGGCATGGGGCATGGGGCATAGGACATAGGGAATGCTCCTCTCCCCTGCTCCCCCTCTCCCCCTCTCCCCCTCTCCCTGCCTCCACACGTTCTAGCTCGATTTCCACTCGGCCGCCGCTGGGAGAGAATTTAATGGCATTAGAGAGCAGATTCCAGACGATTTGCTGCAAGCGAACGGCATCACCAGAGACTAGTCCGATATCGGGTAGTACCGCATGGAGCGCGATTGATTTGGCATCTGCCGAGGTTCTCACCGTCTCCATCGCCGACTCGACGATCGAACCTAAATTAACCGGAGCGGCATTTAAATTCAGCTTGCCTCGCAAGATCTTAGCGACATCGAGCAAGTCATCGATGAGTTGGGTTTGCAATTTGGCATTGCGTTCGATCGTATTTAGAGCTTCTTTAGTTTGAGCTTCATCTAATTGAGAGGTTTGCAGCAGTTTCACCCAGCCCAAGATCGGATTGAGAGGCGATCGCAACTCGTGGGAAAGCACTGCCAGAAACTCATCTTTGACTCGATTGGCCCGTTCGGCTTCTTCTCTGGCTGATTGCTCTTGGGCAAATAAGCGATCGCGTTCGATTTCGGTCTGCTGGCGCTCGGATAATTCAGCCCGTGCCTGCTGATAAAGTTCGGCTTGCTGGATAGCAATCCCCACCTGGGTACTCAATTGTTGGACTAGCTCAATCTCCAGGGGTTGCCACTGGCGAGGGGCCGCACATTGGTTGGCGACTAATAAGCCCCACAATCCTTCTCCATGCAAAATCGGCACTACCAAGTTAGCCGCGATCTGAAATTGGGAGAGCAAATCGACATGACACTTACTTAAACCAGCCGCACGCACATCTGCCACTGCCTGAATGCGTCCCCGCCGATATTCTTCACCCCGCGTTTGCATGAAATAGCGGTCTTCCACCTGAACGTCTACTATCGACAACCAATTGTCACCGACAGACTCCACCACCACTATGCCGCTAAAGTCCGATCGAAAGCGATAAATAAAGACCCGATCGCATTGGAGAAACTGCCGCACTTCGTCTACAGTCGTCTGGAGAATTCGATCGAGTTTCAGCGATTGATGAATTTGCCGAGTCATCTGGGCCACCAATCGTTCGATTTCGATCCGCTGTTGCAGTTGAGCGCGTAACTGGACGGTGGCAATCGCCCCATTCACTGCCAGTTGCAGCCCTTCCGGGGTAATTTGTCCTTTGACCAAATAATCCTGGGCCCCAGCTTTGATCGAACGGACGGCCAGCGCTTCGCTCCCCTGCCCTGTGACTACAATTACGGGCAAGCACGGCTGCTGCTTTTGGGTTGACATTCGATCGAGCCACTCCAGCCCATCTCCATCTGGCAGTCGGTAATCGAGCAACACCACATCCGGTTGGTGCTGCTGCCAGAGTTCTAACCCTTGCTGCCCCAATGTTGCTTCCAAGATGGTGTAGCGGTACTCGCAATCCCGCAGCAGATAGCGTCGATATAGCTCGCGATCTTCTGGGGAGTCATCAACAATTAGGATCGTGCGCTGTTGCTCGCTCATGGCTAGCTGTTATTGACGCGCTCTCGATTGAGAGGATTATTAGTGCTATTCTAAGCTGTCGATGCCAAGAGATAGGTCAAAAAAAGTCAAAAGTCAAAAGTCAAAAAGCGGATGCGCTGCGCGGAGGTTTCCTCCGCAAGCAAGCGCACCAAGCAGCTTGCACCAAGCGGTTTTTGTCATCAGCTTGGCCCCAAGCGTAGCCGAAGGGTCAACTCCTCACGAGGAGAGGCTTGTATCCGCTTGTTTTTAGTTAAATTGGCGATCGAGAATCTGGGAGGGTAGTGACATCAAACCAGTAATCCAAAATCGTTTGGATATTGCGTCTGAGTTGATTGAAATCAATTGGTTTGATGATGTAGCTGTTAGCTCCCTGTTGATAGCAAGTTTCAATATCTCTGGGGTTATTTGAGGTGGTAAAGACAACTACAGGAATGGTCTTCAAGTTGTCGTCTTCTTTAGTGCGGCGCAATACTTCTCGTCCGTCGATGCCCGGTAAGTTCAAGTCGAGCAAAATCATCCCCGGACGAGGACTAGACTCAGGATTGTCGTCAACATCGGTACGGTAGAGAAACGCTAATGCCTGTTCTCCCGTGACGCATCGTTCGATCGGGATAACCACGCCAGAGCGATGCAGAAATCGCAGAAAAGCTTCAAAATCCTCATCGCTATCTTCTACGATCAGTAAGGGTGGAGTTGGACTGAGTAGGGGTGCTGAAGTGCTGGTCATCTGAATTATGAATTATGAATTATGAATTATGAAAACCCCATAGATAAATCTAGTAGCTCTGACAATAACTAGCGTCCAGATTTTTTAGGCATATATTAATTTAGGGGCTAAAGCAGAGAATTTTTTGGTGGTTCGATTTTAGATTAACTTAAAAAAAGCAAAAAGAGATTTCGAGCTTATTCCACAATCGATCGCTCTTAGGTCATAAATGGGCCTCCCCTGGCAGAGTAAAGTAAAACGTACTGCCCTCACCAGGCATAGATTCTACCCAGATTTCGCCGCCGTGTCGTTCCACGATCTTGCGGGCAATGGTTAACCCGGCTCCAGTGCCACCGCCATATTCGTCGCGTCCGTGTAACCGCCGGAAGATCTGAAAAATTTTGTTTAAGTGCTGTTCGGGAATTCCGATACCGTTGTCGCGAACGTAGAAAGTATAAGTTTGGGGAAGTGGGAGAAGGCGAGAGGGGGAAGAGAGGGAAGAGAGGGTAGAGGTTCGACCTGAGCTTATTTCTGGAGGTGAAAAGCCAATTTCAACCGATTTTTGGGCTTTATTGTTGTATTTAATGGCGTTGCTAAGCAGATTGGTAAATAATTCGCTAACTTGAGCGCGATCGCATTCGATTACGGGTAGGGGTTGAGGGCAGTGAAACTCTACTGAATGCTGCGGTTGGCTCATCTTTAAGGTAGCGATCGCTTGTTGGAGTAAAACGTTCAAATCGACTCTTTGCCAAGCCAGTTCGGCGCGTCCCAAGCGAGAAAAATGCAGCAGCGAGTTGATTAAATCTTCCATGCGTTGGGTTAGCCGCACCAACGTTTGCAGCTTTCTGATGCCGTCCTCATTCAATACGTCGGCGTGGTCTTCCATCAAGAAGTTGGCATAGTTATGAATTCCCCGCAGTGGTTCTTTTAGATCGTGAGAGGCAATGTAGGCAAAAGAATCGAGTTCGTCGTTGCTGCGCTTTAGCTCGATATTCACCGCCGCCAGTTCGTCCGCTTGCTTGAGAATTACGCCTACCAGGAGGCTGCGCAGTTCGGCAACGGCTTCAATTTCCCAAGCCTTCCAGGGAAGAGAGCAACCGCTGACGGTTTCTTGCCATAAGGCAAAAGATTTTCGCGGCGATAGCCGCTGGCCGTTATCTGCTGAAACTTCTACAGGTTTATGAGGATTGCCGCCCCAGTTAACCGTTTGTCTCACTTCGGGACGAAACCAGAGAATGTACGTGCGATGAACTTTAGAAATTTCTAAGGCTAACAAGCCACTGGCTACCTCTTTAAAATTCTCCGCCGCTGGATAAACCTCAGAAAGCGATCGAGTCTGAAACAAATTATCGGCTTGAATGTGCTGTTGGAGCCAATCGAGCAGAGCGGGGATAACCTCTAGTGGCAGCGTTTGTCCCAGAGTAATGAGGCGATCGTTGCCCCCGCTGACTACGGCTCCCGACGCACCTGCTAGTTCTAGCAAATTCGATTGTAATCTCTCGATCCCATCTAAGAAGTATTCTGACTGGGATAGGGATTCGACAAACTTGGTGATTAGCGACTGCAAGCGCATTTTAGCTTCTAAGTCTTCATTGGCTTCCTTCGTCGCCAACTCCAACGACATCACTTGCCCGATAAATTCACAAGCTATTCGCACGCCGTAGGGCACGTAATTAGGTGATGAGTGATGGCAGACAATCATTCCCCATAACTTTTGGTCTTGAATCAATGAGATGGTTAGGGTTGCGGTTGCCCCCATGTTGCGAAGATACTCGATATGAATGGGCGAGACACTTCGCAATACGCACAGGCTCATATCCAAGGGTCGATCGCTTAAGGGGTTATTTGCTGGAGTTAACCCCGTCGGTTGGTAATTCACATCTGGAATTAACCGCAGCCAATTGAGCTTGTAAAGCTGTCGGGCTTGCTGGGGAATGTCTGTAGCTGGGTAACGCAAGTCTATATAGGGCGTTCCCCAATCGGATTTATCTTCAGCAATGACGCTGCCAGAGCCTTCAGGGTCGAACCGATATACCATTACTCGATCGAATCGAGCGATCCGGCGGACTTCTTTGACGGCAATTTGGCACATTTCTACCAATGTCTGTGCCTTTTGGATTTTGGTAATTGTCCCTCTAACGTGCCGATAAAAATCAAAAAAGTCGGTCGGCTGTTGGGTCGTTTTCGGTTCCAGTTCTAGAACTATTGCCCCATCAGAGCGATGAACGATGCCATCAAACCGCAGGAATTCACCTGGACCATCGTTGGCTGCGGTAGCACGGATCGCAATATCTAAAGGGTTTGCGCTCTCAAAGTCTTCTGACAGACATTGCCAGATGGCCGCAATTCGATCGGCATCAAGCAAGTCTGACAGCGGTTGGCCCAGCAATTGTTGAGGATCGCGATCGAGCAAACTAAAAGTATTGTTGCTAACTTGTACGATTTCGAGTTCCGGCTCTTTGATAACCAGCAGCACCCCGTGGGGCTGAATCAGTCCTGGAATGTGAATCGGTTCTCGATCGCAATTCGTTAAGTCAACTGTTGGCTCAATCATTTCGGGCATAGGGCATGGGGCATAGGGCATGGGGCATAGGAATAGTTATATAAAATTTATTCCGATCGCGTACCCGTACCCATTAATTAACAATTAAAAGATTTATTGAATTTCATTGTAAATTGCGAATTGAGAATTGTTTTGGTCAAGACCAAAAATCGATCGCATCGTATCCTAGCTGGCCGAGCATTTGGCGCAACAGGGGCAAACTCAAACCGATAACGTTACTGTGACAGCCTTCGATTTTTTCGACAAATAGCCCGCCGCGAAAATCCAGAGCAAAGCAGCCAGCACATTTCATAGGTTCGCCCGTAGCCACATAGGCTTCAATTTCGCGATCGCTGGCATTAGCAAAATACACCTTTGTAATCCCACATCGAACTAAAGTTTGCTGCTGTTGCTGGTCGATTAAAGCATGGCCCGTGTAGAGAATTCCCATATTTCCCCTCATCTGCTGCCAGCGGGCGATCGCTTCGGCGACTGATGGCGGTTTCCCATAAATCTTACCGCCTACAGTCAGTAAGGAGTCGCACCCTAACACCAAAGAGTCAGAAAACTTTTTGGCAACTGTTTGGGCTTTGCATAGTGCCAATGTTTCTACTAGTTCCATCGGATCGCTCAGTTGGACTTGCGATTCGTCAAAATCGCCGATGGAAACAACTGGGACAATTCCCGCATTTTCCAGCAAGCTGCGACGCGCGGGAGAGGCGGAAGCGAGGACGAAGGTAGGTGCGTGCATGAGGGGGAGATGGGGAGATGGGGAGATGGGGAGATGGGGAATAAACTATGCCCTATGCCCTTTTTCAATCGACCGTGAAGGAATTGACTACTTGTTTCAATGTGGCTTGAACTTTTTGCCAGCGGCTTTCTGTAGTTGAGGCGTTGAAGGTGAGGAGCTTGCCCCGACTGACGGCGACGCTAGCTAAATTGTGTCGTGCGCCATTGGGAAGTTTAACCGCATATTCGAGCAGGTAGTATTTCTTGGCGTTCTTTTCGCGGGCTTCGGCATTCACTAATTCTGCCTGACGGTTAGAATTAGGGGGTGCGATCGCATTTTTCAACAGTTTGTATCCTACCTCCCCAGGCGTACCCAAATCTGTAAGGGTTTTGCCCTGAGCTACCGGACTGATAACGACGCTGATATTCTCGGTTTGCTCGATCAAATCGTGAAAGACTACATCCGGTCCGTCTTTGACTTTCACAGATAGCCAACCATTAGGATAAAGAAATTTGTAGCCTTTAGTAGTATCTATATAAGGTTTGAGACTACTGGCAACTGCGGGAGCAACGCTTATCTGTAGGCTCAAACATAAGACTAACAGTAAGATTGCCGCGATTCGTTTCAACATTTGTTTTGTCCTTATAGCTATTCTTCACCCGATTACCCGCCGTTTTTCCAGCCAGGTTAAGAGTCATTCCAATCTTATATATTAAACTCTCAAGCATTTTTTTATAAAAGATTATTCAAAATTACTCTTGTAAAGCATTGCGTCCATCCAGTTGTCGTTAATTTGTTATCGGTTTTTAATTATGACTTTTGTGAATACTTGGAAAGGCGATCGAATAACTTTAGATTTTCGTCCTGAAGTTTATCGAGAACTGCAAAATAAGTACCGAGACATGAATTTGTTGGTCAGCGATCTGATCTTATCTCAGGAAAAGTTAAGCAAAAATATAGATCTATATAATATTAATCCTTATAAAGATGTAGTAGATAAAGGCGTATATATTTTGAGTGAAAATGACGAAAAATTAGAGATATTTCCAGAACGCCAATTGGCGTTGAAATGCTCGCGAGGACAAATTTGGGCAGAGAATCTTAGGAAACAATTTTATCGCAGCACTCAACTAGCCTATGACTTTGCCACTAAACTAAGCGATCGCGAACGACACTTATTAGAAGTCTGTCCGGTTTATCTTCATTTTCAAAGTCATCGATCGAGCGAGTTTTTCAAACAAGTCCTTTGGATGCCAAGATTAGAAGGATATATCGATCTAGGGCAAGAGCGAGAGGGTTTAAATGCTGAATTCTGTCAGGTTTTCAAGATTCCTAGCGTTGAAGAAATTTCTAGTAAGTCTCAATTTAAATTACATTTACTTTTAGATCGCGATCGGCAACGCCAACTTTTAAAAATCCAAACCGTCTACTTATTTAAAAGATTGCACCAAAAAGGTATTAATATTTGCAGCTTGAATCAAAAAAACATTTTAGTCAGTCGGATCTCAAATAATAGCTATGCTAAATATATTCTCATAGATTTAACAACCGATTGGTTCCCGCCCATATCACCCCTATATAATGCTTTAAATTACCTATTGTGTAACTAATACCATTTCTGAAAAACGAAGGCTGGCTGCCATTGATGTCAAGTTAACGATCGAAACCTTCATCCGTCAGGGGTTGAAAACCCCTGCCTCATAGCTAAAGTCCTCTAAAGAGAACTAAAAGAGGACTAAACTGAAGTCAAGTTAGTCCATTTTAATGGACTTGTGCTTAAGCTGTGGGGTTTTGAACCCCTGGCGGTTGGCGCTGAAGATCGAGGCCCAAGAATGGTTCTAGCCTTAAGTTGATACCAATGGCTGGCTGCCCTCATCTCTTGTATCCTCGCTTACCAAGGCTACTGCGTATATATCGGGAGGGGCTTTCCCCTAAATTAGCTTAAGGCAGCGATCGCCAAATTTCGATCGAGCCATCTTGCCGCGCTATAGCTAGGATTTTGTCATCAAGGCTCAAAGTTAAGGCAAAAACTGGCGACGTGCTGCTGGTTATGCTTTGTTCTAGCTTAGCTGAGGTCAAATTCCAAATTTTGGTGTTGCTGTTGCCACTTCCCGTGACTAAAAACTGTCGATGGCGACCGATCGCTAAACTGTTAATCGAAAATAGCTGACTAGCTGTTGGATCTTCAGTTTCAATAGTTTTTTGTAATGTTCCTGTATTTAAGTCCCAAATTTTTATTTGGCGATCGCCCCCGCAACTAATTATAGTCTTACCATCTGGAGTAATAACTAGATTGTAAACCGAGCCAGCCTGACTTTTAAATGCTCTTTGTTGGTAAAACTCGATCGCAGGATTATTGCTAGCAGTCGAGCGATCGTATTTGTTATAGCTACAAGCAGATACAAATAACAAAAGTAATCCAAAGCAAATATATATTTGTCCGATATAATTCATGCTTACTCTTGTTTGCGTTCTGTAACTAAAGTCAAACTTACCCATTCTCCTGTTTCGTTGTAACTGCGAATCATGCGTTGGCGTAAATTAGGTTGTAGCAACCAGCCTGCTTCGAGAAAAAAAGGAGTGCGCGAGTTAATTTTGAATGGAAAAGTAGCAGATGCACCATCTGGCAACAACAATACTCGTACTGGTAAAGCGCCGCGATCGAAGTGTAATACCTTCCCGTCAATTTTTGCCTGAGAAGTAATGGTGCGAGTCGATGTGCCGCTACCAAATGTTAGCTCTTGGAGTAATTCTGCTCCTTCCTGACGTAATTTCATGTTTGTCGGATAAGTATCAGGAGTTTGAGCGTCAGGATAAATAGTTATGGCTTCTCCTTGCCATTCTCCTAGTAAATCTTCCACCGTTAAAATTGGGCTTTCTGGTGTATTCGTACCAGCTAATTTTTCCCGAATCAGCGTTAGGTTTAACTGACTTTCTCGATCGAATAGTTGTACCAGACGCAACCGACGCGATCGATTGCGATCGACTAAAGCTAATTCTGCGCCAAATTGGGTAAACGGTGCCCACTGGAGAGAACCTTGAGAAAAAGCTCCTGTTTCAAAAAATAGCACCTTACGAGCCATCGAACTTGGATTGTATTCGAGAACCATTTCGTTGACTTCGCCACCAGGAAATCGGCGTAAGGTCAGACGAGCATCTCGATCGTCGTTTAAACTTTCTAACAACAGAATGCTAGGAGTATCTTCTAAAATTTCGCCTTCCAAAGAAACGCGAGTAAAAGAACCGTGCCATTCTCCAATGTTGTTGAGAAAACATTCCCATTGAGGTTTCATGCGTTTCCCTAAGTCTTTTTAACTTGCCGATGTTGTCGATGAGTTTTTCACCCTAGCTAAGATATTTTCCAGATCGGATGTTTTAACTAACCCAGAAAAAGATGCTCCTTGGGCTGGAGGAGCGCCGACGGCTTGCATTGCAAAAAAAGGAGTGCCAGAAATTCCTATTTTTTCTCCAAGAGCGAGATCCTGGGCAATGGCGGTGCTAGCTTTTTCGCTGTTGCGATCGCGATCGAATTGCTCTAGATCTAAGTTGAGCTTTTTCGCAGTAGAAACATACAATGACTCGCCTAACTTATTTTGTTGGCCGAACAAAGTGTCATGAAATTGCCAAAACTTTCCTTGTTGGTTTGCTGCCCAAGCTGCTTTGGCGGCTAGCATGGCTTCACCGTGAATCTCGCTCAACGGGAAATTTTTATAAACTAAAGTAATTTCTTGCTGATGACTGTTGACAAACTGTTTGAGTTGCTGAGTTACCTTGCTGCAATACGGACATTGAAAATCGGAAAATTCTAGCAGCACGATTTTAGGAGTTTCTGCTCCCAGAGTTGGAGATTGGGCAATTATTGCTGAAGGATTGGCACTAACTTCTTGTAAAAAAGCTTGCTGGGCTTTGAACTGTTGTTCGTATTCTCGTGCTTGATATACTGTGAGAGATTCGACGATCGCTTCTGGGTGCTGGCGGATAATTTGCAAAACTTGTTCTTCTAAACGCGAATCTACTGGTTTGCTGGCAGCGGCATAAGCTGGAGGCGACCAAATAAAATAGATCGAACACAACAGTAAAATTATTACTCTGCGGATAAATTTCTGGCGATCGAACCAAGATGAAATAGATATTTTCATGGCGAGTTACGAGAAAAGGGTTAAGTTTATTCGAGATCGGTGTAGTTGTAAGGCAAGATTTGCCGTTCCTGCGTTATGGGTGAATGATATCGAATCTGGTTAAACACCCATAATAAGCCATAATTAAGATCGGTTGTAGGTTGGGTTGAGCCTGCGAAACCCAACACCCGTGGTGTGTTGGATTCCTGAAATAGTGGAGTTTCAGAAGAATATAAATCGCCTACAATTTAGTAACTTGCTAACGGGGAACGATTGAGTTCGTCCTTATAAAACCGCCAATTGGGAAGAAATTTGTTCATCAAAGCCACAAAGCGATCGCCGTGATTTCTTTCTAGTAAATGCACCATTTCATGCACGACAATATACTCCAAACACTGCGGCGATTTTTTCGCCAGTTCTAGATTCAACCAGATCCTTTGGGCTTGGGTGTTACAAGTACCCCATTTGGTTTTCATTTGTTTGATCCCCCATTCTTTGACTCTAACGTTCATAATTACTTCCCATTTAGCAATTAAGAGGGGAATTTCTAGTTTGAGTTGCTCTCGATACCAAGACATCATCAACGATTTGCGTTTTGATTCGCTACTGCCTTCTTTAATATAGAGGTCGATACAGGTGTTGTTTCTAACATTAACTCTGGGATTTTCTTGGCTATATATCACGTTTAATAAGTAGCGCCTGCCCTGAAAGTAATGGCTTTCTCCAGAAACAAATTCGCGTTTTGATTGTCGTTCTTGGCTGATAAAATTGGCTTGATGTTTTTTAATCCAACCGAGTTTAGAGATGGCAAACAAGCGCACGGCTTCGTCATCTATGTTGAGGGGCGTGGCGATGCGAACTCTGCCGTCGGGCGGGTAGACTGCCAGGTGCAGGTTTTTAATGTTCTTTCTAACAACATCGATTTGTTGTTCGCCAATTGTAATTTGGTACATCTTCATCGCCTGGAATTAGAGTTAGTATTCGTCTTGGCTTTTAACGATTTCAAAAATCCGATTAGCATCGGCTTCGGAGGGGAGATGAGTTTTAATGGCGTTTTTTACCTCTCTTTCTTTGATTTTGTGACCGCGCCAACCATCTTTTTTGGTTTGGCGAATCGTTCGATCTAGGGCTAAGGCTAATTCAAGATCGCGATCGAGATTATCGTACAACGCTCTTTTGGCCGCACTATCGATCGCTGGGGGGTAGCGAGATGATTCTTTAGAATCGGCGACTTGCTCGCTCAATTTGACGATCTGTTCGATGTAGTCTTCGTAAGCTTGGCTTTCTTGCTTTCTAGCTTCAATTAACTCGTCGAGAAGAACAGACATTCGATCGAAGTATTTGGGATTGGTGGGTTGTTTGTCTACAATCAGTTTGCGGAGGTTATTTTCAATGGTTTCGGCTACGGCAGCGGGGTGTTCCCGAATGCTTTGAGGCAAGGAGGCGATCGCGTCTCGACCTCGTTGGACGATTAAATCGATTAAGGTAAGGTCGTTAAAGTTGGAGATGACTTCGCTTGCTTCTGCGCCGATGTAGGTATTGATGATGCCGATAGGACTACGCAAAATTTCGTTGGTTTCGTCGGCAATTACAGTCTGGAGATTTGGAGATAGACGCGGATCTCCCAGAAGATACCAAAGCCAGATGTGGGTATCTAGTAAAAGTTTCACGAAAGTACGTCCCAGGTGCTAAGGGGAACTGGAGGAGTAATTAAGTCGCCTAAAATTTCGCCCCTTCCTTTCATCGCTCCAAAGGCGGCACGTTTGGATTGGGTTTTAGCGGGAGAGATAATTACTAAGGGTTTACCCTCGCGAGTAACGGTTAGAGGGGTTTGAGTTCTTTCTACTTCTGTAAAAAGTTTCTGGAGATTTTCGGGGATTTCGTCGATCTTAATTTGTGACATTTTGGCTCCACCGAGCGCCGATTGCGTTTAGCTTTACAATTCAAATTTACACTTTTTGAAGGCGATCGAGGTGGTATTTCACCAGTTTAGCCCTCAATCAGTCTGGTTTTTCCGGTTAGTAGTTCTTGCATCATCCCCTGTTTGATGGCTTTGTATTTGTCTCGCTTCTTTTCTAAGCCGTCGATTTCTGCGTCTATGTCGCTGAGAATCTGGGCGATCGCTTTTTGTTCGGAGAGTAGGGGAAGCACAAGATAAAAAGACTTAATTTGACCAAAATTTAGCCCTTGTCTATTACTTCCAGCTTGAAAACTATAGTTTCCCCCAGCCTACATTTTGACTTCTGAGGAATGGTCTGCCTTGTTTTTGGTAAATTCTTGCGCCACCAGTAGGCGTTATTCCACTACCCACTTTAACTAACGCGGGAAACCTCGGCTGGCGTGTAAAACTGTCCTTTACTTTTACCAGATTGCGTGGCAAAGTTCCGCATCAAATACTCGTAAGCATCCCCTAAAATATCGTCCCCATCGGCGCGGTTGCGACTGAAATTCAAAGCTGGGTTTTGAAAAATTCCCACCAATTGGGTGAGTCGATCCTGCATTTCCTTACCCTTACCCAACTTGTCGCCAGCGTTAAAATCGGCAACCGTAATGATGCCAACCAAATCATTAGCTTCTGCTAGTTTGGCAATCGCTTTATTAATCCCATCGCCAATATCTTTATTACCTTTGAGCTTAACGATATCTTGAAAGCCTCCCCCTGCCGGAACTTCAATCGGCGCATCGGCAACGCCCGCATACTTATCCGAGACGTACTTCACAAACAATAAAACTAAAATATAGTCCTTATACTGCGAGGCATCCATCCCACCGCGCAACTCGTCGCAGCTTTTCCACAAAGAACTGTAGAGTTCGCTCTTTTTAATTGCCATCTCCCATTCCCTTCAAAACCTGCGCCCCGTCTTTACCATTCTTTCTCTATAGCAGTTGACATTCTGCCTTGAAAGTACCCCATTTGGCAAAGTAATATCAAATTTCGCTCCAGTACGACATCCATCATCTGTTAGCGATGACAAATTAACGTACAACTCCTAATACTATGTCAACACAGTACGATCGCCTGTTCGAGCAAATCTCAGAATTAGTCATGCACCACTCTCCCAGCGGCGTAGAGGGCGAAATCGATGAGTTGTTGATGCGCCAGTTTGCCGAATTGGGAGTGCAGGCTTGGTTGGATGCCGCTGGCAATGCGATCGCTTATTTGCCGGGAAAAGATTCCGAACGCCGCATCGCCATTACCGCCCATAAAGACGAAATTGGCTGTATCGTCAAAACCATCGGCGACGAGGGGCGAGTGGATGTCCGCAAGCTGGGCGGTTCGTTTCCTTGGGTTTATGGCGAGGGAGTGGTGGATTTATTGGGAGACAACCAAACCATTAGCGGCATTCTTTCGTTTGGTTCCCGCCACGTTTCTCACGAATCTCCCCAAAAAGCTCAGCAGGAAGATAAGGTTTTACGCTGGGAAGATGCTTGGGTGGAAACTAAATGTTCGCCCGAAGAATTAGAAGCCGCAGGCATTCGCCCCGGAACTCGCATGGTGGTGGGCAAACACCGCAAGCGTCCCTGTCGGTTGAAGGATTATATTGCCAGTTACACTCTAGATAACAAGGCATCGGTAGCAATTTTGTTGGGCTTAGCTGCTCGCTTAAAAACTCCAGCCATCGATACTTATTTGGTGGCTTCTGCTAAAGAGGAAGTTGGGGCTATAGGGGCGTTGTATTTTACTAACAACCAACGCTTAGAGGCGCTAATTGCTTTAGAAATTTGCCCTTTATCTAGTGAATATCCGATCTCTGATGGTGCTGCCCCAGTATTGCTCTCTCAAGATGGCTACGGCATTTACGATGAAGCCCTCAACCTGCAACTGCAACAGGCGGCTAAAAAGGCTAATATTCCAATCCAAATCGCAGCCATTAGCGGTTTTGGCAGCGATGGATCGATCGCGATGAAATTCGGTCACGTCCCTCGCGCTGCTTGCTTGGGGTTTCCCACCCAAAACACTCATGGTTATGAAATTGCCCATTTAGGAGCGATCGCAAATTGCCTCGATCTACTTGAAGCTTTTCTCAAAGAATCAAGCTAAAGTAGCGCAGCTAGCTGGTCGGGTAAGATAGTGAAATCAGGGGAAACTGAAGCTTAATAGCGGTTCTCAAAAAAAGCGATCGCCATGACAACCATTACCGAAAATGACATCCGAGATTTAAAAGACCTGATTACTGGTCAGTTCAACGAGCTAGATAAGAAAGCAGAAGCTCGATTTAACGAGCTAGATAAGAAAGCAGAAGCTCGATTTAACGAGCTAGATAAGAAAGCAGAAGCTCGATTTAACGAGCTAGACAAGAAGGCAGAAGCTCGATTTAACGAGCTAGATAAGAAGGTAGAAATTAACAACGCTGTCGTTAATGAGAGGCTATCATCCATCAACGGACGGTTAGACCTGATGCAAGCTAGCATCAACAAAGCGACTGAATTAAATGAGAAGCTATCGTCCATCAACGGACGCTTAGACCCCATGCAAGCTAGCGTTAGCAAAATCCCGGAATTAGCCGAAAAGGTAGGGGAACTCAAGAACTGGCGGCAAATCGCGATCGTCGCCATTACAGCAGTCATCAGTGCGAGCGTGACTTGGTTTGTTCGAGGGGGGAACTTGAAACCGTAGGTAATGTTGCGATCGTGTCTTTTGATAAAAAAGTTATAGTATTTTGGGAGAAAAGGACTTTTAAATATCGCTCCGTATGAAACACCGATTCCCACCAATCTGCCAGGTCAAAAAATACATTAGGTATTTACTCTTACCAATAGTGTCGATCGTTTTGGCAACTCAACTGCTAGCCCTACCTGCCAATGCCACTGGCGTATATGAAATACCGCCTTTGAGCGATAGCACTTGGCTGATCGATCGCGCTGAGGTTTTCAGTCCGATTAATGAAGGTAAAATTAACGGCACCCTAGAAAAGTTAGCCCAAGAAACTGGCAATCAAGTCAGGATGGTAGCTATCCGCCGTCTCGATTACGGAGAAACGATTCAAAGCTTTACAGACCAGCTATTCGAGCAATGGTTCTCTACCCCAGAGGCTCAAGCCCATCAAACCTTACTGGTCATCGATACTCTCACGCACACGGCTGGAATTCGCACGGGTGAGGCAGTAAAAGCGATTATGCCAGATGAAGTGGCTAAGAGTGTTGCTAGCGAAACCGTACTAGTACCATTGCGATCTGATAAATACAATCAAGCCTTTGCCGATGCAAGCGATCGAATAGTTGCTGTATTAACTGGCAAACCCGATCCAGGCCCGCCTCAAGTAGCAAGCAATATTAGCGTCGAAAAGAACTTTACCAGCGCCGAAGAAGCTAATACTAGCAACTCCACTGTCTGGGTAGTTGGCTTGTTGATCGTGGCTACGATCGTGCCGATGGTAACTTACTACTGGTACGTCAAATGAAGTGTTGAGTGTTGAGTGTTGAGTGTTGAGTTAATAAATTCTCTGCTCGCCCTCTCCGCTCTCTTCGCTCTCTCTGCCCTCTCTTTAACCTAATCTTGAACGTACTCCTGAGAATTGGTTAAAGCGATCTGTGCCCTCATAAATTCGCGTCCGAGATAGGCAGCATGATCGAACATGGTGACGAGGCAAGGCTGGGTTTCCTCGAAAATCTGGACGCAAAGTTCCTTGGCGGTTCTGCCAGTAAATAATGTAGTTGGCGATCGCTCTACCTTACCTTTGGCTGGGATAACTTTGCCCGTTTCTGGATCGGTAGCTAAACCTCGATCGTCGATCGCGTTGGTAAAATGCTTGGCACAAATTAGTCCTGCATCTCGATCTAGGTAAATAATGAAATACCCGCCTGGATCTAGTTCGATGTGCCGATGAGAAAGTCGATCGTCAATTGCTGCTAAATTTTCAGCTATCTGATTCATGAAAATTGAAACTCTTCGGTGAATAGTTGACTGTCCCTATTCAACAGTCTAGATCGGGCTATGTGCGTTGTGCTACAAAAATTTCAATTCTCAGTTTCTTATCAAAAACGTCGAATTTTTTTCCGCGTTCCCATACGATTATGGAATTGGCAACAAGTGCGTTTGCGACCCATGCGCTGAGCGCGATCGCTTTAGGCAGCAACCTCGGCGACTCTAAAACTATTCTCGAACAGGCGATTTCCACTCTAGATGAAACTCCTCAAATCGTCGTGCGATCGCTCTCCAGTTGGTATCAAACCACAGCGGTAGGTCCCGTACAGCCAGATTACCTCAACGGTTGTGCGATTCTAGAAGTACAACTAACTCCAGAAGAACTGTTAGCAACCCTACTAAAAATTGAAGATCGATTCGATCGAACTCGCCACGAACGCTGGGGGCCGAGGACGCTAGACTTAGATTTGCTGCTATTTGACGATCTGATTTTAGACGCGCCCGCTTTACAAATACCCCATCCCCGCATGACTCAAAGAGCTTTTGTCCTCGTACCTTTAGCAGAAATTGCTCCTGATTGGATAGAACCAATTTCCCAAAAAGCGATCGCAGAACTCGTCAAAACGGTAAACTGTTCTGGAGTCCGTCGATTGATAGCTACATAATCTTCTGACTTTTGACTTTTGACTTTTGACTTACTTATGCCATTGGGTTACGAACCACCACAATTAATCAAACAACGCCTAGCTTACCAAGGGCGCAAGTTTCGTTTTGATGTCAACCATTTTCGCCTGCCCAACGGCACTGAGGGCGATTGGGAATGTATTCGTCACCCTGGAGGGGCGCTAGCAGTTCCAGTAACCTCAGAAGGGCAACTAGTGCTATTGCGGCAGTATCGGTTTGCTACCCAAGGGCGAATCTTAGAGTTTCCCGCTGGCACGATCGAACCCTTGGAAGATCCGGCTGATACTATTAAACGCGAGATTGAGGAAGAAACTGGTTATCGCGCTCATAAATGGGAAAAGTTAGGAGAGTTTTTTTTGGCTCCTGGTTATTCTGATGAGATTATTTATGCTTTTCTCGCCCAAGATTTAGAACTTCTAGAAAAACCTCCTCATCAAGATGACGATGAAGATTTAGAAACGGTGTTGATGACTCCTGAAGAACTGGAAAAAGCAATTTTGACGGGAGAACCAGTAGATGCTAAGTCGATTTCTAGCTTTTTCTTGGCTCGTCCGTTTTTGAAGATTTAGAGGAAACGCAGAGGTGCGCAAAGGTTTACGCAAAGGTTCGCAGAGGTTCGAGGGATACGATATTGGTAAAATTGTACGTTATCCCTCTTACATAAGTCGATAACTTGTCAGAAATATCTGCGTTTATCTGCTGCTCATCTGCGTTATAAATCGAAAACTAAGATTTAGAAGATAAGTCTATTGTTTGTCAATTATTGTCGATAATCAATTCTCAACTCTTTTATGTCAGATTTAATTCTATTTTGGCATCGTCGCGATTTGCGGATTGCAGATAATATTGGGTTGTCCGCAGCGCGACAGATGAGTTCTAAAGTTGTTGGGATATTTTGTCTCGATCGCAATCTACTAAATCGAGATGATATCGCACCAGCTAGAGTAAATTATCTGCTGGGATGCTTGGATGCACTCCAACAAAGTTATGCTGAAGTTGGCAGTCAGTTATTAATACTCAGTGGCGAACCAAGTCAAGCAATTCCAAGTTTGGCAGAAGCCTTGCAGGCTCGATCGGTATTTTGGAATTGGGATGTAGAGCCTTACTCTCAAGAACGCGATCGCGCTGTGTCTGAAGCCCTAAAAGAAAAAGGTATTTCCGTCCAAAACTTTTGGGATCAATTGTTGCATTCTCCAGAAGAAATTTATGCGGGTTCCCATCAACCATACACGGTTTATACGCCGTTTTGGAAAAACTGGATCGGTAAATCTAAGTCTCAACCAGCAGAGAAGTTACAAAAGGCTGAAGGCTTGACTCAAAAAGAACGAGAAAAAGCTAAAGTGGCAGGAGCGATCGCGCTACCGACAGCTAAAGATTTGGGATTTGTTTGGGATAACAAACTGGTAATCGAACCAGGTGAATTAGGCGCTCGATCGCAGCTAGAATTATTTTGCGAATCGGCTATTTTTAACTACCGAGAACAGCGAGATTTTCCTGGAATTGATGGCACATCGAGATTGAGTGCAGCACTTAAATTTGGGACGATCGGTATTCGCACGGTTTGGGCGGCTACAATTGCTGCTAAAGAACAAACCGATAGCGATGGAGCTAGGACGGCGATCGAAACTTGGCAAAAAGAACTGGCATGGCGAGAGTTTTATCAACACGTTTTATATCATTTCCCTGAGTTAGCTGATGGGGCATATCGCGAACTGTTAAAAAGTTTTCCTTGGGATAACAATGAAGCTCATTTTCAAGCTTGGTGTGAAGGCAAAACAGGCTATCCAATTGTTGATGCTGCCATGCGACAGCTAAACGAAATCGGCTGGATGCACAATCGGTGTCGGATGATCGTGGCTAGTTTCCTCACTAAAGATTTAATAATTAATTGGCAGTGGGGAGAAAAATACTTTATGCAAAAGCTAATTGATGGCGATTTATCGGCTAATAATGGCGGTTGGCAGTGGAGCGCTTCTAGCGGCATGGACCCCCAACCTTTGCGGATTTTCAATCCCTTCAGTCAAGCGCAAAAGTTCGATCCTAATGGAGACTATATTCGGCAATGGCTGCCAGAACTGCGATCGATCGATACCCAATCCCTGCTAACAGGCAATATTTCCCCCATAGAGCGCCAAGCCGTCGGTTATCCATCCCCAATCGTGGAACACAACCTACAGCAAAGACTATTTAAAGAACGCTACCAACAGCAAAAAAATAAGTAGGGTTTAGTCTTTACCAATTGTCGTCAGCATAGAGATCGATCTTGAGAGGCGATTTCCCCGCTGGTACGGCGCTGATGCAGGCGCAAATCAGATCTCCATTTTCTAGTTCTACCTCGCAGGCGTGACAAGAACCCATCAAGCAACCCGTGGGAATGAAAACTCCTGCCCGCTTTGCTACTTCTAGGAGGGGTTCTCCTACTTCGGCTTCGATCGTGACGTTATCGGGTGAAAAGTGGACGGAAATAGTCATTGCGATTTTGGATTTTGGATTTTAGATTTTGGATTTTCTCCACGAACGCTTCCCCGTTCTGTACATTATAGGAGCAATCTGTAGGAGCGGGTTTTGCCAGCTATGTTTGTCGCACACCGTCAATTTTTAATCGAACCCGCCTTGCCACACCGATAACCCACAAGATATCTCATGTGAGATTTACACAGATCGCTACTCAGGTTAACTCCTCAATCGCTTAAGACTTTGAGGCGAATGACACGCTCGCCAGTTTCATCCAGATGAACTTCGATCGTATCGCCAGAGAGGCGTTCTAAGCATCCTAAGAGCGATCGCAGTTGCGGAGTGCTAGCACCCGTATCGACATACAATCGATCGGCTTGACTGCTGAGGCGCTTCCACAGCGTATAAAATCGGGCGACGGTTTGTTCTAATTGAGAGGCTTGTTTTACTAAGTCAGCGGCTAAGTTCAAACATCCCAAACGCAATGCCTCTTCTAGGGCTACTTCTAAGTCTAAAGATGTGTGTCTGAGGGCTTGCACTTGCCCTCCCGCTGTCAAATACTTAGCTAAGTTTTTAGCATCTGATGTCAGTTGTTTGACGGTATCGACATCGGGATTGGCCACTATTTCTTGTTGCAATGCCGTTTGATGAGATTCTGGCAGCTTTTCCATTTCTCGCACTAAAGGCGCGAGATAGCGAGTTGGCACCGAGCCAGTTTCAGCTTTTTCCTTGACTACATCTGGCAAGAGTTCCGAACTCATCGCCGTCCACTCGTCGGTTAGCTGGCGCACTTCTCGCCTGGTGATACGATCGCCTTTTTGGGCGGCATCTGTCACCATTTGTTGGACTTCTGGGAGGGCTTTAGCTGTTTCCACAAATGCCCGCTTGCTGAAGTTGTTAATCGTCTGCGGATCGAGATCTCCCTGTTCTAACAACTTGTCGGCGCTATTTGCTAGTTCGATCCAAGAATAAGCCTGACTCTTACTAATTTCGCGCTGTTTGAGCCAGTTGAGAAATCCTACTCCCCTGCCATCACCGCCATTTTTTTCTCGATCGCGCACTACTCGCAAAATCCGTCCGCGCCAGATTTCGGTTTGCAAATCGAAGCGATCGCACACTACCCAAGCATTATCTATCTGCTGCCGAAACTCGAATTCGGGAAGCCCATCATCTTCTGGATCGGGCAGTTGGAAATTTAGATCGGCACCGATATCTAGAGCAGCAGCAATGTCAGTAGTAGAAGCTGATGATAGCATTTTGGCAAGTGCTAAGTGTTAAGTTAGGACAGAACACTAATTATCACATAATCTGACTAAAACGGTTCATCGCTTTCAGTTTCGAGAATTACTGGTAAGTATTATAAGTCGATAATTTCCGCAAAAGTAAAAGGAGATTCTGTCAGCAAATTATCTATCTGTAAATCAGTTTTAGCTAAGGCATCTTCTCTAGCATCTGCATAACAATTGGGCAATACTTCTAGTAAAAATGGCTGAGAGGATGTTTGAGAAGTCTTTTTGGCTACTTTTGAAGCTTGTAGATCCCCCTAAATCCCCCTTAAAAAGGGGGACTTTGAAGCTGTTCCCCCCTGCTTGGTGCAAGCTGTATGGCGAGGAAACCTCGCCACGCTTGCATCCGCTGCTTGGTGCGCTTGTATGCGGAGGGAACCTCCGCACAGCGCATCCGCTTTTTAAGGGGGGCTAGGGGGGAGAGCGCAAAGCGCACGCTGCGCGAACGAGTGCAATGATTTTAACTTTTCAGATATCCTCTGAACGCTGGGACTATCAGCTAGCAATAACTTAATTTGTCTGCGTTGTTCTCTAATTGTATCTTGCCACCCTAACTCATCACTTTGTCTCGTTTTTAATTGTTTGACTGTCGCTTCTATCCATAAATTAAAATCGCGATCGTATAGCTATTGAATGTTATTTTTGCTAAACCGAGTATTCATAAAATTACAATTATGATGGCAATTAGTTACCAGATACGAGCGCATCTAGCAAAAACTTGAAGATGGAAATACTGATGGCGGCAACGGCGATCGCAACTAAAAATAATACTCCAAGCAGCAAGGTTATAAACCACCAATCCGCTCTTTTACTAGCACGTCCAGAAGTTAGATGAGCTTCCAATAAAGCCATATTTTTAACGTTGGCTTTCCAAGCAAAATCGAACCAGTCTCCCACAAAAGGAACCGTACCTACTAGAGTTTCTAAGAGAATGTTAGCTGCCATCCGTATTAAAGTAACTTTCGGCAATCCCATCAGTGCTGCTTCCAGAACTAGATAACCAGAAAAACTCATTCCTAAAAAGTCTCCCACCCCTGGAATAAAACCGATAAGAGGATCGATGCCAATTCGATAAGACGTGCCAGAAATGGGAATGGAGTTATCTAGGAGATAAGTTAGCATTCGGAGACGGTTGAGTCTGGCTGTTGCGATTTCTGTGGGTAGGGAAGATTTAGACATTTCTAAAAGATAAAACAAGTCAGCCCTCGGCTTCTGGCCTTCGTTACCTAAAGAATGTGGGGTTTCGCTCGCGCTCTAAAATCCCATAGCTTGAGCCACTGATTCGATCGTCGGCTCAATTCCCTGTTTAAAAGGGTTGTTGCTGTGTTGGATGGCAGTATCGGGATCTTTCAAACCGTTACCAGTCAGGACGCACACCACGGTAGCCTCAGCCGGAACTAGGTCTTTAACTTTCAGCAAACCAGCAACCGAAGCGGCGCTAGCAGGTTCGCAGAATACTCCTTCTTGGCTGGCTAACAGGCGATAGGCTTCTAAAATTTCGCTGTCGGTAACGGCATTAAACTGTCCTTGGCTAGATTGTTGGGCTGCTACTGCTTTTTCCCAGCTAGCGGGGTTGCCAATCCGAATCGCTGTAGCGAGAGTTTCGGGATGGGCTACTGGTTTGCCCTGCACCAAGGGGGCTGCACCTGCGGCTTGAAAGCCCATCATTTGCGGGGTGCGATCGCATTTACCTTGTTGGTGGTATTCGTTAAATCCCATCCAGTAAGCCGAGATATTGCCAGCATTGCCCACCGGGATGCATAACCAATCGGGGGCATTTCCCAGCACATCGACAATTTCAAACGCTGCCGTTTTTTGTCCTTCTAAGCGGTAGGGATTGACCGAATTTACTAGAGTGACTGGGTAATTGACTGCCATCTGCTGCACTATTTCTAAGCAAGAATCGAAATTCCCAGCGATCGCTAACACCTCGGCTCCGTAAACTAGAGCTTGAGCTAATTTTCCCAAAGCTACATAGCCTTCTGGAATTACTACGAATGCTCGCATTCCCGCACGTCTGGCATAGGCAGCAGCCGAGGCGGAAGTGTTGCCCGTACTAGCACAAATCACGGCTTGAGCGCCAGCTTCCTTGGCTTTAGAAATGGCTAAAGTCATGCCCCGATCTTTGAAACTACCAGTCGGGTTCAGACCGTCGTACTTGACGAATACCTGGACTCCTTTGCCTACCAGCCCAGCAATAGTCGGTACGGGGATGAGAGGCGTATTGCCCTCCAACAAGGTGACTACAGGTGTAGATGGGGTCACTGGTAGTAGGGGCCGATAAGTCTCGATCAAACCGCGCCAGCCAGTAGCTTTGGAGAGGTCTTGAGTTGCAGGAGAGTTAGCAGGGAATAGGCTTGAAGTCACAGGTTTAAGAAGTCGGATCTACAAATACTTACGCCACCAGTAGGTAGAGCGATCGAGAGCGCTTAACCTCAATGGGGCTAAACTTATATTCTCCCTTATTCTCGAAACTTCTAGCAAAATCTCTTCAGGACTTACGCAATGCCTCTAAATGTAGGGTGTGTTAGCGGAGCGTAACGCACCTCCACCACCATAAATGGAGTGGTTGTGTAAGTCCTACTCTTGTCAGCTTAGGTACTCTAGATCGCTATTCGTTGCTCTAGGCAGGTGCGATCGTATGTTTCATTCAGGTCGATCGGCAGGCAAATCCCGCCCCGCAACCATAACGGTAGAACTGGGAGATTGCTGCCTACCATCAGTGCTTCTGGCCAAATATCTAACTGCGATCGTCCCTGGCGATCGACTACTCGATAAGCGGTAGCATCAAGTGCGGCCGTTTCGGCGGCAATATAAGTGGCCCAAGCATTATGAAAAGCGTGCCAGTGGCGACGAACGCTTAAGGGAGGATGGAAATGGTCTTGTAAGGGCATTGTGTGGAGAGAGGGGGAAGAGGGGGAAGAGGGGGAGACAAATTGACTACCCTATACCCTATATTCCCTCTTGCCTTTTGTCTCTTGCCTTTTGCTATAACTTTTTCAGTCCCATCAATTCGTGCTTGATCCGGCTGAGAATCGAATCTTCATCTAACGTCGAGAGAATGCGACGAACGACGGTTTTTGGTCCGTCTGGCCCCCAAGATGCCCCATTAGCCAAATAAGTCTTAGTTATCTGCCCGATCGCGTAGGAAGAAACCCCAGCTACTCCAGCTTGCGTCAGGGCTACAGAAATGTAGGGCGCTAAGGATGCTCCTCCCGTCAGCGGTGCAGACAGCCCCAGTAAACTTTTTAGTGAACCCAAACCTAAAGTAGCTACCAGTTCGCTAGCACCGATTCCACCCATGCTCAGAGCGATTTTTTGCAACAGGTTTGCGGCTCCCAATTGGGTCATCGGGATGCCGTAGAGTCGAGATAAGGTCAAGATCGAGACGATATCGATCGCCGCCCCAGAAAAAACATCGAGAACGGTGACGGGGTTGAGCGCGATCGCAGTAGCTTTGGTAATCACTGCACTCCAAATTACTCGATCGGCACTCTCGTCTCGAATTACCATCTTGCGCTGTACCAACCGTTCGTGAATGTCGTCGGCATAGAGCATCGTATTCAGCGCCACTAAAGATTTACCTTCGCGGTGCAAAATCTCTAGAATTTTTAGCTTGAGTTCCTCTACCTGCGGCTCGCCCTGACGCTTGACTACTCCCAGGCTGCCATCCTCGCGGCGGATGGCTTGGGCAACTAAGGGGGCAGCCGATACCATGACGATTTCGGCTGGGGATAGCAACTGTCGCACGCGATCGTCTTTAATTTTCTGATAAATTGCTTGGCGATCGGCTTCGGGATATTGGTCGATCTTGTTAAAAACTAGCAGTATCGGTTTCCCGACTTCCCGCAACTGAGAAAGTGCTTGGTGTTCTACTTTAGTCATGTCGCCAGCAATGACAAACAAAATCAGATCGACTCTAGCCGCTACCTGACGGGCTAACAGTTCCCTTTCCTGGCCGTCGATCTCGTCAATTCCAGGAGTATCGAGCAGTTCGACTTGGGAGTTGTTCGCATCTGAGAGCGTAACGCGCAGTACGTCCCCCTCTTCTTCATCGGTAGATACTTGCCAAGTAGCAGTTTGACTGGCGCGGGTGACACCGTGCAAAGGTCCGGTTTCAAACACGTTCTGACCTACCAAAGCGTTCAGAATCGAAGATTTCCCTCTACCTACCATCCCAAAGGCCGCAATCTGGATGACCGATCGCTCTAATTTGTCTAACATGGCAGTCAGACCGACGATTTGCGACTCTAAACCCGCACGTTCTTGGGGTTGCAAGTCGAGATTTTTTACTAATTCTCGCAGTGCGTCTTGCGCTTGTTTGTAGTTTAGTTCTGCCTGAATTTTTTCAAAGCTGAAAATTGCACTTTCTAATTCCCGATCGAGACGATTGGAACTCATAGTCGGAGGATAACTGTACTATTTTCACTCTAACAACCTCGCGAGTCGCTTAAACAAAAACTCGATTCCCTTTCTCGCCGCTCTCATCGCAGAGATATTTATACATGGTTAAACTCGATCGCTAAATAACGATCGCTCTATCCCTAGCGTCAATTTTTGCTTTTTTTTAACCTTTGACCCTAGATGAGCGATCGCCTATAGTAATTATCTGTGCAAATACCCGTAACAAACAACAGCTTGACTTATGGTTCGAGAACTCGATCGCTCCCATTCGGTAAGAACCGAAGAACTTCCCTCTGGGCAACAGTTTCCAGCCACCGCGCCTGCTGCTAATCCAGTATTTTTCAGGACTTACAGCCGCCGCACGGCATCGGGACGAGAGACATGGGAACAAGTAGGCGATCGCACTCTTAGAGGTTTAATCGAACTCGGCAAGCTATCAAGTGAAGAAGCGGCGCTCATCCAGCGAATGCAGCAGAATATGAAAACTTTCCCTTCCGGGCGTTGGCTGTGGGTAGGCGGTATCCCCTGGTTAGAAAACCAGCAAAACTTCTCTGGCGGCTATAATTGCACCTCTACCAACGTCACCGACTGGCGGGCCTTTGGCTTAATGATGGATTTAGCCATGATGGGCTGCGGTACGGGTGCGATCCTCGAACCAAAATATATTAACCAACTGCCCCCCATTTGCAACCGCCTGGTAGTAACTGTAGATAAAGAAATTGGCTCGACTTCAGCCGCCGAACGCCGGGAGCAGACGCAAATTAAGATTGCTGGAAATCGCGTCTCGATATCAGTAGGGGATAGTCGTTCTGGTTGGGTAAAGTCTTATCAAGCGTTATTGGAATTATCTACCGATCCGCAATTTGGCTCGAATGTAGAGACGGGAGATCTCGCCTCTGTACAGGTAGCGATCGATCTGAGCCACGTTCGCCCAGCGGGAGAACCTTTAAAAGGTTTTGGCGGCGTTGCCAACCCGATCAAATTACCAGGACTTTATCAGCGTTGTGCGGCAATTTTAAATAAAGCGATCGGACGGCAATTAAACTCAGTTGAATGCTGTTTGTTAATTGATGAAGCGGCTGTAGTCGTTGTTGCTGGCAATGTTCGCCGCTGTATCGCTTATGGGGAAATGGTTTCAGCAATTTCGGGAATGAAGCCGATTCAAGATATTGCTATCGGTGAATTGGTGCTGACTTCTTCTGGAGAATACAAACCCGTTACCGATAAGTTTCTGCAAGGAGTACAAGATGTAGTTGAGATTCGGACTGCCGAAACTTCCATTCGCTGTACTGCCAACCATCGGGTTGCTGTTTACAACGGCCTGCAATCTTATAACTGGAAATATGCAGGTGAATTACGATCGGGCGATCGCCTAATTTCTGTTCCTCACCGCAAAGGAATGCCCTGTTCTACGGCTGATTATGCTTGGCTGGTGGGGTTCTTTATTGGTGACGGCAATGCAGATATTGCTTCTTCAAAGCGCCGTAACGGTGGCGGTGGATGCGTTGCTTTTGCCTTTTCTAAAGTGCGGATAAACGGCGTTCTCGGTCAAAAATGTCTCCGCATTCTCAAAAGTTTGGGTTATACCCCGTCCATCAGGATAGACGAGAATCAAGCCTGGATAAAAGTTCACCGCAAAGAATTGGCTGACGAACTCATTCAGTACAAACAGTCTTGGGGAACTCCTGTAATTCCAGAATTTGTTTGGTTGGGAACTGAAGAAATTCGAGGTGCTTTTCTGGCGGGGTTAGCCGATGCCGATGCTGGCCCGTCGCGGAATGTTTTATTGCACTCCAACAAACTAGAATTTTTGCGGCAAATTCAACGGTTAGCTTTGTCTTTAGGAATTGCCACAACCTTACACGAACGCATTCAGAAAATGCTGAGAGGTCGCGATACTGTTTATGAGGGTTGTCATTGGCTAAAAATTCGAGGAATTCAGTCTCAAGTCAATGCAGTTGCTCTCGTAAACCCATACATGGAACGTGCAGGGTTCCAGATTTACGGACAGAAAAAAAACGGATTGAGTTTGCCCCATCAGTTCATTGAAGAAGCAATGGCTAGCGGTTGGGCAGCTACAACTGTCAGCCAAACCAGATACCTCATCAGCCCCAGTAAAACAGGCAACCCAAAACGCGATGCCAACTGGGATACTTTGCTCTCTGAGGGTATTGTTAATCCTCATTGGCTACCCTTAAAGGTGCAATTAGTTGTACCCGCAGGACAAGCTGAAACTTTCGATATTGAAGTTGAGAGCGATCGCGAATTTATCGCTAGTGGTTTACTGGTCCATAACAGTGCCGGTATGCGTCAGGGCGCTAGCGACGATGAATTATTTGCTGATGCTAAAGGTAATCTTTGGCAACAAGATCGAAATGGCAATTGGCGAATCGATCCCGATCGCGATGCCCTAAGAATGGCAAATCATACCCGCGTCTTTCACCGCAAACCTACTTTAGAAGAATGTATAGAAGCGGTTCGCAAGCAATATTATTCTGGTGAAGGTGCAATTCAATGGGCTGGTGAAGCTGTAGCTAGAGCTAACTGCGATTTACTCTCGACTCAAAGCCAGAAAACAGACTTTCTCCAAGCATACGATCGCGGCCAAGCCAAAGAATGGTTGCAACAACATCATCCCAATTTAGATGCTAATGAATTAGAGCATCGCTTGTCTCGTTACGGGTTAAATCCTTGTGTTACTGCCGATACTTGGATTCATACAGAAACAGGTGCCAGACAAGTAAAAGATTTAGTCGGCAAACAATCGGCTTTGTACGTAAATGGGGAACTATTTAGCACTACTCCTAAAGGCTTTTGGCTGACGGGAGTTAAGCCTGTATATCGACTGAAAACTCAAGAAGGGTTTGAATTGCGTCTTACCAGCAATCATAAGCTGCTAAAAGTTACCGCTCAAACTCAAAAACAGCAATACGTTGAGTGGGTAGAATTGCAAGACTTAAAACCAGGCGATCGCATCTTACTTCACAACCATCGCGAAGTCCAACCTTGGGATGGTATTGGCACATTTGATGAAGGCTGGTTGCTAGGAAATTTAATTGGAGATGGCAGCTTAGCAGCAACTCAATGGGGACAAACAGCTTATCTACGATATTGGGAAGAATCCCAAGAGGAAATGGGAAGATATGCTGTGACGCTACTAAAAAATGCTGTTGGTTTTTCTGGCAATACTGAATCTGGATGTTACCATCACCAACTAAAACACCGAGCGATCGACTCACCGAAATTAGCTCGATTGACAGCAGATTACGGCATCACTATAGAAAGCAAAATGCCGACGGGAAAAGTCGAACAAGCTAGCTATGAGTTTAGTTGTGGCTTTTTACGGGGTTTATTTGATGCTGACGGTAGCGTACAAGGTTCTCAACAGAAAGGTGTCAGCATTAGACTAGCACAAAGCAATCTTGAAACGTTGAAGATCGTTCAAAGAATGCTAGCGCGACTGGGTATTATTTCAACTATTTACCAAAATCGCCGTTCTGAAGATTACCGTTCCCTTCCAGATAGCAAACGCCAACCTGGGTTATATTTTTGCCAATCTCAACATGAGTTGATTATCTCCAATGATAATATTTATTATTATCAGCAGATAATTGGCTTCCAAGAACCGCAAAAAACGACTCGTTTACAAGAACTATTGAGCGGTTACAAAAGAAAGGTTAATCACGAACGATTTGCAGTCAAAATTAAAGAAATCGTTCCTGATGGAGTTGAGTCAGTTTATGATTGCACTGTACCAGGAGTATCTCGATTTGATGCCAACGGCATTGTCGCGCACAACTGCGGAGAAATAATTGGCGCTAATTTCCACTGTAACTTGGCAGAGGTTCATCTCAATCAAATTGCTCCAGAAAATACCCTCGAACAAGAAGAAGCATTCGCTGCTGGTGGACTATCTGTAGCTACTTTGTTGAACCATCAATTTCTCGAACCGCGCTATCAATACAGTCGAGAATTAGATCCGATCGTCGGGGTATCTTTTACTGGATTGTTTGACTTCTTCGTCACTGCTTTTGGAGTAGACTGGTTGCGATGGTGGGAAGCCGGACGACCCGAAACTTCCCAAGGAAAAGAATTTAAACTTAGAGAACAAGAATATCTCACCCGCTGGAAAGAGATCGTGCAAGGGGTAGTGTGGGATTATTGCGATCGCCATCAGATAAAACGTCCCAATCGTTGTACTACATTGCAGCCAGCGGGGACAAAATCGCTATTAACTGGTGCATCTCCTGGTTGGCATCCACCTAAAGCCCAAAGATTTATCCGGCGGATTACTTTTGCCAAAAACGATCCAGTCGCTTTAGCTTGCATCGAATATGGTTACAATGTCGTTCCCGCTCAATCTGACAAAGATGAAAATGGCAACTTGCTCGACGATCCGTTCGATCCTCGTTGCACTGAATGGCTAGTAGAAATTCCAGTAGAAGTACCTTGGGCAAATTTACCAGGCGCATCCGAAATTAACATCAGTAAATTTTCTGCTTTAGCGCAGATGGATTTTTACTTACAAGTACAGCGTTATTGGACGACTCATAACTCTTCTGCCACGATCGAATTAACCGATCCTGAAGTCGAACCTTTAGCCGAGAGAATTTATCAGGCGATTCGCGACGATGAAGGCTACATTTCTGCTGCCCTGTTAGCTAGGTTTGAAGACCATCAATCTTTCCCCAGACTACCTTTTGAACCGATTACTAAAGAGGAATACGATCGCTTGAGTGCAGAGGTCATACAAAGACGAAAAACCGATGATTTTCAGGTAGCTTTGAACCGCTACGATCGCGGCGAATTAGCAGAAGCTGGCCCGGCTGGTTGCGATTCAGATAAGTGTATGTTTCCGACTCAGTAAGGGAAGAGATTCGATCGCAGTATTCATAATGAGAAGTTCAGAATTAGGGGCGCAAAGCAATAGCCCTGGCGGGCATGGCTTCGCTAGTGCGCCCGTACAGGAGTTTAGGAGTTTAAGTAGTGAGAATTAACCTGTATCTCCGCCACACCAGGAAATGGGAATACTAGGATGCGAGTAAGTTGAATTGGCTCCAGTAAATTTAGTTTCTTCATCTAGCACTTTAACGACTTTGTGATAAATTTGTTCTGCTTGCTGCATCGAATCACCTATGCTCGTTAATCCCAACTTGCCGAATTCAGAAAGTCCGCCCATGAGATGAAAAACCGTGCCAGTTTCCGTACCCGTATCGAAGTGCAGGCGATGGGAAGCAATGATATCCATCAGATCGTTACATAGCAATCCTCGATAGCGTTCTTTTTGCAAATTATCAGTAGCAATGTAGTATTTCGGACGACCCTGCTGACTGTAAAATAATCCCGTAGAAAGATCGTAACGCCCTCTGGTTAAAAACTTCAGAGTCATGAATGGATGGGTAGTTCCACCTTTACGCAAATTAATTTCAATTGCCTGCATATCCCATTCTCGATCGCCACCACCATTAGATCGATCGACGGCAATAAAATCAACTCCAAAGCGTTCTAACGCACCCTTGGCAGCTAAATTGCGCCCGATCCGCAGTCCCATTTCTTGCAAGCGCAAGCGATAAGATTTATCTGCTGGAAAACGACAACCCAAGAAAATTTGATTGTTCGGCCCGCCAAGAATTTGATCGTGAGTCGAGAGAATTTCGACTTCCCCATCGGGAGTAATTCGACCTTGCACGCTGGGCGATAGCTTGTATTCTCCTTCGACAAAAGCTTCAACCACTGCGCCTAATTCCCCAATCCGACCAGAAAAGTTTTCCCAAGTTTCAGTAGCAGCTTGAAATTGCAAATTGCAGAAGCGATCGCTAATTGCTTTAACTCGCCCTTCGTGAGAGGTAGTGCTAGAGATGGCTTCGGCGATCGGTTTTAGATCTAAAATGGCATTTCCTTCTCCAGAAAACCCTTCGTTGAGTTTTACTACTAGCCGCTGCAAGGTGGGTTGGCGTTCCCATAATTCGGCTGCGGCTGCGGCTAAATCTGAGGCATTCCAAATCGGACTGTAGCTACCATCGGGATGGGGAACTCCACACTCAGCAAAAATTTTTCGACTGCCGCTTTTGGTTCCCCAGTAAAGTAAATCGGGATCGAGGGCGTAGAGGGGAATATTAAGCTTCAATGACAAGTCTCGCTCTAAAGGAGTGGAATTGAAGCAGATCGCAAAAGCCTTTTCCGATCGCAATGCTTGTTTGATTCTTTCGACTAAGCGAGGGCGTTCTAAAATCTTTTGAGTTAAAGGTTTGAGAGAAGAATCGTAGGTGGAAAATAATAGCAAGCGATCGCGGGCGTGAGAAAACGGAATTCCCGGTAAAAGCTGCAAGTAGTAATCGATAATAATCGGCGGGAGGGGCTGAGAAGTAACGTAAATCAGCCTGGTTCGCGGGTTCCACAGGCGAATTAAAGAAAACAGCAGCCGTTCTTCATAGTGAATGAAACCCTCGATTTTCAATAGTTCCCGCTGATCTACGCTCAATGAGGGCACGACTAAAAGATCGACATCGCTTTGTTCCAACATTTCCATGCTGTACCAGCGATCGCGCAACTGCCCCTGAAGAGTCCGAAATAATTCTGTCTGCTCCGAATAAGAACGATCTAAAAGTGTCATCTCACCTCATCTCATCTCGCATCGATCGCTACTACAGCGATTTTAGCTCTGGCTGAGATGGTACGGGGTAATATACTTTTCTCTTTAATTTGGCTCTGGATCTCAAAATTGGCTCGCGATCGCTTCTAACGCCGCCAATTAGCTCGATCGGTAGTGGATCGACAGAGCTTAAACGGTGAGTTACGACGGATTGTTGAATTTAAGTCATAGCAAAGATTATCGCCGTCTAACACACCCTACTCTAATGCCTTATTTTAGCTGTGTCGATCCAGTAGGGTGCGTATAGCCTGCGGCATGGCTACGCTAAAGCGCAGCGTAACGCACCACCACCATTAATGGTGTCGCTCTATCTTGCAAAAATTAAGATGGGTTTGCCTTAGCTAAATTCTTAGAGCAGTGGAGGTGAATTTAAACATCCACATTTTTCCAGCGCCACAGTCACCGCTTCACTTCGACTGTGCGCGTTCAGTTTGCGATAAATATTCTCTAAGTGTTTTCCTACCGTGCGATAGCGGATATTCATTTCTTGTGCGATCGCTGTATTGTCTTTACCTTGAATTGCCCAAAACAAAATCTTAGCTTCTTGCTTGCTCAAGCCGATCGCTTCCAAAGAAGCTAACAAGGAAATTACTCGTTCTTCTGCTAATAGTAATAGATATTGTTCGCCCGGTTCGTCGATAACTAAACGAATCGTCAACTGTCGATCTCTCAGTTCCAGACAAAGTGGGAGACATGGAGAAGGAAGATTGCTATCTGTCTTTAATTGAGAGATTTGATGTCGAATCCACGAGTTCAATTGGTCTGGAAGTCGATCGAAAAGATAGGTGTAATTAAAGTAGTCTTCCAACCATCTAGCAGCTTGAGAAGTTATTAGCTTTACTTGTCCGAGATCGTCCAAAAAAATAACCCCCGATCGATCGAGGGATTGCTGCAATTGAGTTAATTGTTTTTGAAGCGATTGGAAGCGAGTGACAGTTTGATAAGCTTGATTGAGATGAGGTTGAATTAAATTGAGAACCAAGCGATCGCGCTCTGTTAAACTTTCCCACGATTGTTGGTAGAAATAATAAGCAGTAATATACTCGTCTCCGCGAGGTCTTTTACTGGGATCTCCGCTATAAAGAGCCATCCCCGATATATCATCAACACCAATTCTCTTCATGATTTGTTGGTATGCCTCGGTTTGAAAAAACTCTTTGCGATTAACAAAGTCGGATACTTTGTGCGCTCCTAGCAAAGTTAAAGGCATATTTTGCACCAAAGGATTTTCATCGTTGTAGCGATAGCAAGTATCGCATAAGTCTTCTTTCATCAGACGCTCAAAATCCTGAGAAAGTGATTGCATTATCGTAGTTTCAGATCCATCGACGCGACTAGCTACAAAAACTGATGCGTCTTGCGATACTAGTTGCTCCAAAATCGATAAGGTATCTGTGCCAAAAGTTTCTAAGTTCTGGAGAGTGTATACAGACTGAACCGCATTCAGGAGTTTGCGTACATCTCTGAGCGTTAATTGCTTCATAGAACTACGTTTTACCTCTAACAGAGAGCAATAGCTAATTCAAGTTATAAGGCAGATTAAACAGCATTAAGAGTAAATGTAAAGAAAAATTCATATTGGCATACGGCAAATGACGCATTGACGTTCAAATTTCTGAAGTATAGATTCGACATTAAGAGACATTGGTACAACAACTGATGAAAACCAAAATCACCAAAGAGGATAAGACTTGTTTAAAAAAATCTGTCCGCCTATGAGTTGGCAGGCGTTAAGAGGTGAAAATGAGACGGATATACGTTCGTAATATTTCCTACAGCATTGCTCCCATTTTGACCGTAGGAGCATTGTTGTTTTTACCAAGTCGGGCTGAGGCGCAGACAGGTTGCCGAGATACGCCAGCAGGAAAAACTTGTCCTGCTCCAGCTATCATTAACGGCGATCTAGTTCCCGTTGAAACCCAAAGAAGCCTGGGGTTGGTCACAGTAGGCGGCGGATGTAGCGGTACGCTGCTCAATCGCTTTTGGGTGCTGACAGCCGACCATTGTTTAACTACTAGCGGGGGAATCGGAGGATCGTCGGCTGCGTTCGCCAACACTCAGATTACGGCTTCATGGTCAAGACGAATTGTAATCCCCACGCGATTCGTCCGCATTTGGTGGGGCAGCGGTCGGGATGTCGCCCTGATCTTCCTCGGTGCTGGCGATTTTGGAGCAGAATATACTGCAACCCAGCCTCTACAAAGAGTTTCGTCGATTACGCCGGGACGGTTAATGAGAAAGTATGGTCGAGGCATCAGCACCTTTGCTACTGGAACCAGTCCGGCAACCGCAGTGCCAGCGGTGAATGATGGTCGCTATCGAACGGCCCAGTTTGCTGCCAGTAATGATACCGTTCTCGGCTATCGCCTTAATATCAATGGCACCGGCCAAGTCGGTAGCGGTGGAGACAGTGGCGGTCCAGACATAGCCCTTGGACCTGGTGGTGTAAGTCTCGGCATTGCTGGCGTGCAGTCAACTTGCGCTCGCACAGGCGTAGTTCCAGGAATGCCAATAAATTGGACTTGGACGACAGGGATCGCCTTTTGCACTAGTGCCAGGGTAGACACGATTAGTAACGATATCACCAGAATTATTCAAGAAGGCACAATCGCTTGTCCGGGGGTATCAGCAGGCTGCGCTGTGACCGAGCCATCTAGCCTTCTGCTGCTGAAGTGAACGTTCGGCTTTACTGTCAAGCGATGAAAGGATTTTAGATTTTGGATGGCTCCGCTTTCAAAGGAAGCTCCAAATTCGACAATTTTTTTAGCGATTTCACTTTCAAGAGTAGTCTTGAAACCAATTTTTTTCGGTCATTTGTTCGCAATATTTACCTTACAAGGAGATAGCAATTATGGCTACCACATACCATCTCATCAGCCTATCGAAAAAAGCAGCACAAATTGCTGCAATAGTTGGGATAAGCACCACGATCGCCAGCCCCACGTTGGCAGCAATAGCAGCTACTGAATGGGGTTCAGTCCGATCGATGACTGCGGGCTGGGTAGTAGACTCTATGGCAGTTTTCCACAGTGCCCCAGTAGTCAATCCCGATGGATGCCCAGTTACTACTGCTGGCTATGCGACCAATCCAGCCGATACTGGTCGCAGTCTATTTCACACCCTGCTTTTGAGCGCATTTATGAACCGGAAAGAAGTTCAATTACTCATTTCCGGCTGTGCTTATAGCAAGCCAAGAATTATTGCAGTTTCAGTTCGCTGATTGGCAGCACCAGATTTATTGCGATCGCCTAAGCATTTTTTGCTAAGGGAAAACAGGCGATCGCCTCTTATTTTCCTATCTGAATTCTCACCCAATTTTGAAATGTCTTTACTAACTCCAGATAATCCATAGTGTTGGCTTGCCGCAGCCAACTAGCAATGTTCGAAATCGGCAAATTTGCGAAAAATTGACTGGTTTGGGAGACGATATAAACACCATTTTCTAACTGTTGGATAACCAGAGATTCCCCGTTATAAATCCAAACCTCTGCTACGCCTAAATCTGCATAAACCTGTAGGCGATTCTGGGAACTGCTAGTAACGTCAATTTCTAAAACTAAATCTGGTGGAGGATCTTCAGTCAAGTCTAATCTTTTTTTCCCTTGCACGGCCGCAATCTTGCGAATGTAAAAACACTCATCTGGCTCCACGCCGCTTATTTGAGGGCGTTTGAAAGTAGTTGAACCCAAGGGATAAATCCGAACTTTTGTTTCTTCCGCTAAAGTTTCTACAAAGCGACCGATGAGCTTTTTACTAAGTTCGTGTTCTGGAGAGGGAGCCATAATTTCTAGATTGCCACGATTATAGGCGAGGCGTAAATGGCGATCGCTCAGTTCCTCCAGTAAGGTTTCATAGGTTTTCCAGCTAATCCCCGATAGGTGAATAATTTCGTCGGGTGGTGCCAGTAGGGTTGCAGTCATAGATTCAACTGAGATTGAATGCCTATATTTTAGAAGAATCTGAAGAGCGATCGCCAATTGCTTGCACCCGTTGCTGGTAAGGGGTAGTGCTAGAGATGGCTTCGACTCCCCTCTCCAGTAAAAAGAAACTTCCTTTTCCCTCTCCTCGTAGGAGAAGGTAGGGTGAGGTGGGAGAGGGGCTGGGGGTGAGGTCAGCGATTGGGGGTATGAGAACCGGATTTGGTATCACCTCATCTGGCATCGATCGCTACTATAGCGATTTTAGCTTTCGCTGAGATGGTTAAGAAGTGGAATCTTTTATCTATAAGTATTGTATAGTATAACTGATGAGGAATAAAACTAAAAATTCCGAATCTATGCCAATAAAGAGTTAGAACTGAGCTTTTCCATTACACTGCATCGATTAGAGCTTTATTTCGTGGAAATATTGGGGAGGCGTTAACTTGGACGTTGAAGAAGCTCTGAAGATTATAGACATTGCTTTAGCACCAACTTCTCTAACTGATATTGAAGAACGTGTATTTCGAGGGGTGTGGGAAGGACAGATATACGAAGAAATAGCCGATCGCACTAACTACGAGGCTGAATACATCAGGCACATCGGCCCTCAGATTTGGCGGAAATTATCGCAATCTTTGGGCGAACGGGTAACGAGAAGCAATCTTCAGTCTGCTCTAAGGCGCAAAGCCGAGCAGATTTTGAAATCCACTGTATCGAACCCCATAGATAAAAATAGTCCCACCGCTCCATCAGATAATAATTCCTGCAAGCGCCACGATTGGGGAGAAGCAGTCAAGGCACCTTATTTTTACGGACGGCTCGATGAAGCCAACAGGCTGGAACGATGGATTTTGCAGGAGCACTGTCCGTTAGTGGCATTGTTGGGGATGGGAGGTATTGGCAAAACGTCTTTGGCTCAGAGATTTGCTGAGGAAATTCACGATCGATTCGATTATTCGATCTGGCGATCGTTAAGGCAAGCCCCCCCGCTGGAAGAAATCCTCACGGCCATTATCAAATTTATCGCCCCCGACCCAGATATCCGCCTGCCGGAGTCAGAAGCAGGACAACTAGCGCTGCTAGTGGAACTATTACAATCGTCTCGCTGCCTGCTCGTTCTCGACAATATGGAGTCGATTCTCTGCGGGGGAGATGCAGAGGAGACGACACCGCAACGCGCTGGGAATTATCGCCCAGGCTATGAAGGTTATGGGAAGCTGCTTCAGTATGTGGGAGAGCGCCACCATCAAAGCTGTTTGATTGTGACCAGTCGGGAAAAACCGAAAGAAATTGCGACTTTAGAGAGTCAAGATGCACCAGTGCGATCGCTGATGCTCAGAGGCTTGGGCGCGACTGCCGCTCGTCCGATTTTGCAAACCAAGAATATTTATAGCACCGATGAAGAGTGCGATCGCCTGATTCAGCTTTATGCAGGTAACCCTTTAGCCCTCAAAATTGTCACCAGTACGATTCAAGAATTGTTTGATGGCAAGGTGGCTGAATTTCTTAAAGAAGGAATTGCGTTTTTTGGAGATATCGGCGAACTCTTAGACGAACAGTTCGATCGCTTATCAAAACTAGAAAAACAAATTATGTTTTGGTTGGCGGTGAATCAAGAGTCGATGTCGCTGGCAGATTTAAGCGAAGACATGACCTCTTTTATCTCCAAACGGGAATTACTAGAAGCACTGGAATCGCTGGGTAGAAGGCCTTTAATTGAGAAATTGGGCAACCGTTTCAGCCAGCAGCCCGTGGTGATGGAGTATATGACCGAAAGGATAGTCGATCGAGTCGTTCGAGAAATAATTACCAAAGAACTTTCGTTGCTAGCGAGTCATTCGCTCCTTAAAGCTACCGCCAAAGACTATATTCGAGAAAGTCAAATTCGCTTAATTTTAGAGCCGATTATCGAGAGAATAAAAGCTCATTTCAGATCGTTGAAACTAGCTGAAATTCAGTTAAAACAAGTTTTAAAAGATCTGCAACAATCCTCGTCTTCTTCATCGGAATATAGTGCTGGGAATCTAATTAACCTGCTGTGCGAACTCAAAGTAGACTTAACTGGATATGACTTTTCTCGCTTGACCATCCGCAATCCTTACCTGCGGAATGTCGATTTACATCAGGTCAATTTTGCCTATGCTCACTTCGATTCTGCCGTATTTACAGAAACCTTTGGTGGCATTTTAAGCGTGGCCGTGAGTCCCGATGGAGTATTTTTGGCAACCAGCGATACAGAGTGTGCGGTTCGCCTCTGGAGAATTGCCGACGGGAAGCAAATGTGGATCGGGCAGGGACATCGATCTTGGATTTGGTCGGTGGCTTTTAGCCCTGATGGTATGCGGATCGCGACTGCCAGTTCTGATGCCACCATCAGGCTGTGGGATGCAGCTACAGGAGAATGCCTTCAAGTGTTGCAAGGCTCTTTTGATGCCCAAGCTGTGGCATTCAATCCCGATGGCAACCTCCTGATTGAAGGTGGGAAAGAAGGCGGAATTATTTGGGATCTCGATACTGGTTCCCGTTTTAGAACCTTGAAAGGTCATGCGAACAATCTCATTTGGGGCGTTGCTTTCAGCCCGCGCGATCGCATTGCGGTCACGGGGAGTTTAGATACTACCCTCAAAGTATGGAATATTGATACAGGTGATTGTCTGAGAACATTGTCAGGGCATTTAGCTCAAATCAGATCGGTAGCATTCCATCCTGACGGTCAAATCGTTGCTAGCGGCAGTGTCGATCGCACCATCAAACTTTGGGATATCGATACTGGTGAATGCTGGCAAAGCCTCGCAGGTCATACAGATACTATTTCGGCTCTGATGTTTAGCCCGGACGGAACGCTCTTAGCCAGCGGCAGCTACGATGGCACGGTTAAACTTTGGCAGGTGGATTCAGGTCAATGCCTGCAAACTTTGCTAGCGCATACTAACTTAGTCTGGACGATCGCTTTCTGCCCCGACGGACAAACGATCGTCAGTGGTGGAGACGACCATGCCGTCCGCTTTTGGGATGTTTGCTCTGGGAGGTGCATTAAAACCTGGCAGGGACATAAAAATGCGATGTTTGCCGTCAATTATCCCAGCAATTTTCCTGTGAAAGCTCAATTGCTACCCTCATCTACCGAGATGCCACCGAACGACGGACAATTATCTCCTTTGATGCAAAACACTGAATGGCTGCTGGCAAGCGGCAGCGAGGATCGGATGGTTCGGCTTTGGGACGTTAGCACAGGAAGTTGTTGCAAAACGCTGGAAGGCCATCAGGGTCGAATATTTGCCTTAGCGCACAGTCCAGACGATCGAACTTTATTGAGCGGGAGTAGCGATCGCACGGCTAAATTATGGGATATTCAAACCGAACAGTGCTTGCAAACCTTTTACGGTCATGCCAGTTGGGTGTGGTCGGTCGCCTATAGCCCTGACGGTCAGACCTTGGCTACAGGTAGCGAAGATGCCACTGTCAGATTGTGGAATCCCCAGGGCCAATGCCTCAGAATGTTCCAAGAACACCAGGATTCTGTTTATACCGTTACTTTCAGTCCTGATGCCACAGTCTTAGTTAGTGGAGGGCTAGATTGCACGCTTAAACTCTGGAAGGTCGATGGCAGTGAGGAGAGTTTCAAAACCCTGCACGAACATACTAGTTCTGTATATACTGCGATCTTCACTCCAGACGGATGTAACCTCATCAGCAGTAGTAAGGATCGAACGATTAAAATCTGGGATCTCTATTCAGGTGAATGCCTAAAAACCCTAGAGGGACATATCGGCGCGGTATGGACAATAGCATTGAGTCCAGACGGCCGCATCCTGGCCAGCGGTGGTGAGGACAAGACCTTGAAAATATGGGATTTGGCATCCGGTGAATGCCTGAAAACTTTAACCGGACACCACAACCTGATCAAATCTATTACCTTCCATCCACAAGAGCCAATAGTAGTTAGTGGTAGCCTCGACGAAACGATGAAGGTCTGGGATATTGAAACCGGAGAATGCTTGCAAACCTTACGGGTGGAAAGACCCTACGAAGGAATGAATATTACAGGCACTACAGGATTAACCGATGCCCAGAAAGCCACGCTCAAAGCCCTGGGAGCCGTTGAAGCTAATGCAGATCGATGAATCGAGATCTTCCCCTCATCCCCTAGCCCCTTCTCCCACTAGAGGAGAAGTGGGACAAGATATGGTTAGCGATTCTAGCTTGATTGTTAGCTCTGGGTGAGGGTATGGAAGTTATATCAAATCCGGTTTACAAAACCGTCTTGACCTCAAGGAGCCTCCGGCTCCCCTCAGATAACAGAAACTTCCTTTTCCCTCTCCTACGAGGAGAGGGCAGGGTGAGGTGGGAGAGGGGTTGGGGGTGAGGGCAGCAATGGATGGTATGAGAACCGGATTTGATATTAAAGGACTATGCAAGTGCGACCTACAATAAAAATGGTATGCGATCGCCAAATCTAATTTACCAGGTGTCTACCCATGACCCTCTCCTTAGAAAAATCTAGCCAGCCTTTCCCTCTGATTCAAAGGCGCGATGCCACTTGGGAAGATTATGTCAAAGTGCGGGACAGTGAAGATATCGATTGGCGGAAAATTGCTTTTCACCAGGGATGGTTGTGGGTTGATATGGGGACAGAAGGGCCGAATCATGCTTCTTTCAACGACCTGATAACGATCGTCTTTGGATTTTGGGCATTTTTGCATCCTGAGCCTGCAATCCAATCGTTTGGGCGTTGCCTCATCGATCGGCCGGAAACCCATGCCTGTGCGCCTGATTTGGTTCTTTACAAAGGTGAAAATATCCCCAAGTGGCAACCGGGAGAGCCGCGCCGCATCGATTTAACCCGCCATCGATTGCCAGATCTAGTCGGGGAAATTGCCGATACCACGCTCAGCATCGACCTAGACGAGCAAAAGCAACTTTATGCCAGTTTGGGAATTGCCGAATATTGGGTCATCGATGTCAAAGGAATGCGCCTGTTTGCCTTCGGATTGAACTCTACAGGCGTGTATGAAACCATTGAAGTTTCCCAGGTGCTAGCAGGTCTGTCGATTTTGCTGGTGGAGCAAGCGATCGAACGCCTCGCCCAAGAAACCAATACCGCCGCAGCTAATTGGTTGATGCAACAATTGCAAGCCGATTTTCCCCAACAATAATCTTTTCTAGTGAGTGGAGATCGAACGACTCACTTTTTCTCACTTTTGCGATCGCTTTTCACCACTTTTTATCATTGGCCACCACCTAATGCTCGGATATCTTAAGAGCATCAGTTACATAATTGATTTTGCCAAGACAACAGCGATACGTTGCTCCGCAACAGGCTGAGCCAACGCGAGATCGAAACCAACAAATTTAACAGATAAATCGATCGAATATTCATCAAAACTTTTAAACTTTCCTTGCAAGAGACGCGCGATGCTCGATCGATATTTCCTGTCAACAATTAGTTGAACCAGCACAATCGTAGAGTATAAACCATGAAAATCATCAAAGAACGATCGCAGATCGAGCCGATGACCCCTTTAGAACAAGCCAAACAGGAGCCGAAACTTGGAGTGCAAGATTGGTTCCGCTTGCGGCAAGAACGATATCCAGTTTTAGATTCAAAGCAACAGAAAGCTTTCGGTGGGGTTGTTCTATCTAGAGAAGAATTATTGAAAGAGAACAAAAAGATGGTTTCGCTGCCATCCTTCGTTCCAGATGAAGCACCAATTCTTCCAGGTGGACCGAGATCTATCGGTCGCCAGAGCCAAAAACCTTTGAGGCGCTTTTCTGGAGCCAAAGTGATTCCGGCCAACTTCACGCAAATTTATAACGGCGAGAGCCGGAGTATTTATTACGACACATCGTTTCCATGGGTTTGCATCGGCAGACTCAATAAGCCTGATGGCACTTGGGGAACGGCCTCATTAGTCGGGAAAAATACCATCCTCACTGCTGCGCACGTAGTCTCAGGCTGGTGGTCCCCTGGCGGCCCAGTTACCGGAAACCTCACATTTATTCCAGCGATGTTCGGTTCGGGATCGATCCTCGGTGCAACTTGGGTTGCCAATGTAATTGGTATCGCTGCCTGGGAAACTCCTACAGCAGTCGATGGATATGACATGGCCATCTGCCAAATCGATCGACCAATGGGCGATTGGTTGGGTTACTTCGGATACCGAACTTACATTGATGATTGGGAGGATCTGTCCGTGTGGACGCACGCTGGTTATCCATACGATTTAAGTATGGGTGGTACCCAACCTAGCTACGAACTTGGGATTGCTGTTCGAGACGATGACAGCGATAGCTACGATACCCTGGAAGTCGAAACCCAAGCCGATATTGCTAGCGGGCAATCTGGCGGCCCTTTGTGGGGTGTATTTAATGACCAACGCCAAATTATTGGTACTCTGAGCGGCAGAGAAGATAATTTTGCCGAAGAGAAGAATAGTCTATTTGCTGGCGGTAACGGATTGGTAAGACTAATTGATTGGGGTCGTAATAACTGGGGTTAGATCGGCATTACTTTTTAGGAAGCTACCTCTCTTAATTCTGTTTAAAGTATCGATCGCAAAAAGGAGAAATTTTTATGTCAGTCCCTTTTTTTGGAAAAGAATTTACCTTTATTCAGCCCGATGGAACTAAATTTCAAGTGCGAGGTTGGGGCAATCAATGGCAAGCAGTATTTGAAACTCTAGATGGTTTTACTGTGGTGAAAGACCCCATAACTAACTTTTATCAATACGCCACGATTAGCGATAATGGCGAGGAGCTTTTGCCAACAGGATTTCAAGCAGAAATGGTAAATCCGTACAATCTCGGACTGACTCCAAGATTGCGAGCCAATCGCAGAGGTGCGGCAATTCCAACTTCTATGAGTTCCGGTTTACTGCCTAAAAAGACGCGTTGGGAAACCAGGCGCGAAGTCACCCGAATGCAACAACGCGCTGCCATGATGGCACCAACAGAAATAATGCCTGCTCCGCCACAACGACAGACCGTTGGAGATTTTGTCGGTTTGTGTCTCTTGGTTGATTTTCCTGACGTTCCTGCCACTATTTCCGAAGCTGAAGTCAAAGATTATTGCAACTTACAGGGATACAGTGGCTTTGGCAATAACGGCTCGGTTTACGATTATTTCTTCGATAATTCGGGCGGCAAATTGCGTTACACCAGTATCGTCGCTCCCTACTACACGGCTAAATACAATAGAGCTTATTACACCGATGAGACTCAGCCAGATGGAGTTAGAGCGCAGGAATTAATCCGAGAATGTTTGGATTATCTGCGAGCCGAAGGATTCGATTTCAGTCGTCTGACTGTCGATAGTGGTAACTATGTCTATGCGACTAATATGTTTTATGCAGGCGATGTAGTTAACAACTGGTCGAAAGGACTATGGCCGCATTCTTGGCGTTTGTTTTCTGACTATAATTTAATGCCCGGTAAAATTGCTGCTGACTATCAAATTACTAACATCGGCAGGGAACTGACTCTTGGCACTTTCTGCCATGAAAACGGACACATGATTTGTGACTTTCCAGATTTGTACGACTATAGACGCGATGGGGTCAATTCCCACGGAGTCGGCGGTTTTTGCTTGATGTGTGCTGGTGCTAATATTAATGAGAAAAACCCCACCCAGGTAGGTGCGTACCTCAAATACCGGGCTGGTTGGGCAGACAGCGTTACTTCAATTACACCCGGATTAAATGCCACCGTTCGCGCTGGTGTCAATCAATTTTTCATTCACTCGAAGAATCAGCGCGAGTATTTTATCATCGAAAATCGGCAGCAAACCGAACGCGATCGATCCCTACCCGGTTCGGGGCTAGCAATTTGGCATATTGATGAATTAGGAAACAACGAAAACCAAGGAATGTCTCCCAACTCTCATTACGAATGCTCGCTCGTACAAGCTGATGGCGAGTTCGATTTAGAACGTGGAGAATTTGGCGGTCAATATGGTGAGGCTAAAGACCTTTACTATGCTGGGGGCAATACTTACTTTGGTGCGTCTACTAATCCTAATAGCCGCTGGTGGGATGGCACGCTATCAAGATTGGATGTTTCTAACATTAGCGCCAGTGGAACCTCAATGACATTTAAAGGTAATGTCTAGCTATTTGAGTAAATTATATACCTCCAACCATTTTTTTAAGGTAGCCATCCTGCCTGCCTTTGAGTTTAATTTTTGGAGATGTATAATGAAGCAAACAATAAAAATTTAAATCAAAAGAGGTTAAAAGCATCATGGCAGAAGAATCAAGTCCAGAACGCATACCACCAGAAGAAGAAGGACTAATCGAGCAATTGGTGCAATTTGGCAAGAAATCGATGGAGGGCAGCCCACCGATGCTCAGAGATCAACACCCGAAGAGTCATGGCTGCGTTAAAGGAAAGTTTATCGTCGAAGCGAATATTCCAGATGATATGAAAGTCGGTGTTTTTAAAGAACCGAAGAAAATCTATGATGTTTGGATTCGGTTTTCTAATAACAGCAATCTTCGCACTCCAGATGGCAAACTTCAGCCCGATACAGAACCAGATGGGAAAGGAATGGCAATTAAGCTGATGAATGTTGAAGGTGAAAAAGTCCTTGACGATCCAGAGCATCAAGGAGAACAGGATTTTGTTCTCCTCAATAGCCCTAATTTTTTCATTCGCGATCTGCAACAATACATCAACTTTTTTATGGTGGCCGCAGCCAGAAGGGCAGCCGCAGCTAAATTGATTCGGGAAGGAAAAACTGTCACGCCAGAAACACCGCTCGAAATTCCTAAAGATCTCCAAGAACCAGCTAAAGATTTAAAAGAAAATAAGGTTTTTGAACGGGTTATGAAAATAAGGATGAGCGCGAGCGCAAACTCACAAACTAATCCTTTAGAGATTACCTACTGGAGTTCGACTCCATATAAACTAGGCGATCGCGCCATGAAATTTTCTGCGGTTCCTATTTTTACGGGCGAAAAGTTCGATCCAGAGAAAGCTAGCAATAAAGATAATTATTTTCGAGAAGCAATGAGGAAACAATTGTCGGAGGGAGAGGCTGTTTTTGACTTTAAAATTCAGCTTCAAAAAGATGCAATTAAAATGCCGATCGAAGATTCTACTGTTGAATGGGACGAAAAAGAATCTCCTTTTTTTAAAGTGGCAACCATTCGGATTCCAAGTCAAGAATTTGACACGCCAACAATGAATGACTTTGATGAAAAGCTAGCGTTTTCGCCTTGGAATACTCTGCCAGAACTTCAACCTTTAGGAGGAGTAAATCGCTCTCGGAAGCGAATTTATCAGGAACTAGCTCGGCTCAGAAATCAGACCGATCGAGCTAAATAGAACTGTCAAACCAATTCGCAATTAATTCCATGCCTGTTGGCGCAGCCTGCCGCAGGCATAGCCAGTAGCTCTGAAATAACGAAGAAATTGTTTTTATTTTCTCCTTGAAAGGATAGCTTGTACCCTAAATTGCAAATTGACAATTGTTTCGGTCATCCCAAATCTGCATCGATAATTAAAGCCACAGCCATAGAAACAAAATCTTTCTGGAGCCGACTACAAATAAAATGTTGGTTTTAAAAATCGGATTTGGGATCGAACATTATTATCGAATATTATTTATGAGAAAATAAAAAAGCCGTTAAGTTTTATCTAAACAGGAAAGATAATGCCTACAGACTACATTATATTCATGCATGGCGTAAACGTTCGAGATCGTCAAGGCTTTCAAACGCAGGCTAACGATATGTTTGAGGTCATTAAAAAGTCCGTCAGCGATAGATCGCGAACCCTAAAACCTGTAGTTTTATTTTGGGGAGATGTCGGAGAAGAGCGAATCAAGCAATTGCATGAAGGCTTTACCAAGTCTCCCCAATGGCATAAATTTTGGTTTCGCGACGAACTACGAACTAACCAAATTTTACCGTTTGTGGGCGATGCGGCTATGTATCTGAGCCGAACCATCAGTAAAAATATTGTCCGAGAGATTACCCAGCAAGCTATTAAGCAAATGGGGCCGCTTGAAAGCATAATACACCCTCCTGAAGGCGATCGCCTCCACCTCGTCACTCATAGCTGGGGTACCGTCATTTTATTTGATATCTTATTTGCCTCTCGTTGGGAAGAGTCTGTGTTGGATGATGAGACGCTCGAGCAAATTGAGAATATTCGCCGTGGCTTTTTTGGTATTGGTGCCAACGAAGAAGAAAAAAGCTATGGAATTCCTCTAGCCAGCATTCATACCATGGGTTCACCCATCTCTTTGTTTAGTTTAATCAACGTTGATGGGGCAAAATCTTTTAACCTCACACCAAAACTCAAGGAATTCCTAGAAGCACGACAACAAAAAAAGCTAAAGCCCCTGGTCTGGAGAAACTACGCTCACCCCGGCGATCCAATTGCCTACCCATTAGAGGGAGTCATGCCGCTTCTCTTAGGTGGAGCAGGGGATCTGGTTGATATCAAAGATATTATGAGTCCCAGTAATTGGCTCTGGGGAGCATTCGGGGACACTATATTACCTATTCTTAATGGTGGAAACGCTCATGGTAGCTATTGGACGCAAAAAGAAATAGCCCAGGAGATCGGCAAAGCAATTGGCTCGAAATCAAAGTAAAGTTTTTGAGATTCGATTTAGAAAGATAAAATTCATTTCATCTGTTTGCGATTTACATTTAAGTAATAATGCCAAAGTAACTGAGTGGCGATCGAACGCCAGGGTTGCCAAGCCGAAGCGATCGCTAACATTTCTTCTACGGTAGGACGTTCGGCCAATTTCTTTAGTTTTTGAACGGCGATCGCTACCGCTAAATCGCTTTTAGCAAAAACATCTGGACGTTGCAGCGCCATTAATAGATATATATCTACCGTCCAATCGCCAATGCCTTTGATTTGTTTTAATTCGAGTCTGACGAGATCGTCTTTTTTTTGAGACAAACTATCGAGATCGAGTTGTTCAGTAGCGATCGCTTGCGATAAATTCCGCACGTATGAAGCTTTTTGCCGACTAAAACCGATCGCTTTTAATTCCTCATCTTTAAGGGCGAGCAGATTTTCTGGTGCGATGCTAACAAAGTTGCCAAGGCGATCGAAAGTTGCTTTGGCAGAAGCCACAGAAACTTGTTGTTCTAGAATAATTTACACCAACGTAGCGAAGCCCGGTTCTCTTTGCCAAATTGGCGGCGGGCCAAATTCGAGCAAAATACCAGCCAAATCGCGATCGCGACTGACTAAGCTTTCTAAGCCGCGATGGAAACTAGCATGAGTCATAGAAACAATTTCACTCAAATCACTCATAAATTAACCAAAACAGTTGTCAATTCGCAGTTCGCAATTCACAATTAAATGCAAAGATTCTCATTAATTGTTAATTAATGGGTTCAGAGCCAACACTGATTTAAAAATCAGTTGTCTTCAGTTAGTGGTGGGTCAGAGCAATCACTAACTGTAATTGTCAATTGCGAATTGGTAATTGCGAATTGCTTTGACTTCTAATTCCAATTTACAGCGCATCTTTTTCTAACAACTTACTAACTACACCAACAACAAAATTGTCGTATAAACTGCCGCCCCAGAAACAAAAGACCAAAAACAACTTTCCTGGCGTTCGGGAATTTCTCTAGTTAAGACACCCAGAATTACCCCACCAGCGAGAAAAGCTTTGAGAAAAGCGATCGCTACGCCTCCTACAGGCATAATTAATCGTAACGTCCAACCCAGCCACAGCGCCCCTATCAGCACCCAACGCCCAATTCGATCGTAAGCTACTTTTTGACTTCGCTGTAAGTTGCGATCGACTACCAAATAGTGGAGAGTCAAAGCTACAAATAATAGCAAACAATCGAGGGTCTTTGCCGTATGGTTGAGCAAATAGCTAAATAAAACATTAGATATCGCCGACGAAGCGAGGTGCAGCCAAAAAGTTTTCGGTACTTTATTAAAACTGAAGCGATCGGGTCGATCTAATTTGGTAGAGAAAGAAGATATAGGTTTCCCTTTTCCTGCCAAGGCAGGCGTTAGATACGAAACCGAGTTATGAGATTTAGAGGACTCCATGGCTAAGATTTCTAACCCGTAGAAGGCTAATAAACCGACTAAGGTAACGACATAAACTTGTCGCATAAAAGATGAGGCGATCGCATCTCCCGCTTGAATTATCGATTGTTGGTCTTGGCTCAAACTCGGTAGAATATCGACTAAGACATAAGCGATCGCTACCCCTCCACTAAAAGAAAGCCAACGCTTTGGGGAGATAACTTTTAGCCAGTGCAGCTTTCCAGTAAACAAATGAAAACAGGTTACACTCAAAGTGAGGATAAGATTTAAATTCATCAGCTTTGCACCCCAGAACGAACAGATTAGCGATCGCAGATAACCACTGACAAAGATTATTGCTGGGTTAATTGAGGTCCAGATGATAATTGCCTAAGAAAACAGGCGATCGATCTAAAATGTTCCTGGGAAAATTATGAAGAAGTTCTCAGTTGACGCGAATTCGACGAATGGCTCTGCCCTCACCCCAACCCCTCTCCCAGGCTTGGGAGAGGGGCTTCAAACCTCAATCTTTCTTCCGGTTCCCCCTCTCCCAGAATTGGGAGAGGGGGCTAGGGGGTGAGGGCAAACTCCGACTATGCTAATCGGATTTAGCATGAAAGGATTGCCAACAAGTTGCGATCGCAATGGTGAAAAATATGTCTATAGTCAAGTTAGATGACACTGCCCTGCGCGACATCCTGACTAATACTAAAGTCATTGCTGTTGTCGGGCATTCCGATAAACCAGAACGTACCAGCTATCAAATCGCCCAGTTTTTGCGTCGAGTGGGTTATACCGTGATTCCAGTTAACCCAGCAGTGAAAGAAATCGATGGGGAACCGAGTTATACATCGTTGGCAGAAGTGCCATTACCAGTAGATTTGGTCAACATTTTTCGGCGCAGCGAGTACCTACGAGAAATTGTCGAACAGGCAATCGCGATCGATGTTAAAACTATTTGGGCGCAGTTAGGTATTAATCATGAATCTGCTGCCCAACAAGCTTTAGCCGCAGGTATGAATGTAGTAATGGATGCTTGCATTAAAATTGAATATCAAAGGTTGAAGTGTCGGTAAATCGCTATAGCGAGTCTAAATCATTGGTGAATAATCTTGTGGGGTAGGCTTCCAGCCATTCCATTGGTGTCAAGTTAACGGTCAAAGCCTTCATCCGTCAGGGGTTGAAAACCCCTGCCTCAAAGCTAAAGTCCTCTAAAGAGGACTAACTGTAGTCAAGGTAGTCCATTTCAATGGACTTGTGCTATTAGCCAGAGGTTTTCAACCTCTGGCGGAGATGGCTGAAACCCATGGTTTAGCAAAGGCTCTAGCCTTAAGTTGACACCAATGGCTTCCAGCCTGCCCACTGGGACAGCCCAGAGGGCTATCCCACAAGAATTAGCTAATTATTTTTAGATTCCATAACAAAATTTAAAAGGATAGGACTTAACTATCTTCGGATAGTAAAGCTAGATAGTGACGTTTAGACTCTCCAAAATAATAAAATTCTTCTCCCAATTCGTCGCGTTCGGTAAAAGCACTAAACTGTTTGGCTTTGCGATTGAGATACCACCGAGCGATCGCCCCATGAACGCCACTTTCAACGGCGAATTCAAAAAGATTAATTTTACCATTTGATTTAGAGTTGCGGAGAACAAGTGACCTAAATTCTCGATCCATAAATTGAAGTTTGACAGAAATGTCAATTGCGACAGAGATACCACAATTAACAAAACCACTTATGCCCAGTAATAAAAATATAGCGAAAATAATCTCATAATTATTCATGAATTTATTTTTCCTAAATTTCAGCCAAATAATACCAATGCAGATAGCGATAGTAACTTGTCTTAGGTTTTTGGCGGCTGATTTTTCTGGCGATCGCTAGGCAACTCTATTAATTATAATTATCTGAGCTTAGTCCAGTGAAAAAAGTGGCACAGTAGTAGTAGTCAAAACCCTAGATCGAAAGCAATATAGGGTATCTCCATATAGGGAGACTGCCGATGTCATCTCAATTCGATCGCCCGATCGAAATTAAAGTCGTAACTGGCAACTCTCAACCTGCGTTATTAGAAGGGTTGGATGCGTGGTTGCGTTTGGGCTTAATTTCTGAGCATCAAGTTAGAGATTTATCTCTAAATTATTTATCTTGTCCGCTACCGGAACCAGTGAAGGCAACCATACCAGAGCCTCCAGGGTTGGTAGCTGTGGATCGGGATTTTGCCGTTGAAGTTGCTAGTAGTAAACCGAGTCGATCGCCCGATCTGATTACTCGGACTCTGCGATCGCTAGTGGCAGAATTGAGCGTTCGCTGGTTGCTTTTTTTGGGCGTGTTCATGGTGGTAATCTCTTCGGGAGTCCTCGCCGCCAGTCAATGGGAAAAGTTTCCCCCAGTCGGACAATATGGGGTGTTGTTTGGCTATACTGCCATCTTTTGCTTGGTCAGTTTTTGGGCTGGCAAGCAATCTAATTTAGGATTGACTGCTAACACCTTGCAAGTCGTCACCCTAATGTTAGTGCCAGTCAACTTGTGGGCAATGGATAGCTTTAAGTTGTGGCACCATCCTCTGGAATGGCTTACAGTTGCGATCGCCACAGTATTGCTGACCTTTATTACCATTCTGTTATTAAAAAATCGCCCCTCGATTTATTCTCGGCGACGGCAACAACTGCACTGGTTGCCGATTTTCAATTTTTTGGGACTGAGTTACCTGCATTGGGGCTGGAGTTTACCAAAATTTCCCCTCATCGCCCTTTACATCGGCACGATCGGCACTTCTGTCATTACCTTTTATACAACTCAACATCGCCAACAGCTTGAAAATTCGAGGAGCGACAACAAAGGATTAGATATAGCCTCATCCTTAGTAATTTATGCCTTAGTGATGTTACTCGTCAGAGCAATTTTTGTTACTGGCGTAGAGATCCCGCAATTAGGTCTAGCTTTAGGAATTTGTGGCTGGGTAGTAGCGTGGCTGTCACAGCAGGAAGAGGGGGGGATGGGGAGATGGGGAGAGGGGGAGATACAGGAGACACAGGAGACACAGGAGACAGAAGAGGAATGGTTAACTCAAAACTCTTCGCCCTCTTCGCCCTCTCTCCTTGCGCTTTGGGAGTCCATTGGTGGGATTTTATTACTGCTGGGTTGGTCGGTTTCAGTTGGAACCGTTCCCTGGCAAGCAACTGGCGTTAGCTTGTTGAGCTTATGGTTCTTTCATAGCCGCTTGCAGCGGTGGTGGCAAAAAGCCGATTTAGCTGTTTTATTAGCCATCGGGTTGCAGACAGTTTGGCTGGTTTGGCGGTTATTGCCAACCTCTACCCAAGAATGGGCGATCGCAACTGGCACTCACCTAACGGGGACACAAAGCACTCCTTGGGCGTTATTGAGCCTAGTTTTATTTCCCTATGTAATTTTGATTATGGCGGTGTCGGAGTGGCTCGATCGGGCTTCTAAGCCTCAATTAGCCAACTTTGCCGATCGGCTAGCACTGGGTTTGGGAACCACGTTGACAGCGATCGCTTTAGTCAATCCTACGGTGCGATCGCTCGATCTTTTGTTGTCTTTTGTAACGCTAGCGATCGTCTCCTTCCGTCGTTCTCCCATCGGTATCAATTTGGTGTATCTCAGCCATATTGTGGGGCTGTTGGCGCTAGCTTCTGGAATTAACCTTTTCTTCCCCGATCTCCGTCGGGAAGTCTGGGCAATTATTATGCTAGCTGTCATGTTGCTGGAGTGGGGAGCGAGCGTTTTAGAGATTGGCGGTCCTCACCCCGCCTCCGGCTCCCCTCTTCCAAGCTTGGGAGAGGGGTTGGGGGTGAGGGCACAAGGGATCGCAGAAGACGACTCAGAATCGCAAGTTGTAGAAACGCAAGAGATTGGCGCTCTACAGGTTTGGCAGCGCAGCGCTTGGCATTTAGGCTTAGTCCTGGCTGTTGTCAGCTTTTACTTACTCTGGCTTTGGATTTACCCTCCTACCTCTGGAGATATTAATCCGGTTAGCAGTCAAACCATTGCGAATTGCGAATTGCGAACTGACAATTGCTTTAGTCAGTATTGGGTGACTTGGTGGCTGGTTGCGCCTATAACTCTGACTTGGGTAGCAAGTCGTACTCCTGACCCCCTAAAATCCAGCAGATTTTGGTTGAGTACGATCGCTCTATTTTTCCTGCAATTTTTGACCTTCTTGCAGCCAGAAGTGCGATCGATCGGTTTGGGCGTGGCGACTGGCTTGATGTTAGTCAATACTCGATCTTTGCGACATCTCTCAGCCGCAGCAATTACTATCGGCTTCGGATTGAGTTTCGTGGCCGCGTGGTTGTGGGATGGCATACCTGGTTTGCCCGAGTTGTCGATTCCTGATTGGTATTTAGTCGGAGCGATCGCGATTCTGATTTTATGGTTGGCTAGTCGCTGGTTAATTACTCGCCATGGAACCCTAGCAGCAATTTATGCACAAGCCGCCGATGACTGGGCGATCGTTTTGTGCGGCTTAGAATTTTCTCTCCTTACGGTTCATTCTCTAGCCGTTTATCAGCGAATTCTGCCCCCAGATGTCATGGTAATCGGGGCAGTGACAATAACTATGGGTGCGATCGCTTATCGTTATTGGCGACAACCCAACCCTTGGGCCTTTTATGGTTGCGGTTGGGGTTTGGAATTGTTGACGGCTGAAGCATTAGGCTTTGGCGGATATGCGATCGTCAATTTGAGCGTTGCTAACGTTGGTTTGGGGCTTCTAACTCAACTTTTAGGAGAAGTGTGGTGGCGGCGCAACCGCTTAGATACTCTGCCTCCCAATTGGCACATTCTTCCTTTGATTTACGCTGCCCTAAGCGTAGTGTTGCGATTAGATACATTTACTAGCTGGACTGGTTTTTGTTCTTTAGGTGTAGCTTTAATTGCGATCGGCATTGGTAGAAGACAACCAGAACTGAAACCGTTAATTTACTTAGGAATTATTGGCATATCGGTTAGTGCTTATGAAATTTTGCTCTACCAGCTATTGCAAGTACCGGGAGGAGCTTTAGGAGATGGATTTGTTGCTCTAGCGGCTCTAGGGACGACGATCGTATATGCTTATCGCCTGCTTTCTCCTTGGCTGGTTAGATACTTAGGTCTTACCAACCAAGAATTAAAAATTATCTCTCACGGTCATTGGTTCAGCAGTAGTTGCTTTTTAATTGCTGCCAATTTTTATTCATTGGCATCGAGTCACGTAGCGGGATTATTTACGGGGATATTTTTAATTCAGTATGCCCTCTTTCAAGGACGAAATCATAGCGATCGCCAAGCAGCCGAAATTTGGGTTTACTTAGGGATTTTAGAAGTAGCCGCCCTCAAGATTTTCTGGCGCGATACTCCCTTCGGACAGCTATTTGCTGGAGAGCTATTTCCTTGGAAAGCTCCCATTGCTTGTATTTGGGCATACTTTTTTTATATCTTGCCCTGGGAAAGTTGGGGCTGGCAAAAAAGACCTTGGCAGCGAATCGCCTATGTTTTGCCCTTAGTTTTCGTCTGGGAAACTAGAGAGGCAATTTACTCTCTCGGCTTAGTTATAACCGCAGGATTTTACATTTTACTTTGCTATTTAACTAAGCAAGTTCGTCTCACTTATATCAGCTTGATGCTAATCGATTGGGCGCTTTTTAAGTGGTTTTTAGATTTAGATCTAAGCGACCATCTGTGGTATATGACCCCGACAGGATTATCTTTGCTATATGTTGCCCAAGTCGATTATTATTGGCAGCTACCCAACGCCAAAGAGTCGCGTCACTACCTCCGGTTGATGGCGACGAGTACGATTTGTGTTTCAGCTTTAATCTTTCATCAAGATGCGTGGATAGTACCAGGAATCTTCAGTCTTATTGCGATATTTGCCGGGTTATTACTGCGAGTTAGAGCCTTTCTCTATGTGGGGACGGCTACTTTTATCGCCAATGCTTTCTATCAGTTAGTAGTTTTGATATTGCACCAGCCATTTTTTAAATGGGTAGTCGGTCTAATCGTTGGTATTGCTTTTATCTGGCTAGCTGCTACATTTGAAACTCGTCGCGAACAATTTACTTATTTGGTTCGCAACTGGATTGCGGAATTAGAAGAATGGGAATAAGAATTTTGAAAAAATTTGGAGAGAAAATCGCACGAATAACGACGATCGATAAGTGCCAAAGTTAGCCAGCAAGAGTTGTTATATCAAATCCGGTTATTAAAAGCATGAATCCCACCCTCACCCCCAACCCCTCTCCCGTGGGAGAGGGGTGCCCGTCAGGGCGGGGTGAGGGCAAACCGAATTTTGCTAAGAGGATTTCATATCACCAAGCCGTAAAACCCCCATCAACCAAAAGTTCGATTCCGGTCACGTAAGCTGAAGCGTCTGAGGCCAGGAAGATTAAAGGACCGATTAAGTCATCTAAGTTTGCCATTCTTCCCAAGGGAACGCGATCGCCAAATTTGCGCTTAAACTCTGCATCTTGTCCCCCCAAAACTCCTCCAGGAGAGAGGGCATTGACGCGCACGCCCACAGGGCCCCAATGAGTGGCAAAATATCGAGTCAGGTTAATTAAAGCTGCCTTAGAAGCACCATAGGCAGGAGGTTTGATAAAAGGTGGATCGCAATCTAGATGGTCGTACATCCGCACGTCAGGAGAGACGCTGGCATAGAGCGAACCGATATTAATAATAGAACCCCGTTTGGCTTTAACCATCGAAGAGCCAAAGATTTGAGTCACTTGAAAAGCGCCTAAAATATTGACCTCAAAAACTTGGCGACAAACTTCTAAGGGAACTTCTTCTAACAAATAGGTTTTAGCAGGGCCGGGAGGCTGGTCGATGCCAGCATTGTTGACCAAAATTGAGGGTATCCCGACCTGTGCCAGAATGCGATCGCGAATGTCAACGATCTGGGCGCGATCGCAAATATCCCCCCGTTCTAAATAGAGGCGTTCTTGACCGTAACGCTCTTGCAGTTCGGCAAACCCAAGAGAAATTTTAGCGGCGGGCAAGTCGATTCCCACTACGGTTGCACCTGCTTCTAATAAAGCACCGCACCAAGTAGGCCCCAGCTTGCCCAGAACGCCTGTGACCACCGCGATCTTCTCAGACAAGTCGAAATACTTCACGTTAAGCGATCGACTCCACGCGATCGCCTAACGCGGCCCGACTAATCGACTCATCGGCTTTGAGGGCAACGGTCAACTGTTTACCGATAACATTTTCTAGTTCGTATGGGGCCAAGCCATCTCCAGGAGATTTCATGGTAATGTCTGCCGCCGTCAATACAGTACCTACGGGCAAATCGCGGGCAGCGACCAACTTTTTGCCCATTTTCAGATAGGCAGAACGTTCGTTGAGATGAACGCGCTTGCGACCGTCTCCCAAAGCCTGACGGGTGCGCCTTAAATCTCTGACCATTTTGCGCAAGCCAATAGGTTCGAGGGAAAAAGCATGATCTGTCCCTTTCATGGCTCGGTTGAGAGTAAAATGCTTTTCAATTACCCGCGCTCCTAAAACGTAAGCGGCAACTGCCATGGCAATACCGTTATCGTGGCTAGAAAGACCAGCGACAACCCCAGGAAACAGTTCTCGATAGGTTTCAATTACTCGCAAGTCTAATTCTTCAAAATCTGCTGGGTAGGTAGCCGTACACTGCAAGAAGCACAATTGATTATTGATGGGTGCGATCGCATCGTAAACTCTTTGTACGTCTTCCAGCGTTCCCGCGCCCGTACTGATAATCATGGGTTTTTGGAACTGAGCGACGTATTTAATTAAGGGCAGACTTCTCAAATCTCCAGAGGCGATCTTGTAAGCTGGCATATCGATCTCGGCCAGAAAGTCAGCACTGGGAAGATCGAAGGCGGTAGCAAAGAAAGTAATTCCTAGTTCTTCAGCATATTGCTTCAGTTCTCGATATTCATAAGCCCCAAATTCTAAAAACTCTCGATGTTCGCCATAGGTAGTGCCGAAGCTATTTTCGTGGTCGTAGGACTTGTTATAAGCTTCCTGCGTATATAAAGCCAGGTTATCTCGCTTCTGAAGTTTGACGGCATGAGCGCCGCATTCTTTGGCAGCGTGAAATAGTTCCTTGCATTTTTCTAGGCTGCCTTGATGGTTGTTGCCGATTTCGGCGATAACGTAGCAATCGCTGTCGTCGTGAATCTCAAAGCTATCGATCTTCAATCTTGCTGACATACCGCCTTCCTCTAACCACAAATTAGAATTGCCAATTATTGTCAACCTTGTACCATTAAGTCGCTGAACTTGCAAGATGAATTTAGGGTCAAAGGGGAAATTTCCCTCTTCCCCTTTCCCCTCTAGACCATTGCTTGAGCTAAGGTTTGAAAAATTTCATCGACATCGTTCCCAGTCTTGGCAGAAGTCGTGTAAGTCCCTACTACTTCAGTGCGATCTTCCCATTGAGACAGGGAAAGCAAGTCTGCTAAAGCTGTTTCATCGATTAGATCGACTTTATTTAAAGCAATGACGATCGCTATTCCTTGAGGATTGGCATTAGCAGCGAGGGCAATATGTTGGACGATACTAGCGATCGTTTCCGGTCGTTTCAGATCGGCAACGATAATGGCTCCGGCTGCACCTTGTAAGTAACTAGAAGCGATCGCCTGAAATCTCGTCTGCCCCTCTACATCCCAAATCACCAGTTGTACATCTGGCGATTCGACGTTACCGTTAGCCGACAATTTTACTAGCTTGCGGGAAATTTTCACTCCAATAGTTGACAAATATTGATCGCTAAACTGGCGATCGACAAAGCGGCGAACTAAGCTAGTTTTACCGACTCCAAAGTCACCAACGAGACAAATTTTTTTAGAAATTAAAGACATAGGAGTTCGGAGTTCGGAGTTCGGAGTTTAAAGTTCAGGAGTTTTTAGAGACGTACTATAGCGCGTCTTTACAGAAGTTCAGGAGTAGGGGCGCAAAGCTTTGCGCCCTGCCCTTGCAGGAGTTCGGAAGGTAGAAGGCAGAAGTTAGCACGCTCCCTCTCTCCCTCTCTCCCCCTCTCCTTACTGGGGAATAAACACCTCAAATCGGACGCACCGACTCAACCAGAGAGGTTGTTCGGCTGTCATTCCTGGAGGGAGTTTAGGACTACTAAAAATATGCAGGCGGGCTGGATTTACTTCCGAAGCCGTTAACGCCTGCTTGACAACTAGAGCGCGTTTTATCCCTAATTCTTGATTTTGAGGTTGTTGGCCTCGATAGTCGGTATGACCGATAATCCTTAAATGAACGCGGGGATTTCGATCGAGAAATTCTTGAATCGCTTTAATTTTACTGCCGACATCGGCACGACTAAATTGAGTGGAATTAGATTCAAAATAAAGGCGCGTTTCTAAAATCGGCCGGATTTGAACGGTATTACTAACAGCGTCAATTCCAGGAATTTGTTGAAATGCTTGAGTTATTTGCTGGGCGATCGCCATGTCGGGAACTATTCCTGTCACGTTCACCTTGTTTTTGCCATATTCGCTCTCGGTGGTAATTGCGACTCCTTTAGTTTGATTGAATAGCCACGTTACTCGTTCTACTTCTCCAGCAGTTAGCACTGGATCTGGAGGAACTTTCACGGCCACGATCTGGTTATTTATTTGCCAATTGGGTGCTACTGTGCTAGCAATTTTACCAGCTTGCGATCGCAGGTATTGATTCGGAACTTTCCCGATCAAATGTAATTTTCCCTGGCGGACTTCAGGCACAATGCCATAAACCGATAACTCTGGACTTGACTCTAAAGCAGTAGCCGTTTTGCTTTCAACTGTTCTAGCAATATGACTGCGATACTGAATAAATCCCAAGCCCAAAATAGGAATGAAAAGCAATAGTATTATACCGACTGGCAGGCTAGTTTTTTTCGATATCTGTGATTTTGTAGCAAGTTTTTCTAACAGTGGTTGTACCCGATCGGGTATGGTTGCTGGATCGCCATTAAAGGCAGCGATCGCTTTATCGTGGTCGATTGCAATTTCACTTAGAGTTTGACGAAGTTGCTCGATAAATTGTTTAGATGGTTCGCCTTTAACTATAGCGGCCAAATAACAGTAACCTGCTACTTCTAGAATAATTTTGAAAGCATCGCATTCGATCGTATGCAGTTCCGAAAATTCTCCGGGTTTGGTAACGCAGTCGTTAACAAAACTGCGAATCGCCGTCAGCATTCCTGCTAACATCTCGGTTTCTAGCTTAGATTCTGATGAAAGTTGAAATTCTCTCATCACTAAACCCGAATTTTTATGAATTAAAAAAATTGCCTTAACTTGAAATTCCATTGATTCCTGAAGAATCAGTTCTGCTTCGGATATCCCTTCTAGCTTAGCCTGAATTTTGCGTTTAATTCCCTTCAAACTCAGAGTGTTTTCTACTTTGTCATTGATGGCTTTAACCATTTCCACCATATACTTAGAAATAGTATTACCAATCACTGGATACAGAGCATCAACCATGGCATTTTGCTCTACCTTAATTTGGGTTTTGATCGCTTCACCCATTTGCGGTCCCAGAGTATTAGCAATTGCTTCTCGATCGAGTTTAATTTGTTCCTCGATCGCTAAAGCTATTTCGGGGGCGATCGCTTTGGCAATTTGTTCGGGAGATTTTTGAATTTCTTGAGAAATTGCTCCTGGTAACACATCAGCTAAAGCTTCGCTCATAGCCGCCACATCTTGCTGGCTGCGTTGCCGAATTGCTCGATCGATAATCGGCACGATCGCCGATAGCAGCGAGTCTCGCGAGACTTCATTTTGATGTTTTAACAATTCAACGATTAACGGCAACAAGGGATTTACTAACTCTGTGGGTTGATAAACCTGTTGTTCTAGATTTGTCAACTTATCTTCTAATTCGACAACTTGTTGATGCAAAGTTGACAATTCAGTTTTATCGCCATCAATTCGATGCGAACTAGTTACTTTTCCTAAAAAATGCTGTGAGTTTTTCGCTTGTTTAAACTCAGGACGATCCCCTTTTTTTGTATCTTCTAAATAGTTGTTTTCTACAGGTAAAGAAGGGACAATTTCTTTAAGAATAACTGGTTTGCGATCGAAAATTTCTGAGGAAACTGCGGGTGGCAAAGCTCTGATTTCTCGATCGGAGGAACTGCGATCGACTGAAATTCTATCTTGGGGAGATCGAGCAATAATTTCTCGATTTTGGCTTAACGATTTTGAGTCGCCACCAAACTTGCCACCAACGCTAACATCGTTTGGTGTTACTTCCGACCTCAAAGCCGAGCCATTGCTGGGGGCGATCGATTCTAGATCGATCAGCAACTCAACTAACTCGTTAAATTTTTCTGAGGTTTTTTCTGGAAAATCGGAGGATATTTCATAACTATTGGGCAGCGGTTTTTCTAGGTTGTCTGCTCCATTTTTATCCATTAGTGTAGCTCTATGTTAGATAATATATCTGTTTCTTCTGCTTCTTCTGGCAAGACGAAATCTGTTTTCATCTGATTTTCTGTTGCCTCTTTTAAACTAGGAACAAATTCAGTTCCTTTGATTTTCAAACATACTTCAAATAGCACATCTGCCAAGTCAGCACGGGATACTTTATTTTCTTTCAGATTAGAAAAAATATTTTCTATCTCTTCTGTCACTCGTTCTTTTAACTCTTGAAAATCAGAAGCAATTTTAGTTTTAGTTTGAGCCAAATCTTCTTTAAACAAGCTGGTTTGAGACTTGACATCTTTGAGCAAGGATTCAACCCCATGAGACAGTTTGCGATCGGTTAAAGTAATTTCTTCTTGAAGTTTGCTCGTCTGCTCGTGGGTGGTTAAACTCAAATACTTTAGCTTTTTTTCTAGAGAATCCAGTCCAGAGCGAATCTCGGTTGCCAGAGATTCTTGCAGGCGCTCGGTTCGATCGCGCATTTCTACCTGAAAGTTAGATAATTCTGCTTCTAACTTTTCCAATCGGCGATCGCTACTTTGAAACTGCTGCTCGTATTCTCTGACTTTATGACCGAATAATAAATCTCTAATCTGATCGATGTTACCGAGTCTTTCCCGCATCTCTTCTCTAGTGATATCAGCCATGTATTTAATTTCTCCTATCTAAATTTAGATATTTTATGGACGCTCAGAGGCTGCGATTTTGGGGGCAAAGCGATCGCTGTCCAAAAGTATACATAACTAAATCGTCACACCTCATAAAAATGAAGTTAAGTTGTTGGGGTCGATCTCAAAGCGCTGGCAGCAGGATATTTCCGCCGCAGTCAAAACTTCCCCCGCGATCGCCATATGATTTTTGTCTGCTTGCTTAGATGTTTCTTGTTTCTTGCTATCTTAACCCAACCATGGGTGTAACGAATGAGCAAAACCACGATTAAATCGAAAAAATAATTCACCAAAAGACTTTAACCGTTTTATTTGGGTGAAATATGGTAGATGGCGATCTGATGGATGAATTTAAAAATCTTTAGATTTATTGTCTGGCTAAAGCAATAAAAAAGAAGGCAGGAGTTCAGAATGTCAGTTGTCAGTTGTTAGTAGTTAATTTTCCCTTCTGCTCCCCATCTCCCCATCTTCCCTCTCCCACAACCCCTCATCAGTCTCTTCCTAACTTTTGAGGCAAAATTTTTTGTACTATTGTTAAGAGTCTTTAAATTTCACCAGATTTCTGCGCAATCCACCAGTCTAATAAGAAATATTCATGTTTGGTCTTATCGGTCATCTCACGAGTTTGCAACACGCCCAATCTGTCGCCAGAGAGCTTGGTTATCCAGAATATGCCGATCGAGGGCTAGATTTTTGGTGCAGCGCCCCGCCACAGATCGTCGATCGAATTAAAGTTACGAGCATCACCGGGCAAACCATTGAAGGGCACTATGTCGAATCTTGCTTTTTGCCAGAGATGCTGGCCAACCATCGGATTAAGGCAGCCATTCGGAAGATCCTCAATGCCATGGCTCACGCTCAAAAGCATGGAATCGACATTACCGCGCTAGGAGGATTTTCTTCGATTATTTTTGAAGAATTCAACCTCCAAGATTCTAGGCAAGTACGCAACATCCACCTAGAATTTGAACGCTTCACCACTGGCAACACTCACACGGCTTACATCATCTGCCGCCAAGTAGAACAAGCCTCGCAACAGTTAGGCATCGAACTTTCAAAAGCTACAGTTGCCGTTTGCGGTGCTACTGGAGACATCGGTAGCGCCGTCTGCCGCTGGCTGGATGCCAGGACTGATATTGCCGATCTATTGCTCGTCGCTCGAAATCAGGAGCGATTGCAAAACCTCCAAGCAGAACTAGGGCGGGGCAAGATTTTAGGATTGGAAGAGGCACTACCATTAGCTGATATCGTGGTTTGGGTTGCCAGTATGCCTAAAGGAGTCGAAATCGAGCCGACGAAATTGAAGCAACCCTGCCTGTTAATCGACGGTGGTTATCCCAAAAACCTCTCGACTAAAGTTCAGCACCCAGGCATTTACGTCCTCAACGGCGGAATTGTGGAGCATTCTCTAGATATCGACTGGAAAATCATGCAAATCGTCAACATGGACGTACCCAACCGCCAATTATTTGCCTGTTTCGCCGAATCGATGCTGCTGGAATTTGAAAAATGGCATACCAATTTTTCTTGGGGACGCAACCAAATTACCGTAGAAAAAATGGATCGAATCGGTCAGGTATCTGTAAAACACGGATTTAAGCCCTTATTGATGTGAGGGGAAGAGGAAAAAGGGGAAAGGGTAAAGGGGAAGGAGTAAAGGGAAAAAATTCTTAGCTCCGCACTCCACAATTCTCGCTTCTCACTCAAAACTCAACACTCCACACTTCACACTCTTGAAAAATGCCTACCGATCGCAAACCGTTTCTTTTAGATTTTGAAAAGCCCCTGAGCGAGTTAGAAGCCCGCATCGACCAGATTCGCGAACTCGCAGAAGAAAATAGCGTCGATGTTTCCGAGCAAATTCGTCAGCTAGAGTTGCGTGCCAGACAATTGCGCCAAGAGATTTTTAGCAACTTATCGCCGTCGCAAAAGCTGCAAGTAGCTCGCCACCCGCGCCGACCCAGCACTCTAGACTACATTCAATACATCAGCGAACAATGGCTAGAATTGCATGGCGATCGCATTGAGAGCGACGATCTGGCCTTAATAGGCGGCGTGGCACGTCTGGGAGAATTTCCCGTAGTGATGCTGGGCAACCAAAAAGGGCGAGATACTAAAGACAATATTGCCCGTAATTTTGGCATGGCATCCCCTGGAGGCTACCGCAAAGCCCTACGTTTAATGGAACACGCCGACAAATTTGGGATGCCGATTTTGACCTTTATCGACACCCCAGGAGCCTTGCCAACCCCCATCGCTGAAGAAAAAGGGATCGGAGAAGCCATCGCTTACAATCTCCGCGAGATGTTCCGGTTTGACGTTCCCATTATTTGCACGATTATCGGTGAAGGTTTTTCTGGAGGGGCGTTAGGGATTGGAGTGGGCGATCGAATATTAATGTTTGAACACTCGGTTTATAGCGTCATCACCCCTGAAGGCTGTGCCGCCATTTTGTGGAAAGATGCCACCAAGGCCCCGCAAGCAGCAGAAGCACTCAAAGTGACTGCTGCCGATATGAAAAACTTGGGGATTGTCGATCGAATCATGCCAGAACCATTGGGCGCAGCCCATGCCGATCCTCTAGGCGCTGCGGAAATCCTCAAACAGACTCTATTACAAAATTTGCAGGAATTATCTCAACTGACGAGCAGCCAGCGGCGCGAGTTACGCTATCAAAAGTTTCGGCAACTGGGCGTGTTTGCAGAAGTTGCAGCTTGAGGGCGAGAGGGAGATGGGGAGATGGGGAGATGGGGAGATGGGGAGATGGGGAGATGGGGAGATGGGGAGATGGGGAGATGGGGAGATGGGGAGCATTCTTAATTCAATACTCAACACTCAACACTCAACACTCAACACTCAACACTCAACACTTCACACTCCACACTTCCTCAAGTTCCACTAGGGATGCGATCGATTTGGGCGTAACCGCTGAAAACTAACATTTTTCCTTGAGTTTCTAGGCGATTGACCCGCATGGTTACACCATCGAGGTCGAATCGATCTAAATCGACCATGTTATCCAAAATCTCGGCTAGGATAGCTGTTAGCTGTTGCGCTGTAGCTCGCAGGGCTTCAGGAATTGCCTCAGCCTCAAACTGGGGATCTTGAAAAGCGATCCGCCGCCGCCGTTCGACTGCTAGGGTAGCTGTCAAGCAAATCGGCACTTTGCCCACATCCGACAAGTCGGCTTCGGCAACTATTCGCAGTCGATTGTTGGGTAATAGTTCTACCTGCACTTCCCCAAAAGAAACTGGCTGACCGCCAGATAGCGCCGTCAGTTCGGGCAAAGAAAGGTTTTGTAAGCGTTTCTTGACCAATTCGGCTTGAAAAGAGCGATTCAGATCGTCTTCTGATAGCATGACCTGGGCGATCGCTTGGGTCGATTGCTTCAGGCGCAGTTGACCTTGCAGAGCCGAACTAAAGTCGATCGAGACGGCATCTGTCTCAAACGACATCTCCTCGACGCGAAAATCGCGACGAATTACCAAACCGCGACCGCTCATTTTAAAGCTGTCAATGCTGCCCTGTAACAGTTTGCTAGAGGGATAGCAACGAACGGCCACCTCCACAGCTTCACTGGTAGTGAACAGATGGCGAATGGTCTTATTGGCAACTGTATTGAGAAGGCGTTCTCCCCAATCGGTGCTAGTTGTGTCTTGTAATCCCGTGAGACCACCAAACATTCTGTTGTGCCTCCGCTAGCTTTCTTCATATTTTGTAACAAATATATGTATAACTTAGCAATTAACTCGCCAACATTTTAAGCGGTCTACGCGATAAGGTCATGAGAAACTGAAAATCGATCGACAAGTCAAACTTATATAGCAAAAGGCAAAAAGTTGTACATCAGGTCGCGAAGAATTAGATACTAGGGACTAATAACCGACACCAAGTTATGGAGTAGCTCTCTATGGCCGAGAGACAAAGCCAGGGCAAGTTATTGGCACAGCCAGCGATTTGGCGAATTTTAGACGCGAATTTAGACCGAGCGCGAGAAGGTTTGCGGATTATCGAAGAATGGTGTCGATTTGGTCTTAATAGCGCCCAGTTAGCCAATGAATGCAAGCAAATGCGGCAGGAGTTAGCTAGCTGGCATAGTGCCGAAATCAGAGGTTCGCGAGATACTCCAGGCGATCCTGGAACGGAACTGACTCATCCCCAAGAAGAACATCGTTCTGGGATCGAGCATTTGTTGCAGGCCAACCTTTGTCGGGTGGAAGAGGCATTGCGGGTATTGGAAGAATACAGCAAGCTGTACAACTCAGACATGAGCGTGGGGGTCAAACAGATGCGCTATCAAGTTTATACCCTAGAGAGCAAATTACTAGCTTACCACCGCCACCAGCAGCTAATGCGATCGCCTCTGTATCTAGTTACTTCACCCTCGGAACACTTGTTTGCGATCGTCGAAGCTGCCCTTCAAGGAGGATTGAGCATTCTTCAGTACCGGGAAAAAACCGCTGAAGATGATGTCAGGCTCAGTTACGCCCACAAGCTCCGCCAATTATGCCATCATTACAACGCCCTATTTATCGTCAACGATCGAGTAGATTTGGCGCTAGCTGTCGATGCTGATGGAGTACATCTAGGACAGCACGATATCCCGATTGCTCTGGCTCGGCAAATTTTGGGTTCTCAACGCTTGATCGGGCGTTCTACGACTAACCCCGACGAAATGCAAAGGGCGATCGCCGAAGGGGCTGATTATATTGGGGTAGGCCCGGTGTACGAAACTCCAACTAAAGCTGGAAAACCCGCAGCCGGACTGCATTACGTCCGCTACGCGGCGGAAAATTCCTCGGTTCCTTGGTTTGCTATAGGCGGGATAGATATGAATAACCTCAGCGATGTCTTGAGGGCTGGAGGAGAGCGAGTAGCAGTCGTTCGGGCGATTATGGATGCCAAGCAACCGACGTTAGTAACTCAATATTTTCTCTCTCAACTCAGTCGCGTTCAATCCCTTAGAACCATGGAAGAACAACCAGTTTCCAGTCCTTGGAATGAAGAAGAATAGCTAATCAAGTCAAAAGTCAAAAGTCAAAAGTCAAAAGGTGCGCGACCAAAACAATTATCAATTCCCCATTTTTAGTAATGGGTAAAGGGGAAAGGGGAAGATCGTCCATAAATAATGTAGGTTGGGACCTGGCGATTTGGGTTCGTTGGGTTTCCCCCCCTGATGCTGTTGGCGAATTCGTGCAACCCTTATTCTTCCGTGTCCGGCTCCCCTCTCCCTCTTCTTGGGAGAGGGGCTGGGGGTGAGGGCAAATCGATCTCAAAATTGCAAGTAGTGCATCAATTGCCCCGTCAATTGCCCCGATAGCGACAGGCGTTGTTGAAAATCGACCAAGTTCCGGTAAGGGCCGATCGCCATCCGGTTTTCGACTATGGTACTGGCGAGAGATGCGTCCACAATTGGGATTTGCCTCAGTCGATCTACCGATGCTGTATTGGGGTTAACGCGGCCGATCGCATCGCTCTCCTCGTAATAACAAAAGCTGAGAACTGGCGCTAAAGGTCTGAGGTACTGTACCGACAGGTTCAAAGCAGCGGCAATATCTTCTATGCTATAAAACTGCACTCCAGACTGAGAAAGTTGGACGAGCGATCGCGCCTGGTGAATCGAAATTCCAGGCAATCTCAACCAATCGTCAACACCAGCCCGATTGACATCGATTTTGATTCCCAATTCTGCGGCCGTGGCGATTTCTGCTAGCGATCGCAATCGATAGTATGGATCGTCGATCGACCGCTGGCGAATTAACTTCTTGTGAAACATATTCATAAGTGAGAAGAAAGGGGAAAGGGGGAGATGGGGAGATGGGGAGATGGGGAGATGGGGGAGAATTTTTAACTCAACACTCAACACTCCACACTTCACACTTCTTAAGCCATCCGATCGAGGTATTGCCTGCGTTTTTGCTCGAATTCGTATTCCGAGATCAGTCCATCCTGACGCAATTGCTCTAGCTGGCGGATGCTATGGGCGATCGATTCAGCAGAACTAATCTTGGTGGTTTCCTGAATCGTCGGGATTCCTGTCCCCTGAAAGTAGCTTTGAAAATTATCTGTGTCTCGAGCTAAGTACCAAACCGCCTCAATAGCGCTGGCAATGTGAGGAATCGGAGTCCAAGAAAGGCAGACATAGACTGCACCCCAAAGAGGCTGTCCTAGATAAAATTTGTGCCATCCAGCGATCGGGATTACCGTCCCACAAAATGCTAGTAAGGTGGCAACCGTGCGATTTTTTTTCTGACTCAACATCCTCGCTTTCCGTTAAATGTATGCCTAGTAGTCTGTCAACTTGAAATTGACAGGTTATTTCTCCCCTCTCCCAAGCTTGGGAGAGAGGTTGGGGGTGAGGGCTAGCCCTCACTTCTACTTCGACGAAACACTAGTCTTATTGCCAATAAATTATAGCGATCGTCAACCAACTTTCTTGCTTGCCCCCTGCGTCTGGGATCGAACAATACGGTAAACCGAATTTTACGGTAACAAGTAACTGCACTAAAATACGATCGTGTACGGCAATAATAGCTAATCGATCGCCAAACTAATTTAAAAACAATGGGATTCTTTGATTCAGAAATTGTCCAGGAAGAGGCCAAGCAGCTATTTGGAGATTATCAAGCTCTGCTGAAGCTGGGCAGCAACTACGGCAGATTCGATCGCGAAGGGAAAAAGCTGTTTATCGAGCAAATGGAAGCGATGATGGATCGCTACCGCATTTTTATGAAGCGATTTGAACTCTCAGATGACTTCATGGCCCAGATGACCGTAGAGCAACTCAACACCCAACTCGGTCAGTTTGGCATGACACCTCAACAAATGTTCGACCAAATGAACATGACTCTAGAGCGGATGAAATCAGAATTAGAAAAGACAAGCTAGTCAAATCCAATTCGCAATTTTCAATTCGCAGTTCACAGTTAGCTCCCTACTATGCTTGATTTATGCTTGCCGAAGTTTCAAGTCACCAGGAACGAGCATTGATACTGCTCATTTCTTGTGTTACCTAACTGAAGCTAGATGCTCGTACTTTATATTAATTGCGAATTGCGAATTGTCAATTGGCAATTGCTACGCCTACTGCCTCGGCGGGCGCTTGAATTTGGAAGCTGAAGGAAAATATTCGACGGGTACGCCATCTAAAGCTCTCATCATAAATCTGCGCCAGATCGGAGCGGCAAATTCACCTCCCGTAATGCCAGAACCTAAAGTTCTGTAGTCATCTTTACCAATCCAAACTGCTGTAGATAGTTGGGGTACGTAGCCGACGAACCAAACATCTCTTTCCGAAGAGGTCGTACCAGTCTTTCCAGCGGCGGGGCGGCCTATAGAGGCGTATTTACCAGTACCGCCATTGATTACCGATTGCATCACGCTAGTAGTGGAAGCTGCCGACCAAGGATCTAGAACTAGCTTTGGTTTAGGCGTGTTATCCAACCACAGATTACCAGCACTATCGGTCACTCTCACGATGCTAGTGGTTGGGGAAGACCAGCCATTACTGGCAAAAGTGGCATAAGCACCTGCCATTTCTAAAGGCGTTAAATCGACCGAACCTAAAGGTAAAGAGATTACAGGCTCTATCGGACTTTTAATCCCCAAAATCCGGCAAGTTTCAATGACTTTATCTATCCCCACGGCTTGCCCGATCTTGACCGCTGGCACGTTAGCCGATACTGCTACAGCATTACGAACGCTCATCGGCCCTGAGAAATTGCCACCGTAGTTTTTGGGGTAATAGTAGATGCTGCCATCTCTATACCTGACGGGAGTATCGTTAACGATCGAATCTGGCGTATATCTACCGCTGGCAAAAGCCGTATAGTAGACGAATGGCTTAAAAGCAGAACCCGGTTGGCGGCGAGCTTGATTGGCGCGATTGAACTTACTTTTTTTGTAATCGGTTCCGCCTACCATCGCTTTGACGAAATGCGTCCTCGGATCGACTGCTACCAGTGCTAGCTGATACCTACGTCCCTTATACCGACTGAGGGTATCTTCTGCCATCTTTTGAAACTTGGCATCAATGGTGGTTTGCACTCGCAGGCCACCTTTGAGAACTGCGTCCTCTCCAAAACGCTCCTTTAATTCCTGTTGTACTGTGTCTGTAATGTAAGGTAATTCCTTACCTTTCCAGGAAGTCAGTTGGCCTAATTTAATCGGCTGCTTGAGTGCGGCTTTTTCTTCTTGGGGGGTAATCCATCCCAGTTCCTGCATCCGGTTGAGAACTTCTGCTTGCCGCTTTTTCGCCGCTTGATAATTTCTAAAAGGGCTGTATTTTTCTGGAGACTGAATTAACCCGGCCATCATTGAGGCTTCTGCCAGGTTTAACTCAGAGGCGTGCTTGCCGAAGTAGCTTTCAGCAGCAGTTTCAGCCCCATAATTGTTGTGTCCCCAATAAACTTCATTGAGGTACATCTCTAAAATCTCATCTTTTTTAAAGACTTGCTCTAACCGGACTGCCAGTACGGCTTCAGCAATTTTGCGCGTAAACTTTTTCTCTTTTTCCAAAAATATATTTTTTACCAACTGCATGGTAATCGTCGAAGCCCCTTCTTTGACATCACCTTCTTCAAAGTTGGCTTTAACTGCCCGACCGATACTGTTAAAGTTGATCCCTTGATGTTGAAAGAAGTGACTGTCTTCGATCGCAAGCACTGCTCGCTTCAGATTGGGAGAGATTTTGTTTAAGGCGATGACTTCTCGATTAGCCTCTTCGTGGAGACTAGCGAGGTGTTTGCCTTTAATGTCATAAATGTAAGTAGTCTCTGGCGGGGAATAATTTCGCAGCCCTCTGACATCCGGCAAGTTGCGGAAGCTAATCGCTAAGCCCACCAAACCGCCAGCTACGGCCGAACTAGCCAGCATCGTTAGCACCAGGATCGTTCCCCCTGTGGTTTTCCCTACTCCTTGCAAGAAGTTGAGGAATGGTGCTGTGTCGATCGGTTTTTTGTCTTGAATAGTTCTAGAAGACACGACGGTTTTACTTCCTTACAGGTTGGCTCGACTGAGTTATGAATTATAAATTACGAGTTATGAATTATGAAATTACCGCATCCTTAAGGGATGAGCAGAGGAATTTGAGCTTGGTATAGCTATTTTTGGGCAGATTGTCAAGGACGATTACGTCTTTCCCATCATAGACGGATTTTGAGATATGCGATAATGGTCGATCGACCTCCAGAAGTTTATTAAGTATTATTAACTATAATATGGCTCCCGATCGAGTGGCAAGAGAAAATACAGGGTTAGACTGGTTATACCGAGGTGTCAGCGAAATTTTTCCCGATCGCCCCGATTCTGAAGATACTAGCGAAAATTTGGCGCAGCGATTGGCAAAAACCGATCGCCCTTTGCGGGTAAAGTTAGGAATCGATCCTACTGGGGCAGAGATCCATGTCGGGCATAGCATTCCGGTCCGCAAGCTGCGAGAGTTTCAAGATGCTGGCCATCAAGCGGTGCTGATTATTGGCGATTTTACCGCTCAAATTGGCGATCCGACCGGGAAATCAGAAGTTCGCAAGCAGTTGACTCCGGCGGAGGTGAAGCAAAACGCTCAAACTTACTTAGAGCAAGTGCGACCGATTTTAGACTTGGAGCGGGTAGAAATCCGCTATAACTCCGAATGGCTCTCGAAACTCGATTTAGGCAAGATAATCGAGTTGCTATCGACTATGACTGTGGGGCAAATGCTAGCTAAGGAAGGTTTTGCCGACCGCTATGCGAAAGAAAACCCGATTTTTCTGCACGAGTTTCTCTACCCGCTGATGCAGGGATACGACTCGGTAGCGGTGCAAGCCGATGTCGAGTTGGGGGGAACCGATCAAAAGTTTAATATTGCTGTCGGGCGCGATTTGCAAAGATATTTCGGACTGTTGCCCCAATTTGGCTTGCTGATGCCGATTTTATTGGGGACTGATGGCAAAGAGAAAATGTCGAAGTCTTTAGGCAATTATGTCGGGTTGTTAGAAGAGCCGCTGTCAATGTACTCGAAGCTAGAGAAAACGCCAGACAACTTATTGCCAGAGTATTTTGAACTGCTGACAGATTTGCCTTTAGAAACTCTGCCAGAAAATCCGCGCGATCGCCAGAAACTTTTGGCCCTCAATATTGTCAGTCAGTATCGCGGTGAGGAAGCAGCTAAAAAAGCCCAGGAAGCTGCAATTGAGTTGGTAAAAGGAGCGGGAACCACTGCCGCCGATAGCGTGCCAGAATTTTCCCTTTCTGAAGTTCAATTTCCGGCCAAGTTGTTTTATATTCTCAATGCTGCTGGTTTGTGTAAAAGTGGTAACGACGCTAAACGGCAGATTCAAGGTGGGGCTGTCAGGCTAGATGGCGAGCGCATAGAGCAAGTCGATCTCGGCTTCGATGCGCCCACAGAGCTAGCCGGACGCACTTTGAGCGTCGGCAAAAACCGATTCGTTCGTCTCGTAACTTGAAGCGATCGATCGATAAATTTAAGTGTGAGGAAACTACTCGTGTTTTTAATTCGCAGATCTACACCTTTGTTAGCAGTTGGAGTTGCTCTAAGTTTATCGCTCGCTAGCTGTGGTGGAGAAAATAAAGCTAGCCAATGCAATAAACTGACTGCTGCTACCGATAAATCGGTATCTATTAACAAAAAATATGAAGAACAGCTTCAAAAGCTGCAACAAGGAAGCAGTCCTAAAAACTTCAATGAAGCCAAGGCGCTTTTTGGGAAATTAGCTGGCATTTTTACTTCTTTTAGTGGCGAATTAAAAGCATCTAATCAAGAAGCTACAAAACTGAGTTTTAGTGACGATAAACTGAAAGAGTTTCATACTCGCTATATTAAGATCGCAGGCGAACAGGAAAAGTTAGCAACCGATGGTAACAAGTTATTTCAAAAAGCTAGCAAGCTGCAAAAAGAGGCAGACTTCCGGCAGTTAGGCCCAGAATTTATTTCGATCTCGCAAAGAAGTGTTTCTAATACTCAGGAAGGCAAAAAGCTGGTTGACGAACTTAAAGCTTATTGTGCTGACACCAAATAATTTGTCTTTAGCCTGTCGATCGAGATTGAGTTTGAGCGCTAGTGCTGCTAAAGTTGAGTCGATGATGCTTTAACTGAAGCAAAAAAATTTACCAGTTTTTTCTGAGGATACAATCATGTTTTTCATTCGTAAATCTACCGTTTTATTCGCAGTCGGTACAGCTTTGAGTTTATCGCTCGTTGGCTGTGGAGAAAGTAAAGTTAGCCAATGCAATAAACTAACTGGTTCCGGTAACAAGTTGGCAACTACTAGTAAAAAATATGAAGACCAAACGAATGCGTTGCAAAAGGAAGGTGCTCCCAAAGATTTAAATGCAGCTAAAGCAACTTTTGCGAAACTAGCTGCTATTCTTAACTCATTTGGTGGGGAAGTAAAAACAATCAAGCAAGAAGCTAGTGGGTTTAACTTCAGTGACGATAAACTTAAAGGATTTCACGGACGTTATATCACTATCCTCACCGAGCAAGAGCAATTGGCAACGAATGGCAGTAAATTATTTGACAAAGCCAGTAAACTAGGAAATCCTGAAGAATTTTCTCAAGTTTTACCAGAAATTGCCAATCTCTCTCAAAAGAGTGAAGCTAACGAAGGCGAACAGAAAAAACTGGTTAGCGAAGTTAATACTTATTGCGGTGCGAGTAGCTAATTTGAATTTGTCTGTTACTCAAAATCTATTTTGAAAATTTGAAAAATCTGAATGACTCGTCTCAACAAATGAAACGAGTCATTTCGAGTTAGGAATCAGGAGACTACCCGTGTTTTTTACTTTCAGATCTACAGTTTTATTAACACTTAGTACAATTGCGAGCTTATCGCTTGTTAGTTGCGGGGAAAGTAAAGTCAGCCAATGCGATCGATTAACAGCTTCAGTTAAAAAATCGCAATCTATTTCTCAGAAGCATGAAGAACAACTGAAGGCGTTAGAACAACAAAGCAATCTGAATAATTTCAATGAAGCTAAAACTGCTTTTGGCAAAGCAGGAGGAATTTTTAAGTCATTTGCTGGAGAATTAAAAACGGTAAATAAAGAATTTACAGGGCTGAATTTCAACGATTCTAAACTTAAAGATTTACAGGGCAATTATCAGAAGGCATTAGCAGAACGAGAGAAGTATGCAAGTGACGCTAGTAAGCTATTTGATAAGGCTAGCAAACTTAAAAGTCAAACAGATTTTTCCCAACTAGTACCAGAAATTTCTGCTATTACTGAAAAAAGCACGGCTAATTCTCAGCAAATTAAAAAATTAGATGATGAAATTAATACTTATTGTGGCACAGCTAAATAATTTTGATTAGCCTTTAAAATCATAAAATCAGAGGCGATTTGATGAAATTATTATCGATCGAGACGATCGCTCTGTTAAAGCTAGGAGCAATAATAGCTATCTTACTGGGATGGGAATTAATTGGCGATCGCAGTTTGCTAGCCCAAAACTCGAACCTACAGATGCGAGATTTGATATCTGCGCGATCGACTCTGAAGGTTTGTCCCGGTGAAGTACAAACCTTAACGAATTTGATGTTGCGAGATTTACCCGGTTATGCGAATCGAGTAACTAGAAGATCTAGAAGCATTGGCAGTAACAAAGAATCATCGCTTTATGTAGTAGTAGCAGGAAAGGCAGAATTTGCCCCCTTGAGTTTAGGTCCTGGAGAATATAGTTCGATCGATCTAGCTACAGATCCCGAAGCCCCACAGCAAGTTTTTTTTACTACCCTAGAGCGACGGTATGCAGATGGTAAAATAGCAGAGTTTCAGCACTACCATTGGCTGTTTTTAGCTAATACCAAATCTGGTTGGAAACTGGTAACTATGTATTCTCGCCTCGGCTCTTCAACTGGAGAAAAACCGCCTACTCCACCGCGAGAAACTAGTAATGGCATTATTGGGCAAGCGGTGCGAATTTGGTTGAGAGATTGCCAAGCTGGGACGGTGCGATCGTAAATAAGTAGACTTGGGTAATTTAAGTTGTCTGCGATCGAGGACAGGCTGGAAGCCTATCCCACAAGAATGTACTTCACTAAATTGAGAAATGCTACATAAGTTATTTTTGTTATTTTGGTAAAGACCTTAATAATTCTAAGCGATGAATATAAAACTTAAGACTAAGTGGCTGGGATATTTGTTAAAGGCAAACGAGCAGCGAGGATTTTTTCGAGGCAGTCTCTTGGCTCTAATTTTAATTCTGGGAGCAGGGGTTGTCGCTGTTAGCACGGCCCCAAATTGGCTGAAAACACCAGACAAGCAAAGTGCAAATATCTCTTCTCCCAGCACTTCTCAACCCTCGACCCCGACTACACCTGCATCTAGCGTTACCCCCGATCCGCTAGGACAAGAACTGATGCAAGAAGTATTTGCTTGTATCTCTAGTGCCAACAAGCCAGGAAAACCACCAGACTATCAAGCCTTGCAAGCACGGGCATCGCAATGTTTGTTTCAAGTAGTATTGCTAGCGCCTGATGGTAGCGTGCGGGATGATGCTAGCGATCGATTAACTGCTGTTGTTAAATCTCTCGGTGTGGCTGTCACTCCATCTACCAGCGAAGGCGAAGCTAAGGTTGAAATTAAACGTCTAACTAACAGCCAAGTTTTTACTGTACCCGTAATTGTGGGAGGAAAAACCAAAACTTTCTTGCTAGATACAGGTGCTTCTAATTCGATCGTTGATAGCGAAACTGCCAAACAACTCAAACTAGCGAGTACCCCAATTCCTAGCGAACTGATGAAATACATGGTAGTTGGGGACGATTGCTCTGAGTTGAAAGGTAACATTCATCCTCTGCCGTTATTGGCCGTGCGATCGGCTAAAGTCAAAGATTTACAAGGACTCGGATTGCCGCCAAAGTTTATTCCTGGCAAGTTAACTGGAGTTTTGGGTTTAGATTTTTTAAGTAGCTTCGACGTAGTTTTAAATCCCAAAACTTCAACTTTGCAACTTTTGCCACCTTCTCAACCAGTTAAAGAGACAATTCCTCTCGTAGGCAAGTTGGGGGTTATGATTGTTGAAACTCAGATTGACGGCAAAGGCCCGTTTCGATTTCTGTTAGATACTGGTGCCGATCGCATGGTGATTTCTAAACGTTTAGCCCAGAAATTAGCCCTCGATCGCCCGGAGAATCAAAAAATTGAAGTTCTCGGCTTTTGCGGTATTGAAATCGGACGAGAAACTAAGTTAGATCGAGTCAGCGTCAGGCAACATCAAGCTACTAAACTTGATGCCATCATTCTTGACAGCAAAGTTTTATATTTACTGGGAGTAGATGGCATTATCGGTCAGAACTTCCTCAATCGGTATCAACAACATTGGCGATTCGGCCAAAAAAATGCCCTCGGATTTCCAGAAGTAGGTAGTTTGGAATTGACCGAGCAATTTTAGATAAATACCAAGCCTGTCATACTCAATGATTTCATACTCATTCCGTACTCAAAAGACGATCGCCAGAACAAATCTAATCACACTTATGATTGGAGGTAAGAGAGAAAGGTAAAATCTGATGACCAACAGCAGCGACAGACTAGACCGAATTGAAGCCCTCCTCGAACGCTTCATTGCCAACAGCGAAGCTGAGCGAGCCGCCAGCAGCGAGCGACTAAAAGAAATCGAGCTAATTCAGCAATCTAATGCCAAGGCCATCCAAGCTTTGGCAGACCGGACAGCAGGCGATCGCAACGATCGAGCCAGATTGTATCAAGCTATGGCCGATCTAGCTTCTGCCCAAGCTGGTTACTATCAAAAGTTGGAATCGCAAGACCAACTAATCGAAACGCTTTCCCGCCGTCAAGGGGAAATCGTGCAGATTCTCAAAGTGTTGAGCGATCGCCTACCCGATCGCTAAGGTGCGAGCAGCCCTAAAAGCAGGCAATCTCAAAAGGTTTGATATCTAAGCCTTTGACGAGGATTGAACTCGTGACCTCACCCTTACCAAGGGTGTGCTCTACCACTGAGCTACAAAGGCAAATAACTACTTCTAATTTTTGACTTTTGACTTTTGACTTTTGATTTTTGACTTGATTCGTGGTGGGCCGGGCTAGATTCGAACTAGCGTAGCTTACGCAGCGGATTTACAGTCCGCCCCCATTAACCACTCGGGCACCGACCCATTTATCCCACGAATAGTAATGATAGCACAAATAGCGATCGCGAACCCAAGCATTTTTCCCGATTTTAAGTAGCCTTTGTGCGTGCAGAGGGCGTATCGCTGCTGCCATACTAAAGAAAGTAGGCGTACTCACCCCCTGCCCTTATGCCCTTAATGATATTAGTAGCAGATGACAACTTGGGAACTAGGATTTCGATCTGCGACTATCTGGAGATGTTTGGCTACTCAGTCATCGCCGCTGAGGACGGTCGAGAGGCCCTATCGTTGGTTGAGACTTACCACCCTCATTTGATCGTTACCGATATCTCCATGCCCCGGATGGATGGATACGAACTGGTGCGTCAAGTGCGTCAGCGCCCAACATCGCGCCTGTTGCCGATTATCTTTTTAAGCGAACGCGCTTCAACCGAAGAGAGGATTCGCGGCTATCAGTTAGGATGCGACTTCTATCTGCCGAAGCCATTTGAGATGCACGAGTTGGGAGCAATGGTGCGCAATTTGTTGGAGCGATCGCACACTATAGAGTCAGAGTGGCGCAGCCGAATTCCCCTCAAGGAGAGTGCCAACTCTTCAATGACGGCTAATGCAGAGACGAATACAGCTACAACTTCATCGATCGATCTCACTCAAAGAGAACGACAAGTATTGAGGTTAATTACAACTGGCTTATCTAATGCCGAAATTGGCACCGAGTTGTACCTCAGTCCGCGCACGGTAGAAAAGTACGTCACCAAACTTTTACGAAAGACTACTACTAGCAATCGCGCCGAGTTAGTGCGGTTTGCGATCGAGCATAGTTTGGTCGATTAAGCTGTTTTAAAGAAAAATTTCGATTGAGTTCATTGCTTCTAGGGTTATAGTCGTGTCAGGAGATCTGGGGAAGCAGTTATGGATGTGGGAAAATTTTTCGATGCTTGCGATCCGAGTCGGACGCTAGCGATCGCTAAACCGGAGGATCGGCAATACTATATCGACTTTGCCGAAGTTCGGGGTGGCAAAATTATTGAAAAACTTGCCCGCACGATTAATCGTACTGCCTCTGGGAAGCATACTTGCCAGCTATTTACAGGTCATATCGGTTGTGGCAAATCGACCGAACTGCGGCGACTGGAAGCCGAACTCAACCAAGAAGGCTTTCATGTGGTTTATTTCCAAGCGACTGAAGACTTAGATATGGCGGATGTAGATGTCACCGACATTTTGTTGTCGATGATTCGCCAAGTCAGTCAGAGTTTGGAAGCAGTAGGGATTCGCTTGCGCCCCCGCTATTTTGAAAAGTTATTTGGTGAAATTGTCGATTTCTTGCAGACTCCGATCGAATTTTCTTACCAGAATGAATTTTCGCTGCCCTATGGATTGGGCAAGATTACGGCGAAAACGAAGGACAGTCCTCAACTGCGAAGTCGGTTGCGGGGATTTCTGGAACCGCGCACCAACGGCATCCTGGAATCGATTAATCAAGAGATTTTGGCTGTTGCTAACGATCGACTTAGAGAGCAAGGTAAAAAAGGGTTGGTAGTCATTGTGGACGATTTAGATCGGGTCGATCCGCGTCCGAAACCTTCAGGAAAATCGCAACCAGAATATTTATTTGTCGATCGAGGAGAACAACTGCGGCGATTGAATTGTCACGTCGTTTATACTATTCCTCTATCTTTGATCTTTTCTAACGAATCTCAAGCCTTAATCAATCGTTTGGGTGGCGGATCGCGCCCAGAAGTGCTGCCAATGATTCCGGTGCAATGTCGGGATAAATCGACCTCCGACTTGGGAATGAGACTCTTGCGACAGATGGTGCTGACGCGGGCTTTCCCTGAAGTGCCTGCTGGCGAGCAATTGGCATTAATTCCTGAAGTAGTTGACACTCCTGAAACTTTAGATCGCCTGTGTTTTGTCAGTGGCGGTCACGTTCGCACCCTGATGGGACTACTATATGGGTGTTTGCGAGATGAAGATCCGCCGATTCCTAGAGGCTGTTTAGAACGGGTGATTCGGGAACATCGAGATGGTTTAACCATGTCGATTTCGGCAACTGAATGGCAATTACTTCAGGAAGTAGTGCGACAGCAGCACGTTAGCGGTGAAGAAGGTCATGAAGTTTTGCTTAGAAGCCTTTTTGTGTTTGAGTATCGAGATGAAGAGGGACGCTGGTTCAACCTCAATCCGGCTTTGATGGAAACGAGTACCTACAAATCCTGGCAGTTATGACCAACGCCGATCGCCCAGATGATGTTACAGCTAATAACGAGCGATCGCTGCGATCTTTGGCTAGAGCGATCGCACGAACCCAAGGGCGGTTTTCGCTGTTTTTGGTGCGCTGTAACTACCCCAGTTTGCGAGAGGAGATGTTGCGGCAGTTACAGGAAGATTATCAGGTTGAGATGCACGTCCTGATGGTTCCGGCGGCTACTCGAAGTCTCTACGGTTTGATTAAAGCCGAATTGGAAGATCTAACCTCCAATTCCCTAAGCGATGAGGAAAGGGAGAAGGCAGACCTAACCCCCTACCCCCTTCCCTACGAGGGAAGGGGGAATGTAGACTTAGCCTCTCTTCCTGACGAGGGAAGTGGGAATGAAAACTTAACCCCCGACTCCCTAACCGACGAACAAGAAGGGAATTCAAAGCCTCTCTCCTGCGAGGAGAGAGGTTTGGAGAGAGGTTTTTCAGCGTTGATGGTGGTGGGGTTGGAGTTGGTGACAGCGATCGACGATCTACTGACAAGTACGAACCGGATACGGGATGAATTTAAGCATAGTTTCCCCTTTCCGCTAGTTATTTGGATTGATAACGAAATTCGCAGTAAATTGGTGCGATTGGCTGCTGATTTCAATACTTGGGGTGGCGTACCGATTCATTTTGAACTGGAAACCGAGCAACTGCTGGAGTTGCTGCAACAGGAGATCGATCGCGTCTTCAGAGGAGAATTGCCTCAAATTAGCTGGGAACCAGAAGCGATCGATCGTGATTTACAAGCCAGAGGGATCGAATTAGAAGCCGATTTACAAGCGGGGTTGGCGTTTCTCTTGGGACTGGGGCTGGAAACTGGACGCGATCGCTCTTTTGAAGCTGCTTTAAATTGTTATCGGCAGAGTTTAGGGTACTGGCAACAACACGATCGACCGCAGCAGCGGGGAATCGTGCTGAAGCAGATGGCAAGTGTATACCAGCGACAGGGAAACCAGGAAGCAGCGAGAGAATGTTGGCAAGAAGCGATCGCTAATTTTGCCGCCGCTAACAGACCGGATTTACAAGCACAATCGCTTGGCGAATTGGGTCGGTTGTTGAGACAGTTAGAGGATTGGCAAGCCCTGAAAACTCTAGCCGACAATGCCTTGACTTTGCATCAACAATTGGGAGATCCCAAACTCCTAGCGCAGAATTACGGTTTTTTGGCAGCAGTGGCTCTCCAGAAACAGCGTTGGCAGGAAGCTGAGGAGTTTGCCCAGCAAGCGATCGAGTTGGTAAGGAGAGAGGGGGAAGAGAGGGAAGAGGGGGAAGAAGAAGGAGAGGGGGAAGCGACTTACTATTACTTTCTTTTAGCTAAGGCACAACGGCAGTTAGGAAAGAAGACAGAGGCGATTCAGAGTCTAAAAAAGGCTAGAAAGTTAGCTGAGGCTCAAGACGATCCGCAACTTTACATTCAAATTCTGGAGGCACTGCGAGAACTCTATTTTGACCGAGGTAAATACCTGGCTGCCTTTCGCCTCAAGTTACGACAGCGATCGCTCGAACAACAGTACCGCTTGCGAGCCTTTATTGGAGCGGGATACCTGCAACCGCAGCGCCAAATTCGGGCGGTGGGTGAGGAAGAAAGTCCTGAAGCTGTTGCCCAAGAAATTGCCAATAGCGATCGCCAGCAAGATCTCAGTCGGATGTTAAACCAGATGAGTCTGGAAGGTTGCAAGCTGATAGTTTTGCACGGACAGTCGGGGGTAGGCAAAAGTTCGCTGATCCAAGCAGGTTTAGTCCCAGCACTGAAACAGCAGCAAATTGAATTTTATACGGTTGTCCCGATCTACCTGCGGGTTTATCAAAATTGGCGACAGGAATTGAGAAAAGCTCTGGCAATAGAGGAGCCTGTTAGCCCAACTTTACGATCGAGCGAGCGCTTCCATCCTCCTGCCGCTAGGCCGCAGCCTGAAAACCAGGAAAACCAACTCTTGCCCCCCGTTCCCAGGATTGAGAGCGAGCGCTTCCATCCTCCTGCCGCTAGGCCGCAGCTTGAAAACCAGGAGAACCAATTCTTGCCCCCCTCTCCTGCGAGGAGAGGGGCTGGGGGAGAGGTCAAAGCCGCAGCGATCGAAATATCCGATTTAATCGATCGACTACAACAGCATCAGCGCCAGTATCATCTCACAGTCATACTGTTTGACCAGTTTGAGGAGTTCTTTTTCGTTACCCGTCAAGAAGAGAGGCGAAAGTTTTGGGAGTTTTTGCGGGTTTGTCTGGAAGCTAAAGCAGTTCAGACGGTGAAAATAGTCCTCTCGTTGCGGGAAGATTACTTGCATTATTTGCTGGAACTAGAGCGACTGTCGCGGGCTAGCCTTGGCATTCAAGAAACCCAAGCTGATGCCCTCAAAGACATCCTCAGCCATCAAAATCGCTACTATTTAGGCAATTTTTCGCCTTCAGATGCCGAAACTGTCATTCATAGCTTGACTGACCTCAGCGCATTTCGCCTAGAACCCGACCTAATTCAACAACTGGTAGCTGATTTAGCCCAAGATTTAGGAGAAGTCCGCCCGATCGAGCTTCAGGTGGTGGGAGCGCAATTACAAACGGAGCAGATTACCACTTTAGCCAAGTATCGCCAGCTAGGGGACAATCCCAAGGAAAGGCTCGTTCAATCCTTTTTAGAGGAGGTGGTGCGAGATTGCGGGATCTCAAACGAACGCGCCGCCCGACTGGTGTTGTATTTGCTGACCGATGAAAATAACACCCGGCCGCTCAAAACTAAAGCCGAATTACTGGCAGATTTGGCGGTAGAAGCCGATAAATTAAACCTGGTGTTGCAGATTTTAGTCGATTCGGGGTTGGTGTTTCTCATTCCTGAACTTCCAGCCGATCGCTATCAGTTGGTACACGATTATCTGGTAGCCTTTATTCGCCAGCAGGGAGAGAAGAAGTTACTTCTAGAAATCGAACAAGAACGAGAACAGCGCCGCCAATTAGAGGCACAGTATCGAGTTACAGAACAGGAGTTAGATCGAGCCAGACAAAACCTGGGAGAAATTGCCCAGCAGCAGGAGCAGGCAAAACAGGAATTAGATCGAACTAAACGCCAGACTCGGCGACAGATCCGTATGGGGGTGGGAGTTGCGATCGGAGCAATTTTACTAGCTGGTGGGATAGCAGTAGTAACTGCAAACCAAGCCAAGCGAGATGCACAGACTCGGATCGAGGTGGCTAATAAAACCGCTAACCAGAAGATCGAGGATGCTAATCGAACTGCCAAAACTCAAATCGATCGAGCTAATCAAACTACGAATATTGCGAATATAAAGCTCAATAAAGCCACTGGAGAATTAGAACGAGCAGGTAAAGAGCGAGATCTGGCTAAGGCAGAAACGATTAAACAAAGTCAAATTGCAGAAAATCTTCAGAGAGAAGCTACACAGATACAACAACAGGTGGCACAGGCAAATCAACAGGCAGCACAGACACAACAAAATTTAGCGGCGGTGCAAGCAAATTTACAACAGTTACAAGATAAAGCTAGGTCTGCTGATACAAAACTCAAGCAGGCACAAACACAGCTAGTTGCTGCCCAAAAAGAGCAACAACAAGCACAGATAGCTACTAGACAAGCTCAGACTGACAAAACAAAAGCCCAAAACCAACTCGATCGAGCAAATCAAGACTTAGCTCAGGCACAAGAAGCTACCCGAACGGCAGAACGAGCAAAAAAGCAAGCTGAAGCAGCCGTAGCTCAAGCCAAGCAACAAAAACAACAGTTAGCACAGCAAGCCGAAAAACTACAACAAGAACAGCAAATCGCCCAATTAGACCTGGAAGCTACCGACGCTGAGGTGCAGGCGACGGAATCAAAAGCCTTATTTGGCAAGGGCAAAGTATTTGAGGCCTTGCTCTTTGCGATGAAAGCAGGAAAACAAATGCGACCCCTCCTCAAGCAATCATTCCCTAAGAAAGATCGGGCAGAACGTCAGACCAAAGACGCTCTTGCCCAAGCTCTCTCAAATGTTAGAGAACGCAACACTCTCCAAGGGCATGAAGGCTATGTCTTGAGTGTTAGTTTCAGCCCCACCGATGGTAAGATTTTGGCTTCTGGCAGTTCAGACAAGACCATCAAACTGTGGAATCTAGAGACGGGCGAGAACATCCTAACTCGTGGGGGGCATGAGCGCCAGGTCAATAGCGTCAGTTTCCATCCCACCAATAGTAAGATTTTGGCTTCTGGCAGTTCGGACAACACCATCAAACTGTGGAATCTAGAGACGGGCAAGGAAATCCGCACTCTAAAGGGGCATACAAACTATGTCAATAGCGTCAGTTTCCATCCCACCAATAGTAAGATTTTGGCTTCTGGCAGTTCGGACAACACCATCAAACTATGGAATCCAGAGACGGGCAAGGTCCGCACTCTTGGGGGGCACAATAGTCAAGTCAATAGCGACAATTTAAACAACCCCAACGTGCAGACGCAGGAGAAGCGTTCTGAAGTGAATAGTATCAGTTTTAGCCCTGATGGCAAGACCTTGGCTTCTGGTGGTTCTGACAATACCATCAAACTCTGGAACGTAGAGACGGGCGAGAACATCCTCACACTCAAGGGACACGAGCAGGAGGTCAATAGCGTCAGTTTCAGCCCCAATGGTGAGATTTTGGCTTCTGGCAGTTGGGACAATACTATCAAATTGTGGAGTTTGGAGACGGGCGAGAACATCCTCACACTCAAGGAACACGAGCGGGAGGTCAATAGCGTCAGTTTCAGCCCCAATGGTGAGATTTTGGCTTCTGGCAGTAATGACAAGATCATCAAACTGTGGAATTCAGAAACCAGCAAGGAAACTCGCGTCCTCCGGGGGTACAATCGCCTGGTTCGTACCGTCAGTTCCACCACTCTTCAGGGGCACGAGGGTGAGGTCAATAGCGTCAGTTTCAGCCTTGATGGTAAGACTTTAGCTTCTGGCAGTAATGACAAGACCATCAAACTCTGGAATATAGAGAAAAGCCAGTTAAATGGTGACGGGACAGTGACTGATCTCGATGATTTGATGGCGAAGGGTTGCGATTGGCTAACAGATTACCTGAAGACTCGTCCTAACAAGCGCGAGAGTCTTGGCTGTGGTGGCTGACCTCTCCCCCAGCCCCTCTCCTGCAAGGAGAGGGGAGCCGGATTTTCTCCTTCTCTCATAGGGGAAGGGGGCAGGGGGTTAGGTCTTTTTCGATGTAGGCAACAGGCGATATTTATGCAACAGGCGATCGCCATCTTCTAGTGCTGCATTAAGATATTTTCTGGCTGCTTCTAGATCTTGCAGCGATTCGAGCAGATCTTCATTTATAACTCCTCAGTGTCCCGTTGGTACTTTGAATAATTGCCATTTCCGGTAGCATCTTAAAAGATAACCCCTTACTCATCAGCATCCACTTTCTCTGGTGGGTGAAGATTTGCGCTCCTCAACAATACGCCTCATTGATTCTGGAGTTCGCTCTGACATCAGGCGGCGTTGCTAGGTGTAGGTAAGAACTCGTTAATCAGCACCTGCAAATCAACCTGGCGAAGTTGAGCCAATTGAATTAATGCCTCGGCGCGATCGCTATCTTGTTGTTCGACGCGCTCGACATAGCTTAATAGCTCTTGATGCTCGGTTTCTGTAATTGCTCCAGTCTCGTTTTGGTGACGTAAATAAGCTAACCCTTCTTGTTCTTCGGAAGACAGACGACGTTGAACAATTTGAAGTAATGCAGCTTCGCCATCTTCCAGCTTTGGCGTTCTCGATCCCTGTAAAGCCTCACGATAAAGGGTTTCTAAAAACTCAACTGCCTTGACTAAAGACGATCCTGGTAATTGTTCCAGCAGGGCGATCGCTCTTTGGCGAATTTCTGTAGGTGCAGCCATCGGAACCTAATCTTGTTTGCTTCTAGCTTAGATTATAACTAGTCTAGTAATTAGAATAGTTAATCGTAGCGATCGCCTCTTTTGAATCTTTTTCTCATGGTAGGCGATTGGGCTGACTTCTCCCCATTCGATCGGCGATCGCTATCTGCTGCATCTACAACACCATTAAATATGTATCTTTACCTTGATTTGGTAACAGTCGCAGGCGTTGATTTTGTAAGTCAGGTTCTAAACCTAAATCCTCTAAAGGAATCAAACCCAATAAAGGATCTTCACTTTCTGGAAGTTCGACACAATCAAATGTCCCTTCTCTTCCTTCTACAGAAAGACTCACGCCTTTAAACACCCGAACTTTTCTAGCACCTACAGCAGTTTTTACCTCTACTTCCCCAGCCATTGTCAAACCTAACTGGGCAACAATTTCTGCGGGCAAACAAAGTCTGCTAGCACCTGTATCGACTAAGACATTTTCCAGCGTCACAGAACGGACTTCATCAACAGAGATAAAACCCCGTTCTGCCATAATTTGATCTACTAGATTGGCAACTGTAATTGTGGTAGTAACTTTCCCCATTTCTTTAGTTTTAACTGACGACATAGACACCTCCTGCCATCCCTGATATTAACTATTTTGCTGCAATTAACGCATCAAAAATTCCGCCACCCGGAAGATTTAGCCCCACCATGCAGGCGATGCTTCTTTTTCACGAATACGTTATTCTCAAAAAACCAACAGTAATTTTTCCCAAATTACGGTGACTGCAATGCTGTTAGAACCTCCACCTAAACTCGTAGGTGAAAAGCGTCTCACCTTTCGCAATCTCGATTGGCAGACCTTCAAGCAAATTCAAAACTTGCTGGCTGAACGCACCCGCGCCCGCTTCAGCTACGATAATGGAATTTTAGAAATTACTATGCCCCTGGAAGGACACGAACGATCGGCCAGACTCATCGAACTTTTTATTAGAGTCTTGGTAGTTGAGATGGGGATGAAAATCAAGACCATGGGTTCGACTACCCTCGATCGAGAAGACTTACTCAAAAGTGCAGAGCCAGATAATGGGTATTACATTCAAAATTATGCCCTAGTTGCCGATCGCGAAATCGATTTAAATGTCGATCCACCACCGGATTTAGTTGTAGAAGTCGATATTACCAACACCGATCTCAATAAAAACTTGCTTTATGCTGGTTTGGGAGTGCCTGAATTTTGGCAGTTTAATGGGCGCGTCTGGAAGATTTTGCAGTTAGTAGATGGCACGTATGTCGAACGCGATCGATCTCCTACTTTTGCGATCGTGGAGAAAACAGATTTATATCAATTTTTGTCAGCCGCATTCCTTGATGAAGTGACAGCAGAACTTAATCTCCGTCAATGGGTGCGGCAACAGATGCAAGCCCCATAAGTTCTAGGGAATTTACTTGCGGCTGGCTGACTTCTTGCCACCGAGCCACAGGGCGATCGATAGAAGCATTCGGTTGGGTGAGTTGGGTTTCGCTTCGCTCAACCCAACCTACAGCTATTGCACTGCCTGCCCCACAATTACGATCTAGTGGTGGTGGTGGTGATGGTGGCCAGTCTTAACTTTTGCCGATTGCAGATTGCCTGTCACGGCTGGTTCTGACAGCAAAGCTTCAATTTGCGGATCTGCCCATGTTGCTACCATCTTTAAAAAATCGGGATGGTCGTTGACACACGGCATTTGCACGTAATTTACTTGAGGGTGGCGGCGCTCTAAGGCGTGAATGATGTGATGCACGTCTAACAGGGTTTCGTGATTTTCAGTCGCAAAGCCAATAGGCATGAAGACAACCGCACTCGCACCCAGTTCGATGAGGTTTTTGGCTGCCAACTCTACGTTCGGTTGAGTCCATTCGATCAATGGCGTGTCGTGATTCAACCAACCGATCGAAATTAGGGGATACCGATTAATTAACTTTTCCCAAATGCGATCGTACAAGGCCTGGCTTTCGGTAATTCCAGAGGTAAATCCCTTAGCTTTGTGGGGACAACCGTGATTCATCAAGACGATGCCGATTTGAGAGGGCAAGTGCGAAGCTGCCAGTTCTTGGGCGATTTTCTCTTCGACTAAACGCGAGAGCAAATCGATATAATCGGGTCGATCGTAAAAAGAAGGAATGTAACGCAATCCTTCTACCCAGCGTTCTTCACCTTCAGTCATTTCGGCTAAAGCTTTATTAACTTGCTCGATCGCAATTCCGCTAGTAAAAATCGAATCTACTACCAGCAGTGGATAGATCAGCAGTTTATTGAAACCTAAAGCTTTAATTTCTGCCAGAACTTGTTTGGGTAAGAAGGGAGCACAAAAGTTAAAGGCTTTGAATACCTGCACCTTCTCGCCCCATTTTTCTTGGAGATGCTTCTCGATTCCGGCCCGCTGGTGTTCAAAAATGTGGTTGTGGGGAGAAATGAAATTGCCATGCTGGTGGTTCCATTCGTGGAAGTCAAGCATCGCCAGAATTTTGGCGAGCGGAGGATACACCCAACTAGGCACGGGGGCAAACTTAGCCGTGAGGAGATTTAGAGCTTGTTCGTTGTAGTTGGCAAAATCGGCGTAGCTTTCAACTTCACCGTAACCCATCAAGAGGACGGCAATGCGATCGCTACCATTAGAGTCATTGGTTATTTCTGGTTGAATTGTTTCAGGGGTGGCAACCACGTTGTTTTCCTCAACACTAGTGAGATCTAAATTAGGTTAGATAGGGGGCATAGCTTTTGGCTTTCCCATAAGCCTTATCCCAACCATACTTCTATTGTCTAATTTAGCATCCCCCCCAGGAGGGATTATTTGTTCTACAGAAAGTGTTAAGGCAGAAGTCAGGAGTCAGGAGTCAGGAGTCAGAAGTCAGGAGTCAGAAGTTAGGAGTCAATTTCCTCCCCTGCTCTCCCTCTCTCCCCATCCCCTTCTCTCCTTCATGACTACCGTAATTATTTGCCCTGGAATTCACGATCGCATCCTAACGCAAGATTTTCTTCGGGATTTGGCATGGCCGGAAGAGAATTTGTTAGTGATGCCGACACGGGATTGTCCGCCGTATTCAGCAGTTAGCATTGGGCAGTTCGTTCGCGATCGCCTATCTTTAGAGCAGCCGACGATTTGGCTGGCTTTTAGTGCTGGGGTGGTGGGAGCAATTGGTGCTGCGTGGGGATGGCAATTAGCTGGCGGCACGGTTAAGGCTTTTATTGCTCTTGATGGTTGGGGAGTGCCGCTGTTTGGTAACTTTCCGATTCATCGGCTCAGTCACGATCGCTTTACTCACTGGAGTTCGGCTTTATTGGGTGCGGGAAGAGATAGTTTTTATGCCGATCCGGCGGTGGAACATTTAGATTTATGGCGATCTCCGTCTACTGCTTGCGGTTGGCGGATATCTTCAGATATTGGGCGATCTTTAGAGCCGACTCGTACCACAGCAGCAGTTTTTCTAACACAACTGTTGCAGGACTATATTTAATATCAAATCCGGTTCTTAAACGCCGAATTGCTGCCCTCACCCCCAACCCCTCTCCCACCTCAAAGAAGCCCTCTCCTACGAGGAGAGGGTAAAGGAAGTTTCTGTTATCTGAGGGGAGCCGCAGGCTCCTTTGAGGGGAAACCAGCTTTTGCTAAACGGATTTCGTATGAAAACAGCCGACGAACAAATCGTCGATCGACTGACTCACGGTAAATTTACCTGCTTGCCCGATCGCTCCTACCGCTAAAACGGGACATCATCATCATCTATCTCATCCGGTTCGATCGCTAGTGGCTCAGTTACATTGGCAAAGGGCTTCGCCATCGGCAGCGGGCTAGATTCTTCGATCGCTAATTCGTCTCCCAAAGAAACGATCTCTCCGCCAAAAAACTGGGCGAGGCTCTTACTAGCGATCGCTACTTCGCTAGTTTCCCACTCTAAAGACTGATAAGAAATTGACGGCGGCCGTGGGTTAGCACCGAGCAGCGAAACATCTTGTGATGGTGAAGAGCTAACTTGGGAAGTCTCTAGTTTTGGTGCTGGGGGTGTTTGGGCGATGCGTTGCTCCGCTACAGGCGGTGCTAACGCGCCGTTCGTACTCGACGGATTCGACACTGCTCTAGTCTCAGATTGAGAAGTCGTTGGTGGCGAGCCGGAATTTTTTGACTCTTGACGAGCGGCTACTTGCAAGCTCACCTGCACGTGACCTTGTGCGATCGCCTTAAAAGCTGCTTCAATACCAGCCAACTTAGTCTGGGCGTGTTTGAGTAATGGCTGCGTACTGACTCCAATCCGTGCTTGCTGGCCGTCAAAAGCTAACAAGTGGCAATGCTGAGTTAAAAGGGCTTGAGTGGCTGGGGATTGGACGCGAGCGATCGCTTCCTCCCACAGTCGCTCTAAGTCTGGCTGGGGAGAAGGAGAGGGGGAGAGGGGGAGAGGGGCAGGGGAGGCAGGGGAGGCAGAGGAGGCAGGGGAGGCAGAGGAGGCAGGGGGAGAGTTGAGTTGTGAGTTTTGGGTTAGTAATTCCTCTTTTGGCTCCTGTGTCTCTTGGTTAACTGGTTTCTCTATCTTTTTGTCTTCTGGTTCTTTTGGCTTCTCGACTTCTAACTCTCGAACTGGCACAAAACTTTGAGCTTCTATTGCTGGCTCTTGCCTCCTTACTCCTGAACTTCTAAACTCCTGTTCGCGCAGCGTTTCCGCAGGAAATACTCCTGAACTTCTGTTGGCGCAGCCTGGGCTCGGCGCATACTCCTGAACTTCTGTTGGCGCAGCCTGCGCTCGGCGCATACTCCTGAACTTCTGAACTTGCCCCAACCCCAACAAAGTTACTTCTAACCACAAGCGCGGCTGAGTCGTGTTTTTGATTTGAGCTTCGCTCTCTTTGAGGTGCTTTTGTCCTGCCAAAATTGTTTCTAGCTGCCAGCTTTGCGCTTCTTGACACATTGCTTGCCAAGTTGGGGCGGTAATGGCAACTAAATCGTTGCGTTTAGGGGCGGTTTTAGCGATCGCCAAATCTCGATAGAAACCCACCAAATTTTGCAGCACGATTAGCGGTTCTCGCCCTCGATCTAATAAGTAACGGGTCATGCTGAGGATACCTTCTAAGTCGCCGGATGCGATCGCTTTTAATAACTCCAGCAAATTTCTTTCTGGTATCGTTCCCACTAAATCCCAAACTTGCTCTACACCTACCTGATGGGGTAATAAGCTGAGTTGATCTAACAGGCTTTCAGCATCTCGCAAACCTCCTTGAGCGACTTGGGCGACTTGGGCGATCGCTTCGTCGTTAATATCTATGTTTTCTTTAGCGGCAATTGCTTGTAAGTGATTCACCATTGCTGCTAAAGGAATGCGACGAAAATCGAACTTTTGACATCTAGAAATAATAGTTGCTAGCACCCGTTGCGGATCGGTAGTTGCTAATACGAATACCACCTGTTTTGGTGGTTCTTCTAAAGTTTTCAGCAAGGCATTAAATGCCGCCGTGCTGAGCATATGGCACTCGTCGATCGCATATACTTTATACCGACATTGTACTGGGGCAAATTGCGCTTTTTCAATGATTTCTCGAATGTTATCGACCCCAGTATTGCTAGCAGCATCGATTTCAATTACATCCAAGCAAGCATCTTTCGCTATTGCCTTACATACTTCGCAAACGCCGCAAGGTTTGGCCGTGGGCGCGTCGCTAGCCAAACAATTTAAAGACTTAGCTAGAATCCTGGCGCTAGAAGTTTTGCCAGTACCGCGAGGTCCCGTAAACAAGTAGGCTGGTGCGATCCGCCGCTGCTCGATCGCATTAGTCAAAGTCGTAGCGATCGCTTCTTGCCCTACCAGATCGGCAAATGTTTGAGGTCGATATTTATGATGTAGCGGTTCGTATGTCATCTGCAAGATCTGCGGCCTAGCCGTTTCCGCAGGGGAAAATACCCTTAAAACATCGTCTGCGTGGAGGACAGAATAGGCATTACTTTATAGTACAATCGTACCATTTTTGAGCTAATTAGTCACCCCGATTCGATTCAGTCTGGGCTAATAGCTGAAAAGCTTGCTCCCCGTAGATTGTGGGTTATATAATCCTCCATTTTGAGAGCAACGCCTAACTCCTTAACTTTTCTACATCGACACGGCTTCAGATTACAACTAAAGTCTTAGATAAAATTACTCAAAATCTTAGATCGATTTGAGACGTTTTTCAGATGTGGACAATCGCTTGTCTTTATAAGATGAAAGTGGTTCTGCAATTAAAGTTGAGAATTACGCTGATGTTAATGTTGCTAGGTAGTTCTTTTTTAATTCCCGATCGGGAACTTTTTACTACTTTTTATTACTGTCAAAGTTGAGTTGGTAGTTTAATCTAACCTAAAAGCTGAACTAACTTGACATTGATGCTGATATGATTTTTTGTAGCCCAGTTAATTTCGAGATCGGAACAGGCGATGCGTGCTACGCACAGGCTACGCCAACGTCTAGCCGAATTTAGGATTACGAAAGCCAAAATAAATCGAAAAATGTATCGCAGATAACAGTTAAGATTGCTAGAACGTGCATTCAAATTCATTCTAAATTTCTAACACTTGTATTCTGAACTTCTCGCTCGATCGATATTCCCGGTTGTTTTTTTAATGCGATTGAGGCAGTTGTCAATTACAAATTGGTAATTGCTAATCGATCTAACATTTTTTCATTTTATTCGGACATAAAAAGGAGAATTAACTATGTGCGGCAATTTTGGGTTGTTGGCCAATCGCCTGCCTGAAAATAATCGGGAACTGCTGCCATCAAACTTGGTGGAAATGTTTTACAAAATGGGACATCAAACCGAGGTGCGCGGCGAACAAGCTGGAGGCGGACTGACTTTAGCCCGCAGCAAAGATAACCAAGTCGTATTTGTCGGCAAGAAACTGGTCAACCAAAAAAGGAAGAATTTGACGAAATCGCTAGAAGCAGCTTTTGCCCCAGTTAGAAATAAAGCCGCAAGTTCGGGTATCAAGCCGTTAGAATCGACTACCATTGGCGTTTGGCATTATCGCTACGGCACTAGCTGTCCGCCCTCTGTTTTGGAAACTCATTGGCATGAATGGATGCCCGCTAGAACTGCTCCAGTCTGGAAAATCGAACATGGCAAATGGGTATGTAAAAACCAAAATATCAATCATCGAATTACTCACAATGGTGACTTTGATGAGTGGAAAATTTTTGGGAAGCAAGTTAAAAATTGTCAGTTAGGTTGGTGGTTAGAAAGAGTGCTACATACTCCCAATGTCACGACGGGAGACTCGCCTAAAATTGCTGGCATGATGGATTTATTAATTACTCAAGGAATGTGGTATGCCTCGGTAAGGCTGGCTTATCAACTAGCGATCGCAACTTCAATTACCGAGGCTTTCGGCGGCGAAGAACCAGCTAAAAATGCTCCCAACACCGCCCCATCCGAATCAGATTTGAATCGCTGGGCGGCAATATTTGATGAAGTTTTTGCTTTCCATACTAAGCTGATACCAAAAGCAGAAAAAATTTTTACCCTGGAATATTTAAATCGCTGGCAAAACGATGTTTGCTCTGCGATCGCTCAAGATAGCATCATCGGCCATTGGACTGAAGATCGGCAAATTGCTTTCGTCCAGAGGGCGATCGAAGTATTTAGAAACAACCATCTCTATCGCGCTACCCAAATCTTTATGTCTCAAGCTGTAGGTAGTTTTGGACTAGTTACCGTTTCTACTTTAGAACCGCAAAGATTAGTGTTAAGTGCTAAAGGTCAACCGATCGCCATTGGATTCGATCGCCAACAACAATATGCTGTTTATGCTTCAGAACCAGCAGCAGTGGATGCTGTCTTATTGGGAAGTTCAAAGGCTTACCGTTTAGATTTAAATCAAAAATCGGGCGAAGTTGCTTTAGTAAGTCCAACCGATATTAAATTGTATTCGCTCGCTAAAGAGAGCGAACTTCAATTAACAGAAGTCGAAAAAAGATGGATACCAATGACAGGTAGTTCCACTCTTCATATTCCTAAAACCGATCCTCAAGATCCAGTTGAAACCGATATCAAAGAAATTCCGCAGGTTCTCGCAGAAATTCAATCTTCTTGGATCGACCCAGGATCGATTAACCGTCAAAGCGCCGAGTATTTTGTCAATCTTTTGCTGGAAAAAGCTCAGCATTTTGAACAAAAGCAAATCAAGATGTTTCAAGCAGGTTTAGAAAGCCAAGCCGGAGAATCCCCTAATTTAGATTTACTGATTATTGGAGTAGAAAGCAGCTTATGGCTCGGTCAAAAATTAGCCCAAGATCTCAAGACTATATTTCCCTTCCTAAATGTCAGCGCTTTGTCTTCCAACCAAGTGTTGAAAAAACTCAAACACGATTTTAGTACCTTACATCTCAGCAAAAGATCGCTGGTGCTAGCTATTACTCAGTCCGGTCAAACATTTTCTACCGTCCAAGCGATTAATGCCTTGAACCATCTAGCCCGTCAAGGTTTGCTCAAAGAAGTGTTTATCGTTACTGGCGAGTTGAGTAGTTTCATGGGTTCGGCTAGCGATCGCCACGAAACATCGGAGAATAATTTTAATCGCAGAATCTTTATCAATCATAGCGGTCGGAGAACGGCTGAAGCTGCCACAGTTGTAATCGCAGCGATCCACCAAACATTAACAGAGCTTTTATTTTATGCGGCCAAACGGATAAGGCGAGCCTTTCCTAATTCCATTCCTTTCGGCATGACTTTAAGTAAAGAAAGTCTCTTAGCCTTGGAAATCGCTCAAGATGAATTCGTCTATCAAAGCGCCGTTTCTATCTGCGGCACTACCACCAGCGGGGGTGCGATTCCATCTGATGTCAATCAAAAGCTGATTCAAGGCGGGCGGAAATGGGGCCTGCACGTCACCGAAACCCCTTTGGTCTGGGGAATTCATGCTTTGTATACCTTAATTACGGTGGGTTGGGTAATTCCTTTCGGTTATACAATTCCGATCGGCAACACGATTTTTCGCCTAATTTTGTGGGCAGATAATATACCCAGTAATTTGTTTTTAGTAACTGCAATCGGATATTTAGTAACGGCGATCGATATCGGAATTTATATCTTCGGTCCGTGGCTCTGGACGCTCGCTTTGCGTTATTTACAAGGCAGGCAACTTTTGGCCCGCATGGGTAATAGAACCGTAGTTATCGGCGATGTTCCTTGGGTACATCAATTATTGAAATCTTACGTCAGCAAACTATTTTCTCTCAGCTACGGCATTACTTCTTTAGAGGTGCATGGAGCCAACCCCCAAGATCATATGTTGCATCATTTCGGTCATCGAGTAGTGAGAGGTACTTTAGTCTTTTTAGGCGTACCAGATGGTCGGAGAGGTCAGAAGCAACAAAATGAAGAAAATGCCGCCATTATGACTGGAAAGCAAGCTGATGGCGTGAGGAATATGGGAGCCGGACCGGAAGTCGTCGTCGTCGGCCACAACCCAGAAATCGCTCGTAAAGGATTTCGTGAGGCGATCGTTTTGTGCAGTAACCCCGATTCCGTGTGGACGAGCCAACCTGGCGAACCCGACCAAAAAGCGATCGTTGAAGAGTTAAGAGAATCGCGTTTTAGTTCTTTCGAGCGGCTGCTGGCCAGTTATGTATTCTTTTGGGCAATGGCGAAAAAAGTGTCCTCGTTCCCGTTATTGAGATATCAGCATTGGAAGTCTCAAAGCCGGACTAAAGTAATGACAACTGCTGCCCCAGTATCGGGAGCAGGCCTGGATTTGCCTGACATGGAAGAAGCGATCGAAGAAAAGTCTACTTCTCAGGACTTGGCAAGTTACGGTGACATCAGGTAGGCATAATCGCCTCCAGCACTTGCCGCAGGTTCGCCCTCAAGCAAATAACTAGACCAAGCTGGCGGAAATAAGTGACCAGTTAAAAAGAGGGAAAAAGTCATAAACTAAAAGATGCTTAGTCAAGAGGGAAGAAGTCCTGTGAGCCTTAAAATCAATGCCGCATCCTAACG
>JAHHHA010000023.1 GCA_019359615.1 Cyanosarcina radialis HA8281-LM2
GTTTGGTAAAATTCAGGGAACATATTATTTTGCGGGAGCGACCATGATGCTCCCGATTTTTTGTCCTTTCCCTTTTCCCAAACCTTTGTCACTTCTAGCCTAGAGCCACCTTGTCATCCGTTAAGATATAAATCAGACTAATTTTTTCTTGGCAATTTTATAACAGTTCGTCTACCTGTTCGACGATTTCAACCATTGCCCAACCAGTATAAGCAACCGCGAGCAGCACCACAACTGAAATCAAAAAAGCTATTGGCACTATGCCCAGCAATATGACTAATAAAATCGGATCTAGCATCAGTTTTTCTCCTTGACTTTTTTTATTCTTAGTATTCCCTTCAAGAGATCTTGGCTAACTTTCGGATGGAGAGCGCCGGATTTTTACGGTCGATCGACTAAGCTGAAGTACCTAGCAATTTCCCAGAAAAAACCCAGCCGTTAGCTGGGTCATCTCAATCGTAGGAGTTAGACAAGGAACTTGTTTTGAGCTACTTATCGATCGCTCGCAATCTAGTAGCTTAAGATTTAATTTATCTATTAAATCTGTTCGTTTTCCAGGTCGAAAATTGTTCAAATATTGACTGATTTTTATTCGATCGTTAAGCAGGGAATTACCACATCACAAGCAGACAAAAATCAACCTAACAAAAACAAAACGCCTCACTCAATCTGAGTGAGGCGCAAAGATGTCAAATAAAACATTGCCCTACAAATAAATATGAGATCCACCAAATGTCAGACTTATGATTTGGAATTGTAATTCCGGTTGTGGAAAGCCTAGAGCGGTTTTGAGGTGACAGCTAGCCCAATGAAACTACCATTGAAGCTGCCCAATTTCTTAGCCTTACCATTTTTCAAGTTGATATTGTATAAAGTGGAGCCAGAAATGGCAAAACCAGTATTTTGTCCGTAAGCGTCTGTAAAGATATCAAAACCGCCGATGGGAGCAAAGTTAATACCTAAAGGTCCCACCGTAGTTAATGTTCCATTGGGTGGATCTTGCAGCACCAAAACATCGAGATCGTAATCAATATCATACAGTTGAGTTGAAGTTGCCCCAGCCATGTTGTTGGTATAGGCAGCAGCGGTCATGTTAGGGTCTTTACCAAAGTTAGGATCGCCAGCAATATAAGCTAAGGTCGTCTGCATAGTAGCTGTAGCAGTATCGACGTTAACCGAGAAATTTTGGTCGTTGCTGCCGATGACGCGCAAGCGATCGAGTACCGGATTAAAATCGAATCCTGACTGGAATCCGCCATTGAAACTAATCGGCTGTCCGTTGGGATCTTTGAGGGCACTGCCCACCAATTTAGCGACACCAGTTCGAGGATCGATGGTATAGATTTTGTCTTTGTCTGTTACCCCGTAAAGCAGGCCGTTAGCCGGACGGAAATCAACCCCTTGCAAATTCCCATCAATCCCAGTGACTTGGACTCGTCTGATTACCCTTACACCGTTAGAATTATAGCGGTCTAAGCGAAAGCTCACCAAGGTGTTATTGGCTTTGAGTCCCATAAAACGCAGGTTACTAGTAGCTTGGGCTTGGGCTGGTGCTAGATAGATCCCAGTGGTGGCTAAACCAGCCAAGGTGCCAAGGGCGATCGCTAACACTTTTTTCGCGGTCTTTTTAGGTAAGAGCTTCATGATAAAACCTCTAAAAATTTACGAACAAACGAGCGTGGCTCTGTAGGGTTCGAGCCTCTTTAGCTCTAGACTTCAGAACCAACACTCGTACAGTTTGTCACTGCCGATTGCTCGCTTTCCACGCCAAAAGGTATTCAATTTTTGTTCGATTTTTACCCAAGTTTTCTCGGTTTAATAAATACCAAATCCGGTTCTCATACCATCGATTGCTGCCCTCACCCCCAACCCCTCTCCCTTGGGAGAGGGGAGCCGGAGTCAAGGCGAGGTCAAGACGGTTTTGGAAACCGGATTTAGTATAATTTGCCTAGAAAATAAAAAAACTCGGTATCTAACCGAGTTGCACGTATCGTCTTTCCTAGATGTTTTGGTTTTACGTCTCTACTCTTTTAAAAGCAGATAATACAATTCCCCATTGCCACCAGTAACGCCAGCCCGATCGCCTGCTTGCTTGCCCGTCCCCATGTAGTAATCGACTCGCCCTCGACCTTTAATCGCACTCCCAGCATCTTGATCTAAGACGTAGCGGCTCACTAACCGCTGTTCGATTTGGCCGGAGGCGTTGATGTAGGGTAGTTTAGTATGGATCAAAGCCAACGCGCCTCGCGGCATCAAAGACTTATCGGTAGCGATCGAGCGTTCGGGAGTGACGGGCACGTTGATCGAGCCTGTAGGAGAAGCACTCCCAATATTGCGGAAAAATACCATCCGCTCGTTGCGAGGCAGATAGAGATTCATGACTTCAGGATTGCGGCGAAAATAAGCCTCTAAGATGGGAATAGTCACCTTAGTTTGGGGAGGGAATCTGCCATCTTTGAGCAATTCTTTACCAATACTGGTATAAGGGTAATCGGTTGCTCCAGCATAGCCGATAGACATCGTGCTGCCGTTAGTTAACTGTATAATTGCCGAGCCTTGAACTTCAGTTAAAAAAGCTTCCAGCCGATCTCTCATCCAGACTAATTCATATCCTCGCAGCGGGCCGCGATTGCCCGACAAACCATCTTCCCCTTGTAGCTGCGCCCGCGTCGGGTGAGGCTTAGACCAGCTAGAAAAGTTGCTGGGCCGTCGGTATAGAGGATAGCGATATTCGGCCGTTCGCCGCCGACTGGCGAGATGAACGGGCGTATAGTAAGCGGTGAACAAAGCATTTCCCCGATCGTCCCGACTGATTCTATAGAGCTTGAATTCTCGTCTGACAGACGCTTGCAGGTCGGCCGGGGTTTTAGAACTGATGACTAGCTGGCGAAAGCGTGCTAAAGAACGAATAACTCGCGCTCGGCTAAATCCAGGCATTTCCAGCCGTCGGTAGGCAGCTTTAGCATCGCCAGTTTTGAGATAAGACAAGCTGTAATCGATCGCCCGCAGCAGCGATCGCCAATCTCCAGGTCTAGTGCCCCGACTCCAGATTTGGTCGTCGAATCCGAGTAGATCTGGTTGGGGAGCCGGAGCGGGTGTATTGGGTTGGGGAGCGGGAACCGGAACCGATCGAGGAACGGGAATGGTTTGCGACTGGCTGGGAAAAAGTTGGGCAACTGCTTCCGGCACATTTGCCCCTTCACTAGGATTTATCGAAGTGATGCCCAAACTCAGAGCTAACAAAACAAGTATCTTTTTCATAAGTCAGAATTTAGGAGTTTAGAAGTTCAGAAGTTCAGGAGTAGGAGCGCAACGCATTCATTGGTGTCAACTTAGAGCTAAAATCCTTGTGACACAAGAAATTGCAGCCACCACCGCCAGGGGTTCAAAACCCCACAGCTTAAGCTCAAGTCCATTGAAATGGACTAAAGAAGAAAAGTTCCCAGAAACCGAATAGTCCTCTAAAGAGGACTTTCGCTGTGAGACAGGGGTTTTTAACCCCTGGCGGATCGTGCTTTTGACCATTAACTTGACACCTCTGAATGCATTGCCTCCGTACAGAAGTGTGGAGTATTGAGTTTAGAATACGTCTCCCTCTTCGCCCTCTCTCCCTCTGACTCACTCTTTGAGAACCAAATAATACAACTGCCCGATGCCGCCTGTAGTCCCGGCTCGATCGCCTGCTCGTTTGCCAGTGCCGAAGTAATAATCTACCCGACCCGGGCCTTTAATGGCGCTGCCCGTATCTTGATCCAGGACATAGCGACTTACCAACCGCTGTTCGATTTTTCCATTGCCGTTGAGGTAGGGTAGTCGAGTATGTACCAAAGCTAATGCTCCCGGCGGCATCAAAGTTCGATCGGTAGCGATCGAGCGTTCCGGCGTTACTGGCACCTTAATTACGCCTTGAGTTGGTGCCCCTTGGGTATTGTAGAAAAACACGAATCGATTGTTGCGGGGGATGTATTCGCTTAAGTCTTCAGGATGTTTCTGAAAATACTTGGTCATCACTTGCAGGCTCATTCCTTCTAAGGGAAGTTTGCCATCCTTGGCTAATTCTCGCCCGACGCTGGTAAATGGGTAATCGGTGCCTCCGGCAAAACCGACGCTCATCGTCGAACCATCGGTTAGCTGGAGTCTAGCCGAGCCTTGAATTTGAACTAAAAAAGCTTCAAAGCGATCGCGCAGCCAAACTAGTTCTAACCCTTTCAAAGGGCTGGCTTCTCCTAGCAAGCCGTCCTTACCTTCTATCTGGGCGCGACTGGGGTGAGGCTTGGCCCAACTATTGAAATCGGGAGGTATCTGATAGAGGGGATAGCGATACTCCTCCGTCCGGTTGATACTGGCCCGATAAACTGGCTCGTAATAGCCCGTGTAGAGTACGCCTCCTTTACCATCTCTGCCGATCGCTTGGTAGAAGTCGAACTCTTGGATCGTTGCCGCTTGCAATTCTTCTGGACTGTTCGAGGTTTCTACTAACTCTCGGAAGCGTTGCAGAGAGCGCACGACGCGCTCGTGAGTGATTCCAGGTACGGGATATTGCTTGTAGGAAGCAATGGCATGGGGAGTTTTGAGGTAGCTGAGACTGTAATCGATCGACTTGATGAGCGCTTGTCGATCGGCTGCTTGGCCGTTTTTGCCCCAAAGTTGGTCGTCCAATCCTAATTTTTTGGCATTAGGAACCGTTGGCTGTTCTTGCCTGCTCCTACGCGAGCGCTGTCCGGTTTGAGTAGTAGCTGGTTCGATAGGTAACGTCAGGATTGCGCCCAAGGCGATCGCTAGCAAAGCCAGTGTTTTTTTCATGTTCACCTAAATGCAAAACGAAATTTGTCAATAGTTAGGAGATCTTACTTGAGTAGTCTGGAAGTCTTATAGTCTGTTTTGTAGGATAGGCTTCCAGCCTGTTTTGTAGGATAGGCTTCCAGCCTGTTTTGTAGGATAGGCTGGAAGCCTGTCTTGTGAGATAGGCTGGAAGCCTGTCTTGTGGGGCGGGCAGGATGCCCACCCCACAAGAAAAAAACTGTAACTCATCAATATGAGAATTGCTACATCTAGTGTTTTTTACACTTAACACTCAACACTCAACACTACTTAATAGTCTCTCTCGACGCTAGATGCAAATACAGGTTCCACCCGAATCGCTAAGATGCTGGAGGGACGTACCACCATATACTCCCCCTGAATATTTTTAATCGGTACGTTAATGAACTCGCTCGAATCATATTTTGATACCAGTTCGCTGGTGTACCACTTTTGAAACTCTTGAATCGTGGCAAATCTTACCTCTTCCCGATGCCCGCCGTCAATCAGGAGATGGATCGCATATTCCGAGGGGGTTCTAGGCATATCAGCTAGTTATCAGGAAAATAAATTAAACCGCTGTAGAAGACTTTCGACAACGGGCGGCAAAGTTTTCTCTAGTTCGCCTGCCGTTTTGAAGCATAACTGTTGGTGGCTAGGCAAGTCAAAAGGAAAATTTCCCGATAGATCGGGGCGTTCCATGCGCGCGAGCAATATTTGTTCGGAGCGCTTGCTTTGCATGGCGTAGCCCATTTCCACGCACGTCTTGGGGCTGGGAATCAATCGAGTAGATTCGCGTTCGCTTGCGTGCGCGGAGCGCGTATCGCTAATGCTGGCGACAGGTGTGCCGTCAGCGACGAATAATAAGCTTTTACGAATTTGACGTAACATGGTGCTGCTAAGCCGCAAGGGGGCATCTAGCGGTTGCTGGGATGCTTTCAAGGTAATAGGTATGCGAGATTTTTGATTAATTTTTTTTAATATCTCTGAGAGAACCGTATGTAAGCTCTCGCTGGAGGCACTATATTCGTTTTGATAGCTGAAGAAAATAATTGGCTCTAGTTGAGCTATGACTTCTTGCTTGGTGAAATAAATTTCGTGGCTGATGAGATCGACGTTGGCGATCGTGTAGCCGCCACTGCCTTCAATATAAAATTCTACTGTTTCCCCTTCTAAATATCGCCCGAACCAAGCAGAACGTTTGACATCCTGACTCTCTTCTAAAAAATCTGCTCTCAACCCAGACTTGAGCAAGCTGTTTTTACTGAGGCGCAGATCTTGAGGGCGTTTTTCCAGTTCCGCGATCGGCTCATACTGCTGAATATACCAAGCTTTCAAAGCAATGATGGCCATAACCCACTTTTTCCAGAGGCACTCTAAGTTTGTACTGCCTCAGATTATACTGCTGGTACTAAATTTTAGCAGTAAGGGGTGATATCTTCGCCACATTCGTCAGCTAAGTAGCAGAGGGCGCGAAATCTCAGGGCCACTACTTCTTCATATAGTGGGTTCAGCTTGCACATGGGGGGAATGTGAAACAGGGTGCGGCCGAACACTTTGACATCGCGTTCAAAGGGACATTGGGCTGGGATCGACTTGCAGATGCGATGAGCTAATTTGACATCTTTAATTTCTACCCGATCTAACCATTGGCGCAAGGGGGAGAAGAAGTCAAATGGCACTTTGGGAGTGGTAGGCTGGGGATCGCTGGGAGCCTCGCTAGTAGTTTCGGTTTTGTCAATCCACACCCAACTGGCTAAGGCGATGTTAGATACGGTGTAATCCACTACGTTCATTTTTTTCTCCTGGTTTTTTCTTGGTCAACTGAACCACCTATTTGGGATCTACAACTGCTCGATGGCTGTTTCCGATTTATTCAGAGTCGATCGACAGGGTAATTAGTTGGTTGAGCGATCGGAGCGAGCCTGGTAGATATAAATATTTAGCTCTTAGTGCATACTTTTATGCTGCCCGATTGCCCCGTTTAGGCGCTTGGGTGAGATTGCCGAAAATTTGCCAGTTCTCATGTTTTGGCTTACGTGATTTCACTCAAAGGGTCGCCGCAGCAGATTGTTCCAGGCTCGTTTTTCAATGAGCCGGAAGAGCTATTACTTATCTAAGTAGTGCGGATGGGGGCGCTAATTTATGGATATTGGATTGTGAATTGTAAGCTCTTTATCATGCAGCCTTCATCCTTCAAACTCGTTGGGAGAAAACCCGACAAACTGATACTTTTGAATGCGTCTCGCACTATAGCTCGCTCGCCCAAATCAGAAGTGTATCAGTTGTAACACGGCGGTTTTGAATCTCTTATGGAACCTTGTAATACTATTATACTACACGAACGAGCTAGTCAAACGTGCTTCTAGGCTTAACTGACGGATAAAGTGCCAATAAAGTGCCCACTGCTCCCTGCCTCCAGAAATTCTCGAACAGATTCTCGGACTTGCTGTTTCCGAGGTGGAACTTGGGAGCGAGAATGCCTCCGGCACGCTGCGCGATCGCCTCTCGTGAGTTATACTGGTACGGTCTGAGTTCATACGTAAATTCAACCGGGATGTAGCGCAGCTTGGTAGCGTACTTCGTTCGGGACGAAGGGGCCGCTGGTTCGAATCCAGTCATCCCGATTTCACTTAAAAGCTTTACACGATCGCTACATCAGCGTTATCGAGCGCATGGTTGCGCTCGTTCAGTTCTAACTGCTACACAGCACTTACTGTTAATGCTGGGTAACGCTAACGCTACGCGATGCCTCAGTAGAAAACTAGTAAGCGATAGGCATTAGTTTGGCATCCTGCTCGCCAAACCCCTCAATTGGTAGCTAAGATCCGGCGCTGTACTTTGGGCAACTGCCAGATGGATGTAGAAGGTATTACTTGGAAGAAGTTGTGGTTTTACCTTAAGCCGATTAATCCAAGAGAATATCTGCAAGTTCTTCGGGATGCTAACCTTCCTCGTTGGCGAGACAAACTCGCTTTTATTTGGCTGCTCAACCGACTCAAGTACGGCAGCGCCCTTCAGGTATTAGGTTATTGGTTGAATTCCCAACGTGCTAAACTCCGAGGTAGAGATCTATTAAGAGTTTCAGGGTTATATCCCTAACGTTATATAGTTCCCCTTCCCAGTTACTATTAATATGTCCAACTCCCAAATAGAAGGCAGAATAAATCTAGCGGCTATACAGAATTCGAGTCGTCTAGATTTTTCCTTTATGCAACTAACATCTCTGCCGGGAAGTATCGGCAATCTTACTAGTTTGATAGAGCTAGATCTTTCAGGTAATCAACTAATATCTCTGCCGGAAAGCATCGGCAATCTTACTAGTTTGATAGAGCTAGATCTTTCAGGTAATCAACTAACATCTCTGCCGGAAAGCATCGGTAATCTTACTAACTTAACTAAGCTATTTCTTGGAAAAAATCAACTCACGTCTCTACCAGAAACCATCGGCAATCTTACTAACTTGATTGCTCTGTACCTTCACTTTAATCAACTCACGTCTCTACCAGAAAGTTTAGGGAATCTTACTAGCTTGACTATTTTATGGCTCCGTGAAAATCAACTAAAATCTCTGCCAGAAAGTTTAGGAAATCTTACTAATTTAACTAAACTGTATCTGCAAGCAAGATAATCAACTAACATCGCTCCCAAGAAACTCGATAAGGCTTACCAACTTAACCGACCTAGACTTCAGAGGAAATCAATTAACATTTTTGCCAGAAAGCTTGGGAGATTTAACTAGCCTGACTGACCTAGATCTTAGTAGAAATCAACTAACATCTCTGTCAGAGAACCTGGGGAATCTTACTAATTTAAATCATCTATATCTCCAAGAAAACCAATTAAGTTTTCTGCCGGAAAGCTTGGGAAAGCTCGCTAATTTAACCTATCTAGATCTTATAAATAATCATCTAACATCTTTGCCAAAAAGCTTAGGATATTTAACTAATTTAGCCGAATTATATCTTTCTAAAAATCAGCTTATATCTTTGCCAGAAAACTTAGGAAATTTGACTGAATTAACTCAACTGTATCTCGAAGAAAATCAACTTATATCTTTGCCAGCAGGCTTGGGAAATTTAACTAAATTGAATACTCTCAATATTAATGCTAATCCTTTAACAGATTTATCTCCTTTACAGAATTTGTCAGAACTAACAGAATTATTCGTTCTAGACGATCTACAACTTCCCTCCCGTTACTTGACGAAATTATTAGATTGGCAATCTGAATGGTTGTTGGACGAACAGAATGCGGAAATTCGACGAGTATTAATCCAACAGATAGGGTATGAAAAAATTTGCCAGGACTTGGGTGCTGTTGAACTCCATACTTGGCGAGAATATACGCTGCTAAAAATTGAGTCCGATGTAGATATCGAACCAATGGTTCTGCTAAAAATGACTTGTCCTTCTACTAGATATATTCACATCTTGCGCGTACCGCCAGATACGACTAGTGCAGAAGCGGCAATTACCTGGGTAAATTGGGGTATACATCCCGACGAGTTTGCTATTGCTACTTAATTGCCTATTCCTCCTCTTCATCGCCATAGTCATCATCCGATCGCCCTTGAGCCGGAATGGCTGCGACGATCGCATCGATTACCTTAGCCACGGGAACGATTTCTAAACCGATCTCTGGGAAACTTTGCCCTTTAGGGACGATCGCCCGTTTAAATCCTAATTTGGCTGCCTCTTTTAACCGCAATTCCATTTGAGAAACCGATCGCACTTGCCCGCCTAAGCCCACTTCGCCGATCAGCACCGTACTGGGATCGACAATGCGATCGCGAAAAGAAGCCACCACGGCGATCGCTATCCCCAAATCTACCGCTGGTTCTTCCACGTTCAACCCTCCAGCGGAAGCGACGTAAGCGTCTAATTTCGACAGGGGAATGCCGACTCGTTTTTCCAACACCGCTAGAATTTGCAGCAAGCGGTTGTAGTCAACGCCAGTAGTCGATCTGCGAGGAGAAGCATAGCTAGTCGGACTGACTAAAGCTTGCAATTCCACTACGATCGGGCGAGTGCCTTCGCAAGCGACGACGATTGCCGTGCCCGAAGCAACATCTTCCCGACTGCCTAAGAACAGTTCTGAAGGATTGGTGACTTCTCTCAAGCCCGCACCCATCATTTCAAACACGCCGATTTCGTGGGTAGCGCCGAAGCGATTTTTGACCGAGCGCAGCAGGCGGTGTGAGGCAAAGCGATCGCCTTCAAAGTATAAAACCGTATCTACTAAGTGTTCCAGCACTTTCGGCCCGGCGATCGCCCCTTCCTTAGTGACGTGTCCGACAATGAATAAAGTAATATCCTCCCGTTTGGCGGTTTGCATCAGTGCCGAAGTACATTCCCTCACCTGCGTCATCGAACCAGGAGCCGATGGCAAAGCTGGAAAATATATGGTTTGGATGCTATCGATCACGGCGACGTGTGGTTTGAGCGATTCCAGTTCCCGCAAAATCTCTTCTAAATCGGTTTCTGGCAGTACGTAGAGGTTTGGCTCCTCCGTATCTGAGACGATCTCGACTTTCTTAGCCGCTACCTTGCCTTTCTCGCCCTCTTCGCCCTCTTCGCCCTCTTGCTCTGCTGGCACGCCCACGCCCAAGCGAGAAGCCCGCAATTTGACTTGCGGCCCCGATTCTTCAGCACAGACATACAAAATGCGATAGCGTTCTGCTAAGCCGCTGGCAACTTGTAACAGCAGGGTGGATTTGCCAATTCCCGGATCGCCGCCGATCAGCACTAGAGAACCGGGAACGATACCGCCGCCTAAGACGCGGTTGAGTTCTTCATATCCCGAACCCCATCGCTCTTGATGGCGATCGCTAATTTCGGCAAACTTGAGAGAGGCTCTTGGTTTCACGTTAGCCGAACCCGATTTACCATGACCGCGAGAATTCGATTGCCAATTGCCCCTACTGGGAACGGCAGAGGGTACTGTCAAGGTTTTTTCTTCCAAAGAGTTCCACGCTTCACAAGCCGGACACTTACCCATCCATTGGTGGGAGACTTCGCCGCACATATTACAGATGTACTCAATTTTTGGTTTGGGCATGAGTTAATTCTTAAAGAATCTTAAAATGGCGTAACATAACCCCAAATCGAACAAGTGCTATTCCTAAAGAGTTTGAGAAGCTCCAAACTCGTCAAATGTAGTGATATCTTAATAATAAGGTTAAAAAATTAACGATTAGAAAGACCAGCTACGAGGAGCGTTGGAGAGCTTGGAAAACCATAAAGAAAAAATCCTAGTAGTAGACGACGAAGCTAGCATTCGCCGCATCTTGGAAACTCGACTTTCCATGATTGGCTACGATGTTGTCACCGCTGCTGATGGAGAAGAAGCTCTAGATACTTTCCGCAACGCCGATCCAGATTTAGTCGTTCTCGACGTGATGATGCCCAAGCTGGATGGCTATGGTGTATGTCAGGAGCTACGGAAAGAATCGGATGTCCCCATTATTATGTTAACTGCTTTGGGAGACGTGGCCGACCGGATTACGGGTCTAGAGTTGGGAGCAGACGATTACGTCGTTAAACCTTTCTCTCCCAAGGAACTAGAAGCTCGCATCCGTTCGGTGCTGAGGCGAGTCGATAAAACCGGGGCATCGGGAATTCCCAGTTCGGGCGTGATTCAAGTTACCAGTATTAGAATCGACACCAACAAGCGGCAAGTTTATAAAGGTGACGAGCGCATCCGGCTTACAGGAATGGAGTTCTCGCTGTTGGAATTGCTGGTTTCGCGATCGGGAGAGGCTTTTTCGCGATCGGAAATTTTGCAAGAAGTCTGGGGTTATACACCAGAACGCCACGTCGATACGCGAGTAGTGGACGTTCACATTTCTCGATTGCGGGCTAAATTGGAAGACGATCCGAGCAATCCAGAGTTAATCCTCACCGCCAGAGGGACGGGGTATCTATTCCAAAGGATAGTCGAACCAGGAGAAACCTGATTTATAATTGCAGGAGACGGGAAGAGGGGAGATGGGGAGATGGGGAGATGGGGAGATGGGGAGAATCCTTAACTCAACACTCCACACTTAACACTTAACACTTAACACTTCCAAAACTCCTATAAATACTCGAATTCATCGCCACTCAATTCTTTTGCATCGGTGGACACCGCCGATCGCAGCTGGGTTAGTGTTAGGTTCGATCGGGGGAATATATGCGATCGCCTCGACGATTTTGCTGCAAAGTTTTGCCGAAATCGAGCATCAAGAAGTGCGTCACAATGTTGAAGTGGTCGCCGATACTTTGTCGAAAGAAGTAGACACTTTTAATAACTTTGCCGCTGACTATGCGGTTTGGGATGCCACTTATGAATTCATCAAAAATCCGACTGAAGAGTATATCGAGTCAGACTTTGCTGATGCTCCTCTTTTGAGATTAAATGTAGCTCTATTTATTCGCCCTTCTGGTGAAAGTGTTTTTCCCCAGTCGATCGATTACCGTAAAAACCAGCCAGTCCCACTACCAAGAACCATACAAGATTATGTAAAAAATCACCCTTTTCTCTGGCAGCATCCCAATCCTAAAAGCAATCATAAAGGCATCGCGCTTTTACCTGAAAATCCAATGCTGATTGTTTCGCAGCCGATCGTGAAAAGCAACGGCGAAGGGCCGGTGCGCGGGGCGTTTGTAATGGGACGGTTTCTGGATGCGGCTGAAGTTCAGCGATTGGGCCAACAAATTCGCATCTCTTTTAAAGTTTACTCAGATGCAGATCCCAAATTGCCAGAAGATCTAAAAGTAGCAAAATCGGAGTTAGGCGGTAGGGAAGAGATTTTGGTTCGAGTTCTCAACGATGACGTAGCTACGGGATACAAAATCCTCAAAGATATTAATGGCAAACCGGGCTTATGGCTGCGAATAGAAACTCCGAGAAAGATCTATCAAGAAGGTTTGCTCGGCCTCAAATATTTGCGATCGACATTGCTAATTGTCGGGTTGATGTCAGCAGCGATCGTCTGGCTGTTACTCGCACAGTTGGCTAGATCTCTGCGGCAACGCGATCGCATTCAGCAGGAACTTTTTCAAGAACAAGAACTGGCCCAAATTACTTTACATTCTATTGGAGATGGAGTAATTGCTACTGACGTTCGAGGACAGATTGAATCGCTCAATCCAGTGGCAGAAAAATTGACGGGCTGGAAAGCTAAAGATGCTCAAGGCTTACCTGTAAACGAGGTATTGGAGATTGTCGATGAGAATACCTCCGAACCGATCGACAATTTAGTCCGGCAAGTCTTAGAAAACGGTCATCGGGTGGTTAACATCAGCGACAGTCAGATGTTGCGCTCTCGCAACGGCGACGAGTTTGCGATCGATAATTCTGTGGCTCCAATTTGCGGACAAAACGAGGAAATTATCGGCGCAGTGCTAGTGCTGCGAGATGTAACCCAATCTCGCGAGTTGTCCCGTCAGTTGTCTTGGCAGGCTAGTTATGATGCTTTAACCGGACTGTTAAATCGGCGGAGATTTGAGGAGCAGTTAGAGGAAGCTTTATTTAGTGCTAAAACCGATAATCTGCAACATTCTCTCTGTTTTGTCGATTTAGACCGCTTCAAAGCGATCAACGACACTTGCGGTCATGCCGCTGGCGATGAGTTACTGCGCCAAATCGGGACTTTGCTGCAATCTAACGTCCGCAAAAGTGACGTAGTTGCCCGTTTGGGTGGAGATGAGTTTGGCATTTTGCTCTACGAATGTTCGATCGCTGAATCGGAAAACTTGGCAGAGAATCTGTGCGATCGCATTGAGTCGTTTCGGTTTAGCTGGAACGATCGAGTGTTTACAGTCGGGGCCAGCATCGGGTTAGTGGCAATTGGTAACGATAGTCCTAACTTTAGCAGCATCCTCAATGCCGCTGATGCTGCCTGTTATGCGGCCAAAAATCAAGGGCGCGGTCGAGTGCAGGTCTATTACCCTAGCGATCGAGAATTGATGCAACAGCGCCGGGATATGCAGTGGGTAGCCAAAATCGAACAAGCTTTGCTCGAAGATCGGTTTTGTCTCTACTATCAAACAATTATGCCCCTCAAGGTCGAAAATACTCTGAGAGAGTCTTATGAGGTGTTGCTACGACTATTAGATGAAGAGGGAAATGTGGTGTTGCCCGATGCCTTCATTCCAGCAGCAGCGCGGTACGATCGCTCGATGGCCCTCGATCGCTGGGTAATCGAACACTTGCTTGCCAGTCAAAAAGAACATTACCAGGAAACATGGCGATCGTGTCAAGTCGATGGCGCAGACTGCTTTTATGCCATTAATTTGTCAGCAGCTAGCATCAAAGACGACCAGTTTATCCACTTTCTGCAAGAACAATTCGATCGACATCAAATTCCGCCATCGGCGATCTGTTTTGAAATCCCAGAAGCGGCGGTTTTGGGAAACTTGAGTCAGGCTACCGAGTTCTTCGAGCGATTAAAGGCGTTAGGATGTCGTTTGGCCGTAGACGATTTTGGTGGGGGGATCTCGGCGTTTGGTTATTTGAAAAATTTGCCCGTGGATTATCTCAAAATCGACGGCAGGTTGATTAAAGATATTGGGAGCGATCGCATTACTCTGGCAATAGTGGAGATGATTCAACGTTTGGCGGCTTTGATAGAAATTGAAACTACAGCTAAATTCGTGGCTGACGAAACGATTTTGGCCAAGATGCGAGACATCGGTGTAGATTACGCTCAAGGATATGTTATTGCCGAACCACGCCCTCTTTAAAAAGTGTTGAGTGTGAAGTGTTGAGTGTTGAGTGTTAAGAGTTAAGCCTTCAAAACAATTAGCGATCGACCTGGTAGGTTGGGTTGAACGAAGAAACCCAACACTGCAATCAATGTTGGGTTTCGCTAGCTCAACCCAACCTACAATCTACAATCTATGAACCATGAATTATGAACGATCGCACCTGGCAACTTCTTCCATTAATAACAGGCGTATTAGGTGGTAGTTTGTTGCTCGTCAACCGCTTATTTACCCCCGAACTTAACAATTCCCAATCCCGTTCTGACGTGCTGGGAGTAATTTTAAGCGCGTTGCTAATTTTAACGGGGTTATTGTGGCAAAGAGTGCAACCGCGATCGCCCGATGCAGTTCAACTCATAGGCAAAGAAGGTTTCGATTTAGCCCCAAATTTGCCCGAAGAAGTCAAAACCGAGCTAGCTTGGGCATCTCATTTATTGCTGACGAATACAGCCACCCGATCGCTGGTAATCGTTCGCGACGGTAAAGTGCTGCTGCGACGCGGAATTTTGGGGACTAACCCAGATGTTACACCAGGAGCGATCGTCCAGCGGGTATTAGACAAACAAAAGCCTGTTTATTTAGTTAACCTGAAATTATATCCAGGTCGCATCGAATTTGACTATTTGCCAGAAAATACCCAAGGCGTAATTTGTCAACCAATAGGCGATCGAGGAGTATTGATTTTAGGGGCTAATGCTCCGCGCAGTTATACCAAACAAGATGAAAACTGGATTGAGGGCATAGCTGATAAGTTGGCAGATACTTTCGATCGAGCGTCTAATATCTAAAAACTGGTAAATCAAAACATGGGTTTAATCGTTCTCTACTGGCTGCTGGTAATCGTGATGGTGGTGGGCGTAATCGGCGCGATTCTGCCTGGAATTCCTGGTTCTAGCTTAATTTTGGCTGCCGTCGTCATCTGGGGATTAGTTACTGGTTTTAGCAATTTAGCTTTGGCTTTAGGAGTTGCTATTGTCGTCTGGCTGCTGAGTATCGGCATTGACTTCCTGGCTGGATACTGGGGCGCACAACGTTTTGGGGCAAGTAGTTGGGGACAATGGGGAGCAGCTATCGGCTTGCTGCTCGGATTTTTTGGATTGCTGCCAGCTTTACCCTTTGGCGGGCCGATAATCGGGATATTTTTTGGTCCTTTTGTCGGCGCGATCGCAGGCGAATTTCTCTACCGCCGCGAGTTAGAATTTTTTCCTAGACTTAAGCTATCGTTTCAGGCAGGCGTTGGCATTGTCGTCGGTTCGATCGTGGGGCGAATAATTCATGCTTTACTAGCGATCGGCGCGATCGTCGTTTTCATCGTCACCACCTGGCCAGCAGGATTCAGCGTGTCATAGGAGAGCGAAGAGGGGAGAAGTTTCTTAACTCAACACTCAACACTTAACACTCCACACTTATCACTTCTTATGCTAGGTTAGTTTCCTAGATTATGTGGTGTCGATCAATAGGAGGGTTCGAGCGTGAAAAATACCTATAAAGCAGCGATCGCTGCGCTAACTTTTTTGACTTTATTGGCTCCCAGTCAAGTTCGCAGCCAATTGGTTCCCCAACCTTGGGTTTCTGTTGGGGTAAACGATGATATTACCTATTCTGTGGGAGCTAGGAGTTTGGGTTTTGGAGTCGAACTCGGAACTGATTCTAATGGTGCAACTGGGGTAGACGTTCTGAAGTTCTTTGATTTGCCCACATCCGTTGTCGGTTTACCAGGAGTTTCGCCCTATGCGGGAGTAGGGCTATACTCTAACGATGCAGGTATTTCTTTGTCCGGCGGCGTACAGGTAGAGGCTTCTAAGAACATCACCGTAGGTGCTGGCTACAACTCGGTTAGAGGACTCAACGGACAAATCGGCATTAGATTCTAACTAAGTCATATATGGCAAACCTATAAAGGATAAGCATCGAGAGCGATTCGCTTGATGGTATCCTATATATCGATGCGCTTATGAGAGCGATCGCTCCGATAGCTATGTCTATTTGCAATCTGAAGGCCGGCTATTCGACTCTCAACTCCTAGATTAGCAATCAGACCTTTTCATGGCTGAAATAATTTGAGGTGATTTGGGCAAACTGTAATTAACAAGGTTGACTTCACCTCAGAGACGTTCTCCTAGAACGTCTCTATAATTGTCGTGCTAATTTTCCGATTGTCGGCAGATAAATAATTTTGCTGTGGGGGTTAATTTTGATGTTTTACTCGCAGATTTTCAGGTCTAAGCAACAAAGTATGTTTGACAAATTGCGGAAACTATTAGTTTATCAACAAATTGGAAAAAAAAATTTTGCGGGTAGTCTGTTCGATCGATTCGTTGGATTAGACTTTATTTTAGATAAATGTCCTGGCTCTACTGTATTGGATATAGGCAGTAATGAAGGGTTGATTAGTTATGAATTTGCTAAAAGAGGGAGTAAATTAATCCATGGCTTTGAGAAAGAAAAAGACATGGTGAAGTTTACCAAAAGACTGTTCCGCGATATTCCGATTGAGAATAAATTCGTACGAGCAGATTTAGCTATATCCGGAGAAGAGTTCGAGCGAAGATATCAAGACATTTTATTGAAGGAATACGACATCGTTCTATTTTTAGGAGTTTACCATCACCTCAAATATCAAATGCCAGAGAAAAATTTACACGATTTGGTAGAACTTCTCCTGGCTAAGTCTAAAAAATGGTTTGTCGTTAGAACTAATATGCTACCTGAGTTTGAATCAATTATTCTAGATAAAAACTTCCAATTAGTTTCCTCTACACCTGCCAAAGGTGGTGTTGGTTTACTGCATATTTATGAAAAGAAGGTGGACGTTGACTCCGGTTCCCCCTTTTTTAAGGGGGGCTAGGGGGGATGGAGCCATCAATATTTGTAACTAGCAACTTGCATTAATAGAACGATCGATCTTGCCGGAATGGATCTGGATAATCTCGATCGCATTTTCTGAGTATTTTTCTTGAATTGTTGGCATAATGAACTGTACGATGTTTTACTGGCAAAACATTGTTAGGGATTGCTTAGATCTTTATCTATCATTCATGTTACGGTTCAAAAAACCTTTATCGATTTATCCGATCGCAGTGCTGAGCGAGTCGATTTTAGCTGGCTGGCTGCTGTCTGAGTATCAAGCCTCTTGGTGGGCCTGGGTGGGTACTTGTGCTGTCAGCCTGCATCTAGCTTGGGCAGGATTTGACGCTATAGCTATAGGTCTGGTTTGGATAATCAGCTTGGTATGGATTGGCGCTTTTGCGGGTTCGTGGTTTAAAAACGTGCCTTGGGTTACGCCAGGAGTTTGGGCGGCGGCTTTAGCTGTAGTTTGGATTTTTGGGTTAATATTAATTTTGACCTTAGCTCAGGCTAGAAAGGTTCTACTCGCTGCCCGCTGGAGTCAAACTCAAGTTTTTTGGCTGTTAGCGATCGCTTCCTGGTTAGGACTGTGGTTGGGCTGGTTAGTAGATCGGATCTTTTTTCCTCAACTCAGGTAGGAAGATCGGTTAAGCTGTTAAAAATTATTATCTTGCGATCGCCGTGAATCCACCAGATTACCGTTCTAGAAGTCCTGGCTACTACTTAGAAAAAATCGATCCCGATATCTTAGCTAGCTTCAAACCAGAACAAATAGAAGCTATTACTTCAATTTTAAAGCAAGCTATTCCTAAATCGTCTCCTAAGATCGTAGATTTTAGATTTACTGTCGATCTAATTTTTTCTCGTTTTTACCTGGTGTTATTAGTCGGTAAAGATTTTCGTAAAGAACAGCGGCAATATAAAGCTAGGGGAATCACCAGAGTTGGTAATATCATTACTGTTATAATTTTATTGATAGCAACTAACTTGACTATTAGTGCCTTAATTTTACTGATTGCCTATCTATTTAAATCAGTAATTGGACTCGACTTTTTGCCAAATCATTTTTCTGAAACTCTAAAGAAAATTTGGGGTAAATAAAAGTAATTGGAGCAGAGGATGGGGAGAGGGGAATATGGGAGCAGAGGCTTCCGCCGCGAGCGTCAGCCGAACGCGGAAAATTAACTACTGACAACTGACAATTGACATTCTGAACTTCTGAACTCCTTCAAGCTGAGCGTAGCCGAAGCTTGAACTTCTGAACTTCTTAAAAAAGGTAGCAACATGACATCGATCCGCGAATTGCATCAACAATTGGTAAAAAAAGAACGTTCGGCAGTTGAAATTACTCAAGCAGCTTTAGCACGCATTCAGGAAGTAGAACCGCAAGTACATAGTTTTTTGTGCGTTACCGCCGATAAAGCCTTAGCCCAAGCCCAAGCAGTTGATGCCAAGATTGCAGCGGGAGAAGAAATTGGGCTGCTAGCAGGAATTCCGATCGGGATTAAAGATAATATGTGTACTCAAGGAATTCCTACTACTTGCGCTTCTAAAATCTTAGAAAATTTCGTGCCCCCATACGAATCGACCGTGACGCAAAAACTAGCTGAGGCTGGGGCGGTAATGGTAGGCAAAACGAATTTAGATGAATTTGCCATGGGCAGTTCTACGGAAAATTCGGCGTTTCAAGTAACGTCTAATCCTTGGGATTTGTCGCGAGTGCCAGGAGGTTCTTCGGGCGGTTCGGCGGCGGCAGTAGCAGCAGGAGAATGCGTAGTCGCTACTGGTTCGGATACTGGCGGTTCTATCCGTCAACCAGCATCTTTTTGTGGGGTGGTAGGGCTAAAACCGACTTACGGATTGGTTTCTAGGTTTGGGTTAGTCGCTTTTGCTTCTTCGTTAGATCAAATCGGGCCGTTTGGTCGCACGGTAGAAGATGCGGCGATTTTATTACAAGCGATCGCGGGTTACGATCCTAAAGATTCTACTAGTCTCAATGTCAAAATTCCTGACTACACGAAAGCGCTCAAATCGAAGCTGAAAAATCTCAAAGTTGGGGTAGTTAAAGAAACCTTTGGTGAAGGGTTAGATCCGCAAGTAGGAAAAGCAGTAAACGAAGCGATCGCTCAACTGCAAAAATTAGGGGCTAAAGTTAAAGAGATTTCTTGTCCCCGATTTCGCTATGGCTTACCCGCATATTACATCATCGCTCCCAGCGAAGCCTCGGCTAATTTGGCTCGCTACGATGGGGTGAAATATGGTTTTCGCACCCCCAACCCCGAAAACCTCTTAGAAATGTACTATCAAACTAGGGCGGCTGGTTTTGGTACCGAAGTTAAGCGCCGAATTATGGTGGGAACTTACACCCTATCGGCTGGCTATTACGATGCTTATTATCTCAAAGCTCAAAAAGTCAGAACCTTGATTAAAGAAGACTTCGATAAAGCTTTTGAGGATGTCGATGTTTTAGTGACTCCAACCGCTCCGATTACAGCGTTTAAAGTCGGAGAAAAAACCGACGATCCGCTGAGTATGTATTTGACAGATTTAATGACAATTACCGTCAATTTGGCTGGCTTACCAGGAATTAGTATTCCTTGCGGTTTTGACGATAATAACTTGCCAATTGGGATGCAGCTAATCGGTAAAGTGTTGGGAGAAGAGCAACTGCTTCAAGTAGCTCACGCTTACGAACAAGCAACTGATTGGCATCTGCGATCGCCTTCACTAAAATAGAATTCTGGCGGTTGAAACCGCAGCTATACAAACTCTCGTCCGCCTGCGCGGACTTCAAGAGACGCGATCGATTATTTCTTGGCATTTCGGGGAAAATAGCATGGTCGTACAAATCCAGATCCGACAGTTAGATGTTCCCCCAGGACAACGAGTGTTGCTACATCAAATTAATTGGCACGAATTTGAGTTTATTTTAGAAGAACTAGGAGAAGACCGTCCATCTCGCATAGCTTACAGCAAAGGAACTTTAGAAACTAGAATGCCATTGCCAGAACGTGAGGTCAATAAAGAAATTGTAGGCGATATGGTGAAGATTTTGCTGGAAGAGTTAGAGATCGATCGCGAATGTTTTGGTTCTACTACCTTTAAGCGCGAGGATATGGAACATGGCAGAAGTGTTGAATACTTAATAAAACTTTACATCCTGAAAAATACTAAACCTAAAAAGCCTGAAATTGTCAACATAACATAATATCTTCAAGCCAATGAACGTAACTGATTTTCTGACACATACAAGCTTGTAAATAGCGGAGTTTATCTAATAATTTATCTCCCCACTGTTGGGGAATGGATAAAAGCTGTAAAATTAGATATGCTATAAGACTAGTATAAATTTGTATGGTGATGCCATTGACATTTTTAGTAATTAATCTATCGAGTTTTAAGTGCATCTTTAAAAACTTCCATAATAACTCGATTCCCCAACGCCATCGATAAATCTCTCGAATTTCATCATCCCCAATACTTCCCTCTCCTGAACCAGGTAGATTAGTCACCAAACGAAATTCACTTTTGGTTTCTAAATCGCAAAAGTTAATTATTCTATAAGCTGGAGCATCAACCGATGAACCGATTTTAACTAAGCCATCTGTTGGCGAAAATTCTAACTTCCAATTGTTCTTTATCCGCAAAACAAAATATTTGTTATCTCGACATAAACTCTCAATAAATTCTAATCCAGCAAAACCTCTATCCATTACACCAACGCCATTGACCGGTAAACAATCTATCATTTTTGCACCAAATTTATAGTCATGGTCATAGCCAAAGTTAATCAAATTACCAGCCGGACTGCCTGTAGCTAAATTCAGAGAACTAAAAAGTTTGACTTGATGATAATCCAACGCCCACAATAATTTGCTTGTCAGCGTAATAATCGTTGAATCAATCGGACAAATCTCATATTTGCCAGATAATCTTTGAGAACTTTTCTGCCCTAATAATTGATTGAGTTTTTGATAGATTTGCTGAAAAGGTTGGCAGCTTCGACCGGCGCTGGCCTTAGAAAATGTCGAAATATCCAGGGTAAATCCCGTGTTATTTAATCTTTTAAATATATCTCTCATACTGGTTAAACTGTTATCTAGTGTGTACGAGAGCCAACATTCAAAGAATAAGCGACTGTTTAATACTGGATAATCGTTTTTTGGTAGTTCTTCCAGAATAGTCTTGACAATCTTGGGAAACGATCTTATAATCATAAGCAACAAATATATTTAGATTTCTAGCCCAAAGTATAACAGCTTTTGGGCTATTTTTATCGATTTTTTCTTAACATTCAACACTTCTGGGAACATGGCATCGAACCAGATAACTGCTTTTATATCCAAAACCACCAACGAATGAGAGGTAAAACTCGAATAGATCTTACAGTCGATCCGCCGCCAGATCTAGCGATCGAAGTGCGATCGCAGATCTTGTAGGTTGGGTTGAACGAAGTGAAACCCAACAGCAACCAAAGAATTGATAGATTAAATAATTATATTTGAGATTTCGATCGCTCCCCTCCTAGTAAACCCAACACGACTTGTACCGCACAAGCTACAGCTACCAATCCAATTAACGCTAGCGGTGACAGAGGAGAACCAAAAGCAGCCAGCAGGAGAATGAAGGCTGCTGAGCCGACACGATAAGCTGCTAAAATCTTTCGCCGCCGGATCGTTCCTAAAGTACAGGTAATCAGGTGGATAACTGCTAAAGCGAGCAAGCAAATCGCCACCGAACCGCCAAGCAACCAGCGATCGCTAGCTAGTAATGTTCCGGTTTTGGCAGCCTTAATTAAATGCTCTACGCCTACGCCTGTAGCTGCAATCCCAATAGCTAAGGGCAGATGAGCGTAAAGCCAAATCAGGCCGATTTTCATGTTGCCTACTCCCATCGCCCGTAAGGGAGAACCATCCACGCTGTCGAAATAAAGCCACCATAAAGTAAAAGCGATCGCCAGTCCCAATAAAGCTACAGCCGCCGATAAAACTCCCCATTCTAGTTCGGTAACTCCTCTGACTACAGCAATTACTGCCTCGCCTAAAACGATGATGGTAAATAAGCCCAAACGTTCTGGAATGTGAGAAAAACTTGGGGGAATCTTGACTACCAAATGTCCTGCGTTGAGAGGGGTGTAGAAGTCTACCATCAGTCCCAAGATCCACAGGCCAAATTTGGCAGGCATGGGGACGAAAATCGACCCCAACCAGATAGCGGCCGCGATGCCAAACCCTTTGGTATACCAATTAACTAATCCCCGCGCTGAAGGGACAAAATAGCCAGCTGAGAGATATTGACCGATCAAAATTACCCGAACGGCGACGTAGGAAAGAGCAAAACCATCTGCACTCTTGCCCAATCCGTAGCTCGCGTTGACTGCTAGCACCGCGATCGCTACCATTTGCAACAACGTCAGCAATCTGTGCCCTAAGTCGTCAGTATCGAACCGAGTGGCGTAAAAAGTTGCGCCTACCCAAGACCACCAAATCGGGACGAATAGCAGGACGTAGCCTAGATAGTCTAAAAGGTCGATCTCCTTGCCTAAAGTATGAGCCACTTCCGCGATCGCAGCGACAAATACCAAGTCGTAAAACAGTTCTAGCCAAGTAGCGCGTCGTTCTTCTTCACCATCAGCAGTTCGCAGGCGAGGAGGTTGCCATAAACTTCTTGTCATGCCAAAATTCCCTTTGCTCTCTCCCTAATTACTATATGGCAGGCACAAAACTTTGTTTGGTTTGCCCTCACCGCTCGGCTGAGCGCTCGCGCCGAAGCCCTAAATCCCTCTCCCGTGGGAGAGGGACTTTAAAGCTTCCGTTCTCCCCTCTCCAGTAAAAAGAAACTTCCTTTTCCCTCTCCTTGTAGGAGAGGGCTTCTTTGAGGTGGGAGAGGGGCCGGGGGTGAGGTCAGCTAGTAGAGATGAAAGCTAAACCTCTAGAGCTAAATCCGGGAAGACTTCTCTCACCGCTGGATGAACTAGTCGGCAATTTTTCACGTTTAAGCCCTTGGCTAGCGCTGGGTCTAATTCTAGAGCCTCTAAAGAGCGATCGGCCAGCTTCAGGACGTAAGGGAGAGTGCTGTTATTCAGGGCTTGGGTTGATGTCCAAGGTACGGCTCCCGGCATATTAGGCACGCCGTAATGCACTACCCCTTCTTCAACATAGGTGGGACGGGTGTGAGATGTCGCTCTTAAAGTTTCCACGCAACCCCCTTGATCGACTGCGACATCGACGATTACCGAGCCAGGGCGCATTTTTTGCACCAGTTCGCGAGATACCAAAATCGGAGCGCGACGACCTGGAACTAAAACCGCACCGATCAATAAGTCAGCTTCAGAGGCGATCGCTTCGATTTGCAAAGAGTTGCTGTAAAGTAGTTCTACCCTAGAGCCAAAGAGAGTTTCTAAGTACGCCAACCGCTCGACGTTCACGTCCAAAATTTGGACTCTAGCGCCCATCCCCACGGCCATGCGGGCCGCTTCCGTACCGACGATCCCGCCGCCTAAAACCACCACATTTCCAGGTCTGACTCCAGGAACGCCGCCTAAAAGTACGCCTCGACCCCCTTGCTGGCGTTCTAAGAACCTCGCGCCAAACTGCACGGATAAGCGTCCGGCAATGATGCTCATAGGAGTTAGTAGAGGCAGCTTGCCATCGGGCAGTTCTACGGTTTCGTAAGCGATCGCAGTCGTGCCGCTGTCAATTAAATGTTCCGTCAAACGGCGATCGGCTGCCAAGTGTAGGTAAGTAAATAAAATCTGGCCTTTTTGTAAGAAGTCGTATTCTGGAGAGAGGGGTTCTTTAACTTTGACTACCAATTCTCGATTCCAAGCTTCGGCCGCTGAGGGCACAATTTTCGCCCCTGCTTGGATGTAATCTTCGTCTGTGAAGCCAGCGCCGTTACCCGCCGCACTTTCGACAAAAATCGCATGACCGCGTTCGTACAAAACTCTAACGCTGCTAGGACTCAACCCCACCCGGAACTCTTGGTCTTTGGTTTCTTTAGGGACACCGATTTCCATATCCCACCTCTTTCTGCTAAGGATTACCGTGCGCTTAACTGAGAAAGGCTGAATAAACGATATGTCCTTGACGCTTCAGTTGACAGTCCATCGAGCAGCCTTGACAATGGTACACAATAAAAATGCTAACAAATCGCAAACTAGCTTGGTAGATAAATTGATGCCAGTCATGACCCCACCGCAACCCTCTGTAACGCCAAAACTAGACTCACCCAAGTTTGGCTTTAACGACTACGCCGAACGTTTGAACGGTAGAGCCGCCATGATTGGTTTTGTTTTGATGCTCGTCATTGAATACCTAACCGGGGAAGGCATCCTCTCTTGGCTGGGCTTAAAATAGAAGTGATGAGCGTTAGGGGCAAAGGATTTGGGATAAAATCTGCGGTTAAAATCAACGATCGATCGCCTAAATGCTTTGCCCCAGGTAAGTTTTAAGTTCAAAATACTGCTCTTTTTCGCTTAACAGTTGAGATTTAGGGCGGATAGCGATCGACAAACTGTTATTCTCAAATATTTGCAGACAAACCCGTTTTATTAGAGTTAATCGTTAAATATATGAACCGATTTTTAAAATCTGCCTACCGTAAAGAGCCAATTACTAGTTTCATGGCGATCGCTGGTGCGGTTGATGTAGCCATTGGTGGCCTCGATCGCAGTTGGTCTTTACTGTTTTTTGGTTGCTCTTTAGTAGGAGTTGCGATCGCTATTCGTTGGTGGCAATCTCAAAATACTCAAGAAGAACTAGACGAGGACTCGCCCAAGTATTTTCTTAACTCCCAATCTTCTCGACCAGCATTACCGACGCTCGATCGTGGTAAGCGAAAGTAGCATTTATTTTTTAAAAAATAAATTTATAGGTTTTGTCTGCTGAGCTATTACCATTGATTTCCAGGCTTTTTTCAAAACCCGCTATACAGCAGTAGTTCAATTGTACTAAATTGTAGTTGGTATTTAGTTAACAAGTGAACTATGCAACGCAGTCGCAAACAGAGTAAGCCAGAAAATCCTAACACTGGCCTTAGCGTCATTTTCTCAGAAAAAGCTCTCATTGCCTTGCTGTCTGTGACATTTGCTTTAGGCATTGCCCATCTACAGTTTAGTAATTTAGCTAACCAAACTCTGCCTACAAAAGTTGGACAAGACAGACACAATTAGCGAAGTTTGTCTTAAAAAAAATAAAGAAAATAAAAAAACTCGCGTACCAAGGAGACTTAGCTTATGCCGAGAGGCGGTTGCAGAACAGGATCGGGTCGTAAATATAAATTTGGAGAACCACTGGCAGATATTGGTGTTCCTTCATCAATCAGTAACGACTTAATTGTGGCAATAGAATACCTTTGGGAAAAGGGAAGAAAAGGGCAAGACCTAATAGACGATCTACGTTCGGTAAAATTTCGCAAGGTCAGGAAATACGATTACTCAGTCTCAGCAGGTATAAATAGAACATCAAGCATTGGAGGAGATTCAATGAATACCAATTATGAGGAAATTGACCTCTGCGAATCACTGATTGAGGAGCCTAGCAAAACTATTATCGTGCCTGTAATAGGAGACTCGATGATAGGTATTGGTATATATCCAGGCGATTGGTTGATTGTTGAACTAATTAACTGTCTATACCAAAAACCTAAAGAGGGAGAGATTGTTATAGTCTCTCTGGATGACGAAACTTTAGTTAAACGTTACAAAACGGAAAAAGGAGAAGTGATTCTAGTATCAGAGAACAAAAATCATGAACCAATCAGAAGTTCGGAGAGAGACATTCGCATTTCAGGAATTGTAAAAAATGCTATTCGTCGCAATCTATCAAAACTTTAAAATATACGATCTCAGAACTTACGCAATAACGCCACTGATAGGGTTGCGGTGCGTTACGCTTCGCTAACACACCCTACAGGTTCTACTGTTGCTAGAATGCTGTATTTAGCCTTACCCAGACAAACTTGTAAGGAATTTTTTGTTTCGGCTTCATTGAAAAAGTCGTGACTTCTCAGTTTCAAAATCATGAAAAGGCGATCGAATTCAAAAGCCAAGAAGCAGATGACACGGTGGGTTGTCGTACCGCTGTTGTTGACACTGACATTAACTCTGGTAGCCATTAACATCGTTCCTTTGCTCTTTTGCCAAGCGCCCTCAAGCAACACAACACGCACGAATTTCGACATCATCATCGTGCTTGGTAATCCAGCAAATTCAGACGGCAGCCCTGGTGAAATAATGAGGCAGAGAGTATTGAAAGCTGTAGAACTTTTTCAGGGTGGACGAGCAAAATATATTTTGTTTACAGGGGGAGCGGTCTACAACTCTTATGTGGAAGCCGATGTGATGGCGGAACTCGCTCGCTCGCTAGGAGTTTCTAAAAGTGCTGTTGTAACCGATCGAAAAGCGAGAAATACTTATCATAATTTATTCAATGCTGTTGAGATCGCGCATAAGAATCGCTGGTCTTCGGCTTTAGTTGTCACCTCTCCATATCACGTTAAGCGCACGGCGTTTATTTTGTCTCATTTCGATCTCGATTATCAAGTTGTTTCCAGTCATGCCTCTTGGATTTCACAGTTGCTTATCGGTCAGTGGGAAAATTACCTGCTAACGCGGCTAGTATTGAGCGGAGACTCGAAATACTATGGGCTGAGTCCAGAACAAATTAAGTGAGGCAATCGCAGTTTAATAGATAGAAAATGTCATCATCCAAGCCAATTAGCATTCATCAGCTTGCTACCAACGACCTAGAACTTATGGAGGGTTTATTAGCTACCTTTGGTGAGGCTTTCGACGAAGTTGATACCTATAGCTCGTCTCGCCCCAGCCATGCCTATCTCAAGCGGTTGTTAAGTAGCGATTATTTCATTGCGCTGGTAGCGTTAAAAAATGGCTCAGTAGTCGGAGGTATTGCCGCTTACGAACTCCAGAAGTTCGAGCAGGAGCGTAGTGAAATTTATATTTACGATCTGGCTGTAGCAGCAGCGCATCGACGCGAAGGCATTGCCACTGCATTAATTCAAGAATTAAAGAAGATCGCCGCAGCGCGATCGGCCTATGTGATTTTCGTCCAGGCAGATATCGGGGATGACCCTGCGATCGCACTTTACACGAAGCTGGGAACCCGCGAAGAAGTGCTTCATTTCGATATTGCTGTTGCACCCAGTAATGACGATGATAACGATCGACATTAACGATCGAGAATCACATGGGTTTGTGGATCGGACAATCGGTAGCGATCGCAGCGGCTCCCCTCTCCCGTGGGAGAGGGGTTGGGGGTGAGGGCAGCAATTCGGCGTTTAAGAACCGGATTTGATATGACTTGATTTGACAGCCCAAAAAAAAGAGAGGGAAATTAATTTTCCCTCCCTTTTGTTGTTGGCGGCTTTCGCCTTTGTCTTGTTCCTTGAGCTTTTTCCTCAAGAGTTGAGTTTGCTTTTTCAGTTGTCGCTGTCTGGCCGAACCGCCTCTACCTTTATCGTTTCGCCCCTGACGGCGGGGAGATTCCCACCGCTTTAGTCTTTGAGCCATCGTTTTTTCCTCTTTAGTTACTCACTTGAATGTAACATTATTTCTATTTTATCGACTACAAGCCGACTGCTGCCATTTCCGGAATCGGATTGGCGCAAATTGGTTATAACTCTATATCTAACCGTCTGCCTTCTGAATTCCTGTAAAGACGCGCTATGGCGGGTTTCTACAACTACTTTTGACTTTTGACTTTTGAGTTGCTTAACTAGTGTCAGTTGAGGATGTGATGAAGATGACAGACAGATTAAAAATTCTTGCGAAAACGCCTGAATTGCCACACGTACAAGGCGATCGCTACGGCCAGTTGTGTCAGCGTGCCTGGGTAGAAATCGATTTAACGGCTTTAGATAAGAATGTCCGACAGATCCACCGTTTGCTATCGCCCCAGACGCAGTTGATGGCAGTAGTCAAAGCTGATGCTTACGGTCATGGGGCTGTAACTGTGGCGCAGACTGCCCTTAAAGCTGGTGCGAGTTGGTTGGGAGTGGCCACTGTCCCAGAAGGGATTGAGTTGCGAGAAGCTGGTATCGAGTCGCCCGTGTTGGTTTTGGGAGCAGTCAACGACCCCGAACAGATCCAATCGATCGCCCGCTGGCAATTGCAGCCGACGATTTGCAGTCCGCAGCAAGCATTAGTCTTTTCTGAAGTTTTGGGAAGAAGGGAAACCAAACTACCCGTTCATCTCAAATTCGATACCGGGATGTCGCGATTGGGAGTGCTGTGGCCGGAAGCAGTAGAGTTAGCACAATTAGTCGATCGCCTGCCTGGATTGCAAATTGCTAGTATTTACTCCCACTTTGCCACCGCCGACGATCCCGATCCGAGGGTGATGCAACAGCAGCAAGAGCGATTTCACCAAGCGATCGCCCAAATCGAAGCTACAGGCATTAAGATTCCCCGCTTGCACTTAGCTAACTCGGCTGCCACCTTAGCTAGTTCGGATCTTCATTACAGCATGGTGCGAGTCGGTTTAGCGATTTACGGTCTTTATCCATCCTCTCATTTGCGATCGGCAGTGACTCTCCAGCCAGTTCTCCAAGTAAAAGCGCGAGTTACTCAAGTTAAAACTATTCCAGCGGGGACGGGCGTGAGTTACGGCCATCAATTTATCAGCGATCGCCCGATGCGGCTAGCTATAGTCGGTATCGGTTACGCCGACGGCGTGCCCCGAAGTCTTTCTAACCAAATGCAGGTAATAATCCGAGGTCAGCGAGTTTCCCAAGTGGGAGCTATTACAATGGATCAACTAATGTTAGATGTGAGTGCCATTCCTGACTTACAGACAGGTGAAGTCGTTACTTTGCTGGGCAAGGATGGGGAAGTTGAAATTACAGCCGATGACTGGGCAAAAACTTTAGGAACGATTTCTTGGGAGATTCTTTGCGGCTTTAAACATCGGCTACCTCGCGTTGCCGTCGATCGATAAAAACGTAATGAAAATACAGCGATGCCTTACTTTCAAACTCCCGAAACCGTGGCGACGATCGCCGAAGGACTGAACCAGCAATCAGTCGATCGACTGAAAAAGTTGTTGCCTCACTTGCCCACAAAAGAAAAACCGACCCGCAAAGCCGAAATCATCGAACTAATCGAACGGTATTTACAAGGTCGAGAACTGAAAGCCTTGTGGGAAAAATTAGACTCATTGCAACAAGCAGCCGTTGCCGAAGCAGTTCATTCGCCGAACACGCGATTTGATGCTGCCCGCTTTCAAGCCAAATATGGAGAGTTGCCCGATTGGGGGACGAGCGATCGCTACGGGATCTCCCAAACGCCTTCCAGATTGGTACTTTTTTTCTGTGGCAGTATTATGCCAGAGGAACTCAAACAACGATTGAAAGCTTTTGTGCCACCACCCGTGGAAGCCAAGCTATCAACTTCTGAGGAAATCCCGCAGACGATCGAGCAACGCTGGCGAGAATTTGACTATGAAGCCCGTAAAGTCTACTACCGAGTCGAGGAAGTTCCCCTCGATCGTAGATTGAGAGAGCAAACAGCATCTCAGGAATTATTGGCCATGCTGCGGCTAATCGACGCGGGGAAGGTGTCGGTTAGCGAGCAAACCCGTTTGCCTTCAGCCGCAACTCTCAAGGCGATTACAGATATTCTGGTCGGTGGCGACTACTATACCGATATCTCTCAAAAACCCAATCCCCCGCAATATACAGAAATCGGCTCGATTGCTGCTTTTGGCTGGTCGATGCTGCTACAAGCGGGCGGTTTGGCTGAGCTATCTGGGAAGAAACTGCGATTGACTAAGGCAGGACAAAAGGCGCTGAGCGACCCTACGGAAAAGACGCTGAAACATCTGTGGCAAAAATGGCTTAAAACTAAGCTTTTAGATGAATTCCGACGCATTAATGAAATTAAAGGGCAAACGGGCAAGGGGCAAAGAAGCATGACTGCTGTAGTCGGACGGCGAGAGGCGATTTACAAAGCCTTGCACGATCTGCGGGTCGATCGCTGGGTGACGGTAGATGAATTCTTCCGCTATATGCAGGCAGGAAGCAACAATTTTGAAGTAACTCGCGATCCCTGGAGTCTCTACATCTGCGAGGCGGGATACGGCAGTTTGGGCTATCAAGGTTTCCACGAATGGAGTATGTTGCAGGGCAGGTACGTGCTGTGCTTGTTGTTTGAGTATGCCGCCACATTAGGCATAGTGGATGTGGCCTATATTTCTCCGGTGGGGGCGCGGGAAGATTATCGCAACAATTGGGGAGTCGATGACCTGGAATTTCTCAGCCGTTACGACGGTTTGATGTATATCCGTTTGACTCCTTTGGGGGCTTACTGTTTAGATTTGAGCGCGACTTACACCCCGAAGCCGATCGAGATTTGTCCGGTTTTGCGGGTGCTACCCAATCGGGAAATTGCTGCTATCGGGGAACCGTTGAGCGCAGCCGACATTCTAGCTTTGGATATGTATGCCGAGAAAGTCTCCGATGCAGTGTGGCGTTTGGAGATGGCGAAGTTGCTGAAAGTAGCGGCAGAAGGTCGTTCGATCGAGGAATTAGCAGAATTTTTACAGGCGCGGTCTTCAGAACCATTACCTCAGACGATCGAGCAATTTTTAGCCGACGTGCGATCGAGAAGTGGAAGTTTAAAGACTATCGGAACTGGTCGAATTATTGAATGTGCCGACGCTGGCATAGCCACTTTAATCGCTCACGATTCGCGTACCAAAAAGTATTGTTTTTTGGCAAGTGAAAGTCGTTTGATCGTACCGTTGGAATCTGAGACTAAGTTTCGCAATGCTCTACAGAAGCTAGGTTATAGTTTGCCTAACCTCTAAGCGATCGATAACTGTTAACCTTATAATCTCTATGGCAGTTTTGCTATAGCTTTCCAGCGTTTGACAATTCTAGTCCAGTACAATAAAAAGTAACCCAAAGCCAGATTGACTCTTGCCAAAAACAGATCTTGACTGCTACCAATCTCTTTAGCAATGGCTAAACTTTGTTTAAAGTAATCAATGGCTTTTTCGTATTGTCCTTGAGAACCATAAACAGCCCCCAAATTGCCTAACGCCACAGTTTCTCCAGCGCGATCGCCTATTACTCTAGAAATTTGTAAGCTTTTTTGCTGTGCCTCTATTGATTTATCATATTGTTTTTTAAGTTTATATAAATAACCTAGATTACCTAAAGCTTGAGCCTCATCCACGCGACTCTCTATCTCTCTAGCAAGACTCAAAGAGTTTTCAAAACTTTTAACGGATTGTTCGTAATTCCCCTGATATCCATAAACACTTCCTAAATTATTTAATGCCGTAATTTCCTTAACGGGTGACAAGATGCCTCTAGTCCACAGGTGACAAAGGTTTGAGAAAATGAAGAGGACAAAAAATCGGGAGCCAGATAGCGGCTCCCCAAAATAAAATGTTGCCTCCATTTTACCAAACCACCCTGCGGGCGCATCTGAACGAAAGCCAGTATCTCACCCTGCAATTGTTGTTGTTATTGCTCCAAGCTCATCGTCAAGTTAAACTTTCGGTGTTAGCTAGTGTGTTTCCCCAACCGATTCAATTTGCCAGTCGCAAACGGAATTTACAACGCTTTTTAGTCTTGCCACAACTAAGCATCAAACTCTTATGGTTTCCCCTGATTAAATATTGGCTGCGACAAGAACGAACTGGACACCAATTAAACCTTTGAACAGCGCCGTCATCGAGCCAAGCTCAAGCATCAGAAATCTGGCTATTGGATCGTAGCTATTGACCGCACCGAATGGAAGGGGCGCAACATCTTCATGGTCAGTCTGGTGTGGGGAAGACACGCACTACCTGTGTATTGGGAAGTTTTAGAGCAGGTGAGCAGTAGCGATCTTAAAACCCAAAAGCGTCTGTTAAAACCCGTTCTCCATCTGTTACAGAACTATCCGGTTCTGGTGCTAGGAGATCGAGAGTTCCATAGTCCGAAACTTGCCGACTGGCTGGCATCTATGGGGGTATCATTTGCACTTCGTCAGAAAAAAGACCTGCATTTTCAAGAGGAATGGGGTCAACCATATCAGATCCTTAAAGAACAGGGATTTAAGCCTGGTATGGGCAAATTTTATCAAGGTGTATTGTGCAATAAAGGGGACGGCTTAGGGCCATTTAATCTGGCGGTCTATTGGCAACGAAAATATCGTGGTCGAGGACCGAAAGCACCTTGGTATATTTTGACTAATTTGCCCACCCTGCCACAAGTATTGACAGTTTATCGTTGTCGCTGGGGCATCGAACAACTGTTCAAAGATTGTAAAACGGGGGGCTATAATCTCGAAGAAGCCAAGGTCAATGAGAGTCGGTTTCTCGCTTTAATCTTGTTAATTACAATCGCTTACGCTTGGGCGACACTCCAAGGACAAAGGATGAAGGCATTAGGGATAGAAATTTATGCTGGGCGAATTAACGAACACCAAGATAAAACTCCAAGACAAAGTAAATTTAGTTTTGGACTTTATGGACAACGATGGATATATGGCATGGAATTGTGGGCCGATTGGGTACACAACCTGATTGCCCTCAAACCTCATAAACGCCTCTATTTTCAGCGAGGCTTTTTGGCTCTATCCCTGATCCAACAAGCTTCGTAGCTAGGTTGTCACCCGTTAAGTGAAACGATTCTAAATATCGATTTACTCTCTCCAAGTTATTAACATCAGAATCAGGTTCATCTTCAACTTTAAGAAAATATTCTACTGCTATGTAATGATGAATTCGATCGATCGGAACTTCATCTAAATTAATTGCTAACTCTTTAAACAGTAATTGACTTGGTGTTTTAGAATTATTTGATATCATTAGTTAATTGTCTACTTACTTGTCAGCCATTGTAAGCAATTTTTTAGACATTACAGTAAAAAAATAATGTAGGTTATTTATTTGAATAGCTTTTTCATAGTCACCTAAAGCACAGCTAATTTTACCGAGTTCGAGAAAAATATTATCTTCTGATTTGTGTTCTTTCATTATATAAGTTATAAAATCTAATAAATAATTTGGATTGGATAATCTAATTAAAATTTCTTCTTCTGCTTTATAGTCTTCCATATTTTTTGTTAGTTTTAAGGCTTGGCAATAGTAATCAAATGCTATACCGTATTCATCCATAGCATCATAAACATCTCCTAAGTTTGCTAGCAAGTGATGTTCCCAGTAAGAATAGTTATTTTCTTGAGAAATCTTTAAACCTTGTTTTAAAAATCGGATTGCTTCAGAATGATGTCTTAGTTTCATTAAAGCAATTCCTGTATTTGACAGAATACTTACTTCTAGTACACCCGATTCAGTACAGCTAATTTTTCTGGAAATAGCTAAGCCATCTGTTAAACATTTAATTGCTTCATCATAATGTGTTTGCATTATATAGTTAGTTGCTAAGTTATTTAACGTCAGTCCTTCACCAGCAAGATCTTTTACTTTACGTGCGATTGATAAACGTTTTTGTTGTATATTAATAGCTTGTTCGTATTGCTCTAGATCGCAATAAACATTTCCTAAGTTCCCCAAACACTGTCCTTGAGTAAATGGATCTCCTATAATTTCAAAAAACTCTGACCCCTTCTTAAAGCATTCAAGTGCTTGTTGATATTTCCCTTGTCTTCTATAAAGAATTCCCATAGATTGACTAATATTTGCCAGAAATTCGATCTGTTCGCCTGTTTTAGCAATTTGTAGAGATTCTTGCAAATAGTTTTCTGCTTGCTTATAGTCACCCATCAATAAATAAGCGCTGGCCAAATTAAATATAGCTGCGTATCTGTGTTCACTATGATAGAACTTTTGATAGTAACTAATCGCTTTTTCAAAATTACCTATCTTAAAATATACAACACCTAAACTATTGAGTATACTGTGATTTATATCTGATCTTGAAAGTTGTTTTTCAAGTTCTAAGCTAGAATTATAGTACTCAATAGCTTTTTGATAGTTAGCTAGCGAACAAAACGCATCACCTATTGTTCTTAAAAGACAAACATCAAAATTTTTTTCCAAATTGAATAAAAGTCTTTGGCATAACTCAATTACTTCTTGATGATAACCCCAACTAGATAATTGCGTTACCAAATACTTATTGTCTGGACTATCTGGGCGATCGGAAGAAATAAGAAATATTTTTCTTGCTAAAAACCAATCTTCAGCATCGCAGAGATGATAAAAAGATTCTAGATATCTCAGTAATTTTTCTAAATTTGTAGCCTCGCAAGAAGGATCGTCTTGAATAGTTAAAAAATACTTTACAGCTATGTAGTAATGAAGATGCGTGATAGGAACTTTATCTAAATTAATATCCAATTCTTCAAACAATAATTTACCTGGCTTTGCTGAATTATTTTTCATGTCAGTTTTATTTCAGGTTGTAACCATTTTGACTATATAGTAATTGACTCGATGTTTTAGAATTATCTGTTATGCTGAATCTACCTCAGATTGTAATTTTTTAATTAAATTATTATGGCGTTCTAAAGTAACGCTACGAACTAAATTATGTTGTCCTAAAACACGGTTATTCTTGCGATCGACAGATTCTTCAGCTAGAAAGCGATTCAACAATTCTTCTAAAGCTTGTTCTTGTCTTTCCTTACTACAAACCTGCTTTTCTATACGTTTGACTAAAGCTGATAACTGCATCAACCAACCTTCTTCTTGAACGGGAATGCGATACACAGAAGCAGCACAAATTAAGATATAAGCATCTGGTACTTGGGTTTCTAGACGATTAAATATTGCCTTGAGACGTTCTTTATTTACTTTATATCGTACTTGACGAGTAAGTTTGTGTAATTCCCATTTATCTTCCCCTATAATTTGTCCTTTCTCTGCTTCTGCCAAATCCTTTTCTACTTTTTCTATATTGCTCCGAACATCATTCCAATAAGCTGGCACGTTCCCATTAAAAGGGTCGCCGTTAATTTCTCCAATAATTACTCGTAAAACTAAAGGATGACCTTTATAAGCTTTACCCAATCGTAATAAAATTGGTCTATCTTCAGATTCTTCACTAATATATAAACCTTCTGCATCAAACAATGCTTCTTGTTCTGGTTGTTCTAATCCATAAAGAATGTGATGGTGGTAGAAATTATTATAACGAGAAGCATTGCTATGTAAACTAACTGGTAAATCTTGAGAAGTAACGATTAAACTACTTTGACAAGATTCGGCTGATAGTAATCTAAGAAAGAATTTTTCCCAATATTCATCGCTAAAACCTCCCCAGCTACCATTATCATTTTCTGTTAGTAGCTTTTCCATCGAATCAATCAATACTAAGAAGCGATTATCTTGTAGGCGTTTGACTAATCGATTCAATAAAAGTTCTGGTTTCTTCTCTGCTGGTGAAATTTGTTCTCCTAACCCTTCTAGCCATCCAGCAGCGATACTGGCAAAGTCAGTAGCTTTCTCGTCATAGTCAAAATTTGCTCTGAGTAGCTTATTTTTCCAGTCTCCCTGGATTAAATCTTGTAATTCCACTGCTAACCTTTCAGCTAAAGCGGTTTTCCCAATGCCTGTCAGTCCTAAAATCAGCAGAAGACGGCAAGAGTTACGCATTTTCTGACTTAGTTGTTCTACCAGCTTGTCTCTACCAACCCAGGAAGTGTCATAAGCGAAAAAGTTGTCAGGAATAGTAGATTGGCTGGATGGATCGTTTATCTGTGAGATTTCTTGCCAATTCAAGCCTAAGTTTTCCGTAATTTCCACGACAAGTCACCTGTTGGCTCAATCTGGAACTCAATCTACACCCAGAGAGGATGAAACTGTAGAGTTTCAAAAGACAAGAAAGCTATGTCTCAGGTAAAAAGTATAACTACACAAACCCCCGTAACCATCGATCCAACTCCGTTATTCAGAGATCCCTACAGTCCAACAGCGATAATATTGGCGATCGCTATTTTAGTCTGGGTATTACGAAGTAAGTAACAGTAATCTTGCTGTTTTACCTAGTTTTCGCATTTCTAGTCAATAGGGATGCGTTTTTTGGCGTAATGGGCATTTTTAGAGCGATCGCTTTCTTTATTTAGTCCGCGTAGGCGGACTTCGTTTGTATAGCTGCGGTTTCAACCGCCAGGCTTGAGTTGATGTGAGTATATTAAATATTTTATAATTCAAGAAAATACTTGGTAAACTAAGCTGCCATGAAAATGCTCGATCGAGACAAAAATGCTAAAATTCCTAAATCGACGCAAAATGCGGTAAATAGAGTATTCCAAGCATCTCAAGAACCTTTAAAGGGAGCTTTTTTAACTCGCGGCATTGAAGGATTAATAGAAATTGCCGAATCTGAGAATCTTGTCGATATCACTGCGGCTGATTCCAACTACGAAGTTTTGCTAGCAGCTTTACAAACACCGGAAGCATTATCCTTATTAACTCAACGAGATCCTCTGGCCTTAGCGAAAATTAGAGGTTTAAAACTCAAACAACAGTTAATCGAAGCAGAGGGAGGATGTGCCAGCAGCGATGAAATAGCAGAATTATTGGGTATTACTCGTCAAGCGATTAATAAACGTCGCCACCAAGGACAACTCATCGGCTTGTCTAGAGGAAAAGGCAAATATATCTATCCTCGTTGGCAATTTACCGATACAGGAAAAACTATTTCTGGATTAGAATCTGTCCTCAAAGAGTTAAAACAACTCGATCCTTGGACTCAACTGGCTTTCTTTCTCAATCCTAACGTTCGGTTAGAAGAGAAAACGCCCTTAGAAATGCTGAGAATGGGAAAATTAGAACCTGTAATTGTTAGTGCGATCGCCTTTGCGAATGATGAACCCGACTAACGATTTACCAGGATTGCATCCGCCTCCACCATTGGATTTATTCAACCGAAAATTACCGATAATAACCGTGGCGGCGGGCACCATTTTCTATCGAGTTCATCAAACCATACACAATCCAATTTATTTTGGCAATTCTGGTAGAAGTAGATTTGACATACCAGAAGGGATTATTTATCTAGGAATCGATGAATATGTTGCTTTTAGGGAAACTATCGGTCGTTTTAGTCAGTATCGCTTAATTAATAGCGATGTTTTAGAACGACGACGCATGACGGAAATAGTTAGCGATCGCGATTTGTCTTTAGTCGATTTAACTGGGAATAAATTAACTTTATTAGATGCTGACGGCCGATTATTTACTGGTAGCTATGAAATCGCTCAAGAATGGGCTAAAAAATTCCAAGAACATCCCGAACAGCCAGACGGAATTTATTATCGTTCTCGCCACGATCCTTCGCGTTTTTGTTTAGCACTTTATAAGTTAAGAGTTAGTTCCATATTAAGAGCGATCGATACTTTAGATTTTTTGAGTAAAAAATATGAAAAAAGACTAGCCGCCATCTTGGATGAGTATCAATATGGTTTGATTTAAATACTGAAGCGATCGATCCTCTGTAGAAGACACTACGCGATCGAAATAGATACTGCGAGCGATCGCCTTTGGCTTGATATTAAGTGCGATCGCTTTTTTCATTTGCTTATGGTTCGCTATTGTTGAACCCTACTACTGTCTTCACCCTGCATTTGTTGGCGAATAGCAGCCTGAAGTTTGATGTCAAAATCGGGATCTCCTACCTTGGTAATAACCGTAGACGAACGCTTTCTGCGCCTGTCCAGATAGGCTTCAAGAGCAGCTTTGTCATCTCTATGTTCGAGAAAGTACCGCTTTAAATCTCGATCGGACATGGCATTATAATTAACCTGGCTCATTAAAGCACCTCCCCATCTGGAGTAATTTCTACCTCAATTTCTTCGTTGTATCCTGCCAAAATGAAAAGATTTTGGGTGCGCTCGTCAAGACAAACAAGATGAATAGACTGAAACATCAAGTAGGTCAAGAAGTAGCTGGCTCGAAATAAACCTTCTAGTTGGGCCGATGTAGGCATCTAAACTTTGACAACACAAACTTCATTGAGTGTCTATCCTAGCATTCAAACTTTATACCTGGGAATAATACTCTCACAGCCACTAGTAGTAACGATGTCATCTATGGCCCAGAAGGATCGCTGCCAGATCGACGGATAAGCGATACGTGCTACGCACACGCTGCGCGAACGCCACCATATTCCAAAGTATAATCTTCCGTTAAAATCTTCCAACCATCCTCGACCAATGCCAATCTAACCACATGATGGTAAATATCTTTGGTATTATTCTTTAGTCCGCGCCGGCGGACTTCGATTGTGTAGCTGCGGTTTCAACCGCCACCGTAAAAAAGGGCGATCGATGATGTCTTATTATCCCGAAAATGCTCTCATCGTTCAGAGCGATCGCACCATCCTCTTAGAAGTCCATTCTCCTACTGCCGAAGTTGCCAGAGAAGCGATCGCACCCTTTGCCGAACTGGTTAAAAGTCCCGAACACATTCACACTTATCGCCTCACTCCCCTGAGTATTTGGAACGCCCGCGCCGCCGGATTAGCAGTCGAGCGCATGGTGGAGGCGCTGCAAACATATAGCAAATATGTGGTTCCCGATGCGGTGCTTCAGGAAATTGAGGTATTGGGAAAACGTTACGGACTGACTCGCCTGGAACAGTCAGACGATGGTTTCTCCCTCCTCCTGAAAGTAGCCGATAAACCCCTAGCTGAATTGTTACTCAGGGAAGAAGCGATCGCACCCTTACTAGAGCAACGCCTCTCTCCCCTATCTTTTCGAGTCAATCCTGGGTTTCGGGGACTGCTGAAAAAAGCCTTAGTGGAAGTCGGCTATCCGGCGGAAGATTTGGCTGGCTACGTCAGCGGTGATGCCTTACCCCTCAATCTGCGTCCCGTTGCCCACAACGGACAAGCTTTTAACTTGCGTCCCTATCAAAAAGAAGCTGCCGACGTGTTCTATCAATCGGGCCGGGTGCAAGGGGGCAGCGGGGTAATTTGCCTTCCCTGCGGGGCAGGAAAAACCATTGTTGGGATGACAGCGATGGCCCAGGTGCAAGAAAATACCTTGATTCTCACCACCAGTTTGACTTCCGTGCGTCAGTGGCGGCGGGAGTTAATCGATAAAACCGATCTTACAGAAGATGCGATCGCCGAATATTCTGGGGAAATCAAATCCACCGGCCCGGTGACTTTAGCCACCTATCAAATTTTGACTTATCGCCCCCATAAAGAGGCTGATTTTCCCCACTTCTCTCTGTTCCAAGCCCGCGCTTGGGGCTTAATTATCTACGACGAGGTTCACCTGCTCCCCGCCCCAGTCTTTCGGATTACCGCCGAACTGCAAGCCAGAAGGCGGTTGGGACTGACGGCCACGCTAATTAGGGAAGATGGGCGAGAAGGGGATGTCTTTGCCCTCATCGGTCCCAAGCGCTACGACGTGCCCTGGCGCGAGTTGGAAGCCCAAGGGTTCATTGCCACAGCGACTTGTACGGAAATTCGAGTTTCTCAAGATGAAGACGAGCAAATGTCCTACGCCGTTGCCCCCCGCCGCCAGCAGTTCCGCATTGCTGCCGAAAACCCCCGCAAAGTAGATGTAGTGCTGCAACTGTTGCAACAGGAGACGGGACATAAAATTTTGGTTATTGGGGAATATATCGACCAATTGAAAACCTTAGCCCGCGCCACCGGGTTTCCCCTAATTACCGGACAGACTGCCCAGCAGCAGCGAGAAACCCTTTACCAACAATTTCGGGAAGGTGCGATCGCAGGTTTAGTATTATCGCGAGTAGGAAATTTTGCCCTCGATTTACCCGACGCGGACGTGTTGATTCAAGTGTCGGGCAAATACGGTTCCAGGCAAGAGGAAGCCCAACGACTGGGACGAATTTTGCGCCCCAAATCCGACGGCAGAACCGCTAAATTTTACACTTTAGTTTCCCAGCGAACTTGCGAAGAAGATTTTGCCCGCCACCGACAATTATTTCTCACCGAACAGGGTTATGGCTATCAAATTGAGATTCTCGATCGAGATTAACTCAGGCGACGCGCGATCGTCATCAATCCTCGGTTTGAGGGGTAATAGCTTTTCCCCCTTTTGTCACTAGCGATAGAGAATTTAAGTAAAGACCGAGCCTTTGAGATCGAGTTTTTAAACATTACGAAACCTAGAATCAGGAAGACTGGGTTCTTATTCTCTTGGCAAAGTGCAAAAAAGGGGGATAGCAGCCAACTAACTATAACGTCAGTATGCTCTCAAAAGTGACTCTCAAGCCCTACTTGTCAGGGTAAAGTCCCGAAAATGGCGAGCTTGTTGCTCGATTCGGTTGGCGAGGCGATCGCACACTAAATTACACAGGTCAAAAATTAAACCATCTTCTACCCGGTAATAAGCAGAGGTGCCTTCGCTACGGCGGCTGAGGATGCCAGCTTGCCACATCACTTTTAAGTGTTTAGATACATTTGCTTGACTGGTTTCTGTAGCATCAACTAACTCTTGTACGCATTTTTCACCTCCACGTAGCAGGTTCAAAATCCGCAAACGCATTGGTTCGCTCAGAATGCTGAAGTATTCCGCCACTTGGTGGACTACTTCTTGTGGTACAGATTTAATGATTGTTTGCATGGGAGTAACCTCAAACAACTGATCCCCAAATTCTAGCAGCTATGTGATTTATGGCAATAGAGTAATTTAGGTTTTTGCCCATAAATTCGAGCTTAAATAGCTGACGAAAAGCTTTTTATTGTTTACCCCGCTTGAATTTCCGGATTTTTAACTCTTTAGTTTTAAATTTTTAATTGCTCTCTCAATCGGGATTTATTCTCATCAGAATTTGACCGTATTCCACGGGTTGCCCATTTTGGACCATAATCTCGACGATCGAACCTGCAATCTCAGCCTCAATTTCGTTCATGAGTTTCATGGCTTCAATGATACACACTGTTTGACCGATGCGAATGCGATCGCCAACTTCCACAAACGGAGGCTCGTCTGGTGCCGGGGAGCGGTAGTAGGTTCCCACCATGGGAGATTTAATCTCGATCGATTTTTTATCGACTGGGGGAGGTGATGTTGTAGGCGTTACTACAGCATCGAGATCGGGCGGCGGAGGCACAGTGGGTACGGCAGCCGGGGAAGTCGAAGGAAGCACCGGGCTTACGGCTAGAGCGGGAGCACTAGAAATTAAGGGGCCGTTTTGACGCACGGTGAGTTCAAAGTCGGCACTCTTTAAAGTCAACTCAGTAATGTCGGTAGTAGCGATCGCTGCTAGTAGCTCGCGAAGTTCCTGAAAATCTATTGCCATAATTATCCTGGGTTCGGAGTTCGCGGTTCGCGGTTCATTGTCCCTAGCCGCGATCGACGAACATTAAAGCTATTCACCACGTCCTAAGTAAGAATCGTTACGAGTGTCGATTTTAATTTTTTCTCCCGTCGAAATGAACAGGGGAACCATAATTTGAGCGCCAGTTTCGACAATGGCGGGCTTACTGCCTCCGGTGGCTGTATCGCCTTTCACTCCCGGATCGGTTTGAGTCACTTCCAGCACTACCGAGTTGGGCAATTCTACTTCTAGAACCTGCTCGCCCCAGCGCACCACGTTAACTTCCATCCCTTCTTTGAGATACTTAACGCGATCGCCGATTTCTTCAGTTCGCAAACTAGCCTCTTCATAGGTTTCCATATCCATAAAGACAAACTGCTCGCCATCTTTATAGGTATGTTGCATCGTCCGCTTTTCCAGATTGGCTTGCGGCACTGTTTCACCAGCGCGGAAAGTTTGTTCGACGACGCTTCCTGTTTGGGCATTTTTGAGCTTAGTCCGCACGAACGCCGAACCTTTGCCTGGTTTAACGTGGAGGAATTCGACTACCCGCCACACGCCTCCATTCCATTCGATCGTGACACCAGGGCGAAAATCGTTACTAGAAATCATGAACTTTGCACTAAGGGAGAACAATCAGGTTTCAATATATCAGAAGAGAGGAGTCAGAAGTCAGAAGTCAGGAGTCAGGAGTTCAGGAGCTATGGAAGTGTTAAGTGTTGAGTGTTGAGTGTTGAGTTAAAAATTCTCCCCATCTCCCCATCTCCCCATCTCCCCATCTCCCCATCTCCCCATCTCCCCATCTCCCCATCTCCCCATCTCCCCATCTCCCCATCTCCCAACTAATGAGGAATGACTCTACCACAGGGATAGGTCGCTACGGGTTGTTCGCCAGTTTCATCGGCAACGGCTACAGGAATTCGATCGCTCGATCCTGGTTTGGCTGCCAAATAATCTTCTCTTAGTTTTTCGAGCATGAACGATCGCCGATCGTAAAGTCGTTTGAGCGATCGAGGTTGGCACTGATTCGTTACATAAGCGGCGATTAAGGGCATGGCGATCGTACTGTCGGTATAGCAAACGATCGTACTCGGTAGCTCTTCTGGGTCGATTTTGCCCCAACTGACGGCTTCACTGGGGGTGGCTCCCGATAGTCCTCCGGTGTCGGGGCGAGCGTCGGTAATTTGCACGAAGTAATCGTGTCCTCTCTCTTCTAAGCCCAAGACTTCGTGAATTTGAGGTTGGGTTTGCAACAAAAAGTTTTTCGGACTGCCGCCACCGATAATGACAGCGGCGCTTTTACCGGATACTCCTGGAGCGATTTCTTCGCGAGAACAATAAGCAATAGCGGCGGTTTCGTTGACATCGATCGACGGATCGATCAGTAACTCCGAACCTTCTAAAGATAAAGCGGCAACGTTCATCCCGATCGAACTATCGCCAGGAGAAGAGGTGTAAACTGGAACGCCGCATTCGTAAGCTGTGGCTAGCAAACAGGAATGCTGCACTCCGACTTGCTGTTCTACCTCTCTGACGTACTTGCCTAACAAGTAGTGAAACTCAGCCGTTCCCATCCGTTTTTGAAATGGTTCGGCTTGCAGAATTTTCCGAATGAAGGCATCGGTTTCTAGCAACACGTCGTAGCCAAAGACGATATCGTAAATTCTGATCGTCCCTTCTTGGCGCAATTTCACGTCATCGGCAAACGGACTGCCGGAATAAAGATCGAACCCCAACCCGTAGTGTATATCGTGATAAAGATTGGCCCCTGTACTGATGAGATAGTCAACAAAACCCTGCCGCATCAGTGGCGCTAAAATTCCGACTCCAAATCCGGCTGGTGTCATCGCTCCTGAAAGGCTGACTCCTACGGTTACGCCTGGTTGCAGCACTTCACGGGCAAGCAAGTGGCAGATTTCTCGCAACCTGGCCGAGTTGTAAGCGCTGAAATAGCGATCGACTAGTTCGACCACGTTAATTTCCCCAGAAATGGGAACAGGTGCAATTTTCTTACCCGGTTGGTTTGGCATTTTTTCACTCAGGACTTAGACGTTCGCGGTATCGGAGCGGATTTAGACACAAAGCTTTGTCGGTCAAACTCGCCCGTACCAAACTCATGTTAAGCAAGTCAAAAGTCAAAAGTCAAAAGCCAAAAGAATGAAACGGTGCTGAAAGCTGGCACTACGCTGCATAACGGCTAAAGCGAGCGGCAGTGAAAGAGCTTAAACGGTACAGAAAAATCTCTCATCTGTCCACCTTTACTGAGATGGCATTTCTCATCTCATCACTCTTAGCATTTCATTCCCCCCACGCTGAAATTCATACGGTACACGCTCGATCGCAGTTCTGTAGCCAACTTGATTTAATCTCTCCAGCAACGGTTCGAGATGGGGCGATCGCTCCGCATTATAGGTGAGCAATGGGAATATCCGAGCTTCGCAGGCAACTGTACACATCGATTCGATCGCCTGTTGGTGAAACGTCAGCGAGAGTTGACTTGAATACAAGAAAAGAAAATGCGAACATAGAGCCAGATCGAAGGAAGCGCATTCAAACGGTAAATGGGGCAATTCCCCAGCAATATAACGACCTTCTGCTTTCCCTCGATCGTAATCGGTCAGGAATACCTGCATGGCACTCATGCGAATTCGACCGAGTTCATCAGGCGACTTGATGTCAGTCCAGACGAATTTGGCTTGATTCTGCCGAGTTTGACCGATTACGTCTTCATAAGTCACATCAATTCGCTCTTGAATTTGCTTAGCGGTTAATTGATAGAGCGGATCGCACGAAACGACCCGGCGACCGGACTTGGATAGGTGGGCGTTGAAACTGGCTGGTCCATCTGCACACCCGATAATTCTTAGATTCAAATCGTCAGCGGCCAGCGCGAACATTCGCTGGTATTCATCGAATGAGCGCCCCCAAGGAACAGCCGACTGATATTGGAAAGCCATTAACAACTTTTTTATCCCATACTAGCGATCGCCGCAACCTTGCTCAGCTTGTCTCGATCCAAACCTTCCATTTCATCGAGATGCAACCAACCATCTTCGATTAACCTAGCAAACACGAACAGCAAGCTAGCATAATCGTAGTCGTACTTGCCATCGATTTGGTGTCTCCTGGCACTTAAGAAGTCGTGCAGTTGCCATAGATCGTCAATGGCAGCGATGGTACTGGCGCGATCGCGCACCTCTGCAATTAGAGCCGTGATTTCTCGATCGTAAGCTCTGTTAAAAGCTACCTGAGCTACTTTCTTTTCTAACTCAGACCAACTAGTTTCACTCACTTCCTCTACACCTATATCAAATCGGTACGATCGTCGGGGACAACTCATGGGTAGCCCCGAACCTAAATTGCGAAAACCTATTGTCAAAAATTGTGCTGCACATTTGTTTTAGACAGCAGTAGCGGTGCGTTACGCTGCGCTATACACACCCTACCAGCCCACTAAAGTAGGGTGCGTTAGACGGCGATAACTTTTGCCGTGACTTCAATTCATCAATCCGTCGTAACGCACCATTTTATTTACATTTAGAGATTTGACCTGTTTAGCGAACCAGATTTAATAGTTCTTTGGGAGATGCTAAGAGATCGATCGCCACAAAGAAAATTTTCCCTTGCGGATCTAGCAAAAATCGCCAAGCCATGTTCATGCCGACGTTGCCGCCAAACCAGGGAGTTTGGACTTTACCTGTAACTTTGATTTGGTTGTAGCCATCGGCTGCTGGTTCGGAAATACCGCGTTCGGGCATTAGCTTCAGATTTTGGCATTCCTCCCGCAGATATCGGAACACGTTGTCTCGCCCGACAATCGGTTTTTGGAAAGGAGGTTGCATAGCCCCATCGGGGGTAAACAAATCGATGACGGCATCAAAGTCATTAGCGTTCATGTTGTTGATGTAGGCCAGCACAGTAGAATTAGTCACGCCCTCGATCGCTACTTGAGTGCGTTGTGCCACATCTTTAGGGGGAGCGACTGGCTCTGCCACCCTGGTGTAACTGCCCAATTTGCTGGGATCGTATCCCATATCGACCACAGTGCCTCGTAAAACCGTGATTTGCTGACCTGGATCTAAGCCGCGAATTGCTTGCAGCACGGCACCAGCATTGGCTGATAGCTTATAACCTGGTGGAATCGGAGCCACAATTCCTTGTTCCATCCACTGCCCTAGCTGATACCAGAATCCCAGCTTGATGTTAGGACTCCAAGTGCTATAAGTACGACCGATGGGAGTGTCGGCACCGTTAGTCAGATCGCACATGACTTGAGTTTGCTCGATCGCAGACATTTGCTTAATTTGGTTCATCACGCCTTCTGCTAGCACCATGTTGGCAGCACCAGGAGCGGCAATCGTGATGGTTTTGCCCATCTCGGTGTAAGCAAACCAAATCAGCGCTAATCGATCTTCAGCACTAAGTTGATTGAATCTGGCAATTGTCGCCGGAACTGCATCGGCAGACAAAGTACCAGGAAAGATATTACGAGCCGCGTCAAGAGTAAATGTCATAGATCGCTTTGCTAGGTTTACTAGATTTACAGGCTTCCGCTCGCAGGCGGCTTCACCTCATTACGATCGACTGTATTACAAATCTTAACAATTGTAAATATTTATTTACAGTTTTCTCATAAATTTTCCTCTATCCTTTGCCATGGGCAGTTTGTACCAGGGGAGATGAGGGTATTCGTGATGTTCCCAGTGGTAGCTGAAGTGGTAACAGGCGAGGAACGACCAAAACACTGAGTAATTGCTGCTCTGACAGCGATGGCGATCGCTATAGCCACCTATTGGTTGTCGATGGGATAAGAAAGTTCCAAAGTAAAACAGTTGCACCGAACTTAGAAATATCGGCAAAATCCAGAACAAAATTAAGTTATCGATCGAGAGATTACAGCCATATCTCAACATCGTAGAAATCACGATTATTCCAATTAGAAATATAGACAGTTGTTGAAGATCTAAATACTCCTGCATAAACTTTAAGTACCAAAGCCACAAATTGTTCTGGTAGCTTTCACAAAAGTCTGGATCTTTTACACTGGCAGGATAGCGGTGGTGAAGTCGATGTTTTATTAACAATGTTTTATAAGGTAAAAATGCGTATGCAACCAGGGCGATCGCTCCAATTAAGTTATTAACCTGGTGATTCTGAGGACAAATATTGCCGTGCATGGCATCGTGAGCAGTGATAAACAACCCAGTGTGTAGAAAAGTGCGAATAAAAACAGCAACTATTAAACCTAAAATACTAAATTGAGAAATGTCTGCAAACAATAACCATGTCAAACTAACAATCCATAAAGCCGCGATTGCTAAGGCAATACCAATGCCTATAACTGAGTTGGGGTAGTGGAGCGATCGAGAATTTTTGCAATAACTCATAAAAAATCTAGACCCCAGAAGCATCTCTGAGGTTGAAGCACAGCAAAAGTTGCAGGACTTAGACCAAAAATCCTGCTGTATTAGCTTTTAGATATTCAGCGTTCTAGTTTGTAGCTGAGTTTGTGTAACTTTATGTAAATATTATATACAAAAGTTTACATTATAGCGAAGAGACAACCCAGAGGGCTATCCCACAAGTCTAGGCAAATCGATCGGGTTTGAACTTTTAACTCCAAGCTAAAGTAGGGCTTGTTGATAACAGTTGTAAGCTTTCTCTCCGAAGGCAACGAAGATGACTCGTTCTAGCGAAGTATTACTCTCTAGAAACTGTCTTACTTCAGTTACAGCTATGCTGGCGGCACGTTCCATCGGGAACCCATATGCACCCGTACTGATACCTGGAAAAGCGATCGTCTTAATTTCATTAGGTTCTGTCAGCGCTAGGCAACTGCGATAGCATCTGGCTAAGAGTTCGTCCTCGCGGTTATCTCCGCCTCGCCAAACCGGCCCGACGGTGTGAATTACCCATTTAGCGGGCAGTTTGTATCCTTGAGTAATTTTGGCTTCTCCAGTAGCGCAGCCGCGTAATTGGCGGCATTCTTCCAATAGATCTCGTCCAGCGGCACGATGAATCGCCCCATCAACGCCGCCACCACCCAATAGGGAAGTATTAGCAGCATTGATAATGGCATCGACTTCCAGTTTGGTAATATCGCCTCGAACGATCGCGATTCGACTATCTGTGTTGTTTAAAAGCATATGTTTAACGATTATCTGCGTAAATTATCTCGACAAAAACGAACATTACTCTGGCGAGTTGGGTGAGGGAAAATGAGAGCGGGATAAAGCTGTCTTTTTCCGAAAACTCTCTTGACGGATCTCAATAATCGTCGCGTGATGAACCAGGCGATCGACAGCGGCTAATGCGATCGTGGCATCGGCGAAGATTAGACCTCTCTTGAAAATCGATTTTCAAGAGAGGTCTATTGATGGTTGGTGGATAACAGGGCTGGCAAAACACACCCCTACAAACATTTATGGCATTCTTTTCTTTATTTGTAATGCGATCTACACCAAAACTATTTGCGGTATTAAGATCGCCCCCAGATCCCCACTAATTAACTGACCGATGCCTAACAAGCTACCATCTTCACGGTGAACTCTAGTTGAAGAGGGGAGTTTAAAATCTTCTATATTTAGCGGTAAGTTGGCAATTTTTTGACCTTGACACCAACGCTTAGCATCTGTAACTGGCAAACTAACAGATGGAAGATGAGCTACAGCAGCTATAGGTGAAATCGGTTGAAAAGTTTCTTGTTGAATTTGAGTTTCGATTTCATCAAAAGTGAGGCTATCGGCTAGCTGAAATCCACAGCTAGTCGTGCGGGTTAAGCTTGCTAGTACGCCACCCGTGTTGAGGGCTATACCTAAATCGCGGGCGATCGCTCTAATATAAGTTCCAGGCCCGCAGGCAATTTCGACATCCAGTTCGGGAAATTCTCCGGGCCTCCAGTCTAAAACTTGAATGCGATCGACTTCTACTTGTCTGGCTGGAACGTCGATGGTTTTTCCAGCCCGCGCTAAATCGTACAACCGTTGGCCCTGAATTTGGATCGCGCTGTAATTAGGCGGTATTTGCTGAATTTGCCCCTGAAACTGCTGGAGTGCTGTTTTTACAGTTTCTAAATTTAATTGGGCTGCGGGTTGCTTGGCGATAATTTCTCCTTCTAAGTCATCTGTTGTCGTCTGCACTCCCAGGCGAATGGTGGCTCGGTAGGCTTTATCTGGAAGCAAAAACTGTAATAGCCGCGTGGCTTTATCGATGGCAATAGGCAAAACTCCAGTTGCGGCTGGATCTAGAGTTCCTCCGTGTCCTACTCGCTTGCAGCGCAACAGCCGCCTCACTTTCGCTACGCAGTCGTGAGATGTCATTCCAGATGGCTTGTTTAAGTTCAAAAAGCCTGGTGTCATATCAAATCCAGTTTTTACAAGCTTGAATCCAGCCCTCACCCCTTCCCTTCTCCCAAGCTTGGGAGAGGAATGCCGCAGGCTCCTTTGAGAGCAAACCAAGTTTTGCTAAGCGGATTTGGTATCATCTGAACTCCTTGCAATAAGGTGAAACCCAGTAGCGATGTCCATGCTACTGGGTTTCGGGTTATCGCCCATTTGCGCTCGCCGTTCCGTTTAATTCTGAAGGTTTGCTGTTAATATCATTGCGTTCTACCAGTTAAACTACCCGTGCAGATTCAAAGCACAGGGCTGGATACGAGCCAGCATTTCAATGATGTGTAGACCTCAGACAGTTGTTTGGCGATCGGCGATGAATGCTGAGTTTGGAGTAATAGCTTGATGTTGAATTCGGACGCGATCGCTTCAACCGTTCTTTCTCCTACGCCAGTAGAAAGTGGGCAACTAACTACTAGTAAAAGTAGGATTTTTATTTAGGTTAGTCGATCGGTACGATTTAATCGATGAGATTGAATTTTAACTTGTACTCCCGATCGATATCGTAGCTAAAATGCACCCAATTGTCCACGCGATCGAATTGTTATGGAACCGCGATCGTTCAACTTTTAACTTGGCTGCTGTGACTGCGAGGATCGGTGGTGCTGGGTTTGGAAGGGGCTGTAGGTGTCTCAAATTCGGAAGCTTGTCCCGATGCTTGGGTATGAGGTAGGGGTAAGCTGGCAACCAGGGCATCCAAGTTAGCTGCCATAATCGGACGGGGAATTTCACCGACTGCTTGGGCAATTGCACCGCCATCTTTACCCAGATAGACAAAGTGAGGAATGCCATCAACGCGGTACTGCATCACTTCTGGCAGCCACTTGCTATTATCGACGTTCAACATCACAAAATTCAGCTTGTCAGCATACTGCTGTTTCAGTTCGCCTAAATCTTTAGCCATAGCTTGACAGCTAGTACACCAATTGGCATAAAACTCGATCAATGTAGGTTTTTGGTTGCTCAAGGCTACTTCGAGAGGAGTAGAACTTTCTGCTAGGGTATCTAAGGTAGCTGAAGGCGCTTGAGTGCGAATGCCCAAAAATAAGGCGACAGAAAGGGCGATCGCTACCATCGCAATGACGAAGTTTCTCAAGCGATTGCCACCAGTAGATGCCAGCGGGGTTGTGGTTGGTTCAGATGAGTTAGCAGCCATTGCAGTTTTTTCTTAGTATGAGATTAGATATTTTATCGCTATTGATCTCAGACCTCACCCCCAACCGATCTCCTATGAGGCTATCGTGTATACATCTCTAGTTTTGATGCTCGATTTCCTGGTAGATTCCCCCTAGCCCCCCTTTTTAAGGGGGGAAGTCGCGGCGAGGTTTCCTCGCCGTCAGCTTGCACCAAGCAGGGGGATAAACTTCTCAAAGTCCCCCTTTTTAAGGGGGATTTAGGGGGATCTAGATGTGAAACTGCATAACCGATAAATTATGTATACATAGTAGCCTGCGAAGAGAGGGGAGTAAGAAGAAGAAGGGAGTTAGAGCGTTTGGTTTCCCTTTTCAGTCTACCGAATCGTTTAAAGCTTCTAGTTGTGAAAAAACGGGTAACGCTAACTTTTCCCAAACGGTACATCCAAATGCCGATCGCCTATCGATTGGCTAAAGATTTTAATGTCGCCGCCAATATCATCCGCGCCCAAATTGCCCCCAACCAGGTTGGGAAGATGGTACTAGAACTCTTGGGCGATATCGATCAATTAGAAGCCGCACTCGACTGGATGCGATCGCAAGAGATCCAAATTTCTCTTACCAGCCGCGAGATCTCGATCGATGAAGAGGTTTGCGTTCACTGCGGTTTGTGTACTGGAGTTTGCCCTACAGAAGCTCTGACTTTAGAGCCGTCAACGTTTAAATTAAATTTCGTGCGATCGCGCTGCGTTGTCTGCGAGCAGTGCATTCCCACTTGCCCCGTTCAGGCAATTTCGACCAATCTTTAGGGCTGTTCCGCCTAGAGACTCGCGCCCGCGAGTAGCTACAAACCTAATTTTTCTAATACAGGTCGAGTCGAGACAATATGGCGATCTAAACCCAATTCTTTGGGACTAATTCCCAATGCTAAAGCCACTAATTGAGGCAAATGCAATACGGGCAATCCTAACTTCTGCCCGATGACTTTTTCGACTTCTGGTTGGCGCGAATCGAGATTGAGGTGACATAAAGGACAGGGCGTTACCAAACAATCAGCCCCAGCTTCTATGGCTTCTCGAACGTGCATTCCTGCCATTTTAAAAGATTGCTCGGTGGCATAGCTAGATAGCGGCCAGCCGCAGCATTGCGTCCGTCCGCGATAATATATGGGCGTTGCTCCCACAGCCCGAAAGACATTTTCCATCGATTCTGGCTGGAAGGGATCGTCGTAGGGTATCGTTTTCTGCGCTCTCAGCAAATAGCAACCATAAAAAGCTGCACACTTCAACCCAGACAATTGACGAGTAACTTTTTGTTGCAGTGCCTCTAAACCGTAATCTCCCACTAAAATCCACAACAGGTGTTTGACTTCCGCCGTGCCGCGATAAGGAGAGCAGCCTTCTGCTTGCAATAAACCATTAATTTGTCCGACATAAGCCGGATCGGTTTGCTGTAATTTCTGCAAGCGATCGTTCACATGGCCGATTACCCCTTGACAAGTGCTGCAATGAGTCAAAAGCGGTAAATTAAGTGCTTCTGCTAGGGCAATATTGCGAGCGTTAACCGTATCTTCCAACAGTTGGGAATCTTCTTTAAAAGTGCCAGAGCCGCAGCAAGCAGCTTTTTTTAATTCCACTAGTTCGATACCCAAAGCCTGAGTCAAAGCCGCTGTCGATTGGTAAAGTTCTCGGCAAGCTCCTTGCGCCACACAGCCAGGAAAATAAGCATATTTCATATCGCATCAGGGTTAAATTAGGTGGAATTACTTGGCAGTTGCATCAACGCTAGACCGATCTTGAGTTTATCAATTTCCTGTGGCGTTGGCGCTAGCCTGTGCGATAGCACGTATCGCCTGCATAAAAATACACGAAATTTTCTTCCAAAGTTACCAGATAGAGGGCAATCTCTTTGAGTGGCATCTTGTACCATAGTCAGTAAGCGATCGCCACACTCCTCAAACACCAGATTGAAAAAATGAAATGCGTATTATCAGCCGCAGAACTCTCAGGGAGTTCTGGGAAAAACATTCTACTGCAAAACCTGGACTTTTACTTTGGTGCGAGCGGATCTCGGCAGCCGATTTTCTCAGCTTTAATGACTTACGTAACATCTTTCCATCAGCAGATCTCGTGGGTAATTTCACTGTTTTCAATATTGGAGGTAACAACTACCGATTAATTACATACATAGACTATGAATATCAAATAGTATTTATTCGAGCCGTGCTTACCCATGCCGAATACGACAAGGAGAATTGGAAAAATGACAACTGGTTTGAAAATCCCTAGTAGCTACTACATGGAGCTAATCAATACTTTTCCGCCACGTCCTATTACTAATGATGCCGAGTTAATTGCAATGCAAAATCGCATTAATCAAATTCTGGATCGAAGTAAAATGACACCAGACGATCGAGATTATTTAAAAATCTTAGGTATGCTGGTTTATGAATACGAAGAAAAACATGAGTTGCTGCCACCTATTAAAGGAGTTGAACTGCTAAAGGCTCTGCTAGAAGAGTCTAACCTTCAGCCGCAAGATTTAGATTCTATTTTGAACGGTGAAGATTCTATTGACCAAATTCCGAACGACGAAATTAAACTAACAGACCACCAAATAGAGCGATTGGCTGCTTTCTTCAAGATCTCTCCTGCGGCTTTCCGATAAAAGTAAAGTGGGACTGGGTGGACGAGAAGACCGAAGCGTTAGGGATCGATCTCAACCCAAGATCGATAAAAGGGAGGCGATCGCTTCTTCAGCCTAAGACTGATAACCCTTCTGTGCTAACAGCTATAAGTTCTTACTCAAGCGATCGCGCTTTCGGCTAAAATTAATCAATGCTAGAACCAGACAATACCTAAGCAATCGATTCTAGCAACAGGCGTAGAGGAATACATATGAGTCAAGCGGAAATTTTTGAAAGAGTCAAAAAGATTATTGCCGAACAATTAGAAGTTGACCCGGCTGATGTCACTCCAGAAGCCAACTTCGCTAACGATCTGGGTGCAGATTCCCTAGATACAGTGGAATTGGTCATGGCTTTGGAAGAAGAGTTTGATATCGAGGTGCCCGATGAAGCCGCTGAAAAACTGCTGACAGTTCAGTCTGTAGCAGACTATATTAGCGAGAAAACCACAGCCTCTGCGTAAAACTAGGGCGGAGGAGAGAGAAGTGTGGAGTGCTGTAGGAAGTGTGGAGTGTGGAGTGTAGAGTGTGGAGTATAAGAACGCTCCGCCATCTCCCCATCTCCCCCTCTCCCCCTCCCTTTCCCCCACTGATTTGAATACTCTTACTGGGACGATGACAAATTTCGATCGCAAACGGGTTGTAGTAACGGGCTTAGGCGCAATTACCCCCATTGGTAACAACCTGACCGAATACTGGGAAGGTCTGCTGGAAGGGCGTAACGGTATTGCTCCGATTACTTTATTTGATGCCTCGCGGCACGATTGCCGCATTGCTGGCGAGGTGAAAGGCTTCGATCCCCATGAATACCTCGATCGCAAAGAAGCCAAACGGATGGATCGATTTGCCCAGTTTGGAGTTTCAGCTAGCAAGCAAGCGATCGCTGATGCTAAGTTTGTCATCAACGAACTCAACGCCGAGCAAGTAGGGATCGTCATTGGCACTGGGATCGGCGGGCTGAAAGTTTTAGAAGACCAACAAGAGGTCTTCTTGACGCGCGGGCCAGACCGTTGCAGCCCATTTATGATTCCGATGATGATTGCCAACATGGCCGCCGGATTGACCGCTATTCACACTGGAGCTAAAGGGCCTAACTGCTGTACGGTAACGGCTTGCGCTGCTGGTTCTAACGCGGTAGGAGATGCTTTTCGCCTGATCCAAAGGGGATACGCCCAAGCGATGATTTGTGGCGGCACGGAAGCAGCGGTTACGCCTTTATCTTTAGCCGGATTTGCCGCTTGCAAAGCTTTATCGACCAGAAACGACGATCCGGCTCGCGCTTGTCGGCCGTTCGATCGCGGTCGCGATGGCTTTGTCATGGGCGAAGGCTCTGGAATTCTGATCTTAGAAGAACTCGAATACGCTCTCAGTCGGGGAGCCAGAATTTATGCCGAAATTGTCGGCTACGGCATGACTTGCGACGCTTACCACATTACCGCCCCAGTTCCAGGCGGCGAGGGAGCGGTCAGAGCGATGAGATTGGCGATGAAAGACGCTGGGATTACTCCAGAACAAGTAAGCTATATCAACGCTCACGGCACTAGTACCCCAGCTAACGACGTTACCGAAACTGCTGCGATTAAAAATGTCTTGGGAGAATCGGCCGCCAAGGTAGCGGTTAGCTCGACTAAATCGATGACCGGGCATTTGTTAGGTGGCTCTGGCGGTATTGAAGCAGTAGCGACAGTTATGGCCATAGCTAACGATCGACTGCCGCCGACAATCAATTTAGAGAATCCCGATCCAGAGTGCGACCTCGATTACGTACCGCACCACAGTCGATCGAAAACAGTAGAAGTGGCACTATCTAATTCTTTTGGGTTTGGGGGCCACAATGTTACGCTAGCATTCAAAAAGTACGTTTAGTTGAGTTCGCAATTCGGCAACGAACGGCGAAAGATAAAGCTAGCTGATGAAAAAATTTTGTCGTTTATATGAAAGCAGATGACTAACGATCCCCATATATGGGACGATCTTTAATGCCTGCTTGAGGTAGAGTCAGAGCGTTTATATCTGCTACCCGCCTACATCAGAGTGCTACTGAAGTCGTTAATCACAAGAGACTATGGCTGTTGCAACCCAATCCCTCGAAGAACTTTGTATTAATTCAATTCGCTTTCTAGCAATTGACGCTGTAGAAAAGGCAAAATCCGGTCATCCGGGATTGCCAATGGGTGCGGCTCCCATGGCATTTGTCCTTTGGGATCGTTTCCTGAAATTTAACCCGAAAAACCCGAAATGGCCCAACCGCGATCGATTCGTCCTCTCAGCCGGCCACGGTTGTATGTTACAGTACGCGCTCCTGCATTTGACTGGCTACGACAGCGTGACGTTGGATGACATCAAACAGTTCCGTCAGTGGGGTTCTCGGACTCCCGGACACCCAGAAAACTTTGAAACTGAAGGAATAGAAGTCACTACCGGCCCGTTGGGACAAGGAATCGCCAATGGAGTCGGTTTGGCCATGGCAGAGGCGCACCTGGCAGCTAGATTTAATAAACCCGATGCCAAAATTGTCGATCAGTATACCTACGTGATTTTGGGCGACGGCTGCAACATGGAAGGGGTTTCAGGGGAAGCTTGCTCCTTAGCCGGACACTTGGGATTGGGCAAACTGATCGCCCTGTACGACGACAACCATATCTCGATCGACGGTTCTACTGACGTTTCCTTCACTGAAGATGTCAGCAAGCGGTTTGAAGCCTACGGTTGGCACGTCCAGCACGTCGAAAATGGTAACGACGACTTAGCCGCCATTGAAAAAGCGATCGCGGCCGCTAAAGCCGTTACCGATAAGCCCTCGATGATTAAAGTCACCACCACCATCGGTTACGGTTCGCCCAACAAGGCCAACACCGCTGGCGTTCACGGTGCGGCCCTCGGTGGAGATGAAGTGACAGCCACTCGCCAAAATTTGGGTTGGGAATACGAACCCTTTACCGTCCCAGGCGATGCCGTCAATCATATGCGGAAAGCTGTAGAGCGGGGTGCCAACTACGAAGCTGAGTGGAATCAAACCTTTGCTAACTACAAAGCCAAGTATCCCGAAGAAGCAGCAGAATTCGAGCGGTTAGTTAAGGGCGAACTCCCTCAAGGGTGGGAGAAAGCATTACCGACTTACACGGCTGAAGATAAACCCCTAGCTACTCGTAAAACTTCCGAAAATACTCTTAACGCCCTCGCTCCGGTTTTACCAGAGTTGATCGGCGGTTCTGCCGACCTTACCCACTCCAACTTAACCTTACTGAAGGTTTCGGGAGATTTCCAAAAAGGTCAATACCAAAACCGCAACTTGCGGTTTGGCGTGCGAGAACACGGCATGGGAGCGATTTGTAACGGGATTGCCCTACATACTCCAGGATTCATTCCCTACTGCGCTACCTTCTTGGTATTTGCTGACTATATGCGGGCGGCAATTCGGCTTTCGGCTCTATCTCAAGCTGGCGTGATTTATGTCATGACCCACGACTCGGTGGCTTTGGGAGAAGACGGTCCGACTCACCAGCCAGTAGAAACGATAGCTTCCCTGCGGGCAATTCCTAACCTCACCGTGATGCGTCCGGCTGATGGCAACGAAACCTCTGGGGCTTATAAAGTAGCAATAGAAAACGCTGCTAAGCACGCTCCCACGCTCTTAGCCCTCTCCCGTCAAGCATTGCCACAACTAGCTGGCAGCAGTATCGAAGGCGTGACTAAGGGAGCATACATCCTCTCGGATAGCAACGGTACGCCAGATATTATCCTGATCGGTACTGGTAGCGAAGTTCCCCTCTGCGTCGATGCTGCCAAGCAGCTATCGGCTGAAGGTAAGAAAGTCCGCGTCGTTTCCATGCCTTCCTGGGAAGTTTTCGACGCTCAAAGTGCCGAATATCGCGAGTCGGTATTGCCCAAAGCTGTCACCAAGCGGTTAGCGGTGGAAGCTGCTTCTAGTTTCGGTTGGTGCCGTTATTTGGGCAGCGAAGGTGCGATGGTTAGCATCGAGCGATTTGGGGCTTCTGCACCTGACAAGGTGGTATTAGCCAAGTTCGGCTACACGGTAGATAACGTCGTTGCCAAAGCGAAAGAGCTTTTAGGCTAATACCAAATCCAGCCCTTAGCCCCCGATTAAAAAGCTACCGTGTATGCACGGTAGCTTTTTAATCGGGAATGCGATTGAAGTCCTCCTGCTTGGTGCAAGCTGCACGGCAAGGTTTCCTCAAGGCCATACAGGTTGCCCTTTCAGCCGCAACCGCTGCTTGCCTGGGTACTTATGATGCAGAAATCGAGCTAGCTTTAACTAGCAGCCGATTCAACTCTCTGACTAAGCGTTGGGCTTGATGCTTGTAGAGGAAAAATGGCAAGGTTTGAGGCAATCGATTCATTAAGTCTCTAGCCGTTTTCAGACTGCACCCAGAAATCCGAGCGATCGCATTAGCGCCCTCAAATTCAGCATCTGGGGTGCGAGCGGTTTCTACTCGCACTTGCCAGGTGCGAGCGGCTAAATTGAGTTTTCTTTGCTCGATCCGTTGCAACCCTTCAATCGTGGCTAAAACTACCAAGCGATCGCCGCTGGCCAATCGAATATCGTCTGAGGGCATCAAGGTAGATGCCTTGCCAGCTTGGGCGTGGAGAATCGGGACGACATCGTAACCGTAAGCCACCTCTGCCAGGAGCAACCCATTAATGGAATCGCCAGGTTCGATTTGATATTCGGTGACTAAAATTGTTTGGTTGTTCAAACGAAACAAATTGATAATATTTTCCCCAAAGGCTCCCCCAGCAAATGCTTCAGCCGCCACCGCGTCAACTCCCAAAACTTGAGCCGTTGGCAATAGTTCGGTTAGATGGGCCTCCAGTCGGATGCCAGAAGTGCGAATTACTAGGTGGCTGGTAGGATTGAGCGATCGCGCCATCAACGCCACTTCTAAGTTGAGGATTTCATCATCAGTCACCACCGCGACGCTTTTGGCGGTTCCCAGATTCGCTTTCGCCAAAGCCTCGGTCAAATTTCCAGTAATCAGCGGCATTTGGGGCAAAATCGTCGGGTCGAAATCGGGATTGAGGGTAATACCTACTATAGGTTGTTGTAATTCTTGCAACCTAGCAGCTACTTGCTGGCCGACTCTACCAAGTCCGACGATCGCAACATGGTTTTGGGCGGGAACTGGGGGGCGCTGTTTGACAAACTGGAACTTAGCAGACAACAACGCCTCTGTTAGTAGGGCATACAATATTCCCACAAAGATGGTTCCAGTTACCGTCAGCCCTAAGCTAAATAACTGCAACCACCAAGGAATTGTGGCATTTGGGGGAAAGTTGCCAAATAGATCCCCATATCCTCCCAAAAGCAGCCAAGCAGTGGCATAAAAAGCCGAAAGCCAAGTAGATTGCGGATAGTACCACTGAAGCAACACTGTACCAGCAAACAATAGCACCAAAACGACGAAGCTAGAGAGCAGGGCCACTCGCCGGATTTGCTGTCGCCAACTTAACTGCCAGAACTCAGCTAATTGTCGTTTGAGATTCCCGAACCAGCGGTAGAGCGCCTTTACTCCTCGATGCTCTCTGGAGTGTCGAGTTGAAGTGACTAGGGGGCGATGCGTGCTACCGCACTGCTCTCTAGCGCCAACGCTTTGCAGGGAAAACGAGTCGATCGCTTCGATGTAAACTAAAGTGTTTCCAGCACTGACGATCGCCTCTGGTTCCCATTGATGCAAGTCGGGGAAAAACCGGGCAAATTGTGGGGCGCAAGCGATCATTCGGCGGGTGCGGGTATCTAATTCATGCAACCGTCTGGTATTCAACCACTGACTTCCTGGCAGGGACGCAGCCTTGGAGGGAATGCTAGTAACTCCATCGATCTGACGTTTGATTATCCGCAGTTTCTGCCCGTCTAAATCGAACAATCCCAAGGTTTCAGTCCCAAAAGCCGCCAGCCCCAAAGCTGAAGTAGATAGTTGGGCGGGATCGAAGGCGATAAAATTGCCTAGTTGCTCGCTCAAAAGCTGATTGAGATTTTCCTTGGCAGAGCGGACAACTAAGCGCGTGCGAGGATTAATCTGGCGTACCGCCAAAGCAGTTTCAGCGTTAACTTGTTCGCTATTTGTGACTAATAGGGCTGCCCGACACCGCTGGATCTGGGCTGCTTCTAAAACTGAATTATGGCGACAGTCGCCCACAATTAAGTCCTCTAATAAATCCGGGAGGTTAGGAATTTCCCAGTTCTGGGGTGGAGATCGATCGATCGCGATTGCGATTGCCCCAAATTCTTTCAGGGCTAAGACGCAGTGTTGCCCTAAACTACCCAATCCACAGACTAAAAACCGATCCATCTGCATTATGAATTCGGACTTGATATGACTGGATTTAATAATTGTAAATATAAATCTTGTCGAGTTTCACGGGTTACGTACTTCTGTTGTAAAATTTGCCACTCTTTCCAGGAATCATAGCGGTTTTGATCTAGCCGATCGAATAAGGTAGGCAGTCGATCTTTTTGGTCTAAATCTAAGGTTTTTCCTAAAAAATCTCCTAAAACAAAAGAATCTTGAATTGTTCCTAAGACTTCTTGAATTGCCTTTATATCCGCAATGTAGTCTTGATAGTTGTCTCCATATAAATCTGCAAATAATTCCATTTGATAGCGCGATCGCTTGGTTTGCTTGCGTAAGTCGTGAAATAATTTAGCATTAGTCGTCAAGAGTTCTTCTGCTCGATCGATTCCCTCACCATCGTTCGAGTCTAACCCTATCCACCAAGCGGGATGCAATAACAGTTGACTGACGGTAGGCAACAATAAACTCGGCAAGATTTCTCGAATGTCAACGCTAGCTAATTGTTGATATTTTGGTTCTGCCAACCACTTTTTAAAAGCCTGCTTTAAGTCTTGATACTTTTTTCCTTCAAGTACCGATTTTACTGCTTCTAAGGCTTGCGATCGCTGTTTTTCTAGCCGTTCTAAAACAACTTTCACGCGCTTGTTTTCTGCTGCGGGTAAAGTTGGCTGATAGCGCTGTTCGATTGTTTCTTTAAGGACATCTAAATCTCGTAAATCTCCTAAAATTCTAGCCACCTTACCAATTGGTTTTTCTTTGGCATCTTTAGGTAACTTGACGGCTAGAGCAAAACCTGTCACCGCCGAACGCAAGCGACGCATACCGACTCGCATTTGATGCAATTCTTCTGGTTCTTTATCTTTAAGAACGAGATCCTCATGTTTGAGGATTTTCTGAAAGTGTTTTTCTATTCCTAGATATGCCCAATCTCCCAGAGTTTTGGCTCGTTCTATGCTCTCTTCTTTCATATTAAACTGCACTAGCTCTCAATTTTTAGCAGAGTCAAATTTTATCGCGGAATTATTTTAATTATATCTCGTATCGTTGGCTACAGTTTTGTTTTATAACCTCTTCTTAACCATAAATTAAATTAACTATAATTTTTAAAGGTATGAGTATGTATGCGCTCTAGGTAGAAGAACGCTGTCCGAGAAAATTCAACCCTAAGAAAATGGCAGCAACAGTACCCGATACGGCTATTTCTCCAGAGGCAACTCTAGCGATCGCTTCAGAAATCGGAATTAATACAACTTCAATATCTTCTGTTAAATCTAACATTTGCTGCGACGCTGGCTGGACTCCTTCAGCCAGAAATAAATGAATTTGATTGGTATCTTTGACGGGATTATCGTATAAAGTTGCTAATTTAATTAATTGCTGGGCGACATATCCGGTTTCTTCTTCTAATTCTCTAGCAGCCGCGATCGCGCTATCTTCTTCCTTAGCGTTAAAAGCTCCGGCCGGTAATTCTAATAAAATTTCTCCGACGGCATGACGGTATTGCCTGACAAAGACGATTTCTTGTTGTGGTGTTAGGGGAAATACTAAAGCGATATCATCTCTGACGTTGACAAAAAAGTCATCAATAATTTCTCCCGTAGGTAGTTCGATTTTATCTTGCCTGACCTGACACCATTTATTATTGATGACAAACTGCGATCGCTGGATTTTCCATTTTTCCATGATTTGATGAGAAATGCGGGCACATCTCTACAAATTCTAGAGGAAATCGTCAGGTTCTATTCCCAGCGATCGCTACCAACGCTATATCTAGAGACATGACGGTAGGGTTCGTTGGGTTTCCTACCGTCAACCCAACCTACATCTACTCCCCTTTACCCCTCTTCCCTATGCCCTACCTTCGTCCGGTTGGCTGCCCTTCGGTCGTGGCAATCTCGCCTGCTTCCATCAATTGTTTGAAACGGTTGAGATCGTCGCCGATTTGTTGTTCTGGTTCTTCGCCAAATAGCTTGGCAATGGTAGCTGTAACGGCTCCGCCTGGGAGATTGTATTCCATTACGACCTTCACTTCCGTGCCGCGATCGGCTGGTGCTGGTTGAAAGCGGACAAAACCAGAGTTTTCAATGTCTGCACCTTCGACTGAAGCCCAAGCAATTAAGTGGTTTTCGCGATCGTTAACGATATCTGCATCCCATTCTACGCTGCCCCCCAAAGGAGCATTAGCAATCCAGTGAGAACGCCCCTGGTCGTATGCCTTGACGTATTTGACGTGTTTCATGAAGGTGGGCAGATTTTCTAAGTTGCGCCAGTAACGATAGAGTTCCTCGGCCGACTTGTTAATCGTCACCGTTTTTTCTACTCGAATCGACCCGCTGGTGCCCGTCTTTTCTTGAATTTGCTGTACGGCTTGTTGAGCTTGATGGATCGTGCTTTGTTTGGTCGCCCCCTGATAAATCAAGCCTCCACCTGCCAGAGCGGTTAAAATTCCTCTTAAAGAGCGTTGCTGCAAGCCCGTCAGCACCATAGTCCCGCCTCCAATCAGCGAAGCCCATCGTTCTAAGTCGCTAGCTTCGGAGTTCGTCGGTTGGTTTTGAGAGCGAGAATCTCTGGGGGTAATTTCTTCCATTGCCTGATCTCCTGAATGATGAATGGGGCAGGGGGCATAGGGCATGGGGCATAGGCGCTTCGCCCTCTCCGCCCTCTCGTTTTCGATCGCCCATCCTCATTGATAAACCGATCGATTGCTAATTTGCTCTTTCTCAAGACTGGTATTCAATTTATTTGTCAGTCAATAAACTTGTTCGATGAGTTTTCCTAGAGGTAGAGGTCAAAAGGGCAGCAGTTTTTTTAGGATAACGGCCGTGGTAATTGACGATACCTAAATCGGAGAATTGGTGATATGCCAGCTAAGGGTAAGAGCGACAAAAAAACTAAACAGCAAACCGCCAACGGTTCTGAGACTAAAGCAAATAAGTCGGAAAACGGTTCTGCCAAGAAATCTGATAAATCTCAGTCAAAAGCAGAAAAATCATCTGCTGAGAAATCAACAGATAAAATTCCCAGTATCAAATCTCTAACCAAAACACTTGAAGGTGATTTGACGACTGCCGATCCTGAAGCTGCCCTACAGCAGATTGAAGAGTGGGAAGCTGCACTCAAAGCTTCTGATGATAAAGAAATAAAAGCGATCGCCAAAGAGTTCAAGAAATTGACAAAAATGGTGAAAGATGAAGCCTCAGAAGCTGAGTTTGCCGATCTATTCGTGGAACTGGGCGAACGAGTAAACGAAGCGGCTGATAGTGCCGACGAGGAAATTCAAGAGCAACTCCAAGAAATTGGCGATGCCCTCCTCGGTGCTGCCGACTATTTGGATACGATCGAAGAAGAATATATTGATGAGGAAGAGGAAATAGAAGAGGAAGCAGAATAGCTAAGATGGTGCGTTAGGACGGATCGATCGATTTATGTCAGAACAAACGTTATTGCTGTCTAACGCACCCTACTTTATTGAACTATTTTAGGTATGTCGATCCTGTTAATGAGTCAATCCACTAATAGATTCTAAGTAAGTTGCTAAACTCTCAGAACCACCAATTAACTTACCATCGATAAACACTTGAGGCACTGTAGCCGCTCCAGTAGCAGCACTAAGAGAGCGCATACTTACGTCTTTGCCCACATATACAGCTTCATAATCCAGGTCGCGCTCTTGTAACATCCCTTTAGCGCGAGCGCAGAACGGACAACCTTCTTTGGCAAACATAAATACTTGTTGGGGTTTGGTAGCTTGGGGGTTGATATACTTCAGCATGGTTTCTGCATCGGATACCTTGAAGGGATCGCCTGGTTCTTCTGGTTCGACAAACATCTTTTCGATCGTCCCATCTTTTACCAGCATCGAATAGCGCCACGATCGCTTGCCAAATCCCAAGTCTGATTTATCTACCAACATTCCCATGCCTTCGCTAAATTGTCCGTTGCCATCGGGAATTAAAATTACGTTCTCGGCTTCTTGGTCTTTGGCCCATTCATTCATCACGAAGGCATCGTTCACAGACAGACAAACGATGCTGTCTACGCCGTTGGTCTTAAACACTTTCGCCAATTGGTTGTAGCCGGGAAGGTGCGTCGAGGAACAGGTGGGAGTAAACGCCCCAGGCAAAGAAAAGACGATTACTGTCTTGCCAGCAAATAGCTCGTCTGTGGTGACATCTACCCACTGGTTATCCCGACGGGTGCGAAAAGTAACGTTAGGGATTTTTTGTCCTTCGCGATTCGGCAACATCAATATAACCTCCTAGATGAACTTATGTAAATAAACATATTCATAACGAGTATGGATTGTCAAGTTTATAGTAGATTGTCAGTAGCGATCGCCAACTAACGGGCAAGATCGATCTCCAGAGTTATAATTGAGGTCATTCTAGATTTTACTGGCAACCCAAAAGTTATTCGGTTTCAGAGCTACTAGATCGATCTACAGGGTTTTCATCATTCATAATTCATAATTCATCATTCAGATGACTGCAACTCCTACATCTCCCGCTTCCCAATCGATCGCTACAGCTTCTTCTCAAATTCCCGATGCCTTCGGTAGATTTGGACGCTTCGGCGGCAAGTACGTCCCTGAAACTCTGATGCCAGCTTTGACCGAACTAGAAGCAGCATTCGATCGATACCGCCAAGATCCAGCTTTTCAGCAAGAACTCCAACAACTGTTGCACGACTATGTAGGTAGAGCTACTCCCTTATACTTTGCCGAACGGCTCACCTCTTTATATGCCAGACCGGATGGCACGGGACCGCAAATTTATCTGAAGCGTGAAGATCTCAACCACACGGGCGCTCACAAAATTAACAATGCTTTAGCACAAGTGCTGTTAGCTAAGCGCATGGGCAAACAAAGAATCATTGCTGAAACTGGTGCGGGTCAACACGGCGTGGCTACTGCCACCGTTTGCGCCCGGTTTGGCTTAAACTGCATCATCTACATGGGCGTTCATGACATGGAACGCCAAGCCCTCAACGTTTTTCGGATGCGATTGATGGGAGCAGAAGTTCGACCTGTAGCAGCGGGGACGGGAACGCTGAAAGATGCCACCTCCGAGGCGATTCGAGACTGGGTAACAAATGTCGAAACTACCCACTATATCTTGGGTTCGGTGGCGGGGCCTCATCCTTACCCCATGCTAGTTCGAGAGTTTCAGGCAATTATCGGCAAAGAAACTCGCCGTCAAGCCCAAGAAAAATGGGGCGGACTGCCAGAGATTTTGTTAGCTTGCGTCGGTGGCGGTTCTAATGCGATCGGGTTGTTTTACGAGTTTATTAACGAGCCATCTGTTCGCATCATCGGCGTGGAAGCGGCTGGAGAAGGTATTGATAGCGGAAAACACGCGGCTACCCTCACTCAAGGAGAAGTTGGGGTGCTGCACGGGGCGATGAGTTATTTACTGCAAGATGATGACGGGCAAGTAGTAGAGGCACACTCGATTAGCGCCGGATTGGATTATCCAGGTGTAGGTCCAGAACACAGCTATCTCAAGGATATAGGTCGGGCTGAGTATTACAGCATAACTGACAAAGAGGCTTTGGCAGCATTTCAACGCCTATCTCAATTAGAGGGAATTATTCCCGCTCTAGAAACCGCTCATGCGATCGCTTATCTCGAAACCCTCTGCCCGCAATTAACTGGTAGTCCTCGCATTATTATTAATTGTTCCGGACGGGGCGATAAGGACGTGCAAACGGCAGCTAAGTTTTTCGAGCTTTAAATGGGTAATAGACCTCTAGCATAAATCCAAATTTTAGATGTATAACGCTTTCTTGACGGCAGATAAACGCAGATAAACCTTGTCCTGAGCCAAGCCGAAGGAGCAGATGTTTTTGATAAGTTATCGGCTGGTGCGTGAGGTCTTTAGTAGTACAACAACGAACCTTTTTGGAGTGCGATGCACGAGCTAGACTTGGCGGCGAATGATTTTCGTTTTTAAAATCGAGTTTGATATGAGGCAAAAAATATGACTCAAGATTTTGAGATCGATGAAACATTAGTCGTCCGCTATCACAAATGGTTGGGTATAAGTTTCACAGTGCTAGGAGGAATTAATACTTTCTTATGGATATGGTTGCTTTTACTTACTAAAAACTTTTCTTTAAATTTAATAACTGGCATTATTATATTAACTGTAGGTATTTTATATCTAACAAAACCTTATTTTTCGATAGAAATTAATAAGACCTATATTTATAAAGAAAGTAATAAAATCTATTTTTATAATTTATTAGGCATGAAAATCAAGGAATATAGTTTCAATTCATGGCAAGATTTAACTGTAGAACAAAATAAAGTTTATCTGCAAGGTAACGATCGCGAAAAGAAATTACCGATCGTCAAATGGATGACCAACAAAGATGATTGGAAGATTTTAGAGTCAAGAATCAATAGGCAGGAAGAATTGCGTTGGCGTAAGCCTGTGCGGTAGCACGTATCGCTCAATTAAATGCAGATCGATCGAGCGATCGTGCCTTACAAGAACGGGCTGTAGGTTGGGTTGACGTTAGGAAACCCAACTAACCCAACCATAAATGCCTCTAAGTTGAAGCTTTTTTCCGGGCTGGTAAGAGTTCTTTGCTAGCAAGATATTCGTGCAGTTCGTGGGGTTTGAGGTGACAAAGATCTTTAGCCAATTCAGTCATTTTCAAGTTTTTGGGGAAGACAGATCCCAAAGCCTCTCGCATAAATCCTAAGATTTGGGGTTCGGCAACTAAAAGTAGTTGTTGGACTTGATGAGATCGAGCTAAATCAGAGATTTTAGCAGCGATCGATTGGGCAAAACGACGCTCGAATTCGATCGAGTGGTTTTCCCGATGGTCGTCGTAACTATGGGCTTGACCGCCAGAACTTCGGTTGCGCCCGCTTCTTATATCCGCCCATAGATCTTGTCCTTGCATTTCTTTAGCAGAATTAGCCAAACCTTCATGTTCGGTCAAATGAGGACCTGAGTCACCAGGAAACTCGGCTGGTTCTAAAGTTAGAAATCTGGCTCTAGCGCCATCGATCGCTGCCACCATATATTTGCTCATATTTATTCCCTCTTAGATCCTGATTTGCTTCGATCCTAGCAACGCTAGCTCGATCGCTAGATAATCTCAAGCAAAGCGTGACATCCTAGGCCGCGACGGTATCGGGTCTGACACGGCTATACGCCTACAACCTGGCAAAGCGGCCCTTAATCTACCAGTAAGGATTTAACCTTAACGAGTAGGTCGGCCGTAGAGAATCCCTTGGTGAGATAGTCTGTAGCTCCCAATCGTTTGGCTTCCTTGCTCCACTCTTCGGCAATCCGCGACGAGATCACGAGAATGGGGATATCGATCCCAGCTTGCCGACAGCGATCGATTAAAGTAAAACCATCCATCACTGGCATTTCAATATCGGTCAGCATCAAGGCAGGTAGAGGATTATTTTGCAGCCAGTTCCAGGCTTCCTGACCGTCGGCGCAGGTATGGGTGGCGTAACCGTAAGTATTCAAACTAGATTCCAGCCGTCGTCGCATTAAGGCGGCATCGTCTACTACTAAAATGGTTTGACTCGACTGGCCGCGCTCTTTAGCTTCAGGCTCATCTACTGCGGGCAAAGGTTGAGGTGCTTCTGCCACTGCGGCTGTAGTCATCGGCATTGCCGCAGGTATCGAACTAGCTGTCGGAGATGTCAGCAAATATTCTGCTAAAATCGTTGCTTCCACTACTGGAATCAAAGAACCATCGGGTTGCAAGCTCAATCCCATCAGCCCTGTAGGGGGAACTAAAGGAGATGGCAAAGATTCGATCAGCAATTCGGTTTGCCCTAATAATTCGTCAGCGAGAAACCACATTTCTTGCTGGGTATTCCAAGAGCGAACTTTGATACAAATTGCCGTTTCTGAGAGCGGGTTCGTTCGAGGGCCTAAGTACCAGTAATCGCTCAGATCCATTCCCGGTAGCGATCGATCCTCTGCTTCGATCGTCCAAGAACATAACGAGTTAGAACCATTAGCAGGAGTTGCTTTGAGGTTACTTAACAGCCCAGTAATAGAAATATCTTCCGCCGGAATGGCCACCGAGCGATCGCCGACTTTGAGCAACACGCACGATACCAACAGGTGAGGGACCGGAAATTGCAGGTGAAAAGTAGCGCCTTGTTCGGGAACTGTATCCAAGCTCATCCTGCCACCTAAATCGGCAATCTGATTGGCAACGACATCCATGCCCACGCCTCGTCCCGAAATCTCGCTTACCGTGTCTCTAGAGCTAAAACCAGATTGACAAAGTACGCCCAAAAGTTCTGCTGGCGTGTTAGTGCTGGTTAAGGGCAAATTTTTACTCACGGCACTTTGGTGGATCTTAGCCGCATCAATCCCGCGCCCGTCGTCTCGCACGTCGAGCAGGTAAGAATTACCGCGCCGCCTGAGCGTTAGGGTAATCGTGCCGATTTCTGGCTTACCCAAAGCAAAGCGTTCGGGATAAGATTCTAAACCGTGGTCGTAGGCGTTGCGCAACAAGTGCAGCAAGGCCGGTTCTAATTTGGAGATCGTGCCAGCATCTAGCTCGATGTTTTCTCCTTGAACTATCAGACGTGCTGGTTTGTTATAACGGTTGCTGAGATCTCGAATAATCGCCCGCGCCCGGAAACTGAGATTTTTAAACGGCACCAAGCGACTTTCTTCGACCGTGTTTTGCAACTTGAGAATGTTGCGGTCTAATCTTTGCAAGCTCTCTGTCGTCTGGAGAGCCGATTTCTCTGCTTCCGCTCCCAATTCTGAGAGGCGCAAGCTACTTTCTAGCAGGCGATTGATCGTCAGATATCCCTGTCGATAGCGTTCTACAGTCGGATTGTCAGAAAGTTGAGGGTTTTTCCGGTTGAAGCTATCTAACAAGGCGTAGTCATCTTGAATTTGCCGCAAGCGGGTAATATATTGCACGCTTTCTTTAGCCAAAGCTACTAGCTTGACCAACTGAGACTGAAGTTCGTTAGAAAAACTTTGAGATGCCCGTGCTGCTAATAGAGTTTCTACCAAGTTTTGAGAAGTTTGGTCTAATCTGCCCAAAGGTACGGGAATTTGAACCTCGTTCTCTCGCTCCTCGATCGCTGGTTGACTTTCCTCAGAAGCTACTACCGATAATGGCAGATCTGCTCCTTCGATGATTGTCATTTCTGGATCGAGCCACGATTCTGTAAGATCGGGTTCGGATATAGTTGCATCTTCCGTAAATTCTACTGCCAGTAGCGATTCGTTAATCGCCGACAGAGCCTCGATCGTATCTAGATCGAATGTCAGTTCTGGTTCTACTTCTAGAACGGGTTGCGAGTCGTGGCTGGTGGATAATGACAAATCCTCTTCTGCCCCTAGCGCCATCTGCTCTACGGCAGGTTCCGCAGCTAGATCGAGTTGTGTTTCGCTTGAGCCTGCTGCTGCACTTGCTGGCGACGATGCTAACTTCCCGCCATTTTTGGCGCAATCTTTAAGTTGCTGCAAGTAGGACGGTAACTGAGAGTGCCAAAACTCAACGTCCCGATGCTGGCAGAACTCTTGGGTGCGGTTTAGAAGCTGCTGCCATCCTTCAGCTAACTCGATATCTCGACCGATTTGTTCTAGTTGCCCAGTAGTGCGTTTAGCCGTTTCAAATATTTCTAGCGGCACTTCTCCATCAGGTGGCAACTCTTCTAATGCCATTTCCAGATCTAGCACCACTAAGTCAAAACCTTGTTCGGCAAATTCTTGGTGCAATAGTTGCTGTTCGTTCCACTCTGGCAAGTAAAGCTGTTGGATCTGCGATCGCAATGTTTCCAGCCGTCGCACTGATGGTTGAACTGCTACTAGAGCCATATTGCCTCTAGTTTTAACCTCCAAGCTGCTAGCTAGCAATTCTCCGGCTTCGAGCAACTTTTGTCCCAACTGGCCGTCTGCTAAGGGTGGAGCGGGATCGAGATAGCGTAAATCTGAGAGCAAATCTTCTAAGGCTGTAGCTACGAGCAAAATCGCATCAGCAGCCACAGTGACCGCTCCACCTTTAATCGTATGAATGGCACGGTACATCTCTTGAATGTCGGCTGTCCAAGACTGAGGCTGGAGTCTTTGGGCCAGTTCGATGTAGTTTTGCAGATACATCTGAGTATCTACCTCAAACATCTGGCGCAGTTCTTGCTGTAACTGGGCTTCGACTAAATCGATGTCGGGTGAATCTTGATAGGCAGACATGGCGGGGGAGGGGGAGATGGGGAGATGGGGAGATGGGGAGAGAGGGCGAGAGGGCGAGAGGGCGAGAGGGCGAGAGGGCGAGAGGGCGAGAGGGCGAGAGGGCGAGGGGGCGAGGGGGAGAATTTATTAGCTCCACACTCAACACTTAACACTCCACACTTCCTCCAGCACTCCACACTTCTTACTTCTTCAACTTCTACACTTCTATACTCCTAAACTCCTGAACTTCTAGACTCTGACGCTACTTACTTCTGTAGCTGGTATTAAGGCAGGGGTATGAGGTTCTGGTGGCAACTGGTTAGCAGGGACGCGGAAGAATTGCACCAGATCTAATAAGTTGCGAGCTAGTTCTCCCATGGAGCCAGATTGTTCGCGGGTGAAGCTAGCTTGGCGCTCGGTGTCTAGGGCTACGGTGGCAATGTCTTGAATCGATTGCAAGGTGTTTTGAGCCGCACCCGCGATCGCTTGACTCGATTGGTTTACTCGTTCTTCTACCTGCGCTACCTGCTCGGTGACGGTTTTGATGTTTTCAAATACCTGACGGGAATTACCTACCCCCATGGTGAACCCGTTCACCAACTGGTAGATTTCTTGTACGTCTTGCTTCAAACCGGATACCACCGTTTGCATCTGATCGGTACGTTGTTGCAACAGCACTAAGCTTTGGTTGGCTTGCACGGCTAGATCGTTGACTTGGGTGGCGATGGTTTCAAATTCTCGGACGACACTGGCAAATTGTTCGGGATCTTGTTGTTCGCTAGCTCGATTGGAGAGCAAGGAAGCATTGAGCGCTAGAGTGCGAGTCAAAGCGGCTACTCGCTTTTGATCCTTGGCTACTTGCGAGGTCAAATCCACGAAGTCTGTCAGCGATTGCACCCGTCTGACGATTTGGTCGGTACCATCTTGCAGGGTGGCAATCCCGGCGGTCATTTCGGTCATTTGCTGTTCGCCTTCAGTCACCGCTGCTTGGGCCTGACGCACGGCAGCGTTAGCAGCTACTGATTGTTCCGCATTGCCTTGAGACAAAGAGTTCACCTCTTGCATCAACGATTGCACCTGTACCACAGATTGAGCTTGCTGTTGTGCCTGTTGGGCGGTAGTGACGGCTAAATGTTCGAGCGATTCTGCTCCTTGGGTTACTTGTTGGGCGTTGGATAAGACGGTAGCCATGACTCTTGACAATTGCTCGATCGTGCGGTTGAGGGTATCTGCCACTAAACCCGTGGCGCGATCGCTTACTTCTGCTTGCACGGTTAGATCTCCATCTTCTACGGCCGAAACCACATCTAGGATGTGTCCGACTTCGGCTTGCAGCGCTTCGCTTTCTTTTTGGGTTTCAGAAGCTTGTTTGAGTTCCTCTTGGGCTTGCACCGTTCGCGCTACTTCTTCCCGAACTCGTTGTTCGTTGGCTGCTACTTGGTCTAGCAAGTTGAAAAACGAAGTCGATAGCCGCCCGATTTCGTCTTGATTTTCCATCAGGGTTTGAGTAGCAGCGTTGGTAGTGGCGAGTTGATTGCACTCGTTCAGAATTGGCTGCAACCGTCGGTTCAACCAACTGACGTACAAGGCCACGATCGCTGCCAAGACTGCGGTTACGGCTAGCGTGCCACCTATGGTACTCAGTAACACCGGGCCTAAGACCACTGACTCTGGAACTGCTGCCAGCATAATCCAGTTAGTGCTGGGCATCCGCTTGTAAGCCCAAAACTTGCCTTGACTTGACAATAAACCGCTTTCGCCCTGTTGGACTTTGGCCCATACTTCCTTGAGTTCGGGAATTTGGCTGTAGTCAGGAATCTTTTCCACATTGTCCGCTTTGACTGCCTGGGTCTTTTTCGGATCGGGAGGATACGCTACCATCGTGCCTTTATCGCTCAAGATGGTAAAGTAACCCTCTCCCCGTAACACCTTAGTTTTGATTAAGTCGTTAATGGCGGTGACGTTAACGTCTGTGGCGAAGATACCCAACACTTTACCTTGGGCATCATTCGCCCGAAAGTTAAAAGTGGTGAGAGTTATACCCTGCCAGGGATAGGGTTCCAACCAAAACGGTTCGGCAGTAGCCATCGGTTCTTTGTAGTAACCTTGGGCAAAGTAGCCTTCTTTGCTGTTGGCAGGGCTGTCAGTTACCAGATCGATATAACGAGTTTTTTGATTGGGGGGAGGCAGCAACTTACCGAGGCTTTGCCCTAGATCGACGGTAAAGTAAGGCCAAAATCCTTTGCGATCCTTAATAATGCGATTGGGCGGTTGACCGAAACCGACCGCAACTGCTAGTTCGGGACGCTTTTGAAAAAACTCAAACGCCAAATTTTCATAAATTTTTGGCTCTCTAATTCCAGAGCTATCGAGCAATTTGACGGCAGCATATAAATCTGCCATGTTTTGTTTGGCTCGATCGAACTGCGCCTCAATCTTGTTAACTTTACTTTCAAGGTTGACTTGCATTTCATCTTTAGCTTGCTTTTCTAGGGTTTGATAGAAAAAGTATCCTAAAGCTCCAAGTCCTGCCAAAGAGCCGAGCAACACCGCAATAAATAGTCTAGAACCGATCGATCTTATTCCTGGTGGCTTCAGCTTGAAAGATTTAGCTTTCTCTTTTGGATTTATGAGTTCAGAAGAATTTGATGCCGTAGTCATAATTAAATTGTTAGTTGTTAGTTGTTAGTTGTCAGTTGTTGACCGTTGACTGCTGACAAAAAAGTTTTCCCTTTTGACTTTTGACTTTTGACTTTTGACTTGCTTATTACTTATTCTGAGTCGTTACGGGAGAGCTATCATCGACAAAGATATCTGCGGTGAGTTCTGAGTCGATCGCCACTTCTAGTTCAGAGGGCGGTAAAGCTGAGTCTGGGAGTTGGAAGAATTTAATCCGTTGCAGCAATTGGGCTGACAGAGCGCCGATCGCGGTTGACTGCGATCGAGTATTTTGAGTTAATTGCGCTGTCTTTTGGGCTAATTGAGCCACATCTTGCAAAGCTGAAGAGGTAGATTGACTGATATTGGCAATCTCTTGGCTGGAAGAAGCGATCGCCTTGCCAGCTTCTAAAGATTCGGAGGCGACCGACTGCACGTTTTGGAAAACGCGCTCTGACTGCTCTACCCCTTGGTTGAAGCTACTTACCAATCCACCCAAACTTTGCACCTCGCGATCGATCCCAGAAACCACGTTATGGATTTGTCCGGTGCGCTGTTCCAAGATCGATAAACCATCGTTAGTTTGTTGCGCCAGTTTGCTCACCTGTCCGGCGATCGATTCAAATTCTCGCGCCACATTGGCAAACTGCTTGGGATTGCGCTGCTCGGCTGCCCGCGCTGCTACCAAGGCAGCGTTCATCGACAAGATCTGAGTCATCGAGGCGATTTGACCTTGCTCTTGAACGAATTGGTCGGCTAAGCCGACGAATTCCCCCAGAGTCTTCATTTGTTGGATGATTCGATCGGTCCCTTGCTGCAACACGCCAATCCCTTGGCTGAGGCTGGCGATCGCGGTTTTTCCTTCTCCTACCACCGCGCTCAAGGCTCCTAATGATTGGTTGGTTTCCTGCACCTGAACGTCGGTATCTTGAGTCGATTGCTTGACTTGTTCCGATAGGTTCAACACTTGGCTTACCGATTGCGCTTGTAGATCGGCATTAGTGGCCACTGTGGTGGCAATTTCCTCTAAGTTGTTTGCCCCTTGAGAAACCTGCTGGGCTGTATTTAACACCTGACTGAGGACGGCTACCAATTCCTCGATTAAACGGTTGAAGGTATCTGACACCAGCCCGGTGGGGCGATCGCTCACTTTGGCTCGCACTTGGAGATCGCCCTCTTCTACCGAGCAAACAATATCCAACAGATGTCCGACTTCGGCTTGAGTCATCTGATTTTCTAGTGCCAAAGACATTAAGTTGGCCAGGGAGCTAACGAAAGATTGCTCTTGCAGCGTCCACTCTTTTGGTGTTTGGGCTACGTGTTCGCACCACAGCACTCCCACCGTCTGACCGCTAACTTGAATCGGCACGTCTAACACCGAGGCAATTCCTAAAGGTATGAAGTAAGAAGCAGAAAACTCGCGGGTAGATGGATGGGTGCGGGCATCCACCGCTGCAATTAAAGGTCTTTCTTTGAGAGAGGCAAAATAGTCAGGAAAGTCCGCAGCCTTTAGTTCTGTCCCGGAAGAATGCTCGCTAGAAGTGCGTTGGTACAAGTCGAAACATTCGATCGCGCTTTTATCTGGGTTGTAAAGCCAGATGCTGGCTCGCTCGATTCCTAAAATTACCGCTGCTGCTTCGGTCAAGGATTGGGCGGCCGATTTGGCATCTCCTTGAATTAAGGCTTCATTGCGTGCCAGTGACGTTAAAACTTCGTTTTGAAGCTCTAACTGCTTGGTGTTAAGATCTTGAGCTTCTAGCAAGTTGAAAAATGCGGTCGATACTTGGTCGATTTCATCTTGTTTTTCCAGCAAAGCTTCGGTGGTATTAGTACCTGCTAGCTTGTTACACTCATCCAAAATTGGTTGCAACCGCCGATTTAACCGCCGACTGAACAGCAGCACTACACCTGCTAGAGAAATCACGGCAATAGCCGCCCCACCAGCGGTAATTAAGTATGCCGGACCGGCTACCGAGCTATGGGGAACTTTAGCGAGAATCGTCCAGTTGGTACTAGGAACTTTTTGATATGCCCAGTAGCTAGAAGTTTCGCCTGAAGAAATGATGCCAGGTCGATTTTGGGATAAATTTTGCTGTACCTGCGACCAAACTGCCTTGAGTTCTGGTACGGCGATCGCTTCTTGCAGATCGGTGGCCTTTTGTGGATCGGGAGGGTAAGCCAAAAGTTTGCCCTCTGGAGTTACTAAAACGTAGTAACCTGTTTCCTGGAATGGTGATTTATTTTTGAAAGCTGCTACTAAATCGGCCAGACTGATATCGCCGTTGAAGACAGCAACTACCTTTCCTCGATCGTCTTTAATCGGTCCGGCAAAGGTAGTTAGGGCGATCGAGTATTCGTCGGTGACGTAAGGCTCTGTCCAATAATTTTTGTTCGCTTTAGCTGCTTCTGTGTACCAATCTTGCTCGAAATAGCGATCGGTAACAGTAGTTTCTTGATAAACAAAGTCTTGAAATGGGGCTGGCAATCTTTGGGCGATCCCTTTTTTGACTTGTTCTACCGCTTGGGCTTTATACTCGACGATATAAGGGCCAAACCATTGGCGATCGGCAATTAAACCTTTGGGAGTTTGAAGTACGCCAAATCCACTCACTAACTTCGGGCGCACCGCCATTGAAGAGAACAGCATTTGCTTGTAAGTTTCAACCGAGCCAGCCTTGCTTTTATGCAGCAGTTGAGCGGTATTTGCCATACTCAACAAAAACTGTTCGCCTTGACGCAGTTGGCTGTCAATTTGTTGAACTTCGCTGTTAAGACTATTTTGAATTTGAGTTTTGGCTTGCTGTTGGAGCGCTCGATAGAAGAAGAACGCTGTGGCTCCCAGCCCGACAATTGCCCCTAACATGACGGCCAAGAACAGCTTCGTGCCGACTGAGTTCCAAAATGGGCGCTTGATGGCAGATAACTTTGGTTGCGTCTGGTTATCGAACTGGTCGGCCAGATCGACTGGTTGTGGATCGTTTATGGTTAATTGTGGATCGTTCATTGTTAATTGTCGATCGTTAACTAGATAAATCTAAAATTGATTCCTACGAATTACGAGCTATAAGATTGGGGTTGCCAGAGGTTGGGGGTCAGCATTTCCGAGCGAAATAGCCGCAGGGGGGAATCTTTGGGAACCGTTTGAGGCGCTTTGTCATCTAGGTTAAATAAGTCGGCTGGGAGTTCCGACTTCTCTTGGCTGGACAAAACTCGATCGATCGCCAACCCAACTCCGGCTAAACTACCTGCTAATTCGCTGAAGCGGATAACTGTTAAGATTTCTCGATTCGGCTCTGGTCTTTGGTAGAGAGTCTGACGCAGAGAAATTATCGGGACAATTTTCCCAGCCTGATGGACGCAGCCGATAACCGCTGGCGGATAAAACGGCAGGTGCAAAATTCGCGATCGCTCGATCGGCAAGATTTCTGATACCGTATCTGAGGGAAATACTAGCGTTTCTGCCTCTAGTCGCACCAGCAGAAACCGTTGTCCCGATTCGATCGAACTAGCTAGTAACAATTCAGAAGATTCTGCAACGTTCATGAGGGCGCTACCTTTTGTAAGACTCCAACAATACTGTCGCGGGTTGCTGGTTTGACCACATAATCGTTAGCACCAGCACGCTTGAGGCCGTAATCGATTTCTAAAGATGTCTTCTTGCTAGAACAAAAGATGACGTGCTGCCCAGCAGTTGCTGGATTGGCCCGCAACTCTCGCAAGAACTTGTAGCCATCTTGGGCTGGCATTACAATATCGAGAAATACGGAATTATAATTTCCCGTGGCAATTCGGTCTAAAATTCCAGTGGTGCTATCGCTCTCCTCAACTTCATGTCCCAATTCTGTTAATAAGGATACGAGTAAGCGTCTATCTACTGCACTATCATCAACTACTAAAAATCGCATCGGTTTTTTCCTATATATCTGAATAGTCGTGCTACTTAAGGGCCAGCAAATTGGATATTTTTAAAGATAGGCTAAAAACCAGAAAGTCTTCACCCCAAAAATTCCAATTCTGACTTTACTTACCTCTGAGGTAGAGGTGCTAATTCTTGCAAGAGGTTGCGCAACTCTGCCTTAAAGGTGGCAATTTCTTCGGTAGCGCGAGGCTTAGACAAAAATCTGCAACCCGCCCACTGAGCGCGAAATTGATTGGACATCGATTTTTCTGCTGTTAGCAGCACCAAGGGAATAGAGTTTAATTGAGGCTGACGGCGAATTTGTTTGATTAGGTCAAATCCAGAAGCTCCTGGCATATTAATATCTAAAAAAATTGCTGCTGGGTTGGCATTCAACATTTCGTTGACAGCAATCAAGGCATTTTGGCAACAATTGACTTGATATCCCCAGCTAGCGACTACGCTTTGAAACTGCTGTAGCAGGAGCGGCGAGTCGTCAACGATGAAGATTTCGGGACCTGGCTCCGATTTGGGCTGGTAACTAGATAGATCTACCTGCACCAACCCCTTGCGGATCATAGGGACAAATAGCTTGGCAATATCTAGGGGATCTTTAGCTAGGGCGTAAGCAATTTCACTGAAATTTCTCCCTCCTCGAACTAGCTTTTGTAATTGTTGCTTTTGAGCTAGAGGTAAGTTAGAGCGTTCTAATAGTTCTTGATTCAGACTGGGGACAATTGCTAGAGAAGGAATTTCAGTTTTCAATCCTTCCCACTCTTGGCGGCGACGTTGAGCGTTGACCAGTAAACTCTCTAATTGAAATCCAGGAATGGGGGTTTGAATAATTAATTGAGAATTAGGAATGAATTGAGCTTCCCCAGCCCGATCGAATAAATAAGTATCGAAATCAGATAGAATCTGCGATCGCAGGGCTTCTATGACTTCCTGGTGAGTCATCAAGCCCAACTTGACAACTTTATCTACCATCTTCTTCAACTGCCCGATTTCTTCGGGTGTCGATTCTTGTTCTATAGTCGCTATTGCTTGCTGGGCATTAGGATCTCTTAATTTGGGTAGATAACGCCGCAAAGTTTTGTTCAGACTTTGCCAAGAAAGCGGCTCGATCCCAGAAAACACGATTTGCTTTTGGGCTAATGCTAGTTGCCATAAGCTTCCCGAACTATTTGGTTCGGCAGTAGCTAGCTGGAACTGCCAGTATCCACTGCTGACGTGTTGGGACGCTTGAGTTAACTTGTCCGGCAATTCTTGGGGGTTAAAGGAGAAGGTAAAAGATGGTGGCGAGGTCATAAAGAATTCCCGATCGCATAATGTAAATATTTGTTTACTATTGGCACATTCTAAGTATGAAATCAGAGATTGTAGGGCTTCTGCTCCACGTACTCACTAGAGTATGACTAATCGATCGAGGGGATAACTGTAATCATACCGATCTTGCAAGGATATAGAAGTATTTACCATCAGCAGAAATACTGAATTGCGATGGGGAAGAATACAGGAGTTCGAGAGAATAGCAGTTTTAATTCGATCGATTGCCCAGTAGGGTTGGCGATTTAGAAGGGAAAAAGCTCGATCTGAGCAGCATTCTACCCCATTAATACTAGTTCGATCGCGATCGCCAACGGAAATTTTGGGCAAAATAAAAATAGAAGTTCAAAATAACTGAACTTCTATTTTTTTAAAGCTATTTAGCTATTTGCCAATTAATCTTAGGAACGTTGTTCGATCGCTACATAACTGGATTGATGCTGGCCCGTATAAATTTGAGTGGGCCGGTAGATCCGATTTTCTCCTAACTGTTCTCTCCAATGAGCTAACCAACCAGCCACGCGAGCAATAGCGAATACTGGCGTAAACAAATCTGCGGGAATTCCCAGTTTGCGATAAACCAAGCCAGAGTAGTAATCGACGTTAGGATAAATGCCTTTGTGCCCGACTTTCTCCTCGATTACCTTTTCTAACTCCACAGCAATGTCGTAATATTTATCGCTATCATCATGCGACTGTTGAAAAAGTTCTTTGGCTAAGTTTTGCAAGACTATAGCTCGCGGATCTTTCACTTTATACACTCGATGCCCAAAACCCATGAATTTGTATTTGGGGTCATTCTCCAAACACTGCTCGACATAAGGACGAACGTTTTCTACCGAGCCAATTTTTTGCAGCATTTCAATTACTTCTTCGCTGGCTCCGCCATGCAACGGCCCGGCCAGAGTTCCGACGGCTGAGGCCACCACGGCATATGGATCGGTCAGGGTTGATGCTGTCACCCTGGCGGAAAAGGTTGAAGCGTTCATAGTATGGTCGGCGTGCAAAATCAGACAAACATCAAATATCCTGGCTGCGAGCTTGTCTGGCACTTTTTCGCCGAGCATATACAAAAAGTTAGCACTGTAGTCTAAATCGTCGCGGGGGCGCACGGGTTCGTTCCCTTTACGCATCAGTTGAAATGCTGCCACCATAGTCGGAATTTTCGCCAGCAGCCGTACTACTGCCTGCCGAATATAATCTTGGTTGGGGAGGGCGCGACGAGAGTAGAACAAGCCTAAAGCCGCAGCCGAAGCTTGCAAAGCATCCATGGGATGGCCGGTTTCAGGAAAACATTTCATCATGTCTTGGATGCGATATTTAATCCGCCGATGGGAATAAATTTCAGTTTCAAATTTTTTCAGTTCTTCCCTGGTTGGCAGTTTGTTCCAGATTAATAAATACGCTGTTTCCAAGAACGTACTTTTTGCTGCCAGTTCTTCAATCGCTATACCTCGGTACTCTAGTCTGCCTTGTTGTCCGTCAACGTAGCTAATACTCGATCTGGCGGCTGGGATATTTTCTAAACCTGGGATGTACTCGCAGACGTTAGCTGGTGTGTATTCAGAGACGCTCATGTTAGGGAGAGGGGGAGATGGGGAGATGGGGAGATGAGGAGAGGGCGGAGCATAGTTAATTCTGAACTCCGAATTCCGAATTCCGAACTCCTCAAGTCCTGACTTTAAGCTAACTTATCAGAAATCGCTCTCGTAGTTACTTGTTTTACAGAAATCCAGACACCAAATCTACTTCACTCCAGAGTGGGAGTATGAAAAAATAACAGGGCTAGGTTCGATCGAAGTTCGTCAGTTCAAACTTGAGACTTTCTAATAAATTATCTAATAAGTTTAGCTGATGGTGAGCGGTGGTAAGTGGCGATCGCTCTGGTTCGACTGGTAAATTCATGACTGGTTCTGCTTGTTTTTCGTATCGATCGATCCTTTGGCAAGCTTGGGTGCTAAAGTTACTCAGATATTCTTGGGCGGCATCGGTACAAATTTTAGCTGCTGGTTGTAAGTCAACAGAGCTTGATAAATCTGCTTTGTCTGACTGAGGGTTTCGATCGAGGAAATAGGTAGCGCCGCCAACCACCGCTGCACCCACGGGGCCGCCCAAAATCCATCCCAATCCGGTAGCAATTGCTACTGGAGTGAGATCGGGATCGCTCGATTTCTTTTCAGTTTTTGGTGGCGGCAAAGAGATTTGGGGGGCAGGCGGAAAGGAAATTAACAGCTTGCCAGGATGCTGGCGATCGAAAAATTCGCTAGCTTTATTTACCCAATGTTCGATCGCTTGTTGGCGTTCTAATACTGCTGGTTTCAGTATGTTATTTTCCCAGGTACTAAATGTGCCTTGTTGCAATGCTGTGGCTAATTCAGTTTGATAAAGTTCTAAAAGTTTTGGCAGGTAGAGCCAGCTTTGCAAATCCGATATGCTAGATTGAAAAGCTTGTTTAATCAACTTTTGGGCTTTTTGTTGCAGTTCTAGTTTTTGCTGTTTCTGTTGTTTTGCTGTTTCAATTTGACTGGCGATCGCTGCTCTTTTATTTTGTAATTCTTGCTGGATCTGGGCAGCTATTATTTCTATTCTAGGTAATTTATAAGTTAAATTTTCTCGCTGCACTGCAACCAAATTTTGCAATGCCGATTCAAATATAGCAAGTCCGGCGCTTTGGGCGGCTGCCACATCCCCTTTTAATCTTGCCCTTAAAGCAGGCAAAGCATCAACTCGATATAAGTTGCTGATATTATTCGGTAGTTCCGATCGAAAACTTTCAGCGACAAATAGCAGACGATTGTAAACTTGTTTCTGTTCTTCTGATTCTAATAAATTAAGAAAATTGATAACAAAAATTACAGTTTTAATGCCGCGATCGAGCAGCCAATCTCTTAAATTTTCTCGCTCTCCTAAAGTCATTAACTTTCGAGCATCTAACACCTGAACTATCAGATCTGCCGTTAGTAACTTGTCTCGAACTAAAGCATCTTGAGCCTCGCGATCGTTGGTTCCAGGTAAATCTAATAATTCGACACCAGTTTGCAGCCAAGAGTGAGGACAATATACGCGAACTGAGGCGACATCTTCATTCATCCTCCTGCGCTCGTCTAGGATAGCAAACCGCTTGAGAATATCCGTACCGGGTTCGCTAATTTCCGTACCGTCAGTTAGAGTAATTCGGGTATGAAGTTCGGTTCCATAACGAACGTAAATCGCTGCGCCTGTTGTGGGTATTAGATCGATCGGTAGAGTTCGTTCGCCTAAAATAGCATTGAGTAGAGTTGATTTGCCATAATTAAACGGACCGAACACAGCAATCCGAAAAATCGGCTCTTCTAGATAATCGCACAGCGCTACGCTATTTCGATAAAGTTGCGAGTTTCTATCGAGTTCCAACAAACCTAATGCCGATCTAAGACAGCTTGCCAGGTGAGATTTATCATTTATCATTTTTCTCGAATCCAAGCCGATAACTCGTTGATTATATCTGCGTCTATCTGCGGTGCGTCTGCGTTATAGAAATCTATCGATTAGCTCGATCGTCAGCCCCAACAGACATCAAATGATGCCGCACGATATATTCCAAATGATAAAGATAAGCAGCCGTAATTATTCGTACCAGAGTTGGCAGGGTAAATAGGTCTTTAATTTCGTCCCACCAAGCCAGCAAACTATAAGGTGAATTCCCAGTAGGCAAGAGCAAAAATTCAAACATCAGACTGACGATTGTAGCCAGAGAAATTGCCATCCATCCATAAAACCCTTCCCACCAACTCATCAAACTAGGAATTACGCCTTCAGGGTGATGAATTTCTGCCGATCGAGTTTCGGGAAAAAAGCGATCGAGGAACATCTGGAGAAAGTGGTGAGCGATAGCAATGACTAAAATCGGCGATAGTAAAGCCAAAAAATATAATATGACTTTCCACTTGATGGGAAGTGCCATTAAATCGAAGCCGAGTCCCCAAATGCGATCGATAACAACCGCCAATCCTCGGATTAGTATAACTAGCAAAACTGCACTCATCCAGGCGTTAAAAGCTGGAATCCAAGCTGGTAAATTTCTCATAAGGTATGCTTGATTAAAAATTATGGCTTAGCGATCGCTTTTGAAGAAAATTTGATATCCGACCCAAGCAACTACGCCCACTATCAGTAAACCAGCAATTACCTGTGCGACTCTAATCGCTACGACCACCGCTACCACAATGGCTAAAAATTTGGCGACATTAATAATTTGCTTAGACAACAGCTTTGACGAACTTGCCGACTCTTGGCTTTGAGGAACTCGCTCTGTGGGATCTTGATAAACTTCTATCTGTAGCTCTCTCATGCGCAATTCTTTTTCTCGTTCCTGAAGTTCTCGTTCTCGACGCTGAAATTCGTTTTCTTGATAATTTTGAGGATTCATCGGTTTTGGTGCCACTTGCACGCTCGATCTGGTGGTTGTATTTTACTGTTTTAACTCATTTGGCTTTGAAGTGGGAAGATTCGAGGAGCGGTTATAGCTATAGAGCCAGGTTTCAAAGTCATCCTGACCCATCTGAGATGGTTTCATCATTTCGCCCAGTGTCGTTTCACTATCGGGTTGGTACGAGCGATAACCTTGAGTGGCACTGCGATCGTAAATGACTTCTGTACGAGGAATGCGACTGCGTTCGTAAGCATTAAGCGCCGTTTCTACATCCGGCGCAACAGCAAGACACTCCGCCAGTTCGCAGGCATCCTCAAACGCCATATTTGCGCCTTGTCCTAAAGAGGGGACGACGGGATGAGCCGCATCGCCTAAGAGCGTCACTCGGCCTTGGCTCCAATGTTTTAGAGGGGGTCGATCGCAAATAGGTCGCTCTACGATATCTTTTTCGGGCGTAGCTTTGACGATCGCACCTACAGGTTCGGCCCAATCGCCAAATCGCTCTAGAACGCGATTTTTGGGAGTTGTAGCCCATTGACGGACGAAATCATCGGTCGATAGGGCGCTGGCGCTCCAAAACGTATAGCCTTCACCGACATCGACTAGCAAAAAGTTTTTGCCATCGGCGGCGGTCAATAAAGTAGATGCGTTCGGAGAGAGTTGCTGGCAAGGGAACTGGATAATAGCCCGCCAAGACACTCGACCTGCATAGTTGGGCGCATCATCGCGGAAGAGAGTTTGTCTGACCACAGAGTTAATGCCATCTGCCCCGATCAGCAGATCGGTTTCCACGGTTTTGTCGCCTGAGAAAAAGAGTCTAACTCGATCGCTACTTTGCTCGAATCCCAGACAATAATGCTGGAGACGAACGACATCGGGCGGTAGTGCTGCGGCGAGGATGGCTTGCAGCTTCGACCACTGAATGTTTAACATCGGCTGTCCGTATTGCTGCATCACCGTAATTGGCTTGGAGGCGATCGTCTCTCCAGTGCTGCGCTTCAGGGTCAACTCGTTGAGTTGGCTGCCTGCTTGTTTCAACGATTCCACAATTCCCGATTTGATGGTATCAAGGCTATTCAACCCGTTTGGGGTCAAGGTCAGACCCGCACCAATGGGTCGCAAAGCTTGCGCCCGCTCGTAGACTTGCACGTCAAATCCGCGTTCGAGCAGAGCGAGAGCGGTTGCCAGTCCACCAATGCCACCGCCAACAATTGCAATATTTAAAGGTTTTATCATGGTTGCTTGCTTCTAGGTTTAGATTGCAGCGATCGACACCATCGATCGACTCTGGCTGGTGTGTCAATCCGAATTCCGAACTCAGGTTATGCTACTTTGTCGAACTCAATATGGAGGTATTTCAGCGATCGCATCAGGACGTTCGGCAAGTATTGATAACCATCTTTCGCCAAGCGAACGTTATTCAGCCTCAGCAGCAACCGCTGGAAGGCGATATGCATTTCCTTACGAGCCAGCATCGCGCCCAAACAATAATGAATGCCGTAACCAAAAGAGAGGTGGCTGCTAGCATTGGGGCGGCGCACGTCGCAACCCTCACCTGCTGCGAATTTTGCCGGATCGCGGTTAGCCGCATCGAAGCGGACTAGAATCAAAGACCCAACTTCGATCTCGACATCTCCTAGTTTGGTATCTCGCGTCACCACGCGCCACATTCCAGCGGTCGGAGTTTCCAAGCGCAGCACTTCTTCGACGAAGTTCTGTAGCTGAGAAAAATCTGTTTGTAGTAACTCCATCTGCTGGGGATGCTTTATCAGCAATAACATACCAGCAGCGATTGCACTGGTAACAGTCTCATTGCCCGCCACCAAAATTTGCTGGATGATACTGAGCAACTCAACCATATCGAGCGGTCTTTCTCCAGCGACCTTGGCATTTACTAAATCGGTAATCAGATCGTCCTGCGGCTGTTTTTGGCGCGACTCGATGACATCGCGAAAATAATACTGAAAAGCTACGACATCCTTAGCACATTGGATTTCCTGCTCTCTAGAAATCAAATGACTTAAAAGCGCAATAAAAGCATCAGACCATCGCTTGAACTGCGGCAGATCTGCTGGTGGCACTCCTAACTGCTGGGCAATGACTTTTACAGGCAAGGGAACGGCAAACTCGCTGACGAATTCACAATGGCCTCGATCGATAAAACCATCGATCGATTCATCTACAACCTGCTGGATCGAGTCGTGCATTTTCTCGATCCGCGACGAGGTGAAGGCCTTATTTACGAGCGATCGAAATCGTTCGTGTTCGGGCGGATCTGCTGTCAGCAGAGTGTTCGCTTGCGGCCAGCCTTGAGCGTAGATTAGCTGCAACTCATCATCTGGTTCTGCTTGGCCAACGAGTAAAGCAGCGAAATTGCTAGAGAATCTGCTGGTATCTTTAAGCACTTCGATCGCCAAGTCATAGCGAGTCACCAGAAAAAGTTTGGCATTTGCTTTAGGACTCGGTAGCTCCATAATCGGCGATCGCTCTCGGGCCAACTTGTAGAATTCATAAGGACACACCAGAAATTCGGGGTCGAAAAAATCGTAGTCCGATAGCTCTTTCATCGTTGAAACCATGTTGGTAAATCTCACATTTGCGATCGTTTATTGCGATCCGGTTTGATATTTTTGACGCAGATCGCCAATTAACTCCCTGGCTTTCTCTTCGTTCGCTGGTTCGATAATTGGAATTTTTTCCATTATTTCAGCGATTTGGGCGAACAAATTGAACTCAGCGTCCGAAAAAATTTCGGATGGAATCGTTCGCAGATAAAGTCGATCGAACACCTCTCGGAAAGTTAGGAGCGATATTTCACACTTAGATAGTCTGTTCAGGCTATCGTAGAGTGCTTCGATGTATTCACGCATTTTGTAGACCTAGATAGACAAATAAGGGTTCTATTCGATTGAAATCGATCGAGGATTTTTGGTAGGAGTTCGATATCCTTCCTTGCCAAATAAGTAATCACCCCTCTGCCTTAAAACTTCTTTCTGCGGTTGATGAATGCGCTTATAGTCCGATCCTGCCAGCACTCAGTCCCCGCCGCAAAGCCTCGACGATAGTAGAGAAAGGTACTCAGCAACCGATGTAAGAGTCGAGGAAAATTATTCGTCGAACCATTTCTCCAGCCCCAGCAGTAGAGCTTGTAAAAGTGACCTATTTGTTTGTTCTCCATTACATATCTCCTATTACTCACGTCTGTTCTCGTTCGAGAAAGTAGAAGTCAGTTTTTCCACTTGGAACCTTCTGCAAAGCCTTTCCGATAGTCAATAAAGATGCTGAGCGCCCAGTGTTGGAGGAGAGAAAAGCTCTTGAGAGAAGCATTTCTCCAGCCGATGGAGTAAAGCTTGTAGAACAGCCCCATCGATCGATCGAGCTTTGTATGACTCTCTTGGCTTACATTTGAGGGCGTGCTGTCATTTGGGAAACGTCGCATTTCTCGGAGGTAAAACACGCCTCGGTAGCGCAATATCTGGGTTGACTGAGGAACGGCTTCCGGCTGAATCGGTGGAGGTGTATATTCAAAAGTCTGACCCCGATAGATTAGCTTTATCGCTCCCTCCTTGAGGATAACGTTCGGCGGGCAAGGCTTATAGGAGGATTGTATGGGAGTGGGGGGAGTGTATTCGTAGGTTTGAGCGCGGTAGATAAGTTTCACAATCTGAACCTCTTACTTGTACGTGCAATTGAGATAACCTGAGCAATTGTCAATTCGCAATTGCCAATTCGCAATTTTGAGGTAGAAGCCTCTCCTTTATGAAGGAGAAAATTAAAGCTGCGCCAACAGGGATCGGGTTAATTGCGAATTGCAAACTGTAAATTGCGAATTGGTTTGACCGCCATCGGCGGCAGATAGAGGGCAGAAGGCTCGATCGAACCCGTTACGAACATTGATTTTCCAGAACTTACGCAGCAACACCATTGATGGCGGCTGCGCTTTAGCGTAGCCATGCCGCAGAGGGATGACGGATCGGGTTTATTGGGTTTCCTGCCATCAACCCAACCTACAGCTATTGCACTCTTTTTGGTGTGTTGCACCAATATACGCCGCTACATTTAGCGTAAGTCCCGTTTTCATCATGGGTTATCGATCGGCGATCTCAAATCTGTGTAATACCAAATCCGGTTGCCAACACCTACTTTCCCTCAAAGGAGCCTCCGGCTCCCCTCTCCCTTGGGAGAGGGGTTGGGGGTGAGGGCTGGATTGGGTGGTATGAGAGGCGGATTTGGTATAATTAATCTCGATCGCGATCGAGATGTTGGCGTTTCGATCGGTATTCTGCCTTTTTTTGACGGAAAAAAATGCGTTTCAAGCCTGTCCTGTAAAAGGGAAAAGTCTTACTAAGTCAAAAATCGGGTTTTGACTTGTGAGTGACTTTCGTTGGGGATAAAGTTGGTGTCGATCGACGATAGTTCGCTTGGGATTAGACGATCGCATCTTTTGGAGGTAAAACTCGCCGCGATAGCGCCATAACCGGATCGATCGAGGGGTTGGCTCGGACGGATAGTATTTGTATGAAATACCTCGGTAGGGAATTTTCATGGTTTTCCTCACTTTGATAAACAGCTTTTTCCATGACATTGCTTTACCCTGGTACGAGCCTCCTCTATTGAGAGGAAGAGTTTTGGGAGGAGTTTGAGCCTTCTTCTTTTCAAACAACCCCTAACTGCTTTTAATTCGATCGAACTTCGGCGTTCCTAACTACCAAATTCACTGCTTCCAAGTATCTCAGCAAAAATGCTTAAGGAAATTCGCAATTTCTTCGGGCGAAGGGTCTGAAACTTTTCGAGAAAGTTCGCATAAAAAGATTGACCGTAGGTTGGGTTGAACGAAGTGAAACCCAACATCTATGGGGTATTGAGGTTCTTTTGCTTTAACTTTCGATCGCCCCCAATACCCGCAATGCTTCTTTTTGCGCGTCGGTTAATCCCGTCACCCCTGAGATGTTCGCGCCTTCATAAGGACGCTCGACCGTCAAGATTCTCAAACACTCGCCCGTGCGGCTATCCCAGAGCCGAATCGTGCCATCCTCGCTACTGCTGGCAATCCAACGCCCTTCTGGATCGAACGCTACCGATCGAATCGGACTGGTATGCCCTGGTAGAGTATCGATCGAGGTTCCCCGCTCTAAATCCCAAAGTTTGAGGGTGCGATCGAAACCACCACTCACTAGCAAGTTTCCTTGGGGATGAAAGCTGATACTCATAATCGGGTAGGTATGCCCCTCCAAAGTTTGCAGGCACTTTCCGGTTTGCAGATCCCATAACTTGATGGTACAGTCGTCGCTGCCGCTGGCTAGCCGCCGCTCTAAGGGGTCGAAAGCGATCGCCATCGTCTGTCTGGCGTGTCCTTCGAGGGTCAAAAGGGGATCGCTTGCGTCGGGATGCCAAAGCTTGACGATGCCGTCTTGACTGCTAGTGGCTAAGTATTGCTCCTTGGGACTAAACGCCACAGAGGGAATCCAGTTTACCCCCGGTTCAAAAACTCGCAGACATTGCCCGGTTTTAACATCCCACAGGCGCACGAAGCGATCGAGACCAGAACTTGCCAGCAGCGATCCATCCCGGCTGAAGGCCACCGAACTCACCCAATTTGGGGTGCGGAAAGCGCGTAAAAAGTTGCCGCTCTTTACATCCCACAAACAGATGGTGCGATCGAAACTCCCGCTGGCCAGCAACTGCCCATCCGGACTGAAAGCAGCGGACGAGATGCGATCGGTGTGTTTTTGCAAACAACTGAGGCAATCTCCGGTCTGCACGTCCCACAATCGCAGAGCTTTATCGCCATGACAGCTTGCTAAGATTCGCCCTTCTGGATGGAAGGCGACGGAGGATACTATTTTGGAGTATCCCTGCCAAGTCTTGAGGCTATGACCCGTTTGGACATCCCAGAGGCGGATCGATTGGTTGAGCGCGGCACTGACCAAGACGTGCCCGTCGGGGCTGAAGGCAACCGATTGCACTACTGCCGTATGCCCCAGCAACGTGCGGTAACAATGTTGAGTTTTGGCCTCCCAGAGTTTAATGGTTTGGTCTTCACTGCCACTGGCTAACGTTCGACCGTCCGGGCTAAATGCCAGCGTCCAAGTTGTAGCGGCGTGCCCCGGCCACACCGCGATCGCACCCCCCGTTTGCGCGTCCCAGAGGCGAATCGTGCCATCGATACTGGAACTAGCAATAATCTGACCGTCTGGGCTAAAGGCGATCGCTAAAATCCCTTGGGCGTGTCCCTCTAAGATCTGCAAGGTCTGCCCGGATCGCACGTCCCACAGGCGGACGTTACAGTCGCTACCCCCGCTGGCGATTCGATCGCCACCATCTGGGTGCGGAGCAGGATCGAATGCCACCGCCCCCAACCAGCCCTGATTTCCGTCCAGTACGTTCAGACACTTCCCGGTCTGCAAATCCCAGATTTTGACAATGCCTTCTTCGCCGCCACTGGCCAGGAGGCTACCATCTCTATTAATGGCAACGCTCAAAACTACCCCTTTGTGTCCGTGAAATTCGCGTCGAACCGTACCAGAGGCAATATCCAATTGTTTGACAACGCGGTCGGCGTTGCTGATGACGAGCGTTTCACTATCCCGACTGAAGGCGATCGAATTTATCCAAGAGGCAATTCCCCTAAAAGCGGCGATTTGCTGCCCGTCTTCCACTTGCCACACGTAGACTTCGCCGCTATCGTGACTGGTAGCGATGTGTCGAGCGTCGGGACTAAAAGCCACGCCCAAAATATCGCCGAGTGCTTGAGTAAAAATCGAGTGGCTCAGGTCGGCATGACGAAAATTCGTTCCGTGTAAATTCACCATTCGCAAGTCTGCCTGCCAAATGGCTAAATAGGAAAAGTCTAGATGGCTTAAATCTGCTCCAAGCTGGCACAGCAGGTTGATGGCATTGCCAGCAAAGTATCCCGGCTGCAACCTAGCTTGTAATTGCTGAACCTTCAGCAGTTGCAACAGCAGTTGCTTCAGGTTGTCGCTGCCTCCTTGTGTTTCCAGCAGTTTGGCCAAGATGGGTTGGACGATCGAGCGGATCTGTGCGTCTCTCACGTAGTCTTTGGCCTGCGCCTTCAGCAAAGCATGACTTTTGAGCAGATCGATCTCTACTAGTTCTATTTCCTGGCAGATTCGATCGATTAACCGTTCGGTGACGTATTCCATCACTACAGGCTGCTGAGAAAACCTAACGCGATCTGCCTTCATCAAGCCTGCGGCCGGTGCTGATGTCGGCTTGATTTTTTCAATTAAAGATCGTCGATCGAGCGATACTAATGCGTCCCATAACTCTACCTGCGAAACTGATGTTAGTAAATCTGCTCGTAACTGTTCTGCACTCACAGCTTCTCGATCGATCGCCAACCAGTACATTATTTGTTTCTCTAAATCGCTGAGACGCTCGAACTGCTGGGCGAGCAAGTCGCGAATGTCTTTAAATAAGAGTTTCTCTCGATCTAAAAAAGCGGCAATATTGCGATCGAATAAATCTTTCAGCGGCATGGCTACAATCCTTAAGGCCAGGGGATTGCCTTGATAGCGAGCGATTAAAGCTTCTACTTGCGGTTCGTTTGCTGGGAAATTCAATCCCTTGGCAGCTAAAATAGTTTTTCCTTCGGCGATCGACAATGGTTCCAGCCGCAGCAATCTTACAGGTGAGTCAGGTCCGGCTGGAGTAGAAACCTCAGCAGGAATTTCGCGACTCGTCAGCAAAATGCAACTCTGGTGCCGTCCTTCTCCCAACTGCTGAAACAGCCAGCCGTAATCTTCGTAACCCGATCGATAAGTCCCTACTAATTCGCTACCGGACAAAACTGCCTCGACGTTATCTAGAATCAGCAGGCAGCGGCGGTCGCGCAACTGCTCTAGCAACTGAGGCATGGCGTTTTCCGGCCGCAGGGGTCGATCTGGATCGAGCGTCCCCATCAAATCGGCTAGCAAATCGCCCAGAGGTGGAGCCTGCCGTAGCGATCGCCAGATGACAACCTCAAATCGATCGGTAGCCGCAAGTTGCTGCGCTAATTGAGTTGCAAGCGTCGTTTTTCCGATGCCACCCATACCCGCGATCGCAATTAATCGACACTCTTCCTGCCTCACCCACCGCTTTAGTGTGGCTAATTGGACCTGTCGCCCGCAAAACTGGGAAACATCGGGTGCTTCTCCCCAGTCGGTGCGATCTATCCTCGGCGAGGTTGGTAAATTCTGCGATCGCTTTTGCTGGACGTAACGTACTACAGCCTCCTGCAAATTCAGTTTTGTAACCTTAATGCTGAGTGCCTGAGATAGCAATTTCCAGAGTTCTGCGCCGACATCTTTGATGTAGCCGTACTCGTGATTCAGTTCTGCCGCCATTTTGTGATAGGACTGCTGATACCAAGCTCGGCGAAAAATATCGATTTGCAGTTCGCTGAGAGATTGGGGGGCTAAAACTGCCGTGACGATCGATAATGCTGATTCAAATGTCATAACTACAACCATTTGGAGAATAGCGATCGGCTGTTCTAGAACGCGAACGGGCCGATCTTAAGTCATTCGCCCTGGCTGGAGGCATCTGCAAAACGTCTCGTTTTCCATCTCAGCTAATTTCACGGCTGACTACGACTTTAGTTGAGATCGCTGAGAGAATGAGACGAAAGTCGTATAGCATCAGAAGACAAGGATAGCCCAGAAGGCTGTCCTACAAGAATGTAATTTATACCAAATCCGGTTTCCAAAACCGTCTTGACCTCAAAGAGCCTCCGGCTCCCCTCTCCCTTGGGAGAGGGGTTGGGCGCTGCCCTGAAGCTCTGCCGAAGGGGGTGAGGGCAGCAATGGATGGTATGAGAACCGGATTTGGTATTACTCAATTGAAAATTGCTATAAAATTTGCTGCACTGTTATGATTCGGATCTTGATAGTGGACGACCAAAGCTTAATTTGTGAAGGACTGCAAACCATACTGGATTTGCATCCCGATTTGCAGGTAGTAGGAACTGCTAGCAATGGGGAAATGGCGATCGAGCAGGTGGAAGCCCTACAGCCCGATCTAGTCCTGATGGACGTGCGAATGCCAATTATGGATGGCAGAGCCGCCACCCGAAAGATTTGCGAGCAATTTCCTGATGTGGCAGTGCTAGTTCTCAGTACGTTTGACGACGATCTCTACATTGCCGAATCGATTCGGGCGGGTGCGAAAGGGTATCTTTTAAAAGATATGCCCGCCCAGGAGCTAGTACAGGCAATTCGACTGGCGTGTCAGGGTTACGCTCAATTGGCTCCAGGACTGTTAGACAAGTTGATCAAGCAACCTTGGAATATCGCTAAGCCAACTGCTTCCCCAGAACTGGAGACGCTGACGCGCCGCGAGCAAGAGGTATTGCAGTTAATCGCCAATGGTGCCACTAATCGAGAAATTGCCGAGCAGTTGTTTATTAGGGAAGGTACTGTCAAGACTCATGTGACGCATTTGCTCGGTCGGCTCAATTGCAAGAATCGCGCTCAATTAGCGATCGTTGCTAATTCGGCGTTTGCCGATGATAAATCCTAGTCGAAAGTCGCGATCGCTAGCAATATCGAGGATTTTTGCAGGCAAGATGCCTACTCCACAAGAATTGTTAGATATGCTTAATAATTAAGCCGCAGATGCTAGCAAATTCTGATACACGGTTTCAATACTTTGCATTTCCGAAGATACATCGCTCTTGAGTCGATCGAGACGTGCTAATTCTGCTGCTCGATCGATTTCCCGCTCTTCTTTTTGTTGCAACAGGTTATCTAACTCAACCTGGCGAGATTTGATATCATCATCAATTCTCTGACTGACTTCTCTTTCGTAAGTATCAAAGCAATCTTTGACAGCATTATTAACAGTAAACCACTGCTCTTGAGCTACTTGTGGTAGATGTTTGACTAACTCTTTTTTAGTAATTTTGACTAATTCCTGGCGGGCGCGATCGGCTTGAAAAGCCCCAACTCCCAATCCTAAAAGTGCTAACCCTATCGGACCTAAAAGTATAGTAGCCGGAAAAGCTGCTACCACAATGCTACTAATTCCAATTACCGTAAAGTAGTTGAGCAAGATGCTTTTCCAATCGAAACCAACTCCTGCCATGGCAATACCAGCGATGTTACCAGTAGATAAAGAAAACAGTCCCATTGCCCATTTAGCCCATCCTGGAGAGTTATCTTCTATAGACTCATTCGGAGTAGTTGTCACTTTTTGCCCTGTCAGCTTTTCGGTAATTTTATCTGTGACTTGATTGTAAGAAGCCCCATATTGAGCGGCGCTGCTGGATAGTTGCGAAAAAGCAGCATTCATCTCTTGTTCGGCACTGCGACTCCACTCAGATAGCTTGTCGTTAACGTACTGCTCGAATGCTTTTTGTAGAGAGCGATTAAATTCTTCTCTTTTCCCTCGATCTAAAAAATCAAATAAGTTTAATTCCGGTTGGTAGCGCAAGAAATCAGATTCAAACGTGTTACCCAAATTTAAGACATAATCGCGGAAAGAGTCGGCGATCGCTTTAGATTTTTCATCTCTAGTAGTTCTAATTTCCGATTGGAAGCGATCGCGAATATCTGTAAGGTTTTTAAACTCTGGTTCGACCGAACTTATCCTTTGCTTCAAGTCGCTGGCATCCCGCTCTAGTAAGGATATCCGACGGGCGATCGCTTCTTGGACTTTAGTAGTAGCTTGCCGAGCTAAAGTTCTGGCTTGCCGCAATTCAGAAATTCCTCTTTCTTCGGTTAAAAATGTATTAATAGCTCCAATAAATTTTGGAAATCCCGTACTTTCTAAAGAAGCATTTGGATTTTTCAATCGTCGCCGTAAAGCCTGAATAGCGGAGACTTCAAATACTCTCTCTTCATAAAGATCGTGTCCATCTACTTGACAATATTCCCAGAGGTTGGATTGAAAAACTCGGCGCAGTTTCTCTTCTGCTGCTTGTAATTCTTCCACATCGTCTGGATCGATTAAACTTTCTCGCACTCGATCCCAAGCGTTAATTAAAAAGAAAATGCTCAGACCTCGATTTTTAATATAATTTTCTAGATACCGACGTTCGCCCAAAGTACAGGGTTGCGATGCCGCCATCACAAACAAGATGGCATGACAGTTGTGGATGTAACCTAAAGATAATTCATTGCGGGCTTCTGTATCGTTGAGTCCTGGGCTATCAATAATTTCTACGCCTTGCTCTAGCAAAGGTAAAGGATACTCGACTACAGCATATTCAACATCGGGAAAAGCTTGCTTTTTCTCTTGCTCTAATTGTTTGGCTTCAGCCGGATCGATCGTATAGCTTTGTTTAAAACTGGTAAAATCTAGTTGTTGAGGTCTTTTGCCATCGTTAAAGTGAATGGTAACTTTCTTTTCTGCACCATAACGTAAGACTGTCAGCAAAGCCGTACAAGGATTAACATCGCTGGGCAATAAATTTTCACCGATTAAAGCGTTAAGAAACGTACTTTTCCCCCGCTTCATGTCGCCTAATACTAGCAGTCGAAAAACACCTTTTTGCAGGTTTTTACTGGCAATATTAATATCTTCTATTTCTCGATCGTTGCCCAGCTTGCCCGAAGCTTTTTCGGCGGCAACTTCAGCTTGCTGCAAAATTTCAGCCACATTGCTTAAATGACTGGCTATTTCTTGGCGGGTTCTCGCTACTCGCCCTAAATTGCTCAAAAAATCACTACTTTCAGTTTTGTAGCTCATCTATTTGACGTTAAACGCTAGTTTTGCCCCAGTATAAACTAAAAATCTGAAGTGCTACCATGCTTAATGTTCCAGATGTTCGACTGTCACATCGGTTGCAGGTAAAGGGCGATCGCGACGAGATTATTAAGGCTGTGTCAACTCTACTAGGTGTCCATCTGGATCCGCCACGACTGCACGTCGTCCCCAAGCAGAATCCATAGGAGGTGAAATAATTGAAGCACCATACTTTTTGAGTTCGCAGATAACGACATCTACAGAAAATACTTGAAATCCTAGCCGAGTTGCCGCCGTCGATGTTGTTCCAGAAGTATGCGGATAAATTTCAAAGGTGACACCACCTAGTTCGCTAGCAAAATGCTCTAAACCCTTACCGTGTTGATGTTTGATGAAAGACAAACCCAGCAATTGATAAAACGCAGCAGTTTGTTCGATGTTGCTCGATCGAATAACAACCAAGTTGAGTTGAACTTTACTCTTAAGATTGGGTTTCATGACATCGATCGAATTTCACCTCACTACATCACCAATTTTCCTCAGATAGCGTCTGGCTTGTAGCTTCACAAAGAGTGGATCGAGGCCGCTAACTTCATCAACGTATACAACATCTAACTGTTGAGAAATCTGCTCATCGCTGCGATCGCCTCGATTATTCAATAATTTTGACGGGTAGCGATCTCTCTTAACGTTGCGAGTAACTAAGCGATCGCCACATTAGGTTAAATTTAGTTGGGCGCAGACTCGTTTATTTGCTGTTGAAGTTGTTGGACTTCCTCAAGCGTTAAGCCTGTGGAAGGCGCAATAATGTCGATTGCTATTCCTCTACGCAAGAGATTGATAGCGATTTCTCGTTGTTTTTTCATTTCTCCTTCTGCCAGTCCTTCTGCCAGGATCGAGCGATAAACAGTTGATTCTTGCATGATGTCCCTCCGCAATAGACGATAAATCGCTTCTTCATCTAATTTTAGCCCAGCTAAAATGCCTGACGCTGCCATCAGATTTGCTTGTGTCATAGGATCTGAAATCTCATCCACCTTTTGAGCGGCTTGACGCAGTGTTTCTTCTGCATCCGTACTTTGACCTAGAACCGCAAAGGGAATCAGTCCAGGATATTGCAGGAAGAGCGATGCAGGTTGCTCCCACAACCTAATGACCTCAAACTCGTGGCGAGTGCGTTCCATCGTAAAGCTGGTTTGATGCACCAACTCCGATTCAATCTGCTTCAGGTAAATTACGATTTGCCGCATCGGTTTGGTTGGATCTCTTCGATACATTCGCACGCGGTAATCCAAAAGGCGGAAGGGAATATTATTCTTGGGAAGCGTTTGAAACTCGATCTGCAAAACAGACTCGTTCGATTCGAGAAAAATCAGTGCGTCGGCTCGAATCGGGTCGAGGGAAAGTTCAGTGGGTTGGATTTCTGTTAGGGTAACAGGTTCTCCCAGCAGCCAACTGGCAAAGTCGGCAGAGAAGTTTTCGGCAAGGAATCGGCAGGTATCGTCATACATAGAAGGGATTGTACAACTGCTGGCACCGATTTGATTTTGAGCAAATCTAAAGTTTGATGAAAGACTGCTAAAGGGCGATCGCCTCGACTATTCAATAATTTTGATGGATAGCGATCGCCATTGGTTGTGCCGAGAGAGAAGTGCGATCGCCTGCTATCGATCGCGCGGATCTGAATCAATAGCTGTTACCATCTCTTCAAAAGACATAGATTGCAGAACAGATAGAAGATTAACTGCTTTAGTTAATAGATAGGGAGTATCTTCGTAGTCATCTTGACTTGGCAGAACAATTTGAATTGGTTTCCCTCGATCGTCCACGCCCTTTTCAAAAACGAGTAACCGTGGATTTCGATGAGCGATCGCTACCCACCCGTTTTGCTGGAGATAGTTGACCACTTCAGCGACGCGAAGCTTCTGAATTTGGACGGAATTTGACAAGACTTCAGAGGTCATGGCTACTCTCCAGTTTTGACATTCTCCATTAAGGTTAGCAAAGATTCTGGGGTAAGGCGTTGCTGTCGGGTAATGCGGATTCTGACAGACTGGCGATTGGCGCTGAGGCTGCCGCTGAGATATTCCCAATAGCAAGTACCTTTCAATCTGAGTTCTGATTCTTCGCAAACGAGCCATTGCGCGGGATCGGGGGGCAGTGCTAACAAAATGAGGATACAGGGAATGGCAGTTCTCCTGCTGCGTCTAAGAATCAAGTCATTGTATGTTTTTGCTTCCAGATCGTAGATGACATGGGTGGAATTGAGTTGCCATTGAGTTGGGGCTTTGAGTTGAAAACTGAGAGAAAAGCCAGATTCGACTCGCCGATTTTGATACACAATGACTTCATCAAAGCTACCATCTACGCCATAGTCGTATTCGCGAATGGCTAAGTTGAGTCCGGCACGTCCAGCGATCGCCCGAATATAGGCACGGCTTAACGCTTCAGCAATATGTTGGTCGGTTAACACAGTTGCTTATAGCCAGTAGGATGGTTGATGGCATCGTAGCATGAGAAATTGCCAGATTCATTTCGAGCGATCGCCATTGTTTTTGTCGATCGAGAAGAGCGAGCGAATTATCTATGTATTGGGCGATCGTTATTAGATAAATAGGTGTTCTTGGGTTTTGTGGTTAAAATTACGGCAGGCGATCGCACTGGCTTGATTTAGTAACTATAGTCAAGTCGAAAGCGTTTTCCACGTTTCTTAACCTCTTCTAAAGCCGTTAAAAATTCTTCTAGGTCGCCAATTACACCTGAGCCGGGTTGAGATTCTGTCAACTCTGGATTTTCCAAGAAGTATTTAAGAAGAATACGACCAGTTTCTATGCCCTCATCTACTGTATACCATGGACCAATCCGATAATAAACTAGATTTATTTTATCTTCGATCTCCTCAGTTAATTCAAAATCATCATCTTCATCCTCTAAGTCATCAAGAGTTTTACCAAAAGCAGTTACTTCTGCTTCAGATTGAAGCTCTTCAGATACTACAAAATCAAAAATGCTTTTTACATTAAGTTTTTCAGCAGCAGCGCAAACAACATCATGGGAGTAAGGGATATTATTTGCAAAGAAAAGATCGCCACTCTCCAGATCGCCAGGAATAATTTTCGCAGGTCCTTCTTGTTCGACTTCCATTGTTAAATATTGAGACATAAGACATAATTACCTAGCTAATTACAGCTATTAGGAATACTACAGACTAGCTTAGCTGTGCTACCAATTGATTGTCTAGTAGGGTTTGATGGCTGAGTAGATCTTCAACACGAATCCGCAAAAATCGCTCTGCATCTACCCAAAACTGAACTTTGATGCGATCGCTCCCTGGATATCCCAAAGGCATGAGTTGGGCGATCGTCCGCGCCCCATCTTTGTCGTTGAGGGGTTTAGCTGAAGTGCGATCGCTCTTGAGGTTGCGGGTAACTAATCGATCGCCGTCGAAAAATACTTCTATTCCCTGAGTTTGATTTCCTAACTCTCCAATAATTAATTCGATGCTGGGTTGATTTTCTACTGAAGCTCCCAGCAATAATTCAACGGGGTCGCTCATCGGGTAAGCTTGTCCTACCCGAATAATTGAATGCCAGTTGTGGCAATTTTGCCGACGATCCCAAAAGCGCACGCCATAACTGTGATAGAGAAAGTCTTTAACTTCGACTCCTTGCAATAATTGCAAAGCACCTTGAGCGATCGCTTCAAATGGTTTAGAGCGACGAATTTTAGCCGCGTCAAAATACTGTTCCACCCAAGTTTGTACGGCAGGAATTTGCACCGTACCGCCGACTAATAACACCGCGTCGATATCCGATACCTCAACTCCTTGTCGCCTTCCTTGTTGTAGAGTTTGCGTCATTGCTTCATCTAAGCGATCGAAGAATTGGTGTTGTTTGAGAATATCTTCAAAGCGATCGCGCGTCAGTTCCAGTTCGTAACTCTCTAAAGTTTCATCGTCAAAGTAAACCTCGCTGGCTGAAGTTTGCAGCGACAATTGAATTTTTAATCTTTCTGCTAACCGCAAAGTCAAAGGCGTAGCTTGAATTCCCTGAGAAGAAGCAAAGTCATCGACGATCCAGTTATCGAGATCGCTACCGCCTAAATTTTGTCCGGCTTTAGCCAGCACGCGGGCAGTTTTAGGACGTTGCTTGGTACTATCGCCCAAGGATTTCTCGCCCCATTTGAGAATCAATCCCAAAGGTTTTTTGCCAGCTTGGATCTCTTTGGGAACTTGCACTAGAGATAGATCGAGCGTACCGCCGCCAAAATCGACTACTAGCAAGATATCGGCTTCTTGAGTGCCGTAACCCAATGCCGCTGCCGTCGGTTCGTCTAACATCCGCACTTGTTGGACTGGTAAAGATTGGCAAACTTGCGACAGCCAATGGCGATAAGCTTCAAAACTATCTACAGGTACGGTTAAAACTAAAGACTCTCCCACATCGGGAATGACGGACTGCAATTTATCGACAATTTGAGCTAAAAACCACTCGCCGACTCGATCGAATCTCACCGTTTCGCCGTCTAATTCTGGCAAGAAACCTTGAATTTCAGCCCCAATTCCCCGCTTGAAACTGTGGAAATAGCGAGGATCGCTTTTGAGATCCAAACCGCGATCGCGAACTGCTTGGCCGACAATAACTTCCCCCCGACTGGCATCTTCGACGTAAACCAGACTCGGAATTAGGGGCGGTTGTCCCAAGACGTTAGCCGATAATCCAGGAAGGTTAATGGTTTCAGGTTGCTGTGTTGCTGGGTTCCAGCGAGCGATTACCGTGTTGCTAGTACCAAAATCAATGGCGAGGCTCATAAAACTAAATTACATGAAACGATCGGGCAGCATTTAAACAGGTTGGGATTACTCTCTCTTTCTTAATGTTCTAACCTAAAACTAGGGTTTGCTTGGGTTGGCGGCGATCGACGAGCAGTAAGATCGGATCTCCTACTTGCAATTGGCGAGCGGGATGGAAAATACTAGCAGAAATTTTACCAGAATAATTTGTCTCGCCCACTCGATAGTTGTAGTGCAGTCTAGTCCCTCTGCCAATGGTAACTATAGAAGTTACCTCACCGATCGCCTCAATTGCATTTCGACCAATAGATCGAACAATATAAATACGAAATAGCAACAGGACAGCAAAAATTACAATTATTATCCCGTATACGATCGCGTATACGTTATATATCTGCGGATCGATATCGCTAGTTACTACCGTCGATCCCCTGGATATAGGAGTTATCCCGAGAACTTTGGTAAAAATAGCAATAAATACACACAAAGCGATCGCTACTACCGATGTTAAAGAGAGGTCGTCTATTCTAATGATTTCTAGTAATCCTAAAGCTCTGGAATTAGATCTTTTAGGATTCAGGTTAGTAGACATACAGCAGTCCTAAATCGTTGATGAAATTTCTTGTAGGGCAGGCATCTTGCCTGCTGTGGGACAGCCGGGACGGCTATCCCACAAGTCTATAAAAATGCAAATAGCTTTCAATCTCAGATGCGTTGCCATAATTTGATGGTCTTATCTTTACTACCACTAGCCACGATCTCCCCCAAAGGGCTGACGGCCAACGCACAAACGGCATCTGTATGACCAGCTAAGGTAGCGATTTCTTCGCCCGTGCTGACCTGCCACAGCTTGACGTTACTATCCCAACTGCCACTAATAACAGTTTCACCATCGAGACTAAAGGCAACTGTTGCTACCGATCGAGAATGACCCAAAATGGTAGCGATCGCTTGCCCGCTGGCACAGTTCCACAAGCAAATAGTATTATCATCTCCGGCTGTGGCTAGCATCGAACTATCAGGGCTAAATCCTACTGCCAAAACCGATCGGGCGTGACCTGTAAAGGTGTATAGCACTTGAGGCAGACCGGAACTTAAATCCCACAAGCGGGCGGTGCGATCGAAACTGGCGCTGGCTAAAAACTGACCGTTGGGACTAAATGCCACGGCGCTTACTTGCAATTGATGTCCTTTGAGGGTGCAAATTTCCTCTCCCGTCTCTACATCCCACAACTTGATGGTTTTATCCCAGCTACCGCTAGCTAAGATTGCCCTCACCCCCGTCCCCTCTCCCAAGCTTGGGAGAGGGGTGCCCGTCAGAGCGGGGTGAGGGTCCAAAGGCCTAAAAGCAACAGATCGAACCCCATGAGAATGTCCGGCAAGAGTGCGAATTTCTTGTCCGGTTGCCAAATCCCATAACTTAATGGTGCGATCGCTACTACCAGATGCCAAAATTTGACTGTCGGGACTAAAAGCGATCGAGTTGACTGGCTGCGAATGTCCGGTCAAAATGCCGATTACTTGCCTAGTATTAACGTTCCATAAGCGAATGTTGCCATCGTCGCTGGCGCTGGCTAAGATCTCGCCTTTGCCCCCCTTACTAAGGGGGGTTGGGGGGATCGGACTAAAAGCAACTGAATTGATGCTAGCCGTCGATCGCGAATGTTCTACGAGAGTGGCGACGCATTCCCATAAAGGAGAGTTTGAGGTTGAGGGTTGGAGGTTGAGATTTAAATAGGTTCCAAGTGCTGGCAAGATTTCATCGATCGATCGCCAACGTAAATTCAGATCGCGTTGGATCGATTTATCGAGAACGTGCGCCAGGCGATCGCTTACTGTTTGGGTTAAATACTGTTGCCACACCCAGCGATCGCTACTTGTATCGAACAGGTCAAATGGACTAATACCTGTCATTAAGTAGATGCAAGTTACGCCTAAGCTATAAATATCGCTGGCAAAAACTGCCTTTCCTCGCGTTTGTTCGGGAGCCGTGTATTCAGGGCTACCAATGTCAGTTTCTAATTGAGTTCGATCGTTTTCTGCATCCAATCGAGCAGACCTAAAATCAACTAAAACTAGATCCCCCCAACCCCCCTTAAAAAGGGGGGCTGTAGAGGATCGATAAATAATATTTTCTGGTTTAATATCCCGGTGAATTACTTGGCGATCGTGGATAAATTTCAAAACTGGCAATAAATCTGCTAGCAGTCGCCAAATGTGCTGTTCGTCGAAGTTGCCTTCTACCTCTAATAACTGAGATAACTTGTTGCCATTAATAAATTCTTGTACTAAGTAGAAATTATTATTTTCTTCAAAGTAGTCTATAACCGTAGGAATTTGAGGATGCTTGCCCAGCTTTTTTAACGACTGTAGTTGCTGCTGCCGTAAACGTGCAGACGTGGTTTCTAGATCGGAGGTTGGGATAAGCGATCGCCATAGTTGAACTACACAATATATTGAGGGCGATCGATGAAGGTCAATCGCTAAAAATGAGTTGGAAAATTTGCTTTTTGCAAGCTGTTTAACGATTTGGTAACGCTCTTTTAAGATCGACATTTATCCTCAATAAGTCGATTTCTCGCTCGATCGCAAGTTGCAGTCAAGACTAACTCAATATTAACTTCCCAAAATCGAATCCGCATCTAGACAAAGAAACCCGCGCGGGCAGGTTTCAAGAGAGCGATATTCATCATTCATAAGTTTTTGACTTTTGACTGGACGCTGAGCTTGCAATGCCCTGAGCAGTTCGACAGGTGAAGCAGTGAGCTTGCCGAACTGCTCACTGTTGCACTTGCCGAAGGGTCGAAGCGTTGACTTTTGACTTTTAACTAGGGTGCTTGCCAAATCCTTTGATGGTATTGCATCAGATCGGCGTAGGGATCTGGGGCATTATGGGTGTGGGCGTGGTGATGGTGGTGGTCGTGGGAATGGTGATGATGTTCGTGGCTATGAGAATTAGCTTTGCCATTTTCCACCGCCGTTAGCCGGAATTTGCACATTTCACAATTCATTTGCACTCGATCTAACTGGGTTTCAATTTCTCGTTCTCGCAGAACTGATAGCAAAGGCGAGTCAATCCCCATCTCAGAAAGACAATCGATCGCGATATCGGGGTATTGTTCTTGTTGTTGGGCAGCGATCGTCAAAATCTTTTTCACCAACAGTCCGGTAAACAGGAAGTAGGGCAAGACGATAATGCGTTTGGGATGGTAGAGGCGGGCGCGACGGAATCCTTCTTCGAGACGAGGATGGGTAATCCCAATGAAACAAGTTTCTACAGTCAGATAACCGCTGCCTTCCCATAGCAGGCGAGCTAATTTGCAAACATCGCCGTTGGCATCGGGATCGCTCGAACCCCTACCGACAAATAGCACGACTGTATCGGATCGCTCGTATCCCGGTTTATCTAATTGTGTCAGACGCGATCGCCACAAATCTAAAATCTCAGGGGTAATGCCGAAATGACGGCCGTAGTGAAACTGCAATTGTGGATACTCGAGCTTGGCGCGGTCTAGTTCGTTGGTAATATCGAATTTATTGTGCCGGGCCGCAAATAATAGCACTGGTAAAACCGACAGTTCCGTGTAACCTTGAGCTATACATTGTTCGATTCCTTGAGCGATCGTCGGTTCGGTGAGTTCGAGAAAGCAAGGAACTACTGGACGGGAAGTGTCTAAAGCTTGATAGGCAGAGACAAAATCTAAAAAACATCGTCTGCCGTCTTCATCTCTAGTACCATGGCCGATCGCTAATAAGGGACGCGATCGAGGTAGAGGCGGTAACTTCAACGAGTCAGTAAAATTGACAGTCGAGATCGATTGGTCGGTAAAAGTGCGATCGAGCATTAATTTAACCTTCTTTCCCATGCGACGCAGGAAATAGAGCGATCGAGCAACAGGTAGGCATTCTGGCTGACGATTCCCCATCAGGTCAGTAACCAACAGTTAGAAACAAAAGACAACTGACAAGATCGTTTACAGTTGCGGCACAGCCCCGGACTTGCACCGGAGTTTCCCTAACCTGTTACGGCGAATGTTTGCTTTGTTATCTTAATCTGAATTTGTCATCCCACATATCCCCTGACAGGGGATGAAGAGCCTTAACTGCCCCTAAATAGTGCTGAAGATCTAGGTTTGGTAAAGAGAGGCGACGTATTCGGCGTAACCGTTATATAACAAAGTCGATCGCTTTTCCCAATTCAAATTGGGGCCTTTGCCCATAAATTTTTCTGTGGCTTGCGACCAGCGGGGATGGGGCTTGTTGGGATTGACATTGGCCTCAAAATCGTATTCGTGGGCATCGATCGTATTCCAAAAAGTTGGTGGCTGTCGATCGAGAAATTCGATTTTAACGATCGATTTGGCCCCTTTAAAACCATACTTCCAAGGAATCACTGCCCGAATCGGCGCACCGTGTTGCTTGGGTAAAGCGTGACCGTAAATTCCAATAGCAAAAAACGCTAGATCGTTGGTCATTTCATCTAACCGCAAACTTTCGGTATAGGGCCAAGGAACTTTTGTAAAAACCAACCATTTAGGGCCTAACCTAATCTTTTCGTCGTAGAACGACGTGAAGCGGACAAATTTAGCATTCGATCGCGGTTCGACATCTTTTACTAGCAATTTCATCGGGAATCCCACCCACGGAACCACCATCGACCAAGCTTCGACGCAACGGAAGCGGTAAACCCTCTCTTCGATCGCAAATTTCTTTTGCAGGTCGTCTAAGTCATAAGTCTGAGGGCGATTTACTAAACCGCTAACTTCAACTTTCCAGTTTTCTGTCGGTAAGGCTTGGGCTGCTGACCAAATGGATTTTCCCGTGCCGAATTCGTAGAAATTGTTGTACCGCGAAGATAAAGATTCATCTGTAATCGGTCGATCGACTCGAGCAAAAGCACTGTTGCGAACTAAACCTGGATATGTAGGATACGAGGTAGCAGCGGGAGGTGTTTGAGAACTATCGCAGCCAGCGATCGCTAAAATGCTCGGACTCAACGCCGCCCCAATCGCACTTTTAAGTAAGCGACGGCGGTTGAGAAATACGGCTTCTGATGTAGCTTCCCGTTCGGGAATTTCCCAAGATTGAGGAATGCGGATGATGCTCATGTTGTCGATCTGTTAGTATTTTGGCGGCGATCGCGCAGTGCCCTGCGGAGTGGAAATCGCAGCACCCTAGTAAGATTATGACTGTACTTAGTTAAAAAAACAGCAAATAGAGCGCTCAGTGGTAAAAATTGATGACAATCATCAAAATCCCCAGTTATTGCCAGAAATGCAAGCAATTTGGCAAGAAACGCTGACCTGGCAACCAGATAACCCGCAAAAGCTACAATTTCAATGTCTTTACGAGCAAATTTTGGCAGCCAACCAACATCTCAACTTAACTCGAATTACAGCCCCAGCAGATTTTTGGGAAAAACACCTGTGGGATTCGTTGCGAGGGGTATCCAGATGCTTATCGATCGAAACACCCACATCCTGGAAAGCGATCGATATCGGTACGGGGGCGGGGTTTCCAGGATTGCCGATCGCGATCGCCAGGCCCGATTGGCAAGTGACTTTACTCGATTCCACCCGCAAAAAAATTGCCTTCTTAGAACAACTCATTCCCCAACTAGAGATCGGCAACGTAGCAACTCTAACTGCTAGAGCCGAGGAAATCGGAAACCAGCCGCAACACCGAGAAAGTTACGATTTAGCCCTGATTAGAGCCGTTACTGCTGCTCCAGCCTGTGCGGAGTACGCCCTACCCCTACTGAAGCTAGGAGGGCTAGCCGTTCTCTATCGAGGAGAATGGACAGACCGAGAAACAGAAGCATTAAAATCGACGCTCGATCGATTAGGGGGAGCGATCGAATCAGTCGATCGATTTACTACTCCGCTGAGTCATAGTTGTCGGACTAATTTATATTTGCGTAAAATCGCCCCAACACCGATAAATACTAAATCCAAAGGCAAAACCAACTGATGCCAGCAATTGAGATTTTAATTCTCTCCAACGGTCCTGGAGAATTGATGACTTGGGTGCTACCAGTAGTACGATCGCTCAGGCAACAATTAGGAAACGATCGCTCCCAAGTGCGGATCTCAGCGATCTTGTCACCTTGCCCCCACGCTACAGGCAAAGAGGTAGAGATTGCTAACAGCTTTGCAGAAATAGATCGAGTGCAAGCCCCAGAACATTTTTGGCGGTTTTTGCTCTTCGGGAAAACAGCCGCTAATTGGGATTGGAGCGATCGCGGTGTCGTGCTTTTCTTGGGCGGCGATCAATTTTTTGCTCTAGTCATCGCCCAGCGGCTGAAATATCGTAGCGTTATCTATGCCGAGTGGGAGGCCCGTTGGTACTCTCTAGTCGATCGCTTTGGCATTATGAAACCAGAAATTATCGCCAAAGTTCCCCAAAAATATCGGCACAAATTTACTGTAGTTGGCGATTTAATGGCAGACGCGGGAGGGAGAGGGGGAGATGGGGAGATGGGGAGATGGGGAGACAAAGAAGACAAGAGGGACAAGGGAGAATTTTTAACTCCGAACTCTACAGAATTAATTGGTTTGCTGCCAGGATCGAAGGCGGCTAAGTTGGCTCAAGGCTTACCCCTATTATTAGCCACTGCCGAACGCATCCAAGCCGTGCGCCCTCAAACTAGATTTGCGATTCCGGTAGCACCAACCGTCGATCTATCAACTCTGGCTAGCTTTGCCAATCTCGAACAAAATCCAGTAATTCCTTTAGTAGAAGGTGCAACAGCCGAATTAATTATGTCTGAAGTTAGTAAGAGCGATCGCCCAATTCTAAGAACAGCTAATGGCTTAGAAGTAGAACTATGGACAGAGTTTCCGGCTTATAAATTGCTATCTCAGTGTCGTCTTTGCCTGACTACAGTTGGAGCCAATACCGCCGAATTAGGGGCATTAGCTATCCCCATGCTGGTGTTGTTGCCCAGCAATCAACTAGATGCGATGCGGGCTTGGGATGGCTTACCTGGGTTATTAGCCAATTTGCCAGGAGTGGGAACGCCGTTGAGTAAAATAATTAATTTGCTAGCGGAAAAGTTGCTAAGGGGTAAACTTTTTGCTTGGCCGAATATTTGGGCGGGAGCGGAAATCGTTCCCGAACTGATGGGCAAACTTTATCCTCAAGATATCGCTGAAGTTGCCCTCGACTTGCTAGCAGATCCCGAAAAATTGGCAGCAATGCGCGATCGCTTGCGACAGGTTCGAGGCCAAGCAGGTACAGCCCAAAAGTTAGCCCAATTAGTCAGCGAAGAAATCTCACAGCTTCGTTAAAATCGCACATCATCTTACTATTTAGTAGAAGCTCTGCGATTGAATTATCAATTATCGCTGCGATCGCTATTGGTACGATCGCTATCTCGTTTGATTAAATAGTCCATCAATCTATCCAATCTTTCGATCGCCGCATTGGTAGATGCTAAATTTTCGGCTAAGGGGACTAAGTTTTTGGTAATCGAACTGGCATAATCGGCTTGTTGCTCTTGATGGTCGGTCAACCGTTCGATGGATTTGATGATTTGTGCGATCGATTTAGCAATTTGATGTTGAGTTTCGGTTAAAACTTGTTTGGCTTGGATAATAGCTTCTTGTTGCTGTTGGAGCGAGAGCATTTTTTCCACTAATGCTTCCATCGCCTGGGTAATTTGTAGCTGAGTCGTGCTGAGCGTGTGGTTAGTTTCAGCTAATTGGTCTAATTTCTCATCCGTCCAGCGTTCCATACAGGTTGCCATCCCTAGTTCCCCAAGATTTTTTCAGCATAACACGAGAAACAATTGTCAATTCGCAATAGATGCCTCCGCCACGCTTCGCGTAGGCGTAGCCTGCGCTTACGCATACGCAATTCGCAATAGAGATTCCAAACAATTCTTCTGAGGTAAGTATCCTGGCTGCCTTTGAGTTTAATTCCTGAAGATCTCTAATTAAACTTCTAACTCCATTCTTCCGCAGCTTGAGCCTCAGCCTTGACTAAGCGATCGCGTAACTCATCCCAATCTATTCGATCGCTGGGTGCATCTTGTAGCAAATTTCCATTTTCTAAATATAAGACGCGATCGCTAAATTCTTGGGCTAGATCTAATTGATGGTTAACCATCAAAATTGTAGTTTCACCACTATTAGCTAACTCAGTTAAAAATTGTACGATTCGAGCCGCACGTCCGGCATCTAAAGCCGACGTAGGTTCGTCTAGTAATAATATTTGAGGTCGAACGATGACAGCACGAGCGATCGCTACTAATTGCCTTTGCCCTACCGATAATTGAACTTCTGTTCGGTCTAACCAATCTTCTGGAATGTTTAATTTTGGCAGTAAATTTTCTATTTTTTGTTGGATTTCTAAAGATTTGATACCTCGCAAAACTAAAGGATAGGCTAAAGCTTCACGCACGGTCATCTCTAATAATTTTGGTTCTTGGAGTAAGAGCATTACCTGTCGTCGCAAATCAAATACTGAAATTTTTTGGTAATTGCGATCGCCTAAAAAGAGCTTTCCTCGACTCGGTTCGCCCAGTCGATTTAGCAATCTCAATAAAGAAGTTTTTCCAGCCCCAGAAGGACCGATAATAGATAGGCGATCGCCACTAAAAACTTCAAAAGAAATATCGTTTAGCAAATAATGAGAACCGATAGAAGAAGTTAGACTCACTCCTTCCAGTTGCAACAATTTTCTTCGCGTCTTCGCGCCTTCGTGGTTCAAAAACTATCTCCTTGGCTCTCGATCGAAATGATATAGCGTTTCTCAAATTAGTGAAATACAGACCTAACTCCCCTGCACCCTTCCCTACAAGGGAAGGGGAGAAAGCCCCTCTCCTTGTAGGAGAGGGGTTTGGGGAGAGGTCAAAGTGTATCGCATCAAATCGAGAACCGCTATATATAGCGAGTCTAAATGAGTTGTAATATCTCTGACTCCCCTCTCCCAAGCTTGGGAGAGGGGCTGGGGGTGAGGGCTGTTTACCAATCAAATAGAATTGCTAGAGTACAGTCATGACAGATATTATTCTAATCGGCCCGATTGCCGCTGGTAAATCAACTGTTGGATCGCTTCTAGCCCAGAGGATCGGTTTGCCCCAATGGTCGCTAGACGACCTGCGATGGGACTACTACCAAGAAATTGGATACGATCGAGAGTTAGCGCAGCATAAACGAGAAACCGAAGGGTTCTGGGGACTCTATCAATATTGGAAGCCATTTGAAGCTTACGCCGTCGAACGAGTATTAGTAGAACACCAGCAATGCGTCATCGATTTTGGTGCTGGTCATTCAGTCTATGAGGATGCCGTTTTATTCCAAAGAGTTCAAAAAACTTTAGATCCCTATCCTAACGTGGTTCTCTTGCTGCCATCGCCCGATCTAGATGAGTCGATCGCAATTCTCAACGAACGCAATAAATACGTGTCTGATGGCAAACCAAACATCAACGAACATTTCGTCAGACACCCTTCAAATTACCAGTTGGCAAAGCTGAGCGTATACACTAAAGATAAGAATCCCAGCGAAACTTGTGAGGAAATACTCAGTCTAATCGAGGCAAGATAATTAGATATAGCGGTTCTCGATTTGATGCGATACACTTCGACCTCTCCCCAAACCCCTCCCCTACGAGGGGCTACGGTGTATACACATCTCGCCCTCTCCCTAAATCCCTCTCCCACGGGAGAGGGACGAA
>JAHHHA010000024.1 GCA_019359615.1 Cyanosarcina radialis HA8281-LM2
ACAACAGCTTGGTATACCGAACGCAATCGAGAGCAAAAATCAGTAGATTGGCAATTTACCACAACTGATGCCCGCATCCGCCTTAAGCGTCTGTACCCACATCCTGAATTTTGACAGACCACTAGTCAACAATCTTAAATCTGTTACTTCTCGAAAGGTGAGGCAAGAATTTAAAGATTACCTGGCTTCAATTTATTGGAAAAATGTTTTTTGGAACGGTTCTTATTTTGTGGCTAGTTGTGGTGGGGTAACAATTTCAAAGCTTAAGGAGTATATATCAAATCAATCTCAGCCCGACTAATTTATTTGGGCAACTCCGTACCTCCGTTGCCCCGCAATTCATCCCACGCTCCCTTTCGGGTGAGACGTGGGGCTTCTTGCGAATTAAGCTAAATGGTAGTCGCGCCACTAATGCCCACTTCTGCTAGATTGCGATCGGGTCTGAGATCGCAGGCTTCCCGTAAATAGGGGTGATGAATTGGCGCTTGAGACACGGGCAGATTGACGTGCAGCAATAACCGGATGCAGCGTTTTTTATCTCCTTCGACGTGCATTTGCTGCATATCCAGTAAAGCCACGTCATCCCAGTGAGGGCGTTGGCGGGCGATAGCTGCCGGAAAAATGGCATCTAAATCGCGGGTGGCGGTGAAGACCGCGCTAATAATTTCGCGCGGATCGAGGCGATTTCTGGTTTCTAATTCGTCGAGTAGTTCGGTCACGACTTCCCGAATCGACTCAACTGTATTTTCTGAAGCGGTCGTCGCTCCCCTAATCGCTCTCAATCTCCACGCCACGCCCAAATCCTCCGTTATTTGTTAGTTATCAGTTGCCAGTTGTTAGTTGTCATTGCCTATTATTTTTGACTTTTGACTTGGTAGCTGAGCCTTTCGACAAGCTCAAGGTAAGACCCGCCGAAGCTTGACTTTTGATTTTTGACTTTTCCAAATTATGGTCGATAAATCCATAAAGGCTGACCGTTGGTAGACAGTTCAAACTCTAACCAATCTAACCCAGCAGATAGCCTAGACGATCGCTGCACTTGTCCTTGCAATAAGCGATTCCATAGAGGCTTGCGTTCTTCTATGGTCTGGACCTTAGTTTTATCGGGGTCGAGTCCTACCAGTTCTGCCGTCCAGCGGCGGGCATCTTCTTCCGTTCCCAAGCGATCGACAATGCCTAATTGTAGAGCCTGTTGCCCGGTAAAAATTCGACCGTCAGCGAAACTTCTTACCGTCTCTTCGTCCAGTTTCCGTCCTTCAGCTACAGTTTGGACGAACTGCTGATAGCTGCTATCGATCAATTCTTGTAAAATCGCCTTTTCCGGCGGGGTGATTTCTCGATCGAATGCCAGAATATCTTTGTAAGGCCCGGATTTGATCGTTTTAAACGAAACCCCAACCTTATCCAGCAGCCGTTCGAGATTGTTGGCGCGGAGAATTACGCCGATGCTGCCAGTAATCGTTCCTGGGTTAGCCATAATATGTTCGGCTCCCATCCCGATATAAACGCCTCCCGATGCCGAGATATTACCAAAGCTGGCAACAATTTTAATTTTTTCTCGCAAGCGTTTGAGGGCATAGTAAATTTCTTGGGAATCTCCCACCGTGCCGCCAGGACTGTCAATTCGCAGCAACAGGGCAGGAAATTCTTTTTCTTCGACCGCGTTCAAAGCTTCTAGAACGTGCTTGCGGGTGTTGCCTGCGATCGCTCCTGCAATTTCAATCCGAGCGATTTGTTTGCGGCATTTAGATTTAAAGGGCCAGACCATAGGTAATTCAGGGTATTCGGCAGTAGGAAAAGTTATCTAAGTTACATAACTATAAGTAAAGTTTAAGCTTTAGCTCTCTGGCTTGACCGAGAAGAATACAGGAGTTCAGGAGTTCAGAAGTTCAGAAAGTGGGAGTTCAGAATTTTATGAGGTCGGAGGCGATCGCCCATACATAGGATATACGCATTTGGGCAGCCGGGCCGGAAACTCTGCCACCTAACGGTAGGGGTATATCATGCATCGATCTGCATCAGACTCGATCGAACGACAACCCGGCATGGCTGGGGAAATTGTTAATTATTTAACATAAATATAAAATTTAGTTACAATACACTTAAAAAAAGTATACATTCCGCCATTACCAGCCTGTCATGCAGCTAAAACCACCCATCTCAGCACTCGCCCAGATCCCTTTGTTGCTAATTGCCCCGTTCTTCCTGTGGGGAACGGCAATGGTAGCGATGAAAGGGGTAATTCCCCACACTACGCCCCTGTTTATGGCAGGAGTGCGTTTAGTCCCAGCAGGGATTCTGGTCTTGGCAGCAGCCGCCTGGATGGGTCGTCCTCAACCTAAAAGTTGGCGGGCCTGGTTGTGGATTGGCTTTTTTGCCCTGGTTGACGGGGCGCTATTTCAAGGATTTTTGGCGGAAGGATTGGTGAGAACTACTGCTGGTTTGGGTTCGGTAACGATCGATTCTCAACCTTTGGCAGTGGCGTTACTTTCGGGATGGTTGTTTGGCGAAATCATTGGGTTTTGGGGCTGGCTGGGATTGGGTTTAGGAGTTTTGGGCATCAGTTTGGTAGGTTTGCCGGATGAGTGGATTCTCTCTTTGCTAGACGCAGGAACCCCAACAGTTTTCGATCTCCAACAATTATTTACTAGTGGAGAGTTGTTGATGCTACTAGCTGCCCTATCGATGGCAGTAGGGACGGTGACAATTCGATTTATTAGTAAATATGCCGATCCCCTCGTAGCAACAGGCTGGCACATGATTTTAGGCGGTTTGCCCTTATTTGCCCTCTCAGGAATTTGGGAATCGGGGCAGTGGGTGCAGATCGATTTAGGTGGTTGGATGGCGTTGGCCTACTCGGCAATTTTTGGCAGCGCGATCGCTTATGGTTTATTCTTTTACTTTGCCTCTCAGGGCAACCTTACTAGTCTCAGTTCCTTAACTTTTCTAACTCCAGTTTTTGCGATTTTATTTGGCAATTTATTCCTCTCTGAAGAACTCAGTTCGCTGCAATGGGTCGGGGTCGGTTTGACTTTAGGAAGTATTTATTTAGTCAATCAACGTCAAGAAATTGCGACTAAATGGCAAGCGATCGTCAAACAATACTTATCCAAGAAATCGGGAGAACCCGTGCGACTACTTCAGAAGAGTAATGACGAGCGATCTATGACAACAGTATCAGTACAAGTAAAAGAGTCTGAGATCTAGAAAATATTTTTTAGATAGATTTAGGTTTTGAAAATCATCAGAGATGTCATATTACTATGAGTTGGAAAGAATATGAGGAGCGAGTTTATAAATATTTTCAATATAAATATCCTGATGCAATTTTGAAGAAAAATACTAAATTGCGTGGAAGACTTTCTGATGCCCTAAGAGAAATCGATCTCCTCATTGAGGTAGAAATATTAGGACACTCTCTTCAAATAGCTATCGAGTGCAAAGATTGGAACAGCAAACTAGATGTTGCAGACATAGATAGTTTTGTTGGTAAACTTAAAGACGTAGGGATTTCTAAAGGTGTAATAATCTCAAGGCTTGGATACACTGAAGCAGCATATAGAAGAGCAAGAAAAGAAATTGAATTACAATTACAGGTTCTTGATTTTGACAATTTACCGAGCCATTATGGATTTTGGGGAGTTCCCTATAGAGGGGATGTAGGAGCAGTCATTTTGGCTCCAAATGGTTGGGTAATTAATAATGAAATGCCAGATAGTTTTTGGCTTCATCAGCTTTGCTGGCTGCATCCTTATGAATTTTTACCCGAAGAAGCTGGACGAAAAAAACATTTATGTTATTTTAACGTTCTTCCTATAGTGGGCAACGAGAATTTACAATCCCTTTTCAATAGTCAAGATTTAAGAGTTAAAGAAAAAGATCCAAGGTCTAAAATCGATTACCAGGAAGAACCATCGCCAAATGGTACAGTAATTTATCGAAGAATTGATTATATAAAAGATGGATATGTTGAATTTACTGGTGGTATTGAAGCAGATGATTTCTTTGCTTATTGCGTTTGTGCTGTACCACAAGACTGGATTCCAGACGATCTAGCTAGATTAAGATATATTATGAATAATTTACGCTTGATTAAATTAATGGGAGTTGACCCATCAGACTCTCATAAACATTGGAAAGCCCTATTAGAATAAATGCTTATAAAGCCCTCAAACAGCTTTGAATTCTCTTATCAAAATGCCTCTGAAATTACTATTATTATCGACTTCTGTTGGCCCTTTAAGTTCGGGATTGGGTGGTGGTGTCGAACTAACTTTATACAATCTCGCTCAAGAATTGTGGCAACGGGGTCATGAATTCAAAGTTGTAGCCCCGGAGAACTCAAAATTAGGAACCTTTCCTGTTATAGAAATCCCTGGAGAACTGCAAACAACCGCTCAAACGCAAGCCGATACTGCGCCCATTATCATGCCAGAAAATTCGGTTTTGGCTAATATGTGGGACTACGCGCGTCAAGTTCAAAGAGAGTACGATCTAATTTTCAATATCGCCTACGATTGGCTGCCTTTTTACCTAACACCATTTTTCGATCGCCCTATAGCCCATTTCATCAGCATGGGTGCGATGACGCGGGCGATGGATGAGATTATGGAACGAGTGGCAGTACAATTTCCTGGTACGATCGCCGTCTATACCCAAACTCAAGCTCACACTTTTCCATTTGGCGATCGCTGTCGTTGCGTCGGTAGCGGGATCGATCTTTCCCTATATCAATTTTGTGCCCAACCAGAACCTTGTCTGGCCTGGTTGGGGAGAATTGCCCCCGAAAAAGCGTTAGAAGATGCAGTAGCCGCTGCCCAAATTACGGGGATGAAGCTGAAAATCATGGGCAAAATCCAGGATGAAAGCTACTGGCAACAAATTTTGGCAGATTACCCCAAAGCACCGATAGAATACTTGGGATTTCTCACCACTGCCCAAATGCAACAAGAGTTGCGCCAGTGTCGGGCGTTGCTAATGACTCCCCGCTGGATCGAAGCGTTTGGCAACGTGGCAATTGAAGCTTTAGCTTGCGGCGTACCAGTAATTTCTTATCGTCGAGGCGGTCCGGCGGAGATTGTCGAAGATGGGAAAACGGGCTTTTTAGTCGAACCAGATAGCGTCACTGGGTTAGTAGAAGCGATAAAAGACCTAGATGAGATCGATCGCTCTATCTGTAGAACCCAAGCCGAAACCGAATACTCCCTCAAAGCTTGGGGCGATCGAATGGAACGGTGGTTTGAAGATATCTTGTCTGCGATCGCAATATAAAAACGTTGGTTACTTTAATAAGCAAATAAAACCAGCTTGCTCAAAATGTCGATCGGTTGTTAAAGCTTCCTGAATACTCAACTGCTGCATCAAAATAAATGATGTGCAGTCAACTAACGACCAAGTTTTGTCCGGTCTACCTTTACAAAGTTCCCAGGCAGCAGTGTCGATCGCTTCGTCGATGTAAACAATTTGAACGTAAGGTACACTCTTAATACCATCAACAACTTCAAAAATACGTGGACGAGGAATTCGGAGTGGGCTACCCAGCAACGCTACCAGTTCGCTAACTACGTAATTTGTTGTAACGATACTTCTCTGCTGCCGAACAGCCAAACGGAAATATCGATCGGCTTGTGAATGATAGGATTGATTTTTAACAAATAGACTTGCCCAGCCAGATGTATCTACAAACAGGCTACTCAACACTATTCAATTCCCGATATAGTGCTTGTCCGATATAGTAGTCGTGATTTTCTGCTAAGTCGGTCATATCTACGCTAAGAGAACCGATCGATTCCAACAATGGGTCTGTTCCAGTTGGTTTTAAGTCTCCTAGTTTAGATGGATTAGTTAATTGTTCTGAGAGAACTTGCAACATAATTTCCTCTGGCGACTTATTTAGGCGCTCCGCCTGAGTAGTCAACGCTCTGTCTAAATCATCTGGAAGAGTAATTACAAAGGTTTTAGTCATAGTATTTTTCCTATTAAGCCGAAGACGCTTACAATCCTAAGTTTATACCAAGTATCTAACTCTACAGGTGGCATACCCGTCAGAGCGCGATCGCACTAATTATAAAACCCAAGCCGAAACCGAATTCGCAACAAGCAATTTGAAAGGAGAGACTTGTACCCTCAAATTGCGAATTGTCAATTGCGAATTGTCAATTGTTTTAGTCAACGATCCTCCGTTCGACAGCGCCCCTGAATTTGACACTCTCTTCGCTGTTGGCGCTGGCGTTCGATCGCCTCTAAGTTCGGTCTGCCCGTCAAGGGGAGTCGCCAGGATGCCCAGATATCGTAGAGGAAATCGACGATCTTACCGATTACAGGCCATCTGGTAGGCGCATAAATCCACCCTATCCCCAACAGATCGTAAACTTGGCGAAAGACTTCGACATTTTTGATGATCGTGCCATCTGGAAGGATAGCATGGATGCGCCCCATGGCGGTTTGATAGTCGATGCCGCCGTGGTTTTCGGGCGTATAGTTCTCGTCAGCAATATCGACCAAAGCTACCAGTCCTCGCCCTGCATCTCGTTTCCTCAAAAAGTTAACTTCTCTCTGACACAACGGGCATTCACCGTCGTAGAGCAGCTTGATTTTCCAAGATTCTGATGTCGTAGTCTGTTCTAGGGATTCTTGGGGATGGATGTCCGATAAAGGCATAACTTACAGCAGCGATCTGTTGGATATATGAAACCAATAAAAGACTGGACGATTTGAGGATTTGCCAACCCGTTTGAGTGGCAATATCTCAGAATTTAAGTTTATGGAGCTATGCGGATTCGAACCGCAGACCCCCTCAATGCCATTGAGGTGCTCTACCAACTGAGCTATAACCCCTTATAGTGCTTTACCATTATGCAGAATCAATTAGCCGATCGTCAAGCCTGAATTTTATAAATATGGTGGATAAGCATTTCCCGAACTATGCAAGTAACTCATGCAGTTGTGCATGAGAAAATATACTACCAACATGGCAGCCGCTGACAATGCCACCAACGTACCAGCCAGCATTAGAGAAAATTCCCGATGGGCAAACGCCTCCTCCATTAAGTGGAGCGACCACGCCACCAGAGCGACATCAAAAATTAGAATAAAAATGAGCATATATTCATAGTTTTAAAATTTATTCATCAATCTTAACATAAATTCTGAGAAATGTCTGCTATGTCAGAACGGCTAACTAGTACATCCGTACCGAACAATGGCGATCGCTTAAATAATTTTTGATTTCGGCCACGCTGAGTTGTCCGTAATGTAGAAGTGAGGCGAGCAAAGCAGCTTCAGCTTTGCCTGTAGTTAAGGCTTCATGGATGTGTTGGCAATTGCCAGCACCACCGGAGGCAATTACAGGAATTTGGACGGATTTAGCGATCGCAGAAGTCAGTTCTAAGTCGTATCCAGCTTGCGTGCCATCGGCATCCATGCTAGTGACGAGTAACTCCCCAGCACCTCTCCGTTCGACTTCTTGCGCCCACAGCAAAGCATCTAGACCAGTATTTTCTCTTCCGCCTCGGACGTAAACGTCCCAGCCTGGATGGCTGAGATCTTGCCGCCGCCGTGCGTCTATAGCTACGACTATACACTGGTTGCCAAAGCGATCGCTGGCCCGATCGACTAGGTTAGGATCGCGTACTGCTGCCGAATTTATACTGACTTTATCGGCTCCGGCTCTTAACAAATTTTTAATATGCTCTAAGGTTTGAATTCCACCGCCAACAGTTAAGGGAATAAACACCCGTTCGGCGGTGCGATAAACGACATCGATGATGGTGTCTCGTCCTTCGTGGGTAGCGGTGATATCGAGAAACACCAATTCATCGGCACCCGCATCATTGTATACCTGTGCCAACTCCACCGGATCGCCAGCATCTTGCAGGTTAACGAAATTAACGCCTTTAACCACTCGTCCGGCGTTCACATCTAAGCAAGGTAAGATTCGTTTGGCAAGCATTTTTTTAGAAGTTCAGGAGTTCAGAAGTTCAGGAAGTGTTGAGTGTGGAGTGTTGAGTGTGGAGTTAAAAATTCTCCCCATCCCCCCATCTCCCCATCCCCCCATCTCCCCATCTCTCACAGTCGATCGAGATCTTCTGGTCGATCGATATCAGTAAGAGTAGGAAGATAGGCGATCGCTAATTCGATCGATTTGGCCACCTCTACAGTTTGTCTCAAAACTGCGGCCGTACTCCAGCTAATGCCGTTAAAGATTTCTGGGATGAACCGACTCAACCCAATTAGATAGTACCCACCATCAGTAGCCGGGCCTAAAACTAAATCGTGTTGCTTTAAGGATTGAAACGACTGTAAAAGTAAATCCGTGTTGAGAGCGGGACAATCGCTACCAATAATTACTACACCAGATTTTTCCTGGCTGAAAGCCTGCTGAAAAGCAGATGCCATTTTCACCCCCAAATCTCCTTCTACTTGGGGATGGTAGGCCAAATCGTTCCCCAACCAATCTTGCATCAACGGCACGCTGCCACCATGGAAGTGGACTTGTAACGAGATTTGACGATCGCTTTGGAGTTCTCTAGCTTGCGCGATCGCTTTTTCTGTCATCTGACGCTGCAAGTTGGCTGCACCTTCAGATCCTAAAGCTGGAATCAGTCTGGTTTTGGTTTTTCCTGGTTCTGGATAACGAGTAAAAATTATCAGGCATTCCATCGCGGTGAACTACCCACACTAAATCGAAGCGATTATAGTGTAGGCTTCTAACATCACAGGGGAATGCCTCAGAACAGACTTGCGCCCCTTCATTGGTCTTACTTCCCCTCCGTTAGCAGAGATGGACGTTCCATCCACCTGTAGCATCCTAATACCCTCCGCTCTAATATTTGTTGCAGCATTGCCGTCTCTGTCGTGGTGAGTACCGCAACTGGGACAAACCCATTCTCTGATATCAAGCGGCAACTTCTCGACTTGATGATAACAATTAGAGCAAAGTTTAGAACTGGGAAACCATCTATCAATCTCTACCAACTTGCCGCCTTTCTTCTCTAATTTGTAGGCTAAAAAGTTGGTAAAAGTTCCCCATCCAGTATCAGATATTGCCTTAGCCAGATTATGATTGCGTACCATGCCCTTGACATGAAGATTCTCTACTACGACAACTTGGTTTTCGTTGACGATCTTTCGGGAAAGCTTGTGCAGAAAATCTTGGCGCGAATTGCTTACACGCCCATACACTCTAGCTACCAGCTTTTTATATTTGTTTTTTGAATTACTCCCTTTTTGTTTCTTGGATAGCTTTTGCTGTTTGCGTTTCAGGTTTTTCTCATATTTGGCAAAATGTCGAGGATTGTCATACTTAGATATTTTACCCGTACCATCACTGGTAATAGCAAAATGTGTCAAACCTAAATCAATTCCTATCACTTTATCTTCACCTGAAGCTGCTGGATCATCGCCCTCAACTTCAGTCAAAATAGACGCAAAGTATTTACCTGATGGCTCAAGACTCACGGTAACGGTCTTAATTGTTCCTTCAATCGCTCTATGAATTTTGGCTTTTACTACTCCTACTTTACCTGGTAGCTTCAGAGTATTACCTATCACTTTGACGCTTTGAGGATACTGGATAGACTGTTTGCCGTGCTTTGACTTGAATCTAGGAAACCTTGCACGTCCAGCAAAGAAGTTTTTATAGGCTGTTGTCAAGTTAAGCGTAGTCGCCTGTAAAACTTGGCTGTAGCATTCTGACAACCATTGAGTTTCTTCGGTCTTTTTGAGTTGTGGAAGAAAAACATTTAGTGCTGACTGTCCTAGACTTTTTCCTGTCTCTTTATAAGTTTCAATTGATTTATTGAGAGCATAATTCCACCACCAACGAGCGCAACCAAAGTGTTGAGTCAGTAGTTGTTGCTGGTCTAATGTTGGATAAAGTCTTACTTTGACAGCTTTGTGTAGCACTAATCCGCTCTCCTTACTGGATTATACACTTTTCAGTAACAATATCAGCAAGATTTGGAAAACTCCGTCCCTCCGTTTTTAAGAGCCTTTCATCCCACCGCCAAATCGTTGGCGTAGCCCGTGCTTTGCACGTAGCGATTATAGCGGGGGACTTCCCGGTGGCTTAGTTAATACCAAATCCGGCGACGATCGTCTACTTGCGAATGGCGGTTGAAACCGCAGCTATACAACCCTTCTTCCGCCAACGTAAACTCAAGAATAAACGACATTTTAAAAGCAAATTTGGTATGAGTAGGTTTGCGATCGTTAATTACTTGAGGTGAGGCTTCTAATGGTTCGCAAAACTAGTGCTAGTGAGATTGGCCAACAGACTGGAGACAGGCGGCGGTCTTCTGGGAACATTTCTTTGCCTTGGATGTTGACTGTTCCCTTTATTCTGCAAGTTGTGACTGTCGTTGGATTGGTTGGCTATCTATCTTATTTGAACGGACAACGTTCCGTGGAGGATTTGACGAACCAACTGATGGATGCGGTCAGTAAACGGGTCGAGCAGAAATTAACTAGTTATTTGGCCACCCCTCGCTTGGTCGCTCGAATCAACAGTGATGCGCTTCGTCGAGGAGATTTGGATCTCAACTTGGGGCGATCGAATCCCAAAACCGAGCAATTTCTTTGGCAGCAAATGCAATTATTTAATAACCTCACCTGGATCTCTTTAGGGACAGAAGCTGGCGATAGTATGGGAGTCTGGCGACCTGGAGAGGGTCAAAACTTGCAGATTTCGATTTCCAACCGCTCGACTGATTATTACGGCACTTACTATGCCACAGATGGGCAAGGGAAGCGCACAGTTAAACTCAAGGTGGAAAAACCCGCTTTCGATCCGCGCACGCGGCCTTGGTATAAATCGGCCATCGCTGCTCGCCAAGTCATCTGGACTGATATTTATCCTGGCTTTACACCGGGGACAATCTTTATTGCTAGCAGTCAGCCTCTTTACGATCGTACTGGCAAGTTAATGGGTGTTTGTGGGGTTGATATTTCGTTGCTAGAAATTCAAAGATTTTTAGCCGATAACCCAGTCAGTCCTTCCGGTCAGGTCTTTATCATCGAGCGATCGGGATTACTCGTTGCCAGTTCTAGTCAAGAGCGGCCATTTCGGTTAGCTTCCGGTCAGTCGCCAAAGCGCGTTAATGTCTTAGAGAGCCAAACACCTTTGATTCGATCGACGGCAGTATCTCTCGATCGACAACTTGGAGATTTTGTTAACCTTCAGCAGCCGCAAAAATTTTATTTCAACTCAGACGGACAACCTCGATTCGTTCGAGTTTTGCCGTTTTCACAAAAACCTGGGTTAGATTGGGTAATTGCGATCGTCGTGCCCGAAGCAGATGTGATGGGCCAAATTCATCGCAATACGCAAACCACGATTTGGATTTGTTTGGCAGCATTGGCAGCAATAATTGCCCTGAATACAGCGATCGGTCGTTGGCTGGCTAAACCGATTAGAGAGCTTAGTTATGCCAGCCAGCAAATTGCGGGGGGCCAATTTGTCGATCGGGTTCGATTGCCGAGAATACGGGAACTATTTACCTTGGCTGACTCCTTTAACCAAATGAGCCAAGAGATCCAGCAATCGCGCCAACAATTGGAAGAGTATTCGCGATCGCTCGAACAAAAAGTCAGCGATCGCACCCAAGCGCTCCAAGAAGAGATCCAACGTCGATCGGAAGTAGAAGCTGCGCTCCAAGCTGCTAATGCTAAATTTCAGCATTTGGCTTATGTAGATGGACTGACTCAAATTTCCAATCGGCGACTGTTTGACGAACGGTTGCTGCACGAGTGGTCGAGGATGAAACGAGAGCAATTGCCGCTATCGTTGATTCTCTGCGATGTGGATTATTTCAAGCAATATAACGATACTTACGGCCACCAAGTTGGAGATGAATGCTTGCAAGATGTCGCCAAAGCTATTGCTCTTGCCACTCGCCGTCCGGCGGATCTAGCTGCTCGCTACGGTGGAGAAGAGTTTATCGCTCTTTTACCCAATACTGACCTCACTGGGGCGATCGAAGTTGCTAGAGCCATTCAAACTCATATTAAGCATCTGCAACGACCCCACGAACGATCTCAAGTCAGCCAATATGTTACCGCCAGTATGGGAATTGCTAGCACGATCCCAACCAAAGCAACTACTCCAGAACAATTGTTGTTAGAGGTAGATCGGGCACTCTATCAAGCCAAGAGAGAAGGACGCGATCGCATTGCTATTGGTTTATTTAGCGATTAAGTGCGATCGTGGCTATAGGATAATCTTTGGTTACCATTAGTTTAACTAGCGCAGCAGCGATTGCTAGCCCAAAATTCACTTGTTATTGATTTAAATTTATAAATCTTAAATTTTAATTAACCATATAGTAGTATAAATTCAGAAAAATACCGACAGCTATTGCACTATCGAACCTCTTTATACCAATTCTCAAAAAGAGCTAGAGCGATAGAACATTAGAGATCTCCAATTATCTAAATTTAGTCCTAATACTACAAAGTTTTTAGGTTAATATTTGAAGTTTTTTAATGACAATGTGTTGTCAACCCTTCAGAAATAAATAATATTTTTTTCAATACTTATTTCAGCTTAGAAGCTTTCCTTATCGATAACCGATCGCTTATGGATTTTCCAGCCTCGCTGTTGAGGGCACAGGCATTACGAACGAGTACAGTTCTCTTCAGATCGTGCCAGATGATACAGCTTTTATATTGATGCTTTTAATAATAGTTATATAACTATTAATGTTATTTGCGATCGTTGACTTTATGAAAGTTGACTTTTTTGCGATCGTACTGGTTAGGCTATATTTGCCAAATTAAATTGCTCTGTAATAACCTTAAAGTCCCTAATTTTTCCTCTCTCTTTTGGTATATATACAGTTAATTATTTATGAAATAAAATATTTATTTTGTATTTGTAAAGTTATTTTAAAAATATCTGGTACGTCAGGAATTTGTGAGCTAGGCTGGCGACTGTAGGACACCAAATATGATTATTGTTTGGTTATCCAAAGAAACAAAGCGTAAGTGAGGTATAACAATGGATTCTCAATTATTCGTCGAACTTTCTGAATCTCAACAAGAACTAGTTGCTGGTGGCGGTCAACTTACCGATCTCGACGATTATCTCGATACTTTCTTTAAAGCCGAGAACTCGGTGGTAGATTTTCAGGCGATGCTAGAGTCAGGTCCTGATGGCAGCACGGTCATGCAAGACTTCTCGCAAGACTTCACGGCGATCGATACGGGAGCGAAGAAGGATTTCTCGGCCAGCTTCGACTAATGGCTGAAAAGTCTCTAAGGCTGCCGCTAACTTAGGACATCCCTAGAGCAGAGCATATAACACCAAAAAGATTCCAGCGCTCCCTCTAAGGCTTTTGGGCTGGCTAATTGCTAATCGAATTTCTGGTTCAATGTCCGACTGAGGACGTTGCCAAGGGACAAGTCCTTCCCAAGGAACGAGTCTGTTGGAATCTTTTCTGGCCTTCTAGGGATTAAACCTAAGTCAAGCTAGCCAACGTGAAGGACGTAAGAGAGGTTTAAACCCATGACCCAACCAACCAGAACGTCCGAGTTGTGGATAGAGTTGTCCCAGGAGCAACAAGAAATTGTTTCTGGCGGTCTAACTTTGACCTTTCCTGAAGTATCTCTATCTATAGATTTGCCTTCAATTTTTGGACGAGGAGGTTCGTTGCCATCAGGTGATGACTTGCCCTTCTTGCCTGATGACTCTGACAGGGGTTGCGTTCGCAAAGACATTCCCCTGGAAGACGGTCGCGACGTAGAAATTATTTGCGATCGCCAAACCGAGAAGCTCATCTAAAAAGTGAAGTCTCAAAAGGTCATCGATCGAAAAATTCCGCTCTCTCCGTTCCTTTTACTAAAAAGAAACAAACAAAGCGTAAGTGAGGTAAAACAATGAATTCTCAATTGTTCGTCGAACTCTCTGAAGAACAACAAGAACTAGTCGCTGGTGGCGGTCAACTTACCGACCTCGACGATTATCTCGATACGTACTTCAAGGCTGAAAACTCAGAGGTAGATTTTCAGGCGATGCTTGAGTCGGGACCTGATGGTAGCACGGTCATGCAAGACTTCTCGCAAGACTTCACCAAGATTGCTAACGCCGCGAAGAAGGATTTCTCGGCCCAATTTGACTAAGAGTTGCGAAATTTCTAGGGCTGCCGCCAACTTATGGCATCCCTAGAGCAGAGCAAAAGCCAGTCATTGTGAAGGACGTAAGAGATGTTTAAACCCACGATCCAACCAACCAGAACGTCCGAGTTGTGGATGGAGTTATCCGAGGAGCAACAAGAATTTATTTCTGGCGGCCTAGATCTGTCCTTTCCTCGAATGTCTCTAGACTTCCCCTCATTCTTTGGGCTAGGAGATCGATCGATCGATGATGATTTCCGTCCTGATGACTCTGAGGGGGGTTGCGTTCGCAAAGAGCGTCCCATGGAGGACGGCCGCAACGTGGAAATAATTTGCCATCGTAAGACCGAGAAGCACATCTAAAAAGTGAAGGATCGAGAGGTCGTTTATCAAAATATTCCAACCTCTCCACCCCTTCGATCGAAGGGAGCTAAGACCATTCACTTTCTGCTTCAGGCTTGCCTGCAAGTCGTTCCATCTGAGCGGTTATGCCTGCCTCAGAAGACAGAGCGATCGCTATTTTAAAATTCAATTTTCCCTGGCGATCGCCTGTTGCAAAATCTATCTAACGATAGTTAGGAGAGCTTTATTTCTGTTTTCCTCGCGTTAGTTTAATTTGTGGGTGAAAAAGGGCGTAGAAACCCATAGGCTACGATCGAGATGCTCAAAGCGTAAGTGAGGTTTTCGAGGTAGTTCTGGAGTTTCTCAATATCTATTGGATATCTTTTTTCACCCTTTTTTATCTTTCCTCATTCTTCTTAAAAAAGTAGTGAGGACTTAACATAATTTAATTTAATTTAAAACAAATAACTTAACTGCTACCTATGCTACTTAACCGGATGAGGGACTGGTAAGATGCACGAATTAAATCCCAACCAATTGTTAGATCTAGAACATCCCCTGCAAGAAGAGGAGTTTCTCCCCGGTAGAAGTAGATGGGCAAGGTTGGGGGGAATAGCTTTAGTCGGGATATTCAGTGCCGCGTTGCTGGCGGCAGCGACCCTGAAGTACAACGTGACGGTGAAAGTGCCAGCCACCATCAGACCGACAGGAGAACTGCGGTTAGCGCAACCAGGGGTGGAAGGAACCGTCAAGCAGATTAGCGTCAAGGAAAACCAGGTAGTCAAACAGGGCGATCCGATCGCTTACTTGGATGATTCGCGAGGGCAAACTCGCCAGAGTCAATTGCAAATTAGCAACCAACAAACCGAACTGCAACTGACGCAGGTGATGTCTCAAATGGCAGCGATTCGATCGCAGATTGCTGCCGAGTCGCAGCTAATTCGAGGCAATTTGGGGTCTAGTAAGGCAACTTTGAGCGGAGAACGCAGCAAGTATCGAGAGCGGCAAGCCAACACCCAAGCCGAGTTGCAAGCAGCCCAGAACGACTTAGCGATCGCGAGAGCGCAGTGGGCGCGAGTAATTAATAACAATGAATTAAAGGCTAACGAGCAGGAAGCGCAAGCCAACTTAGAGGCCGCCAGAGGGCAATGGCTGCGGTTGGTTAACGATAACGAATTAAGGGCTAACGAGCAGGAAGCACGCGCTAACTTGGAAGCCGCTAGAGCGCAGTGGGAACAACTAGGGCGGGAAAATCAGGCTAATTTGCAAGAAGCCCAAGCCAACTTGGATCTGGCCAAGATTCAGCTTACCCGCTGGCGGCGATTGCGATCGGCTGGAGCAATTTCTCAGAATCAGTACGACGAAAAAGTCCGGGCTGTCAAGGTAGCAGAAGCCCAACTGAAACAAACCCAAGCGGCAAATAAGAAAGAATACGAGATTCGCAAACAAGCCTTAGAGACAGCTAAAGCCGACTTGTTGCAAACCCAAGCCGCGAACAAGAAAGAATACGATATCCGCAAGCAAGCCTTGGGGACAACTAAAGCCAAACTGCTGCAAACCCAAGCGGCGAATAAGAAAGAATACGATGCCAGAAAACAAGCTTTGGAGACAGCCAAAGCGAAGTTTTTACAAGCCCAAGCCGCCGTCAATTCCAATGATGCCGATGTGCGAGTAGCAGCCACCCAGCTAGAACAAGTGCAACCACAAGGACAAGCAACCATTGCAGGTTTGAATAACCAACTAGAAACGCTCAACCAGCGCAGCGCGGAACTCCGCAGCCAACTGAATCGAGGGCAAAAAGAATTGCAACAGCTACAGGCAGAACTGAAAGGGAGCGTAGTCCGGGCCCCGGTAACTGGAACCGTACTCCAACTGAGCTTGCGCAACCAGGGGCAAGTAGTGCGTCCGGGAGAGCCGATAGCCTATATTGCCCCTCAAGGCGCTCGACTAGAAATCAAAGCTCGCATCCCAGCCCAGGAAATCAACAAAGTCAAAGTCGGACAAGCAGTGCAGATGCAAGTTTCTGCCTGTCCTTATCCCGACTACGGGACGCTTAAAGGTAAGGTTAAAACTGTGGCTCCCGACGCTCTCCCGGCAACAGATAACCAAAACCAAAGTTCCCCTACAACTCCACCGCCAAACTCGTTTGAGGTGACGATCGAACCAGAAACCTCATTTGTAGGAGATAGCGATCGCCAGTGTCAACTGCAAACCGGGATGGAAGGCAAAGCCGATATTATTACCAAGGAGGAAACCGTGCTGACGTTCGTTCTTAGAAAAGCTAGGTTGCTAACAGATACTTAACGAAGTCAGAAGTCAGAAGTCAGAAGTCAGAAGTTGGTTTTTGCAGGAGGGGATTTATACCTCGCTCCAAAAACTTTAACCATGAACTATGAACCATAAACTATGAAATTGCTTGCAGGTAAAACCAAATATCAATGCGTTTTGCAGTTGAGCGAAGAAGACTGCGGCGCAGCGTGTTTGGCCACCATTTCTCGGCATCACGATCGCATCTTGAGCCTGAATCGCAGTCGGGAAGCGGTAGGTACCGGACAACTGGGAACGACGATGCTGGGATTGAAGCGCGGGGCGGAAACCTTGGGGTTCAACGCCCGCTCGGTTAAAGCTTCCCGCGAGTTAATCGACAAGCTCAAAGAAGTGCCCCTACCAGCCATCATTCATTGGCGGGGTTATCACTGGGTAGTGTTCTACGGGAAGGAGGGCAGGCGCTATGCGATCGCCGATCCGGCTGTGGGGGTGCGCTATCTCACCCGTCAAGAGCTAGAAGCGGGCTGGAACGGTATCATGCTGCTCTTAGAACCAGATCGGGAGCGGTTTTTAGACCAAGCGGAAGAAACCACTTCTAGCGGCTTCGGTCGCTTTCTGCGGCGGGTTTGGCCTTTTCGCGGCTTGCTGGCAGAAGCATTGGTTCTCAATATCGTTCTCGGACTGCTGGCCCTGGCAAGTCCTTTTTTAATCCAAATTCTGACCGACGACGTGCTGGTGCGAGGGGATATGGATTTGCTGACAGTGGTAATTGTCGGCGTAGTGTTGATGAGCTTATTCAGCGGTTGCTTGCAACTAGTGCAATCGAGTGCGATCGCTCGCTTCGGACAGCGGTTGCAATTAGGATTGGTACTCGAATTCGGTCGCAAAGTCCTCCGCCTGCCCTTACCCTATTACGAATCCCGGCGCAGCGGCGAAATTACCAGCCGTTTGCGAGATATTAATGAAATCAATCAGTTAGTTTCTCAGGTAGTGGCGAGTTTGCCGAGCCAATTTTTTGTGGCTTTAGTTTCTTTATGTTTTATGACCTTCTATAGCTGGAAGCTGACCTTAGTGGCTCTAGCCGTCGGGGGATTAATGACTTTATCGACCCTGCCTTTCTTACCCGTTTTGCGCCGCAAGCATCGCGACCTGTTAGTGCTGGCAGCCGAAAATCAAGGCGTGCTGGTGGAAACCTTCAAGGGCGCTTTGATTATGAAAGCCACCTCTGCCGCCATGCAATTCTGGGAAGAATTTCAAACCCGCTTCGGTCGTCTGGCCAATTTAACTTTAAGTACCATCCAAATCGCCATTCTGATTGGGGTTTTCTCTCAAGTTATTTCTAAAGTGGGCAGCGTCGCTTTACTTGGCATGGGCAGTTTGTTAGTCATCCAAAAGGAATTAACGATCGGGCAACTGCTGGCTTTCAACGGGATGCAAGGTAACGTGCTGGCTTTAATTGGTGCCCTCACAGGCTTGGTAGATGAATATTTTCGCTCTCAAACTGCGGTCGGCCGCCTGTTAGAGGTAATCGATGCCACTCCAGAAGCGATCGCCGATGGCAGTAAGCCTTATGTCCGCCTACCTGGAGATGCCGATCTTTACTTGAGTTACGTCAACTTTCACCACCCAGGTCGGGTGGATCTGCTAGAGAATTTTTCTCTGCGGTTGCCAGGAGGTGTGGCGATCGCCTTGATCGGTAAATCTGGTTGCGGCAAGAGTACCTTAGCCAAACTGATAGCTGGATTATATCAACCCCAATCAGGCAATATCCGCATCGGCATTTACAACTTAGGCGACCTCCCCCTCGATTGCCTGCGGCAACAGGTAGTCTACGTGGCTCAAGACCCCCACTTCTGGAGTCGATCGATTCTGGAAAACTTCCGGTTAGGTGCGCCGCACGTCTCCTTCGAGCAGATCGTCACGGCCTGTCAGATTGCGGATGCTGATAGTTTTATCAGTCAGTTGCCGAATAAGTATCAAACCGTTTTAGGAGAATTTGGTGCCAATATTTCTGGGGGACAAAGACAAAGACTGGCGATCGCTCGCGGTCTGGTCAACGACCCCCCAATATTAATTATGGATGAGTCTACCTCTGGACTCGATCCGGTCAGCGAATCGCAAATCTTAGAACAAATCTTGCGCCATCGTCAGGGTAAAACCACGATTATGATTACCCATCGTCCCAGCGTTATCAATCGGGCCGATTGGGTCGTTTTATTGGACAACGGCCAGATGAGAATTGAAGGTTCTTTAGAAGATTTGCGACTTACCCCTGGAGAACATTTAAAGTTTTTGTCGTCTTATCATTTAAGGAGTTAACTCTATGTCTTGCGATCCTCAACCCCAAAATGATGAATTGTTAGCCGAGCTATCCGATCGAGAACAGGAAAATATATCTGCTGGTTGGTTTTTTTCAGGAATGAATCAGCCAGGATTTTTCTTCTTTTCTTCCCAAGAAACAGAGATTGAAACTGGTAGCGAATCTCAAGTTGACATTGCTCCACAGGGTTTTTCTTCCAAATCAAAAACGTCTTACTCTTTGTCGCAAAGATCGGTTTCTTTTGGCGGATTTATCCCATTTGGGGGCGGATCGTGGGGGGGAAGGATGCAATTTTTTAAACTAGCCTTGCTGGCAGCTTTCGGACGGTCTAGTTATTGGGATTAGTTACTCTGACCGAGAAGAATGCAAAATAGAGGAGTTCAGAAGTTTTGAACCCCTGGCAATACCTATATGGTTGAAACCTATATCATCTCAGCAGTCCGCACGCCGATCGGTCGGTTTGGTGGCGCGATCGCGGATGTCTCCCCTGTCGATCTGGGCGCTCGCGTCATGGAAGCAGCCTTAAAGCAGGCGGGGATTGCAGGATCGGCTTTAGATCTCTATATTATGGGCAACGTTCTGAGGGCGGGACGCGGACAGCTATTGCCCCGCCAAGCGGCTTTAAAAGCCGGAATTCCCGCAGGGGTAAACGGGTATGCCGTCGATATGGTGTGTTCGTCGGGAGCGATCGCTTTAATTAATGCTATGCAGGCCATTCGATCGCAACAAGCAGACATCGTGCTAGCTGGAGGAATGGAATCGATGTCTCAAACTGGCTTTTACCTCTCCCACAGAGCCAGGTGGGGCTATAAATTCCTCTTGGGTTCGCCAGAGCAATTAACCGACCTCATCCTCTGCGACGGGCTAACGGATACTACCACGGGCGAGGGCATGGGAGAGCAAACAGAGCGGATTGCCGAAATTCACGGATTTAACCGCCATGAGTTGGATGAAATTGCTCTATCTTCTCACCAGCGGGCAGCCGCAGCTACAACTAGGGGCAGCTTTAAAAACGAGATCGTTCCCATTGAAGTAACAACTAAAAAAGGAACGCAAATTGTCGATACCGACGAAGGGATTCGCCCCGATACTACCTTAGAGACTCTAGCGAAACTTCGTCCTGCCTTTAAGCCAGATGGCGTTCTCACTGCTGGCAATAGCTCTCAGATTTCAGACGGAGCCGCAGCCTTAATTTTAGCCAGTCGATCGGCTGTAGATAAATATGGATTAAAGCCGATCGCTAAGTTACTAGGAGGAACTTGGGCGGGTGGCGAAACTTGGCGGTTTACAGAACTACCAATTTTAGCTGTTGAGAAATTGTTAGAGAAACTGAATTTGAAGCTTGCCGATATCGATCTATTTGAGAACAACGAGGCTTTTGCCGTCAGTTCCCTACTGTTCCATCGCCTGCTAAAAGTGCCTCTCGACAAGTTGAACGTTAACGGTGGAGCGATCGCTTTAGGGCATCCCATCGGCGCTTCTGGGGCGCGGATCGTCGTTACCTTACTCAATGCCTTAAAAGAGAGCGATCGAACCCTGGGGATAGCCGCCCTCTGTCACGGGATGGGAGGCGGAACCGCGATCGCGATCGAACGGGTTTAGGGGCGATCGTATTTCCTAAGAATTTTGTCCAACTCTATAGAAAGATCGATATTGTCGCGCAACCATTGTAATGAAGGATCGATCCGTGCCCATTCTACCAAAGTAGAATCTCGTCCTAACGCATACTCTAAATGGCACCATAAATGCTGACAATTATCATTGCTTGGCTTTATTTCGTTCTCTTTCTCAGCCAAAGCACTATAGTAACAAGCTAAATTATAATGTCCTAATCCAGGAAGTAACGGATTATTTGTTGGTATATAGTAATCATAAATGCTCTCCTTTTGTTCGTCACATAGTCGAGTTTGAAATTTTGACTTTGCTTCTGCAACTTGGCTGTTTACTGTAGTTTTTAGATCTACTAAAATCTCTGAAATCAGCTTCTCCGCTCCTGGTTTATCATCCATCCTTACTAAAATTTCTGCACGCATTATCTTAGTTATTAGTTCGATTTTTTCTAGAAATTCTTGTAGTTCGTTATTTCTATTTATTTTGGGAAATTTGCTAATATCAGCCACTAATTCTTCATTTTTAATAACTAGAAAAAATTCAATAGCCAATCTATAGATGGACGAATATATAGTGACCCTACGATCAGAATTAGATCTTAAAAAGATTATCAGTTTATAAAGATAGACAGTACATTGCTGATATTTTGCTTTGTAAAATACTGGATCTGTATAAACTATACTAGGAATGGTGATTAGCTGATATTGATATTTCTTAGCTCTGCGTTCCGCTCTATCAAATAGGTTATTTGCTTGACTTAATAGTGATAATATTTTTTTAGGATCGTCTCCTTGACTATATAAGGATAATGCTACTTTAGTAGCTATTATGCCCAAATTAAATAATGCAAATCTGTTATTTTTATCGTAAATTAGAGCTTTGTCTGTAGCATATTTTGCTCGCTGATGTTTGCCAACTAACATCCAGTATGCCGCTACTTGAGAGTAGGCATAACTTTTCCAATTTTGTACACCTAGCCATTCTTTTGCTTTTTTTTCATCAATTTTAAAAAGAGTCCATATAGCAGTTATATCTGCTAGTATATTCTCAAAATTTGAACAATTTGTTTTAGATAACTCTATTCGATAATCGTAGTCATTTTGCCAAATAGTTTCTGTGTCTATTACTCGATTAGATTGATTTAAAGTTAGGCTCAATCCTAAACCCTTGTCAGGGGATTTTTGCAAATCTCCTGAAAGAGTATACGATGGAGAGAAGTCAAAAATTCGTAGTAATTGAGATAAAATTTTTATAGGTGTTGCTATTGGTTCTATATCTATTTCAATATCGGGCTTATCGATCGCTCCTTCGGCAACATATATGTTAAGCGTTTCTCCTAGCGATCCATCTCCAGCGATCGAGGACTTTACCATTGCTGCTGTGCTTTTGCCAATTTTCAGTTCGCTCACTTCATCATTAAAATCTTTAATTTCAAGTTTTATTTTTTGATATGGAAGGTTTTTTGATATTAAATTATATAATTCTGGAAAAATTCTTAATATCAAAATAGATAATACTAAACATAATACAAGGATTATGCTAATCAATTGATATCGTTCATAATTTTCCTGCCAATTATTATCCACACAATATGGCTGTTTATCAGAAAGATATCGAAGCTTTTCTGGTAGTTGTTCTGTGGTAGCTGATGTTGTTGTGGAACTTGGCGATGATGTTGGTACAATTATTTCTGACAGTTTTTTTCTGGCTTCTCCATCAAGACCTACATCAGCTAATTTCCAAACTGGTTGAAACTTCTCTGGGGGATCTGGCAGTGGTAAGAAAACATAAACTGTATCACAAACAGTTTTAGATATTCGATCGCCTGTAAAGAGATCGATAGCGGGTGTTAGTACAATAACTAAAAGGGTCTTTAATATCCACTCTATTGATAACCGAAACCATTGTGGCTTACTCATGGTAAATTACTTTCTGTAAATTACTGATATCAAATCCGATCGAACAACCGTAACAAACAGTAATGCGTTACAGCAGCGTGCGCATTAGCGCCAACATCTCGATCGCGATCGAGATATATAACAACGCACAAGCTCTACATGGCATCAAGTTGCTCGCAGAACTTAGGCAATAAAGATTATGGACGATCGTGCGGCTCTGATACGAGACGATCGCTGTGATATCTCATGATTTGGCATTAGCCTTAGCATACAATATTTCGTATTGGGATACGATCGCATCTAAAGTAAAATCTTGAATAATTCTTTGCCGCGCCAATTTTCCTAAGCTTTCTCTACCTTCTACACCTATATCTATTAACTCCTGCCAAGCATTAGCTAATGCTGCTGGATGCCGTGGGGGTACTATCCGTCCTGTTTCGCCGACGATCGCACCAGAATCTCCTACATCTGTCACTACGCACGGAATGCCGCTAGACATTGCCTCGCCGACGATTAACGGGAAGGCTTCACCATAAGCTGAAGCTGAAGTTAGGATATCTAAAGCCGCAATTAATTCGGGCATATCGCGACGTTCTCCTAATAAATGAAGGCGATCGCCTATACCTAATTCGCCGATCGATCGCTGTAAAGTTACGTTTTCTAAGTTAACGTCAGTTCCAGCTAAAACAAAGCGAACTTCAGAATATTTGGAAGCTATAAGTGCTGCTGCTTGCAGAAAATTATTATGATCTTTCATCGGATGATAGCGAGCCATCATCCCAATAAGAATATTGTTGGCAGATAAACCTAACTCGGCGCGAATTTTCGCTTTAGCCTTAGCTGATGGGGCGAATTTTTCTGGATCGAAACCATTAGGGATTACGCAACTGCGATCGCGGCAATACCCTAAAGCCTCGTGTTGCACTTTGCTAGTTTGAGAAACAAAAATAATTTGCTGGGGATACCGAGAAATATATTTGCCAACCTGAATAATTAATTGCAGGCTTTTCTTTTCATTATTCAACGAACTAATTGAATGATGGATGCTCCAAAGTACGGGAACTCTAGGCGAATAAAACAGATTTGCTAACTGCGCTGCCAGATTGCCGTGATACATCCAACCTTGAATCAGATCGGGTTTAATTTGACGTACTATTGCTACTAAGCGTCTAATTATTGCTGGTGTCGGTAGCGATCCTGGGAGCAGTCCGAGGGTATAGACGGGTATATCTAAAGCTGCAATGCGATCGCCTAACGTACCGCGGTCGATTAAAGAAACTACAATTGGACTAAAACGCTGGCGATCGATCTGAGCTAACAGATTGTACAGCATGATTTCTGCACCACCTGTAGATAGTCCGGTGACGAGGTAGAGGATCTTCATATCAAATCCGGTCGATCGATCCTCATTAATGTAGGTTGGGTTGAGCGATAGCGAAACCCAACACTCCTGGGATGTTGGGTTTCACTCCGTTCAACCCAACCTACAATCTCTACAATCTCCACACTTCTGCAACTCCTGAACTCCTCTCCTTCTAAGCTTCTAACCAGGATTGGAACATTAATACGGCCCAGAGATAATGATGCCATTGGCGATCGCCTGCTAGATGTTCTTGCCATTTCTGTTGGATGGGTTCGGGATGGAAGAATCCCTCTTGCCGCAATCGAGTCGGATCTAACAACGCTGATGCCCAATCTTTGAGAGGACCGCGCAACCAGCTATCGATTGGTACGCCAAATCCGACTTTAGGACGCTCGACTAGTTGGGGCGGTACGTATTTATATAGCACCTGACGCAACAACCACTTACCTTGCAGTTGACGCATTTTCATCGACATGGGAATCTGCCAAGCGAATTCTACCAGCCGATGGTCTAACAGCGGGGCGCGAGATTCTAAACTGACCCCCATACTGGCCCTGTCTACCTTGACCATTACGTTGTCTGGTAGATAGGTAATCAGGTCGAGGTACATCATCCGTTGGGTAAATTCTGGTAAGCTGGCCCAGTGTTGGCGATCGCTAAAAGCAATTCTGGGTTCGGAACTACCGATGACTAATGCTTCTGGCTTTTTCCAGTGAGAAACAAAGCGGTGACAGATAGCTTCTGGCTCGGAGATAGCTAAAACTTCAGCTAGTTTGCATAGTTGTTCGGCGGCGCGGGAATATCTGAGTTTGGCTGGCAATAAATTCCCCAATTTAGTCGAACCGCCATTCTCATTTTGGGGTGCGATCGCGTATAAACCTCGGCTGGCAACTTGTCGCAGGTGCGGTGGCATCCAATTCATTTTTTCCCAGACGCTCAGGCCGTCAAAATAGCGTTCGTAACCAGCAAAGAGTTCGTCGCCGCCATCGCCAGAAAGGCTGACGGTAACGCGATCTCTGGCCAGTTGAGATACTAAAAATGTCGGAATTGCTGAAGGATCGCCAAAGGGTTCGTCGTACAGAACTGGGAGTTGGGGAATGACTCCCATGGCTTGGTCAGGCGTGACGTAAAGTTCGGTGTGGTCTGTGCCTAGATGCTGGGCTACCGCTTTGGCGTACTGGGCTTCGTTGTATGCTTGCTCGTGAAAGCCAATGGTAAAAGTTTTCACTGGCTGGCTGCTTTGACTTTGCATCAGCGCCACTACTGTAGAAGAGTCGATTCCCCCTGAGAGGAACGCACCCAGCGGCACGTCTGAGATCGTGCGCATTCCCACCGCCTCTTTGAGTAATGCTTCCATTTCGGCGACGGCTTCAGCTTCGGAACCAGCAAACGGTTCGGCGGTGCCCGATTGGGCGGCTTCCTTGGCAGACCAATAAGGAATGGGACTTTGACGGCCATCTGTACCGTTCCAACTGAGGAGCGTTCCTGGGGGTAACTTATAAATGTCTCGATAAATGGAATGAGGCGCGGGAATGTACCTCAAACGCAAAAGCAAAGTTAAAGCATCGCGGTTAATTTCGGCTTGGAATTCTGGATGAGATTTGAGGGCTTTTAACTCGGAAGCAAACATCAAAGTTTGCCCCACCCAACCGTAATATAAGGGCTTTTCTCCCAGGCGATCGCGTCCTAAATGCAACACTCGCTCATGGGTATCCCATAAAGCAAAAGCAAACATCCCGTTGAAGCGCTTAACTGCTCCCTCTACTCCCCACTGGCAAAAACTGGCGAGCATCACTTCGGTGTCGGAATGACCCCGAAAGCGGTATCCTAGCGATTTCAATTCTTTCTGTAATTCTAAAAAGTTGTAGATCTCGCCATTAAAAACGATGACATAGCGATCTCCTGCCGATACCATCGGTTGATGTCCTTCTGGTGAGAGGTCTACGATTGCCAATCTTCTATGCCCGAGAGCGATTCCGGCTGCTTCATCTACCCAAACGCCGCCATCATCCGGCCCTCGATGCAGCAGGGCATCTGACATGGCTCTAGCAATAGAACGTAGCCTGTCATTGCTAAACGATCGAGATCTTTGCCAAAAACCAGTGATGCCACACATTGGGGTGCAAAAAGAGGTGCGAATGGTAAACCGGAAAGGCAGAATACAGAATTCAGGAAACGCGACATGGCACGTCTCTACTACATTTCGGATAAAAATCTATCTTCCTCGATCGTCAATTCCGATTTTCGTAACAAAAGGCAAGAATCTTAAAATTACCTACAGCGAGTAGCTTTTTAAATCCTGCAACTTTTGGATTTTTGACTTCTTTTTAGGAACAAATTCCCAAAAGAGCCTTTTCGGTTTTGGTAACTAACTGACTGACTGAAAAGTTATCGACTATCCGCTGTCTGATCTGCTCTGACTTATACTGATTATTCCCAAGGCGATCGACTAAAGTATCAATGGCACTGGATAAAGCTTCAGGATCTTTTGGCGGCACCACTATCCCTAATTCACCGACGATCGAAGCTGAATCCCCCACATCCGTAACTATACAAGGGGTGCCGCAAGCCATGGCCTCGCCAATGACGTTAGAAAATCCTTCGCCATTAGCCGATGCGGAAACAGCAATATCGATCGCATTTTGCACCGCTGGCATATCCGATCTAGCTCCTGCCCAAATAACTTTTTGAACTATTCCTAGTTCCTCAGTTAACTGCTGCAATTCCTGGGTGTAGTCTTCCGGACCGATGCCCACGCAGACAAATCTAATATTCTGTCTTTTTTGACATCCTAATGCTGCTGCCTTCAAAAAGTTAGGATGATCTTTCATCAAATATAGTCTGCTCACTAACCCAATTAAAATTTCATCGTCTTTAATTCTCCACTCCGATCGAACTCTTGCTCTTGCTTCTGAGTCGATTTTAAACTTTTCTGTATCGATGCCATTATGAATTACTATTGTCTTGGCAGCCGGATAACCTGCCCGCACGTGATAATCTTTGCCAGCATATGAATTGACGATAATCAGGTCAGCAAGCCGAGCAGTAAAACGCTCGATTTGAAATAGTAAAACCGACAACCAACCATAGGTTTTAAATATATCTTCATAAGAACCGCGCAACCCTAGAACCATTTTAGTTGCCGGATAAAAAGGCTTTAATAAAGCAACAAGTAAGTTTGCTTCCCCTAAATATCCATGTAAAATATGTGGCTGTATTCGGTTCAGATGTTGTCGTAAAGACTGCATGAATTTAAATAAATCCCAACGCCCGCCTTTATCCAAACAGATAGTTTTAATATTGCTATCTCTTAGATCTTTTTCTAAAGGGCCGTCAGGGTAAAAATATAAAACGGTGACATCGAATTTTTGTCTATCTAGACCTGTTACTAGTGTCACTAATTGTCTTTGAGCGCCAGCATAGTTAAGATCGCGAATCAGAAAAACAACTTTTTTGTTCATTATTCGTTAAGCCTCTTGCCCAGGTCAATAACTTATTAATTCCATCTGCTTCTTCATTTTACTCAGGACAAGGTTTATCTCTTATTTATCTATTTTTATCTGCGTCATATAGCATTCCTAAATGACTTGTGAGATAGCTGTCCCGGCTGTCACAGTGGCCAGGCTGGAAGCCTACCCTACAAGATTATTCGATCGCTCCATTTATGATGTCAGATTGCTCACCTCACCGCTTTGTCGCGATCAGAAAAATTCCAGAAACTGCCAAATCGCGACTATCTACATCTCGGAACTCGTCAGCAAATTTCGATCGATGAGAATCGACAAAAGCAATCGCCTGACGTTGTTTTTCTCGATCGATGTCGGCAAATTCTCGATGGGGCGAGATCTCTCCTACACTTACTAATTGCGTGACTAATAAAGAGTAGTCGATCGAGCTAGCCTGCTGCATTTCTGATAGTAATTCTCGGTATCGATGGATTAACATTCGATTGGGACGACCGACATTACGCGACATCAGACGATAAATTGGTGTAGGAATTTCTAAAAAAGTTAGTTCGTGATGTTCTGGTGTATACAAACCATGATCGCGAAAATCTATTTTATGTAACAGTCGTCCTCCAGGCTTGAGGCACTCTATCATATATGGCAAAGCATCTAAGGGATTGTAAAGATGTTCGAGAACGTCGCGAGAAACAATAAAGTCATAAATTTGACCGCGAGTTCGAGCGCATTTTTGAAAATAAATTTCTGCTGGTTCTCCAACTACCCAATTAATTCCTGCTAGGGCCTGTTCGTTCCATACATTCTCAGTTTTGAACTCATCGAGATCGTATTTCTGGCTCAAAGCCGAGTAAATTTTAGCTTGCTGGTTGAAGTCTTTACGAGTCAAAAAGCGATCGATTAAATCTACTCGATCGCAGCCATCGCGCCGCATTAATAGCGATACTCCGGCATTATCCCCAGGCCCGATCTCAGCCACTACGCCGTAAAACTTTTGAAACGCACCATATTGCTTATAATCGTTAAATGCTTTTTCTATATATCTTACAGATTGGTCTTCAGAAAAATGTAAATGAGCGACTCCAGCCGTGGAACTAATCATTCCCATTGCTAGCTTTGTACCCCAAAATACATCGTCGGCTACAAAAGCCGCAGATTTGAGCATCGGCCAGCGGTTAATTATTTTTTTAGCTGTTTGCTTCAGCATTTATCAACTAATATTCAATGCCAATTACTAGTTTTTCTCTCCCCATCTCCCCATCTCCCCATCTCCCCATCTCCCTCACCGCTTAGTCGCGATCAGAAAAACCCCAGAAACAGCCAAATCGCGACTATCTACATCTCGAAACTCGTCAGCAAATTTCGATCGATGAGAATCGACAAATGCGATCGCCTGACGTTGCTGCTCTGGATCGATATTATCAAATTCCTGATGGGGTAAGATATCTCCTACAGCTACTAAGTGAGTTACTAACAAAGAGTAATCGATCGCTCCAGACTGTTTCATTTCTGATAGTAAATTGCGATAGCGATCGATCGTTATTCGGTTGGGGCGACCAGCGTTGCGCGACATCAAACGATAAATGGGAGTGGGAATTTCTAGAAAAGTTAGTTCGTGATGTTCTGGCGTATACAAACCATGATCGCGGCAATCGATTTTATGCAATAACTTGCCACCTGGTTTGAGGCAGGCGACCATATATCGTAAAGTATCTAAGGGATTGTAAAGATGCTCTAGCACGGCGCGGGAAATAATAAAGTCATAAATTCCGCCGCGATTTTGGGCGCATTTTTGAAAGTAAATTTCTGCTGGTTCTCCTACTCGCCAATCGATTCCAGCTAAGGCTTTTTCGTCCCACTCATCTTTAGTTTTAAATTCGTCGAGCTGGTATTGCTGGCTCAAAGCTGAATAAATTTTAGCTTGCTGTTGTGAGTCTCGATGGCTCAAAAATCTGTCGATCAAATCTACTCGATCGCAGCCATCTTTTCGCATTAATAGTGCCACCCCAGCATTATCGCCAGGTCCGAGTTCGGCAACCGAACCATAGAACTTATCGACAGTTCCATATTTTTTGTAATCGGCAAATACCTCTTCTATATAGCTCAAAGATTCCGATTCAGATAAATTTAAATGAGTTGCTCCGGTATCGGAACCGATGGTTCCAGTTGCTAGCTTTAGCCCCCAAATTAGATCGTCCGCTACAAAAGCTGCTGATTTTACCATCGGCCAGCGACTAACTAGGTTTTTAACTGTTTGTTTGATCGTCATTTGACTCCTCACTAAGGCGATTTACTAGAAATTTTTTCAGCGCGATCGCTAGTTATAGAAATCTTCGTTCCTACTGCTAGTAAGAATATAATTGATGCTAAAAAGATAAAATTAGATTGCAAGAATGTTTCTGGATCGGAAGATTGCAAACCGAACCATATTTGAGACATGAGAGCATAAAAACATGGCATCCAAAATATATGTTTGAGGTTCTGCTCTAGAATTGTTTGCAAGTAACCACCGCTCCAACCATACACCCAACAAGATATAATCAATCCCGGCCACCACAAACTATATATACCAAAAGCTAACAATCCCGTGGGAATTCCAAAATCAAAGCCGCCAGTAATGAGCATAGTATTATAATACAGAATTGTTTGCGGCGGTTCCGAACCCATTAATCGATCGGGAAGCAAAGATAAAGCGCCATACAGTAAATCTAAGAACCATCGCAGATCGTAATCATAACTTAAAGCGACATTGAGCGAGAAGAAAGGATAATAAAAATTCCCCATCAATCCATAAATATTGAAACCTTCGTCTTGACCGCTACCTTCAACTGATTCATTAAATTTTTCTATGACCGCATCAAAACCATCTGGAATTGCTGTCATGCCAGCAAAAACATTTTTACCATAAAATAAGAAGAGAGCCGTGAAGCAAACAAAAACAATACTAAATGCCCAAGGAACTTTTCGATATTTCTGAATGATTATTTGGTAAAATCCTAAAAAATAGAAGATTACGTCTAAACGTCCAGCCCTCATCAAGAAAGATATAATTGCCATTAATACTGAAATTATAAATAGAACGATGTAGATCGTTCTGTTTTTTTTCAGTTCTTCGTTTAATACAAAACCTATTAATAAGTAAGAGGCAAAAGCTGCACCGCCAATAAATCTAATGAAAAATCCCAGTTCGCCAGTTTTTACCTGCCCGCCTCTGACTTCTAATCCTTTCGTAATAGCAGTAGCAACTCCTCCCAAAGGAATGCTATAGATGTGAATTGATATTGCTACCAACAATAGTAATAAAACTGTGTATATCAATATCGGTAAAAAGCGGCGACTTCTAATAATTACTCGTTTGCCTAGTCTTCGAGCCGACTTGGCATAAAATCCAGTAATTATAAAAAAATATCCAGCGAAGATAGCAACAGCAGTCTCCAAATTATTGGCATCGGCCCTGATATCTAACCAAACATCTGATACAGCATTTTCTGGATCGAAAGCAGTTAAAAATGCTGGGACAATATACCAAAGAATAAAACCGATGTGAAAAAAAGTTAAAAAATCTGGCAGATCGTTCTTTTTCCTAACTAGCTCGACAAATATGATAATCAGGATTAAAGCGAAGTATGCAGAATCTAGAATCTCAGTCAACATAAAATCGACATTCAATGAAGAGGCGGCAAGCAGGCTTCCCAGAGCATCGTTAGACTAAGCCTTGGACGGCTCTAGCTGATGGCAGATAGGAGGCATATTGAAAGAGACATCCCTAATTCACTGCTTAAGTATACCCCGCTTCAGCGGTGGGAGTATCAAATCAAGTCAAAAGTCAAAAGTCAACAATTGGTTTTCGGTCAACCTTTCAAGATCCCCGCCATACCTAGTCGATAGGCCAGATATCCGGCTGGTAAAGCTATAGTCCAAAGGATTCTACCAAGATTAGTTTCGATCGCTTGCCATTGTTTTAAGATGGAAATCTTTAAGTGAAAGCAGTTTCTACTATAGTTAATCGCCGAGCGGAAAAACAACCAAGGGCTAACTATAAACCAATCGTTCTCTTCATTTAATACTGCTAAATGAGCCAGCCTGCGTCCTAAAGCGTTACGCTCTGGATTGCCACCATGTCCTTGAGATATTTCTTCAATCCAAAAAGTTCTTAAAGCTTCGTTGACATACCGAGTTTTATACTTTTTAGCAATTTTATTCCAAACTAAGCTTTCTGGAATGTATGTCTTTTTGATGTTCTCTGGAAAAGGAAATTTTTTTAAAACCTCGGTTCGATGAAATCCCCACTTTTCTCCAGTAACTTTATATTTATAGTAAATCTCTAGAGCATTGGAATCAGTGACATCAAATGGAAAGCCCTGACCGACCAAGTTTCCATGCTGATCTTGACACAGACAAGTAACAGCCGAAAATTGCTCTTTTTGCTCTGCTGGAATTGCATCCCAATGATCTTTAAATCTCTCTAGAGCTTGTGGAATGCAGCCATCATCAGAGTCAAGATTGAGAAATAGTTGTCCTTTAGCTTCCATTACCCCTCGGTTAAAAGCTGTATGCTTGCCTCCATTTTCTTTATAAAAATACCGAATGGGGAACAGATTTTCTTTTTGCCATTTCTCTACTAGTTCCCGGATGTTTTCGGTCGAACCATCGTCAACTACTAGCCATTCAAAACTGCGATAAGTTTGGGACTTCAAGCTATCATAAACTCGATGCAACTTATATCCACGATTATAGATAGCAGTAAAAACTGTAAATAAATACTGGTAATTGCTATCTGTTAATAATGGTTCGACTTGTTTTTCTTGCACGGCCAAAATCTCTCTCTTTCAATAAAATTATCGATGATTCTGAACTCCTGTATTCTATTTACGTGTTTGAGCGATCGTCTCACTAATTAATGATTCCCATTTAGCTACAATTTCTTTCAAGCTAAACCGTTCTCTTATTTCTGGCGCGCGGGCAGCGAAACGCTGCCGTTCTGCTTCATCAGACATCAAACGGCTCATTGCAGCAGCTAGGGCTGAGACATCATCAGTCGGGACTAAAATGCCATCAATGCCATCGCGAATAATTTCTCGCGGGCCGCTGGGGCAATCGGTGGAAATGACTGGTAGCCCGCAAGAGAGGGCTTCAAATAAAACTGTTGGCAACCCTTCCCAGTGAGAAGACATCACAAATAGCTGGGAATGTTTGAAAATCGCAAAAGGGTTATTAGTAACTCCAGGAAAAACTACTCGATTATTTAAATCAAAATCGTCTTTGAGTTTTTCCAGTTCTGCTTGGAGATGTCCTTCACCAAATATTAGTAGCTGCCAATCTGGATACTTGTCAGCTATAGTTTTAAATGCCTTTAATAGTAAAGGAAAATTCTTTTGCTTGACTAATCTGCCCATCGCTACCAGCCATTTTTTATCTGGATCTACACCGCTCGGTAATCGATCGAGAATTAGTTCGTCATAATTAATCGGCGTGAGGGGATTGTAGATAACTGCTCTTTTCCGCGCGGGCAACCAAGCAAAATCGTTATCTACTCCATCGCTCACGCTCACGACTTTATGGGCTAATGGAAAGGTTATACGGATCGAATAATACCACAAGGCACTCTGCAAAGCTTGAATGCTGGCTTGCTCGTTAGCAATAACTATAAACCTAGTAGCAATTAAAGCAACTAAGGTGAGTACGCTCGTAGCAGATAGAAAGCTAATGACGACATCGGGCTGTAGAGCATGAATGGCTCGCCTCAAAATCAAACCGCGATGGAAATTATTCCACAAGGCTTGAGCTAAGTTGGAAGATGGAGAGCTAATGTCTAGAGCTAATCTCCGAACTCCATCAGGAAGCTGGTAAAAATCGTGTTCTACCCCAGTTAGAGTAATGACATCAACCTGATAACCTTTTTCGAGAAATCCTCGCGCCAGTAAAACCAGCGCCCGCTCTGCACCTCCAGACGATAGAGATGGAGTTACTAATGTTATTCGTTTAGTAGTTTGACCCGGACTCACTTTGAATTTTTCTCCTCAATAAATGCCAGCACGAAAAAGAGTTAACACAAAAGCAACTTAAATACATAAAAACGCTGGCTAGAGCAATACCTGCGATACCCAGCCAATGACTGAATGTAATATCTAAGATAATATCTATTATCAAGTTAAGGGCGGCATTGAACATTAAAAACAAATTACCCTGCAATGCTGAAATCATTCTATTTATGAGAATATTGCCAATATAAAAAGGTATTTGCAAGGATAAAAAAGCTTGAACCTGGGCGACTAAAATAGTATCTTCATGACTAAATTTTCCTCTTTGATAAACTAACTGAACGAGCGGTTCAGAAAAGATATACAAACAGGTTGTTAGAGGGATAGCGATCGCAAATATTAGTAGTAAATAGCGTCTGAGGGTGTGAGATATACCCGCCCAATCTTTAGAGGCCACCATGCGAGAAAAATAAGGAATTACTGCCGTACTCAAAGCCGTCGTTAACAAAACGATCGGTAAAGCAGTGATGCGATTGCCATAATTTAGGGAGGAGATACTCCCTGTCGGCAATGTAGCTGCGACTAATTGATCGACTATAACTGTGCTATTCATCAAAAAAGAACTAGCAATTATCGGCAGATATTGCTTAGTTACCTGAGCCATGCGTGCATCAAAACCATGCCATTGCGGGAGCAATGAAATCTCCTGGAGGCGCAGCGATTTTCCCAAAACAGTCAGTTCTAGTATCGCCCCAAAAACTAATGCTGCTGGCAAGGCAAATATTCCCCAGCCTGGAAAAAATAATAACAGCAAAATAGTAATAAGAGGAGTTAAAATTGGAGAAATAGCTGATAGAGCGAATCGTTCTCCAGCGTTTAAAACATTAGTCCAGATGGTGACTAGACCGCTGAGTAAAATTGCTGGAGCGATCGCGCACAATAACTTAAAGGTTAAATCTATCTTATCGGCATTAAATCCAGAAGCGATCGAGGGCAAATATAAGGGGGCTGCAACCAGGGTAACAATAGTAGCAATTGCTAAGATTATCAAGTTCCAAGTTATAGTTCCAGATAATAGTTTTTGAGCTACTTGTTTACCTTCCTGTTCTCGAACTTGAATATAAGTAGGAATAACTGCCGCATTCACCGAACCAGTGACGGTATTAATAATAAAAGCCGAAACCGTCAGAGTCATAAAAAAGGCATCGACCGCATCGCCAGTGCCAAATCTCCAAGCGACTACTGATTCTTTAGCAAAAGTTACTACTTTTACTAATAAGGTTCCTAAAGCAACAATTGCTGCTGCTCCAAAGATTTGGCGATTTACAGAACCGCTTGTTAGTTGCTGCCACCAACCATAAATTTTTTTTACTTGCTTAGATGCCATTAGAGATAAATTTAAGGAGAGCATAGATTGGGTAGGGACGCAATCCTTCGGCAAGTTTAGGAACATAGATTGCGCCCCTACACGGAATTTATATGTAGCAGGTATCGAACAAAATAGTAGGAACTCCTATATATAATTCCCAACTGCCAACATAAAATATCTAACCTCGTCAATATTTATTACTTTAGGCGCTGACGTAACTTAAAAAAACGATCGCCTGCATAATTGTCCCCAGTGGCTTTTGGATCGATCGTCACGCCTCGAAGTAAATAATTATACCCCGTGGCTGCTTCCCAGGTATTGCGATTAGCCAAGCGGATAGAATATTCTGGGCGGTTATATAAATTGGGCGCGGGATCTGGCAAATTTAGCAGTACATCGTAGGTTCCAGGTAAAATTTTAGCTGGAATTCCGCCCGCAATCTCGATCCTGCTAATCGTATCTGGCATCCAGCGGCGGGGATCTGCCTGCACGGGTAAATAGTATTCGGCACCAGTTTGGTTGTGACGTAAAATTATTTCTAATAACCGAGGATTATACGGACTAGCCCAACCTTCATTCTCAATTTTTAAGTCGAGAGAAAAGCTGCCTCCTGGTTTGACTCGATTCGAGATTGCCGAACTTAATAAGCGAAAGCGGTAGCCCAAGCGACGTTGAATTTCGCCGAGACATCCTTGAGTCTTCCATAACTCTATAACCTCGCGTTCGTACTCAAAATTTAAACTGCTCCAACGCATTCTCGCTAATTCTTTCAGAGCATTACTGCATTGAATATAAGGTTGGGCATCGCTGTTAGCACTGCAAGTTTCTCCTCCTTGAACCACATATAGATTATCCTGGTTTAAAAAATTCTTTTCGCTCTCGATCGTCTCTATATCTGAATCTTTATAGGTACTCCAATCGTCGCTATCAGCCAGGAAACATTCGTTACTCTGACCAGTTCTGGCACGATAAGTGCGGTTGAAACCTTCTTTACTAGTTAGAGGATTGGGATTGTCGTAAATCTCTAATTTATGTTTGGGATAGCGTAAAGCTACCATTCTTTCTGGGGGCAAAACCGATAAAATTTTAAACGTAATCGCTCTCATATCCTTAAGGTTGAGCAAATTGTTAGTAGAACGATTCCACTCTCCCCAGTAGCCGATAAAACCAGCGTGTAAATAGGCAATAACATCATAATTACTTTTTAATACAGGCTTTAACTGGTCGAGATGAGATAAAATTCTATTTTTAGCAGCATCAGGGCCGCCGTGAATCCAATTGTAGCTAAAGACGATAATTAACTTAACTCCTGCTTGTCTGGCCAGATTCATTTCATTCGATACCAGTTGCAGAAAAGCAGGCGATAAAGGTTTATTTCTAAAATCGGAGATGATATATATTCGCCGAACTAAAGAGAAATTATCCTTTCTAACTTTTTGCAAATCTGCCAGTTTCAAAGGTTGATTAATGTCCTTGACTGTGGGATTAAATGGAATAAAAAAACCTCGTTCGGGGTTGGGAAAATTTTCATCGCTCTCTTCGTAAGTAGTCGTCACAGTAGGAGAAACTATATCCGCTCGACTTGAAGCAGTTTCTAAGTGCAAAACTGCTAGTAAAGCTAATAGCAGCTTGATATACTTAACAGTTGTGACGCTAGCGGTTAATTTTGATGACGCAACTCGCTCTTTCGCATTCAACATAAAACAAGGATAGGTATGAGTTTGCAACACGCAGCAGAGATTAAATCTGGAAATCGTTTTGCTTTTGGCGAGAATTGGGCGCGATTTTTGACGGCGCTAGACGAAGATCGAATTCGTCAGGCAGAACAGTCGCTATGCGACACCCTCAAAATGCCAAACCTCAAGGAAAAGCGGTTTCTCGATGTTGGTTCTGGTAGCGGTTTATTCAGTCTGGCGGCTCGGAGACTGGGAGCAAAGGTTCGTTCTTTCGATTATGACCCCGAATCGGTTGCCTGTACCGAGGAATTGAAGCGAAGGTATTTTCCTGACGATCCCGATTGGCAGGTGGAACAAGGTTCGGCGCTCGACGCAGAATATCTAAAATCTCTCGATCGATGGGATATTGTTTACTCTTGGGGAGTGCTGCATCACACCGGGAATATGTCGCAAGCCCTCGCTAACGTCTCAGACCTCGTAGCTGATGGCGGAAGTCTCTTCATTTCGATTTACAACGATCAAGGTCGAGCGAGCCGATTCTGGTTGAAAGTCAAGCAAACTTACAATCAACTACCGCCGAGTTGGCGATGGCTAATTCTTTGGCCGGCAGCATTTAGAATTTGGGGGCCGACCACCATCCGAGATTTAGCAGCGGGGAAACCCTTCCACACTTGGCGGAATTACTCTAAAGGGAGTTCGCGCGGGATGTCGCCGTGGCGGGATGTCATCGATTGGGTAGGCGGTCTTCCCTTTGAGGTGGCAAGGCCCGAAGAGATTATTTTTTTGTTTCAGGATCGGGGGTTCCGTCTCGACGAACTCATGACTTGTGCGGGCGGCCATGGCTGCAACGAATATGTCTTTAAAAAAGTCTAACGCAACTTAAAAAACAGATTGCCTGCATAGTTGTTCCCTGCGACATTGCGATCGACTTTTACGCCGCGTAACAAGTAATTATAGCCCGTGCTTGGTTCCCAAGTATTTTGATTGGCCAAGCGGATGGCATACTCTGGGCGACGGTATAATGCTGGGGCGGGATCTGGCAAATTTAGTAAGACATCATACGTTCCAGGTGGCATAGTATTGGGAATTCCAGCGACAATGTTGAGATTTGTCATCGTACTAGGTTTCCACCGACGCGGATCTGATGCCACTGGTAAATAATATTTCGCACGAGTTTGACTGTGACGCAAAATTACTTCTACTGAGCGAGGATTATACGGATTAGCCCAGCCTGCATTTTCGATTTTTAAATTCAGAGAAAAGCTGCCCCCAGGTTTGACTTGGGAGGAAATAACCGAACTTAATAAGTGGAAACGGTAGCCTAAGCGACGTTCAATTTCGCTCAGACATCCCTGCTGGCTCCATAGTTCTATGACCTCTCGTTCGTACTCCCAGTTTAGATCGCTCCAGCGCATTCTGGTTAATTCTTTCAGAGCATTACTGCATTGAATAAATGGTTGCGCTTCACTATCGGCACTACAGGTTTCTCCCCCCTGAACTACATACAAATTGTCTTGGCTTAAATAGTTCTTTTCACTTTCTATTATTTGCGGATCTGTATCTTTATATGTTCCCCAATCGTCTAGGCTAGCAACAAAACATTCGTTAATATGGCCAGTTCTAGCACGATAAGTTCCATTAAAACCTTCTTGGCTAGTTAGAGGATTAGGGTTATTATAAATTTCTATTTTATGTTTGGGATAGCGTAAAGTTACCATTCTTTGTGGAGGTAAGGCTGATAAAATTCTAAATGTAATTGCTCTCATGTCATTAGTATTGAGCAGATTATTCGTCGATCTATTCCATTCTCCCCAGTAGCCAATAAAACCAGCGTGCAGATAGGCAATGACATCAGAATTACTCGTTAATATTGGCTTTAACTGGTCGAGATGAGATAAAATCCTATTTCTAGGAGCATCGGGTCCGCCGTTAATCCAATTGTAGGTAAACTTGATAATTAATTTAACTCCTGCTTGTCTAGCTAATGCCATTTCATTTGATACCAGTTGCAGAAAAGCAGGTGATAGTGGTTTGCCTCTAAACTCGGATATTAAATATATCCGTCGAACTAAAGACATATTATTTTTTCTAACTTGTTGTAAGGCTTCCAGTTTTAGAGGTTGGTTAATTGTCGTGGGATTAAAGGGGATAAAAAAACCTCTTTCGGGGTTGGGGAAATTTTCATAATTTTTTTGATAATTACTTGTAATCGTCGGCGGATTTACTTGTGCTAATCCGGTGGGAATTTGTAAATGCAGGCTTGCTAGTAAAGCTAATGGTAGCGTCGTATACTTAACAGTTGCCACAGCCATAATTGTTTTTTTTGAGGTAGATTTTAGGTTCAGAAGCTAACTGTCCCCTGCATATTCAACCACAAAAATTCAATTAAACTTCGATCGATTATTTTTTCTGATTCGCTGATGTTTGCGTAAATTTACTGAATTGAGTTCCTCAAATTTTCTAGATAAGCTTTAAATTAGATAGTAATCGGAGTGAATAATGATAAATCTATGTTTTTTCGATCGCCCTCGTTCAAAGGCGTTAGAGGCGATCGAAACCTCGATATCTGTAATTAATAACTGCCATTATTAGAACTGCCTATTTTTATTACTCTAGATAGTCAATAAAAATAAAAGATAATTAGTGCGACGATCGAAACAGAAAAACCGATCGCCGCCCGATCTGCTCGTAGCAGAACTAAAAAATAGCCTCTTCCATAATTTTTGGCATAAAAAAATCTTATGTTTCAGGGAAGAGATAAATTAACTACAGCTTCATATCGATCAGAGTTTTGGCAACTTCAGATTTAACTGGTTTTGAGAACAGATATCCTTGCCCGTACTGACATTTAATCGATTTGAGTTGGGCCAGTTGGGCGATGGTTTCAATGCCAGCAGCAGTCGTCTGCATTCCTAGCTCGTCAGCGATCGCAATAATTCTACGCACGATTTCCAAACTTTCTTCATCAACGTCAATTTGACCGATCAACGAGCGATCGATTTTCAACATATCGAATTGACGATACGAACTCAGTTTCGGCAGCCGTTCTAAGCGGCTTAAGAACGAATAACCGATTCCCAATCGATCGACTTGTAACTGCACGCCTAACTTTTTCAGTTGCGACAGCTTGTGAGAAGCCGCTTCTGGATTTTCCATCACCACGCTTTCGGGAATCTCTAGGCGCAAATGGCGGGCACCTAGTTTAGTTTCTGCCAGAATTTGGGCAATTCGATCGACTAAATCGGCTTGGAAAAACTGCCTAGCCGAGAGATTGACGCTGACTATAGGCAAACGATCTCCAGGTAAATGGTGCTGCCAAGCCAGCAGGCGCGTGCAAGCTTCTCGCAATACCCACCAGCCTATAGGTACGATCAGGGCAGTTTCTTCGATCGCAGGCATAAATTCTGCCAAAGAGATCAACCCTCGTCGAGGATGCTGCCAACGCAACAGGGCTTCAAAGCCGATAATTTTATTATTTTGCAAGTCAACGATCGGCTGATAGTAAATTCGCAACCCTTCTAATGCTGGCGGTAAATTTTCCCCAATTTCTAACGGGGCTAGCGGCATTTCATTTTTGGCAGAAATGGCGGCGCTGAGGGCTTCGCTAAAGTCGATCTTCAGATCGACATCTTTATTCTTAGCTGCCTGCTTCGCTGGTACGGTTTGTGTATGGTAATCATTGGGTGCGTATTCCGAAACCAACTGTTTCAGCAGACTGACGATTTCTGGCGCGTCGTTTTGCCGGGCCGCGTCGCAGACATCTTCGACCAGAGACTCCAGATTTGGCGGAATAATCCGACTGGCGTTATGCACCATCAAAATCTTTTCGTGCTTGGTGGGGGTGTATTTTTCGCCAGGAATGAACAGTTCTTCATACAATTTTTCTCCCGGTCGCAAGCCCGTAAACAAGATGTCAATATCTTTCCCCACTTCATATCCAGACAGGCGAATCAAATCTTTAGCTAGATCGACGATCTTCACTGGTTGCCCCATATCCAGCATGAAGACTTCGCCCCCCTTACCGATTACCGCCGCCTGCAACACCAGTTGGACGGCTTCGGGAATAGTCATGAAATAGCGGCAAATTTCTGGATGAGTAATCGTAATCGGGCCGCCAGCGGCGATTTGTTGCTTGAAAGTGGGAACGACGCTGCCCCTACTTCCCAGAACGTTACCAAAGCGGACGACGACGAACGCTTTGCCGCTCTTGCGGGCAGCATTGAGAACTAGCATTTCTGCCGTGCGCTTGCTAGCACCCATGACACTAGTAGGATTGACCGCTTTGTCAGTGGAGATCATGACAAAGTTTTTGACGTGGTATCGCCGCGCCAAATCCAGTAAATTTTTTGTTCCTAAAACGTTATTAGTAATAGCTTCTGGGGAATTTAGTTCCATCAGGGGGACGTGCTTGTGGGCCGCTGCGTGAAAAATCACATCCGGGCGAAATTCAGCAAAAGCATAATCTAGCCGGGAAGGAAAGCGAATATCGGCAATTAAAGTCCTCAATTTAGGGATGTGGCCTTGAGCTTCGCCATCTTCTTTGAGAATTGCCAGTACCCTTTTGAGTTCTTGTTCGATCCCGAAGACAGAATTTTCTCCATGTCCGAGCAGCAACATTTCTGTGGGCTGGCATTTGAGAACTTGGCGGCAAATTTCGCTGCCGATAGAGCCTCCCGCACCCGTGATCAAAACTTTTTTCCCTTCCAGGAATTGGGAAACTCGATCGATATCGGTTTTTACTGCTTCCCGTCTGAGCAAATCTTCAATTTCAATATCTCGCAGGCTTTGCACCCGAACTCGCCCGTGCAAATCGCTCAAAATCTCAGATAATCCCGGCAGCGTGCTGGTTCTTAGCCCGATAGAGTGACAAATATCGACGATTTCCCGGACGATCTCGCCCGAAACGCTGGGCATGGCGACGATCGCTCGATCGATACTCAAAGATTCTACCAATTGCGGTATGCGATCGCGATCGCCAGCTACCGTCAGTCCGCGAATGTGTAAGTTAAACTTGCCGGGATCGTCATCGATAAAAGCTACTGGATTGAGATTAAAGCTGGGGTTGCGTTGCATTTCTTGGACGAGGGAAACCCCAGCATTGCCAGCACCGATAATTAATACCCTCTCCCCTGGAGTCATTCCTTGGCGTTTTTGACACATCCTTTCCATCGCTCGAATGCTAAAACGGATGCCCCCAATTATCATCAAGCCCAACATACCATCGATCAAAGGTAGCGATCGCGGCAGGTTGGGCGGCAGCACCCCAGCAAAATGGAGGGCGTAGAACAAAAACGTTTGCAGCACTACCGCCGACAGCATCAGCATTGCCATCTGGGTGAGTTCGTCTATGCTGGCGTAGCGCCAGTAACGGCGGTAAAAGCCAAATCGGTATAGCACGCTCAATTTAACTGCCAGGAAAACGAGCGTCACAAATATCAAACTCGATTTATATGTTTCGATCTCAAAAGAAACATCGAGCCGCAAAATTAAAGCTAGTAGTGGTGTCAGTAAAAAAATTATCGTATCGATCGCCAAAAAATGGCTATTATTAAGTCTTATGAGTTTTTTTAAGATTTTTTCGATCGTCATATCTCACCCTGGTTCGGCTGCTGCCGATGTTTGCGATTTAGCTGTCCCTATAGCCCTGGAAGGCATGGGGGCGCTAATACTTAGCCTGTTTCGATCGCCGATTGCTGCTTGCCGCCAGTTATACCAAGTTGGCGATCCCGGCAATTCAGCTAGCACTAACGGCCACATTCATATATTTCCCCTCATTTGCTCAAAAACTGGCATTGTAAGGAGTTTTTTAAGATCGTCGGTTATGATGTATGCAATTATGGTACGTCTGGTGCTAGTAGAGGGAATAATCTATAAGTTAAGTAGTGCTAACCGCAAAATGGATGTTATTCTCAAGAGCGACCAGAGCTTCTCAAACAGCGAATATTTTCTGGGCAATACGTGCTATGCACAGGCTCCGCCAACGCAAATAGTTAATCGTAATTTACAATATAGTCGGGATTGAATAAACAGCAATTTGGCCGATCTTTCCAGCGATTACAGCCCCCACATATATAGTCATTTATTCATCTATGGAGTCTCCAGAACCTACGATCCGGATTCAAGAATATTTGTTGATTCTGAAGCGACGTTGGTTAGCGGCTGCAACCAGCTTGAGCGTGGTGGTGTTGGCGGTAATGCTGGCTACATCTTTTAAAAAGCCAACTTATGAAGCCGAAGGCACGCTGAAATTCACCAGGCTAAACACTACCTCTTCGCTGACAGGGGTTGGCAAAGAAATTGCTGAGTTAGGATCTTTGGATGAGAAAACCACCGCCATCGATACCGAAACTGAGGTAATTGTTTCTACTCCTATAATTGAAAAAGCGATCGAACAACTCCAACTTAAAGATAAAAGCGATCGGCCTTTAAAACCGGAAGTATTAGCTAAAAAAATTAAAGTTACGCAACCCAAGGGAGCGGATATCTTAAAAATATCTTATCAGGATGCAGATCCCAAAAAGTCTGCCAGCGTAGTTAATACCCTGATGGATGTTTATATAGATAACAACATCCTCTTCAACCGTTCCGAAGCAGTAGCCGCTCGCGAGTTTATCGAAAAACAGTTACCAGACGCTCAAAGTAACGTCCGTCAAGCTGAAGTAAATTTGCGCCAGTTTAGAGAACAAAATAAAGTTTTCGATCTAGAGCAAGAAAAGAAATCGATAGTAGCTTCAATTGAAGACCTGCAAAAACAAATTACTCAAACTCGCTCCCAATTAGTAGACGCTCAAATTCGCGCTGGCACGATCCGGCAACAGTTGGGCATGGATTCGCGACAGGCAGTGATAACATCTACGATCGTCCAAGATCCTCGCGTCCAGGAATTGCAAAGAGAACTACAGCAAATAGAATCAGAATTAGCAATCCAAAGAATTCGCTTTACTGAAGAAAACCCCATTATTACTAATTTAAAAAACAAGCAATCATCGCTAAATAAGCTGTTGCAAGCACGAATTAAAAAAGTAAATTCGGGGAAAACACCGCCAGCCAATAGTAACTTACAATTTGGAGATATCAAACAAGGACTAGCCAGAGATCTGGTGGTATTAGAATCGACAATTCAAACTTTAAGCACTGAAATATATTCTCTATCTCAACTACAAATTGCCGCTCGACAAAGGGCAAGTATGCTGCCGCAGTTAGAGCAAAAACAACGAGACTTAGAACGCCAACTGCAAGCTTCTCAAGCCACATACAGTCTGCTCCTGCAAAAGCTTCAAGAAGTACGATTAGCCGAAAATCAAACGATCGGCAATGCCCAAATTATTGCCCCGGCAACAGTCCCTCAAAGCCCTCTACCCGCTCGCCGAGGGCTATACCTGGTAACGGGACTTTTATTGGGCAGCATGGCGGCACTAGGAATTTCTTTGTTACTAGAGGCCAAAGATAAATCTATCAGAACGGTCGAAGAGGCGAAAAAGCTTTTTGGATTTACTTTATTAGGCGTGATTCCTTCTTGTCAGAAGGGAGAAAAAACTGCTGGGAAAAATGATTCATCAGAGGCATCAGTGCCCGAAATTATTTTGAAGGCCAATCCCGACTCCATTATTAATGAATATTATTGGATGTTGCAGGCCAATCTGAAGTTTCTCAGTTCCGACAAACAACCCAAAGTAATTTTAGTAACTAGTTCGATCGCCAAAGAAGGCAAGTCCACGGTATCGGCTAATCTAGCCGTAGCTATGGCTCATGCTGGGCGCAAAGTATTGTTAGTAGATGCCGATCTGCGGTTGCCCATTCAGCATCGGATTTGGGAACTATACAATCGTCAAGGCTTAAGCCATGTAATCGTAGACCAAGCCGAACTGAAATCGGCAATTCAAGAAGTAATGCCGAATTTAGATGTCTTACCCGCTGGAGCGATTCCACCCAATCCTATTGCTATTCTAGATTCTCAGCGGATGGAGTCCTTAATTAAAGAGTTTGCCAGTAGCTACGATTACGTCATCCTCGATTCTCCGCCATTAAATGTAGCGCCCGATGCCCGCACCTTGGGACGGATGGTTGATGGAGTATTATTAGTCGTCAGGCCGCGAGTCCTGGATACAGCTAACGCCAACGTCTCCAAACAGGTGTTAGCAGAATCGGGTCAAAATGTCTTGGGCATAGTGGTGAATGGCATCATTCCGGAAAACGAGCCGAACGGTTACTACTATTTTGGTAAAGAATACAGCGCTCAGAAAAATCCAGTCGGAGCGATCGCGGGCACTTTGGGCATCTTAGAACCGCAAAAGGCAGACTCGATTTCGGCCGATAAATAGAGTTTAAGAAGAAGTTCAGAAGTTCAGGAGTTCAGGAGTTCAGGAGTTGAAGAAGTGAGAAGTGTTGAGTGCTTTCAGAAGTGTTGAGTGTTGAGTTAAGAATGCTCCCCTGCTCCCCCTGCCTCCCCTGCCTCCCCTGCCTCCCCTGCTCCCTCTTCGCCCTCTCGCCCTCTTCGCCCTCTTCCCCCTCTCCCTTTTCGTGCAACAATGTTAGCCAAAGTTTCAGGATAGGTTTTAAGTAATGAGATAAATATCCTGAAGCGATCGTTAGCTTATCTGCCGAAAATTATGAAGATCGACCAAAAAACAGCTTATTGGCGAGCGAATACGGCTTTAATTCGCAATCTGCTGATTATCTGGGTAATTGTCTCCATCGGACTGAGTATTTTATTTGTCGAACCGCTTAATGCGGTCAAATTGCCTGGGGGTAACGTTCCTCTCGGTTTTTGGATCGCGCAGCAAGGCTCGATCTACGTATTTGTGGCTTTGATTTTTATCTACGCCTACCGCATGGACAAACTCGATCGCAAATACCTCGAAAAAGAAAGCGATCGAATAGAGTCAAAATCGAAAACTTGAGAATCGGTTTGACTCAGCGGTTTCGATCGAGAAAACTTGGCAAAATACTTGCCCTCGCAGGAGCTAGGAGAACGCACCCTACTGGATCGATCCGGTTGGGTTCGTTGGGTTTCCTACCGTCAACCCAACCTACAGATCTTGCACTGTAAAGACGTTGCATGCAACGTCTCTACCCGTGAACTCCTGCATCCTGTATTCTCTTACTCAAAGTTTGGTAGTTAATTATGTCAGTTGAAGCCTGGACTACTGTAGTAGTCATTATTTCGTTTATTGTCTATATCTATATCGGTTGGCAATCTCGCGTTCGAGATACCGAAGGTTTTTTTGTCGCCGATCGCGGCGTGCCCTCTCTAGCCAATGGTGCGGCGACGGCTGCCGATTGGATGTCTGCTGCCTCTTTCATTTCCATGGCAGGCTTGATTTCATTTTTAGGATATGACGGCTCTATTTACTTGATCGGTTGGACGGGGGGTTACGTCTTGCTGGCGCTGTTGCTAGCCCCCTACTTGCGCAAGTTCGGCAAGTACACGGTACCGGATTTTGTGGGCGATCGCTATTATTCTAACGTCGCCCGCACGGTAGCAGTCATAGCGGCGATTTTTGTGTCTTTAACCTACGTTGCCGGACAAATGCGGGGAGTCGGCCTGGTCTTCAGCCGCTTTCTCCAAGTTACTATCGACCAGGGAGTGATTATCGGTATGGTAATCGTGGCCTTTTTTGCCATCTTGGGAGGCATGAAAGGCATTACCTGGACGCAAGTAGCTCAATACGGAGTGTTGATTGTAGCTTATCTGATTCCCGCGATCGCCATCTCGACGATCCTAACTGGCAACCCGATTCCCCAACTAAGTTTTAGCTTCAGCAATATCGTCGAACGGCTCAATGGCATTCACCAAGATCTGGGCTTCGTTCCCTACACTCAACCATTTGCCAATAAATCTATGCTAGACGTGCTGTTTTTCACCATTGCGCTGATGGTGGGAACGGCTGGTTTACCTCACATCATCGTCCGATTTTACACTGTTCCCGATGTCAAGGCGGCTCGATGGTCGGCAGGTTGGGCGCTGCTGTTTATAGCTATTCTCTACACCACGGCTCCGGCTTTAGCTACTTTTGCCCGCTATAACTTGATTACTAACCTCAACAACCAAACAGTCGAACAGGTACAGCAACTAGACTGGACAAAAAAATGGCAAGAGACCAAGTTGCTAGCAGTTGAGGACAAAAATAACAACAGAACTTTGGAACTCACTGCCAAAAGTTTCCAACTCAATCCCAAGAAAACCCCAGAACAAGTTGCCAAGAACGAAATTACTATCGACCCAGATATAGTCGTGCTGGCAACCCCAGAAGTCGCTAAGTTACCTGCTTGGTTAATTGCCTTAGTCGCCGCTGGCGGATTAGCGGCCGCCTTATCTACCGCATCGGGGCTGTTACTGGTAATTTCAAGTTCGATCGCTCACGACGTATATTACCGAATGATCGACCCTCATGCGTCCGAGGCCAAACGGCTGTTCGTCGGTCGGATTATGGTGGGAATTGCGATCGCCATTGCCGGATATTTTGGCATCAATCCCCCAGGTTTTGTCGCTGAAGTGGTAGCCCTAGCCTTTGGTTTAGCCGCTTCTAGTTTCTTCCCAGTTATTATCTTGGGCATTTTTGACAAACGCGCCAACCGCGAAGGTGCGATCGCGGGAATGATCGTCGGCTTGTTAATTACTAGCGCCTACATCATCGCCGTCAAATTTGCTGGTATGACTCCTTGGTTCGGGATCTCGGCCGAAGGGTTTGGCACGGTGGGGATGATTTTCAACTTCATCGTTACCTTAGTTGTCTCCCGTCTCACTCCTCCCCCTCCTGCCGAAATTCAAATGCTGGTTGACGATCTCCGCAACCCCGAACACGCACCTTTGGCTTTAGCAGATATTGGAGAGGAGCAACTCGATTAAGGCTATTAACAATTCCAGCTTCAGCAGGACTTCGGCGCGATCGCTGGTGGACTAGCTATTTGAGTGGGATAGCCCTCTGGGCTATCCCACAAGAATTGCCCAATTATTTTTTTAACTTCAAAACTCCCTGCCAATCCGATCGATTGGTCGAACCATTGTAGCCATTATGAACTGGGTACACTAGAACGCATGAAAATCTATTTTTAATTCAGTTAGATTTCGCTTTGTTTTGGGTATCCTACATAAGAACTCAGTAATTTTATTTGGTATGGGAGTTAGTAATCGAGATCGGATTGGCAAAGCTTTAGACTCTCTACGACAAGGCTTATATCCTTACGTCGAGCAAAAAATGCAAGAAGTGCATGGTAGCGCCTGGATAAAAAAAGCTACCTCACACCTTCGCAATCATCAAAAAACAAAAAAGCAACCAAATGACATTATTCGCGAGGATATATCTGCCCTACTAATAGTAGTAAATGGGCAATGGGATGAGGTATTTAAAAGCAGCTTAAGTCAGCCCGATCGCGCTCTGGTTAATGAGTTAATAGAGGCCCGAAACCAATGGGCGCATCAATCTACCTTTTCAACTGACGACACTTACCGAGCATTAGACAGTGTATTTCGGTTGCTTAAGTCTATATCATCTCCTCACCTAGCAGATTTAGAAACGCAGCGACAGGATGTTCTTCGTCTTTTATCTCAAGAGCAAGCAAGGCATGAATTACGAACTATACCAGTTTCTCCTGCTGAGGAAGCTCGTATGAGGGAAAGACTTGATGAGTTATTGAAACGTCTGCCATTTCAAAATGCTTATTTACTTAACCAAGCCCTAACTCACACTTCCTACAAGTACGAAAATCCCAATACTGGTGAGGATAACGAGCAACTAGAGTTTATTGGCGATGCTCTACTCACATTTCTTAGTGGCGATTTCCTCTATAAACGCAATCCAGATTTGAGAGAAGGTAAAATGACGATTTTGCGCTCAAATCTAGTGGATAAACCTCAATTAGCAAAATTTGCTATTGAATTAGGACTGGGAACGTGGATGCGGCTCGGAAAGGGTGAGGATAATAATAAAGGTCGTAGCAAGCATTCATTGCTTAGCGATGTTTTTGAAGCTATTGTCGGTGCATATTACCTAGATTCTGGGATTGAGGCAGTACGTGAGTTGGTCAATCCGTTGTTCGAGAATGTAGTTAATCTTCTACCTACTACTGAAAACTCCATCCCTAGAATCCAAGATGATGTCAAGGGTTGGTTACAAAAAGTCGTTCTAGAGCCAACTTTTACTCGTAATCCTAGCCGTAAACCTCCTGAGTATAAGACTCCTCCTTCTGGTGGAACTGATAACGTACCAGAGTTTGAATCTGTAGTTTATGTGTCTGGTGTTGAGTTTGGTAGAGGTAAAGATCGCAGCAAAAAGGAAGCCGAAAAGCGTGCCGCCGAAGATGCGTTGAGAAAACTGGGTTTATATCCGAACTAATCTCGACTTTAAGAAGAGTAATATCTCTACTCAAGCTTGTTCGATCGTATTTAGGGATTGGCGCATTACGACCAATCCCACAAATGCTATGAATAGCTATAATTCAAACCTGACATTTCCATAGTCGTCATTGACGGTAATTTTGGCTGGTTGAGTCTTCCCTCCTGGTAATGTTGCCTGACATTCAAAAGTATCACCAGCGCGAGCAACTTTAATTTGTCCCCCACAATTGACGGTGATATCAATGCCTTTTTGTTGCTTGACGTTGGCAGCGATCGAGCGCTCGATTTTGGGCAGTAATACTATCCCTTTGCTATTTACCTTAAACGCCCCGCTAGCGTCTTGGATATTTAGTTCTACGGTAAAAGGAGTATTATCTACCACGGCTTGACACTCATATTGACTGCCAGCTTTGATTTCAACATTACTGGGGCAGTTAACAGAAGTTATTGGCACTCCCAGTTGAGGGCTGAGTAAGTTAGAAATCTGAGTTTCCAACTGTCTGACCGTCTGGCTTTTTCCTCCAGGCGGATTTGCAGTAGTTGGTGGCAATGTTGGCGAAGTTCCCAAGGGTGGCGAGATCGCAGGAGTTCCCAGCGGCGGTGAAATCGGAGGCGTTCCCAAGGGTGGGGAAATAACAGGAGTTTCCAGCGGTGGCGAGATCGCAGGAGTTTCCAGCGGTGGCGAGATAATAGGAGTCTCCAGCGGCGACGGACTAAGAGCAGTTTCAGCAGTCGCTTGGGGCGAAGGGGTGGAGTTATCACTCGTCTGGTTGGGACATCCAGTAACGATCGCTGCCGTGCCCACAGCTATCAGTAGCGATAAAGACGCTTTAACACCATTCTTGGAACTCATAAAGTTTAGCTGCAAAACATTCGATCGATAACGATTTAGCTTCATTCGTTCCCTCCTCTATCGAGCGCGATCGGCAATAATTACCACTGTTGATGTTAGTGCGTGTCTCAGACAAGATCGACAGAAATCATGAATTATCGATCGTCAATTGTGAATTTACTACAGTTTGAAATTAATATTACCATATTCATCTTTAACTGAAACTTTGGCGGTCTTAGTTCTACCATCAACGGTAACGATCTGACAAGCAAAAACATCTCCTCGCTTGACCGCTCGAATCCTTTTACCGCCGCAGTCTGTAGTAGCAACAACTCCATCTTTTTGTTTGATGGCAGAATCGATCGATTGCTCGACTTTTGACAGTACGACTAACCCTTTAGTATTTAATTTGAAATTTCCTCGATCGTTATTGAGTTTAATTTCTGCCGTAAAATTGCCGCTATCGGTCACTACCTGACAATTATAAACTTTTCCAGCTTTGAGTTCGATCGTATTGGGACAAGCGATCGCCTTGACGGGAACCCCGATCGAACTCGTCAGTAATTCTTTACTTTTTTTTTCTAAAAGCTGGCTAGTTTTGCTTTTTGTCGGTTTGGGTGGTGGTGTGCCGATTACCTCCGGCAAATCTTCTGGTAGCACCACTTCAGGCAAATCTTCTGTCGGATCGACTGGTGGTTGGTTCTCAGTCGTTCCAGTTGGGGAAACTTTAGGTGCGATCGTGGGTGACGGCGGGCTAGCTGTAGCTGTCGGTGCGGGAGTTCCAGGTGTGGCAGTAGGATCGATCGGACTGGCTGTAATTGCGGGTTCTGGGGGGCTAGCGGTAGCCGCTGGTTCGGGAGGAATAGGAGTGGCGACGGGTTCGGGAGTGCTGGGGGTCGATTCTATTTGAGGGCTGGGACTCTGGGCCGTTTGAGTATTGGTAGAGTCGTTACATCCGGCTAGGACGATCGCAGCTAACACCACTACGGCAAATCTTGGCATGAGGCGGCGATCGCGGTAATTTCGCTGCCAGAGTTTGTTTGTGTAAGGATCTTGGTTCATACGAATCTACTGAGTTTTAGTTAGCTAGCTTAAAGCATAAGAGGAGACAGATATTTTTCTGGCACTATAGAACTGATATCGATCGCTACTTCGATCGCAAAATTGAAATTGACTAGCAAGCCTTCGGACCGATCGACCGCAGATAGAATTGATAAATTATCGATCTTGACACCAGGTTTAATCCCTCAATTACTAAATAATTAAAGAGTTTGACGTATGTTAGCAGAACGCCCCATTTCTAAAGCCGATATCAAATTACCAGCAGCAGCCGCTGCTAACTTAAATAATCTGGCAAACTACTCGGCCGTAGAATCTGTGTCAGACATCTGGACGCTGGCGGCCAAGCGATTTGGCAGTAAGATCGCCCTCAAAGATCCCCACGCCAAACCAGAAGTGAATATAACTTATCAGCAGTTAGGGCAGCAAATCGATCGATTTGCTGCGGCTTTGCAATCGTTGGATATTCCCCTGGCTACTGGCGAATCCGGAGACTTGCCACCGAGGATCGCCCTATTTTCTGACAATAGCCCCCGCTGGCTGATTGCCGACCAAGGAATTATGAGGGCTGGTGGCGCAGATGCCGTTCGCAGTTCTCAAGCGGAACGAGAAGAATTGCTTTACATTTTGGAACATAGCGGCAGCATTGTTTTGGTGGTGGAAGACTACCGGACGCTGCAAAAACTATCGGCAGGCGATCGCTTAGCCTCTTTACCCCTACAGTGCGCCATCTTGCTGTCGGACGAACAGCCAGAACCGCAGGGAAATCTTCCAGTTTTCAACTTTTCGGAGTTTATGGCCAAAGGTGTAGATCGACCCCTAAAATCGGTCGCCTCTAACCGCAATACTCTAGCCACCCTGATGTATACCTCCGGCACTACGGGCAAGCCTAAAGGAGTGATGCTAACTCACGGGAATCTGCTACATCAAATCGTCAACTTTAAAGTCGTGGTACAACCAGTAGTAGGCGATCGCGTTCTCAGCATTCTCCCTACTTGGCACGTCTACGAACGCGCGGTGGAATACTACTTGCTTTCCCAAGGCTGCACTCAGATCTACACCAATATTCGCTACTTTAAAGGCGACTTGAAAGCATTCCAGCCTCAGTACATGGCGGTAGTACCTCGGCTGTTAGAAGCAGTGTATGAAGGCGTGCAAAAGCAATTTCGCGAACAACCAGCTAAAAAGCAACGCCTGGTTAATTTCTTTTTAAAGGTTAGCGATCGCTATATTCAAGCCCGTCGGCTTTCCCAAGGATTGAGTTTAGAAGAACTGCATCCCTCAGTTGTCAAACGTTCGATCGCTACCCTGCAAGCTGTTATTCTCTTGCCCCTACACGCCTTGGGCGATCGCTTAGTCTACCAAAAGGTGCGAGCCGCTACAGGGGGAAAAATCAAACAAATGATTAGCGGTGGCGGTTCCTTAGCCGTCCACGTCGATACTTTCTTTGAAACCATTGGCGTGGATATTTTAGTCGGCTACGGCCTGACCGAAACCTCACCCGTCACCAACGTTCGTCGCATTTGGCGAAACTTGCGCGGTTCTGCCGGACAACCGATTCCCTATACCGAAGTCAAAATCGTCGATCCAGAAACCCGCAAACCTCTGCCTACAGGCCAGCGGGGTCTAGTTTTGCTCAAAGGGCCGCAGATCATGGCAGGTTACTATAAAAATTCCGAAGCTACAGCTAAAGCGATCGATGCTCAAGGATGGTTCGACAGCGGCGACTTGGGTTGGTTGACCCCAGAAAAGGACTTGATCCTGACCGGACGCGCAAAAGATACAATTGTTTTGACCAACGGCGAAAATATCGAGCCGCAACCGATCGAAGATGCCTGTCTGCGGAGTGCCTTGATCGGTCAAATTATGTTAGTCGGTCAAGATCGGCGATCGATCGGAGCCTTAATCGTGCCCAATTTAGAAGCTCTAGAAACCTGGGCCACCTCCCAAAATCTCCAATTGAATTTGCCCGAACTCGCAGATAAAGAGAAGTCTACAGGAGCAGAGGAAAAAGCGATCGCCCTCTCCCAGCCAACAGAAGTGAAGCTCGATAGTAAGATAGTGCAAGAGTTATTCCGACAGGAATTAAATCGGGAAGTGCAAAATCGTCCTGGCTACCGCCTGGACGATCGCATCGGGCCGTTTCAGTTGATTTTAGAGCCATTTTCTATGGAAAATGGTTTGCTGACTCAAACTCTAAAAATCAAACGGGCTGTGGTGATGGATCGTTACAGCGATACGATCGATGCGATGTTTGAAAAGTAGTCTCTTTTTGAAGACAAACTACAGCCCCACGACCAAACACAAATGACTGAGGAATCAAGGTTTTATGGATATATCTTCATCACATCTGTTACTGAAGCGACCGATTACCATCAAAGCTGTGGTCACTTCTCGATGGAAAGAAGAAGCCCAACAACAACTGCAGGCACAGATTAACGAAATTGACACTCAAATCCAACAGTTAGACGTGCAAGGGCAAAGGGCGATCGCTGAAATCAAAAAACAAAGCCTGCAACCTCCCGGCCCGCAAGTCAGCCAGCAAATTGAAAACATTCAAGGGCAAGTCACTCAAAGAAAAAGCGAACTCTTGGAGCAGAAAAACCAAATCCTCCAACAATTGCAGCAAGTTCAAACCCTAGAACTCAACCAGGAAGTCAACCAGGGTCAAATCGAAGGCTTATTCAGCATTCAAAAGGGAGAGAACCTGATCCAAAAAATGCAAGTAGAAATTCTCCTCCGCGATGGCGTGGTGGAAGAAATTCGCGGCGACATTTGAGATAGCGAGAGAGGGAGAGGGCGAGGAGGGCGAAGAGGCGAATAACCCATACCCTCTGTCCTATACCCTATGCGCCATGCCCCATGCGCCATGCCCTATATCCCCATTCATCATTCATAATTCACCATTCATAATTCCTATGATCCACGAAGTTTTCATGCCTGCTCTGAGTTCCACGATGACCGAAGGAAAAATTGTCTCTTGGATGAAATCTCCTGGCGACAAAGTGGAAAAAGGTGAAACTCTGCTCGTAGTCGAGTCAGACAAAGCTGATATGGATGTTGAGGCCTTTTGGGCTGGCTACTTGGGGGCAATGATCGTACCTGCTGGCGAAACGGCTCCTGTAGGGGCAACGATCGGCTTAATTGCAGAAACCCAACCGGAAATAGAATCAGCCCAGCAACAAGCAGCCAATTCCGGTCAAAAAACTACTGCTGATGCCCCAGCTACTCCGGCCCCAGCTACCGCAGTCGTCCCCGAACTCGCTACGGTAGGAGCTACAGAAACTCCCAGCCGCAGAAACGGGCGCGTAGTTGCCTCTCCCCGCGCCAAGAAGCTGGCAAAAGAATTGGGCGTGACTCTAGATACACTGCAAGGTAGCGGCCCTCACGGGCGGATCGTGGCTGAAGATATAGAAGCTTTTGCCAATCGGGGTAAAGCACCTGCAATTGCACCTCCTGCGCCTGCCGCTCCTACCCCGGTTCCCGCTGCTGCTAAGCCCGCATCAATGCCCGCACCTGCTGCTCCAGCGAACGTTCCCTTGGGTCAGGTGATACCCTTGAACACGCTGCAAAACGCCGTGGTGCGGAATATGCTCACTAGCCTGGAAGTTCCGACTTACCGCGTGGGCTACACCATTACCACCGATAATCTAGACAAACTTTACAAGCAGGTTAAGTCTAAAGGCGTAACCATGACCGCGCTGCTGGCTAAGGCTGTAGCGGTGACGCTGCAAAAACATCCCCTCATCTACGCTAGCTACTCAGAGCAAGGTATTCAGTACCGTAGCTCGATTAACGTGGCGGTGGCGGTAGCGATGGATGACGGCGGACTGATTACTCCGGTACTGCAAAATGCCGACAAAGTAGATCTTTACTCTTTGTCTCGCACTTGGAAAGACTTGGTAGATCGATCGAGAACCAAGCAGTTGCAGCCAGAAGAATACAGCAGCGGCACTTTTACCCTGTCAAACTTGGGAATGTTTGGGGTCGATCGCTTCGATGCCATTCTGCCTTCAGGACAAGGAGCGATTCTAGCTATCGGGGCATCTCGCCCGCAAGTAGTGGCAACTGGCGACGGCATGATGGGCGTGCGGCAGCAGATGCAGGTCAATCTCACCTGCGATCACCGCATCATCTATGGCGCTCATGCAGCAGCTTTCTTGCAAGATCTGGCGAAGTTAATCGAGACTAATCCTCAGTCTTTAACTCTTTAGGGGTTTGCGGAAAAATAGTTGCATCCTGACGGTACGCGTAGCGCGGGCGTTAGTGCGAGCATCTCGACCTCGATCGAGATGCTCGCACTACTACGCCAGACAAAAAAGTGGCTATTGGAATTAAATCGATAAGGAGATTTTATTCGATTGGTTGAAGCCACGCGTGGCCCGCGATCGAATGCCTGCCCTATACGGCGCTCGGCAAACTCGATCGAAAATCCTTGCGGGTCTGATATCAAATCCGCTGAGCAAAAACAGGTTTCTACTGACCGGCCTCCGGCTCCCCTCTCCTTGCAGGAGAGGGGCTGGGGGTGAGGTCTGGATGCGGTGCATGAGAACCGGATTTGGTATGAGATCGATTTGTTGGCGTAATCGAGCGATCGAGAGCTTCAGTTAGTAAGGCGAGTGTTAGAGTGAATTTAAACACCTCCCGATCGCATTCATATCAAATCCAGTTATTAAAAGCCCCAAATCCAGCCCTCAAAGGAGCCTGCGGCTCCCCTCTCCCTTGGGAGAGGGGTTGGGGGTGAGGGCAAACCAACTTTTGCTAAGCGGATTTAATATCATTTCTGAATTCGAGATCGAGCCATGCTGAAATCTTTGCTGTCAAAACTAACCCGACTAGCGATCGTCACCTTCTCGATCGTTAACCTTCTGGGGATGACTCCACTTCTGGCTCAAGAAAGTCAGTCTTCTGGGGCAACAGGCTCGCCCGCGCCCGCCGTAACTGAGACTGATAAAGATACCATCAAGCCCCAACCACCGCCGGAATCGATCGAACCGCCAACTAACAGTCAGCCCAGCAGTGTTGCCAACCCTGGGGCTTCTAGTCCTTACAATTTAGAAGCAATGAAGCAATTTTATCGAGATCTGTTTGGCTCTAAATCCTGAGCGATCGCTAAGTTCGATCGCATTTTGATTTAGTAGAACAAGACCAGGGAATCGGTTGAGAGGACGCTGGCAGGGCTCTGGCTGGTGCAGATAGAGGATCGCACCCTCCTTGCCCGACTTCAAACTGGGTCATCATGTCGTGGTCTTCATGCACGAGGTTGTGGCAGTGCATCATGTATTTACCCTGGTGGGGGCCAAACTCAGCCAGAACTCGGATGGTTTCAAAAGCACTGACGTAGAAGGTATCCTTCCAACCTTCTTGGTATGGGGGGATCGAGCCGCTACTGCGACCGAGCGTTCTGAGCTTGACCAGATGGATGTGAACCGGATGCACCCAACCGCCCCCTGGATTGATTAGATTCCAAACTTCAAAGCCTCCTAACCGGGGATTCCCCGCGACATAGCAGGGATTCCAGGCTTGGTTGTTGATTACCCACTGGGAAAAATTGCGCCCAAACCGGAATGTCCGTTGGGGCAACTGTCTGAGATCGAGTCCCTTTGAGGCAATGAAATCGGAGAGCGGGCCGACATCCTTGCCCAGCAGATCGGGAATGGTATATTCCTCCGATGCTTGGCGCACGACCTCAAAACACATGATGCTCTGCGATCGCGTATCGGCATCGATGTTTCCTGGAGCCAAGTTTTGCAAAAATACTTTGGTGCCGACTGGATATAGGGAGAAATCGATCGCAAATTCATAGCGCTCGGCGACTCCCATTTGTAGATCTTTGGTTCTCACTGGTCGATCGAGCAAGCCAGAGTCGCTGGCCAGAACGATTAAATCGTCTTTGGTGCTGAGGCTCAGTTGCAAGGTGCGAGAGGTGCCAGCGTTCAAGGCCCGAAATCGATACTTGCGATTGGCCACCTCCATCCGAGGCCAGGGAACGCCGTTGACTAACATTACATCCCCAAACAGATTGGTTTGCTGGCGATCGAAAAAGACTAAATTCCCCTCGCGATCGAATCGCTTGTCTTGAATAATCAGGGGAACGTCGTAATCTCCTTGAGGCAAACGCTCGCGATCGGCTGGATTGACAAAATCGTCTTCATCGTAATCGACGAGGTACATCCCTGCTAGTCCCTTGTAGACGTTCCGCGACGTTTTCTCGACGGTGTGGTCGTGATACCACTGGACGGCACCTAAAATGTTGGGATAGTAGTAATCTTTGTAATGTTGAGGTGGAATTAAATCTTCGGCATAGCCATCGTACTGGGGTAAAGAGGGCATCCCATGTAAATGAATGGAGGTGTCGATATCCTCTCCGCTTTCATCTTGACCTAGCTGGTTGATAAACCGGACGATCGATTCCTTATCTTGACGTTGCCGGATCAGGGGGCCGACAATCCCAGGCGGGGTCTTGGAACTAGGTCCAGTGCCGATGTAACTCCAAACCTCAGTTTTTATCCCTGGCAAAATCTCGACCCTATCCTTCTGCATGACGATTTCGTAGCGATCGAATTTGGCATCGCTGCCGATCGGCTCTAGGATAGGAGGACGTTGAAAGGGAAGTTGAAAACGAGGAATTTGAGGGCTGAGTTCGGCAGCATTTGTCGGCTCTGTCTTTTCCCAGCCGAGAAACAGCGAACTTACCCCGATCGAACCGAGTTGCAAAGCTTTACGTCTGCTTAGTTTCATGGTACTAGCTCCGATCGCTCTAAATCTGGGTCTAGAGAAAATTATAAGTTTCTGCCAACAAACTAAAGCAATCTCTTAATCTATCCAAACATTAGATATCTCCAGAAATTACATTCAAAGGCAGGCTCCGATACCTACCTCACAATACAAACTGAATTTAAGTGGCGTTTAACTGAGGCGATCGGCTCTGGAATCGAGTGATGACGCTGGCTATAGATTTCGCTTGGCTAGAACTTGAGCCGTCGAGCGATCGACGTACTCTTTTTCTGCTTCTCGATCGTCAGGAACGGTGATGACATATTCCTTTAATTCGCGATCGCTCATTTCTTGAAGTGGCTTGCGGTTTTTCCGCATATACTCTCTAATTTCCCCGATTGACATGGCAGCGAAATTGGGTTTAGTCATACAATTTCTCCTTCAGCATTAACGTCATACTGACAATCGTAGCCTTCTCGATCGATAAACCACAATCCTTCGACACAAGCTAAAGCTGGGCCGAAGGTTACTCTTAGAGTTCCTTCAGCCAACATTTGCGCTCTTACCAGTGGCTCTCCTCTAAGTTGATGCTCTTGAATCAATTGGTACAAAACCCGTAACTGTTTAGTAGATGGGGGCATAAAACTCGTATATTGCAGACTATTTCATCCACTTGCCCCGCTATTTTAAGTAGCATTTAACTGGCGCGATCGCCAAACGGTGATTCCTCCAGCTACCGCCATCAACCCGAACAATGCCAGCCACAGCCAGGTCGAGGGCACAGACCAGCTAATTTTGCGCAAAGTGGTATCGGCGATCGCTGTTCCCAAAATTGCCAAACCGCCTAAAGTAATTTGGGTAATGCCCAGCACTAACGATTCGGTTTTCGTCGGGGTGCGGGACAAAATTCCTCCGGCTACAGCTAGAGTGAGGAAGATGCTGCTGTAGAGTTGGCCGTGAAAGCTATCTAGCTTCCACGGCCAAAAAGCACTGAAAACGTTAGGTAATAACAGCAAGCCCAATCCATACAAACCAGAAACTACTGCTGGAATTACCAGGAAAAGGCGCGAGGAATTACGCGATCGCCAGGATACTGAAGTTGTATTCCAACGCGATAGGTGGCGGTAAACCCAAAGGTGATAAGCAGCGTTGAGGGGAATGGTGGTGTAAAGGAAAAACCAACCCCAAACGATTTTGCGGCTCAAGTTAAAGCGATCGAGATACAACAGGGAAACTACCAGCAAAACCGCAGTAAAGACCAGTTGCATCGATAATACCAGCCGTGCCATCCGCCACCGCCTCGCCCATAACAACCCAGCAATCGGGACTAAAGAGGCAATGTAGACCGCTCCTAAAAAGCGAGTATTATATGGAGTAATTTTCCACACCCACCAAGGGTTGCGTAAATCGGTAATAAAGAATAACAGGGCACCAGCCGCTAGCAGCACTACAATTTCGATCGCGCTTACCCAGCGCAACCAAGGAGAGATGGTGGGGTTGGTACTTTGGGTGAGCGTAGAGTGGTTATTCTGCATTTGCATCGGTAATGGCTCCTAGTGCTTGCAGGGTGAAAATCGTGGCTTCGGTTAAGCCAAACGCCCCAGTAATGTTCATGCCTTCATAAGGTTTAGGCGCTCTTAAGGTTTTGAGACATCTGCCAGTTTCGACCTCCCAAATTTTGATGGTTTCGTCTTGGCTGCCGCTAGCTATAGTCTTACCGTCGGTACTAAAAGTCACCGACCACACCCACCCCATATGACCTTCGAGAGTCTTGAAACACTCCCCGCTTTCGACATCCCATAGTCTAATTTTATGGTCGTCGCTACCGCAGGCGATCGCCTGACCGTCGGGACTGAAGGTGACAGATAGCATTAATTTACTTTGCTCTTGCAGGGTTTTGAGGCATTCTCCAGTCTGCACGTTCCATAATTTTACGGTGCGATCGCCTGCCCCGCTGGCCAGGATTCGGCCGTCAGGACTGAAGGCGGTAGAAAACACCCAATTTAAATGCCCTTCCAGGGTTTTGAGACATTCCCCGGTACTGACATCCCATAACTTTACGGTATTGTCGCCGCTACCGCTAGCTAGAGTTTTGCCGTCAGGACTAAATACCACCGACCACACCCGGCTGTCGTGTCCCGATAAGGTTTTGAGGCACTGTCCGGTGCTAACATCCCATAATTTGACCGTGCGATCGCCGCTGCCAGTCGCTAAGATTTCTTCAGTAGGACTAAAGGCCGCATACCACACGCGACTGCTGTGTCCCGATAAGGTTTTGAGGCATTGTCCGGTACTGACATCCCACAATTTGGCGGTTTGGTCGTCGCTGCCGCTGGCTAGCATCTTGCCGTCGGTACTGTAGTTGACTACCCAAACTTGACGGGCATGACCTGATAGGGTTTTCAGGCATTCTCCCGTTTCTACATTCCAGAGTTTGATGGTGCGATCGTCGCTGCCGCTAGCAACGATCCCCCCTATGCCTGACGGCAGGCTTGCGCCAACGCCCCCCTTATTAAGAGGGGTTGGGGGGAATTCCCTGCGGGAACGCTGCGCGAACGGACTAAATGCTACCGACCAAATCTGATTGGTATAGCCTTGCAAGGTTCTCAAGCTGCTACCGCTGCTGACATTCCAGAGGTGTACTGTTTGGTCTTTACCGCCGCTAGCTAGGGTTTGACCGTCAGGACTAAATGCCACCGACCAAATCCATTGGGAATGTCCTTGCAAGGTTCTTAAGCATTCTCCCGTTTGCACGTTCCACAGTTTGACGGTGCGATCGTCGCTACCGCTAGCTACTATTCCTCCCATGCCTAACGGCAGGCTTGCGCCAACGCCCCCCTTATCAAGGGGGGTTGGGGGGATTGGACTCAACGCCACCGACCAAATCCTACTCGTATGTCCGCTGAGGGTTTGCAGCAATTTTCCACTTCTCACGTTCCACAGGCGGATGGTGCGATCGTCTCCTCCGCTAGCTAGGATTTGGCCGTCAGCACTCAAGGCCACCGACCACACCCATTTCGCATGACCTGAAAAGGTGGCGAGACGTTCTCCAGTATCGAGATCCCAAATCCCGACCATGCCGTCTTCGCCGCCTGCCGCTACGATGGGCTGGGGGTTATTAGCTAAAGCCACCGAACAGATACCGCCAGCGTTTCCTGGGATGGTTCGCCAGCATTCTCCAGTGTTAATATCCCATATGCGGATGGTGCGATCGCCGCTGCCGCTAACTAAATGTTTGCCATCAGCACTAAAAGCAATCGACCAAATCCGTTCTGTATGTCCCGACAAAGTTTTTAGGCACTCGCCAGTTCTGGTATCCCATATGCGGATGGTGCGATCGGCACTGCCGCTGGCTAAGATTCCTCCGTGACTGGGATTAAAGGCGACAGTATGCACCCAGTTGGTATGTCCTTGACAAACTAAAAGTTCTTTACCGTCGGTTACTCGCCACAAGCGGACTTCGTTGCTGACATCAGCAGTAGCTAAGATTTGACCGTCGGGATTAAAAGCCACCGATAATACAGCGCTCAAGGTGTTGGCGAACACCGACTGGGCGAGATTGGCGCGAGCAAAATTGACTCGATGTAAATTTGTTTCCCGCAGATATGCCTGCCAAACATTCAAGTCAGAAAAATCGTATTTACTCAGATCCGCTTTCAGCAAACAGAGCATATTGATAATATTTCCGGCCGCATAGCCTTGGTCGATCGAGGATTGCGATCGGAGATTCTCCACAATATTTTGCAGTCGATTTTCTAGATTGGCTTGACTGTGAAAATCGATTAGTAATTTATCGCTAATTGGCTGAAGAATGAGACGGAATTGAATATCTCTGATGTAATCTTTTGCTTGGGCTTTAATGAGACTGTGAGTGTGAAATAAATTGTTTTTGCTTAATAGTTCTCTTTGACCCTGCTTCTCGCCCTCTCGCCCTCTCGCCCTCTCGTCTTCTCTTCCTTGCTCTCTACCGATTTCTTCAGCAACCTGCTCGATTAGTCTAAACGTGACATACTCCATTACTACTGGCTGCAGGGTAAAGACAGCGGCAGTTTGCTCTAGTCTTTTTTCAATTAGCGATCGCCGACTGAGAGAACCAATATTTTCGACCAATTGCGATGGCGATACTGGTTGAATCACGTCGGTTCGCAACTGAGCTAGCGATACTGTTTCTCGTTCGATCGCCAGCCAGTACATCACATCTTTTTCTAAAGTCGATAACCGTTCAAAATGTCGATCTAATAGTTCGCGAATATCGTCGAAGACTACAGTTCCTTGAGCTAAAAATTCCGAAATATTGCCATCAAATAATTCTTGAATGGTAGTAGCAACAATTTTCAAAGCTAAAGGATTGCCCACATAGCGATCGACTAATGTTTGCCATTCCGATTCAACTCCGGAAAATAAGCCCTTGATCTTAAAGATCTCCTGGCCTTCTGTCGTTTTTAACCCGCTTAGCTGTAGCGATCGAACGGGAAGAGTATCTCCTTCTAAAGAGATAAACTCTTTGGGTTTTTCGCGACTGGTTAAGAACAAACAACTTTGATGGCGAACCTCTCCAATGCGTTTAAACAATTCGCCATAACCTTCATATCCGGCTTGATAGTATCCAGCCCGGTCGCCGCTACCCATAATACTTTCGGCGTTATCTAAAATTAGCAAGCAGCGGCGATCGCGTAAAAGCTCGATTAGTTGCGAAATCCGGCCTTCTGTGGTTTCTGCTAGCTCGATTTTTTGCCGATCTGAGACAAATTCAATCAGGTTTCCTAAAATATCTTCTACAGGTGGAGCGTTACGAAGACTGCGCCAAATTAAATAATCGAATTCATGCTGAATTTCTTCTGCTAGCTTGACGGCTATACTAGTTTTGCCAATTCCTCCCATCCCTAACAATGCTATTAAGCGACAGCGATCTTTAGCAATCCATTGGTTGAGCTTGGCAATTTCTTCGTTGCGTCCATAAAAGATGGAAACATCAGCCGCATCTCCCCAATCTTGATGATTGTTAGCAGCTTGCACTGTTAAAGTATCGGCTTTAATCTCTGGCAAATTAACAGGGATAGCGACAGTATTAGCCGCTACTTGAGTTGCTGGTAATTGCCGTCTTAATACTGATTGAATATTGCTTTTGGTAACTTTTTCTCCCAAGCCATTAGAGACTAATTTCCACAATCTAGAACCGACATCTTTAATGTAATTAGGATCGTAGCCAGCACCATCAGCAATATCTGGATATGACAAGCCTTCCCAAACTTTACGAAATACTAACTCTTGAATGTCAGTCAGGCTTTCTGGTTTGAGAGCTATATCTAAAATTGCTAAGGCTTCTTCAACAGTCATAAATTGCCAAAAGCTGCTAATTTAACTGGTTTTAACTTCAACTGATTTTTGAGGTCTACCAACCAGTTTACTGAAGTTGACGTATGTTCCTCAATACCTATCCACCATACCTCAGTCGGGAAGCAGAATTTTCGGTTGGGCTGAACGGGGAAGTGAGGGGATGAGGGGACAGCCCAGAGGGCTATCCCACAAGTCTAAGCAATGGAAACGGCTACTAAACTGTCTCTGGCAGGAGAATTAGCTGGAAAGTGAAGTTCGGCAAAGGCAAGCGGGGTAAGGATTTGCTGAGGTCGATCGCTTTATCTTACTTTATCTGACTTTTTGTAACTGAGTGGTGGCAATTTTCTGACTTTTTCCCCGGTCAACTCCTGACTTTTTCTAACTTTTTCATGCTGTGAAGATCTCTGGGCTACGGGAATATAAAAGCATCAACCGCACTTTCCCTCGCCCAACAGAGGCAATCGTCATGAGAAGGACATCAAATAACTTAGGAGTGAAAATTGCCACTTGGTTAGTAGCTGAGTTGATTTTAAACTTAAGCGGACTCGATAACCTGGCTGACTGTGGCGAATTTGTCTTCGGACAAGAGATAAGCATCGCCAGCAACCAACCAGCGATAGTAGTTCTCCATCGTCCCCCTGATGCAGCGCTGCAACCGATGTAATACCAATTATAAAAAATGGCGCTACGCATTACAGAGACATTGAAGCATTATGATTGTGTTCGTTGGGTTTCGCAAGCTCAACCCAACCTACAGTTATTGCTAAAACCCAGATAGGGATAGGCTTTCAAGAAAATGAAAGCCCCTTCTAGTCACCAGATATTACTTAATCTAACTTTTTGTCACCCTGACCTGAAAACGATCGCAGCAAACTCCTAACTTTTTATAACTTTTTCTCACTGTAAAAATTGGGGAGATGTCCCAAGATAAAAGTACGAACAACAGATTTAGATAAAAAACTGAATTTGGCGATCGAACAGTTCCAACTCAAACTGTTAAAGGTCGTTTCGCTAGGTAAGATTTCCATCTTCACTATCGATGGAGGCTAGAAACCATGAAGTTCAAATTCAAACGCGCAGGAATTAAATTTGCCACTTGGTTAGTCTTTGAATTGCTATTGAACTTCAGTGGATTAGACAATCTAGCTGACTATAGCGAATTTGTCTTCGATCGACAAATGCACGCCGCTAACAACCAACCAGCAGTTGCAATCGTGCTTCGTCCCCCGCTGCTAAGCATTTAGGGTAAACCGCTCTCACTACCATCTATACTCCTAACGGCCCCAGACTCAAAGAGCATAGCTTTGAGTCTTTTTTCTTTTGAGCTACCACCAATAAGAAATCGTTCGACTTTCTCATCCTCGCTCTTGGTTTCTCGATCGATTGATTTCGATATCTAAAGCTAGAGAGCCGCACCAGGTAAATGTTACTGGGGTACACGACCAGTCTTGGGGATATAAAGTTCGATCGACTAGCTTTTGAGCCTCTTTGACATCCATTGCCAGCAGCTTCTCTCTAGCCACTATCTTAGCTCTAGCTAATTCCTCTGTTCCGCCGAATTCAATCTCTGGTGTGGGTGGCATTGGTTTGCTTTTTCAACGTTCTACACCCTACTACGGTAGCACTAGCGATCGAACTAAATCTGGATTTTTCTACCTCTTACCTTTTTATCTTTGGGTTTTATTTCTTTTAACGACGATCGCGCAAACCGATATTTAATTACCTGGGAAGAAGATCGTCTAAACGTAGTTGCAGATTAGGAAAAATGGGAGAGTAAATCGTTTGTCCCAGGCGATATTGTTTTTGAACGTATTCATCATCAACTAACTGACAAACCGTGAAAGTCGGTTGTTTAGGCTTACCGATAAAAGAAATACCTCCTAAGCCTCGATAGTCCACGATCCAATATTCTGGAATACCCAGAAACGCATACTCTTCAACTTTGCGGGCATAATCGTCTTGCCAGTTAGTGCTAATGACTTCAACTACTAGCACGACGGTATTGCCATTACAGATAATTGGCTCTCGTTGCCAAAATGGTTCTCTATCGAGCTTATTTTCATCAAGGACGATGACATCAGAACGCAAAGCGATCGCCTCAGCCGCAGGTGGTTTGATCGAACAGTTTTTGGGGACGATCCACTTCAAATTAGCTTGGAGAATTTCGAGAAAAATTCTACCAGCAACGTTACCCGCTACGGCTTCAGGCGGCCCGGTTGGTTCCATATCGCGGAGTTCTCCATCGATTAGCTCGTAGCGGGGGTTATCGCCGTATTGGGCGATGAATTCCTCAAAACTGAGGGTTTTAGAAGAGGTGAAAGCCATAAGAAACCTTTGAATTAGTTCTATTGAGGGAGCGATCGCCACATTTATTTAGAGCTTACATCAAGTTTCCCCGCCCTGCGGGAAGTCGCTGGCTGTCTACCCCCAACCCTCTCACGCGGGAGAGTAATTTATGGCAAGGGGAGAATGTGACTTTTTCTAACTTTTCTTACCTCTAGTAACTAAAAGTTTCTGTAAAACTAGTAACTTTTTCTGACTTTTTCATGCTGCAAGTTCGTTTTGACTCCTCTAATCTATAGACATTGAGATGAAACACGTCAGTTCTCAATCTCAACCAAACCAATTCAAGGAGATTAATCATGAATTTGCTTCGCCGTTTTCAGTTAGTTATTTTGATGACTGCTACGTTGGCTACTCCCTTACTGTTAAATTCTCAAGCAGCATTCGGCGCTTCCGAAACAGTAGATACAACTCAACCCGTGCCCGGACCGAAACGCTGCGATCCGCCACGTCCGGGGTCGCCATTTATCGATCCGTTCTGCACCCCCGGTCAAACTCCACCTCCTCCTAAAGACGATTGCCAACCCAAACCGGGGTCGCCATTTATCGATCCTTTTTGTCCCAAGAATCCGCCTACTACCAAATAAACTCAGTCATTTTTATCCCCATCTCAAACATGGGGAACGAACTCAAACCCCAATCTCTTAATTCGGAGTAATTAAAAATGAAAATTGCCATGCAAAAATTGATTTTACTTCATAGTCTTTTAATAGTCGGTTCGCTAGCGATGTTGAGCGTACCCGCGCTATCTAAAACCGACGCTGACACGGCTGAACCTGTCGATTCTTCTTGTAGCGGTAGATTCATCGATCCATTTAAATGTCCCACAGGACCAAAGCCTTCTCCTTGTGAGGGTAGATTTATCGATCCTTTCAAATGCTCTAATCCGCCTGCACCTGCTCCTTCTCCATCGCCTGGAACCTCTTCTGGGACTACCAAGTAAAAAGGCGTTGGCGAAGCCTGTGGGTAGCACGTATCGCTCCTCTGTTTACTTTTACCAACAAATCACCAATATACTAAGACTCAAAGATAAAAAGCTTTGGGTCTTATTTTTTTAACTCTGTTGAGTCAATCTTCATCTTCTAGCTCTTTTAATATTCCTGTGCCACGGCAAAAACAACAGGTTTCTTCTCTCTGGATTTCACCAGAGCAATCGCGAATTTCGTTATATCCTTTGCCGTCGCAGTGAGGGCAAGGGGAATTATGAGTTATTGTCATTAGATTCTTCTCGAAGTTTTTGGATGACGTATTGTTCGTAAGCTACTCCCCGATCCATGGCTGACTCAGGATCTTCCTCAAGAGGGATATGCAGGCGATCGGCCACTTCTAGAAATATCCGGGCTGGAGCAAATACGACTAAGCAAGTTTGATCCCCCGTGTAAAGTAGCATAAATCTTTCTGGGCGTTCGGCTTCTTCTAAAGCCGAATTCAGTGCCTTCAAAACCGAATTAACATCGTACCAATCCCCTAAATACTCTACATCGAACCGATGTACTTTGCGGTTATAAACGAATTGCACTTCTCCGCCCAGAATTGATTCCGGGTCGTCTTCATTTTCTGACTGCCAACTTTCTGAAATTGCCTCCACCTTGAAGACATCAGAACTAATTTCCATCAGATCTTCAATCAATTCCACATGGTCTACAGGGATAATTGAAGTCTCGCAATCGAACCAGCTTAAACAATTTGAGGAGTCTAAAAGCGAAAATATAATTTCTGAGGGTTGGTGGTTTGTCTGCCAACCTTCCTCAAGCTGGCTTAAGAGTTTTTCTTCAGGAGGGTCGATAACTCCTGCTGCCACTAACTCTTGCGCGGCGATCTTTGGTGTAATGCCTTTACTCATCCATGCGATTTTCATAGCATCGTATGGTTCTAGTTCCTTGGCATTCTCTGCCAAAATTGAAACTACATCTGCACCAACTGCGATGAGGGCATCAACAATGGCACTCAGAACGTCCGAGCGATCGTCTTGCTGGAGTGCTGCTACTAAGTTGTCGATGAGCGCGGGATCTTCTCGCTCTTTAGCAACTTTGGCGATTCCTTCGGCAGCATCTTTGCGAAGTTGACGATCTGAAAGCGCATTTTGCAAGCGAACGATCCCTGCTTCTCCCTCTAGTTCCCCCAGTCGTTGTAAGGCAATACCTCGCGCCCAATATTCAAGGTTAGACGAGAGAATCGATCGCAAAATTTGGGCTTCTTCTGGATGTCGAACCGCCTCTAGTCCTCGCATTGCAGACCACATGGCATTAGCGGTAGCGTTATCCGAACGGTTCAGATTGGCAAGAATGTAACGAATTAAAATATCTGCTGCCCGCAGCGCCAGTTCTCGATTTTCTCCTTGCGCACAACCCTCTAATGCCGACACTAGTTGGTGAATTTCGTCTAGATCTTGTTTTGGAGCTACGATCGACTTTTCCGCAGCATCTAAAGCGCCATTATCTTTTCCACGCCGTAAGAACTCGCTTGCCACCTTTACCCGAAGTCTTGGGGAAGGATGATTTAGCAGCGACATAATTTGTTGTTCTGCTTGCGGGAGTTCCAATTTTAACGTTATATCTACAGCAATACTGCCTGCATGAGAATCTGGTTCGTTTAAAAATGGTTCCACCGCCGTCAAGATTGCCTCTTTATCGATCGCTAGCCTTTTCCAGGGTAGATGAGACAAAGTAACCAGCGCCGAGATTTGCAGGCTAGTATCCTGAGAGTGCAGACAATCGATGAGTCCTTCTACTCCATCGGGTTCCCCTAGTTCCAAGAGGAGACGGGCAATATTTACTCGCGAATAACTCTCTTTTACCCAAAGAGCTTGTTTGAGTCCAGGAACGATTTCGCTTCTGACTGCATTACACCATTGGATGAATTTGCTGTTGTATAGATCGTTTGGATCTATTTCGTCAATTACCTTCTCTACAGTCCACTGATGACTTTCAGCTTTTTGTCGCGCTTGCTCTATGAGTACATCTGTTTCTGACATAGTTTTAATTAGAATATAAAAGTTTGTAAGTTCGAGATTCTCAATGTTATATTTATATAATAAATGAATAAATTATATCTAAAGTTATAAAAATGTAGTTGTCGATCGAGTCGAATTTTTCTTGGCATTTTTTGCGTCTTTGCCAGTTGTCAAAAAACGTTCGCCGCTCAGATGAAAAGGCTATAGAAACCAACGAAAAGTAAATTACGATCGCTAAGATTGCGGAAAATAGAAAATCTAGTTGTAGTTAGATCCCAACATCAACCCTATTAATCGCACCAAACGGACAGAGTTTATAATGATCGGTCAACTCTTAGACGGACGCTATCAGATTGTCAGAGACTTGAGTTCGGGTGGGTTTGCTCAAACATTTGTCGCCGAAGATTCCCGCCGTCCGGGTCGCCCCTCGTGCGTAGTCAAGCGCCTGCACCCTGCCGCTAACGATCCGCATACTCTAGAAGTTTCCCGCCGCTTATTTAAAAGAGAAGCAGAAGTGTTAGAAAGACTGGGGCAACATCCACAAATTCCCCGGTTGTTGGCGAATTTTGAAGAAAACCAGGAATTCTATTTAGTTGAAGAGTTGATTTCTGGGCAACCGTTGAGCGAAGAGATCGCGACTGGGCGACCTCTGCCAGAACCGCACGTTACTGGCATTTTGTCCGAAATGCTAGAAATCTTAGCCTTCGTCCACGGACAAGGGGTAATCCATCGAGATCTCAAACCTAGCAATATTATCCGCAACCAGGCCGATGGCAAGTTGGTTTTAATCGATTTTGGGGCCGTTAAAGAAGTTGCAACTCAATTTGGCAGCGTTTATCCAGGGGCAACGCCAACTGTAGTGGGCACTCAAGGTTATATGCCTATCGAACAATTTCGCGGACATCCTCGATTTAACAGCGATCTTTATGCCCTCGGCGTAATTGCCATTCAAGGATTGACGGGTTTGGCAGCTAACGATATCTCAACTTTAAGAGATCCGCACAACCCCGATCGCACTGATATTGTCTGGCATCATCGAGCGCCCCAGGTAAATCCCGGACTAGTAAGGATAATCGATCGCATGGTGGCTTTTGACTGCAACCAGCGTTACCAATCGGCCGGTGAAGTTCTCTACGATCTGAAAACTTTAAACCAGCAACTCGAACCGACTGTGGTATCGCGGCCGCTACCGCCACCTCCACCGCTAGTTCCTCCCACTCTAGTCACTCCACCATCTCCACCACCCCCACCAACTCGTAAAAATCACTTGGGGTTGATTTTGGCAGGTGTAGGAGGAACTGCTGTTTTATTGGGAGGAATAGGATTTGGGGCTAATTATTATTTACAGCAAAACTCTTTGTCCCAGTCCCAAAAGTTTTATTATCAAGGATTAGAAAAAATCGATCTCAAAGACTATAAAGGGGCAATTCCCAACTTAGATGAGGCGATTAAAATTAACTCCAAATACGGTGAAGCTTACTACCACCGTTGCGTCGCTCGCTATTATTTAGACCAAAACCAACCAGCGATCGATGATTGCACCCAGGCTTTGACTCTTTTAGAAAAGTCTTATGCCGATGTGGGGGCGTACTTGAAGATCGATGACAAAAGTAAAGCCTTAACTGTTGATTGGCTAACTGAAAATTCTCCGGCAGTGAAAGCAGGATTAAAAGCTGGCGATAAGATTCTGGAAATCGACGGTAAATCTACTACCAATATCAGTCGCGGCGAAGCGATCGATTTGTTGCGGCGCGGTGATGTGGGCAGCCCAGTTAAACTCAAAGTCGGACGGGAAGATGGCAGCACATTAGATTTAAACCTCCAACGAGAAAAAGTTAATAACGAATACATCGACCTTTCTTACAATCTGCGCGGTTTATCTCGGTTCTACGCTAAAGATTATCAAGGGGCGATCGCCGATTTTGATGCCGCTATTGCGACCGATCCTAACTACTCGCGATATTATTACAACCGAGGTCGCGCTCGCTCTAAGCAAGGAGAAAAACAAGCAGCCCTGCAAGATTTAGATAAATCGATCGAAATTAATTCTAATTATGCCCCTGCCTATTTAGAACGAGGCTTACTGCGTCAGTTCCTCGGCCAGCCGGAGGCAGCAATTAAAGATTTAGATCGGGCCATAGAACTCCAACCTGACAATGCCAGAACTTACTACTATCGCGGTCAGAGTTATCTATCTCTAGGAAACAAGCAAGCAGCGATTAGCGATTATGGCAAAGCGATCGAAATCGATGCTAAATTCATCGATCCTTATCTAGCCAGATGTGCCGAACGCTCTAATCTTAACGACCAACAGGCGGCTCTAGCAGATTGCAACCAGGCGATCGAAATCGATGGTAACGAACAGGCAGCTTATCTAAATCGAGGATTGGTCTATAGCCGTTTGGGAGACAATCAAAAAGCGATCGCCGATTACACTAGAGCGATTAAAATCGATGCCAACTATGCTTTAGCCTATAACAACCGAGGAATCGTCCGCAGGAATTTGAACGACACCCAAGGGGCGATCGCCGATTACACTGAAGCAATTAGGATTAATCCTAGCTATGCCTCAGCTTATTACAACCGAGGTCGGCTGTACGGTACTTTGGGCAATACGCAACAAGGTATAGATGATTTGCAAAAGGCGGCTCAATTCTATCTCCAGCAAGGTTTGCGGGGCGGCTATAACGATGCTTTGGCAGAAATTGCCAGACTGCAACGACAACCAGCAACCGCTGCCACTGGAAATCGATCGAGATAGGGCATGGGCATCTACCAATTCGCAATTAACAGTTCGCAATTCGCAATTAACCGCGTGCCTGAAAGCAGTAGTTCTGCAACCAGGAATAAATTGTTTTAACCTCTCGACTTCGCTTGATGTTAAAACTGATACCGATTTAATTTGAGAATGTGACAGCTAGACCCCTCCCAACCTCCCCTTGCTAAGGGGAGGTGCCGCAGGCGGTGGGGTGAAGTGCAAGGTTCACAGTTTAAATTGGTATGAGCTTCGACAGGCTCAGCTTCCGCAAAGCCGAAGCTTTATTTTGCTTTAAGAAGAAAAACTTATACCGCTTGCATTGCGAATTGACAATTGCGAATTGACAATTGTTTTATAAATCTCCCCTTTAAGGAAGAGGCTTTAAATTCAATTTCGCAGTAATAGTAATATTTGGGCGGCAGCCCGTGAAGCTTTACCTCGCTGAGAGCGCCAGTAGCCTCTAATTGCTTTAATTAAAGAATCGACCCTCGATCGCACCAGGGTGGACGTGCAGAAAAATCTTAGCAGATGAGGAAGTAAATGGCTGGTCACAAGACATCATCGCCAGTTGGGAAAGCCAGCCGTAGAATTCAACTGCGCTCTTATGGGGTAACGCTGCTGAGCGTGGCTCTGGCCTTGGGCGTGACGCTGTTACTTCGCCCTTGGCTTCAGCCCACCATCATGCCCATATTCATGCTAGCAGTCATGGTGAGCGCCTGGTATGGAGGCTGGAAGACTGGTTTGGTGGCAACAGTGTTGTCTACGCTAGCAATTAACTACTTCTTCATCGAGCCGCTTTATTCTCTGCACATTCTTAACGTAGAGACGATCGTGCAGTTAAGTACGTTTTTAACTGTTGCAGGAGCAATTGGCTTACTCAACCAATCGCGTAGCACGGCTTTAGAAAGTGCCAAAGAAAACTTGCAGGCTTTGCAGGCAGCCATGAGTCGAGAGCAAATGGCATTGGCTGAGGCCGAAACAGCAAACGAACGGATCGAAACCGTACTTTCTAGTATCAACGATGGATTTTACGTCCTCGATCGCGATTGGCGGTTTACCTATGTCAACGCTCGCTACTGCGAAATAGTGGGAATGCCGCCCTCAGAACTTCTAGGGCGCAACATCTGGGAATTGTTCCCAGCGGCGGTCGATACCGAGGCTTACGTGCAATTCCACCAAGCCATGAGCGATCGAACGCCCCGCCAGTTCGATTATCTGTACGCTCCCTGGAATTGCTGGCACGACCACCGAATTTATCCCTCGCCCAATGGCTTGACGGTGCTGCTGGCAGATATTACAGAACGCAAGCAAGCCAACGAAGATCTACGCCTAAATCGCGATCGACTGGCCTTCGTTCTGCGGACAACTGAGATCGGGTTGTGGCTGAACTCACTGCCGTTAAGCGGTCTTAATTGGGACGACCGGACCAAGGAATTGTTCTTTATCCCACCCAACGTCGAACCAACCATCGAATTGTTCTGGAGCCGCGTTCATCCAGAAGACCGCGAGTCAACCCGCCTTGCTGTCGAGAACGCCCTGCGCGATCGCACCTTGTATCAAATCGATCACCGGGCTGTGAACCCCAGCACGGGCGAAATTCGGTGGATTAGATCGGCTGGCAAGGCGACTTACGCACCCGATGGCACGCCCATCCGCTTCGATGGGATTAACTACGACATCAGCGATCGCAAACAAGCTGAAGCCCAGCGCGAACGCACCCTGCAATACGAACAAGCCTCACGCCAGCAGGCAGAAGCCGCAGAAGCAAAACTGCAACAAATTTTAAGCAGCCTTCGCGAAGATTTTGTGTTGTTCGATCGCGATTGGCACGTCGCCTATCTCAACGAGCGAGCCGCCATGACGATGAGAAAGTCTCGCGAAGAAGTTTTAGGCAGGTGCTTTTGGGATCTCTTTCCCGATTTGGTCGGAACTGAATTTTACGATCGCTTGCATCAAGTCAGAGACGATCGAACTCCGACGCAGTTTGAGTATTACTATCCCACTTGGGATCGTTGGTTTGAAAACCGGATGTATCCCACCCCCGATGGGGTTGTCAGTCTTTCTACCGATATTACCGATCGCAAGCGGTACGAACTCAACCAGGAGTTTCTCGATCGGCTGGAGGCTCGATTGCAACAACTCTCTGTGTCTGAGTCCATGGTGTCAGCAGTAGTGAGCGGGGTAGGCGAATACCTCAACGTCGATCTGTGTTTGTGGCACGGAGTCGATTTGGAGCGTCACGTTGCCATTATCGGTCAAAACTGGCGGCGCGGAAATATTCCCGATTTAACTGGAATTTATGACTTAGATGCGTTTTTCACCCCGAAACAACTGGAGATCTTCGCGGCTGGACAAACCTTGGTCGTAGGTGATGTGACGACTCATCCCGATACTGCCTCCCATGCCCAGAACTACCTGTCTTTAGGCGTGAGTTCATTTGTCAGCGTTCCTTGCATTCAGTCGGGTTGGTGGGTAGCTTCTCTGGCGATCGATTCAGCAGTGGTGCGAGATTGGCGAGCCGATGAAGTGGCTCTGTTGCAAGAGGTGGTGACTCGTCTGTGGTCTACGATCGAACGCACGCGAGCCGTTCAGGAACTCCGTCAGAGCGAAGCCGAATTTAGGCAGTTAGCCAATGCCATGCCGCAAATCGTTTACGTTTCTAATGCTGCCGGAGCGTTGGAATTCGTAAACGATCGCTGGACGGAATACACCGGGTTGACCATAGAGCAAAGCGTCGATCTCGACTGGACCAGAGATGTTATTCCCCTTGAAGATAGGGAGCGACTCCAAGCCGACTTCCAGCAGGCGCAGCAAGCGCGATCGCCCTATCAAAGTCAGTTTCGCCTAATTAAACCGGATGGCAGCTATCTGTATTTTCTCACCCGTGCCGTCCCCTTGCTGGACGATCGAGGAGAGGTTTGCAAATGGTACGGCACTTCTACCGACATTACCGAACTCAAACAGCTAGAAGCCGAACTGCGGCAAAAGAACGCAATTTTAGACATCATTAACGAATCCGCCCCTACCCCCATTTTTGTCAAAGATCGCCAAGGACGAATTATTTATGCCAACCCGGCCACGTTGGCAGTGGTGGGCAAAACGGCTGAAGAGGTAATCGGTTATCGAGATTGCGACTTCTACCCCAACCCTGAAGATGCAGCCAAAGTGATGGCGAACGATCGCCGCATCATAGAATCAGGGGAAATGGAAGTAGTGGAAGAATCGCCCGACGGCATTCGCACCTTTTTGGGGATGAAAGTGCCTTATCGCAATGAAGCGGGAGAAATCATCGGACTGATTGGCATTTCTAACGATATTACCGATCGCGTTCAATTTGAACGGGATCGGGAAAAAACCATACAACAAGAGCAGGCGGCGCGTCAAGCTGCTGAAAACGCCAACCGCATCAAAGATGAGTTTTTAGCGGTAGTATCTCACGAGTTGCGCACGCCCCTCAACCCGATTCTCGGTTGGTCGCAGTTATTGCAGCGGGGGAAACTTAATGAGGAAAAAACCAAGTTTGCCCTGAGTACGATCGAACGCAACGCTCGGCTCCAGTCGCAACTAATTGACGACCTGCTAGACATTTCCCGCATTCTGCGCGGCAAATTGAGTTTGAATATTACCTCCGTTAACTTGAGTGGGGTAATTTCATCGGCTCTAGAAACGGTTCGCCTAGCAGCCGAAGCCAAAACCATTGAATTGCAATTTGAAGTCAAGAGTCAGGAGTCAGAAGTCAGAAGTCAGGAGTCAGAAGTCAGAAGTCAGAAGTCAGGAGTCAGAAGTCAGAAGTCAGGAGTCAGAGAATATCTCTCCCTCTCCTCCTCCCCCCATCCCCCCATCTCCCCATCCCCCCATCTCCACGTCATGGGCGATCCCGGAAGATTGCAACAAGTAGTTTGGAATCTGCTGTCAAATGCCGTTAAATTCACGCCTCCAAGCGGTCGAATCGCCATTAAACTCACGCAATCTGGCGATCGCGCTCAGATCCAAGTTATCGATACCGGAAAAGGCATCAATCCCGACTTTTTGCCCTACGTGTTCGAGCATTTCCGGCAAGAAGACGGGGCCATAACCCGCAAATTTGGCGGTTTGGGATTGGGCTTAGCGATCGCCCGTCAGATCGTAGAAATGCACGGGGGTACGATCGCCGTTGATAGTCCTGGTGAAGACCGAGGAGCGACGTTTACAGTGCTTCTGCCCCTAGCTTCGGTGTCAGTGGAAATGGCTGCTGAAACTCAAGCATCAGCAGCCACCCTGGACTTAAGCGGCCTCAAAATCTTAGCAGTCGATGATGAAACCGACTCGCGCGAGTTTATGGCTTTCGTGCTAGAAGAAGCAGGCGCGATCGTCGCCACCGCCGCCTCGGCAACAGAAGCCTTAGAAGCGATCGATCGAGAACACCCCGATCTGATTGTTAGCGATATTGGAATGCCAGATATAGACGGCTATATGCTGATGCAACAGATTCGATCGCAAGCACAAACCAGAGACATTCCAGCCATTGCCCTAACTGCCTACGCTGGAGAATTCGATCGCCAACAAGCGATCGCGGCTGGGTTTCAAACCCATCTGGCCAAACCCGTCGAACCAGAAGTGTTGGTGAAGGCGATCGCCGATGCGATTAAAGGCATAGGAAACAACATTAGATCGGCGTAGGAGCGCAATACCTTCATGAGTGTCAAGTTAACGGTCACAAGCTTCATCCGCCAGGGGTTCAAAACCCCTGTCTCACAGCTAAAGTCCTCTTTAGAGGACTCGATCTCAAATCCGGTTTTTAAAAGCCTTGAATTCAGCCCTCACCCCATTCGACAGAGCTTCACGGTAGCGCCCAACCCCTCTCCACCTCAAAGAAGCCCTCTCCTACAAGGCTACCGTGTATACACATCTGTGGGAAAACTTGGAGGCCCTGCATTAGATCCCCCCTAGCCCCCCTTAAAAAGGGGGGGAGTTGCGGCGAGGTTCCCTCGCTGTGCAGCTGGCACCAAGCAGGGGGAAGTTATCAAAGTCCCCCTTTTTAAGGGGGATTTAGGGGGATCTTAGTGTGAAACGGCAAATCGATAACTTATGTATACACGGTAGCCTACAAGGAGAGGGGAAGCCAAACCAGTCGAGCCAACAGAACTAGTCGCGATCGCTGCCCGTTTGTGCGGACAGAAAGGAGGAACCCCAGAATGAGTCAAGATAGCACCCCAGAACAAATTTTTATAGGCGATAGCGAGATGGCCAAATTGATGCGATCGCTCGATTGGTCGCAAACTCCGCTGGGCGCTCTTTCTGGTTGGCCGTCCAGTTTAAAAACAGCCGTAAGTATCTGCTTAAACTCCCGTTTTCCCATGGTCATTTGGTGGGGCAAGGAATTAGTGTTGCTCTACAACGATGCTTGGCGACCGATCTTAGGCACTAAACACCCAAAAGCACTGGGACGACCGGGACAAGAAATGTGGGCAGAAATTTGGGACATTATTGGAGTGCAGCTTAATAGCGTACTGGAGACAGCACAGGCCACCTGGTCTGACGATATGCTACTGCTCGTCGATCGCTATGGATATACCGAAGAAGCCTATTTCACTTACTCTTACAGCCCGATTTTCTTAGACACTGGAGAGGTAGGAGGAGCATTCACCGCTGTAACCGAAACGACCCGACGAGTAATTGGCCAGCGACGACTCAGGACGCTACGAGAACTGGCAGCAAATACCGTAGAAGCAAAATCAGTTGAGGAAACTTGTCGTGCTGCAAGTGCCACGCTGGCCAGCAATCCTTACGACATTCCCTTTGCCTTACTGTATTCGATCGAACAGGAGGGGAGACAAGCCCGTCTAGTGGGAACAGTCGGAGTAGAGGCTGGGACATCTGCCAGTAACGAACTGGTTGACTTAACTCGATCGAGCGATGGCTGGAAGCTAGCAAAAGTCAAGCAGACCGGGAATGCCGAACGAATTGATGAGTCTATCTGCCAATTCGGGCCGCTTCCTGGAGGAGCTTGGGATGAACCCTCGCGCTCGGCGATCGTTTTACCGATCGCTCAATCGGGACAAAAGGATCTGTTAGCAGGGCTGTTAGTTCTGGGTATTAGCCCAAGACGAGAATTCGATGATGAATATCGAGGCTTTTTCGATTTGGTAGCCAGCAATGTTGCTACCGCGATCGCCAATGCTGATGCTTACGAAGCCGAACGCCAACGGGCCGAGGCCTTGGCAGAGTTAGACCGAGCGAAAACGACATTTTTTAGCAATGTCTCTCATGAGTTTCGCACCCCCCTGACTCTGATGCTGAATCCCTTAGAGGATACCTTAGCGAACCCTGACAGGCTGCTACCAGGCGATCGCGAACAGCTAGAAATTGCCTATCGCAACTCCCAACGGTTGCTGAAGCTGGTGAATACGCTGTTGGACTTTTCTCGCATTGAAGCCGGGCGGATCGAGGCCGTTTACGAGCCAACAGACTTGGCCGTGCTAACTGCCGATCTAGCTGGAGTATTTCGCTCCGCGATCGAACGAGCGGGGATGCGCTTGCAGGTCGATTGTCCCCCATTACCCGCCCCTGTTTATGTCGATCGAGAAATGTGGGAAAAAATCGTCTTGAATCTGCTCTCCAATGCCTTCAAATTCACCTTTGCCGGAGAGATTGCCGTTTCCCTTCGAGCGGTAGGCGATCGGATCGAGCTAGAAGTACGAGACACTGGCACTGGCATTCCCGCCGAGGAATTACCCCAGATCTTCGAGCGGTTCCATCGAGTCAAGGGAGCCAGAGGACGCAGTTATGAAGGATCTGGCATTGGTTTGTCATTGGTGCAGGAATTAGTCAAGCTGCACGGCGGCACTATTCGGGTCAACAGTTTAGTCGATCGGGGAACGTGCTTTACTGTGGCGATTCCCACGGGCTGCGCTCATTTGCCCGGCGATCGCATTGGCACTACTCGAACCTTAGCATCAACTGCATTGGGCGCAAATCCTTATGTCGCCGAAGCATCGCGCTGGCTACCAGATGAAGAAAGGGGGATGGGGGGATGGGGAGATGGGGAGATAGGGAGCCAGATAGTATCTTCTTTTTCACCCTCTCACCCTCTTACCCTCTCACCCCCTCAGATCTTACTAGCGGATGACAACGCCGATATGCGGGATTACCTAAAGCGATTATTGAGCCAGTATTGGGAGGTAGAAACCGTCAGCGATGGATTTGCAGCCCTGGAAGCAATTGCACGGGGTACTCCCGACTTGGTACTGAGCGATGTGATGATGCCCAGACTCGATGGATTCGGTCTGCTCCGCGAACTCCGTTCCGACCCCATCACCCAAAATATTCCTGTCATTCTGCTATCGGCTCGTGCTGGGGAAGAGGCGCGGATTGAAGGATTGGAAGCTGGAGCCGATGATTACTTGACCAAGCCCTTTTCTGCGCGCGAATTGCTGGCACGGGTGGAGTCAAACTTGAAGCTGGCGCAATTACGCCAAGCCGCAGCCCAGCAAGAACAAGCATTGGGGGTGGAAGCACAAGCAGCCAAAGACAGCCTAGAAAGCGTTTTAACTCGAATTGCCGATCAATTTTTGGCATTGGATCGGGACTGGCGCTACACCTATGTCAACGATCGAGTGACAGAAGTAACTGGGATCGATCGAGAAGACCTTCTGGGTAGAAGCGTTTGGGACGTATTTCCCGATATGGTAGGCACTGGGTTTGACATTGAGGTGCATCGCGCTGCGGCAGAGCAAACCCCCGTCCAATTCGAGTATTTCTATCCGACATGGAATCGCTGGTTTGAGAACCATGTATATCCATCTGCCGATGGGGTGTCGATAATTGTCACCGAAATCACGGCTCGCAAACAGGCAGAAGAGCAATTGCGCGAATCGGAAAAGTTTTTGAAAGCAGTCAACGAAACCGCGCCGAATCTGCTTTACATTTTCGATTTAAACGAACGACGAAATGTTTACGTCAGCCCGCAAATTTTTCCGATCCTGGGTATTTTGCCCGCAGACGTGCAAGAGATGGATTCGCAGATTCTGGCGGAATTATTCCATCCTGACGACCTCGATCGAATCGGGCAGCATCACGACCGGATTCGAGCCGCACGGGAAGATGGTATTTTTACCATCGAATATCGGATGAAACACTCTAGCGGCAAATGGCTCTGGTTATCGAGCCGCGACACGATTTTTGTCCGCGACGATCGAGGTAAACCGAGGCAAATACTCGGTTCGGCCATTGACATCACCGATCGCAAACAAGCAGAGTTACTGCTCGGCGAGCAGAAGCGACTGCTGGAATTAATTGCTACCGGAACCCCATTAGACGAGTGCCTCTCAGCCGCGTGCTACTCCATCTCCGAGTTGAGTCCCTCCACTCGCGCCTGCTTTTTACTGACAGATGCTCGCGGTTTAACGTTTTCTCGATCGATTACCCCAGATTTTCCGCCGTCGCTCGGACGAGGCGTGCAAGATCTCCCGATTAACGATCTGTGTATTGGCACTTGCGGCGAAGCGGTTTATCGGGGTCAACCCATTGCTTGTGCCGATATTGCCAACGACGATCGCTGGTCCTCAGAATGGCGAGATTTGTGCGTCGCTCACGGCATCTTAGGGTGTCATTCCAGTCCAGTTTTAGGTATCGAGCGATCGCCTTTCGGATCGCTGATGTTGTGTTTCAGCGAGGCCCGCACCCCTACCGATTGGGAATACCAACTAGCAGCGTTCGGCGCTCAAATGGCCAGCATCGCCTTCGAGCGCGATCGCTCCAGCCTAGCCCTGCGCGAATCGGAAGAATTGCTTTCTAGCACTTTTGCGGGCGTTGAGGGCGCGATTACCGTTGTGGAAGTGTTGGGCGATGGTGAAGAGTTCCGTTTCCTCAGCGCCAACCGGGCGTGTGTCGAATGGTCGGGCGTGCCTTTAGAAAGATGGATCGGCAGTCGCCCGCAAGATATTGTCCCGCCGGAAGAAGCCCAGGCGGTTTGCGATCGATACCGCAGCGCCCTGCGGACGGGGCAGGCCGTTAAATACGAAGAACGGCTCACCTTGCCGACCAGAGAAATCTGGGCTTACACCGCCGTTACGCCTTGGCGCGACAATGACGGGCGCATTGCCCGACTGGTCACCACCAGCATTGACATTACCGATCGCAAGCAAGCTGAAGCCGCCTTACGCGAAAGTGAAGAGCGCTATCGGACTTTGTTCGAGTCGATCGATCAAGGCTTTTGCATTATTGAAATGATTTTTGATGCTGCCAATCGACCGCTCGATTATCGATTTTTGATTACAAATCCTGCCTTCGATCGCCAAACGGGAACCCAAAACGCCCAAGGCAAAACGGTACGCGAAATCGCGCCCAATCATGAAGATTATTGGTTTGAAATTTATGGCAACGTTGCTTTAACAGGCGAAGCGATCCGATTTGAAAATCTGGCGGCAGAATTTCATCGCTGGTATGAAGTTCACGCCTTCCGCACCGGGGAGCCAGAACTGAGGCGAGTCGGCATTCTATTTAACGATATTACCGATCGCAAGCAAGCAGAGGAAGCACTGCGTCAAAGCGAGGAACAAATTCGTCTGGCAACGACCGCCGCTGACTTGGGAATGTGGTTTTGGCAGGTACAGCCCGACGAACTGGTATGGACGGATAAGTGCAAGGCCCTATTCGGACTGCCTGCCGATGCCGAAGTGAGCTACGAAATCACTCTGAATTTAATCCATCCCGACGATCGAGCCGCGATCGATGAGGCGGTAAGGCGTTCGCTGCAAGAGGGGGTAGAGTATGACGTTGAATATCGGAGCGTGTGGTCTGATGGCAGTATCCATTGGATTGCCGCTAAAGGCCGGGGCTTCTACGACGATCGGGGCAATCCCATCAGCATGATGGGAACGGTTCAAGATATTACCGATCGCGTTCGTATCGAACGCGATCGCGAGCGTATTCTACAACAAGAACAGGCCGCCAGAGAAGCAGCCGAAAATGCCAACCGGATCAAAGATGAGTTTTTGGCAGTCATCTCTCACGAATTGCGATCGCCCCTCAACCCGATTTTAGGTTGGTCGCAGTTGTTACAGCGAGGGAAACTCGCTCCAGAAAAAACCAAAACGGCCCTAGAGACGATCGATCGCAATGCGCGGCTCCAGTCGCAACTAATTGAAGATTTGCTCGACATCTCCCGGATTTTGCGCGGCAAACTCAGCTTAAACGAAACACCCGTTAATCTCAGTACCGTCATTCGAGATGCACTGGAAACGGTGCGCTTAGCTGCTGAAGCCAAGACCATTGAATTGACATTTGAAGTCATAGATCCAGGAGTCAGGAGTCAGGAGTCAGAAGTCAGAAGTCAGGAGTCAGGAGTCAGAGAATATCTCTCCCTCTCCTCCTCCTCCCCCCATCCCCCCATCTCCCCATCCCCCCATCTCCACGTCATGGGCGATGCGGGACGCTTACAGCAGGTGGTCTGGAATCTGCTATCTAACGCCGTCAAATTTACCCCCCAAGGCGGTCGAATTACCGTTACCTTAACCCAATCGGAAACTCACGCTCAAATTCAAGTGACTGACACTGGAAAAGGCATCAAACCAGACTTTTTGCCCTACGTCTTCGAGCATTTCCGCCAAGAAGATGGGGCCACTACTCGGAAATTTGGGGGTTTGGGACTGGGATTGGCGATCGTCCGGCAAATCGTCGAGATGCACGGCGGTAGAGTCGGTGTAGAAAGCCAGGGTGAAGCAAAAGGAGCGACATTTACCGTGCTTCTTCCTCTGGCTTCGGTGTCGTTGGCAATGCCTGATACAGATCCGGTATCGGAGGCAACTTTCGATTTAAACGGTATCCAAATTCTGGTAGTCGATGATGAACCCGACTCGCGAGAGTTTATTACCTTTCTGCTAGAGCAAGCAGGCGCGATCGTCACGAGCGTAGCATCTGGGTTTGAGGCCTTACAAGCAATAGAGCGATCGATTCCCGATTCGATCGTCAGCGATATCGGGATGCCAGAAATAGACGGCTATATGCTGATGCAGCAAATCCGGACATGGGAGCAGTTTGCAGAAGTCCCAGCGATCGCTCTAACCGCTTATGCCGGAGAATTCGATCGCCAACAAGCTTTAAAGGCTGGTTTTCAACAACACCTACCCAAGCCTGTAGAACCAGAGGTGTTAGTGAAGGCGATCGCTCTGTTGATTCGATCGACACAGCTAAAATAGTGCAATAAAGTAGGGTGCGTTAGACGGCGATAACCCTAGCTACGATAGAAATTCAGTAATCCGTCGTAACGCACCGTTTTAGCCTTGACACGCCAGTAGGGTGGGTTAGGTGCGGGTACGATAAGAGTTAGAAATTTTGGAAAAAAGAGAAATGTTTTTGCACGATCGCGGCAATGCGATTCTCAAGGCTCGACAAGAAGGACGGCAAGAGGGACTACAACAGGGACTACAAGAGGGCGATCGCCAAGCGCGGATGGCAATTGCCAGAGAACTGCTGGAGGTTTTAGATTTAGAAACCCTCAGCCAGAAGACAGGGCTTAGTATAGAAGAAATTCAGCAATTGAGAGCATAATTTACTTCTTGATTTACAGCCAATAGGGACTTGTCTTCGATCGCGAAATTTACCTCTTCCCCCTTCTTTACTCCAGAATGAGCCAACATCAAACGATAAAAGATCGACTGCGCTCTTATGGAGCCGCACTGCTGAGCGTGGCACTGGCTTTAGGGGCGACGCAGTTGCTTCTGCCCTGGCTCTACCCGACTACAACACCCCTATTTTTGCTGGCAGTTATGGTCAGCACCTGGTATGGCGATTGGCAAACTGGTCTACTGGCAGCAGTTTTGTCGGCACTGGCAGTCAACTACTTCTTCATCGAGCCATTACATTCGCTGCAAGTTTTTAATATCGGGACTCTGATTCGATCGATCGCGTTTTTGACGGTAGTAGGGTCGGTCGCCGTTCTGACTCGCTCCCAGCGGGCGGCGCTGCAAAAGGCCAGAGAACGCTTGCAGGAGTTGCAGGTAGCAGTAAGTCGAGAACGAGCGGCATCGGCTGAGGCCGAAACAGCCAAAGAACGGCTCGAAGATGAGATCGGCGATCGCAAACTGGCAGAAGCTGCCTTACGAGAAAGCCAGGAACGCTTAAGAGTGGCTCAATTAGTGGCCAAAATCGGAGCTTGGGATTGGGACGTGGCAGCAGGCCGGGTATTTTGGTCGGATGAATACTACACGCTCTACGGCATCGATCGAGCAGTTCCATCTACTTATGAAAACTGGTTAGCTACAGTTTTAGAATCAGATCGAGCCGTCGCCGATGCAGCTATACAGCAAGCATTGCAGCACCGACAAACCGCTCTCAACTTTGAATTTCGGATCTGCCATCCGACTGAGGGCATTCGCTGGTTTGCTTCCATCAGTCAAATTTTCTACGATGCCGATGGAAAGCCTGAACGAGCGATCGGGATCTCGATCGACATCACCGATCGCAAACAAGCTGAGGAAGCACTGCGTTTAAATGAAGAGCGCTATCGGCTGCTGGCCTCAGTCCTGACTTCGATCGTCTGGACGGCCGGCGCTGAAGGGGCCTTCGCCTCTCCCCAACCAGAATGGGAAGCCTATACCGGGCAACTCTGGGAGGAATACCGAGGATTTGGCTGGGTGCGCTCGCTGCACCCAGACGATCGAGATCGGGTTTTGGCGCAATGGCTCCAAGCAAAAGAGCGGCGAAAGATTTACCGCTCGGAAGGGCGAATGTGGCACGCTCCTAGTAGCAACTATCGTTACTTTGAAGCGCGGGGAGTACCATTGTTCGACTCTGATGGCTCGGTGCGCGAATGGATTGGCAATATTACCGATGTCCACGATCGCAAACTGGCAGAAGCGGCCGCAAGGCAGGCAGACGAACGATTTCGCCACATGGCTGACAGTTCTCCCGTACTAATTTGGCAGACCGACGAGACGGGGGTGACGTTTGTGAACCGCCACTACCTGGAGTTTTTCGATTGCACCTTTGACGGCATCAAGGGCATGGGGTGGGCTGACTTTCTCCACCCAGATGATGCTGCCGATTACGTGGGAGCTTACCGAACGGCATTTGAAAGGCAAGAGAGATACGAATTTCAGTGCCGATTTCTGCGATACGACGATAGGTATCGCTGGCTTCAGAACGTCGGTCAACCTCTATACGGACTCGACAACAACTTTATCGGCTTCGTCGGGTGTTCGGTTGATGTTACCGATCTGAAAGTGGCAGAAGCAGAACTCCAAGCGAGTGAAGAACGGTTTCGCAACATGGCAGATAATGCCCCGATGATGATTTGGGTGACGGATGCCAACGGCTACTGCACCTACCTCAGTCGAAGCTGGTATGAATTCTCCGGGCAAACCGAGGCTACAGGTCTGGGGTTTGGCTGGCTCAATGCCACCCATCTTGACGATCGCGAAGCCTCGAAAGCCATCTTTCTAGCCGCCAACGCTCGCCAGGAAGCATTTCAACTCGAATATCGCCTGTGCCGTCGAGATGGAGTATACCGCACCTGCATCGATGCGGCGCGTCCCTGGTTTGGGACAGATGGTGAGTTTAAGGGCTACATCGGCTCCGTCATTGACATCGACGATCGCATCCAAGCCGAAGCCGCCTTACGCCAATCGGAGGAACGCTATCGCACTTTGTTTGAGTCGATCGATGAAGGCTTTTGCGTGGTGGAAATGCTGTTCGACGAGAACGACAAGGCGATCGATTACCGTTTCTTAGAAATCAATCCCATCTTCGAGCAACAAACCGGACTGCGACAAGCCATCGGCAAAACCGCACGTCAGCTAGTTCCCGATTTAGAAGCGCATTGGTTTGAGATTTACGGACGAGTTGCCCTGACGGGCGAACCCATTCGCTTTGAGAATCAGTCCGAACCGATGAATCGGTGGTTCGACGTTTATGCCTGTCGCACCGGACAGCCGGAAGAGCGAAAAGTGGCAATCGTATTTAAAGATATCAGCGATCGCAAACAGGTCGAAGTCGAACGCGAGCGGATTTTGCAACGAGAACAGGAAGCGCGAGAGGCAGCAGAGAACGCCAACCGGATCAAAGATGAGTTTTTGGCAGTCATCTCTCACGAACTCAGAACGCCCCTCAACCCGATCTTGGGTTGGTCGCAGTTGTTACAGCGGGGGAAACTCAATGCCGAAAAAACGAAATTTGCGATCGCGACAATCGATCGCAATGCGCGGCTTCAGTCGCAACTAATCGACGACTTGCTCGACATCTCCCGCATTCTCCGGGGCAAATTGAGTTTGAATATTATGCCCGTTGACTTGAGGACGACGATCTCATCTGCCTTAGAGACGGTTCGCCTAGCTGCCGAAGCCAAGACCATTGAATTGACATTTGAAGTCATAAATGAAGGCGATAAGGGAGACATTTCATCTTCACCCTCCCCATCTCCCCATCTCCCCATCCCCCCATCTCCCCATCCCCCCATCCCCCCATCTCCCCATCCCCCCATCTCCCCATCCCCCCATCTCCACGTCATGGGCGATGCGGGACGCTTACAGCAGGTGGTCTGGAATCTGCTCTCGAATGCCGTCAAATTCACGCCTCCAGAAGGGCATATCGCTGTCAAGCTGACTCAAGCTGACACTCATGCTCAAATTCAAGTCATCGATACGGGCAAAGGCATTAACCCAGAGTTTCTACCCTACGTATTCGAGCATTTTCGCCAAGAAGACAGCGCCACCACTCGGAAATTTGGCGGTTTAGGATTGGGCCTCGCGATCGTCCGGCAAATCGTCGAGATGCACGGCGGCAAAGTCAGCGTCGAGAGCCAGGGGGAAGGGCAGGGAGCAACATTTACAGTGCTTCTTCCCCTAGCTTCTGCGTCGGTGGAAGCGCCTGCTGACAAGCGGGTGTCAGAGGCAACCCTCGATTTAAGTGGCATCCAAATTCTGGTAGTCGATGATGAAACCGACTCGCGAGAGTTTGTCGAGTTTGTTTTAGAGCAAGCAGGCGCGATCGTTACGAGTGCGGCATCGGCAATTGAAGCCTTGCAAGCGATACCTGCTAGCACAGAGGCTAACAGCAACGATCGCTCTATTCCCGATCTGCTCGTCAGCGATATCGGGATGCCAGATATGGACGGCTATATGCTGCTGCAACAAATTCGGACATTAGAGTCAACTAGAGACGTGCCAGCGATCGCTCTGACTGCCTACGCCGGAGAATTCGATCGCCAGCAAGCTTTAAAGGCTGGGTTTCAAATGCACCTGGCTAAACCTGTAGAACCAGAGGAGTTGGTGAAAGCGATCGATCGACTTTTGCGGACAGAGGCATGAGACAAAAATTAGAATATAAAAGAGTTAAAAAATGTCAAAACTCAAAGACTTTAAAGCGATCGCTTCTCTTATCAAAAACCTAAATCCATAAAAACTCTTACCTTTTGCCTCTTCCCTATGCCCAGCGTTTTTATCAATCCTAAAACCGACTTTGCCTTCAAGAAAATCTTTGGTTCTAAACAAAGTAAAGACATCTTAATCGGTTTTCTCGATGCCATCCTTTATAACGCCCAAGAAGTCATTATCGATCTAGAAATTCTCGATCCATATCAAGCTCCTCGGATTAAAGGCATCAAAGACTCTTACCTGGATGTCAAAGCCACACTCTCTGACAATAAAACAGTAATTATTGAAATGCAGGTATTAAACGTCCTCGGTTTTGAAAAACGAGTGCTTTACAATGCCGCTAAAGCCTTCTCCATTCAGTTAGGAACGGGAGAAGATTACACGCTTTTAAATCCCGTAATTGCCTTAACCATTACCGATTTTGAGATGTTTGCTGACACTTCAAAAGTAATTTCTCGCTATCGCTTGAAGGAAAAAGATGATTTAACTGACTACAGCGACGACATTGAATTAGTCTTTGTGGAATTGCCAAAGTTTGCCAAAGAATTGCCAGAACTAGTATCGCCTATCGATAAGTGGTTGTACTTTCTTAAATTCGCACATCAACTCGAAACTATTCCCCCGACACTAGGACAAATACCAGCCTTAAATCATGCTTTTAAAGTGGCCGAACAGAGTCGATTAACTCGCAAGGAATTAGAAATTCTGGAGAAACGAGAGATGTTTTTGCACGACAGTCGCAATGCTATTTTAAAAGCTCGACAAGAAGGACGGCAAGAGGGACGACAAGAGGGACGACAAGAAGGACTACAGGAAGGCGATCGCCAAGCTCGAATGACAATTGCCAGACAACTGCTGGATGTTTTGGATTTAGAAACTATTAGTCAGAAGACAGGGCTGAGTATAGAGGAGATTCAGCAATTGAGAGCATAATTAAGTAGTGGGACAAAAGTTGAGATGGCTAGGCGGAGAAATTGAATGCAGCACATTTTGACCTCTTCCAAAACCCCTTTAGGAGTGGCTTTAGCTCCTTCTTCCTCTCTCTAGCTCTCTCCTACAAGGTAGATGAAAGGTAAGTAAAAGTTTTTTTATTCTTTACTATGGGCACACCATTTTAATTTTATAACCTTCTACCTTGGATGTAGAGACGTTGCAGCAACGCCTCTACATGGGGATATGCTGTAAGAATCTAGAAAAATGGAACGACCTCGATCGGAAATCGTTACCCTAAACGATATTTTAATTTCTGAGGAGCTATCTAGTCGATCGCCCCGTACTCCCAACTGGCAGGCAGAAGCCCAGTCCATGCAAACTCTAGTGCGGCAGATGGCGCGTAATTCAAAAAACCTGCTGCAAAACTTGGCGGACATGGCATTAGAGTTATGTCAAGCCGGAACCGCAGGCGTTAGCTTGCTGGAAACGACGATCGAAGGAGAAGAAGTCTTTCGCTGGAGTGTATTAGCAGGAACTTTGGCCCAGAACGTCGGCGGTACTAGTCCCCGCCACTTTAGCCCCTGTGGAACCTGCCTCGATTGCGGCACTCCCCAGCTTTATTCCGATCCCGAACGATATTTTACCTACCTCCAAGAAGCTAATACGCCGATCGTCGAAGGTTTAGTATTACCCTTAATCGCCGACGATCGCGTTCTGGGAACGATCTGGATTATGTCCCATGACGAAGGGCAGCACTTCGACTCAGAAGACGTGCGAGTGATGGCGAGTCTGGCAGATTTTGCCGCTACCGCCCTCTTACTCGAACGGCGACAAACTGGAGAATTACTAGCTGCCAACGCCGCTCCAGAAGCAGAAATTACTGAGCGGCGACAGACGGAAAAAAATTTGCGCCAGATCCAAACCCAACTCGAATTATCTTTAAGAAGTGCGAATTTTGGAGTTTGGACGTACAACGTTAGCACGGACGAATTTTGGGCAGACGATCGCGCTAAGCTGCTGCACGGACACGAACCGCACGAAGTCCATACGTTTGTACAAGCTGGAGCCAACATTCACCCCAAAGATCGCGATCGCGCTCAGGCAGCTTTTGCCGAAGCCATCCTCAACTCCTCCAAGTTGCAAATTGAATACCGCGTTATCTCCGCAGATAGCAGCGTTCGTTGGATTGCTTCTCACGCCGATTTTATTCCAGGCGATCGAGACGAGGGAATGTTTTACGGGGTCGTGCAAGATATTAGCGATCGCAAACAAGCTGAAATAGCGTTGCGCGAATCGGAAGAGAAATATCGATCGCTGTTCAATGCGATGGATGAAGGTTATATGCTGTCTGAGGTGATTTTCGACGAGAACGACAAGCCGATCGACATTCTTTACCTCGAAGCGAATCCAGCAGCGATACACCTTGCTGGGCGGGACTTCTCTGGGCAACGGATGCGCGAGATCGACCCAAATTACGAACAATACTGGTATGAAATCTACGGGCGCGTCGCGCTCGCGGGTGAAGCGGTGCGCGAAGAGCGATACGCCGAACCGCATGGGCGGTGGTTTGATTTTTACGCCTTTAAAGTTGGCGCAGGGGAGAGCCGCCGTGTTGCCACCGTTTTTGCCGATATCACCGATCGCAGACGTTCAGAAACCCAATTACGCCGCGCTGCCGAAATTAATGCGTTTCGGGTCAAGTTGTCGGATGCGCTGCGATCGCTCACAGACCCGGTGCAAATTCAAGCAGAAGCGTGTCGTCTTTTGGGCGAACAGTTGGGCGTTGACCGCGCCTTCTACGTCGAAATTTACGAGGCGGAGGGGTATGCCCGCGTCAATCAACACTATTCGCGCGGCGACTCGCCTTCGATCGTCGGAGAATACCCGCTGGCGGGATACGGGTGGAGTATGCAAATTATGCGAAGGGGCGAAACAATCGTCGTTGCAGATACACAATCCTCAAACCTCGTTCCCGATGCTGAACGTGCAGCGATGGCGATGCTCCAAATGGTTGGGTTTGTTGCACTGCCGCTGATCGTGGGAGAGGTATTAGTCGGCGCACTCACCTTGAACGAACCCGCCCCCCGCGAGTGGACGGAGGCAGAAGTGGAACTGGCGCGCGAAACCGCCGAACGCATCTGGGCAGATATCCAACGCGCCCACGCTGAAACCGCCTTGCGGCAGTCGGAAGAGAAATACCGCACGTTGTTCGACTCGATCGATGAGGGGTTAGCCATTGTTGAGATGATCTACGACGACCAGGGCGAGATCGTCGATATCATCTACCGCCAGGTGAATCGCGCCTACGAACGTCATGGCGGCGTTTACAATGTCGTCGGACGTTCGATCTTCGATGTTCTCCCCGGCGTTGAGGATTACTGGCTCGACCTGTACAAGCGGGTTGCAAAGACGGGCGAGTCCGTGCGGGAAGAAAACTATCAGCAGGATGTCGATCGCTGGTTCGATGTCTATTTCTCGCGCGTTGACGATAACGGGCGCTTCGTGGCGATCGTCTTCTCCGACATTAGCGATCGCAAGCAGCGCGAACGGCAGCAGGAATATCTCCTGAAACTCTCCGACGCATTGCGTCCGCTCGTCGCAGCGGAAGAGATTGAAACCACCGCCTGCCGTGTGCTGGGAGAATGGGTTGGCGCGCACCGCGTCTACTACGTCGAGATATTTGAGTCGGAAGGTGTTGGAAGAGTGAGCAAACAGTATCTGCGCGACGGCGCGGCTTCCATCGTGGGCGATTACCCGATCGCGGCGTTCGACTGGACGGCGCAGCCGCTGCGGCGAGGCGAGGCGGTAGTCGTCTCCGACGTTTATCATTCCGACCTCGTGCCGCCGGAATACATCGCGGCGATGGAAGCCGTTCAGCAAATATCCATTGTGCTTGTGCCGCTCATCAAGGAAGGCAAATGGGTAGGCGTGCTGACCGTGGGCAAGGACGCGCCGCGCGACTGGAAAGAGGAGGACGTAGAACTGGTGCGTGAAACGCTCGAACGAATGTGGGCGGCGGCGCAACGTGCCCGCACCGAAGTAGCGTTGCGAGAATCGGAAGAGAAATATCGATCGCTGTTTGAGTCGATCGACGATGGCTTCGCGCTGCTCGAAGTGTTGTATGACAATGACAATAGACCGATCGATTGTCGCTTCCTAGAAGTCAGTCCCTCGTTTGAAGCCCAAACCGGATTGCCCCAAGCCCAAGGCAAAACCCTGAGAGAACTCATTCCGTCTATTGAGTCAGGTTGGTTTGAACGCTACCATCAGGCTCTCGTCGCGAACGCCCCGGTTCACTTTGAGATGCACGAGGACTATCTCGATACCTGGTTTGAAGTCAATGTGTTTCCCTACGGCAATCCCCAGGATCGACGAGTGACGATCGTCTTGCGCAATATCAACAATCGCAAACAGGCAGAAGCTCAATTGCGCCGCGCGGCCCAGATGGATGCGTTTCGGGTCAAGTTGACAGATGCGTTGCGATCGCTCGCCGACCCCGTCGAGATCCAAAGCGAAGCCGCTCGCGCGATCGGGGAACACCTGGGCGCTGGCCGCGCGGCCTACGCCGAAATCGAGGCGGACGGAGCGCACTTCACCATCCACCGCGACTATACCAACGGCGTGCCGAGCTTCGCCGGCCACTACCCGAACGACAGCTATGGTGCCGCATTCTTTGCCGACCTCCGCGCTGGCCGCAGCGTCGCGGTGGCCGACGCGGAGCGCAACGCGCGGATGAGTGAGGCGGAGCGGGTGGCCTTCGCCGCTGGCATGGTTCGCGCCGCCGTCGCCGTCCCCCTAAACAAGGGTGGGCGGCTCGCGGCCGTCTTCTTCCTGCATTTCCCCGTGCCGCACGAGTGGCCCGCCGACGAGGTGGCACTGGTCGAGGAGACGGCGGAGCGCACGTGGGCGGCGGTGGAACGCGCCCGCGCTGAAGCAGCCCTACGCGAATCAGAACTTGAGCGAGTTCGAGAACAATCTGCCCGCGATCGAGAACACCAACGAGCAGAGACCCTAGCAGAACTCGATCGCGCTAAAACCACTTTCTTCAGCAACATCAGCCACGAATTTCGCACTCCACTAACGCTGTTACTCAGTCCCCTGGAAGATCTGGCGAGCGATCTAACTCCAGAGCAACAGGAACTTTTAGAACTAGCGCAGCGCAACGCTCAAAGGCTGCTGAAGTTAGTCAACACTCTGCTCGATTTTTCGCGAATTGAAGCCGATCGCCTGCAAGCCAACTACGAACCCACCAACTTATCCACCTACACGGCAGATTTAGCCAGCGTCTTTCGTTCGGCGATCGAACGATCGGGCTTACAACTCATCGTCGATTGTCCCCCATTGCCAGAAGAGGTTTACGTCGATCGCCAGATGTGGGAAAAGATCGTCCTCAACCTGCTCTCCAATGCCTTCAAATTCACCTTTGAGGGCGAGATTGCTGTTACCTTGCGATCGAGTCCAGAACCAAACAACAGAGGATCGAGGGCAGGCAGGATGCCTACCACACAAGAATTGTTAGAGATGTCTAACGAAGACCAATCCTCTTTGTCCTCGCCCTCTTCGCCCTCCTCCTTCGCGATCCTGGAAGTGAGAGATACAGGGAGCGGAATTCCAGAGGAAGCATTACCACATTTGTTCGATCGCTTCTATCAAGTCAAAGGGATACGGGGACGCAGCAATGAAGGTTCCGGCATTGGCTTGTCTCTGGTACGAGAACTCGTCAAACTGCACGGCGGAGCGATCGCCGTCACCAGTCAAGTCGATCGGGGAACGACGTTTACCATTACAATTCCCACAGGAGTCGCCCATCTGCCCCCCGAACAGATCGATATTCCCACCAACCAAACATCCACCACCATCCAAGCGAGTTCTTACGTAGAAGAAGCATTAAGTTGGCTACCGCATGGAGAAGAAGAGATCGGAAGCGATCGAATATCTTCTTTTGCCCCCCATCACCCCATCACCCCATCACCCCATCACCCCATCACCCCATCACCCCATCACCTCCTCCTAGTTGACGACAACTCGGATCTACGGAATTATCTCACGCGACTGCTAAATCACTATTATGAAGTAGAGGCTGTCAATGATGGGTTAGCTGCATTAAGTGCGATTGCCCAACGCCCGCCCGACTTGGTACTAACAGACGTGATGATGCCAGGAATGGATGGGTTTGAGTTGTTGAAGTCGCTGCGAGCCGATCCGCAAACTAGAGACATCCCGATCGTTCTACTGTCTGCCCGTGCTGGGGAGGAGTCGCGAGTGGAGGGGTTAGAAGCTGGTGCCGATGATTACCTAATTAAACCGTTTTCCGGGCGAGAACTGTTAGCGCGAGTCGATGCCAACTTGAAACTAGCGCGAATGCGACGGGAGGCAGTCTGCCGGGAAGCGGTGATGCGAGAAGTGGAAGAACTCAATGCCAGCTTAGAGAGCCGAGTTCGAGAGCGCACGGCTCAACTGGAAGCCCTGAACCAAGAATTAGAGGCATTTTCTTACTCGGTTTCTCACGATTTAAAAACACCGCTTAACTACATCAGCCGGGTAGCAGAACTGCTACCCCAAAGGTTCGATTTAACTGGGTTAGATAAAGGGAGTTTGCGGTATTTGAACGTCATCGCGCGGTCTGCCAAGCAAGCAGGCACCATGGTAGACGACCTGCTGGAGTTTTCGCGCATGGGGCGAGCGGAAATGCGCCAAGAGTTGGTGCAGATGAACCTACTGGTGCAACAGGTGCAACTGCTGTTGCAACCAGAAATGACTGAAAGAACGATTCGCTGGCAAGTGGAACCGCTGCCGAACGTGCGGGGCGATCGAGCTATGCTGCGACTAGTGCTGCAAAACTTGCTGGCTAATGCGATTAAATACACTCGCGATCGCCTGGAAGCCGAAATTACCATCGGCAGCATCGATCGCGATCGGGAAACCATTTTCTTTATCCGAGACAACGGGGCAGGATTCGATATGAAATACCGCGATCGCCTATTTGGTATTTTCCAACGATTGCATCCGCAAGAGCGGTTTGAAGGCACGGGGGTAGGACTGGCCAACGTCAGGCGGATCGTTCATCGGCACGGCGGACGTACCTGGGCGGAAGGAGAGATCGATCGCGGTGCCACCTTCTACTTTTCGCTCCCCAAAGTCGATCGGGAGGAAGAAACATGACACTCCAGTTTCTTTTGCTCGAAGATAACCCGTTAGATGCCGAGATGGTAGAGTTGACCCTCTCAGATGGCAGTATTGACTGCGAACTGCTGCGAGTGGAAACCCGCTCCGATTTTGTCGCCGCGCTGGAAACCAATGAGTTCGACCTGATTTTGGCAGATTATAGCTTGCCTGGTTTCGACGGGATCTCGGCCCTAGAAATTGCCTGCCAACTGCGTCCCGACGTGCCGTTTATTTTCGTCTCTGGCAGCTTGGGCGAAGAATTAGCGATCGAAGCCCTCAAATGGGGAGCTACAGATTACGTTCTCAAGCAACGGTTGGGACGATTAGTACCTTGCGTGCAACGAGCCTTGCGAGAAGCCCAAGAACATCGCGAACTCAAACAAGCAGAAGCCGCCTTGCGTCAGAGCGAAGCTCGCCTCCATGCCGTTGCTGCCAACTTACCGAATGGGGCTGTCTTTGTGGTGGATCGAGAGTTGCGCTATCGGCTGGCAGAAGGACAAGCGATCGAGGATGTCTGCTTGTCCTCTGAAGACTTGGTGGGCAAAACCCTTTGGGAGGCGCTCGACCCCGACCTGGCCGATCGCTATGAAGCTTACTTCCGTCAAGCTCTGGCTGGCGAACCCTTTAGCTGGGAACATCACAGCCACGATCGCGACTATATCTCTCACGGTACGCCCCTGTACGACGAGCGGGGCGAGGTGGAGGCAGTGCTGGCAGTCTCTTACGATATCAGCGATCGCGTTCGATACGAACGCGATCGCGAGCGCATTATACAACAAGAACAGTCCGCCCGCGATCGAGCGGAAACCGCCAATCGGATCAAAGACGAATTTTTAGCGGTAGTGTCTCACGAATTGCGATCGCCCCTCAACCCAATTTTAGGTTGGGCCAAACTGCTGCGAACCCGCAAGTTCGACGAAAAACGGACGACAGAGGGCCTGCAAAGCATCGAACGCAACGCTCAGCTACAGTCGCAACTGATCGACGATTTACTCGACATCTCCCGGATTCTGCGCGGCAAGTTGAGTTTGAAGGAGAAACCCGTTGACTTAAGTAGAGTCATCTCGTTTGCCTTAGAAACAGTTCGCCTAGCTGCCGAAGCCAAGTCCCTTGAATTGAAATTTGAAGTCATAGATCCAGGAGTCAGAAGTCAGGAGTCAGAAGTCAGGAGTCAGAAGTCAGAGAATATCTCGCCCTCTTCGCCCTCTCTCCCTCTCTCCCTCTCCTCCTCCTCCCCCCATCCCCCCATCCCCCCATCTCCCCCTGCCTCCCCCTCTTCCCCTTCTCTCTACGTCGTGGGCGATGCCGGACGCTTGCAGCAAGTAGTCTGGAATCTGGTTTCTAACGCCGTCAAGTTTACACCCCAAGGCGGGCAGGTCGCGGTGGAATTAACCCAAACTGAAACTCATGCCCAAATTCAAGTTACTGACACGGGCAAAGGTATCAGTCCAGATTTTCTGCCTCATGTATTCGAGCATTTTCGGCAAGAAAGTGGAGCCACAACGCGCCAATTTGGCGGCTTAGGATTGGGACTAGCGATCGCGCGTCAAATCGTCGAGATGCACGGCGGCACCGTAACGGTTGATAGTGCTGGTGAAGGGCAAGGAGCCACGTTTACAGTCCAAATTCCGCTCGCGCCTAAATCGATAGCACCAGCAACTATAGAAACATCCTCGGCTCCTACAACCGATTTAAGTGGCATCAGCATCTTAGTGGTAGATGACGAAACCGACTCGCGAGAGGTCGTGGCGTTCGTGCTAGAGCAAGCAGGCGCGATCGTTACGAGTGCAGCATCGGCAATTGAAGCTTTGCAAGCGATCGATCGCTTCGTTCCCGATCTAATTGTCAGCGATATTGGAATGCCACAAATGGACGGCTATATGCTGCTGCAAGAAATCCGGATGCAGGAGTCAACTAGAGAAGTTCCAGCCATTGCCTTGACTGCCTACGCCGGAGAATTCGATCGTCAACAAGCTTTAAAGGCTGGGTTTCAAATGCACCTGGCCAAACCCTTAGAACCGGAGGAATTAGTAAAAGCGATCGATCGTTTGATTCGATCGGTCAAATAGACTTCTGGCAAAAAGCTAAATTTTAGATTTATAACGCCGATAATTTTGATAAGCGATCGACTTAGAGATTACCCCTTACCGCCTGTAGAGCAAATCTTGGAAGAGGGATACGCCCAAACGTTGAATGGAGCAAACGTAGGATGACCGACGATCGTTCGACAGCGGAACAACTTTTTGCAGGCAATAGTGAAATGGCAATGCGGATGCGATCGCAAGATTGGTCGAATACGTCATTGGGCGCAGTCGCAACCTGGCCTCAAAGCCTGAAAACCTCTGTCCGCATCATGCTCACCTCCAGTCAACCAATGTGGGTGTGGTGGGGTAGAGAATTGCTGAACCTATACAACGACGCTTATAGAGCGATATTGGGCGGCAAGCATCCGAGAATGTTTGCCCGTCCTGCGGCTGAAGTCTGGCAGGAAATTTGGGATGTAGTCGGACCGAAAGCAGAATCAACGATGCTCAACAATGAGGGAACCTATGACGAATCGCTATTGTTAATCATGGAACGCAACGGCTATCCGGAAGAAACTTACTACACGTTTTCCTACAGCCCCATTCCTGACGATCGAGGAAATCCAGGCGGGATTATCTGCGCCAATACTGACGATACACAGCGCATTATCAGCGAGCGCCAGCTAGCGTTGCTGCAAGAACTAGCAGCCAAAACAGCAGACGCTCGCACGTTCGATGAAGCCTGTACGATGAGTGCGAAATGTCTGGAAACCAATCCTTACGACCTGCCTTTGGCGATGATTTATCTGGTCGATACCGAGCGGCAGTGCGCAGTTTTAGCTGGAACCAGTGGGATCGAGCGCACTCATCCTGCTGTTCCTGCCACCGTCGATCTCAATTCTGAATCAGTCTGGTCGTTTGCCGAGGCGATTCAAACCCAAAAGTCAGTTTTAATCTCAGATTTAATCGCTCGGTTTGGCAATCTACCTACAGGTGCTTGGGATCGGGTTCCCCAGCAAGCGATCGTCGTCCCCATTGCCCCCTCTGGTCAAACGGGCCGGTCGGGAATCTTGGTAGCAGGGCTAAATCCGCTGAGGCTGTTTGACGATAACTATCGCAGCTTTATCAATCTAGTGGCAGGGCAAATTTCAGCCAGCGTTGCCAATGCCAACGCCTACGAAGAAGAGCGCCGACGCGCGGAAGCATTAGCCGAACTCGATCGCGCCAAAACTGCCTTTTTCAGCAACGTCAGCCACGAATTTCGCACGCCCCTGACGCTGATGATAAGTCCGTTGGAGGAACTGGCAATTAATTTAGACGATCGCTTGCAACCTGCCGAGCGCGAACAATTACAACTGGTGCAGCGAAATGGTTTGCGCTTGCAAAAGTTAGTCAATGCTTTATTAGACTTTTCCCGAATTGAAGCCGGACGAGTGCAAGCATCTTACGAACCCACCGATCTAGCGACGTATACGGCCGAACTGGCGAGCGTGTTTCGATCGCTAATCGAACGAGCCGGAATGACATTGCAGATCGATTGTCCCCCCTTACCGGAACCTGTATACGTCGATCGCGAAATGTGGGAAAAGATCGTCCTCAACCTGATTTCCAATGCGTTCAAATTTACCTTTACAGGCAGCATTACCGTGCGCTTGCAACCCGTTGGCAACTCGGTGGAATTGAGCGTTACAGATACCGGAGTGGGCATTCCGGCAGCAGAATTACCCCGATTATTTGAACGATTTCATCGGATAAATGGCACCCGATCGCGCACTTATGAAGGCTCTGGGATCGGCTTGGCATTGGTGCAAGAACTCGTCAAGTTGCACGGCGGCACGATTCGCGTTACCAGTCAGATCGATCGCGGCAGCACGTTTGCGATCGCGATTCCTTGCGGTGCGGCTCATTTACCGCCAGATCGCCTTGAAGCCACTCGCACTCTGGCATCGACAGCATTAGGCGCAAATCCCTACGTGGAAGAGGCATCGCGCTGGCTACCAGATGGGGAAAGGGGGATGGGGAGATGGGGAGATGGGGAGATAGGGAGCGAGATAGTATCTTCCTTTTCACCCCCTCACCCTCTCACCACCTCCTCACTCCCTCAGATCTTGCTAGCGGATGACAATGCCGATATGCGAGAGTATCTAAAGCGCCTGTTAAGTCAGCACTATCAGGTGGAAACCGTCGCTGATGGCAGAGCGGCATTGACTGCTATTCGCCAGCAAATGCCAGATTTGGTGCTGAGCGACGTGATGATGCCCAACCTGGATGGATTTGGGTTGCTCCGAGAACTACGCGCCGATTCGCGCACTCAAGAAATTCCGATAATCCTGCTATCTGCTCGTGCTGGGGAGGAGTCCCGGATCGAAGGACTGGAAGCAGGAGCGGACGATTACCTCATCAAGCCTTTCTCTGCCCGCGAACTAATGGCACGAGTCGAGGCCACCCTAAAGCTTTCCCGCCTTCGCCAGGAGACAGCGCAAGCCATCCACGATCGAGAACAGCGACTGAAGCTGGCAGTGGAAGGGGGAAGAATGGTCGCTTGGGAGTGGAACCCATTCGATGACACGATCGTTACCACCTCAAATTTTTCTGAGATTTACGGTCTACCTGAAATTCAGTCAGTCGCACTGGGGCTGACGTTGGTGCATCCAGAGGATCGATCGCGCCATCAAACCACCGTCGAAAATGCCGTGGCGACAGGCAGCAATTACCGCTCTGAATTTCGCTTTATCCGTCCCGATAATAGCGCGATCGTCTGGCTGGAAGAACGAGGTCAAGTTATCCTCAATGACGATGGTAGCCTGCAAAAATTGATTGGAGTGACGATCGATATTACCGATCGCCAGCAAGCCGAAGAAGCTTTGGCTCGCTCTCGTCACCAGTTCGAGAAAATTGCTGAAACTACCCCCGACCTCGTATACGTGTTTGACTTGACGCAGGGACGCAATATTTACATCAATGCGGGTGTCGATCGCATATTGGGCTACTCTCAGGAGCAAATTGCCGCCTTCGGGCCTGTGCTGGTTGAGTCCCTCGTCCACCCTGATGACATTCCTGGTGTAATTGAGGGCAACCAGCGGTTTCACGATTTTGGCGATCGCGACGTATACGACCACGAGCTTCGCATGAGGCACGCCAATGGTGACTATTGCTGGCTTCGCTGTCGGGATGCAGTGTTCGAGCGGGCAGCAGACGGCACCGTTACCAAGATTATTGGCACCGCTCAGGATGTCACCGATCGCAAGCAAGCCGAAGTCGAACGAGAACAGCTTTTGGCACGGGAACAGGCAGCACGGGAAGCAGCCGAAGCCGCCAATCGGATCAAAGATGAATTTTTGGCCGTGTTATCTCACGAATTGCGATCGCCTCTCAATCCGATTCTGGGTTGGTCGAAGCTGTTGCAGCGGGGGAAACTCAACGCGGAAAAAACGCAAGCCGCGCTCGCCGCGATCGATCGCAACGCCCAACTGCAATCGCAGCTAATTGAAGACTTGCTCGACATCTCCCGCATTTTGCGAGGAAAATTGAGTTTGAATATCGCTTCTGTAGATCTAGCCCAAGTAATTTCAGCCGCGTTAGAAACCGTGCAGTTAGCCGCTGAAGCTAAGGGAATTGAATTGAAATTTGAAGTCATAGATCCAGGAGTTAGGAGTCAGGAGTCAGAAGTCAGGAGTCAGAAGTCAGAGAATATCTCGCCCTCTTCGCCCTCTTCGCCCTCTCTCCCTCTCTCCCTCTCCTCCTCCCCCCATCCCCCCATCTCCCCATCCCCCCATCTCTACGTCATGGGCGATCCTGGAAGATTGCAACAAGTGTTCTGGAATCTGCTTTCTAACGCCGTGAAGTTTACCCCCGAAGGCGGTCGAATTACCGCGATCTTAAACCAGTCGGCAACTAACGCTCAAATTCAAGTCATCGATACGGGAAAAGGCATCAATCCTGACTTTCTGCCCTATGTCTTCGAGCATTTCCGCCAAGAAGATGGAGCCATTACCCGCAAATTTGGCGGCTTGGGATTAGGATTGGCGATCGCCCGTCAGATCGTCGAGATGCACGGCGGTCAGATTAGCGTCAACAGTCTTGGTGAAGGGCAAGGTGCTACCTTCACAGTCCGACTTCCCCTGGCACCTGCAACCAGCCAACCGTCGCCTTTAGCAGGCTATTCAGTCTCAACGGGTGGTGATTTAAGCGGCGTTCGCATCTTAGTAGTCGATGATGATGCCGACTCACTAGAGATTGCCACATTTGTTTTAGAAGAAGCAGGTGCGATCGTTACGAGGGTCGGATCTGGAATTGAAGCCTTACAAGCGATACGTGCTAACGCACAGGCTAACGCCAACGATCGCTCCGTTCCCGATCTGATCGTCAGCGACATTGGGATGCCAGAAATGGATGGCTATATGCTCGTGCAACAGATTCGGAGCTTGGAGCAATTTAGAGACATTCCAGCGATCGCTCTAACTGCCTACGCCGCAGAATTCGATCGCCATCAGGCTCTCAAAGCGGGTTTCCAGCAGCACATGGCCAAACCGATCGAACCCAACGAGTTAATCGCAGCGATCGCTCGCATAATCAGACAAAATATAGATTAAGTCACCTCAACTATCGACTCAAACAACATTAAGGTCAAACCGATGTCTGTAACTGCTGAGTCTTCTTTCCAGGCGAATAACCCTGAAGTCATATTTCCTCCAGGGAATTTATGGAGCGACGAACCACCTTTGGAATCCGATCTACATCGAGAACAAATTGACTTACTGATTCGCTTACTAAAATGGTGGTGGCGAGAGCAACAAGACTTTTACGTCTCTGGCAATCTGACCATTTACTACAGTCCCGATCAAAAAAAATCTGAGGATTTTCGAGGGCCAGATTTTTTTGTCGTCCTGGGTACAACTCCTGAAGAGCGTCGCAGTTGGGTCGTCTGGCAAGAAGGCGGCAAATATCCCAATGCGATCGTAGAATTACTTTCCGACTCGACAGCAAGTACAGATCGCGGTTTAAAGAAAGACCTGTATCAATATACCTGGCGGGTTCCAGAATACTTCTGGTTTCATCCTCACACTTTAGAGTTTCAAGGCTTCCGATTGATGAATGGGGTTTATGAAGAGATTGCCCCCACCTCGGAAGGATGGCGATGGAGTCAGCAGTTACACCTGTATTTGGGTACGCACGAAGGCAAGCTGCGATTTTTTACCCCAGAAGGTCAGCTAGTCCCATTACCGGAACAATTCGCTCAATACCAAGCAGAACAGGAGCGCCAACGGGCGGAACAAGCAGAAGTTGCTTTGCAGCAAGAGCGCCAACGAGCAGATCGACTAGCCCAACGCCTGCGAGAGCTAGGACTAGAAGAGTAGAGGCGAAATTTATAATTCAGATGACTTTAATTTTGACTAACGATGATGGCATAGACGCGCCAGGAATTCGCTCGCTCCTACAAGCAGTTAATGGCAGAAAAATAATTGTTGCCGCTCCCAAAGACCATTTATCGGGTTGCGGGCATCAAGTGACGACGCAGCAGGCCATTGAAGTCGAACAAAGAGCAGAATTTGCCTACGCGATTTCTGGCACTCCAGCCGATTGCACTCGAATTGCCCTCTCTCATCTTTGCCCCGATGCCAAATTTGTTTTATCTGGGATCAATGCTGGAGGGAATTTAGGGGCAGACGTATATATTTCCGGGACGATCGCAGCCGTTCGGGAAGCTGCTTTTCACGGCATTCCTGGAATTGCGGTTTCTCACTATCTCAAACGGCCGCTTGCAGTGGATTGGCAATTAGCTGCCAAAATGACTGCCAAAATATTAGATGATTTACTCCAACGTCCTTTTCAACCTGGCAGTTTCTGGAATGTCAATCTCCCTCATTTGTCACCCGGAGATCTCGAACCAGAGATAGTTTTTTGTCAGCCCTGCGTCCGACCGCTGCCGATAAAATATCGGGTTGAAGGGAATAAATTTTATTATGTCGGAGTATACGCCCAACGCGATCGCACTCCTGGTAGCGATGTTGATGTCTGTTTTTCCGGTAAAATCGCCGTAACCAAGTTGCAACTCTAACAACTATTGCTATAGCTTTTCTCGCCTTGGCGTAATTGGATACTTAATGTGGGAATAAACTATAATTCAATTGAAAGCAGGATCTGAGGATGAATGCCCAAGAAGATTAGAGAGTTGAAAAAATTGCTCTTAAAGGCGGGGTTTATTTATCGACAGGGCAAGGGCAGTCATCAGGTGTGGAGCCATCTAAGCTTAATTGAGCCAATTGTAATTGCCAGGAAAGATGGAGACGATGCACCGATATATCTGGAGAAACAAGTCAATGAAGTCCTGAAGCAATTAGAAGAAATGGAGAATTCAGAAGAATGAACCCACTATACAGCATGTTAATCCAGTGGTCTGAGGAAGATGATTGTTTTGTGGTTTTTCTACCTGAATTTGTTGGTTTAGTAATGCAGCCTTGTACGGATGGTAAAACCTACGAAGAAGCTGCTAGAAATGGGGAAGAAGCGATCGTCTCCTTAGTTGAATGGTTCCATGCCGAAGGTCGATCGCTCCCTAAACCCAAGATAATTTCTCAATATGCTTGTGGGACAGCCAAGATGGCTGTCCCACAAGCATAAGCCCTCTCTTTGGGAGAGGGCTGTCTGTTATTCTTTGGATTAGATCGCCGCCCCCTATACCAAAGCGCTAGCCCGAACGGGGACGGCACTAGCAGCCGTACCTGGGGCATAGATTTGGGTGACGTAATCGGCAATCATGCGATCGGTATTGAACAGCGGGGCGTTGGTTTTAATCGAGGCTTTCATCATCTCGATCCAACGGTGAGGAATGCCGTTTTCGTCTCGATCGTAGTAGAGGGGAACGATTTCCTCTTCCAGCAACCGATAGAGCGATTGGGAATCGATGCGATCTTGCAATTCTTGATCGCTAGTGTTAGCATCTTCGCCGATCGCCCAACCGTTCGACCCTTTGCCATCAGCACCGACTTGATAGCCTTCGCACCACCAACCATCGAGGACGCTAAAGTTGATCCCACCGTTAAAGCAAACTTTTTGCCCGCTGGTGCCGGAAGCTTCTAACGGCCGACGGGGGTTGTTCAGCCAGACATCGACCCCTTGAATCAGTTTTTGGGCGGTGTAGATGTTGTAGTCTTCGATCAAAGCCACGCGATCGATCAGGTTTGGGTGTTTGCACCAGTCCATAACTCGCTGGATCAGTCGCTTGCCTTCTTCATCTTGGGGATGGGCTTTGCCAGCAAAGACGATTTGTACCGGCCGTTGGGAGTTACCAAAAATCTCTAAGGCCCGTTGAGCGTCGCGAACGATCAAGTCAGCCCGCTTGTAGAGGCTGAAGCGGCGAGCAAACCCAATAGTCAAGATTTTAGGATCTAACAGGCGATCGGCCGCATCGATCCGATATTGTTCTTCACTGCGATCGCTCCTAGCAGCTTTAACTTTAGACCGAGTATGGGCGATCAACCGCTCTTTCAGGACTTGATGTCGCCACCAGAGTTCTTCATTGGGAACTCCGTCGAGTTTGGCCCACATTTGGGGGTCGGAGACGCGAGTGGACCAATCTTCTCCCAGATACTCCGAGTACAAATCAGCCATTAAGGGTGCAGTCCAAGTGCGGGCGTGTACCCCATTGGTAATGTGGCCGATGGGGACTTTATCTTCTGGTTGTTCTGGGTAAAGAATCTTCCACATCTTGCGGGAGACTTCTCCGTGCAGCTTGCTGACCCCATTAGCCGCCCGACACATCCGTAAAGCTAAAACCGTCATGCCGAAGGGTTCCCACGGATCTCCTAGCCGCCTGGCCCCCAAAGCGAGGAATTGTTCGCGAGATAAACCTAACGTCGGCCAGTAGTGGGCGAAATAAGAATCCATCAGGTCGGAAGAGAAGACATCGTGACCGGCCGGAACTGGGGTATGAGTGGTGAAGGCACAGCGATCGCGCACTGAAGCTTCGATGTCGTAGAAAGATTTGCCCGTGCGTTCGATTTCTAACCTGGCCACCTCTAAAGTGCCAAACGCCGCATGACCTTCGTTGAGGTGATGCACGGCTGGCTCGATCCCCAAGGCTTTCAGGACTCTTACCCCACCGATCCCTAAAAGCACCTCTTGGGCGATTCTGGTATCGAGGTTGCCGCCATAAAGGTGTCCTGTCAGCCATCGATCTACCGCATCGTTGTCATCTCGATTGGTATCTAACAGATAAAGGTTAACTCGACCGACTCTGACTACCCAGACTTGCACCTTCACTCGCCGCTGGCGAATTTCCATCTCGACTGTCAGCGCCTCGCCCCGATCGTTTTTCACCAATTCGATCGGCATTCGCTCGAATGGATTGTCGATATAGTAGTCTTCTTGCCAACCTTGGCGATTGAGTTTTTGGTGGAAGTAGCCTTGACGGTATAGCAATCCTATAGCTACCATCGGTACGCCCAGATCCGAGGAGGATTTGAGGTGATCTCCCGCCAGAATTCCCAAACCCCCGGAGTAAATCGGCAACGATTCGTGAATGCCAAATTCCGCGCAAAAATAAGCAACTGGGTTTTTGGCCGTAATTTGAGGAGCGACGCTACTGGCCCAAGTATCGGTTGAGGCCATGTAATTATCAAACTGCTGGGCTAGGACCTTGAGGCGCTTGATGTAAACTGGGTCGTTGGCTAGCTGGGTCAGTCGGACGTAGCTGGTAGAGTCTATTAGCTCGACTGGGTTGTGTTTCGATTCCTGCCACTTGTCAGGATCGATGTTGCGAAACAGGGAAACGCGATCGTCCGTCCAACTCCACCAATAGTTGTAAGCTAGGTCAGCCAATCGTTTGAGGGGAAAAGGTAGTTTGGCACGTAAATGTTCGATTGTTGTCATAAGTTCTGGTAGATATCGATTGGCTTGCCCTTGATGCTCGGACTTCGGATGGCACTTAACTCATCCGCGATCGAGCACCTCTTGATGCTTGTACGCTTTGGGCTACGATCTATAGCTTGACAGAGTTTTGGCTGGGGATAGTAATTCTTAATACTCTTTAGCGTTTGTTTAATTATGTTTGCTAAAAATTAGTTTTGGTAATGTTGGCACGAAGATTACCGCCCTGCAAGCGATACAGAGCGCTAACTATAAAACTAGCGTAATCAGGTTGCTAATTGCTTCTGTTACTTGAGTTATACCGCGATCGGAGAAGACGAATTCGCTATAGTCGGCCAAGTTATCTGCACCTGCCATCGTCAGCACTACCTCAGCCGCTACCCACGTACCGATCTTCACCAATCTTTTTTGCCATTTGCTTGCCATCGTTTTTCTCCTGACTCTAAAGCGATGCTCTACGGCTAGCGTTCGCTTGGATTTGACAGCTTCTAGCTAGAGCCAACATTTTGAAGATTTATTAAGTTATATTAAGCGATCGAGATCCCAGAGATCGTCGCTATGAGGTGCGGATTTCCACCCACCTAACCAAAAATTTTCAGCATATCGGTTACAAATGTCGTGACGATTAACAACGTCCCAATCGTCGCTTATGCCTTTTATCGCTACTTTAATTCGCCCGCTGGCGACCATTTTTATACAGCTAATTATGGCGAGCTAGGCGCGGGATGGATACGTGCTTGAGGGCATTCAGGCCTAGATCCCCCTACAGCAGCCCTCACCCCCTGCCCCTCTCCCACGGGAGAGGGGTGTCGGAGGCTTTCAAGGGTATGTTTTTGAGATTTGGGGTGGTTCTGGAGCAGGGGATGCAGTGGATGCAGAGGAAGCAGGGGAAGAAAAGCCATTGTTTTCGTCGTCTACTCATCGCTCACAGAGCCAATTTTTAAAAACATACACCTGTAAGGGTGCCGGAGGCGGGGTGAGGGCAAATGCGCCCCTATTTATTTAGCGATCGTCAAATTCACCTCTTGCAATGAGGGAGAATTAGCGTCGATGACGATTTGACTCGGTTGAACGGGTTGACCCCGAACCAGCAAGTTATAAGTTCCTTGCTGCAAGTTTTCTAAATAGAAAACTCCGGCCTCATTGGTGATAGATAATACTGTTTCTCCTCGCTCGGTGGGGACGGCTTCGACTCTGGCATTGGCTACAGGTTTGCCTTGCGCGTCGGTCACTCGACCAGCTACGGTATAAGACTGCACCATCGGCACTAGAACTGGGGTATAACTACCAGGAACCACTTCTACTGCATAGGCAGGTTTGACTGGTTTCCAATCCACCGGATAGCCCGCCGGATCGAGATCGAGGCGATAAGTGCCCGGAGAGAGGGTGACAAACACCCCTTGGCGGCGAACTTCCGGTCGGGAAGATTTAATCGATTCGTTATTGAGCACTAGCAGTAAATCTAGATCTTCGGTGTAGATTTGTTCGCCTCGATCGCGCTTGCCGTTATTATTGCGATCTAAGAATGGTTGTATCCAGATCCCCCCTTCATTGCGCAAGCGATCGAATCGAGGATCGCCAGGGCCGATGCCGCCTTGGAAATAAAGGTTGGGCGAAATCTCAACCCGGAAACTCTGGTCGTCGGAGGAAACTGAAGCACCTTGATAAATTCCTCGCACTACTACTCCTGGGACGACAGCAGTACCAACCGAAGCAATTAGGCCATCGCCACGAGAACCAACACCGTATCCCAGACCTACTTCCCAGAGATATCTGCCATCTAGAGATTGAGACGGAGAGCGATAGAACCAACCAGCAGAGGCTAAGTTATCATCGCGTTCGTCGGTATGATTGGTTTCATACCCCACAAACACCGAATGTCCTAAATTCAAACTATCCGAGCCAGAAAGGTTGTAAGTCAGTCTGGAGTCGCTGCTGAGTTCGTTGGAGCGATGGTTGAGTTGCAAGGCTCCCAGGCGGGAATTCAAAGCCAAGCGCAGGCGATTTTTGGTATCGAGTTCGACGCTGGCAAAAGTCGAAAAATTCCGGCTGCTTTGGGCAAAGTTGATGCCAGCAAACAGAGCATCATCGCTGGTATTACCGCCAACTCTGAAACTCAAACTAGGGAATGCTTGCCAGTTAACGCCAAATCGGGTAGAAAGGCGATCGCTGCTGAATTCGGCGCGTAAAGTATCTGTAGGCTGAAAGCTAATATAACTATCGACTTCTATGCCATCCTCTCCCCCAGCTAGCACCGATGCTGAAACTTGCAAGGGGAAACCTTTGGGTTGATAGAAAATTTCTCCCAATCCTAGTAAAGAGCGATCGTAAACCGTACCGACACCTAAAGTCAGATCTTCAGAAACGCCGTAGCGATAGGCAACTCCACCTCGTAACTCAGTGAAATCGCCAATAAAATTCGATCCTTCGTCAAATTCTCGCCGCAAGCCCGCAGAAACGGTGAGAGCCGACGTACCCTTGGGTAATTGACTAGGAACGCTTGAAAAAGTGGCATCTCGGATTTCTGGCGCTGCTGTTAGCTGCCCGTTAGGATAAAGTAAAATTTCATATCTACCGCCCCTAGAAGGAACATCTGCAAATCGAAAGACTCCAGATGAATCTACTAACACCTCAGCAACGACATTATCCCGCGATCCTTGAGTTAGTCGGACTAGGGTATTCGGTGGGGCTTGTCCCACAATCGTGCGTCCGAGTTCGTCAGTTTGCAGGCGCTGACTCCAATTAAAGCCACCACTACCAGTAGTAGTAGTGCCCGGTTTAAAACCCCAACGCCGAACAGTAGTCAAGCCCCAATAGTCGCCATCGCCTTGAGCGTTCCAAAAGGTAGGATGAGAACCCAGAACGTAGTCGGTTGAGTCAGTCGGGCGGAAATACTGTGCTTCTGAGAGTCGCCAAGAACTGGTATCGGTTAAATCCGATTGATTGGTGCGAACGAACCAACTCCCACCCAAAACCGTTCCTACAGAACTAAGTTCTCCTTGGTAGGTCGTGTCAGAGCCACCCGAACTGCCGCTACGACCGCTGATATCGGTCTTTTGCCCGGTAGCTGCTACCGTAAAATCGGGAGCTTGAATGCGGGGCAATCCTTCTGTAACCACGGGCGGTTTTTTCTGGCGCAATTTTCCGTCTTCTCTGAAGTCCAACCAAGGAGGGGTAAAGTTGATGGCGTATTCAACAATATCGAATTCGGTGGGAACGCCCAAGCGATTTCTGATTTGTTCGACGCTAAAAACGGCTCTTCGGACATCGCGTGGTAAAATGTAGCTTAAGCTACATTTTACCACGATTTCAAAATGGATTTTCACCTAGATACACTGTTGAATTTACCATATGTTACGGTTTTTACTTGTTATCAAAAA
>JAHHHA010000025.1 GCA_019359615.1 Cyanosarcina radialis HA8281-LM2
CGATAGAAGATTTAGAATATTTGTTGCACCAGCTTTTAAATGAAGGAGGATTGATTATTAAGTGGGGACGAAAACTCAAAAACAAGGGCAATGCTATTATCACAGTTTAAATGTACAACAGCTTAGCGATCGCCCAGCAGGATTAAGATAGTCTATCCTCTTAATTAGTAGTCAATCGCCAGTAGCGATTCTCAATTTCTAAGCTTCTGTATTGCGTACTACATTTCCTCAATTAGTTCAGAGCGTAAATTAGTCCCTATGAGAATTGAAGAATGTCCGATTCAAATTGAAGACGATCGCACCGGGTTAAGCATTGAAACTCTCAAACGAGCTTTTCTCGATAACCTGTTCTACATCCAGGGCAAATTTCCGGCGCTAGCCAGCATCAAAGACTACTACATGGCTCTAGCGTATACCGTGCGCGATCGCCTCTTGCAACGCTGGATTAACTCAGCCGAGGCTTACACTCAAAATGGGGCGCGTACCGTTTGCTATCTCTCGGCCGAATTTTTGATGGGGCCGCATCTGGGCAATAATCTCATCAATCTGGGAATCTACGAGGAAGTACGAGAAGCTACTGCCCAATTGGGACTCAACTTAGAACAATTATTGGCCCAAGAAGAAGAACCGGGCTTGGGTAATGGCGGTTTGGGCAGGTTAGCCGCCTGCTACCTCGACTCTTTGGCCACTTTAGAAATCCCCACTCTAGGTTATGGGATTCGCTACGAGTTCGGCATCTTCGATCAAGAAATTCGCGATGGCTGGCAAGTCGAAATTACTGACAAATGGCTGCGATATGGCAATCCTTGGGAAATTGCCCGTCCCGAATGGGCAGTTCAGGTGAAATTTGGCGGACACACTGAGTCCTACACCGACGACAAAGGGCGCTATCGGGTGCGGTGGGTACCCCAGCAAGTAGTCAGCGGCATCCCTTACGATACTCCGATTTTGGGGTATAAGGTGAATACTGCCAATACCTTGCGGTTGTGGAAAGCCGAAGCGCCAGAATCGTTTGATTTTGCCGATTTTAATCGGGGAGATTACTACGGCGCGGTCCAAGAGAAGATCGTCTCCGAAAACATCACCAAAGTTCTCTATCCCAACGACGAACCGCTGCAAGGTAAACAATTGCGCCTGCAACAGCAATACTTTTTTGTCTGCTGTTCCTTGCAAGACACGATGCGCATTATGGCCGGGCAAAAGTTGCCGATGGAGAAGTTTCACGAAAAGTTTGCCATTCAGTTGAACGATACCCATCCAGCGATCGCGATTGCCGAGTTAATGCGGCTGTTGGTAGACGAACAGCACATGGAGTGGGAACTAGCTTGGCAGATTACTCAAAATACTTTTGCCTACACTAACCATACCCTGTTACCAGAGGCCCTAGAACGCTGGAGTTTGGAATTATTTGGCAGCCTGTTACCCAGGCATTTAGAAATTATTTACGAAATCAATCAACGATTTCTCGATCGAGTGCGGATTAAGTATCCCACAGATGGGGAACGTCTCTCGCGGATGTCGTTGATCGATGAAAGTGGTGGCAGATACGTTCGCATGGCGAACTTAGCTTGCGTGGGCAGTCATACGATTAATGGTGTAGCCGAACTGCATTCGGAACTGTTGAAGCAAACTGTATTGAGAGATTTCTACGAATTCTCGCCCGAAAAATTTAGTAACGTCACCAATGGAGTTACTCCCCGGCGCTGGATGGTTCTCAGCAATCCCAAATTAACTAAACTAATTAGTAGCAAAATTGGCGATAGTTGGATTAAAAACCTCCAAGAGTTGCAGCAGTTAGAAAAATTTGCTGACGATCTTAATTTTCATCAACAATGGCAGCAAATCGAACGCGAAATCAAAGCCGATTTGGCAGTAAAAATTAAAGAACGCACGGGAGTAATAGTAAATCCTGACTCGCTATTCGATATTCAAGTCAAACGCTTGCACGAATACAAACGGCAACACCTGAACGTTCTACACATCATCACCCTTTACAATCGGCTCAAACACGATCGCAACTTAGACGTTCCCCCTCGCACCTTTATCTTTGGGGGTAAGGCGGCCCCAGGCTACTTCATGGCCAAGTCGATCATCAAGTTAATCAACTCGGTGGCAGAAGTTGTCAACTCAGACCCAGATATAAGCGATCGCTTAAAAGTCGTCTTCTGGCCAGACTACAATGTGACCAACGGCCAACTAGTTTACCCCGCTGCCGACTTATCCGAACAAATCTCCACGGCTGGCAAAGAAGCATCGGGGACGGGGAACATGAAATTTGCCATGAACGGGGCGATTACGATTGGCACTCTCGATGGCGCGAACGTAGAAATCCGGGAGGAAGTAGGGGCGGAAAATTTCTTTTTATTCGGTTTAACCGCCGAGGAAGTATTTACCCTGAAAGCAGAAGGGTACGATCCTTGGGAGTATTACGAGACTAATCCCAACTTGCACGCCGCGATCGAATTAATTGCTTCTGGGTTCTTTTCTCATGGGGATGTCAATCTGTTCAAACCTTTGGTAGATTCGCTCTTGCACGACGATCCCTACCTGCTGCTGGCAGACTACCAATCTTACATCGACTGTCAAGATCGGGTGAGCGAGGCCTATCGAGATCGGCAGCGGTGGACGCGGATGTCAATTCTCAATGTAGCGCGGTCGGGCAAATTTTCTAGCGATCGCTCCATTCAAGAATATTGCGATCGGATTTGGCGCGTCAAACCCGTACCGATTGAACTAGCAGAATACGTCCAAGCTAATCCTGGGTCGATGTAGGCACGCTCTGAGAGATGATATAGCGTTTCTCAAATTAGTGGAATACAGACCTAACCCCCCTTCCCTTGTAGGGAAGGGGGGAAAGCCCCTCCCCTACGAGGGGAGAGGTCGAAGTGTATCGCATCAAATCAAGAACCGCTATATCTCATACTCTTACTAATTCGACTAGCACAATAAGTTCGACTCGATGCTAGCGCGATACTTGCTAACGCAAACGCTAGCGCGAACGAATTAGAATAGCGATGCCAGTTACTTTGACTCGATGAGAAATTATATGCACGCGATCGATGAAGAAGTAAAAGAATTTTGGGATCGAGTTGCCGAAGATTGGGAAATTCAGGTGGGAGACGATGGCGACAATAATCGCCTGCTCAATTCCGATCCTGTTTTATGGCAATTTCTCGGAGATGTTCGAGGCTTTCGCGTTCTCGATGCTGGATGCGGGACGGGTTATTTAACTAGAAAACTGGTTCAAAACGATGCCTTAGTTACGGGGGTCGATATCTCTCCTAAAATGCTCGAAATTGCTCGCCGTAAGTCCATAGAAGCGGGACTAAATATTGAATATCATGTCGATTCGTGTTCTCAGTTAAAATCTTGTCGCGATGCTAGTTATGACACTATAGTTTCTAACTATGTCTTGATGGATATTCCCGATCTGGAAGCGACAATAAAAAGCTTCAATCGGGTTCTTAAACCTAAAGGCACTGCGGTTTTAGTTTTTTCTCATCCATGTTTTCCTCAAGGAAAAGCAATAGCTATAGAACCAGATGAATTAGTGCTATATGAATGGAGCTTTTCATATTTTAAGCGGCAAAAATGTATAGAGAAACCTTGGGGACATTTTAAATCAGAATTTATCTGGTTTCACCGACCGCTATCAGATTATTGGAAGGCATTCAAAAGTTTTGGGTTTGATATTATTGATTTTGAAGAACCCAGAATTACAGACGATCGCTTTCATTTAGCAAAAACAGAAAGAATACTTAAGAATTCTCGATTTAGACCTTATTCTGTCGCCTTTAAGCTTCAAAAAATAGAAGAAGTCGAAGCGAAAGCCGACACAAATAAGTAGTTTATTCGCCGGGCATCAATTTTATCGAACCAATTAGCTCCAATCTATCCCTCATATCAAATCCGCTTAGCAAAAGTGGGTTTGCCCTCACCCCCAACCCCTCTCCCACCTCAAAGAAGCCCTCTCCTACAAGGCTACCGTGTATACACATCTCTAGTTTTGATGCTGAAATCCTCGCAGATCCCCCCTAGCCCCCCTTAAAAAGGGGGGAACCGGATCTCTTCGTCCCCCTGCTTGGTGCAAGCTGTATGGCGAGGAAACCTCGCCACGCTTGCATCCGCTGCTTGGTGCGCTTGTATGCGGAGGGAACCTCCGCACAGCGCATCCGCTTTTTAAGGGGGATTTAGGGGGATCTACAAGGCCCAACTTCAGACCGATAACTTATGTATACACCGTAGCCTACAAGGAGAGGGAAAAGGAAGTTTCTGTTATCTGAGGGGAGCCGGAGGCTCCTTTGAGGGCTGGATTCTATGGTTTTAAAAACCGGATTTGATATCAATGCTATATCTATCGAAAGAATTAGAAACTATACCTGAGAGCGATTCCCACTGGCACCTAATTTATCATCATTGGAGTTTCAGCTTAAAGTGACATCGAAACAATTGTCAATTCGCAATTCGCAATTGAGTGTAGTCCATTCTGTTGGATATGCTCCCAGTCGGTCGCAAGCGATCGCCATAATTTAACCAGATTTTGTCGGAGGAACTCATGTCTAGAACCGATCGCGTCAGCTTCAAACAGCCGAGTTTACCAGGCACTATATCGATCGGCATTTTACTCGTAGTTATGGGGGGATTGGTAACACCGAGTCTAGCACAAACTATATGTCGTCCCCCGACCTCGACCCAACCGGGTCAAAATAGCGATCGCACTGCTGAAATTCTCACAATTCCTAACAGCACAACCTTAAACGCTCCCGATAGTGGTGTATTGCAGCCACCTTTACCCGAAGAGCAAATGAAAGCGGCTGCTAATGTCGAACTGGTGGGAGGAAAAATAAATGTCATGCTGAAAAATAATACCAATGCCCCGCTGACATATCAGGTAATGGGTCATACCTCAACGCGAACTTTGTTAGGACGAAAAGCAGTGGTTTTGCAAGATTTGCCAGCCCCAGTAACAATTAATATGAATCGAAATGATGGCGGTCTTTTAGTCGTTACTCCAGCAGCTAGCGATCGACCTGGAATGTTAAATGTAACGTTAGATGGCACTAATACTTTAAGCAGTCAACAAAGTACGATAAGCATCAATAATGTCGGACAAGTGCTATTGAATTAAGTAGATCGATCGCACTATTTTGGGAGTAAGAGGATGACTTTAAAAACTGTCCGATTCGTCACGCTCATCCTGGCGGCCCTGTTTATGGGTTTAGAGTTTTGTCACGCTTTAGAACTACCTCCCAAAATCCAGTACGACGGCCGACTTTACGTTACGCTCCAAAATACTTTATATCAATATTTTGGATTTCCCGGCCCTGGGGCATTAGTTACGGTTGGAGCGGTTATATCGGCCTTAGTATTGTCTTTTCTGACCCGCAAGCGCCGACCGTCTTTTTACTGGACTCTATCAGGCACTATCTGCTTGGCGATCGCTTTTCCTGTAGTTTTCTTCTCATTCATCGAGCCTGTAAACATCATCATCAGGCAGGCAACACCGACATCGATCCCAAGCGATTGGATGCGGTTGCGCTATCAGTGGGAATACGCCCATGCTGCCAACTTCGTTCTGACTTTAGTTGGATTTAGTGCCTTGCTGTTTTCTGTACTCGTCGAAACTTCGATCGATCGTTTTCGCACTCTGGGGAATGGAGCGAAATTATGAGCGACCAAACAGATAAAACTCAAAGCGATCGCCAGGAAAATGAAGATGGCAGCGATCTGCCCCAAGCAATTACCGAGTCTTACGGTACGGGAGTTGAAGAACTGCCAGGGTATACGATCGGCGGGCGAACTATGCGCCAACACGCTGCTAACTTTAATGCTGCCACTCCTACTCTTACCGGGGGCGATATCGATGCCAATTGGGAGCAAGCCAACGCTGTGGGAGATGAAGCGGTAGGGGGAACTGCTCCCACGCCAGACCAGGATATAGTGGACGAACTCGGAGCCGCTGTAGGACTGGAAATGGACGATCGGGCCCTCTTGCGGACTACTGAGATCTTAGAGGAGCGAGACGATCGCCGCTGGGAACTCGATCCGGCCTCGTCTGAAGATTACGAAGAGCATTAACGAAGTCAGAAGTCAGAAGTCAGAAGTCAGAAGTCAGGAGTAGGGTGTAAAGGGCAAGGATGAAAAGTTAAATGTTTCTTTTTTACTCTTTCCTTTTTAACCTTTTTCCTGTGATATGCCCCACTTCAACTACAATTCGCCTCAAGACGAGAGCTTTAAATCCCCTGATTTTTTAGAAAGCAAATTGATGATGAAATTATCTTTACCACCACCTACCAAACAAAGATTTGCCGCTACGTTTCGAGTAGCTAGTCGATTTAGCTTTTGGATCCAACTAGCACTCGGTAGCGTTTCGGCGATCGCTTTATTATTTGCCATTTTTAGCCGCAATCTCGGTACTGTTGCCAATAATACACCGATGGGTTTCGGCATCTTTTTAGCGATCGTGGGACTTTTAATCTTAGGATTTAGAGTTTATTGGGCTTTCCGCTACAGACTTTTAGCTAAACGCTTGCAATCGGCAGAAAGCGCGAGCGATGTCAGCAAGCAAGATGTAATTCAAGCTTTACGTCTAGGCTTAATCGTGAGTTTGTCGGGAGTCTTTGTAGCCTTTTTAGCATCAGAGATTAGCGTTGTCGCCGTGCTAGCCAAAGCTCTAGCAGAACCTCAAGGGATTGCCGTTTACAATCGGGAAAATGTGATTCGATCGCTCGATATTCTAGCCATCTTCTCTAATGTCAATTTGATTGGCGCTCACTTAGTCAGCACCGTCACTTCATTGGGTCTGCTCGAATGGCTAGAGTGAGCGTTAAAATTTTGCGAACGAAGTCTAAAAAGCTCAGCTATGAAGCCAGATGTAACAGGGATGCGATCGCCAGCAAGCTATGTCTATCAGCCTAGATAAGCTATCTCTTAGGTGAGAAGTGCTAACCCCAACACTTTAAATACAATAACTGAAAAACTGAACCCAATTGCCATCTTTTCTTCAAGCCTTTTGATGAGATCGTTCGGCGAGGAGTCAATTGCTACTGTATGGACTTCGATCGCTGGAACTAGCTTTTCGTCAGCCCTGGCATCAGGAAGAATAGAGGACAATAATCGCTCTGCTAAAAGTCAGTTTGGATTTTGGCATTTATCATTGCTCTTCACTCTAGCTCGCAATCAGAATAAATATCCATTTCCAACTGCCTCTACGCTCTTTTTAAGTTACTTATTTTAGAGAGCCAGGTAACTATGAATGCGCCTAATTTTGTTGTCAACCCTCAAGCCCAAAAGGTAAATTTGTCTGCGAAAATTTACCGTAAAAGATCTGAGTCAAATACTAATTCGATAGAGCCACAAGTTGAAGTAACTCCCTCCGAACTGGAGCAAATCAATGTTAATAGAGTCGCCAACGATCTAGGAATAATATTAATAGTCTACTTGCTAGTAATGGTCGGGGCGATCGCTTTTGCTAAATTTTGGATTAATCGCAAGAGCGAACAAAAACAAAATATTCAGTTTTGGAGACATTTAAATCGAGTTCCTTGTAAAAAATGTCAGTTTTTTGCTGAAAACAACCCTTATATTAAATGTGCAGTAAACCCTTTTACTGTCCTTACTAAAGAAGCAGTTGATTGTTCGGATTACTGTCCGAAAACGAAAAAGTAGCTGGCCCGCAAATCCACCCCTTAAGTTAGAGATTTAACCAGATAAATTATATGCTAGAGAGCTTAAATATTATTAAAAGGAATACTTTTTATTTAGCTATAATTGTAGTCTCATTAGCCGCGATCGCTAGCTGGCAATCTCCAGAAATCCAATTAGAAAAACAGAATCGAGGCAACATTATCTCTCCCCGATCTACGCGAGTTATTCAATAAATCAAAAACTGGCGATCGCGAATTACTAATTCTGAAATACCATCTATCTTTGGTTTAGTTATATGGTTATCTTTTAAAGAGCTTTAAACTATCTCTTTAGGAAGTTTAAGCCTGCTAGCTTTCTCGTTAAATTACATAAAGTGAGTTACAAACGTTTTTATGACCTATACAACCTCGAATTCAGCTACCGATCTGGTTAGCTCTTTCCAAAGCTTAGATGCTGACCAGCAATTGGCTTTGTTCTACTTTGTCTATAAAGAGATGGGTAATTCAATTACACCAGCCGCACCACAAGCTAGCACTGTTTCTCCAGAAATTGCTGAAGGACTTTTTAACCAAGTTAAAGAGATATCTCACGAAGAACAGTTGCAGCTACAGCGAGATTTAATTGCCAAGAAAAATACTTTAATCTCTCGCGAGTACGGCGCTCTAAGCGATACTACTAAGTTGCTGTTTTGGTATCGTTTAGCTCAAGGAATGGATGATGGGACAATTATTCCCATGCCTCCCGATTACCAACTTTCTCAGCAAGCCCAAACGCTATTAGGTCAAATCCAAGGGTTAGAATTCGAGCAACAGATTACCTTCTTCCGAGATATCGTTTCTCCGATGGGAGTCGATCCTACCACTGCTCCAGCAGATAAGGCGACCGGATTGTAGGCGATAACTTTTTCTTTCCCCACGAACCTAATTTGTGGGGATTTGGTTTTATCGCTCGATAAATAGTTTTAAATAGCAAACCCTAGTTAATAAAATTGCTGGCTCCAACGTCTATATTTCATAATTGCTCCCTCGCTCTCGCATAGAGTTGGGCGATCGCAATAAATTTTGTTTTCCCAAATTGAGATATCTTGTTCTAAATCTCGTCCGATTTTTTGCATCAATATTTTAGGCGCAAATAATTTAGTTAAAGTTTTGCTAAAAATTTTCCTCATGCTAAAAATCAAGTCAATCTCAAGTAATTTTTCCTCGATCGGTGTCAACATAAATATAGCCAAAAAATCGAGTTCTATAACTGTTTCAATGCAAGCGCGGCTGACTTGACACCCTAAACCGTAGTAACTTATCTCTAAAGAGCCTAGATTTTCTTTGCCTAGCAGTCCAGCAGCAAACGACAGATTATAAATGGGTAATAATTGGTGAACTAAAATAGCACCATCAATCTCAATACTTTGACTTTTTAAAGAAACAAAGGTTTGACGGTGAAGGAAAGGAGAATGAGCGGTATCAACACCGTTTTCTGCTATTTCTTGAGGATTCGTCCTCACTTGCCATCGTCGTCGTTTAAACGGAATCCAATCTTTACAGGTATATTCTGGCAGCAATGGTATCTCCCAGTCTGGAGGTTTACGATCGGGATGATAATACATCAAGATCGTGCCGTTAACTTCGCGTACTTGCCAGGATTGAATTTGTACTTTGGGAAGAACTTTACAAGCGTACGGAATTTCGACACATTGGCCCTCACCATTAAAACGCCAGCCATGAAAAGGGCATTGAATTGTCTCGTCATTGACTTTTCCTCCATATCCTAAATGTGCGCCTAAGTGAGGACAATGAGCATCAAAGAGATGGAGTTTACTTGTTGCCGTGCGAAAGAGAACGAAGTCTCGATCGAAATAGTGAAGCGCTCGCACTTGTCCCGGCAGCAATTCATCGCTATAAGCAATCCGAAACCAACCGCTAGGAAATGGTAAAGGAGCGTTTGTTGTCGACCTTTCATCGTTCATCGCTGAATTTACTTATTACTTATTACTTTCATACAACCCTAACGCCCACACGGGAAAATAACAGCGGTAAAGGACGTAATCTAGCAGTGCCGTCTTAAAAAAGACGCCCGCTGGATCTTGTTTTGGCCAAGTACCATCTTCACGCTGCGATCGCATCAAGAAATCTACACCTTTTTCTATTGCTCGATCGCGATACGTGCTTCCGCACGCGCTGGCGCGAACGGTTTTAGCTTCTAATAGTGCTTTCAATGCCCAAGCGGTTTGAATTACCTGACTTTCAGTGTGTTCGACGTACTTCTGGGTCAAACAGCCTTCAAAATGCTCGCCCCAACCGCCATCCGCCCGTTGCTTGCTAAGTAACCAATCGCAAGCCTTGGCAATAGCTAGATCGTCAACCGCTTCTCTAAAGGCGAGTAAGCCTTGAATGCCGAACATGGTGCCATAGATAAAGTTGACTCCCCAAAAGCCCGCCCAACAACCATCAGGCTGTTGTTGGTGGTGCAACCAGGTTTTTCCTCGTCGGACGGCATTGTCGATTTCTCGATCGTCACTTCCAACCCCTCTCGACCTCACCCCCGGCCCCTCTCCTGCAAGGAGAGGGGAGACAGGAGAGGAGTAATGTTGGCGAAACGCATCTAATGCCGCCAAACACGAAGCCGTACACTCGACGTAGGAATATTCGGTCATCGAATTAGCAAACATTTCTGCTGGATTCAGCCATTCCAAAGTTGAGGCTATTTTGCGTCGTTCGTAACTGCCAAACCCTCCATCTCGGTTCTGACAGCGCAGCAGGAAACAAATGGCAGCAGTAAAATCTACACCAGGCAGCGTTTTTGCCGATCGCCCCAACAATGCGAGCAGGGCTTCAGCGGTACAATCGCTCACGGGCCAGCCGTGCCAAACCCCTGCAAAACAAAAGCCGCCTTGAGGATCGATGCGAAAATAGCGAGCGCCATCTGCCAAAGAAGTCTGAATCTGTTGGGTAGCCAAAAATGCTTGAGATTTGGTCAAGCGAGCGCCTACATCTACGTAGGGACTGGCTGCTTGTAAAGCTTGAATGGCAAAACTCGTATCCCAAGTGCTGCTGCGGGCCCCAGCGATTCTCAAACCGTTCTCCTCATCCTGCCACATCCAAGCAGAAAAGCGATCGCGTGCTTTCTTGAGGTCTTCATCTTCAGGATCGTGCAACCACAAGGCAATCAGATTCAGCAAGCCGCTAACAGGAGAAATGCAGGTATAATCGGTGGTTTGCAGTTCAAAACGGATGCGATCGACTATTTCATCCAGGATTTGGTTTCGCAGTTTTGGGAGATGCCAGCGATCGAAAATGGCAGCAAAATTATAGAAAAGACACAATACTAACCCAGGAGGGCTATAAACCTCTGCTTCACGGAGATTCGATCGGGCAGCTTTAAAGGAGATCGTTGCATAATCTCGTACATACAACTCTGCCCGCAACTGCTCGATTAACGGATTAACGGGGACTTGAAATTTGCGACCGTAAATATAAGCCATACCCGCATAGATTAATCTGGTATGGCAGTAATAGTTAGCTGGATGGACGGGCAGCCAGCGGGGAAGTCGCCACACTTCCGGCAAAACTGGATTCACTCCCCGCCAGTCGTAGAGATTTAACATCGCCAGCCAGAACTTGCCCCAAGAAGGAATTGCGATCGCTCCTCCCTGTTGGCGGATAAACTGATGGGCGGGAATCAGTAATGGATCGTCAGGTTCAATGCCTAGAACCCTGGCTGCTACATAAACTAATGTGGTGACAAACAGGTAGGGCTGCGACTTTTCGTGCAGTCCCCACAACCCATCTGGCAGACGTGTGGTTTCAAACTGATGCAACAGTGCTTTTCGTTCTTCAGCCGCAGTAGGTGTTTGGGTGATGTATTGCATCAGAATGTACTGCGCGGCTAACATCGGACACCAGACAACCTCGCCTTCCCAAGATCCATCTGGTGCTTGCTGCTGCAATAATGCCTGAACACCGCGTTGCAAGGCAGTTAGAGATGTTTTTGAGGAGGTTTCTGGCATACGAGGTTCTAGAGCGATCGCCATTCAGGGTTTCCAGTAATATTCGATGTTGGGCTGCCCGTTGTTCGATCGTTTTTCGTCCCCACTCGCTAGCAGATAAGCGATCGCAGATGTATTTACTGACGTTCCAGTATATCTGAATCAGTTCTTGATTGGTGGTAGCGATGACTTTTTGCTGAGCAGTTTTAACAGGAATGCCCGGCAGTTCTGAAAGACTGGAAAACCAAGCTTAAGCACATATACTTATCGTTCAAAGCCAGTTACTTTCACCCTGAAGGTGCGAAGCGCGGGATGCGGTCTAACGACCAATTTAAGCGGCGACAGATAAAACTACAACGTAGCACACAACCTTCCATTCGCCGCTCTAACGACTTGTTACACCGTGTCTTTAACTGCGACTTGTGAGTGGTTCAACTTCATAATAAAGAGCATAAGCATTTTCAATAGCAGGAACGATTTCAACAATTTCAAAATACGTCCCCCAGAATAGCGTTTCTCGCAGATCCTCAACGAGACATTGATAGTCCTTCACTTCAGCAGTTTCCCACATCAGAACATCAGTGTAACGTCCTGAAAAGGCTTCGGCATCAAAGAACCGCATCTTCACCATTGGGTGCTTCCGAAGAATTGGCGAAATTGCTGTGTCAAGAAACTGAAATCGCTCCTTTATTGAGAGTTGTAACCAAGTGTTTGTCGTCTTGACGAGCATGAAGTGGACATGATTCAGAGCAGTTGTTGTCATATTACCTCTTGATTTATAAGTGGGTCGAAATTTGGCAGCGTTTTAGTGCGTGTCCTCGGACAAAGTGACTTTCCACGATTGCAGGCACATCAGCGCGAGTTAGATGACCGTACAAACAGCGTTGAGGCGTGAAGAACCGTTGTAGTTTCAACCGCAATTTCGTGGGGAGCCAAGCAAACTCATTTCGGCGCGGTTGGTAGACGAATGCTACGGCTCCAGCTTCACAGCGATCCAAACATCCCGATCGACGAACTTCAATGCGATCGCCCAATTGCTGCCGCTGAATTTCAGCTTGGAAGGCTTGGTAAATCTCCAATGCTCCTGTGTTGTAGCAACAGTCTTCAGTGCCATTTGCAGAACGTTGTTTGGTACAAACAAAAACGCGATACTGAGGTGACTTCATCATTCATTGCTGAAATACGAGCGATCGATCGTATAATACGAGTAATTACTCGCGTCTGGCAACTCGCATTTGGTGGAAGAATTTCAATGCTCCGGAAACGTTCCACAATTCCCCGTAAACTCCCGCAGCAAGACCGTTCCCGTCTGACTGTTGAAGCAATTTTGGAGGCAACGGCTCACATTTTGACGGAAGAAGGCTACGACAAAGCCACCACCAATCACATTGCAGAACGAGCAGGAATCAGTATCGGCTCGTTATACCAATACTTTCCGAATAAGGAGTCCTTGATGGCTGCATTGATGGAGCAACATTCCAATGAAATTGCTGCATTAGTGGAATCAAAATTGCAAGACTTATTTGATGCACCGCTAGAAATCGCCATCCCTGAACTTGTCAGAGCGGTAATTGCTGCCCATGCCATCAATCCGCGTCTCCATCAAGTGTTGAATGAGGAAATTCCGCGCTCGGAACGGTTACAGCAAATGCAGAAGGCAGATGAACACATTGCAAAACTACTAGGGGCATACCTGAGACGCTGGAGCGATCGTATTCATCCTCAAAATCTTGAAATGACGGTCTTCATCTTGAGTCGCACAGTTGAATCATTATGTCATTCAGCCGTAATCGAACATCCAAGTTTTGTCAGTAACAGTCAGTTTGAGCAAGAGGTTTCTAATCTTCTACTACTCTACTTAACACGTGCTTAACTGCTCACAGATAACTCGTCAATTACACCCCAACCGACTAAACGAAGCGGCAGCACTATACCCAAACCTTTCTACTTCCCAACTAAAAATTGCGATTCAGTCGTCTGGTATGGGAATTCTCTTTACCCTAATAGAGCAACCAAGACGCGGTAAACCGATCGCAATTGGTATATACAGCCACTCTTTAAAAGAACCGATCGCTTGAAATATCTGTCGCCATTGTCGTTGAGTTGCCTTTTTTTGAATTAATTGTGCGATCGCTATTTTCAAACCCTTGAGGAAGGAACGGCTAAACGGTAACAATTTGGTTTCCATCGTTGCCAGCAGTTGCATTGTTCGTTGGCATTCGTTCGGATCTTGCCGCCACATTTGGTAAATTGCTTGACGTATGGCGATCGCGGTTTCATCCTGACGGGTAAATACTTGATAAAGCGCATGAGCGAGCAATTCCGGTACGTAAGTATTCATCAGGCGATCTTGTCTGAAGCGATCGAAGTTTTTACTAGTTACCAAAGCGATCGCATCTTTAAATCCCAACGTCATCCCTGTTGCGGTAATCGGGTGACAGTATCCGGTTGCATCCCCCACTAAAGCTTGTTCGGCTTGCCCGTAGTAGAGGCGGGGACAAAATTGATTGGCACACCATCCCAATTGCTTATGCTCTAATGCTTGTTGGAAGGCAGGTAAGAGTTTCTCTGGCAAAACGGAGCGATACATCTCCCATAAGTAAGCCGTTTTATTTCGGCTATCCCGAAAGTGCGAGATGGGTACGTCTAAACAAAGCCGAATGCGATCGATCCCGATACGATAAGCCAGAACCGGGCCGGGGCCTCCCAAGAAGATATGTCCGAACCCTTCAAAGGGTAACTCTACGCCTTCTAGCATCACCCCAGCCATGTAGGATAGCGATCGACTATCGTTAGTAACTCCCATCTGTTGGCGAACGATCGAAGTTCGTCCGTCTGCGCCCACTATCTGTTCGGCCATGACAGAAATCGTGCCGCGATCTGGTTGAGAAAAACTTAATTCTCGATCGACAATTTTGTTGACTTTAGCAAACGGCAAATAATAAACGTTTGGATGTGCTGTCGCCGCTTCTCGGATGGTTGACACTAAAAGATTGTGTTCGCAACTGACCCCTTTTGCTCCATCGGGGTAGTTAAGACGAATAGGTTCGCTGCGATCGTCTGGAAACACTACAAAGCCTTCTCCTTGAGGATAAGCTGAAGCGATCGCTCCTAACTCTACCTGCAAGTGCTTTAGGATCTCTACTCCTGGCGGGTGCAGCCATTCGCCAGCAAATCGCTTTGCCCTGTCTGGGTTGGCTTCCAATAAGAGGACAGATGCGCCTTGGTGGGCGAAGGCTAAGGCTGTAGCGCAGCCAACTGAGCCAGCACCAATAACAGCAACATCTGGGGTTTTAGGTAGCGTTTTCATATTTATTCTTGAGTCCGCGACGGCGGACTTCGATCGTGTAGCTGCGGTTTCAACCGCCAACATAAATCTTTTAGTAGACAAACGGCATCATCCGAAACCGAGCCTTAGTACAATAAGTAGTCCACAAATCTCCGTACTTGCTGCGACAGCGGTGTTCGTCGCGCCTTGCCCGATGGATGAGGAGCAAGCACAACCACAAAGGTAGAAGGTAAGGAATAAACGAGTGGAAACCTGTAGTGAGAGCGATCGCTAAATACAAACAAATTTCGCCCGTATAATTCAGCTTGCGACCGATTCCCCACCAGCCGGAAATCAATAGCTTTCCACCTACAGTTCGAGCGGGTTGACCCCAAATATTGGCATTTGGATTTTGCTTGAATCTGTGTTTCTGTAAATTTGCTCCTCGAAATAACCACAAGCCAAATAGGTAAAGCAAGCTAATAGCCGCAACTGCATTCCAAGAAATTGGTTCTATGCGATCGACTAAAAACCAACCGACAATGCTGTAGAAAAATGGCACTAGCACCAAATCTCCCCACACCAGCATGAATCCAAACTTTTCGGCGATAACATCCCAGGTTGAGAGCATGAATTCTTCGTAGTAGTAGTGGCTGGCTAGGTACAACCACCAGAACGCCTGAAACATCCACATTGGAACCGAGATGCGATCGTAAGTTTCATATTGCACGAAAGCAAACGAAGCATTAATCAGTCCCAGTCCAATTAAAGAAGGTTGGTAGGCAAACATTTTTAGATCCACTCCCAACCAAGTTGGATTGAATTCGACTCCAAACCACAAATCGCTCAATATTTTACCCGGTAGAGGTTTTTCTCCCCCGCTTGCCCTTTTTCCTGTTACGTACAAGATCCCAGTTCCAATAAAGGCAAACAGGTTAGCGACTGCGAACAAATACCAGAAGTATTCACGAACAGGTGCTAGAGACAGATTAAATAGTAGAGTACCAGCAGCTACAGCGATCGTAGTTGCGACAAACAACGCCAATCCATTGAGTTTGTATAATTTGCAGGTTCCATCTGGTTGGATAGCTCCCTCTCGTAACTTTCCAGGCAGGTACTTAGTGCCGATGAATGTAATAATTATAAAGCCTAGAAACATCAAAGTGGCGTATAGCGAATAAACTGGGCTTGTTAAGTGAAAGATATTATTCATTTATATTTCTATACATCAAGCAAAAATTTGGTTTTATAACGCAGATGAATACAGATAAACGCTGATAAACGCTGATGTAGCTGATGAGCGATCGACTTTAGGACAAGTTGAACGATCGCCACTCCCAAGATCTGTAACTATGATGTATTTCCCCTGTAGAATTGGCTAGCCCAATGTCGATATTGAGCGATCGCTCCTTCACTGTCGCAGAGTGCGGGTTGATTGCGGTAAGCTTTGTTTTCCCAAATGGGGATATCTTGGGAGATGGTATTTCGCCCTTCTCTAATTGCCTTCAACGTTAGCAGTTGAGTTATCGGTTCGTTCCAAACTTTTTTCATGCTAAAAACTCCGTTCAATTCGATATATTCCTCGTCGATTGGCGTTGAGAGAAACATAAATAGATACTGCAATTCCATCGGTTTCACTACTACCCTATTGACGGCACAACCCAAACCGTAGTAAGTAATTTCGTGAGGTCCTGCTACTTCTTGACCTGCCATTCTGGCAGCCCAGAATAGGTTATAAGTATGATTGATGAAATACCGCAGCACCGAACCTTCCACTTTTATACCGTCGTTCTCAATCTCTTTAGTTTGTTGGGGGTGAACTAAGGGGGCGTGGAAGATGTCTATGCCATTTTCGTTAATTTCTTGGACGTGCGATCGAATCTGCCAGCGTTGAAAGGCACGGAAAGGAACCCAATCTTGAGAGGTGTATTCGGGGAACTCGGGAATTTCCCAATCGGGCGGTTTTCCTTCGGCGTGGTAATAGGTAAAGATCGATCCGTTGACTTCTTTCACTTGCCAGTTGTGCATCCGGGCTTTGGGTAAAATCTTGTTGGCATAGGGAATATTGGTGCAGCTTCCTTCGCCGTTGAAGCACCAACCGTGAAAGGGACATTGAATGGTTTCACCCTTAACTTTGCCCCCATAAGCCAAATTAGCTCCTAAGTGGGGGCAATGAGCATCAAGAATGTGGGGAATCCCTTTTTCTGTGCGGAACAGCACGAGGTTTTTGCCAAAATAATGCAGTGATTTAACAGTTCCTGATGGTAACTCATCGCTGGCAGCAACTCGGAACCAGCCGTTCGGAAAGGGTGTAAATGGAAAGCGGTATTTCATGCCTTTAGTTATTTGTTATTGGTGAAATTTAAAATATTTAATAATAACCACAGATGCACACAGATGGACACAGATGTGATTGATGAGTTATCGGTTTGCATGAAACAGATTACTAAAAATATCAATCGGATAGTTTTTCATGTGAATTTCTAATTTTGGAAATCCCAGTTTTTCGCAGGAGGTATTTTGAATTTTTAATTCCTAAATGTTCTTCCCATTTATGAATTGTTAGCTTCTGAAATAAATGAACTGCGGGGTTGAGTTCTACTACTTGCTTATTAAAATGAGTTTCATAACCCTCTTGTTCTGCCTCTACCGCAAAACCATCTTGACTTAATAAAGGTTTAATAAGTATGGGGTTGGCGATTTTGAGAACGTAGGTCATCAATTTTTGAGGAAATAGTATAGATGTAAATGGAATTTTGATCGCATTGAAATAGAACAAGAAGAATACACGACTTGTTCGCTCGTCAATTGGAAGAATAAAGCACCAATGCTTGATTTTATCTCCAGTATTCGACCATTGATAGGGATATTCATAGCAAAGATCGATCGCGTTGGTATTTACCTGTTGGCGATCGACAAATAATCCAGATATCTTACCGCCTCCAATTAAGGTTTCGTAGGAAACGAAAACGCGATCGCCCGCTTCTTCACACCTCGTCAGCTTAGCATCGACAAAAGGGCGATATTTGCGGTGCAAGTGAGCGTGAGTAAAATCGCTGACGTTATCGATAATCATCGAGTGGTGGGCTTTCCAAGTAAAATCTAACGGCACGCACGCCCAAGGATTTTCGCCTTCTAATTCGAGCAGATCGGGAATTTTTCTAATTTGAGATTGAGAGCGATCGCCAGGAAAAATCCAAATCAATCCATAACGCACCTGCACGGGATAAGTTTTTAATTGACAAGTTGGCATCGGCTTGTCAAAAAGTTCGTGGGGTATATGTACGAGTTTGCCCTGATTGTCATATGTCCAGCCGTGGTAAGCACAAACTAAATTATCGCGATCGACCTTTCCTAAAGAAAGCTTTAACTGCCGATGAGCGCAGCGGTTTTCTATAGCGTGTAATTGCTCGTTATTATCTCGATACAGAGCGATCGAATTGTGCCAAAACTTGACTTCTACTACCTGTTCTCGGCGAACTTTACTGTCATACTCTACGGCGTACCAATAATCGGGGTGCATTCCAGCCGATCGGGCTTTTTGCAGCCGATTTCTCGCTTCTGTAAATGACGGAGGAGATAAATTATCTGTGTTCATCTGTGTTCATCTGTGGTTAAAAAAAATCGATCGATATCGCACCAAACAAGGTTGCTTCGGTCCGACCACAAAAGTTGAGTAATTAGGTTCGTATTTAGGTTGTACCAACTCCAACTCAAACCGCTGTAACAAAATGCTCCAAATCACCTTAACCTGTTGGTAAGCGAATGCCTGACCGATACAGCGATGCCTGCCACCCCCAAATCCAATCAAGGCATACTTACTTTGGAGGTGTTCCTCGCGTCCAGGGGCAAAGCGATCGAGATCGTACTTTTCGGGATGGCCAAAAACTTCCGGGAGGTGGTGAGAAACAGCGGGCGAAATCATGGCTAATTCTCCAGCCGGGATCGAATATCCTTCGTACTCAAAATCTCGCAAAATCTTTCGCATCAACATCACCAACGGTGGCCGCATCCGTTCGGCTTCGCGAATAGCTCGTTCCAAGCAAACCAATTTTCCTAACGCTTCCAGGGAAATTTCTTGCCTGCTGCCAAACACCTCTTGTTGCTCTTGCAAAATGGCAGACAGATATTGAGGATGCTGCAACAGTAAAATCCCAGTCCAAGCAGCTAAAACGGCGCTAGTATGCTGTCCGGCGAATAACAGCGTTAGTAACAACCCAGTGATATTGTCATCACTCAAGGCAGTACCATCGGCATAGGAAGCAGTCATCAGAGTTTGCAAGAAATCTTCGGTTTCTGTCAAGAGCGATCGCCTGTCAGCGATAATCTGAGAAATCAGTTCGACCATCCGCACTCTAGCTCGATCGCGTCGTTGAAAAGAAGGTAGCGGCAAGTAAGGATGGAAAAACGCCAAAAAATTGATTCCACCTTCGAGATCGTAGTACAACTTAGCAAATTCAGCCGTCAAGTGAGTGCGAAATTCCTTACCGATGAGGCAACGACCAGCAATGAAAATCGTCAGTTCGTTCATTGCCGTTAGTAAGTCAATCTCCCCAGACTCTCCCCAATTATCCAAGTAAGCTTGCGCCTCCTGAGCCATAACCTGAGCGTAAGCTTGCATCCTCTCTTCCCGCAAAGCCGGAAACACGAATCCCAGTTGCTCGTCCATCATTTCTGGACTGGTATCGTAAGCAATCCCCTTCCCAAAAATTGGCACGGTAAACTGATAGGCTTCCTTAGCACTAAATTGGTCGTCAGGGGCGCGAAAGAAAGCCTGATTCGCCTTCGGTCCCGTCAGTACCGTTACCCGATTGCCCAACAACAGAAAAGAGAAAATCTCGCCAAAGCGTTCTCGTCCCCGCTGGAGCAACCCCACCGGATCGCGGGCAAATTCTACAGCGTGTCCCAAGTAGGGCAATCCTCCTTGTAGTTCTGGGGGAGTTTTCGTTTTCGATCTCACCCCCAACTCCTTTCGGCCCTCACCCCCAACCCCTCTCCTGCAAGGAGAGGGGAGAACGAGAGAAGGAGCAAGGGAGTTCATTTCCCCCCTTCCCTTGTAGGGAAGGGGGGCTAGGGGGGTTAGGTTTGTCTTAACGATCGCTCCCCGCCGTTTAAAATCTGCATAAGCCTCCTCAACTGCCTCTCGAATCGACGTTGGCTGATATCCCAATTCTTCGATCGCTTTATGACAATCTGCCTGTCGATTCATCCTGAGAATGCGAACTGCCCCGGAAGTAAAACGCCTTGGTACTTGGGGAAAAAATCGCGGCAAGATCGAGTCCGCCACCTTCGCAATTCCTGCCATCACCGCTCCTGGCAACCGTAAAGCCGGACGGGGATGTCCGGTGACTTCCTCAAAAATTCCCATCAGTTCGTCAACCGTTAGAAACTGAGTGCTAAAGATATATTTTTGTCCGCCGCGCCCCTTTTCCATCGCCAAAATATGTCCTTCAACAATATCTTTGGCAGCGACAAACTCAAACCCTCCAGGAACGTATGCCAGGAGTTTTCCGTTGGCAAAATCTACCAGCGTCCGTCCCATGCGCGAGGGCTTGTAATCGTGAGGGCCTAAAATGGCACAAGAAACGGCAACTACCACGTTCAATCCGTCGGCAAAAGCTTTCAGACACTCGTGTTCGACAAAGATTTTGGTAAATCCGTAGGGCAAGTGGGGAGTAAAAGGATAAAAAGGTACAGTTTCGTCACTAGGTCGAGTAGGATGATGACCAACAGCACTAAAAGAACCAGAAACTACAACTTTGCTTACCCCAGTTTCTAAAGCAGCGCGAAGGATGTTTTGAGTGCCAATAACGTTGCAGTCATAAATTTCTCGATCGAAACTGGCATTGCCATCTAAGGTAGAGACTAAAGCCGCACAGTGATAAATGCGATCGCACCCCTTCACTGCCGTCACTATAGCTTCCCAGTCCCGCAAATCTCCATACACCCGTTCCACATCCAGACCATCAACCGCTGCATTGTTGCTGCCCTCTCGCAACAGTACCCGCACGGTTTGCCCGTCGTCCAGCAACCGCCGCACTAAGTTAGCACCTAAATGACCGCTTGCACCAGTAACTAAGATTGTCATGCCGAGTCCGAGCTAGTAACTATTCCCTTCTCAAAAAACATCGCAAATCAGTTTCATTATCTGACAGTTCTATCTATAACTTTGTTGTTGGACAAGCTCTTGACGGCGCTGTTGGTAACGTTGATAGGCTTGTTGATATTCTCCTGCCTTAATAAAATTTTGAATGCTTATTGTCGCACCAAAAATGATAAAAAAGACTCCAAAAAGCGGAAAAATCAGAGAAAAAATCGTGAAAGGTCAAAAAAAACCAAGACTTCCGACTGCACCAAAACCCGTCATGCTTGCAGCCGTAAAAGTCCAAAATATGCCAAAACAAACAATAAATATACCGCCAATTAAACTTTCTACTTTTCCAGGAATATATTTGCATCCGTATTTTCCGGTAGCCATATAGTTTTCGCGTTCTAATTCCCACTCTCGGTCTAACTGAGCGATCTGATTTTGAATCCTCAATTCTTCCAGGTTGTCCGATCGAGCAGTACCGCTCAAAACCTGGTGTTTCGCTAACTCGAATTCCTCACGCGAAAGTGTTCCGGCTTCATAAAGTGCTTTGAGTTTTTCGATTTCGTCGGATATGCTCATTTCTCGACCTCTAGCCCAACTATTTTTAATTAATTAGATGTCTGGCCATAAATTAGAAAAGGAGCAGATAGTTTGTGTTTATTCTCAAACTATGTCAATCTCTTCTTCTCCCCTCACCCCTCCCCGCGTCTCCCCTCTCCTCCCTCTCTCTCAAGCTCCAGCCAATGCCCATAACAAAACATCTTTAACTGGTTTGAGCGCACCAAATCGCAGTGCCAGATCTAAAATCGGGGTTTTTGCAGTTTGTAAAAATAGATGACCCGCCATCAGGCGCTGACCGAGCTTTTTTTGCATTAGCTTAGTGTAGGGTAAAAGATTTTCTGCCGAAGGTTGAATTCCTCGATCGAATAGAGAACCCAAAAATTCACCTGCTAGCAATCCACTGGCCAAGGCAGTATGAATTCCTTCAGCGGTAGCCGGATCGACCAAATTGCCAGCTTCCCCAGCTATTAGCATCCCCTGTTGCGATAAAGCTGTGGGTTTGTGATTGACAGCGATCGGGTGAGATACCAGATAATCGATCTGACTGGCAAATTTTATCCGTTGGCTCAAACGACTATCGAGAAATGCTTGAAAGCGTTGCTGGGCGTTGAGGTTGCCAAACGCCGGATCGTAGCAAATCCCAATATTTACCCGTTGTTGGCTTTCAGGAAAAACCCATCCATAGTAGGGTTTGACTGCCGGATCGAAATAGATTTCTACCGCGTCAGCAACATCTGCTACGCCTTCATACCATCCCATGAGAGCGCGTAAAGTAGTTTTGGGTGATCGCCCGGAGCTAGCTTACTCGTACCGCCGTTACAGATAATGACCGCATCCGCTTCGATTTCTTCGCGATCGCATCTTACCCCTACCAAACGTCCTCCATCTCGCACCAATTCCCGAACGCGCATCCCTTCTAAAAGTTTTGCACCCCGCCTAGCTGCTTCATCAGCCAGCAAAGTGTCAAAACGCGATCGCAACAGCACGGCAGCCTCATACTTGCTTCGCAATTCAACAACTGTTCCCCCAGCACCACCGACCAAACCTGCCCGAATCGGGTAAGCCTCCTGACGAATCGTTTGTCCCATACCCATTTGATCGAGCAGATCGAGCGTCCAAGGAGAAAGCCCGCTACCGCAAGGTTTACGCCGAGGAAAAGTGGCTTTATCCAGCAGCAGCACCTCAATTTGAGAAAATTTGCTCAAGCTCATCGCTGCTGCCGCACCCGCTGGTCCCGCCCCGATAACGATCGCCCGTTTGCCCAAAATTACCTCCTTTAACCCGAAAAACTTCCTCTTATTACCTATTACCCTTCGGCAGGTGTAACAGTGAGCCTGTCGAACTGCTCAGGGCAAGCTTATTACTTATTTGCGATCGCTTCTTCAACCAAGCTCATCACGGCGTTTCGACTGAGTTTGGCTTCCCCGCGTTCTAAAGCATCAACAGTCGCATGGGCTAAGGCCAAAGGAATGCGGCAAAAATCTAAAGCCGGGCCGTTGGGAAGAGCGTGGGTGTAGGCATCAGCCAAGAAGAGATTTCGACGAGCATATGTCATCATCCGCTCTTGACTCCAATCATCGGGAAAGAAATCTACCCCGCGTGCCAAGTCTTCAGCATGGTTGCGGAGAATATTGACCGCTTGCAAGCCCCGGCCGAAGCCAATTCCGTGAGTGCGGTTGGTTTGAGTCCCATCGTACCAAGCCCACAAATCTGAAAGCAACAGACCCACAGCCCCAGCGACCCCAAAGGTGTAGCGATCTAAATCTGCCTCAGTTTGTACCTGCCAGTTTCGATCGGCCCAGTATGCCATGCGTTCTGCCATAGCTGCCGTGCCGTCCCAAATCCGGGGAGCGATGGTTTTGGGAGCCAACATCGCCCATTCTCGAATTCTGAGCGTTACTTCTGGCAATACATTCTGATAAGCTGCCAGCGGGGAAAAGGCATGAGGCGAAAAGCCATCGGTTCCTTCTTGTAGCGTCTGGCTAATGGTGCGTAACAGCGAGGCTTTAGCGGGGTTATCTAGTTCTGGATGGTCTTCTATTTCATCGATCGCTCGCATACATAAATACGCACCAGCCACCGCAGCTTGTAACCCGGATGGTAGCAGCGCGATCGGAATGTAGAAAGTTCGACTGGTTTCTTTGAGAACGTCCAAGGCATCTTTTTTAGCAATATCCATTTCTTTTATTCCTCTGGCGATCGAACAATAATCTAACCCGACCAAAACAATTGTCAATTCGCAATTCGCAATTGTTAATTCCGGTTTCAGAGCTACTGGATTCATCCATCTTTATGGTGCATATTAGAGCCAGCACGACTCAGCCTGCTGTTGTTAGACGTTATTGAGATAATGAGGTATCTTCAAACGCAATTTCCTTGTTTTAAACCTGTTGCCAGCAATAATGCCTCGAATATAACCTACCCTTTTGTGCGCTCTTATGCTTTTGGCGATCGACTGGGAACGGACAGCCCTAGATCGATCGAACTCTAGTCCAAAATCCGACTGCTTTTCGATCGGTTTTTCAATTCCAGATAAAAGGGTTATGGACTAATCGGTTGTAATAATTCTTAATAATATAATGCGCTACCTATTCGACCCCGATATTTTGCACGAAATCGCCAAACAGGGTATGAATTTACCCTACGAAGAAATGTTTGAAACCATTCGATCGACTCTAGAACAAAAGTATCCCGGTCATATTTGCCCCCAAATTGAATGGATTATCAATAACGCTGGGGGCTGTATGTATTCTATTGCCGTGCTACACGCATCTTTGCACGAATACATATTAATTTTTGGCACTTCTATTGGCACTTCAGGACATACAGGACGGCACTGTACTGAAATCTATGATTTCGTAATCGATGGTGAGTTATGGTATTTTTCTGAGGATCGTCCCTTCGATCGAATCGTTCGTCGAGCAGGCGATCGCTACGAGCTAAGTAGGTTTCACAGCGAAGGATTGAGAATAGGCGATCGGGCTTGGGTATTAGAATATGCTAGAGGGCCGATTCCATTAATGCTACCCTTTGGCTTCGCTGATTCTATTTTCAGTACCCTCGATTTTAGAACTGTTCTCCGCACGTTATGGATTTACGGCAAATTAGTAGTAAAAGAACTTTTGCTGTTTCCTAAAAGTTGAGATAATTAGTCGGGCAAAAGTGGCAATTATCTAGCAGAGATGCAAAGGACTCAGAGCTTGATTTTGGAAGGACTATGCCGATCGAACTGAGTTGTGATAATCGAGCGCCCTTAAGGAGGCTGTTCGATCGTTATCCATGCTTTCGCGGCTTCCAGACCCACGATGGGTTTCGTCGCCGAGGGTTAGCCAGGGCGGTTGCCGCAGCCATGGTACTGTATTGCCTCGATCGCGGGTTAGAGCCATGTTGGGATGCGGCGAATGAGCCGTCTTCAGCCCTCGCGCGACAACTGGGGTTTCGCTCGATGGGGAAATACGAGGCCCTGAATCTGCCGGATGACGGGAGTGCCGCAGGTTGAACGCTGGTGTCGCACTGCACACCTAACACTTGATTGGAGCGGACTGAGTATTCTCTGAGAAGCCTCATAACCTTCAAGTCATAAGTCAAGGGCGCTGGTATATATAATTAGTGTAGAGTGGCATATTAGACGCAAGGATGTGAAAGCGGTGCGATCGTGCTTTGATGTAGCGAGTTACTTTATCGATCTAGCCAATAAAACTGGAAATACGGTCAATAACTTGAAGCTCCAAAAGTTAGTGTACTATTCTCAAGCATGGCATTTAGCTATTCACGGAACCCCTCTCTTTGAGGAAGATTTCCAGGCTTGGATACACGGGCCTGTTATTCCTGAGTTGAAGCACCCTGGAATCAAGCTAGAGGAGATCTACCGCCGGATTCCCCTTCTAATGCAGCAATTGAAAAAGAGTGGATGAAGGAGTATTACGGCGGGCGTGGCGAAGAAAATACAGAAGACGAAACTGAAACCACCTCAAGGTATCAGCTTTTCGTTTAAATATTTGCAAGACAAGCACAGTAAGTTTTCTTGCGATTGCAGAGATATTACTTACTTAGGACTACTGTATGAAAACACAAGAGCACGTAGTCAAGCTTGATTTCAGTCAAGAGAAGGCAACAGATTTTCTGCTTCCTAAACCTGCTGCCCTTTCAAGCTTTGACTGTTGGAAGAACCTCCATTTTGAACTTCACCAACAACCTAAGTTTGATACACCAGAACATGAAGGTACATGGCACGTCGTTGCCCAAGGTCTTTCCTACTTATCCGCAGCACAACCGTCAGCAGGAGAACGATGGTTGGATGGAAAACTTAGTAGAGAAAGGCGCGATCGGGGAGACATTGCAATTATCCCTGCCAATGTTTCCCAGCGCTGTAATTGGAATACTTCAGCCGAATTTGCGATTTTAGCAATTGACCCTGCACTCCTCAAACAAGTCGGTCAAGATTTAGTCGATCCCGATCGCATTCAACTCATTCCTCGGTTTATGAGCGAGCAAGATGTGCTGATTCAAGGGATTTTCTCGGCTGTGAGAGAAGAATTAGAGTTTGGCAAAATCGGGGGCGATCTGCTGATCGATCGTCTCACAACGACATTGGCAATTCACCTATTACGGAAATATTGCACTACGCAACCGAAGCTCTCTAGCTATGCCGATGGATTATCAAAATCAAAGCTGCAACAAGTGACAGAATATATCAACTCACATCTCGATCGAGACTTAAAGCTAATTGAGTTGGCCGGAATCGCTCAAATTAGTCCGTATCACTTTTTACGCTTGTTTAAGCAAAGTTTGGGAATAACACCGCATCAGTACATCTTGCAGCGTCGGATTGAAAAAGCCAAATATCTATTGCAGCACGGTCAACTCAGCATTGCAGATATTGCTGTCAGGGTAGGGTTTTGCGATCGAAGTCACATGACTCGATGTTTTAAACGCATCGTTGGCGTTACACCGAAACAACTGTTGCCAGCCCGATCGCAATAATTTACCAAAATCCCGCAATTTTTTTCTAGCATCCTGGATAGTAAGTTTTCTAAACTATCAGCAGCAGACCAAAATTGAGTAGGCAAGGGTAAATAATGCAAACGAAAAACATCGAAATCAATGCAACCTACATCAAAATACCTAATAATGACTTGCAAATCGATGCTTACTTAGCGCAACCTGTTAATACAGGAACCTTTGGTGCAGTTATCGTTTTTCAAGAAGCTTTTGGAGTCAACAATAACACTAGGGATATTACCGAACTAATCGCGAAACAAGGATATGTGGCAGTAGCACCTGCGATGTATCAGCGGATTGCTCCCGGTTTTGAATTTGGTCTTTGCCAAGAAGATGTAGTAGGGTATAGCCCAGAAGCTTATCGGCTGGGCTTGCAATACTATCAACAAGTAAAGTATCAAGAAATATTCAGCGATATTCAAGCTGCGATCGCCTACCTAAAAACTTTACCCAATGTAAAAACCGATCGCATTGGTGCTATTGGTTTCTGTTTTGGCGGTCATGTTGCTTACATGGCTGCCACCTTACCCGATATCAAAGCAACAGCTTCATTCTATGGTGGTGGAATTACCACTTCTAGTTATGGAGAAGACACACCAACGATCGATCGTACTTCCGAAATTCAAGGCACAATTTATACGTTTTTTGGGACAAGGGATGCGGTGGTTTCACAGGAAGAAAACGAAAAAATTGAGGCGGAATTAAAGAAACATCAAATCAATCATCGTGTATTTCGATATGATGCAGGGCATGGATTCTTCGCCGGATTCTTCAAAGATAAGTACCCAGCCATAGAGCAGCACCCAAGCTACAATGGAGAAGCTGCGGCTGATGCTTGGAAACACGTTCTAGCACTGTTTAAAAACAACTTGTGAAACTTACATAGGTTTCACTAATGCAAGATGAAACCCTATCTGCATCTGTTGCCGTTAAAATGGTTTACCAATGGGGGTTACTCAATAATCTTCGGCATATACTTGGTATTGGTTGCGTGGGTATTTGCTCTAAAAACGTTCAGGCAATTCGGTAATGACAGCTAACAACACAATGGAGCGGACAGTATAAAGTCTTCGCGCTTCGTTTGACTGTTGATTGCTGCCGCTCACTTTAGCCGTTAAACTTCCAAGCTGTCTGCGGAGATGCAATGGTTGCTTAGTTCGGAACGGTATAGAGGATGAGAGGATGCTCTAGAATGGTCAAAAATTGAATGTTGTGACTGAGTCTGATGAGTCATGTCAGAACAAAATAGAAAACCATCTTCAACCGAAAAGCCAGTTGGAGGCAGCCATATGAACACTTTTATATCGAGCATCGCAGTTCTGCTGTCTGTAATTGCGCTAGGAGGTACGGGCTTTGCGATCGCTCAAATATTTCAATTACAGCAAAACTTTCGCGAACTCAACGCCTCTGTGCAAAATTCACCTGTTGCTTCTGAATCACCACAGTCTCCGCCAACAGCTAGTCCATCTACCGTTCCAACGACTGAATTTAACCAGCAGGCGAACACTGAAATCCAGCCTGGTCAATTTGTGCAGTATGCGTTTAAAGATAGGGCACAGGTCGAACTATTATCTGTCAAGCGGATTCAAAATCCAGATAACGGGCAGCGAAATGTTGTAAACGTCCAAATGCGGGTTCGCAACCTTGAGGGCAGAATAAACAACGTAATTGTGCCAGACCAGACAATAGCACGAAATCCTCAAACCAGCGAACGTTACGAATCCTACGATCGGGTGACTGACAAGGCAGCAAGGGAACAGTCCCGGAGGGACGGTACCAAGATAGATCGTTCGGGCAGAATCGATCGTGCCACTGGGGCCATTTCTATGGGTTTAGTGAAAAAAGGATCGTCTGTTGATGGCTATGTATGGCTGCTCATCCCTGAAGAAGTCCAAACGATCGATCTGATAATTCCAGAGACAGCAACATTTGTAGCAGTACCGATCTCAAACTAAAACGCCTGCTTGCCGCAGCTACAGTTTAATACGCACAATGGAAAGAACAGAAGCTCGCATCCTCAGCACAAACAACATCCTGGTCGCGCTATCTAAGTTAGAAAATGAAAGCTCGATCGCAGGCTTTTGCGGATCGACGATCTCTGTAGGCGACCTTTCTCCCGCTCTGCCTAGCTTCTCCCAGAAAACCATTTACCTGTGCGGCGACTTATCCCAGGTCAACTGCCACAATTTCAGTGCAGCCGATCGAATATTCGCGATCCGGGAGCTTTCGCACGGCTACCGCGAGGACGACGACAGCAAGTTCTGGACGCTGGTAGACCTGGGCCAGGTACCCATTCTCGTGCATGGTGTCGGCGCGTACTATCGACGCTTTTTCGATCTGGGCTTCGACTACTTCAACCGAATCTGCACGGAGCACGCTTTCCAGTCCCTCACGGAGTCTACCAAGCCCGGAACTGCCCATCGCACGGGAATCTATCTAACACCCATCCAGCAGGACGGTGAAGCGCTACACTTCCACCTGCTCAGATGCTCTACGAATCTATCGGGACCGACCGAGAACTTTCGCGCGCAAGATAAGTACATCGTCGATGCCCTGAACCAGGAGGCAGGCTTTATCTTCCAGAACCACGCGCCACTGAATCACGTCCTAGCGCAGATCTACCACAACACCCCCGCTACCGCCGCGCAAAAGCAGTCCAAGGCCAAGATCTCGGCGCACGCAGACAAGACCAAGGATATGCCTGTAAATGGCATCATGGCCTTTTGCACCTTCTACGATCGACTCGATAAGCTACAGCCCTTGACCCAAGACCCCTTTGATTATGGCTATAAAGGAGTCAGCGGGCTTACCAAGCTACACTTTCATCTCAAAAAGTCGATCGCAGAACTTCCTGGATGCAACCTCCCCCATCAGTTCGTCTTGACCTTGTACCCCAACTCTGTATTCTTCATGCCGTTGTCCACTAACCGACTCTATACGCACGAGATCCGCTCGTCTACACTGGATGCCGAGTTGCTCCCGACCCGCCTGGGATACGTGGTTCGCTGTTCGATCGCTGAGGCCGTTCACGAGCATGGCCATACCTTCATCAAGATGGATGGAAAGCTGGTGAAGCTAGAACCACCTACGATTGAGGGCATGACTGAGTTGCGCAAGTTGTATGCAGAAGAGAACAAGACTCAAGCCTTCATCGATTACGGCGATCGGTTTCTCTTTAGTATGAACGCAGGAGATTACCTTGCCCCCCAAATATAAAATCACGGACGAGATTCGAGCGTACAATTTAGTTACTGAAGGCAATCTTTTTGAGGAGTTGCTGGCATCGGTTCGGTTTGAAGACGTGGGCAAAGGTCGGCAGGGAGCGGTGCTGATAAAGCTCGACCAGCTATGTAACATCCCGATCGTCCGCACCACCACCAGATATAGCGTCCCAGCGCAACTCTTTCGCTCGGTACACGATCGGTTAGCACAGCAGATTAAAACGACTGCGTTGCTTTCGGCTGACTTTAACAACGCTCTCATCGAAAACTACACTAACGCTTACACCACCATGGGCAGTCATTCCGACCAAGCCCTAGATCTGGCAGACGAGTCGTTCATCGCTATTTTCTCCTGCTACAAGCATCCTGAGAGGGCAAACCCGCCGAGGAAGCTGCTCGTCGAATCGAAGGAGTCTGGCAGCGATCGGATCGAGATCCCCTTAATTCACAATAGTGTCGTCGCGTTCGACCTTGACACTAATCGGCGGCTCAAGCACAAGATCGTGCTAGACAGATCCGTCCAAACGCCTGAGAACCAATGGTTGGGCATTACCTTCCGCACGTCAAAGACCTTTGTGCGGTTTCGCGACGAATCTCCATACTTTCTGGACGATACGAGGCTGACGTTGGCTGACGACGAACAAAGGCAAGAATTCTACCATCTGCGACATCGAGAAAACAATGAAACGGACTTCACCTACCCTCGGATTACTTACACCATCAGCGAGAGCGACACGATCTCACCCGAACCCCAAATCCCGAATCCCGAATGCTAATCGATCGCGCGAAATAATTCTACAATAAATAAACTTGATACTTCTCGATCTTTTCATAAAGTCGATCGCCTAAAAATTTGCTGGCATCTTTGAGGAGATCGTAGATATAGATTGCTTCTTCCCTGTAGCTCTTAATTTTATCTTTTGTCCAGTAAGGTGGCGGAGATTGTAAATTAGAAATTCTATCTGCCAGTTTGACCATCCAAATTTCTGCTGGTTGTTGTTTAATTCTTTTCAAACTATCCTCTATTTGCAGGTGTTTTTCTAAGGTAATGTCCTTGGTTAACGCTAGAACACCGTTGGCTACCGCCTTGCCAAATTCAGCTTCGAGGCGATCGAAAGTTATATCAGTATCTTCGATCGCATCGTGCAACAGAGCGCACTGAATGGCTAAATTGCCATCGCGATTGCTTTCTACATTCAAAGCTGCTATAACTTCCATGCAAACAAAACTTAAGTGCATGATATAAGGCAAATCCGTACCGGGATATTTCTGCCCTTGGTGGGCTTGGGCGGCGAATTTATAGGCTTTGATATAGCAATCTTGCGACCAGTAGCTTGACATCGATCTTTAATTAGGTAAGTTTTCATTTTTGGAGGATAGCCATCTTGGCTGTCCCAAACTTAATTCCAAATAAGCTACAATTTTTCTCTTCTCCCTTTACTTTAGTGTTAGTAGGAGCTAATTGTTTAGAACCGGGATATAAAGGAATTACGCTGCCACCACCCCGCCGAGGAACTGAATTATTTTCCAAATTTCTAGTTTCTCCATTTCTAGTTTCTCGAATTAGCGTTTGATAGCGGCCGCCTCTACCATGTTGAGATTCGGCGATTACTACCGAAATTTGAGATTCTTGACTTAAAAACGCTGGTTGGTCGGTGGGAATTTGAGACGAAGCCGGATATAGCAATCCACCTAGCAATTCGGTTTTGCCCCCGTTAATAGTTTCGATCGCCGTGCCAGGTTTTTCAGTTTTAAATCCCAAAATCCATAACTTACCGCCATTATTTAAGATTTTTCTGCCATTATTTTCGGAATTCAATTGTCTCGCCCACACTTCCTGTTGGTTAAATTCCCACGATCTCCCAGCAGCATCTTCAATAAACAAACGTCCGGCTACGGTGTTGCGATAGGGACCTATCATCACATTTCGGAGAACTAAAGTTCGAGAACTTGCTTGTTCTACCCAATATTTAGCATTGAAACCATATTGCGCCCACAACCGTTCTAAAACTACAACGCTCTGTTCGCCATCTTCCAATCGAAAAACGGGCTTTTCTGAATTATTAAAAGCATTACCTTTAGCCAGAATAGCCGATTCCATGCCGATAATTCGCCTGACGTTACCGCGAATCCGAATTGTATCAGTAACTAGATACTGTCCTTTAGGGAAGTAGATAGTTGTTTTACCAGAATCTATCGCTTTTTGAATGGCCTTAGTCGAGTCTTTCTTAAATCCTGTTATCGCTCCATAATCGGTAATGCTGGCCCAATTACTGAAGTCGTCTTCGGGCACGCTTGGCACTTCTTGGATCGGCAGTTGCAATGAGGTTTTATCTGTTGAAAACAGGCTGGGTGTATCTTGAGAAATAAATTCTCTTACAGTGTTCTCGGCAATAACTTTATTACCGTTTTTAATGGCCGATCGATATCCTGAAGCTTCAATATTGCGAGTATAGAGTACGCCGCGACGATTATCGATCGCCACAGTTTTGGCAGAACCGCCGCTAAAGTTACCGTTGACGACTACCACCAAACCGCGATCGTCTCCTAAATTTTGAATTACAGGCACGGAATTTTCGCTAACTAATCTGCGGATACTTAAGATATTTCCTCGATTTTCAATCCCAGCAGTTTTTTGATTTTGTAGGGTCAAATTTTCAAACACCATACTATATTCTGGATGTTGAACTTTTACCCCATAATCGAAACCGACGATTTTGACGTTTTTAATTAAACCCGGACCCGGCCAAGCTTTGGTGAGTGCCAGTCCTATTGCTCCTCGACGTTTGGGATCGCTAGAAATCAGATTGACGTTGCGAATACCGCCTTGATTGTTGTTGAGAAATCGAATTGCGATCGCTCCGGGATTGCCCGTTCCTACATCTACCGTCAGGTCGTAAATCGAATTGCGAAAAGCCTCTCCCGTACTTTTACCTTCAAAGGTGGTAATTACGGGTTTGGGTTGTTGGCGGTTGTCGAAGCCGCGACATTTATCTTGCAGGCGAATGATGGTGCGATCGCGGCTTTGTCCTTCTAATACTATGCGTTTGTGTGGCTTGCCCCACTCTAAGGTCCCGCAAACCAAATAAGTCCCATGGGGAATATAGACTAGCTTATTTGCGCCTTGCAAAGCTTGTTGGATAGCCTTGGTGTCGTCAGTAACGCCATCTCCTTTAGCTCCCAAGTCTCTCACATTAACGGCCCCAGAATTTTCTGGTAGGGGTGCAGCAGCAGCGGGAAGCGACAAAGAGTTAAAACTCAGGAAGCAAATTAGACACAAGGTAAGTAAAGAAAATTTACGCATTGGTTAGAGAAGTTGAGAACGCGATCGCTCGTACTGGGTCGATCCGATCGAATCAAAAGTTCATGTTAATCTGGTTCTGCTTAATAATTTAATACCATGCTTGATGACCCAGACGCTAAAACTGAAGAATGGGAGGATAACATTTTTGCCTCTTCTCAGACAGAAGCAGAACGAAAATGTCAGCAGCTTGCAGAAAAATATACTCTCAGTGGCGGCTCTCTAGTTACTTCAACCGGAGCAAAGTAGATTAAGGACAAGCTATACAAATGTAAACTTAGAAGCGAAATGAATCATGAGTAAGTACCAACTTCAGTTGAAACCGAATCCCGGTCAGTGGTTGCTCTACGTGGATTTAGAGGAAATCAAATCTAAGTCAGTAATTCAAGTGCTGACTTTGTTGGAACAAATGGGATACGATCCTCAATTGCGCTATTTAGAAACCGATCGAGGAGTAAAGCTATATGCTCTCCTCAAAGAGGAACAACACGAGCCTACACAGTCGATTTCTGACGAACACGGATTCGGCGAACTGATAGCTCTTTATGAAGCCTTTAAAGATGAAGATATGGCAATTAGAAGTTCTCGCGGTTTGCCGATTAAAGCACCTGTAACAGCGTAGGTAAGATCGGGATTAGCTCAAGATTTCCCTACCGTTTCTGAGGATAGATCGAATTCTTGAATTAGCTTTTGACAGTTTTTAGATGCTACTACTGCTGCTTTCATTAATTCCTTGCCTCGCTTCCAATCCTTCGACTCAAAAGCCGTTCGTGCCTCTTGACTTAACTGCGCTGCTCGGCTTGACTCATACTTAATTTGGGTTTCAATATCGTTCAGCATGGTTATTCCTCATACCATTTTGCCAAATACCTGCTACACATAATTTTCCCGTAGGGGCGCAATGCTTTGCGCCCCTACCCAAGATGTGTTGCTGCTCTACCGCTCTATAGGTTATGATGGCAACGATCGCAAGGCGAGACGTTGGTACTCTTCGAGGTTGCTTGCTGTTGCCGATTTAAGGCATTAAACCCAACTTTGGAGGAGCGACAAAGCTATGCCGATCGTTATATTAATCGCTTGTAGCATTCTAGTTTTTATTCATGCAAGACGGAAAGGGCGTAGTGGCATATTTTGGATAGTTTTATTGTGGATATCCTGTATAACTATGGGTGCTGCCGTATATGTTTTAAACAGCTTTAGCAGCTTAAATAGACCGCCTAGTTACCTTGCTTACATAACAACGATTGTTGGCACATTACCCATCTTCATTTTAGTTAACCGGAATCCATCTGATAAAAGCAAGCAGCACTCAAAATACTAAGCAATGTTAATAGATGCAGCCAGGATCGCCATAATTAATGTAATTTTTTTAACCATCGAGTTCTGCCAAAACACAAGTCTTAAGAGTAATCTACTGACAATCGATCGAGCGTTTGCCAGATTTGTGCTAGTAAAGCTTCGAGTCCGGTACGCGCTACAGCAGAGATGAGGAAAATAGGGACTGAAGTAAGTTGGGCGAGTTTGCTAACTACTAATTCTTGAGTTTCTTTATCGACAGCATCGACTTTATTCAGTGCCAGGATTTGGGGACGTTCTGGTAAATCGCGTCCGTAGGCGAGCAATTCCTGCTGAATGGTCTGATAGGCGGCAACCGGATCTTCGTCAGTGATGTCAACTAAATGTACTAGTAAACGGGTGCGTTCGATGTGGCGCAAGAAATCGTGACCTAAGCCAGCGCCTTGGGAAGCACCTGCAATCAGTCCTGGAATGTCGGCGAATACCGTCCCGTCACCTGTAGGTTTGCGGACGACACCGAGATTGGGAATTAGGGTAGTAAAGGGGTAATCGGCAATTTTGGGACGGGCGGCGGAAAGGGCGGCGATTAAAGTCGATTTCCCAGCATTGGGCAAGCCGATGATGCCGACTTCTGCGAGTAACTTCAGTTCTAATCGCAGTAACCTCTTTTCTCCCGGTAGTCCCGGTAAGGCATATTCTGGGGCGCGGTTGCTGTTGCTCAAGAAATGCTTGTTTCCCAAACCGCCTTTGCCGCCTTGGGCGACGCAAAGAGTTTGTCCGGGTGTGACTAAATCGCCCAGCAATTCCCCGGTATCAGCATCGTAAACTACCGTACCGACTGGAACTTGAATTATGCGATCGCTTCCACTAGCCCCAGTCCGATTGTTCGGCCCGCCGCGTTCCCCGTTCTCACCCTGAAAGCGGCGCTCGTATTTGAAATCCAGCAGGGTTTGCAGGTGGTCTGCGACTTCCAAGCACACGGAACCACCGCGTCCGCCATTACCGCCAGCGGGACCGCCAGCAGGAACGTATTTTTCCCGGCGGAAGGCGACTATGCCGTCTCCCCCTTTTCCGCCCTCGACTTCGATTTCGGCGCGATCGATAAATTGCATAAGCTGTTATACATCTAAAGTGTCTGATTTCATTAATCGCTTGCTTGGTGCAAGCTGCACGGCGAGGAAACCTCGCCGCGACTTGCATCCGCTTTGTCAATTGTCAGTGGCTAACCGTTCGATCGCTAACTCTTAACTACTGACAACTAACCACTGACCGCTAACAATATTTAGACACATCTTCGCCGCGATCGTCTGCCAGATAAGATAGAGCGCGGAATCGCAAACCGACTAACTGTTCGTAAAGGGGATTGAGCTTGCACAAGGGGGGAATATGGACGATTTTTTGGCCGAATAATTTGACATCCCGCTCGAACGGACACTGAGGCGGAATCATTTTGCACAAGAATCTGGCTACTCGCGGATCGTCCATTTCTAATCCATCCAGCCAGACTCGCACTGGTTTGAGTACATCTTTGGGCGCTTTAGCTACAACTGCTGCTCCATCTAACTTGGATGTTGTTGCTGAAGGCTCGTAAAGGGTATGACGTAGCGCCTTGAGAGGGATTGGTTCTCGTCCCAACGCTTCGTAGAACTGGTGTAATAATTGGTCTTCCGACGGGGTATAGATACCATCTGCCAGGGCTACCATTACCGCTGTCCGCAAGAAATTTTCTGCCCCGTGAGGATTTTCGCTCCAAGCTGCTGCCAATTCGTCGGGCGCAATTGGCTCTATCGGACCTAAATCGATTTTGGGGGCGATGCGATCTTGAGTGATGGAGGCAATTAATTTCTGTTCTTCTTCGTCGAAGTTGCCGTCTGCCCAAGCAACGGTTAGCAAGCCACGCAGCCAAACGGCTATCTGCTCGTCAGTATAGGGAGATGTAGTGACATTAGACATAAATTTATTGGCGAACTCATCTGGGTAGTAGCTAGTCAAGTTGGCTAACAGCTAACCTCTAACTATCCCATCCTCGATTTTAATGAGTATTCCTGCTCGTTGCAGTTAAAGTTAACCGAATATCAAGGTTTATTATCAACACTTGCAGATCTAGGGTGGTGGAGGTTAAGCAACGGGCGTACCTCGATCGAGTACAAAAAACGCTTTAGAGTGCCATCATATCATCTCCGCTTGAATACCCATAGTTAAGATTGGCACGGGAAAGCAGAGGGTAGAGCGGAGAGATTTAATTACAAATAATCGACCTGATTCGAGATCGGGTGCGATCGATTAAGTGCGCGTTGGCAGAGAAACGGGATCGGTTGTCGTGTAAGTCCGAAAGCCCAAGTCATACCATTTTTGATGGCGAATAGGCTTCTCCGTCTCGGTTTGGCTAATCTTTCTACACCACATTTGAGATCTGCTGTGGATTTTCTTCGATCGAAAACTGCATTAAGCGATTTTATCTATTTATTTGATACAAGATATTATAAATACTCTGCATTAATTGTAAAACTTAAGATAATCTTTAAGTTTTTGTTATACTTACTTAAGCAAGTATCTCAAATAAACTATTATACATTTAATATATTATTTAGTGCTTTTTTAGCAACTTATTTTAAGCAAAAGTGTATACCTTTTTGATAGCGTAATGTTGTCTGAATAGTTTCATGTCCCATCAAGGCGCTCAATTCCTCTATCCCCATCAGTCCAACTCGTTCGATCGCGAAGGTATGTCGCAAGTCGTGGAGCCGAAATCCTTGTAATCGATCGCTTTTCTCGATTACGTGGCTCCAATCTCGATAAGCAGTTCGGTAACTTAAGCGGGTAACTTCTTTAGTAAAAGGCTGTTGGGCGGTGAATAAAGCTGGATGTCCTTGGTGACGATAATGTTTGAGATAGATTTCTAGAATCTCGGCTGCATCTTCGCTATAAAAACACCACCGCTGCTCGTTCCCTCTGCCAGTAACTTGAAATTGACGATCGGTTAAATCCAGTCGATCGCAATCTAAAGCTAAGACTTCAGAAATTGTCGCCCCGCTGCGGTGTAGCAAGATAACCAAGGTTCGCAGTCGGGCAATTTCCCGCTGATAGGAATTATCTTTTAAGAGTTGGTATAAGATGCCAAGCTGTTCTGGGCTGAGGTAGCGGGTGGGTTCTGCACTCTTAGGATCGGTTTGTCGTCGTTTGAGTCGAGCGATGGGGTTGGCACTGAGATAACCCTCTTCGACAGCAAAGTTTAACAGCGATTGCAGGATAGCTCGGTGGCGGTTGTGAGTGCTGCGAGCTAGGTGGGAAAGGCGATCGAGATATGCTTCTAGTTGTTGGCGAGTTAGTCGCTCGATCGGCAAGCGTCCGTATTGTTCCAACAGAGGCAGCAATGTCGATTCGTAAGACCGAATAGTATTCTGACTCAGGTGCGATCGCTCTAGAAATTTTGTAGTTACACTTGCTACTGTGATACTCACTTTAGCTTTAAGCAAATTTCGAGAAGTTAGTTTATCATTTTTCAAAACTAGATGTATACTTTTAGCGATTAATATCTATACTTTTATGACTACTAATATTATCGATAACCTGCCTGGAGACGAAGAAACCCTAGCTCAATACCTGCGGCGAGTCAGAACCAGCCTCAAACTGAGTCAGGCAGATATGGCAGCTAGGGCAGGAATTCACATTCAAAGCTTGGGCAAAATCGAGTCGGGGAAGACGACTCGACTGAATGCAAAGACTAAAACCGGGCTTTCCAGGGTGCTAGGAATTCCAGAACATTATCTCGATGCGGTTTGCCGGGGTATGAGCGTGAGGCAAATACAGGCATTAAAAATCTGTCCCCGCTGCTGGAAGCCTGGAACGCAAGCCGAACCGATTTGGTTGGAATGGCGATCGAAGTATTGTTTTATATGCGGGCATCAGTTGCGCGATCGCTGTCGGCAATGTAACGAGCCGATTATGTCGCTGAATTTTAGGTTTTGTCCTTATTGCGGCCAGCCTTATAAATGACTCCATTTATCTGCAACAAGTGAGCGATGAGTGGCAAGGGGCCTTTCCTGGTCTGGTGAGTTATCAACGCTTTGCCCTTCTGGATGCCTTAGCTCCTCAAAGGTCTGTGTGGCTCTCGTCTTAGCTGACCGTGGTTATGTCTCTGGCGTGTCTCGATCGCCTATTTGACAAAGTAGATGTTAGTGTTAAGAATTATTGCTAGTATCAGTGAACCTCAAAACCATGCTCGACTCAAAACCTTTGGCCGCAGATGAGTACAAAAAGTTAGAAGAGATCCTCGCGATCGCCCGTCCGATCGCTTGGGAAGCAGCAGATATCCTGCGGACTTACTATCGGGGCGAGAATCCTAGCGGCCAGTTGGGGGTGCAAGAAAAGTCAGGGGAACCAGTCACTGCTGCCGATCTAGCTGTAAATCATTACATCCTGGAAAAACTCCGAATTGCTTTAGGTTCTCAAGACTTTGGCTATCTCAGCGAAGAAACCTACGAGCCTGGAACCTCAAGCGCGATCGAAAATTCTTGGGTTTGGATTATCGATCCTCTAGATGGGACGCGAGATTTTATCGACAAAACGGGCGAATACGCTATCCACCTTGCTTTAACCTACCAGGGCAGGCCGAAGCTATCGGTAGTAGCCTGGCCCGAAGCCGAGAAATTGTATTACGCGATCGAAGGTGGGGGTACGTTTGTCGAAACCCGCGACGGGGCGATCGCACCTTTGAAGGTATCCACTCGCAACTCGGCGGCAGATTTAACCTTAGTGGCCAGCCGCACCCACCGAGATGAAAGATTCAATCGGCTACTGCAAAATTTACCTTTAAAAAAGCAACATTATGTCGGCAGCGTCGGTTGTAAGATTGCCACGATTTTGGAACAAAAAGCTGATGTCTACATTTCCCTTTCGGGCAAATCTGCTCCCAAAGACTGGGACATGGCAGCCCCAGAATTACTCTTGACGGAAGCTGGTGGGCGGTTTACCCATGCTAATGGTAGCCCCTTGAAATATAACCAAGGAGATGTCAATCAGTGGGGTTGCCTAATTGCCAGCAACGGTTACTGTCACGAAGAACTTTGCACTCAAACTCAGGAGATGCTGACACAGTTAGATGGGCAATAATAATTGACAATTCGCAATTCGCAATTGTTAATTGCGGTTCAGAGCTCCTAGATTTAGCCATAGACAAAAAATTTTATTCCCGATCTCAGGGCTAGTGCCTATGCCTGCGGCAGTCCGCGCCAACTGACATGGGTTTAATTGCGAACTGCGAATTGATATAACTAACCAACTAATGAAGGCTGTTTGCTAAAGAAAGCAGTGCGTATCCGTTCGGCAATTTGAGGGCTAGTCAAACCTAAGTCAGCTAGAGACTCTTCTGGTTTGGCATGATCGACTAAGATGTCGGGTACGCCGATGCGCTTGACTGGCACCACCACATCAGCATCTAGTAGGGCTTCTGCCACGCCAGAACCAAAACCGCCCATGACGCAGCCTTCTTCTAGGGTGACAACTCGACCGATCCGTTGTGCTAGGGGCAAAATTAGCTCTGTATCCAAAGGTTTGGCAAATCGGGCGTTGATGACAGTCGCTTCAATCCCGTGTTCGCCCAGCAGTTCCGCCGCTTGCATCGCTGGGTAGACCATCGAACCGTAAGCTAGTATCAGCACGTCGTCGCCTTGGCGCAAAATTTCACCTTTGCCTATAGGCAGCGGTTCCCAACCTTCTTCCATCAACGGCACGCCGTAACCGTTACCGCGAGGATAGCGCAGAGCGATCGGTCCGTCGGTATATGCTACACCCGTAGCTACCATCCGTTGCAATTCGGCTTCGTCTTTGGGGGCCATCAACACCATGTTGGGCAAGCAGCGTAAATAGGCAATGTCGTACATTCCCTGGTGAGTGGGACCGTCGCTACCGACGACTCCTGCCCGATCCATGCAGAAGAAGACGGGAAGGTTTTGAATGCAAACATCGTGAACTATTTGGTCGTAAGCTCGTTGCAAAAAGGTAGAGTAAATTGCAGCTACTGGGCGCATTCCTTCGCAGGCTAACCCTGCTGCTAGAGTAACGGCGTGTTGTTCGGCAATGCCCACGTCGATGTATTGTTTCGGTAATTTGGCTTGAAATTTGTCCAATCCAGTGCCCGTGGCCATGGCGGCGGTAATCGCGATCGCCTGGGGATTGTTCTCAGCTAGTTTGATGAGGGTTTCAGCAAAGACTTTGGAGTAGCTAGGAGGCTTGGGCGAACTGGCTGGTTTGGCTTTTCCAGTAGCTAAGTCGAAGGGGTTTTGAGCGTGATAGCCTACTCGATCTTGTTCGGCGATTTCATAGCCTTTGCCCTTGAGAGTGGCGACGTGTACTAACACCGGGCCTGGGTGTTTGTGTGCCTCTTGGAAGGTAGAAATCAATTCTTCTAAATTGTGGCCGTCTACGGGGCCGATGTAAGTAAAGCCCAATTCTTCAAATACAGCCCCAACTTTAGGAACTGCGAGGCGCTTCATCCCTTCTTTAACGCGCTTCAGTTCCGGGGAAAGAGATTCGCCTAAGAAAGGCAAATTCTTCACCTGTTCGCCAAAGTTATCCGAGAGAAACTGAACTGGAGGACTCAAGCGCATTTTGTTCAAGTAGCGAGAAATAGCCCCCACGTTCGGAGAAATCGACATTTCGTTGTCGTTGAGGACTACTAACAGTTTGGTTTTGGGTAAATGTCCGGCATGGTTGATGGCCTCTAATGCCATCCCTCCAGTTAGGGCCCCATCGCCAATTACGGCTACAGATTTGAAGTTTTCGCCCTTGAGATCTCGGGCCAGTGCCATGCCTAAAGCCGCAGAAATGCTAGTAGAGGCGTGTCCGGCTCCAAAATGGTCGAATTTACTTTCGCACCGCTTCAGATACCCGGCGACCCCGTCTTTTTGTCGCAGAGTCGAGAAGCGATCGTATCTGCCAGTAATCAGTTTGTGGGGATAGGCTTGGTGGCCGACATCCCAAATGACTTTATCGCGGTCTAGATCTAGGGTCTGATACAGCCCTAGAGTTAGTTCTACTACACCCAACCCCGGTCCCAAATGACCGCCGCTGGCGGCTACAGTTTGCAGATGCTTTTCCCGAATTTGTCTGGCAATTTGTTCTAGCTGACGAATTGACAAACCGTGCAACTGGTTGGGATGGGTGATTTCGCTCAGGTGCATTGACGTGGTTCCCCCTGCCATCGCTATCGAATTTTTTATCTTCTTCAACTGTAATTGATTTGGGGCGATCGCTCGATCGCTCCCCTATGAGATTTTAGATTTGAGACGATCGGCTCCGATCCTGGTTCGATCGGTATAATCCTTATAAAGTCCTGGCGCGATCGCTAAATGAGACCCTACTGAATGCAGTGCCTAAATCAAAGATGAAAACAGATTCAGATTTATCAGCTAACGAAACACCAGACATTTCGGGTGCGGAAGCATCATCGCTCGGAGCAGAACAATACCGCAAAAAAATGCAGCGGCGCAAAGAAGTTCAAGAAGAGCGATTATCGCAAGCGTCTTCAGATAAAGGCTTAATTATCGTTCACACTGGTAACGGTAAAGGAAAAACTACGGCTGCATTAGGGATGGTACTGCGATCGCTCGGTCATGGCTACCAAGTGGCGATCGTTCAATTTATCAAAGGTGCTTGGGAGCCAGCAGAAAAAGCGATCTTCGGTCGCTTTTCCGGTCAGTTAGAATTTCATGCCATGGGAGAAGGTTTCACTTGGGAAACCCAAGATCGAGAACGGGATATCGAAAAAGCTCGAGCAGCATGGAGCAAGGGGCTAGAATTTATTCGTAACCCGGACTATAAGCTAGTGCTGTTAGATGAAATTAACGTCGCCCTCAAGCTGGGATATTTGAGAGTTGAGGAAGCGCTCGCTGGATTAGAGCAAAAACCACCTCAATCTCATCTAATTTTGACAGGTAGGGGGGCACCAGCAGAGTTAATCGCTAGAGCAGATTTGGTGACAGAAATGACCTTAATCAAGCATCCCCTGCGAGAACAAGGTATTAAAGCCCAACCGGGGATTGAGTATTAACAAAAGTCGTAGGGGCTTATAGCCTGCGGCATTCTCGCGTTTCATAACGATATGTTCTCGTGCGCGCACGATTTCAAAGCCTAATAACTCAAATGCTTTGATAACTTGCTTCTTGGAGGCATCAACCGGAAATTTGGGCATCAAACGGCAACCCCTGCCTCAGCAACGAACACCTCGATCGCAGGAGTATCTTCCAGCATCTCCTTCCCAAACACCTCAACATAGCAGGCAATGGCAGACTTCACATCTGATAAAGCCTCTTCGTAGGTATCTCCCTGTCCCACGATCGCACCTACAACCCCAATGGGGTAAGCAACGTAGCCATCCGAATGCTTCTCAATAACGATCTTGAACTGTTTGAGGGATTTCTCGGTAATAGCAGGATGCTGGTTCATTTGGCTGAAGCGTGAATTGATACTCTCATGCTGCCACAAATATCAGTGTAGGAGCAACAGCCAGTCGAACTGTAAATATTAATTGTAGCGATCGTACTGAAGATTAAACCCAATCGCCTAATTAGAAGATAAACGCCATTGCCCTATTTACAACTTCATGCGATCGCCCAATTTCAAGCCCAAATCGAATCGTGAGTCGAATAATTAGGTGAGTTGAATTGAGGAAAAATAACCTACAATATCTGTTGTAGAACCTCTTCGACCGTTAAAACAGGAATTAGTGTACTGGAAAAATCGGCATCGCGAGTGGCGATCGCATCAAATCCTTGAGCAATAGCACAAGCTATCTGAACGGCATCTTCAAAATCTATCAACCCAGAGGCAAATGCTGATTCCAAAATTGCTCGATTAACTGGGCAAATAGCCATTACAGTTAGGGTTTCTGAAATGGCTTGCCGCGCTTGTTCGATGCTACCATTATGCCTGCGGGCAATGTAAAAAATATCTGTCAGAGTTGTTGCTGTGACGTATCCCACAACGGAACCGGAATCGATCGATTGAAATAGCAAGTCTGCGTTTTGGAAAAATGGCTCTCGCTGCAAGAGAAAATCTAGGATGATATTAGTATCGATTAAAACTCTCATCCAAGATACTTCTCCACCTGCCGCTCTTCTAACAGGGTAACTACTTCTTCATCTGTCGGTGCCGATCGATCTGTTTTGAGTAAACCTCTCATTCGTCCAATCGCCCTAGAGCGTTCGGGTGAAGAACTGGGCATTTCTTGCAAAGACTCAATAATGGCACTTATCAATGAGAGGCGATCTCTTACTGATAGTTTGAATGCCTGCTCTTTGAGTTCTTGGAGAGACATAGGTCAATTTTATAATCCTGTTACTTGCATTCTATCTCAACCCGATCACCTACTTGTTTTATCATCTCACCATTGAAATGCGTTGGCGCAGCCTGTGCGTAGCACGTATCGCCTCACTTCAAGCCCAACCGAATCACCTCACCGCAAACTCCAACCGATCGCACTCACGCAGAAATCAAGTGGGGTTTTGGTTCGGGGATTAAACGCCCTAACTCTTTAGCTGTTTCTACCCACTCTTGCATAATAATTTCGACATTTTGCACTGCTTCTCGATAAGTTTGACCGTCAGCCATACAACCTGGTAATTCTGGTACTTCTGCAATAAATGCGTTATCTTCTTCGCTCCAATAGATGAGAATTTCATAGCGAAGTGTCATTTCGATCTCCTAAATTGTACTTAATAATTACTGTACGTACTTGCTTGACTTGATAAGCTTTTGCTTGCGAACCTTTAGGTTGAAGATTTAGTATTTCTTCTACGCCTTCCTTGGTGAAAATATGGTGACTGCCGCGAATGCGCTCGTCAAACCCCAAGCTGCGTAACAATTGACATAGCTGGGAAAATGGAATGTTGGCATCCGATGCTCCCAATAAGATTTTAGCTAGAATTTTGTTTTGTTGGCTCACGATTTCGAGTTATTATCCGAGCTTGACATCTAAAAGAAAACTGTCAATGCCAAATACACCACTCAAATATTTCAGTTTCTAAATAGCGATCGCCTACTGGTTTTATCATCTCACCGTTGAGATACGTTGGCGCAGCCTGTGCGTAGCACGTATCGCCCTACTTCAAGCTCGTTGGACTTTTCTTGACTGTCGAGATAGTGTCAAATTATGATACTATGAATGCAGCTAACTAAAAAACATCAAAAAACCCTCTATAAGATCTTTGAAAAACCAGTCAGAGCAGATATCGTCTGGACTGATGTTGAATCAATGCTGAAAGCGATGGGAGCGGAAATTTCTGAGGGCAGAGGTTCAAGAGTACGAATTGCCTTACAAGGTGTCAAAGCAGTATTTCATAGGCCGCACCCTGAAAAGGAAACAGACAAGGGATCTGTAGTTTCTCTGAGACGCTTTTTAATTGAAGCAGGGGTGATGGAAGCAGTCGAGGACGAGGATAAGGAAGGGGATCTAGAGGATGATGAAGTACAAGACTTATGAAGCCAAAGTTTCATTTGATGATGAAGCAGGTATATTCCATGGTGAAGTTATAGGGATTCGAGATGTCATTACTTTTCAAGGCGAGAGTGTTTCGCAGTTAAGAAGGGCTTTTGCCAAGTCAGTGGATGATTATCTGGCTTTTTGTGCCGATCGAGGAGAAGAGCCGGATAAGCCATTTTCCGGTCGTTTTGTTCTCAGAATTAAGCCGGAATTGCACAAGCAGATTTATCTGGCAGCTAAACAGGAAGGGAAAAGTCTAAACGCTTGGATTGAAGAGAAACTGTTACAAGAATTGCCCAATGTTAAATTTAAGGCGATCGCCTAATTGAAAGATAAACCCGATCGCCTGACCTCAAACCCAATCCGATCGCCTCACCTCAAACTCCAAGCGATCGCCTCACTTCAAACCCAATTTTCCCCATCCTAAATTCGGTAGAGCCGGATTGGGCTAGATTTAGACTTTTATTAACAACAGTTGAACACAATCTCTACTCATTTGTTCGAGCTTACTATTTTTATTTAAGACTTTAACCTCACACTCTGCAATATATTGAGCAAGACAGGAAGCCACATACTCAGCAAGCTTAACAGGCACAGCGTTACCGATTAATTGTTCGACATCGGTTTTGGAACCATGAAATACAAAATTATCTGGAAAGGTTTGTATATAGCTTCTTTCAATGGTAGTCAAAGGACGTACATTTGATGATATTAAAGCTGCATCTCCAGGATGGGGCTTATATGTTTTTGGAACAGGTCTATTAACTCCTCTAACTGTTGGACTTGGCTCATCAATGCTAAACACACCGCGTCTTTTATAACTCCTCGGATGTCTGTAGTAATGCTCAATATTCAAAGCTTTACCTATACTATTAAAATATTGCCTAACAGTCATGGAGTGACTAGCTAGATTATTTTCTAAATAAGGCTCTATTTTTTTATCTTCCCCCTCAAGCTCACCGATACAAAAAAATCTTTTTCTACTTTGCGGAACACCACATAAACTGGCATCAATTATTTTTTCGCTGAGTCCATAATTAGCAGATTTAAATAGTTTTCTTGCTTCTTGATACTTGGTACTTTTGACAAATCTATCTACATTTTCCATAATAAAAAAACGAGGCTTAATAGCAGTAATAATTTCAGTAAAAGAAATGGTTAGATCTCCTCTCCCTAAACTTTCATCTCGTTTTCCAGCGACGGAAAAATCTTGACATGGTGGACCTCCAGCTATAATATCTGGGTTAAATCTCTGGATTATGTCAAACTCTCCTTGAAGATTACCTAAGTCAACCAAAAATGCTGGGTGTTTAAAGTTTTGTTGATACAGACCAATAGCTAATTTCCAATTGTCAAAACCTGCAACTACATCAAACCCAGCATTTTGAATTCCCAGCGATAATCCACCACAACCTGAAAAAAGATCTACGACCTTAAGATTTCTTAGTTTAGTTTCCATTTTGAAAAATTCACTGCTCTAACTAAAGAGTTCTGGATTGCTTAAAATAGCAGCATCAAATCGTCTTTCAGGACTAAGAAAATTTTGCCCGCCACCGAGAACGATATTTCTAATCTCATCTTTTTTAATTCTGGGACTTGTTAGTTCTGAACAAGCCATATATTGATTCGTGTTAGCACCGTTTAGTGCAAATGCTTTATCAGTCTGAGCATTATAAGCAAGTGTTTTTATAATATCTGCATGAGGAATTCTACCTTCTAGGGCAAAATCAAGAAGCATTCTTGAGAGCCAAATAACAGACCTTGCATATCGATCTATTTCTTGCTTCTTACTTAGGGCATCCCTCGCTGCATTAAAGAAAAGCCTTGTGAATGCGAAATCACTCCATACGAAAACATCCAAACAATTTTCATGCAACTTCGCTGTTCTTCCATTTGTTTTCCAAACGGGTTGTAAAACAAATGGCTCTTGTAAGCTTAATGCTGACATTAAAATCAAATCTATATCACTTGTTAGATCTAGAATATAACCTATAACATTTTCTACATCCCACCAAGCTGATGCTCTACGAACAAAGTTTGGATCTAGATAGTTAAGCAATACTTCCGGGGAATCCTTAAATTTGTATGCAATTCCTAGAGCCAGATAAACAATGGTAGTTGGTCTAACAACAATTTCACAACCATATTGAGTCTCTGGCAACTTGTAAGTTGAATTGTCAGGTAATGCTGTAAGCTTGACCTCTAAGCTATGCAAGCAGGAATTTTTTGCACTTTTGTTAAGGGTTACTAAATCAGTTCTTGGAAATTTACCCGTAACAATTGTTCTGTAGGGCGTAAAGTCAGTTTCAAAAGAAAAGAAAAGTTCAGATGAAAGTGGATTCAACCCAAAAATAGAGGAAACGTCAATTTTCTCATGTTTAATTTGAGCGTTTGTATCTAAGATTAGGTAAACTGGCTTTAATCCTTTGCTAGCCATATAGCAAGATAAAGATACGGGAAAAGCATTATTAAATTTGTTTTTACCCCAACTTTCCTCTTTTGAAAAATCTCTATTGGAGCGTCCCCTTTCTAATCCAAATAAACCTGGCTCTACACCAAATAAACTAGTTTGGGTACGTATCATACGAAGTTGTACTACAGATCGAGCGCATTATCTAAAGTGTGTAGAGACATTGTAACGCAACGTCTCTACATCAAAAATGTCAACCAACTATTCTACACCTTCAATCCGGTCTTCTACCTCCTGATACAATTCGCGCAACAATTGCAAGTTGCTTTCGCTGGTTTCCCAATAACCGCGTCCGTGGACTTCTAAGAGAGTCGATACCACCTTGCGGAAAGAATGAGGATTGAGATTCATCAACCGTTGCCGCATCGCTTCATCTTGGATAAACGTAGTATTAGTATCCTCGTAAATCCAGTTATCGACTGCCCCAGCCGTGGCACTCCATCCCATGGTATTTACTAACCGTTTGGATAGTTCGCGCACGCCTTCGTAACCGTGATTTAGCATCCCTTCATACCACTTGGGATTTAATAACTTGGTACGGGCATCTAAACGCACTGTTTCTGATAGAGTGCGGACTTGGGCGTTGGCTGTGGTGGTATCTGCCATGTAAGCGGCTGGTTTCTTCCCGTCTCCCCGCAAACTAGTAACAACTTTGGTCGGATCGGAGTCGAAATAGTGGCTGACATCGGTGACGCTAATTTCGGAAGAATCGAGATTTTGGAAGGTAACTTCCGCCGTCTTTAAAGCCGATTCAAATATCTGCCGAGACTGGGCCATCACTCCTGGGTTGTCGCCATCGAAGGCAAAAGATTTCCGCGCCAGGTACATATCTTGCAACTCAGATTCGTTTTCCCAAGTGCTGTTTTCTACTGCTAAGTTGACGTTAGAAGAATAGGAACCAGAAGCATTAGAAAAGACGCGAGTGGCAGCTTGCCGCAAGTTAATTCCCATTTCTTGTGCCTGTTGCATGGCGTGTTTGCGAACGAAGTTCATTTCTACAGGTTCGTCTGCTTCGGCTGCCATTTTCACCGCCCGATCGAGCAAATTCATCTGATTGAGGAACAAGTCGCGGAACACTCCCGAACAGTTGATTACTACGTCGATCCGAGGTCGTCCCAACTCTTCCAGGGGAATCAGTTCTAACTTGTTGACTCGTCCCAACGCATCGGGGACGGGTTTGACACCCACCATCCACATGATTTGCGCTAGGGATTCGCCGTAGGTTTTGATGTTGTCGGTTCCCCAAAGGACGCTGGCGATCGTCTCTGGATATTTGCCCATTTCGGCTTTCTGGCGTTCTAGGAGGCGATCGACTACGATCTTGGCAGATTTGACCGCCGCTACCGTAGGAATCGATTGCGGATCGAGGGCGTGGATGTTTTTCCCGGTGGGGAGAACGTCGGGGTTGCGAATCGGATCGCCGCCAGGTCCGGGAAGGATGTATTCGCCTTCGAGGGATTTGAGTAAAGCACCGAGTTCGTTATCGGCACAAACTTGTTTCAGGCAGAATTCCAGATATTCAAATAGGGGTTTGATGGCTTCGTTATCGACTTTGGCATAGCCGGATTGATGCAAGGCTTCGATCCAAGGCTCTTTTTTGCCCATATTGAAGAAATTCAGCCGGGAAACTAGGGAAACCCGACCGTCAGCGTCGGTTTGTTCTTTGACGAGGGCGCTAACGGCGGCGCGGGTGGCGAGGGTAATGTCTTGCAATAATTGGACATCTGCTAATACGCCGCGATCGTTGTTTTGGTAGATCTCGTCGATGTTGCGGCCGATGCTGTTGGCGATAATTCGCGGTAGGCTGAGAATTTCCTCTTCATTGCGATCGAGGCTGGCAATATTAACCAAGGTAGCGATCGCTTCCTCGGCACTTGGCGGTTTGCCGACGACGTGCAATCCGCAAGGTAACAGCCGCGATTCGATTTCCATCAACTGCTTGTAAACCAAACCTACCAAAGCGTCGCGCTGTTCGGCTGTCATATCTTTGGCATCGGTTGATGGCAGATCGATATCTTTGTCGAGATTCACCAACCGACATTTATCGACGATCGTATTGACGATCGGGATACCGCGTCCGGTTTCTTTTAAGGTTTGATAGGAGGCGATTAACTCGCTTAATTCCTTCAATCCTTTGTACAATCCGGCATTTTCGGCGGGTGGCGTGAGATAGCTGATGGTTTCGGCGTAGCTGCGACGTTTGGCGATCGTCGCTTCTGAAGGGTTGTTGGCGGCGTAGTAATAAATGTTGGGAGTTTTGCCGATCAAAGAGTCAGGGTAACATTCCCCAGACATCCCCATTTGCTTCCCTGGCATGAATTCCAAAGATCCGTGAGTGCCGAAGTGCAATACTGCGTCGGCTTGCCAAACTTGTTCTAAGTAGGTGTAGTAAGCGGCAAAACCGTGATGGGGACTCGCGGAACGAGAGAATAACAGCCGCATCGGATCGCCTTCGTAACCAAATGTCGGTTGCACGCCGATAAAGATGTTGCCGAAGGACTTACCGTAAATCAGTAAATTCTCACCGTCGCTGTTGAGGTGTCCCGGTGCCGGTCCCCAATTTTCTTGCAAGCGTTCGTAGTAGGGTGTCAGCCGTTCGTACTGTTCCACCGACATCCGGTAAGCAATATTCAGTTCGGGACTGCTGTATTGTGCCTGTGCGTCGTGAATTACCTCTTGCATCAACTTTTCTGGCGATTCCGGTAATTCCGGTACGTCGTAGCCGTTGTGCTTGAGTGCTTTCATCACCTCGTAGATCGAACCAAACACGTCCAGATATGCAGCCGTACCGACGTTACCTTTATCAGGCGGGAAGCTGAAGATGGTGATGGCAACTTTCTTGTCTAATTTGGGTTTGCGACGCAGATTTGCCCACTTGAGGGCGCGAGTGGTAATCGCTTCGATCCGATCTTGCAAAGCGATCGCTTTTCCTGTAGTTCCATCCCTGCCCGACATGATAATCGGTTCGATCGCCCCATCCAATTCTGGAATCGCAATTTGCAACGCAACTTGAATCGGGTGCAAGCCTAAATCGCTATCTTGCCATTCTTCGGTGGTTTGAAACACTAAAGGTAATGCCACCATGTAGGGACGATTCAAACGTTTGAGAGATTCGATCGCTTTCGGATGATCTTGCCGCGCGGGACCTCCGACTAAAGCAAAGCCAGTCAAGGAAACGACGGTATCGACGATCGTAGTTTGACTCACCGGATCGTAGAAGTAAGCATCGACGGGTTTAGAGAAATCCAACCCGCCAGCAAACACGGGAATTACCCTCGCGCCCATGGCTTCTAGTTCTTGTACTATAGCGACGTAGTGGGCATCATCGCCCGTAACTAGGTGGGTGCGTTGCAGCACTAAGCCAATGCAAGGGGCAAGGGGATCTTTGAGATCGGCTGAAATATGTTGGCGGCTGTTGTACCAGTTGAGGTACTCCTTAACATCCTCAAACATCGTGGTGGCTAGAGGATGCCAAATTCCCATGTCTGGGTAAGTGACAGGATCTTTGTATTTCAGAGAACCGAAATTCGGTCTTTCTACTCCTTTGAGGACGTACTTATCGGCCAGCATCAGCAGAAAGTTTTCCAGATTTTGGGGGGAACCTCCCAGCCAATACTGGAAACTCAACATGAAGTTGCGGGCATCCTGGGCTTTATCTATCGGCAGGTATTTGAGGACGTTCGGCAAAGTTTGCAGCAGTTTCAGCATTCCATCTTGAAAGCTAGAACCAGCTTGTTCTTTCCGCTTCCGCATGAATTGAGCGATCGCACTTTTCGATTGTCCCAGTTGGGCCATGGAAAAGCTGCCCATCTTATTCAGGCGCATTACCTGGGGCATCGAGGGGAAGACCACGGCGACATCTAGGCGATCGCGGTAGGGTTCGACAGCGGCGACAATCTTATCGGCCAGATCTTCCAAAAAGATCAGCGAGGCGATGAATATATTGGCCCGCGAGACATCTTCCTGGAAGTTTTGGTAATTTTCCGAGTCCCGAAGTTCTTCTAACAGGTAGCCGCTAATTTCGATCGCCAGATTGGGGTGATTGAGGTTGATGGACTTTACCGCCTGGGAGATCGCACTTTGATATTGGGGTTCTAGGACGACATAGACCACCTTGATCGAATATCTACCGTTGAGGTTATCTGGGGCAATGTGGCGAATGGTGGACTTGACGTGTGTGAACATTCAGTTTAGCTCCTGGTGTGGTCGTTAGGTATCGATCGGCAGTCATTAGCACAGGACAATTGACGGATGCACTATGACTGTTTCTACCAGAAAATGCCTGCCCACTGAGGCTTTGAGAGCTTATCTGACACAATTTGATAAGAACCGGGTAATATTTGTTTACTTTTGTTTAGAAGATGAGAAGTAGTTACTTACAAGCTTGGTTACAAAAGTTAGCGATCGGCTTAGGGTTGAGTTCCGAAACTATAGACAGAGGATAACTGAGCGATCTGAGAAGGCGATCGCCTAAGACTCAACATCGGCTTTTTGAGGAAACGGTATGGAGTTACCATGTTCGGCAAAGATTTTGAAGCCGTCTGAAAACTCGATGGCGGCTTCATTTTCTGAATGTGGTTTATATTCCTCGTCAAGGATTATCGTACATGGGCGATCGCAAACCAAGCAGAAATCTTGAAAGAAGAATGTCCAACCACAGTCAGCAACAAATGTTTTGAGTAACTGCCAAAGATGTTCTTCAGGAGTACAGTGCAGTACAGAAATACAATAATCCAGTAGGCAACAAACGCTACATTTTGAATCTGCCGTTACTAGCCCTCTCGCTAGGAAACGCCACAATTGTTCCAATTCTATTTGCTGATTAGGTTTTGCAGATTTCCAGATTACAGATAGCTTCTCTTTATCCTTCAAGTTTACATCTATAAGACCACTGAAAGGCGACCAAAAGTGCAATTCTTTTTCCAGATAGTGCCATAATTTCATATCCACCTGTTTGCCGATTATTTCGACCAATGGCATGACGATTTGTTGGAAAAAATACTGGCCGATATACTTCTTCAAAAATTGTTTTTTTATTCGTCTGATAAGATTATTGAGCTTTTTAGGATTACACCAATTTTCTGTAGGATAGAGACTGTGAATAAAACTTAGATCGGCAATAGCGACAGGACTATCAAAAAAATATATATCGAAATCTACGTCTTGAGATAATTTTTTATGAATGGCTTCAATAATCTGAGTCGCTTTCTGCTTGTCGAGCGCTTGTGTAGAGAGTGCGGCTAGTTGCCACTTTTTCTTGTATTCAAGCAGCAGAGTTTCTTGCTGGGCTGTCAATTTTGAAATTTGCTGCATTTCTAGCCTACCTAATTTTAATAAGCAATTCTAACTCATTCGATCGGTCTAATAACGAGGTGAAGAGTCTAGCAACTTCAACTGGTAAAACATCTATGTCTTACGCTTCATCAACTAGATCTAAAATCCTATTGTATAAAGCTGAAGATACTCTAAAATCTGATGTAGCAATCAGGGCATCCATCAAAGGTTTGACGGCAACAAGTAAATTTTTCTGTTTGGCCTCAACTAAAAGACCCAGCAAACCAGTAATCTTTACTCCTAGACGATCGGCCTCTGCTCTGCCACGACGCTCATCAATCAACAACAAATCGGCATTGAGTTCCAAGGCCAGAGCTATAGCTTCAGATTCACCAGGATCTAACCTCACCTCACTTTGAAGGCGTTCGACAACCTCACGGTTAACCACTGCTCTTACTTCTAGCCAAGAAGCCGTTTGAACTTCGAGGGTTCCTGGAACGGGCGGCTCGATATCTGCAAGTTCGCGATACACAGCTTCAGGAATTGTGACTCGATCGTATAGTTAAGGCAGAAGATTCAAACAATCGATTGCTGCCAATCTAATTGCGATCTCCCCAGTTTCTTACAGTCCGCGTAGGCGGGCTTCGATCGCCAAGGCTGCGGTTTCAACCGCCAGCGTAAAATGAGATTAGAATCACCCAACTTTCTGCGGTAGAGAGCAATGAGCGTCATAATTCCTGATGATATCCTCCAAGCCACCAAGATGACTGAAGACGAACTCAGACTAGAGATTGCCATCATGCTATACAAGCAAGAAAAAATCAGCAGTGGCAAAGTTCGCGCTTGGACTGGGCTAACAGTCATTGAATTCCAACACGAATTAGCGAAATGGGGACTGTGTATTAACTATGATGTCGAAGATTTTCAGTCAGATGTTAAAATGCTACAATCGCTGGGTTTGATTTGATAGTTGTCAGCGATACCTCACCCATTACCAATCTAGCTGCTATTGGTCAGTTAGATCTGCTGCGCCAACTGTACGTAACAATCGTTATTCCTGAAGCTGTTTACAACGAAATGGTAGCCGTCGATAGACTGGTTCCTGGTGCAGTTTAAGTCCAGACTCTGCCTTGGATTCAAACTCAAACTGTTGCTAATACTCAAAGTGTTATAAACGTTCAAACTAGACAGGATAACATCGATCTTGGTAAAGCTGAAGCAATTGTTTTAGCACTGGAAATCGAAGCAGACTTGCTACTAATAGATGAGCGTCGTGGGAGAAACTTGGCTATAAAAAATGCGGTATTAGAATCAATAAAATTATTTAATATACCGATGTGTGGTCCAAATTCCCCAGACGTATTCAGATATTAGAGAATTTATGCAAGTTTACGATCGCTCTCGCTCGTCTGCTGTCTAGAGGTGTTGTAGTGATGCGATCGTCTGTGAGTTCGCGATACAGGGCTTCAGGAATCTTGGTGGTGCAAAAGCTAGCGCGATCGAGGTTAAAACGCTAGAGTTGCCAAAGATGTAGCGGCTGCTGATATATATTGGCGATCGCTAGCTCGATCGTCGAGATCGTTGACGATCCTTCCTCGCCAGGATCTGGGGAAAAACATTTTAATGTTAAGATAGTTGGGCAACCTTTGACTCAGCCGCTAACAGCGCCGATTTAAGGTTGAAATTTCCCTCTTAGTTCAGATCTGCGGATGTGGCGGAATTGGTATACGCGCACGTTTGAGGGGCGTGTGGCGCAAGCCTTGCGAGTTCGAGTCTCGCCATCCGCACTTTTTAAAAGTGTGGAGTGTGGAGTGTGGAGTTAATAAATTCTCTGCTCGCCCTCCTCGCTCTCTCCTCTCTCCTCTAGTAGGTTTTACTGCTTAGATAGTCTATGATAGGAGATAGATAAGTTAAGTTTTGTAAATAAAATTGACTGCAATTATTCGATCGGCTGACAGCGCTACCCTGCTAAATACCTGGCACGCTCTCGATCCCATCTGGCAGGGTACAGAAGAAGACGTTCAAAAAGGGTTGCCTCACTCTCAATTGGCACCAGCTTGGCAGATATTACTCTTGGGTGACGGTTCTCCCACTCGCCACCTGCAACTTTTGACCGGGGAACCTACAGAAGTCGATGTCATCGATATGTCGGCAATCGGGATGGATGCCGATGGAGCGCCAGCCCAGCTTCAGGCAGTACCAGGGCCGCGCATCCGTCGCCAAGTATGGCTGCGAACTGCTTCAGGACAGAGATTGGCTTATGCTACCTCTTGGTGGGAAGCTAGCCATGTAGATGAATATTTAGAAAATCGCTCTTTGCCAATTTGGGCTAGTCTGGCTCGCCTGCGGACTGAGTTATATCGGGACGTGCAGGGAATTTATTACGGGAAATCCCCAGCATTAGAGGAAGCCTTCGGGCAAAAAGGCCCTTTTTGGGGCCGTCATTATCTATTTTGGCATCACAAACAGCCATTTACATTAATTTATGAAGTATTTTCTCCTTATTTGACTAAATATCTAGGTTCGACCTGATTTCTTGTGAGGAAGAGATGCGCTTCTCGCCCAAATCAATCAGACTAGCTTTGTCGATCGCTTTTGGCATCATCCTGTTGTTCGCTTGCAGTCTGACAGTTCGATCGCAATTCGCACCAACAGATTTAACGGCTTCTGGGGAAATAGCGATTGCTAAAACCCCCAATCTGGAGAAAGCATTCCAGGAATTAAGGATAAACGGCTCGATCGCAATCTACGACAAAAATAACCAGCAGTTCTACGAACGCAATCCGGCCCGCAATAATACTGCTTTCTTTCCCGGTTCTACCTTCAAAATCTTGAATGCACTCATATCCTTAGAAACCGGGACGGTTCGGGATGATGTGGCGGTGCTAACTTGGGATGGGATCGTCCGGCAAATACCCGCTTGGAACCGCGATACCAACTTGCGCCAAGCCTTCAAAGACTCCACCGTTTGGTTTTATCAAGTTCTAGCGCGGAAAAACGGACACGAGCGGATGCAGAACTTCGTCGAGCAATCGGGCTATGGCAACCGTCAGATCGGTACCCCTGACAAGATCGATCGGTTTTGGTTAGAAGGGCCCTTGCAAATTACGCCGAAGCAGCAAATCGAGTTTTTGCAAAGATTGGAACGTAACGACTTGCCCTTTTCTCAACGGGCGATCGATCTGGTCAAAGACATCATGATTATAGAAAAAACCCCAGAATATACTTGGCGCAGTAAGACGGGTTGGATCGATAGCGTTAACCCTAATATAGGTTGGATCGTAGGCTATTTGGAACAAAACGATAATGTCTATTTCTTTGCCACTAACATGGTGATGACCGATGCCAAAGATGCCCCCAAGCGGCTAGAAGTGACTCGTCGTAGCTTCAAAGCACTAGGGTTGCTCTAACTAGAATACTGCCAGCGATCGAGTTGATGGCGCTCGTCAACTGGTAGGGCTAGAACTACAAAATTTTTGACGTTGAACCACGCTGCGGTAATAACTTTGTAACTGCCGGGTAGCTGCCGACCAACTCCAGCGTTCGGCTTCGAGACGGGCGTGGTGGCGGAAGGCTTCTCGCATCGATCGATCGCTCAACAGGCGTTGGGTAGCTGCGATCGCACCCTCCTCATCGGCTGGATCGAACAGGTAGCCGTTGACCCCATCTTGCACGATATCGGGAATCCCTCCAGAACGGGCAGCAATGACCGGACAGCCAGCCGCCATCGCTTCCAATAAAACTAGTCCCAAAGTTTCGGTACGCGAGGGAAAGATAAAAGCATCAGCCGAAGCATAAGCGGTTGCCAGTTGCAGTCCTCGCAGGTAGCCGACAAAATAGGTAGGCGTACCAGCAAAGTATTTTTCTAAAGCTTGGCGATGGGGTCCGTCTCCGACTAAAGCCAAACGCGCTTGGGGAATGGCTTCGAGGATAGGTTTAATCCGTTCGATTTCTTTTTCTGCCCCCAAACGACCGACGTAGAGAAATAAGGGGCCTTCTGGGTATCCTTGACTGAGGTGCGATCGCATTTCTGGACAGGTTAAATGGGGCTGAAAGGTTTCGGTATCGACTCCCCGTTGCCACAAATCTACCCGTTCGATCCCATGGGCCAGTAGTTCCTCAACCATGGCCGTAGAGGTACACAGGTTGATCTGAGCCTGATTGTGCATGGTTTTCAGCAGTTCCCACAACAAGCCTTCTAGCATTCCCAAGCCGTAGTGGTGGATGTATCGAGGCAAATGGGTATGGTACGAAGCCACTAAAGGAATCTCCATCGTCTTGGCGTAATATATGCCTGCCACTCCTAACACTGCTGGATTGACGACGTGAACCAGATCGGGCTGAAATTGCTCTAAAGCGCGGCCGATCGAGGGGCGGGGAAATGCCAGCTTTAACTCTGGGTAGAGAGGCAAGGGAAAGGCAGAAACTCCGTGAATTTTGGCTCCTTGGTACTCTTTTAGCCCGCCGTCGGGGGAAAAGACTAAGACGCGATCGCCTTGGCGTTGTAAGTGTTTGACTGTATGTTTGAGGCGAGTAACAATCCCATCGATCTTAGGGAGAAAGGTTTCAGTAAACAGAGCGATTCGCATACAAAAGGGCAATTACCAAGGGGATAATCCTAATCTTTCGGCAACGTCGGTATTGGCGACGGGATATACAGATTCGGATGGGGTTAATAGATCTCTCCAGTCACCACTTTTAGCATATAGGTGTTGCTGCTGCACGAATTTAGAAATATCCTCGATCTCGACGATCGAATCTCTGGCATAGCGAGATAGAATCTCGCCCCGCAACCCCAACTGAATCGCTTTTCGCGGCAATCTCGCCCCTGATGGGTAGCGATCGGGGTCCCATTGCAACCGCACGTCGGAACGCTGAAGCGATCGCTTCCATTCCTTTTCGCTGAGATAAACCTCTGGGACGAATTTAGAATGAACTGCGGCTGCCAAAATTTCATCGAAGGCGGAACGTTGCAATTTCACCGCCAAAATGACTTCTTGCCCGACTTTGGTTCCCCACTCCGATCGATACATCATCCACAGGAAATTAGGTTTTATCCAACTCATGCGATCGAGGCTAAATTCACCACCAAAATAACCGTTTTGAGCGGCAAAGTTGCCGATCGCTAGACGATAAGCTTGGTAGACAACGATCGAATTATCATCAAATTGAGCCAAAATATGACGGCCGGATTTTGGCGATCGCTCTTCTTGAATTAAATATGGTTCTGTTAGCAGCCTCATTTAACCTTTGAGGTTTCCGATTTTGGTATAGTACACATTCCATGAATGCCGATCGACATAATTGCTATTCCTAACAATGCTCCTACTCCTTCGGCAAAGCAATTAATGCGATGTCTGTTTTCTGCTGCTTGGGCGATCGCTAAATCCTCGATCTCGCGAGTAGGAGATTTAGCCACTCGTTCGTGACGTTGATAGCTAGCATCTAAAGCTGCCCATTCGGGAAAGAGATAATAAACACAGATACCAGTAGTTGCTATTCCTGGCAACACTACCAAAACTAATAGGACTAAGTAGCGCGGCTTCATCATTTTCTTTTATGATGATTAGACGATCGATTTAAATTTAAATACTACCATCTTGCATAGATATAGTTATTCAATATATTTTGGTCTTTGCTCAGTAATATGTTGTTGTTTATCTGAGCATTTGCCGTAATAATCCGATCGAAAGGATCGCCAGTCCAATTAATCGTTAAAGTAATGCTAACAATCTCATTACAGTTTTTATTACATACTTGTAAATTAATCAGATCCGACAGATCGGCAACGATCGCATTGAGTCTATCTGTAATGCGCTTTATTTCATATAAATACTGTAATTCTAGTCGAACAATTGTCGATATATAAACTTCATTTGCATTAAGTAAACTTTTAGCAATGTCACTTAATTTATCTGTTAAACCAGAATAGAGCCACACTACTACATGGGTATCAAGGTAAACCAATATTAATCTCCTGCTCCCAAGTTACATTAACTAAATCATCGGGATTTCCTCGCATAACATCTGGTTTAAAAGTCAAATTTTTGAGCTTGTCTATTTGTTCTACAGGAGCGATCTTAAGTAATTTGCCATTTTTGTTAATTTCTATGGGGATGCCTGTTTCTAGTACCTCATCTAGTATACGCTCGATATTATTACTCAATTCCGTTAGCGTAACCTTTTTCATTGCTTTACCTAAAAATTTAGATTATTTTATGAATTCACATATTCCAGCAAAAATTTTTGGACAATGATAATGATGCAGTTATGAAGGACACTCTCTAGCGATCGTCCAAAAAATTGCTCGTGCTTTGAATCAACAGCTAGAGATTTATTTCACTCCAACCGAACAAGAGTCATCTTTAACCACATCATTAATCTCTAAGGAATGATGACAAAATTGACCAATTTTTCAGGAACGACGATCGCTTTTTTAATCTCCTTACCTTCAATGAAACGTCGAGCCAATTCTGACTCGCGAGCGAGTTTTTCTTGTTCTTCCTTAGTAGTTTGAGACGGTACTTGAATCGTGCCTTTGGTTTTACCCATAATTTGAATTACTAAGGTGATTTCCTCGGCAATTAAGGCTTCAGGCTCGAATTTCGGCCAAGCTTGAATGTGAACCGATTCGGTATTACCCAGACGGTGCCACAATTCATCAGCAATGTGGGGAGCAAACGGAGCCAATAACAGCACCAAAGTATAGATGCCTTCGGCATAAACGGGAGAGTCTTTACAATTAGCCTCGCCCATCGCATTGCTCAATTTCATCAACTCAGCCACAGCCGTGTTGAATTGATATTCGCCCTCCAAATCTTCAGTGATTTCTTTAATTGCCGTGTGAATCGCCCGCCGCAAATCCTTTTCGATTTTGGATAGCGGACTATCCCCCCTTTTTAAGGGGGGTAGGGGGGATCTGGTTTTGGATTTTTCTGGTTTCTGGGCTGATGGCTGTTCGACAAATTCTACTGCCATGCGCCAGACGCGGTTTAAAAACCGAAATTGCCCTTCCACGCCAGCATCGTCCCATTCCAAATCTTTTTCTGGCGGCGCTTGGAATAAAACAAACATCCTGCCCGTATCTGCGCCGTATTTACCGACGACTTCTTCCGGAGGAATGCCGTTATATTTCGACTTCGACATCTTTTCGTAAAAAACTTTCAGCGCTTCTCCGGTATCCGGATCTAGAGGGTTAGATCGATCGACACTTTCAGGTGGAAAATATTTGCCTGTCACCGGATTTTTGTAGGCGGTGGCCTGCACCATGCCTTGAGTTAACAGGCGTTTGAAAGGTTCGTCGAAGTTCAACAAACCGCGATCGCGCAGTGCCTTGGTAAAAAAGCGGGAATACAATAAGTGCAAAATTGCGTGTTCGATCCCGCCGACGTATTGATCGACGGGCATCCAATCGTTGGTTTTAGCCGGATCGAAGGCTTGGCGATCGTTATTAGCATCGGGATAGCGCAAGAAGTACCACGAAGAATCGATAAACGTATCCATCGTGTCGGTTTCCCGTTTGGCAGCAGTACCGCAACTGGGGCAAGCGACGTTTACCCAACGATCTAATTTTGCTAATGGGGAAGCCCCGCGCCCGCTAAATTCGACATCTTCTGGTAACTTGACGGGTAAATCTGCTTCTGGTACTGGGACTGCACCGCAGTTAGGACAGTGAATTATCGGAATCGGTACGCCCCAATACCGCTGCCTGGAAATCAACCAATCGCGCAAGCGATACTGAATTCGCGCCTTACCCCATCCCTTTTCTTCCGCATATTGGACGATCGCACCTTTAGCCTCAACTGAAGCCATACCATCGAATCGATCGGAATTAACTATCGTTCCTGGTTCGGTATAGGCCTCTTGTAAGGGCTTTTCATGAAACGTCTCTACATTTTCTGGGGGCACAATTACCACCTGAATCGGCAATTGATTTTGGTTGGCAAATTGGAAATCTCTGACATCGTGTGCCGGAACGCCCATTACTGCCCCAGTGCCGTATTCGTACAGCACGTAGTCAGCAATCCAAATCGGGATTTTCTGGCCAGTAAAGGGGTTGATAGCTTGGCCGCCCGTGGGAATGCCTCGTTTGGGTTTATCTTCAGCCGTGCGCTCGATCTCGCTTTGGGCGGAAACTTCTTTGATAAACTTTTCTACAGCGGCTTTTTGCTTCGATTTAGTTACCTTTTTTGTCAGAGGGTGTTCTGGGGCTAACACCACGTAAGTCACCCCATAAACCGTATCGGGACGAGTGGTAAACACGCCGATTTTTTCTTCCGAACCGACGATCGGAAATTCTAAATAGGCTCCTACCGATTTACCGATCCAGTTGGCTTGCATTAATTTGACGCGATCGGGCCAGCCTGTCAACTGTTCTAAATCCTTCAGCAATTCTTCGGCATAAGCCGTAATTTTAAAGAACCATTGCCGCAATAATTTGCGTTCGACGATCGCCCCGCTGCGCCAGGATTTACCTTCGTTATCTACCTGTTCGTTGGCTAATACCGTTTGGTCTATCGGGTCCCAATTTACCGCTGCTTCTTTTTGATAAGCTAATCCAGCTTGAAAGAACTGCAAGAAAATCCACTGCGTCCACTTATAGTAATCTGGCGAGCAAGTAGCAATCTCTCGACTCCAATCGATCGACAACCCCAGCATTCCCAATTGCTTTTTCATGTGGGCGATATTTTCATACGTCCACTTTGCCGGGGGAACTCCCCGTTCGATCGCGGCATTCTCGGCTGGAAGTCCGAAAGCATCCCAACCCATCGGCTGAAGCACTCGATACCCTTGCATCCGCTTCAAGCGGGCAATGACATCGGCAATAGCGTAGTTGCGGCTGTGTCCGATGTGGAGATTGCCAGAGGGATAGGGGAACATCGACAAGGCATAGAATTTCGGCTTACTGGTATCTGTAGAAGTGCGATCTAAGCCTTGTTCTGCCCAAGTTTTCTGCCACTTTTCCTCAATTTCTGCTGGGTTGTATTTCGACTCCACGACTAAAACTCCTACTGAGCCTGCAAGGGGATGGGTTTTAATATTCTGGCATATGGCGATGAGGAAGAGCGATCCTTTAGAGTGTTGGCGAACAGACCCCAAAACTCCATCACTAGCCGATCGAGGCAATTTTATGGCAAACCCGTACAAAATATATATGGATATGTGCTGTCTCAATCGCCCGCTAGACGATTCTCTACAAGAGCGGATTCGTTTGGAAGCAGAAGCAGTTTTGCTGATTTACCGAAAATGCAGAATCGGAGAGTGGCAGCTAATTAGCAGTGAGGTAATTGAATTAGAAATCGCTCAAACTAAAGATATTCAACGGCTGGAACAACTTCGATCGGCAATTTCTATCGCTCTGGATAAATGTATGCTAACGGATGCGATCGAGCAACGGACGATCGAGTTAACCCAATTGGGCTTTAAGTCTTTTGATGCCGCTCATCTCGCCAGTACAGAGCATAGCAACGTAGATATTTTTCTGACAACAGACGATCGCTTGTTGAAGCGAGCCACCCGCTATAGAGATCTGATAAAAGTTAAGGTAAAGAACCCTGTCAACTGGTTTATTGAGGTTAGCCAACCCCAAGGAGACGAAAATAATGATGACACCACTTGAAATCAACCGTGTGGGATATAAAGCTTTGATAGATGCTCTTGGCTTTGATGGCACCATCCGGTTTTTGCGGCAGTTTGAGCCAGGATCGGGCGACTATACCAAAGAGCGACATCAATGGTTAGATAAACTCACAGCAGAAGATATCTTTGCCCAAATCCGACAACTCAGAGAAGATGAGAATCGGCTAAATAGCCTACAAGAAGGGGAAACACATCAACTTTAAACTCCAAAAATTTATGTTTCCCAACAAGCACTTGAAAGTTCTAATTGCTGCCTATGCTTGCCGACCGAATAAAGGCTCCGAACCAGGAGTCGGTTGGAATTTATGTCGAGAAGTAGCCAAGGAGCGTGAGGTTTGGGTGATTACTCGTTCTAACAATCGTTCCGCGATCGAGGCAGAATTGGAAAAAAATCCGATCGCTAAGTTGCACTTTATCTACTGCGATCTACCTGGGTGGTTCGCCCGCTGGCAACCCAAAAGCTGGGAGTTACAACCGATTTACTATCTCTGGCAAATTGGGGCTTATTTTACCGTCCGCCAGTTGCACCAAGACGTAGGCTTTGATGTCTCCCATCACGTCACCTACGGCAGATATTGCGCTCCTAGTTTCCTCGCCTTTCTGCCAATCCCGTTCGTTTGGGGGCCTGTAGGCGGTGGAGAATCTGCTCCTCATGCTTTCTGGCGAGATTTTGGCTTTAAGGGGCAAATATACGAACTTTTGCGAAATTTAACTCGATCGCTAGGAGAAGTGGGTTTCTTCGTCCGCCGAACTGCGGCTAATTGCACGATCGCGATCGCTTCTACTGCTGAAACTGCCACCCGTTTAGAGCGTTTGGGAGTAAAGCGCATTGAAATGGTTCCCGGACAAACGGGGATAAATCGATCGGAGTTATTAGAGTTAAGCCAGCTAAGAAGTACGGCAAGCGATCGATCGATTAAGTTTCTCAGTTTGGGTCGTTTGTTGCACTGGAAAGGGTTTCATTTAGGCTTGCAAGCTTTCGCTCGAACCGACTTACCAGGTGCAGAATATTGGATTGTGGGTAACGGGCCGCAAAGGCAGCGGTTAGAAAAACTAGCTGAAGAATTAGGAATTAGCGATCGCGTGCGATTCTTAGGTGAAATCCCCCGAAAACACGCTCTATCGACTCTAGGGGAATGCGATATTTTAGTTCACCCCAGCCTGCACGATTTTTCCCCTACTGTTTGCTTAGAAGCCATGGCAGCCGGAAAACCCGTGATTTGTCTCGATTTAGGCGGTCCTGCCATCCAAATTACTGCCGAGACGGGTTTAAAGATTAAAGCTAATAACCCCCAACAAGCGATCGCCGATTTAGCCCAAGCGATGACTCGTCTCGCCACCGATGCCGAACTGCGCGATCGCCTGGGAAAAGCAGGACAACAGCGAGTTAGCGAATCTTATCTTTGGGAAACTAAAGGAGAGTTTTTGGCGAAACTTTATGAAGAGGCGATCGGATCTCAAAGCGTCTAATTTTTAGTGGCGATCGTTAGCTGGCTTGCTTATTACAAGCCGTGACCGATCCCCTCAGACACACCATCGCACGACCTACGCAGAAATCACACCTCATAGCAGGGGCGCAAAGCTTTGCGCCCCTACCATTGGGTAGGCAACAGTATCAAGCGCATAAGGCCAGTCGATTTTGAGCGACGAAATTAGACAAAATCTGTAAGCCCGTGGTAGAAGACTTTTCGGGGTGAAACTGAACTGCCATTAAATTATCTTTCGCGATCGCGGCCGTTACCGTTTGACTGCCATGAGTGATGGTGGCCGCCCGCATCTTCGGATCTTCAGGCTCGACGTAATAGGAATGGACGAAATAAACCCAAGGCTGAGAAGGTAATTGCTGCCACAGGGTAGATTCTGGCTGAGTTAGGTGCAATTGGTTCCAGCCCATGTGGGGAATGGTCAATCCCGGTTCCGGGCGAAACCGAGGAACCGTACCCGCGACGATGCCCAATCCCGGTTCCGAACCTTCTTCGCTGCTGTCGAACAGGATTTGCAATCCCAAACAGATGCCTAAAAAGGGCTTGCCAGAGGCGATCGCCTCTTCGATCGGGGCAACTAAGTCGCGCGATCGCAATTGTTTCACCGCTGGATCGAATGCCCCTACTCCGGGCAAGACTACAGCATCGGCTTTTTCGATCTCTTTGGCAGAATCGGTAACTTGAGGAATTGCCCCGGCTTTCTCCAAGCCTTTGCAAACAGAATGGAGATTCCCCATGTCATAATCTACTACAGCGATAACTGACATTTTCAGTTGACCTTGAGTTAATTATTATGGCTTTTTTCCGCCTCAACGGACTATTATCCGTTGAGGTCACAAGAGACGCTTCTCTTGGTGTTTTTAATATTTATAATACGATACTGTACCATCAAAGTCAACTATCAATTTGCAATTTTCAATTCGCAATTCGCAATTATTAATAGCGAGATTTGATTAAAGTAAGGTTATCGTTTCATCATTCATAATTCTCCGATGTCAAGACTAAATCTTCCTGCAAAAATTCTTTTGACTTCGTTTGATACCTGGCTGCCTCACCATACTTCTAACGCTTCAGACGATCTATTAGAAGAATTAACAAAAATTGACCATTACTTGTCAGATCTAACTTTTTTAAGAAAGTTGCCAGTAGAGGTGGTCGCAGCTTCTCAAAGAGCGATCGCTAAGATTAATCAAGTGCAGCCCCAGGCGATCGTCTGCTGCGGCATGGCAGAGAAGCGGCAAAAATTAACCGTAGAATCTCGTGCCATTCGAGGAAATTCTACCCTAAAAACCAGAGTAGATTTAGAAGAGTTGATTGCAGGTTTAGCTATAACCAATATCAGTCATAATGCTGGCAAATTCGTCTGTGAGGGATTATATTATGAGGTCTTAGCGCATTTACAAAAAAGTCGATTTAACAGCCATTGTATATTCGTTCACGTCCCCCGCCTGACCGAGAGTAATTTGCCCGAAGTTTTGGCAGATTTCTTAGCGATCGTCCAAAGGATCGCTGTTTTATCAAGAGTAATTTAGGAATACGAAAATGTCGTATATATTATCCCTGGTTTACCTAGTTGCCCAAGCGATCGCCCCTTCACCCAGTTCTACACCTGCACCACCCCAAGAAATAGTTCAAACTTATCCCGTGCAAGCTTTACCGGGAGGGTTAGATCGAGTGCCAGTCTTTAACAGCAATAGTCCCGAATGGGTAAAAAAAGAAGGGGTTTTACTTTCTACTTTGCCCCCAACTGGTAAAACCGTACCGGAGGCTCATCTGAACTTTGCGTTTTCAGGCAGATTCGATTTATTCGCTCACCACTATACTCATACTCCTAAAGATTTACAGACTTTATATTTAGGCATTATCGTCCACAATCCGGGCAAGAAAGGGGTGACGGTAGAAGTGTTGCAAGGGGCGAGTTATTTGATGGTAGATGCCCCATTTATTAGAAAACCAACTCAATCGGAAGATCCCAACGGAGAAGTATATTCCGGTCCGGGCGATCGCGCCGTCAGCAATGTCATTCGAGGTAGGCGACAGGCGGATTTTCCAGCTAAATTAGTCGTTCCCCCCGGTCAAAGTCGGCTGTTATTAAACCATCCGATTCCCGTGAGGAATTTAGAGAAACCTGTCAACGGCAGATCGACCTTTATGCGGCTGCAAAGTAACGGCAAAGTCTATGTAGCTAGTTTAGCCATGTTCGCCAAGAAAAACTCTGATGGTGCAGATCGATCGCCTACTTTAGCTGAATGGCAAAACTTATTGAAAACTGGTGGTTTAGCCGGGCCGCGCGATAAAACTCCCACCCCCCCAGGACAAACTACAGGACAATTTATTTACAGTCGAGTGGCAGGCGTATCTGAGGGTTCTAGTTGGAAAGCGCAATTTCCCCAACTCAACATTCCCCAACCGGGACAAGGGATATCTTATCCGATTAGCACTTTGAAACATGGCACCCTCGGTACGGGACAAATACAAACGGCCAAGATGTTGGTACGTTACCCCGATACAGCTTATGAAGCCCACGGAAACTATGGAATCGAATATAACGTCAATTTGCCTTTGTATAATCCTAGCGATCGCACCCAGACTATTAGTTTAGCGATCGCGACTCCATTCAAAGAAGATAAGTTAACCCAAGGAGGTTTGCGATTTCGACGACCACCCTTAGATTTTCCCTTTTTCCGAGGAACGGTGCGATGGCGCTACCCAGATGATGCTGGAAAACCCCTAACTCGCTACGTCCATTTATGGCAGCGGCGAGGAGAACTCGTAGAACCATCGGTAATGCTAACAATTCCCCCCAAAAGTCGCCGCCAAGTCCAACTAGATTTAATTTACCCGCCAGATTCTACCCCACCCCAGGTATTGACGTTAAAAACATCCGAATGATGAAGTAGGTTGGGTTGAGCGCTAGCGAAACCCAACGAACCCAACCGTAACGCCCTATTTTAGCAATATCCGTAGGTTGGGTTGACAGCAGGAAACCCAACGAACCCAACCGTAACGCCGCTGGCGATCGCTTGTAGTGTTTGAACGTAATTATTGGCAGATGTCTTTATTAGTTTTAACTTTAGCTTTAGCTACTCCCATCTCAACCCCTCCTTCGATTCCTCAAGAAGTGGTGCAACCCCAAGAAGTGCGACCTTTACCGGGACGACTCGATGAAGTGCTGACATTTAACAGCAACAGTCCTGAAGTCGTTCAAACCGAGGGAATTTTACTTTCTACCTTTCCTAGTAAGGGTAAAACCGTGCCAGCGGCACACTTAAACCTGCCCTTACAAGGGCGATTCGATTTGTTTGCGCACCACATTGCCAAAGGGACTTCTCCCACCGATTGGCGCACCCTTTACCTGGGGGGGATCTTGTACAATCCCAGTCGGAAACCGATAAAAGTCAGGGTATTGCAAGCAGCCAGCTATCTCAGTCAACCGGATGCACCCTTTATTGAATTGCCATCTCAGACAGAGAATCCTTTGGGAACAGTTTACGCCGGGCCTGGCGATCGCGCTACCAACGATATCCTCAGAGGCAAGCGGCAAGCCGAGTTTCCCACCGAAATCGAGATCCCGCCTCAAGGTTACAGGTTGCTGTTGAATCATCCCATTCCAGTAAAACTGTTAGTGCCGCCGTTGAACGGACGTTCGACGTTGATGCGCTTGCAAAGCAGTAGCCCAGTATACGTGGCTACTTTGGCCATGTTTGCTAAATCGAATTCTGATGGTAGCGAACGCGCCCCAACTTTAGAAGAATGGCAAAAGCTGCTGTTAGAAGGTAACTTAGCCGGACCGCGCGATAAAGCACCCACCCCTCCAGGACAACCGGGGGCGATCGTTTACGGTCGAGTAGCTGGGGTAGCCAAAGGTCAAAGGTGGCAAGCAGTATTGGTCGATCCCAAGAGCAAATCTTTGAGCATTCCTCAACCAGGCCTGGCTGTTTCTTACGGAATTGGAACTTTACCCGGTGGAATGTTAGGCACGCAACAGGTACAAAGCGCACCGATGCTCGCCCGTTACCCAGATACGGCTTACCGCGCTCACGGCAATTACGGCATCGAATACAGCTTGAGTTTGCCACTGGTTAACAAAACCGACAAGGCTCAAACTGTTACCGTAGCTATGCAAACGCCGATTAAGCAAGATCGATTATTAGAAGGATTGCGGTTTTTAGAACCACCCGGCCCTTCAGTTTGGTTCCGAGGAACCGTGCAGGTACGCTACCAAGACGATCGAGGATTGACTAACACTCGCTACGTACATTTAGTGCAAAAGCGCGGTCAACAAGGAGAACCACTGGTAAGTCTGAATTTGCCAGCAGGCGATCGCCGATCGGTCAAAATTGACTTTCTCTATCCTCCAGATGCCACGCCCCCGCAAGTTATAACTGTGAGAACTTTAGCGAATTAATTCTGCCTATGGCAGGAGTTCAAAATATTCTAGCGTTTGGGGTTGAATCAAATTGAAATGGCGACGATCGAGGGTAAGAATTTGTTTAATTTTATACCGCTCTGCCAGAGCGACCAAACTAGCATCAACCACCCCCAGAGGCACATCTTGATATTGCTGTATTAGTTGAACTGCCAGCTTTAGATCGATCGATTCAACTGATACATAATGGAAGGCCCCTTGAGTTAAATCTTCTAGAAAAGCTCTTGTAGCTTTCGCTCCTAAATACTTGGTTGCTAAATAATCCACTTCGGGCAGGATGGTAGATGGAACCCAAAGCGTCCGATCGCGAATCGCACCTCCTACTGCTGTGTGGTGGCGATCGCTCCGATCTAGAAGCGCAATAATTCCACTGGTATCGGCCAAAATAGTCCTCAGTCTTGCCACAATAACTCATCTACCCGTTCGGATAGATCGCCTCGCTCGCTCGCTCCAATTCCAACCGATCGCGGCAACGAGGAGTGCTGGTGTTTCAAATACTCTTCAACCGCTGCTTGAATCAGTTCGTTCTCTGGTTTTCCAGTTTGCCGAACCAGTTGTTGGAGAGAATGTTTCAGTTCCTCTGAAAGATAAATTGTAGTCGGTTGTAAGGAAGCCATAATCAGATTGCAGTTATAAAATGCTTGACCCAAACTCGATACTCTAGCTTTTGGCTGGCTTAATCGCCACCACCCCATAAGCATCTGGAGATAAATACTTTTGGGCTGCGGCTTGCAGATCGATCGCCTCTAAAGCTTGAATTCGTGCCGGGTAATTCAATGCGGGAGCTAGATCTCCTAACATCGATTGGTAGTAGCCGTAGAGACTGGCGCGATCGCTAGGGGTTTCGTTGCCAAATACAAACCGATTGGCGACTTGAGTTCGCAGGCGATCGATCTCGGCGGTCGTAACTAATTCTGTCTGTAGGGTGCGGATATGTTCGCGGATCGCTGCTTCTACCTCATGAAGATTTTCTACTGGCAACTGTGCCTGAATATAGAAAAGTCCTTGAAGTTTTTGCTTCATATTGCTAACCCCAATGTGAGAAACCAACTGTCGGTCTTCTCGCAAATCTCGAAACAGTCGAGACATTTTTCCTTGTCCCAAAATGGCAGATAACACATCCAACTCGTAGCTATCGGCAATTTCGGTTAATCCCGGCACGCGCCAAAGCATTACTAACCTAGCCTGCTGCAAGCTTTCATCGACAAATTCTTGACGGACAACTTCCCTAAAAGCCGATTCAGGATTGAAGTGGGAGTTCTCCCCATCTCCCCATCTCCCCATCTCCCCATCTCCCCATCTCCCCATCTCCCCCTCTCCCCATCTCCCCATCTCCCCCTCTCTCTCAAATGCTGCCACTATAGTTTCGATCGACTGCTCTACGGGCACGTTGCCCACGGCCACGGCGACGATCGACTGGGGTTGATACCAGCGAGCGTGGAAATCTCGCATTTGTTGGGGTTCTAACTCGGCAATTACCGAACTCGGTCCCAACACTGCCCGCCGATAGGGCAAGCGAGCGAACGCCGTCTGCATGGCCCGCTGATAGGTTCGGCGACGCGGGTTATCTTCCGAGCGGCGAATTTCTTCTAAGACTACCGAACGCTCGCGATCGAAAGCGGCATCGGGAATACTAGGATTGAGGACGACATCTAGTTGCCAAGGCACTAGAGCGGCAAAATCTTGAGGTGCGGTAGTGATGTAGTAGTAAGTGTAATCTTGACTGGTAGCAGCATTCGTCACCGCCCCTCGCTCTTCTACTAAACGCTCGAACTCTCCAATTTTCAAGCGCGGCGTGCCCTTAAACACCATATGTTCCAAAAAGTGGGCTATACCATTGATCTCATCTCCTTCTACAGCCGAACCTGCATTTACCCAAATACTGAGATTAACTGCTTCGATCGGTAACTGTTCTGCAATAATTGTCAAGCCGTTAGGCAACTCGTACAGTGTGGGGTCGTTCAGAGGGGAAGACTTGACAAGGGTAGCTCTCATAATTTCTGCTCGGCTATTTCCCTTTTATCTTAACTGCTGTCTCTGGCATCTCCAGACGGACTGCCAAGCGATCGTTCCTAAGACTTCGACTTCGATCGAATTTTAGGATTCCGATAAGTGGGGATACCACCATCGGTACCAGGAAAACCAAGCGTTCTCCAGTGCTGGATAAGCAGATTCAGGTGAATAATTCTGGATTGGGACTGACAAATGCGCCCAAAGGCAGCGATGATCTCGCAGCGTTTCTCGGCCGAGCAACCAGGGAATGAAGCGATCGAGTTGCAAGTCTTTGGAATAGCGTTTTTGCACGAACTGCTCGTAGGTAATGACGCTACCGCCACGGGGGTTGATGCAGGCTCTCAGGTAAGCTCGCTGTCGATCGACCGACAGGCTGTAGAAGCCAATCCCTTTTTGCTCGCGAACGATTGGCGCTGGGGCGTTAGGAGATGAGATGGCAGGGTTGTACCGACGGAATAGCTTTTCATTGTCGTGAGGATTAGTTACATAGTTCATCTCGATCTTGAGGAGCAGGTCTTGTTGGCGGTATTGGTAGTTTTTTGCTAGCGGGCGATCGATCGGCTGACTTTTAAAAAACTGCCATCCAGGTAACGGTACATCTGGTGGGAAAATCAGAGGAGCGATCGGTATCTCTCTGGCAGTAGGAAAGAAAATTGACTTAACTAACACGCTAATGGCACCGCTCAAAGTCAAAGCCAAGATGGGAACGCGCAATTGCTGCCAAATCTTCATAGTTTAGAGCTTCGCAATCTAACTATCTTTAGCTCCCTCTCTTTGGAGCAGGAAAAAGTAGAATAGCCCAAAAATCAACACGGAAATTAGGGAAAAAATGTGAGAACCATCGCCGATATGCCAGTAGTCTAGAGTGGCTTCATCTCTGGCGGCGGCGAAAATTGCCATCAGAGCTACCCGAAAACCATTGATGGCAAATGCCAGGAAAATAGCTACCAAAGGGACGAAGAATCTTTTCGCTCCTGATATGGGGAACATTACCAAAAACAGAACTGCCAGGCCCGATAAGTAAAAGATCGAAGTGGAACCAGAACAGCCCCGATTTACTTCTACAGCCCCCGTGGGCAAAACGACATTAATTCCTTGCCAAGAGGCATCAAATCCCAGATACCAAAGCACTAACGTGGCATATTTAGCCGTCATAGCAGATATATCGATTATCGGCCAGAGTATAACTTCAGGGATGCCCAGAAAAAACACGATCGTCAGTTCTCGCCAATATTGCTTTAACCCTCTAAAACCAGAAGCCAGCAGGCTCAGACCTACAGCGGTGATGAAAGGTGAAGCCCCTAGAAAATTAGAGGTAGGCAGGGATATACTTCTTAAAAAGACCAGAAGAATTAAGCAGATGCCCAACAAGCTTGAGAAAACGCCGCTTTCTAAATTTAAGTCGTCTCGTTTTTCCCAGACTAGAAGCGATGCGGCCGACCAAAAAAGGATGCTGCCGCTCAGGAGGGCAACATCTCCGGCTCTCCAGGTTAAAGTAAGGTGAACCGCGATCGAGCAGGTAGCAATGCCTAACAGCCAATACTTCGGCTCTTTGAGAAGTTTGAGTGCGATCGTGGTGGTAATTGCCATCTTCCTAATCTCTTCAGCACAGCAGTTGCCGATCTTAAATCCAGGATGCCACAAATCTCTCTAGATGTGGTATAAACTACAGTAACCGCATCAACTAACCGGACATTATACTTATCTAGTCAAGTTATTTAGCGCTCGCGGGGATTATTCGGAGGCGATCGATTGTGGGCATAGTTGTTGAAAACGTTTCCAAGCAGTTTGGTAGTTTTAAGGCTCTCGACCAAGTAAGTTTAGAAATTGGCTCTGGCTCCTTGGTGGCATTGTTGGGACCTTCGGGTTCTGGCAAATCTACTTTATTAAGAGCGATCGCGGGTCTAGAAATGCCAGATAGCGGCAGAATTTTGTTGACGGGGCAAGATGCTACCTATCAAAGCGTGCAAGAACGGAATATTGGCTTTGTCTTTCAACACTATGCCTTGTTCAAGCATATGACAGTGCGCCAAAATATCGCCTTTGGCTTAGATATTCGCAAGGCACCAAAAGGCAAGGCCAAGGGGCGAGTAGAAGAATTGTTGGAGTTGGTACAGCTTAAAGGATTGGGCGATCGCTATCCCTCGCAACTATCGGGCGGTCAGCGGCAGCGGGTAGCTCTGGCCAGAGCTTTAGCCGTAGAACCTAAAGTATTACTTTTAGACGAACCTTTTGGCGCTCTCGATGCCAAAGTCCGGAAAGACTTGCGGGCTTGGTTGCGACGGTTGCACGACGAAGTTCACGTTACCACCGTGTTTGTCACCCACGACCAAGAAGAGGCGATGGAAGTCTCAGACGAGATCGTCGTGATGAATAAAGGCAGAGTCGAACAAATCGGTAGTCCCGCAGAAGTATACGATCGCCCTGCCACTGCATTTGTCATGAGTTTTATCGGTCCGGTGAACGTTTTGCCCAGCACCTCTGGAATTTTCCAAAGCAACGGGTTTGAGTCAGCGCAAGCAGAGATGTTTTTGCGCCCTCAAGACGTGATCGTTCAAACCGAGCCGAATGGCACTACTGTATCTGCCGCTGTCAGCCGGATTATCCATCTCGGTTGGGAAATTCAAGCGGAGTTAACTTTAGACGACGGGCAAGTAGTGATGGCGCACCTGACGCGAGAGCGTTTCGATGAGTTGGAGTTAAAACCCCAACAGCGAGTGTACGTCAAGCCCAAAGATGCTAAATCTTTTCCTCTCTACTATTCAATTTAAGTAGAACGGTAGGGTGCGTTAGACGGCGATAACCTTTGTCCTGAATTTAATTCATCAATCCGTCGTCACGCACCATCTTAGCCTTGAGACACTACTACTGGACCGACACAGCTAAAATGAGACGTTATCGTTGGGTTAGTTGGGTTTCGCTGCGCTCAACCCAACCTACGGTTATTACACTGTTTTAGATGTATCGATCTACTACTGATGTCTGTGCGTCAGGCCTGTTATGCTTAACTGCCAGGGGTCATGCGATCGATCGCTTCAGCCGCCCGATCGAGCAAATTAGGTTGGTTAGTAGCCTCGCTCTTACTATTTTGGGGAGTCATGGCCGTACCGTGCAACCTGGGATCGGGCTGCGGGGGTTGCGGTTCCGGTCCGAGCGGTTCGGGATTGGCTACATACTCAAACTCTCCTTTGCCATCTATTGAAGGTCCTTTAGCCCAACGCCCTCGAGCGCTGTCTTCTCCCTCAGAGTGATTCCAGAACTGATAGGCAAACTCTTTTTTCCCATATTCGTGTGCCACTTTGGGAACCACAGTTTCCTCAAATCCTTCGCTTTGCAAGTCTTCGATCGCTGCTAGCCACTGATTTTGGTGCATGGTGTCGCGGGCAATCATGAAACTGAGGTGGTCTTTCACGCCTGGATCGTCCGTCATTTCGTACAGTCGTACAGCCTGCATCAGACCTTGAGATTCAGCATGGAGATTAGAGCGAAAGTCGGCTAATAGATTGCCGCTGGCCACGATGAAGCGACCGTTCCAAGGAAAACCAACGCTGTCAGCGGGCATCGCCCCTCCACCAGAGACGATCGCGTGCTGCGGGTTCATCGCCATCGCTGCTTCGATCGCATCCTTGGGATTGCTACCTCCCATCACTGCACCCACCACCGGGTCTTTAGCACCATTTTCTCGATCTTTAATAGGTGCTTTATCTAGTAGGTGAGCTATCATCGTTGCCAGCATTTCAACATGACCGATTTCTTCAGTTCCAATATCGAGCAGCATATCCCGATACTTAGCAGGCCCGCGACAGTTCCAGCCCTGAAATAGATACTGCATCATCACGGTCATCTCCCCAAAACTACCCCCAATCAGTTCTTGGAGTTTCTTGGCATAAACTGCATCTGGTCTGGTTGGTGGGGTGAAATACTGCAATTTTTTGGCATGATAAAACATCGTTTGTTCTCCGTTGTTAACAGGTTTCAACAGCTTATCAAGCTGTTGAAAATTGCCTTAATTAAAGACAATATGCGTCACTAATAGTTTGTGACTTCCTCTTTCTAACACTCTCTTATTTAGGGTTAATCCATCTAGAGAAATACAAAGATTTTTATCGAGCGATAAAAGCTTTCATTCAACAGAAGTAGAGCTTGAATGCAAGCAGTTAACAAAATCTAACTTTTTTTGTTACTTAAGATAGATAAAAATGAAATAGTAATGTTTAGTCTCATACCGGGTGTTAAGCGATTCACGGCAAAGCTCCTCGTAACTCGATCGGGCGGCCATTCCTCTATAATCTCGATCGCCGCCTTTTCAAATTATCTTTAATTGCCTCAGTTACCGTCTCAATTACCTTAACTCTGGCATAATACTTGTCATTTCCAGGAATAATCGTCCAAGGGGCTGTGGGCGTGCTAGTTCGCTCGATCGCCTGATTTATTGCCACTTCATAAAAATCCCATTTTTCTCGATTGCGCCAATCTTCATCGGTAAGTTTATAGCGTTTAAATAGATCGTTTTCCCGCTCTTGAAATCGCTGCAATTGCACGTCTGGGCTAATATGGAGCCACAGCTTGACTAAAACGTATCCAGCACTAGTCAATTGCGCCTCAAACTCGTTGATTTCTCGATCGGCCCGCCGCCATTCGGCTTCTGTGGCTAAGCCTTCTACTCGTTCGACTAATACCCGCCCGTACCAACTGCGATCGCAAATTCCAATAGTTCCAGCTTTGGGTAATTGCCGCCAGAATCGCCACAGATAGTGATGGGCCTTTTCTTCATCAGTCGGGGCCGAAAAAGGATGCACGAAATAACTGCGCGGATCGAGAACATCTGTCAGGCGTTTGATGGCTCCACCTTTACCAGCAGCATCCCAGCCTTCAAATACGACTACCACCGGAATCTGATGTTTGTGAATATCCATCTGCAATTTCAGCAGCTTGACTTGCTCTGTTTTTAGTTGTTCTTTGTATTCATCAGGAGACAAAGCTTGACTGAGATCGACTTTGGCTAAAAAATTTGGTTCGGTCGGGTGCAGGCGGGTTTGGGGCACAGTGGCGGGAGGTGGCAGTCGATAGGGTAAGCGATCGAGCGCCTCTCTCATGATACTGGCAAATTTGGTTAGAACCTTGACTTGCGCCCACCTGCGATCGTTACCTTCAACTAAAGTCCACGGGGCAGGGCCGGTACTGGTGTGCAACACCATTTCTTCAGCAAAAGTCGCATACTGGGAGTAACGTTTTTCTTGCTGCCAGTCTTCCGGGCGGACGCGCCACGCTTGTAGGGGGTGTTGGGAGTATGCTTTTAACCGCTGTTTTAATTCTTTCCGACTGAGGTGAATCCAAAATTTAGCAATTGCCGCCCCATCGTCTACCAATTGCCGCTCGAAAGCGTTAATTTGTTGCATGACTGCGGGAATTTCTGAGTCTGAAACTCTCTCGAACAGCCGATCTTCGAGAACGTGGGTATACCAACTGTGATAGAAAAATCCTATTTTGCCCTTGACTGGTAGCTTCTGCCAAAACCGCCACAAAAAGGGATACTGATTTTCTAGTTCGTTAGGGGGCCAAATCGGATGCACGGTGAAGCCGCGCGGGTCCATGTAATTAATCGTTTTTTTGACTAGCGCCCCTTTGCCTGCCGCCGCCCAGCCTTCTAAAACCACAATTAGGGGTAATTTTTTTTCCCAGCAATCTTTCTGGAGCGATCGCAATTGCTGCATCAGCACTTCTATTTGCGACTGATACTCTTCTTTATCTAAAGAAAGATTTAGATCGAGGTTATCTAGCATGGTCAATTCTTGTATGGTAGGCATCTTACCTGCCTACTAGGGACAGCCCAGAGGGCTATCCCACAAGATTATTCTACACAAATGCAAACTCTTATGAAATTGCGAGCAACCACCGATCGAACGACCGATTGCTGACTATTTAATCCTTTATTCTGCCCACTGACGCAATAAATTCGCATAGCTTTTTGAGATCAGGTCAAATTCGATCGTTTTACCTTCTTTAGCAAAGATAGAGCGACGGGCTGTATCTAGATCGAACAAAATTTCTCGTTGGTTGGGATCGCGGACTAAACTTTGCACCCAACCGACAGCAGCCAACCTGATGCCATCAGTCACGGTTTCGACGCGATGTAGAGTTGAAGATGGATAAACGATCGCCGAACCCGCTTCTAGTTTGTAGTCTCGATCGCCATCGCTGCACTCGATTACCAATTCGCCACCAGTAAAAGATGAACTAGAACTCAAAAAAATGGTGAAGGAAACATCCGAACGCCAAAATTCGCGATCGCCCATCAAGGCATTATCGACGTGAGTGCCATAAGACATTCCCGGTTCGTAACGGCTAAACTGGATGGAGTGAATAATTTTTGGTTGAACGGCGCTTTTAAATAAAGGATGTCGTTCGAGGGCCGTTTCCACGAGCGATCGCAGTTCTTGAAGATAGCCTATTTGGCTGCTAATTTGGGTGTTATTTTTCACCAGCTTGGCGTGCCACCCTGCTGTTATTTTTCCATCTACAAAGTCAGATTCATTTAGACTATTAACTACAAATTTAAGCTCTTCAGATGTCAAAACATCATCGATTGAAAAAATCATAATGGGTCTTTCGGCACTCCAGGATAGAGGAATGATTTGTTATTGTCGATCGCCGGAGCTAATTTATTAGATTTTCATTAGTTATTAATTAGCTTTAGTTATCGATCGAGACGGACAAGAGGGTATTTTCGAGATTTCTATATTTTTGCTTGATATTATTGACGATCGCTTATTATATCTATTTATGAGTATGCGGTTTTACCATGACAGGCGAATAACATTATAGTTAAGGATAGGATTAATCTAAACTTTTTGATGATGTTTTGAGGAGTGTGAAAATGCGTTCCAAGACCATGCAATTGTTTCTAGGCCTAACGTTGGCATCTACTCTAGCTGGATGCCCCAGCACAGGAGGTGGCGAGGGTGGTACATCACCAAGTCCGGCCTCAACTCCAGGGGCAGCATCTCCAGCAACAACGGCTTCTCCGACCCCTGTTGAAGGTGGCGAAGGAACTCCATCTCCAGCAGCAACTCCATCTCCGACAGGTGGTGAAGGCGGTGAAGGCGGTGAAGGTTAGTTAGTTGCCTCTTCAGCAGCAGATAATATCAAATCCAGTTGAACAACCATAAGAATGAGTAGTGCGAGCGTCCCGCTCGCGATCGAGATGTTTGCGCTAACGCGAACGCACTACTGTTTATTAAGGTTATTTAACCGGATTTGATATAAGTATCCAAGCAGAATAAATGATATATGTTTATGTCCCATGCCCTAGGCCCTATGCCCCGACTCGTTTAGGGTGAGGTATCTTATTCGGGAATAATTTCTGTCACCACCCTGTTGCTGCCGCCGCCTCTAACCACAAAGGTTTGATTTTGAAGCTTCCCTAGACCCGACGAACCAGTTAGTTTTAAAGGTGGTTTCGCCTGTTGATAAATGACTTTGCCATCTGCCTGAATTTGTCCGGAGGCAATATTCCACCTCAATCGATCGGTTGCCAGCCTTCCTCGATTGCGGTTTTCAATTGCTTGGACGTTGCCTGCTAAAACAGCTATTTGTTGTCGCAAATCGATCGAGGCGCGATCGCCTGTGGCGGTTAGCTGTTCTGGAGGATGCCAAATTCTCACCGGCCGATCTGACACTACTGTTTGGGCGTTTAAGTTCCAGATTGCCGAGTCGCCGACAATATCTAAAGGGGGGTTAATCGATTTTAACTGGACGTTCTGCTTGAGGGTAACAGTTTTAGTTTTCAGGTTAACTGCCCCGCTGTTGCCCACGACGCGATCGGTAATAGTCTTTCCTTGATAGCGATCGATTTGCATCGGGCTATTGCCTATTACTTGCTGCTGCGGCATCTGCCAGATCAGGCTTTCCGTTCTTAGTTGCAAAGCCGGATCGGCAGACACCGCTACAATCTGGCCTTGCAATTCCATCTGCTGCGGGCGAGTAAAATATTTTCCTTCTCTGGCAGTAGCTTGAATTTTGGCATGAGTTCCAGTTATTTGCTGGCGGACGATTAAAACATCTTCCTGCGGTCGCCATTCTAATTGCTGACCGCGCATAACAGCACCATTGCGAGGGTCTTTAGCCACAATTTGTCCTTGCAAAAATACCTGTTTGCCGTCTTCCCAAATTTCTCCTCGATCGGCACTGACTTCTAAAACAAACTGTCCGTCCTGAAATAGTTTTCCACTCGGCTTTTCAACTCTAGCTCTTTTTTTATTTTGACTGTAACTAGCTTGTTTGGCCTTCACCTGCCACAAAGGAAGCCCACGTTCGTCTGCTTGGTCTAAAGTGAAGTTATTAAAAACCAGGTTGCCCTCAATCGGTTTTTGATTTGCCTTATCTTTCTCTGCCTGCAATTGCTTGTTTGTCTGGCTGCTACTGCAAGCACTCAAGCCAGTAACAGCCACTAGGCAAAAAACAAAAGCCAGAATTTTGTTGGCATTAGTCATTACTCTTGAAAAAGCAGAGGAGCAGAGGGGCAGAGGGGACAATTAACAACTGACTACTGACCTTCTGAACTCCTGAACTCCTGAACTTCTAACTTGGTTCCGGTGCATCTAAAAATCCAAAACCAGATAAGGGACGGTAAGTGTAGCTATGACGAGAAGTTTTTTGGATGTCTTCTTTGATGCTTTCGAGATCGATATAGCGATCGGCCACATTAATTAAAGAATCGCTGGTCATCGATCGCAAGCTAATTACTTCTACCCGCACTCCTCGATAACTGACAGCATCGACGGCGTATGCTAAATCTCCGTCTCCGCTGACCAAAACTGCCGTATCGTAAGAGCCTACCAAAGCCATCATATCGACCGCAATTTCTACGTCTAAATTAGCTTTTTTGGAACCGTCGGGCAGTTGGACTAGATCTTTGGCAATTACCCGATAGCCATTGCGCCGCATCCAGAGTAAGAAGCCTTGCTGCTTTTCGTTGGTGCGATCGACTCCGGTGTAGAAGAAAGAACGCAGCAATCGAGAACCTGCCGTCAGGCGACAGAGCAACTTAGTATAATCGATTTCAATTCCCAGTTGGAGGGCAGCGTAAAATAAATTAGAGCCATCGATAAAAATGGCCACTCGCCCGCGATTTTCTAAAACTTGTTCGGGAGTAAAAACTGGATCGTCATTAAGATTGCTTAACATGGTTTTTTATGCCTCGTTTTTTATACAAAAGATGTTAAATTTCCCCTTCAACTTCAAAAACACGTAGGATTTAAATTGTTGTTGTTATAGGAATTACGACTTAAAACTACTCAGGGTAGTTCCAGCCGTACAAAAACTGGTTTAGAGTCACCTAACCGCTGGTTGGCGGGCAAAACTCCCCAGGTAGAATGGACTTCAAAAGGTGCAGCCTCATAAATTTGGTTTTTGTCATTAAAATTATTTAAAAAGCCAAGCTGTTGATAGATCTCAGTGCTGAGATCGGGAATAATCGGTGATAGCAGATAAGCTGCTTGCCTAACTGATTCTAAAACCGCGTATAAAACTCGATCGCCTGCCTGCTGCTGCCCTTGTTTGTATAATGCCCAAGGAGCCTGCTCGTCTATCAGTTTGTTACTGGCTCGAATCAAAGTGAAGATGGCAGCACAGGCCTGGCTAAACGCTAGAGATTCGTATTTCTCAGCCACGCGATCGCTCAAAGTTAACCCGATAGCTTTGAGTGGGTGCGTATCTGGAATGTCTGCACTCAAGCAATTCGGCACTATCCCCTGGCAGTATCTCTTGGTCATAGGCAGAGTGCGATTTAGCAGATTGCCTAGATCGTTAGCTAAATCGGCATTAACTATGTTCACAAATCGAGTTTCATTAAAATCTCCATCTTGCCCAAACTCAATCTCCTTCAAAAAGTAGTAGCGAATGGCTTCCGAACCGTAGCGGTTGACTAGATCTACCGGATCGATCGTATTTCCTAAAGTTTTACCGATTTTTTGACCGTCTTTAGTTAAAAAACCATGCCCGAATATGTGTTTTGGCAGCGGGAGTTCTGCTGACATTAACATGGCAGGCCAGTATACGGCATGAAAGCGCAAAATATCTTTACCTATAAGGTGTAAATCGATCGGCCACCATTGAGATAAAGCTTTTTCTAAAGTAGGTTGGCTGTCTGGATCGAGCAAAGCCGTAACGTAACCCAGCAGAGCATCAAACCAGACGTAAATCGTATGATGCGGATCGTTAGGTACGGGAAAACCCCAATCCATATTTACCCGCGAGATCGAGAAATCTTGCAGCCCTTGACGCACAAAATTTAACACTTCATTGCGCCGACTGACTGGTTGAATGAAATCCGATCGCTCTTGGTAAAGAGTTTCTAGCTGACTTTGATATTTTGACAGTCGAAAGAAATAGTTTTGCTCGTCTCGCCACTCGACTTCCCGATTGGGATGGAGAGAACATTTATTTCCAGGTAGTAAGTCGCGTTCCTCTTTAAACTCTTCGCAAGCGACGCAGTACCAGCCCGTTTGTTGCCCCTGGTAAATGTCACCTTTTTCCCACACCCGCTGCCAAAATTCTTTGACGATGGGGTGATGTCGTTCTGAAGTCGTGCGAATGAAGCGATCGTACTGAATATTCAACTTTTGCCACAGGCTATCGAAGCCAGAGGACACTAGATCGCAGTGTTTCTGAGGATCTAGTCCTAAACTTTCAGCCGTGCGCTGAATTTTTTGTCCGTGTTCGTCTGTACCAGTAATTAGCAGTACAGATTTACCGCGCAGTCTTTCAAACCGAGCGACTACATCTGCTGCCATTGTGGTATAGGCGCTACCGATGTGAGGCAAGTCGTTGACGTAGTAAAGCGGCGTTGTCAGCGCGAATGTTTTTGGTTTGGTTTGGCGATCGTTCATATCAACAAGCAAAATCACCCCTTAGATAGCTTTTTTTTGCTAACGGGGCGCAGATAATTATTCTTTTAAGAGTAGATTCAGTTGCGATTTTTCCTCCAGAGATTAAGGTTTATACGGCTATTTTGACACTCTAATTTTAAAAGCTGCATTCTTATCTTAAGCGGTTTTGCAGATTAAGTAAAGAAATGTTAAGAAAAAATCAAGAATTTGGCAGACAGGGTAGAGATGAGTTCGGGGAAAAAAATTTGCTATGATAACAGATTGGTGTGGGTGACTAGCGCAACGGTAGCGCATCGGACTCTTAATCCGCTGGTTCTGGGTTCGAATCCCAGGTCACCCATAGATTTTAACGGGTATGCTCGCAAGAGTTTTGTATACATAACCCAGACAAGTACAACCCCAATACTGATTTGCCGATCGAAGATATCGATAATTTTCTGAAAATATCAAGTTTAATTGCCACTTCAGGACAACCAACTGAAGAACAGTTCTTGGCGATCGCCCAAGCTGGCTACCGAGTAATTATAAATCTGGCACTGGCAGAATCTTCTAATGCCATACCCCACGAACAACAAATCGTTGAAGAGCGAGGGATGCAGTACGTCCATATCCCCGTAGTTTGGGAAAATCCGACGTTGGAAGACTGGCAAAAGTTTGGCGATGCTATGGAAACCCATGCAGGGCAACAAGTTTTCGTCCACTGCGCTGCTAATAAGAGAGTTTCAGCCTTTATCTATCTTTATCGCCGCCTGTGCGAGCATACCAGCGATGAACGGGCAAAGAAGGACTTAGAGAGAATTTGGGTTCCCAATGAAATCTGGCAGAAATTTATCGATAAAGTAGTTGAACGCGATCTAGGGCATAGGGCATAGGGTAATTTCATAATTCATAATTCAGTTCCCAATTTCAGTTCTCTAAACCATTATTTGTTAGCTTTTATCAGAGGTTTACTATCCAAATGGGCAAAGGGAGATTAGAGGCATTCAGCGATGGGGTAATCGCCATCATCATTACCATTATGGTGCTGGAATTGAAAGTGCCGCACGAATCTAATCTAGAGGCGCTGCGCCCGCTGGTGCCGATATTTTTGAGCTACGTGCTTAGTTTTATTTATGTCGGCATCTACTGGAACAACCACCATCATCTCCTACAGGCTGTTCGGAACGTAAACGGACCTATCCTTTGGGCCAATCTGCATTGGTTGTTCTGGCTGTCGCTGTTCCCTTTTGCTAGCGGCTGGATGGGCGAAAACCACTTTGCGGCCTTGCCCGTCTCCCTTTACGGCGGGATCTTGTTCGGGGCTGCGATCGCTTATTACATTCTCACCCGCGCTCTCATCGCCCACCACGGCAAGGATTCAACTCTAGCGGCTGCTATTGGTAGAGACTTTAAAGGCAAGCTATCGCTGGCGTTCTATGCCTTAGCAATTATTCTTTCCTTTGTAAATCCATTAGTGGCTTTTGCCATCTACGTTCTAGTTGCCATGATGTGGCTCATCCCCGATCGCCGCATTGAAAGGACTCTAGCTCCTTAAAAGTGCTACGATCGAATCTGTGTTGAATTCAACCCTAAATATGGTACGAGCGCCATCTAAAAAGCTGACTTTAGAGGAATTTCTGAAACTACCAGAAACCAAACCTGCCAGCGAATACATTGACGGTCAAATTTTTCCCAAGCCGATGCCACAAGGAAAACATAGTAGGATTCAAGGCGAACTCGTACCTGCTGTTAATACGGTAGTTAAGCCTCAGCGTATTGCTCTTGCGTTTCCTGAGTTGCGTTGCACCTTTGGCGGTCGTTCTACTGTACCTGATGTTGCTGTTTTTGTTTGGGATCGGATTCCCCGCGATGAAAATGGAGAAGTAGCGAACACATTCCTTATCGCCCCAGATTGGACAATTGAAATTTTGTCGCCGGACCAAAGCCAAACCAAGGTGACTAAAAATATTCTTCACTGCCTCAAGCATGGAACTCAAATGGGGTGGTCGATCGATCCTGAAGAGCAAACCGTGTTAGTTTATCGTCCCAAGCAGGAAGTTGATGTGTTCGATCGACCCGATGCCATATTACCCGTGCCATCTTTTGCTAGCGAACTACAGCTTACAGTCGGTGATTTGTTTGCTTGGCTGTCGGTATGAAAACGAGGAAGCTGCATTAGCACTCTCAAAATAGCTTCTAAAATTCGATCGCTTCTATAAGGTTTTTACATTATCAATAGCAGCAAAAAAACAAATTTTTCCAGAAGGAGCGCGATAGCAACCCATTGATTTAAGATGATGGCAAGCCATAGCTGCTATTTCCCATGCCATTTCTTCATCAACTGGAAAAATTTTGGCGTTAAATATCTCCAGCCCAGTTAGCTCTGCCAATTCTTTGATTTTTTCGGATTTTTTTTGCAACACTTGTGGGATAGATGGATTTGCCCAAGACCACATCCAGCTTGGATTATTTGTTGAATAAGATCCTACTGGTGTAATACTGGCAACAATTTTAACGACTGAATTTTCTTTGAATTCTATAATACTGCGCTGGAGATCGATATCAAATCTCTCGTATTTACCTATACCAAATTCATCCATTAGATAAGATTGTTTTTGCTCTAATTCTTCAAGACACTGTGCTAAAAAGCATTCAAATTCATTATCATTCATCATATTAACGTCCTCGCTGCAATCGCTGCTGGCGGATATGCTCTTCTAGCATCGAATAGACTTTTGCTTACCGAAGCGATCGCACCCCCATCAAAATCTGGCCTGCAAGTCAGTCAAAACTTGATTGCGCTTCAGATCGCCGAGGTTCTTCGAGGGAGCAATGCTACCAAGTCTAGGAGTAATTGCAACGGGTGGTGTTGAAGCTACGCCCCAAACTTGTAACAAGCTTTGCAAAAGTCGATCTTGTTGGGTGCGAAAAGTATCGATCCCATAACCGCGATTGATAATGGCAAACCATACCAAACCTCGATCGCGCGTTGGCATTACTCCTGCTAAAGCACTGACATCGTTTAACGTTCCAGTTTTCACCACGGTTGCTGTGGGGATTTGCCGCGATTCCATCGTTCCTCGGCGATCGCGTCCAGACACGGGGAATAAATCGGCAATGGTAAGATTGTGGGGCTGCAAGTAGCTTTGCACGGTCATAAACATCAGGCAAGCCGCACGGGGAGAAATCCGGTTTTCCAACCCCAATCCCGAACCATTGACTAGTTGAATTTCTTCTAAGGGAAATTCACCCAATTTAGCCGCTAACTGGGAGACTGCTTGCGGCCCTCCTAAAGCTTGGGACAGCATCTCTGCCATTTCATTGTTGCTGTAAACGTTCATTTCCTTGAGAATTTGGCTCAAGGGTAAAGATTGATGGCGGATTAAGGGTATTCGATCGGGAATGGGAGTTGATGATAGTTGCACCGTACCTGCGATCGCGACTTGGGGGCGGGGCGTACCTGGAGGCAAGACAAAAGCCTTGGCAGGGAGATTTTTCCCTTCTAGTCCCTGCTTGAGTAATTGTCCGGCGGCGAGCGGATCTAACTTATAGTTCATGTAGAAATTACCGCCGATTACCAAGTTGCCCGTAACGCGACGAATGCCCATGCGATTGAGGGTGTGGGAAAGGGCGATCGCTTCTTCCCATACAAAAAACGGATCGCCACCGCCTATAACTATCAGATCTCCTTGCAGCACTCCATCTTTTACCGTCCCGGTAGCAGCAATTTGAGTTTCAAACTGATGAGTCGGCCCCCAGGTTTCTAGGGCGGCGAGGGTAGTCGCGATCTTCGTCAAAGAGGCTGCCGGACGGGGAATTGTCCCTTGGCGATCGCTCAAAACCAACTGTCCGGCTTGCATCCAAATACCTTGTTCTGTTGTTACTCTGCCTTGAGCAGATAATTGTTTGAGGTATTGCTCGACTTTGGCTGTGACGACTTTATCGGAATCAGCAGGTAAAACCAATAAAGGTACGCCTTGCCAAGTTAGCAGTTGGCTGGGATTGAGTTTTGCTGGGCTAACTCCTGCTACTTCCAGCGCCAAAGCTATCAATCCAGAACTAAAAAATTCCAGCATTCCTGGCAAACTCACCTAAAGATCGAAGGCAATTATATAACTCTGATGACCAATTCTTCGAGTTTAGCTTTAAACCCTTACAGGGCTGCCACTTTTAGAGCGAGTTACCTGTTATGGCAGAAGACGCTAAATCCTCATTCTCTAGACTAAGCAATCTTCAGCTAAGGATTTCTGAGGCTCAACCGATTGCTGCTGCGGATATGTTAGAGCTATTATCTCAAGGCATCGATCGAACTAATAACAGAATTCTAGCGTGGGAGCGTAGTATAGAAGAAGTTCGGTTGGAAGGGAACTTGTCATGACAGATCGACCACGTACGACAAAGGCGATCGCATGAGCAGCGAGATCGCCCGTTTCTATTGCTGCTTCGATAGGATAATCGATTTCAGCAGCACCCCCGACGATCGCTTTTTTAACGAAAAACTACCCTTTTGTGTAGGACACCTTCTCTGAGTTATCGCTTACAACAGAATAGAGAACGATTTCATCGTTCTCTCCTCGATTGAATTGGTTGAGATTCAGCGATCGTCTTTTTCTACTACATAAAAGGCCGATACGTGCTACGCACAGGCTTCGCCTACGCTTTTTTGTGTCGATCTGGAAAAGAAATTGATGGGCATCGCAAAAAACTACCCTTTTGTGTAGGACACCCCAGATCGATCGTCGCTTATAACAGAAACATGAAATGAAATTGCTTTTTTAGTAAGCTTATTTCTCAAACAATATCTAACAATAAAAGGACAAAAAAAATGAACAGAACCAAAGCGATCGTTGCTCTAGCTGCAACGTTGATGTCTACTGCTGCAATTTCTGCACCAGCCTCAGCCCAGGTTGAGACTTTTACTTTTCCGGCGAGTATGTGTCAACCCACTAGTTCCCAAGATGCTGACAAACTATCATTCGGAGGGACAAGTGTTCGTAATACTAGTAATAATAATGCCCAAATTATTTGCCCTATTCCCGGCAACACCGATATTAGTAAAGTTTCTGCCATAGTCAGAGTGTTATTTAAGCCAGGATTCCCATCTTTTTGCAATCTACGTTCTTTGAACAGAGATAGTACAACATTCGAGATTAGCACTACTAGCCCCACTAGCGATGGAAAGGAACTGGTAACAGGATCTGTTCGTCCAGGAGATACATATACACTAACTTGCGTTTTGACACCAGGTAGTCAAATGTTCAACTACCGCTTTTTTGGTTCATAGCAAGTATTAAGAGCGATCGCCTTCTTTGTTCTTCATAAATGAGGTAGGCAATCGCCCCTTAGCAATATTCTAATTTAATTGAGATATTCTCATGATTCACCATATTTCGATCGATGCTCGCAATCCATTGCGAGTGGCAAGAGTTCTAGCAGAAATCTTGCAGGGAAAGGTATATAAATTCCTAGTTCCTGGTAGTTACCTCGCGATGCCTTTTGATAACTATGGCACTCATTTTGTGGTGTTTAAACAAGGAGATGTCTGGACTCCAGGTATCGATCGCGAATCGGCTAAAGTCATCCCAACTGCACCTACCAATTTTGTCGCTTCCCATGTGGCAATTTCCGTTCCCACTAGCCAGCAACAGATCGAGCAAATCGGACAACGGGAAGGGTGGCGCGTCCTGACTCGCCAACAGGGAGAGGCTCCCTTCAGCGCGATCGAATTTTGGGTAGAGAATCGCATCCTATTTGAGTTTTTCACGCTAGTAGTATTTTGAAATATCGAACCTTTGAATACTATTGAACAACATTTTAGAAAATTAATTTGATAGACTAATAATTAGCGGTCGCTTTTTTCTAGTAATAGATGAAAGAGCGATCGCCTTGTCTTTTTTACAGATGTTTTTGGAGTAATCAAAAAGTTTAAAAAACTACCCGAATGGGTAGGACACTTTATCTAAATTGTTGCTTATAACTGAATCAGTTAATAAAATTGCTTTTTGAAAAAGCTGATTTTCTCAAAAATATCTAACAACCAAAAAAAGCGTTGGCGAAGCGACGGACACTCGAGTTCCGCCGGAAGGGAGACGGAACCGCATCCTCCTGTGCGTAGCACGTATCGCTGCAACGAAAAAGTGCATGACATCCAAACCCGCAACTAACATTCATCCAAAGACAAAACTATGGTTATGCTAACCTTACGTAAAATCGGGACTCTTTTTATAACTAGTCTGCTATTTACAGGCATTGGCTCTTTACAAGAGGCTAGTGCCCAACTTCCTGTAGCGCCACCTATAAGCGAAATCAAAACAAATCCTCTTAAGATCGGTCATGGCAGCGTGTTTGCAGGTCCAGAAACCTCGCCCCCCTTCCCCGAAGGGATCGTCGCCGATCGGAACCGGATCTATGTTGCAGGTCCAGCCGCGTTTGGCAACAACGGGGGCCGGCCCTCAGAAGTTCGGGTCTTCCACCGCATCACTGGCAAGCTCCTCGCTGTCATCCCCATCCAAGGCGAGAGGCTGTCGGAGATTCACGGTGTCGCTGGGTTGACGGTAGACAGCCAGCACCGCGTTTACGTGGTGAGTAACCAGCTTGGTATTGTCCGCCTGAGTCCACACGGTCATGCCTACAAACAGGAGATTTACTCGCCTGTCCTTCCAGAGGTGGCCTGCAACCCAGCACTTCCTCCATCGCTGCCGTGCTCGCTCCCGAACGAGATCGCCTTTGGACCAGATGGCTATCTCTACTGGAGCGACTCGTTCCAGAACACCATCTTCCGCGTCCCGCCTGGTGGCGGAGTGGCCGAGCCTTGGTTCCACAGCGATCGCCTCGCTGGCTCCGCGTCCGCCCCGTTCCCGGTTGGTCCCAATGGCATCAAGGTGAACCCAGATAAAACCGAGATGTACATCGCGGTCACCACCTCCAACACCGCACCCGGAGGCACAATCTACAAACTGCCCTTCGTCGCCGCTCCCAAAGAGCAAGACCTCAAGATCGTTCACCAGTATCAGCAGGGCGAGATGCCCGACGGCATTGCGTTCGGCAAGTCCGGCAAGCTTTACGTCGCGCTCCAGTTTCCGAGCGGGATCTCAATCATAAACCCCGACGGCACAGAGGGGGCGAGGCTCACAGGTCCGAGCAACAGCCCGATCGCTTACGATGCCCCTGCGGACTTTGCCTTCGACGAGAGGGGTTCGGTCCTCGTGACCAACCACGCGCTGTTCAGCGGCAACCGGGCATCGTTCGCTGTACTCAGGATCTTCGTGGACGATCGAGGGGTGGAAGTCGATGTCCCGCACCTCCCATAGAAAGCCTCACAGCGAAGGTCTGGGGTCAATCGATTTTGGATTTTAGATTTTGGATTTTGGATTGGCTCCGCCTTGAAAGGACGAAGTTTCTGACCCAGGAGTTTTCGATGATTCACCACATTTCATTTGCCGCTAACGATCCGCTCCGTGCGGCTGAGGTCGTTGCCGAATTATGGCAGGGACGATCGATGCCGTTTCCTCATCATCCAGGTAGCTACATGGCATTTAGCCTCGATCTCTATGGCACCGCGATTGAGTTTTGGCCTAAAGGTACGGTACTCAAACCAGGTTCGTCGTCTGAAGGCGTTCGATTCTCTAACTCCCAGACCGCTAGCTACACAGCTACTCACGCCCATATGGCGGTGTCGATCGACGAAGCCCAAATTTACCAGATTGCCGAACGCGAAGGGTGGCGTGCGGTTCGCTGCCGACGGGCAGACTTTTTTGAACTGATTGAATTCTGGGTGGAAAACGAAATTCTGCTGGAACTAGTGCCACCAAATCTCATGGAGCAATATCTGTTGGCAGTGCAGCCAGAAACCCTGGAGGCAATGCTCGATGCTGCTACATCCTCAGATCGAATCCGCTTAGCAAAGGTGGGTTTGCCCTCAAAGTAGCCTGCGGCAACCCTCTCCCAAGCTTGCAATCCATTACCCAGAAGCTCTCTTAACATTTGCGATCGCATTCGCTCTCGTCTCTTACCACCCTAATTCAGAGGACAAATTCATGCTGGCAACAGAAATCGAAAATTTAACTATAGAGCCACGTTTGACAGGAACTTCCATGCCCGATCGCGACTGGTGGGAAACCTTGTGGTCGCAACCTAAAACCACGCTGCAAGCGTTGGGATTAAAAAAACGGATGTCGGTGCTGGATTTAGGATGCGGTTACGGTCATTTCACCATTCCAGCGGCGCAGATCGCCAAGTCGTCGCCCGTCATCGGAATTGACGTTGACGTTCCCATCTTGGCAGAAGCCAAGAAAGCTGGGGCCAGATTCGCCAATTGTCTGTGGATGAATCAAGATTTGCTCGCGCTTCCCGATGTCATGGTCAGCAAGTTTGACTACGTGATGATGCACAGCACGTTTCACGGTTTGACCGACCAGATCGAGTTTGTCCGGGGTGTAGTGAAATTGCTCGATCCAGGAGGCTACTTCTCGGCAATTAATTGGCTGCCTCTCCCTCGCGAGAACACTATCTGGATGGGCAAGCCGCGCGGACCGAAGACGGAGATGCGCCTGTCGATCGAGCGGTTTTTGCAGATCGTTTGGCTGGCAACGCCGCAATTGGTGCCCGTGCAGCAAGTTATCCTTCCTCCCTATCACTATGGTGTCACCTTTCAGCTTCGCCCTTAGTCTGGTGGTTGTAGACGCGCAGCGGCTGCTCGCAGAGTAACCGCGACTATACAAGCTTTCGTCCGCCAGCGCGGACTGAAGAATAAATTTAAATATAGCAATCCTCAATGAGTTGTCATCTTTCCGGCTCCCCTCTCCCAAGCCTGGGAGAGGGGTTGGGGGTGAGGGCTGTTTACGAATCAAATAGGATTGCTATATATCCCATAGAATCTCTAGAAGACTTAGAAAATTACCCCGAATTCCTAGAACGTATTCGTAACGTTTCAGAGCCACGAGATAATACCAATTCTCATTAATCGCTGGAGACATGGCTGGGCTGGGAGACTTAGCACTGCTACGTCTCTACATGAGGATCTCTCTAGCTACTTTTGAAAATTGGTATAACACTTAACTCGGCTGAATAACCGTTTAAACTTTGGAGATCGCCTTCTTTTTTTATTAGATAAGAGGAACGATCGCCTTTTTTATGTCGATCTGGAAAAAAGGAAATCGATCGGCGATACATTGCCGAAGCAACACGCTACGCGAACGACAAAAACTACCCTTTTGTGTAGGACACCCTTTCTCGCTCGTCGCTTATAACAGAATTATGAAATGAAATTGCTTTTTTTATAAGCTAAATTCTAGAACAATATCTAACAATAAAAGGACAAAAAAATGAACAGAACTAAAGCGATCTTTGCTATAGCTGTAACGTTGATGTCTACTGCTGGAATTTCTGCACCAGCATTTGCAGGAGATAACAAAGTATATGCAGGTGGTGCCTGTATGTCACAGAGGCATCCCGTACCCACAGGAGTTATTCAAGGGAGTAGTTTCACCAATTTCAGCAGTCAAACTGTTCGTGTGCACTGTCCTGTTGTCCGCGATCAAACCGGAAGTGCAGAAGGTGGTGGACCTGATGCTTTCATCGACGTATCCTCACCAACCGTCAAGTGTTCGCTTGTGACTACAAGATTGGTAGGGGGTCCTTATGGGAGTAAAACTGCAACTCCATTTCTATTTTTCCATGATAATGCCTTCGATGTCTTCAGATACGATATCCGAGATGTTCCACAGATCGATCGAGGAGCCTACTACATTGACTGTACATTGCCTAGCGGGACATCAATCTTTCGATACTCTGTGGCTGAGTGAAGTGGGTTATTTGGTTAGTGCATTCTGACGCACTAGTGCAGCGTGGCGAAAATAAGTGACCAGCTTAAGCGGGTTCGGGAAACCCCTGAAATTTCCAGACAAAAGGTTTAGCCAAAGTGCGGTTGAAGTAGTCAATAAAATCAAGAATCTTCTGC
>JAHHHA010000026.1 GCA_019359615.1 Cyanosarcina radialis HA8281-LM2
TGAAGACATTAGGGATAGAAATTTATGCTGGACGCATTCAAGCACACCAAGATCGAACACCCAGACAGAGTGAATTTAGTTTTGGACTCTATGGGCAACGATGGATATATGGGATGGAATTGTGGGCCGATTGGGTACAAGCGTTGATGGCCCTCAAACCCCATAAACGCCTCCATTTTCAGCGGGGCTTTGCGGCTCTATCCCTGATGCAACAAGCTTTTTAGCTTGGTTGTCCTCCGTTAAGGACTTATATATAAAAAATGGGGATAGGCTAGAAGCCTATCCCACAAGATATAACTTTTGACTGAGCTACATGAGTCTTCTTTTGACTTTAAAAGAACCAACCGTAGCTGTGCAGTCCTTTACCTAAAAGATTGACTCCTAAGTAACAAACCCAAACGACCATGAAGCCTGTAGCTGCTAGAATGGCGGGCTTTCTTCCTTGCCAACCTTTAGTGATGCGGGCGTGGAGATAGGCCGCAAATACTAACCAGGTAATGAGCGCCCAGGTTTCTTTAGGGTCCCAACTCCAGTAAGAACCCCAAGCTTCATTAGCCCAAACCGCACCAGCGATGATCCCGATAGTTAACAACGGGAAGCCCAAGCCAATGACGCGATAGCTGATGTTATCTAGAGTTTCGGCTAAACTGAGTCGCTGAGGTGTCAGAGGTTCAGTAGATGTCGCTCCATTTTCTGAGGTTTTAGGGGTAACTAAGTCTAAAACGGCAGTTTTCGCCGCTCCATTGCCGTTCGCTACAGGAATTACTACCGACTCTCCCACAGATGGCTCGGAATTAGAGATTGGCTGGCCGGAACGTTTGAGTCGGGTGCTGCTGTCGCGATAAGCTCCAGTGCCTACAGAACTACCGCGAAGTTCGATATTTTGACCGCGAGTGACCACCAAAAATGCGATCGCCAGCAGCGAACCGACCATTAAAGCCGAGTAAGACAGCATCATGACGCTGACGTGCATCATCAGCCAGTTGGATTTCAATGCTGGCACTAAAGGGGCCGAGTTTTGCATTTCTGATGGTAGCGACATGGCAGCAAAAGCGGTAATCGCCATGGCTACTGGGGCAGTAACTACGCCCACCAAGCGGCTGCGACTCATGTATTCAGCAATCAAATGAACGGTTGTGATGCCCCAAGCGAGGAAAAATAGGGATTCATAAAGATTGCTCAAAGGAAAGTAGCCTGCTTCTAGCCAGCGGGCAATTAGTAAAGTAGCGATACACAAGTTTGCGATCGCCATCAAAGCCGTCGATAAGCCCGGAAGATAGGGAATTCCTTTAAAAGCTGCTCCTACCCAATACATCAGCATGGTTAAAAACAGGACGGCAAAAGAAATATTATCCAACCAGTTCTGGAGCACTACCAGATCCATAACTATTGTTCTCCTATAGATAGATGTCAGCGGATCGGTGAGGGAGTAGTCGGGGGAATTAACACACCTACCCTACAGTATAGGAGTTCAGAAGTTCAGGAGTAAGGGTCATAGGGCATGGGGCATGGGGCATAGATTATCCCCGCATCCCTCTTCTATCCCTTATTCCCGCTCTTTGCGCTCTTTGCGCTCGATCGGGGCGCGACCGCAGATTTGAGTTAGGATTTGGAGGCGATCGCTCAATTCCTCTGTTAAAGCATCGTGGTGATAGCGCCATTCCCAATTACCTTCAGGCGTGCTAGGAAAATTCATCCGCGATTGGGTGTCTAATCCCAAAAGATCTTGGACGGGAATGACTGCTAAATTGGCGATCGAACTTAAAGCTAACCGAATCAAATCCCAGTGAATGCCTTCTGCACCGACACCACCGAGATAGCGCAGTAAAGTTTGCTTTTCGTAGTCTGAGAGTTGGTCAAACCAACCGATGGTGGTGTCGTTATCGTGAGTGCCAGTATAAACCAGGCAATTACGGGAGTAATTAAATGGTAAAAAAGGATTGCCAGGGCCGCCACCAAAGGCAAACTGCAAAATCTTCATCCCAGGAAATTCGTAGCGATCGCGCAATGCTTCTACTTCTGGCGTAATTACTCCTAAATCTTCGGCAATAATTGGTAGCTTGCCGAGGCGATCCCTAATAGTATCGAAAAAAGCTTCTCCTGGCGCTTCCAACCATTTGCCCTTCTCGGCTGTAGTTTCGCCTTGTTCGACTGCCCAGTAAGCCTGAAACCCTCGAAAATGGTCGATCCGAATGATATCGACATAATCTAAGATTGCATGGAATCGCTGTACCCACCAGCTAAACCCACTGGCTTGCAATTTTTCCCAGTTATAGACGGGATTACCCCAAAGTTGTCCGGTGGCGCTGAAATAGTCGGGGGGAACTCCTGCCATTAATGCTACTTCGCCCGTTTCTTCATCTAAGCAAAATATTTCTGGACGGGACCAAACTTCGGCGCTATCGTGAGCTACATAGATGGGAATATCGCCGATAATCTGGATGCCGACTTCGTTGGTATAAGCCTTTAACTCAGACCATTGCCTGAAAAACTCGAACTGCAAATACTTGTGGAACGAGATTTCTTTGCCCAATTGCTGTCGCCACTGTTCCAAGGCTTCTGGGTGTCGTTTCGCCAGTTCTGGTTTCCAGGTATGCCAACTGGCCGAACCTTGGGCTTCTCGCAGTGCCATAAATAAAGCGTAGTCATCTAACCAGCTAGCATGACTTTGGCAAAAGTTAGTAAATTCCTGTTTTTGTTCTGGTGAAGCTTGGGTAATAAAGCGATCGCAGGCTGTTTGCAACAGGGGTATTTTGGTAGCGATTACCCGATCGAAATCTACTTTGTCAGCGGGAAAATCGGGTATAGCTGCCAAATCTTCTTGAGTTAGGAACCCATCTTCTTGTAGCTTTTCGGGACTAATTAACAGCGGGTTGCCAGCCATGGCTGAGTAGCACATATACGGGGAGTTGCCGTACCCAGTTGGTCCTAGAGGCAAAATTTGCCAAAATAGCTGGTCGCTTTGATGTAAAAAATCAATAAACCGATAAGCTTCTGGGCCTAAATCGCCGATACCAAAGCGACTGGGGAGAGAGGTTGGATGTAGCAAAATGCCGCTAGATCTGGGAAAGAGCATGAAAAACCTGGAGTGCTAGTGTCTTGAATCTACCACGCAATAGATAAATTAGGCTATCCTAAATTTTTTTGAATATAGCCTTTTTAAATTAAATATAAATCTACCTTTAGGATATTCCTTTTGCATTCTTTGTGTCTTTGTAATTCCTCTTCGATCGAGTTTTTACAGATCGAATAGAAATAGCATTTAATAATCTAAAAAATATAACATTTATCAATTTACTGAAGTACATTATTGCGGGATAGGCTTCCAGCCTGTCCCACAGGCAGTAACTCAGAGCAACACCTCTCATCTATTTAAGAAATGCTATATATCAATTAGAATTATCGATTAGTCGATCGCATTGGGCAATACAAGCAGCAGCTAACTCAGATAAAAGACCCTCATCTAGAATTGGAAATAGCTCGAACTTTGCCAAAACATCCAGAGTATTTATCTAGCAAAAAACGCCATATCGCTATGTAAATAGGGAAAAAGCTGCCCCAGAACTAAGGCAGAATGCTTTTTAATTCCTCTATAAAAATTCCTTTAAGCTTTTGACTGTCAGACATAACTTTAAACTGCAATTGAATTGAGCTAGGCTACACCAAAGCCAGTGTAGATTCGCGCGTATTCCGGCTGAAAGCCTAGCACGATATCCTCCTTTGGCGCTCCCAATGCTATCAATTCTTTCCCAATATGGAGTTCAGTAGCGTTGTGCTGTACCCAGATTTTGCCATCTTTGATATCTAGATGTAAAACACAGCCATGAACGCGGCGATCGCGATCCCAACCGACATTCACTACTTGATAGCGATCTTGTTGGAGATCGAAAATCGTTTGACATTCAATTTGACCATTAGCGATCGGAATAGCTGCATACTCTGTCAGAATTTTTTGAATATATTGTCGATAGGAACTTAGTTTATCCATTGGAATATTACCTAATTAGTTGGATCGCAAATAATTCGTTTAATTTGATATCGTTCGATCGAAAGTTGAGCAAATTCTCGTTGAAAAAATGACTTGTGAGTAATAGAAGGAATTGCTAAATAAAGGGTACGATCGGGTTCGCTCAATTCGAGTGCCAATCGGTAGTTGAGAAATTGTCCCAAGGCTGCATGGTAATCGGTAATGGGTGAATCGCTCAAAAATGACTTAATTTCCACAGCAATCTTTTCATTTTCCCGCTGTGCTGCTAGAAGACGCTCGGACCCCAGATCGATTTCTAGCTTTGCACCTGCGACTTCTAGCTTTAATGGATCGTCAGTAATAGCCCAGTTTTCCTTCTGAAGGGCAATTTTTACAGCTTCATGAAAGAGATCTTTAGCTGCCATCTTCAGGCGAGTAGAATGCTTACTTCTATTTTGCCGCAAATGTAGATGAGCGATCGCCTGCTATCTTGAGGAATAAGAATTCAATAACATCGATTTTGTGGCTTACCGAAATCCTACTCCTACAGTCGATATCATCATCGAACTAGTCGATCGACCTCACAGACCGATCGCGCTCATCGAACGTCATAATCCTCCCTATGGTTGGGCGATACCTGGCGGTTTTGTCGATTATGGCGAATCAGTAGAAACCGCAGCTAAGCGAGAAGCCGAAGAAGAAACTGGCTTGCAAGTCGAACTTATAGAACAATTCCACGTTTATTCCGAACCCAGCCGCGATCCTCGCCAACATACGATTAGCGTTGTCTTCATCGCCACCGCTACCGGGAAACCATCTGCGGGAGATGACGCTAAAGGCATTGAGATTTTCGAGTTATGGCAGATGCCGACGAATCTTTGCTTCGACCACGATCGCATTTTGCGAGATTATTGCCGTTATCGCTATTATGGGATGCGTCCTCAGCTTGGTTGAAGGGCATCACCAAGTTGCCCGTCGTCTGGCTAATTCTGCGACAAAATCTTGATGCTCGATCGTAGCTATTCCCTCTTGCAGCACGTTTAACACTTCCATCATTTTGCCCTCCAGCAATGCTGGTACGACTAGCCACAATCCTGGAAAAGTGCTGCTGCGGATAACTCCATCAGCATCCGGTTCGATTAAAACAAATTCTTCAGCTTGCCATCTGAACCAACTGAAGCGATTCTCAAAGGTTTGCCAAACTAAATACTCTTGCACGCCATTTCGACGATAGGCGTTTTTCTTGGCTCCTAGATCGATCGCCGCACTGCTGGTGGCGATTTCTGCGACTAATTCTGGTGCGCCTTCAATGTAGCCATCTTCACTGACAGTAGAAGTACCGCCAATTTCAATCCGCAGCAGGGCATCTGGTTGGGGTTCGTTGTCTAAATCTAGTCGGGTAGTGGTATTGTCAGCGATCGCCACTCCAGGAGTAGCCGACCAATAGACTCCCAGCCAAGTTACTAAGGCAGCATGAGGTCCGCCATGAAAAGCCCGTACAGGTGATGCCACGTAGACTACTCCTTCAATTAATTCGGCTTTAAATTTTTCTGGAGTCGCTTCATAGCGGCGTTCAAACTCAGCACGAGTCAAGCGATCGCCGCTTTCTAACGTTGGCACTGACATCGCCGATGGCTGCCTTGGAGGCTGCTGCAACACCATACCCAAACCTCCGATTTGTAGGGATAGTGCTATTATCGCCCACGTCCGAGCGAGATGCGATCGCAGGGTTGAGAACTAACCAATTTGAGGAGATGAGTATGAAAATAGTGCAACTTTGAGGTTCTTGCTGTTAGTCTAGTAGAATTTACGGGAAGTATATGACTAATAGTGTTTCTCCCTGGCTGAGAAAATCTTCGCTCCGATAAATTCCCACCTCAATTTTTACAGGGTATACAATCTTATGCGCGTTTGTGTTATTGGTACTGGTTACGTTGGCTTGGTTACAGGTGCTTGTCTGGCCCATATCGGGCATCACGTAATCTGCGTAGATAACAACGAAGAAAAAGTCAAATTGATGAAATCAGGACAATCGCCAATCTACGAACCGGGATTGTCAGAAATTATGCAGTCTGCCAGTAAAGATGGCAAGCTGGAATTTACTAGCGATTTAGCTGGTGGTGTCGCCCACGGAGAAATTTTATTCATTGCGGTCGGTACGCCAGCTTTACCCACGGGCGAAAGCGATACCCGCTACGTTGAGGCAGTAGCTAAGGGAATTGGGGCCCATCTCAACGGCGGTTATAAAGTCATCGTCAATAAATCTACAGTGCCCATCGGTTCGGGCGACTGGGTGCGCAGGATCGTCTTAGATGGGGTAGCCGAGCGCCAGCAATCTCTAGTAACCGCTGGTGGCGCGACTACAGAAGTCCTACCAGAAAACCACGCCCAGTTTGATGTCGTCAGCAATCCAGAGTTCTTGCGGGAAGGTTCAGCAGTTTACGACACCTTCAACCCCGATCGCATCGTCTTAGGCAGCAACAATAAAAAAGCGATCGCCATGATGCAGGAACTCTACATCCCCATCATCGAGCGCCAATATGCCGAAGATAAATCTTTGCCTCCAGTACCCGTGGTAGTCACCGATCTCAGTTCGGCTGAGATGATCAAATATGCGGCTAATGCTTTCTTAGCCACCAAAATTAGCTTTATCAATGAAGTCGCCAATATCTGCGATCGCGTCGGTGCTGATGTTACCGAAGTAGCCAAAGGTATCGGGCTAGATTCTCGGATTGGCGGCAAGTTTTTACAAGCCGGGATCGGCTGGGGCGGTTCTTGCTTCCCCAAAGATGTCTCGGCTCTCGTCCATACCGCCGACGACTACGGCTATGAAGCCCATTTGCTCAAATCTGCTGTCAGCGTCAACCAACGCCAGCGGCTGATCGTAGTCGAAAAACTCCAGCAGGTACTCAAAATCCTCAAGGGCAAAACTGTCGGACTTTTAGGCTTAACTTTCAAGCCAGACACCGACGATATGCGCGACGCGCCAGCCCTCGATATCATCGAGCATCTCAATCGCTTGGGAGCCAAAGTTAAAGCTTACGATCCGATCGTGGCTCAAAGCGGAATGCGCCACGGTTTGGCTGGGGTATTAGTCGAAACCGATCCCGAACGTTTAGCTGATGGGTGCGATGCTTTAGTAGTAATTACAGAATGGCAGCAGTTCCGTCAACTCGACTATGCCAAAATGTCCTCTTTGATGACTAATCCTGTAGTCATCGATGGGCGTAACTTCCTCGACAGAGAAGCTGTAGAAACTGCGGGCTTCCGTTACGTCGGTATTGGCAGGTAGAGGAGAGGGGGAGATGGGGAGATGGGGAGATGGGGAGATAATGAGGAATTATTCACTTCACACTCCACACTTAAAACTTAACACTTCCTCAACTCCTGTACAGACGTTGCATGCAACGTCTCTACCTCCTAAACTCCTAAACTCCTTAGAACTGCCCGCTTTAAATAATTAACCAGCTTGGAAATTGTTAGCATTTTAGCCCTCGATCGATTTGGGTTTTGTGTAACGCTTCTAGCTGGTTTTTGCTTTACAGCAGGAGCGATCGCGGTTAAATATAGTTCTATGCTTTCTTGGAGTCGATCGCTTGCCCCTACGATTCGCCGATCTCCTGGAACTGCTAGCGCGATTGCGGTTAATTCCCGATTGGCTGCCTCTAGTTCGGCTGCTAGTCGCGCCAGACGCTGCCCGATCTGAGTAGCAGTTAACCGCCGATTTAGAGGAAATTGCAGAATTTTAGCTTTGGTAGTCGTCCGCTTTGGGGATGCGATCGAGGGTAGTTTGGGCTGCTGGTGCGAAGGCTGGTGGTCTTTCATGCTGACTTACTCCCATGCAGAGATTAATTTCGTCATGATAGTACAAATGAACTACTTTGGCAAGCGATCGAGCTTTTTATGGTGTGTAGAAGTCAATAAAATCTCTTACATAAATCAAAACTTCGGATATAAAATGCTTTATTGACCACAGATGTAGACGCGATAGCGGCTTCCCGCAGGGTACACAGATAAACACAGATAAAAGTGATGATTTATCGACTTTTGCCAGAAGTCTATAAAGCCGCTCGAAATTGCCATGAACTATTTAGCTCACTTATTTCTCTCCGCGCCTACACCAGAGTCGCTGATTGGAAATCTTTTAGGTGACTTCGTAAAAGGCTCTGTCAAACATTTATATACTGAAGAAATTAGAAGAGGGATCGACCTACATCGAAAAATTGATATTTATACTGACTCTCATGACGTTGTTCGCTCTAGTAAAAGTTTTATCCATCCCGATAGGCGTAAGTTTGCAGGCATAATTATCGATATTTTTTACGATCATTTTCTAGCAAAAAATTGGCGCGAATACTCAAAGGTGTCGCTACCAGAATTTACTAACTATGTTTACCAAGTTTTGGAAGCGAACCGAAATACTTTACCTGACTCCCTGCAACGAATTTTGCCCCACCTAATTGTTGAAGATTGGCTGACCTCATATCGAGAATTTTCTGGAATCGATCGTACCCTGAAAAGAATGTCTGCCAGAATCAAAAGAGCAAATAATTTAGGCGATGCGATCGAAGACTTACAGACTAATTATCAGCAATTTGAATCAGATTTTCGCGCTTTCTTCCCCGACTTAATCGATTACACCAAATCTATGACTGTCGGCGCGGGCGAAACAGCCCAGTCATACTAATACCAGTCCCCAGCATTACCAGCAATCCCAAACCATTAAGAACTGGATAAATTTTGTCTAGCTTCAAAAATCTTCCCGTGTGAACGCTCATCAACAGATTACCTACATTATCTATATTCAACCACTCATCTAAAATTACATAGCCCATACCAGTTAAACCAGTTAAAAACAAAGGCAAAAATACAATAAGTGCAAGCAATCGATGATACTTCCGAAAATTGCGAATCATAGAGCGACCTAAACTACCAGATGTTAATATCTAAATCCTGACAAAAAACTAACTTCCCAACCTTAAAAACCCTCTGCGAACCTTTGCGCTCACCTTTGCGCCCCTCTGCGTTAAAAAAAAATCTCTTCGCCCCAGCAGGATCGCTTTAAAATAGATCTTACGTCATGTAGCAAACTCTACAGAATTCGTCGATCGAAGATCGGTATCTAAATTTAAGGATAAATTCCATCTCTAGATAAATTTATGGCATCTCAAATTCGCTTCCTCATGTGTTCTCCCGATCGCTACGACGTGGATTACGTCATCAATCCATGGATGGAGGGCAACATTCACAAATCCTCGCCCGAACGCGCCAAAGAGCAATGGCAAAAGCTACACCACATCCTCAAAGAAAAGGCGATCGTCGATTTAGTCGAACCTCAAGGAGGCTGGCCCGATATGGTATTTACTGCCAACGCTGGCTTAGTTTTAGGAGATAACGTGGTCTTGAGTCGTTTTTTCCATAAAGAACGCCAAGGAGAAGAACCTCACTTCAAACGGTGGTTTGAGTCGCAAGGTTACACGGTACACGAACTCCCCAAAGACTTACCATTTGAAGGTGCAGGCGATGCGCTGCTCGATCGAGAAGGCTGCTGTTTGTGGGCGGGATACGGCTTTAGATCGGAACTAGATTCCCACCCCTATTTGGCAAAATGGCTCGATATCGAAGTTCTATCCCTGCGATTGATGGACGATCGCTTTTATCACTTAGATACCTGCTTTTGTCCCCTCACAGATGGCTATTTGCTCTATTATCCGCCAGCATTTGATGCTTATTCCAACCGCTTAATTGAAATGCGGATTCCAGCCGAGAAGCGAATTGCGGTAGAAGAAGCAGATGCAGTTAAATTCGCCTGCAACGCCGTCAACATCGATAAAGTAGTGGTGCTAAATCAAGCTAGCGACGGCTTAAAACAACGTTTAGCTGAAGCTGGATTTACCGCGATCGAAACCCCCTTAACCGAATTTCTCAAAGCTGGAGGCGCAGCCAAATGTTTGACATTGCGCGTTACCGAACCAGTGCGGACGGAAGTTTGCGCGATCGTCTCGGTAGAAAGTCGCATCATTCGGTTAGAAGGACATTTGCTCGATTCTGGCTTGATCAACCGTGCTTTAGATAAAATCGTCGAAGCTGGCGGTAGTTTCCAAGTCCTGAAGTTCGATTTAGGAGAGCAACGCCAAAGTACATCTTCGGCTGAAATTAAGGTAACGGCTCCCTCTCACGAGGTCATGGAGGCGATTTTATCGCAATTAATCGACTTAGGAGCCTTAGATTTACCCCAAGAAGAACGAGATGCCAAGCTAGAACCAGTAACTAGTGCTGGCGTGGCTCCCGATGACTTCTACGTGACGACGATCTATCCTACCGAGGTGCGAGTTAACGGCGAGTGGATGCGGGTACAAAATCAGCGAATGGATGGAGCGATCGCAGTTAGTGCTGATGGTAAGGTAGCGCAGTGTAAGTTACTCCGAGATTTAGAAATCAGCGATCGCGTGGTAGTAGACATCCTCGGTATCCGTACCGTCAGAAAGCCAGAATCGAGAGAACAGCGTAACGCTCAAGAATTCAGTTTCATGTCGGCTGGGGTTTCCAGCGAACGCCGGGTCGAATTGATCGTAGAACAAGTAGCCTGGGAATTGCGCCAAATCCGCGATCGCGGCGGTAAAGTAGTCGTTACGGCTGGTCCCGTAGTGATTCATACTGGCGGCGGCGAACACTTATCCCAACTGATCCGCGAAGGTTACGTGCAAGCCTTGTTAGGCGGAAATGCGATCGCCGTCCACGACATGGAACAAGCTTTAATGGGAACTTCCCTCGGTGTCGATATGCAGCGGGGAGTCGCCGTCCGAGGGGGACACCGCCATCACCTGAAAGTTATTAACGCCATCCGGCGCTGCGGTAGTATCGCTCAAGCTGTCGAGAAAGGAGTAATCAAAAGTGGGGTGATGTACGAATGCGTGAAGCACCAAGTTCCCTTCTGTCTGGCAGGTTCCATCCGCGATGACGGGCCGTTACCCGATACCCAGATGGATTTAATTAAAGCCCAAGAAGAATACGCCCGGTTATTAGAAGGTGCAGAAATGATTTTGATGCTCTCTTCCATGCTGCACTCGATCGGGGTCGGAAATATGACTCCTGCGGGTGTGAAGATGGTGTGCGTCGATATCAACCCAGCCGTAGTCACCAAATTGAGCGATCGAGGTTCGATCGAGTCTCTCGGTGTCGTCACCGATGTCGGCTTATTCCTGAGTTTGTTAATCCAACAGTTGGATAAACTCACCAGTCCTTACCGCGCTTTAATTGGAACCTAAAGACAAGGCGGTATTAAGCTAAAGCAATATCGAATCGGCCTGTATATCCTGCTGCGTTCTGGGTTAACTGAAGTAACAGTCGAGCGCCGCCATCTAAGAAAATACCATCGCTATTATTTCTTTGGCGGCCCGATCTTTTGGTGGCATAAGGTAACTGGGCGTGAACTCGATCGGTAAGGGCATCATCAAAGTAAAGCTGCGAGGTAAACTCAGTCCCCGATCCCGATGTCAAACTGGTGCGAATTTTGAAATGAATGTGAACGGCTCTGCCAGGATACCAACCGGGATAAATCGTCACGAATCGAGCGATGCCATTGGCATCAGTTACCTGGTAGCCCCGGAGAAATTTTTGTCCGACGGTACTGAAACTGGGATCGCTGACATCAGAATAGACACCTAAAGCATCGCAATGCCAGATATCGACGATCGCATTTGCTAGGGGGGTACAGGCATTTCCACTCAATTGCGAAACTCGAAAGACCAATTGCAACGGCACGCCTTCCTTGACGACACCATCGGCTGGATCGGAACGGATATCGGCACGGTTTAGCCTTTCATCCACGAAATAAGGGCCTTCGGTCTGTTGCGGTTTGATGACGCATCCAGGAGTTACGGGTGTTTGTTGCGCCACAGTGCTGGGCACGCTTGAAGCCGATTCATCCCGCCAGCAGCCCAACAGGGTAAAGCCGATCGTTCCTCCAAAAAAATGCAAAACCTGTCGGCGTTTCAGCGGGTTAGCAGCTAGAAATTTTTTCATCTATTTATTCTCTGACATTCTCATACCAAATCCGGTTTCCAAAACAGTCTTTCTCTCAAGGAGCCTCCGGCTCCCCTCTCGCTTGGGAGAGGGGTTGGGGGTGAGGGCTGGATTGGGGGGTATGAGAAGCGGATTTGGTATCAGTCTCGATCGAATGTAGCTTTACTTTAGATCGAACCCATATTAGGGGTCTAAGTTCCCGATGGATTGCCTTGTTGGCGTTGTTGGCGTTGCTGCTTCCGCTGCTCTAATTGCAGGCGCTGTTGTGGAGTCAGAACGGCCTCAATTTGGGCCTTAGAGGATTGCTTGACAGCATCAATTTGGGCACGTTGTTGGGCAGTAAGATTGAGCGATTCAAAACCCCAACCCCGCTTTTTCCGACCTCCTTCAGCGGGAGAATTACCTCGATTTTCTCGCTCCCGCTGGAGTTGCGCTTTCTGTTCTGCGGTCAAAATGTTCTCGATTTGCGTTCGCGTATTTTGGCGAATTTGTTGGATTCTAGTTTGCTGATCCGGTGTCAAATTCAAGAAGTCGAGACGGCCCTTCCGATAGGATGGAGAGGGAGCCGTGGGCGCAGTCGATTGAGCGAATGCAGGTAACGACGAGCCGATCGATAAGGCGATCGCAGTAGCTAGTAACGGTAAAACTTTAGAATTCATGCAGATCCTCTTTGAGAAATCGAACTTCAATACTTAAATCCTAAGCGTCGAGATCGGTCTGCCACATGAATCGATCTTCCCAATTCGATCTAGGACTAAAGTACCAATTTTGTTGAGTAAGGTTCTCGCTAGAGTATAAATAGATTAACTTTTCCCAGCCTCAAAACATCTTCTTATCTCGTGCCTCCCCCATTTTTATCAGGCGCAAATTCACGGGAATCTCTATCGGGAAGCTTCTGGCGAGCCTTCGGCACTTCACGAAATCGATCGCCCGATCGATCTTTTCGTCTGATTCTCTATCTGGAATGGATTCTGCTCGGTTTGACCTTTCTGCTCCAGATTCGCCCGGCTCGTTTTGGGATCGATGCTACGGATCGGCTGCTCGTCATCCTGATTCTGATTGGCTTCGGGCTAATGGGACTCAAGCTCCCCACTGGTAAAACCAGCCACAAAGTTCTCTACACGGCACTAGAAATTGGGTTGCTGGTCTTAACTTTTTTACTCGATCGACGCACCGGATTTTTCCCGCTCCTCGGTTTGATAATTGCCATTCGCAGTTGCCTGATTTTTCAGCCAACCGGACGGTTAATCGCCGCCGGATTGGTGTTTGCGCTCTCAGCGCTGATGGTATTTGAAGGCAGGCCGTATCGGCTCCCCAGACATCGACCTGGAATACCTAGTGAGTCGATCGCTAATACGATTTTGACCCTCCACCTCAACACGGCGATCGGCTTTGGATTGACGCTATTGTTTATCCTATTGTTAGTCAATGCCTTACTAGCAGAACGAGAGAGTCGAGAAAAATTGTTGCTGGCCAACGAGCGATTGCGTCAATACGCCATTCAAGTCCAAGATCGAGCCACGCTGCAAGAGCGAAATCGGATCGCCCGCGAAATTCACGATGCCCTCGGTCACGCGCTTACGGCTCAAAGCATTCAGTTAGAAAATGCCCTGCTGTTTTTGCCCCCGGAGGCCGAGAGAAGTAAGTCTTTTTTGCAAGAGTCGCAGCGACTCGGTGCCAGTGCCTTACAGGAAGTGCGGCGATCGATTGTCACTTTGCGATCGAATCCCCTAGAGGGAAAATCGTTGGAAAATGCGATCGCCGAACTCACGGCCGATTTCCAAACCATGACTGCAATTACTCCTGATTTGACCCTGCAAATTTCCCCGTCGATGCCAACCGAGATCGCTACTGCGCTCTACCGCATCTTGCAAGAAGCACTGACAAACATTGCTAAACATAGCGCGGCCACTGAGGTCGAGATCGGACTTCAAGAAAGCCGCGAAACCATTCAGCTTCAGATTGCAGATAACGGCCGGGGATTCGAGCCAAACCAAAACACCACTGGATTCGGGCTGCAAGGCATCCGAGAGCGAACTGTAGCTTTAGGGGGACAATTCTTTTTAACCAGTCATCCCGGTCGAGGCTGTCGCCTGACTGTATCCATTCCGTTGCCGAGGCAGTTATAGCAGTTCTCATACCAAATTCGATCGAAGTCGCTTCCTTTAAGTTTTCTCCTCGATCGTTGCGGTACAAATCCCAAAGTACCGATAATGGCTCTTTAGAGACTTTAATAACGGAAGTTGCCAGTTATACTAAATCCGGTTTTTAAAGCCATGAATCCAGCCCTCACCCTAAATCCCTCTCCCGTGGGAGAGGGACTTTAACCGCCAGTAATTGGCATTGAAACTTCCTGGTTGCTAATGTCCGAACTGGTTTGACTCTGGCTCCCCTTCTCCCTGGGGAGAAGGGGCCGGGGGATGAGGGCAAACCCACTTTTGCTAAGCGGATTTGAGATCGAGTCAAATTTTGGATAAAGTCAGATCTTCTAAGATAACGATGGCAGACCATCACCAACTCTCGAATTTCATTTGGCAAGTAGCCGATCTGCTGCGCGGACCGTATCGTCCGCCGCAGTACGAGCGGGTGATGTTGCCGCTGACGGTGCTGCGTCGGTTTGATTGCGTGCTGGCTCCGACGAAGGCAAAGGTGCTTCAGGCTTACACCAGTAAGTGGCGACATAAAACCGAAACAGAACAAGATTTTATTCTAAATAACATCGCAGGACAGCGTTTTCACAACCATTCAGAATTTAGTTTTGAAGGAACCGATGACGGTTCGGGCAAGCGTAAAGGTGGACTAAAAGGCGATCCAGACAATATCGATCGGCATTTGATTAACTACATCAACGGATTTTCTAAAAATATTCGAGATATCTTCGATTTCTTTGATTTCAGTAAAGAAATCGAACAGATGCGAATCCATAATATTCTTTATCTGGTCGTTTCTAAGTTTTGCGAGATCGATCTGCACCCAGATTCGTTAGACAACATCCAGATGGGGTTATTATTTGAGGATTTAATTCGGCGATTTAATGAAGAGGCTAATGAGACAGCCGGGGATCACTTTACGCCGCGAGAAGTGATTCGATTGATGGTGGATTTGCTGTTCGATCCGGATGATGCGGTGCTGACGCAACCTGTTATCTGCAAGATGCTCGATCCTACCTGCGGGACGGGTGGGATGCTGGCAGAGGCACAGAATCATTTACGGGAAAATAATGCTAAGGCAAAGTTATACGTGTTCGGGCAAGATTTTAATCCTCGTGCCTATGCGATCGCAGCTTCCGATCTGTTGCTCAAAGAAAATTACAACAGCGATATTCGGTTTGGCGATACGTTGATTGATGACCAATTCCCCGACGATCGCTTCGATTATTTGATTGCGAATCCGCCGTTTGGAGTCGATTGGAAGAAGCAGCAATCAGAGGTGAAAAAGGAACACGATCGCTATGGTTTTGCAGGCCGATTTGGGGCGGGTTTGCCCCGCGTAAACGATGGCTCGCTGCTGTTTTTGCAGCACATGGTCAGTAAGTTTGAACTAGTCGATCCAGAGGGGAAAAAGAATGGCTCGCGGTTGGCGATCGTCTTTAATGGTTCGCCGCTGTTTACGGGGGGTGCGGGCAGTGGGGAAAGCGAGATTCGCAAGTGGATTATTGAAAATGACTGGCTAGAAGCGATCGTGGCGCTGCCGGAGCAGATGTTTTATAACACGGGAATTGGAACGTATATATGGGTAGTGACGAATCGCAAGCAAGCCGATCGTAAAGGTAAGGTGCAGTTGATTGACGGGCGGGAGCTATGGCAACCGATGCGGCGCAGCTTAGGAAATAAGCGGCGCTATATGGGTGAGGCTGATATTGCGTCGGTGGTGCAGGAGTATGGCAGGTTTGCGGAAACGAAGATTAGCAAAATTTTTGATAACGAGGACTTTGGTTACAATCGGGTGCCGATAGAGCGTCCGTTACGGTTGTTGTATGAGATGACGCTAGAGCGCAAGAGCAATTTTTTGGATCGGGCATCGCATTTATTGGACGACGTACAAGTCATCGATAAAAAGTTGGGACGCGAGCCTCGGACGGATTGGAATGAGTTCGATGAGTTGCTAAAGCAATTGTTGGGACAGCGGGAAAGTAAATGGACGGCGGCGGAACGAAAGTTTTTCCGGGAGACATTTACAGTGGTAGAACCGGAAGCCGAGCCTGTAATTGCCAAAGAGCGCAAAGCCAAAAAGGAACCGAACGCGCGGGTGTGGGGTTGGTTTCCGGTGGGAGATGGCAAGTGGGAGCGGCTGTATGAGGCAGATACGAAGCTGCGGGACTATGAGAATGTGGAGTTAAAAGATGAGGTGGTGCGTTACTTCCTCGCCGAAGTGGAACCCCATGTAGCCGATGCTTGGGCAGATGGGGAGAAGATTCGCAGTGCCTATGAGATTAATTTCAATCGGTATTTTTATGAGTATCAGCCGCCAAGACCGCTAGCGGAAATTGATGCAGATTTGCGAGAAATGGAGGAGCAGATCTTGCATTTGCTGCGAGAGGTGATTGGATGAATAGTGTAGCAAATCAATGTTCAAACCATAGAAATATAGAATTAGATTGGCTCCAGAAAATCCCTGAGCATTGGCAGATATTGACACTACGACGAGTTGTAAAAAATTTTGTTGATTATCGTGGACAAACACCTGAAAAAGTAGAGATGGGTATTCCTCTAATCACTGCTAAAAATGTGAAAGATGGATTCCTTAGTTTTCAAGGTTCCCAAGAATTTATTCCTTTTGAACTGTATAGCGATTGGATGGTGAGAGGATTGCCTGAAGTTGGCGATGTAATGGTAACAACCGAAGCTCCGTTAGGGAATGTAGCGCAAATTGTTGACAGTAACGTCGCTCTAGCACAAAGACTTATCTTGCTAAAGACATATTCTGGGATTATTCATAATGACTACTTAAAATACTACTTTATGTCCTTAAGTGGAAAAAGTGAGTTATTTAGTCAGGCTACTGGTTCTACTGCCGAAGGAATTAAAGCATCGAAATTCAAGGGAATCCTACTATGTGTTCCATCTTTATTGGAACAAAAGCAAATTGCTGACTATCTCGATCGCGAAACCCAAAAAATCGATGCTCTAATTACCGCCAAGAAACGACTTCTAGAACTGCTGGTGGAAAAAAGGCGATCGCTAATCACCCATATGGTGACTCACGGGTTAGATGCGGATGCACCGATGAAAGATTCTGGGGTTGAGTGGTTGGGTAAAATTCCTGAAAATTGGCAAGTCATTAGCTTATCCTTTCTGGCACAAGTCAAAACAGGAGTCACAAAAGGACGAGATTTAGGAAGTGCCGAAACAGTTCGCGTTCCCTATCTACGAGTCGCTAACGTACAAGATGGTTATGTAGATTTAGAAGATGTAGCTGATATTGAAGTTTTGCCTGAAGAAGTTGCCTCATTTAGCTTGAAAAAGGGGGATGTCTTAATGAATGAAGGTGGTGATGCTGACAAGTTAGGGCGCGGTGCAGTGTGGAAGGGGGCGATCGAACCTTGCTTGCATCAAAATCACGTTTTTGCTGTTAGATGTTATGGAGTTGAACCTGAGTGGCTGTCAACCGTGACTAGTTCAAGTTACGCAAAAGCTTATTTTGAATCTCGTGCAAAACAAAGCACCAATCTGGCTTCAATCTCATCTACTAATCTTAAGGAACTTCCAGTCATTTTGCCTCCAAGGGAGATGCAGATACAAATAGTCAATATATTGCGAAACTCATTAGCTAAGTTAGATGCTCTTTGTAATGCTGCTAATACAACGATCGCTCTCCTTCAAGAACGCCGCACTTCCCTAATTTCCGCTGCTGTCACAGGTCAACTCAAGATCGCCGACTAGCCGCGTGTTCTTCCAAAGCCAACGCCTATACAACTATCAAAAAACTGGAGTCCATTATGGAAATCACAATTGCCAATCTCAGCGAAGAAGATAGAAGAAAACTCGAATATATTCAACAAAAAACCGATCGGGATCTACAATCTGCTATCTCAGCTTCAATTGATGCTTACTATCAGAAACTTCACGAAGTTAGCGATCCTCTCAGTCGTCTCAAGCAAAGTCCTTTGATTGCAAGTTTTCAAGGAGATCCAAATTTAGCAGAAAAATCTGAGGAGATATTTCGCTCCTTGATGAGTGATGAACGATGATTATTGCTGACACTGGTTTCTTCCTGGCACTGTTTAATGCTAACGATAATTACCATCAAAGAGCAATTACCGTGTTAAATAGCCTCACTGAATCACTCATCACAACACATCCTGTGATTTGCGAAACTTGCTACCTACTAGTTTCTAGGGGTGGCGGGATTAGACAAGAGTGCCAATTTTTAATCGATGTTTCAGAACAGGCTTTCCAAATATTCGATCTACAATTCATCCATTTTCAACGAATGGCATCTTTAATTCAGCAGTATGTAGAGTTACCGATGGACTACGCTGACGCTTCACTCGTGGTGCTGGCAGAACACTTGCAACATGGCAAAATTCTTACTGCCGATCGTCGAGATTTCGCAATCTACCGCTGGAATGCTGTTAACCCTTTTGAGAATTTATTCTTAGATTTTGTATAAGCGTACTGAATTTCTGACACGCGATCGATTCGCTCTCCTCCAAGAACGCCGCACATCCCTAATTTCTGCTACTGTCACAGGACAACTTCAAATTACTGACTAGCCCCGTGTTTCTTAAAAGCCTCACCCTCACCAACGTTCGTACTTTCAATCATGCTGAATTTAACTTTCAATTCGGCATGAACTTGCTCGTTGGTATCAACGCGGTGGGCAAATCCACAGTGCTTGATGCCATCCGCATTCTGCTATCCCAATCCCTCCTTAAAGTCTCCCAATGTCGCAGCAAACCCCTTAAATTTGAAGACTCAGATATTGCGATCGATAAAAACTACTTGACCGCAGAGATCGGATTTGAAATTGCTGACACTGAATTTCGTTACCTCGTCCATCAGTCAAGATCGCTATACATAGCAGCATCCGATCGTACAGGCGAAGTTCGCGATCTAGCTTATACCAGCGATCGCCGCGACCTTACCCCTACCGAAAAAGAGATTCCCAAATCTCTCAAAAACGCACGTCAACAACCCCTAGCCCTCTATTTTTCCGCTCGCCGCGCCCTCGCCAATAGCAACAGATTTACCAGCAAAGCCAAAGGACTTGCCGCTGCGTTTGCAGACGCACTCGACCATCGCGAACTTCGCCTCATGGAACTCGCAGACTGGTGGCTTGCCCAAACCGCCCTTGCCGCCGAAAACGCTCCCAACGCTCAAAGACACTTGGATGCTCTCAACCTCGCCATTAGTCGCACGATCGACACCTGTGCTAACCTTCGCGTCCACCGAGAAACCTTCAATTACCAAGACAAAAACGGTAAACTCATTCCCAAAACTGCGATCGCCCTCCTCATCGAAAAATCTGGACAACCCTTTGACTTGGGACAACTTTCTGATGGCGAACGGGGTATTCTTGCCCTCGCTCTCGACCTCACCCGCCGACTCTCTCAAGCCAACCCCCACTTAGAAGACCCGCTGCAAGCCCAAGCCGTTGTTCTCATCGACGAACTCGATCTGCACCTCCATCCCAAATGGCAACGGGCGATCGTCGAAAAACTCACCAGCACCTTCCCCAACTGCCAATTCATCGCTACCACCCACTCCCCCCAAATCATCGGCGAAGTCCCTCCAGAAAGCATTATCCTGCTGGAAGAAGGACAGCCACCCCTCCGCCCCAGCCAATCCCTCGGCATGGATACCGACTGGATTCTCAAGTACCTCATGGGGGCAACCACCCGCAATCTGGAAACCGAAACCGAACTCAAACGAATTGCCGACCTCATCGAAACTGAAGACTATGACGAAGCCACTGAGGCGATCGATACCCTGCGCGATCGCATCGGCGAATTTCCCGAACTCGTTCGCCTTCAAACCCGGATCGATCGGCTGCAACTGCTAGGTGAGTAAATGAAACGCATTTTTAAAAGTCCCAGTCCCAAAGAACTCACCCAGTGGTTAAAAAGCCAGCAGAAGATTACTCAAGGGAAGAACTGTAGCTATAAAGACGATCTAGGTACAGATATCAAAGCGATCGTCAAACAGTGCCTCCTCGAAGACCAAGGCTATCTGTGCTGCTACACGGGCATCCGCATCGATCGGGCCCAATCCCACATCGAACACTTCAAACCTCAGAGTCGCTTCTTTGAAAATCATGAAGATGTAGATTACAACAACCTATTTGCTGCTTTTCCTGGCTCTGACTATGAGAAAAAGCACGGCTCTTGTCCCTTTGGGGCTCATGCTAGACGAGACTGGTACGATGAAGACCAATTCATCAGCCCTCTCAGTTCCCACTGCGAAAGTGCTTTCCACTTCAATCTAAACGGCGAAATTCAAGCATCTCCCAACAATACCGCCGCTAAAACTACGATCGATCGCCTCAACCTCGCCCACGCATCCCTGACCGAAATGCGCCAACAGGCGATCGAATCGCTTCTATTTGAATCTGAGATCGGCCTAAAACAAGCTGAAAATCTCTTAGAAAAGATCTACGATCGCAATACCAAAGGTCAGTTTCGTCCCTTTTGTTTCGTCCTCAAACAGGCGTGCCAAGAGTATATTCGACGAGGCAAACAAAAGCAAACTCGCAACAAAGCTATCCAATCTCAAGGTAAAAGACAAAAAAAATAAGCATCTGCGCTTAAATAAAAGGGTACAATAGCAAGTAGTTGAGGAATCATATCAAATCCGGTTAAACACCCATAATTAAGATCGATTGTAGTTGGGTTGAACGGAGTGAAACCCAACATCCCAGGAGAGTTGAGTTTCTGAGAAAATAGCTAAAAATTGACAATTATAACAATAAGATTATGACAGCATCGAACGTACCAAACGATCGCGATCGGGAAATCGATCGCCAGTTTAGAGATTTAAGTCGCAGGGTTGACCGACTGGAATACGCCCAAATCACTCCTCAAGAGTTTACGAGAGCATTCGATCGCGTGTATGACGAAATCGATGCCCTTGAAGACACCGTGAACGAACGATTCGATCGAGTTGATGAGAGATTCGAGCGGCTTGAAGGCGAGGTCAGAGAATTAAATCGCAAATTTGACATTGTGATGCAACATATTACCGGACAAGGAGGAACGAGCTAATTTAAGGGGGCGAAACCATGAGCGTTCATACTGAAGCTAGTTTTGAAAGCGCGATCGAAACCCACCTGCTCGATCGCGGCTACACTCGCCTCAATCCCAAAAAATTCGACTGCGATCGCGCCCTTTTCCCCGACCCCGCCATTAGCTTCATCCAGCAAACCCAAGCTAAAGAGTGGGAACGCCTCGAAAAACTCCACGGTGACAACACCGCTACTCAAATCCTCGCCGACCTCTGCAAATGGCTCGATACCTACGGTAGCCTGCAAGTTTTGCGCCACGGGTTCAAATGCTACGGTCGCACCCTCCGCATCGCCACTTTTAAAGCCGCCCACAGCCTCAACCCGGAACTCGAAGCTCAATACCAAGCCAACCAACTCACTATTACTCGCCAACTCCAATACCGCAAACCCAGTAAAAAAACTAAATCTACCTACAGCACGGGTACTGACACCAAAAGCGGCATTATCGACTTAACCATCAGCCTCAACGGTATCCCGATCGTTACCCTGGAACTGAAAAATCCCCTCACCGGGCAAACTGCCGAAGACGCAAAGCAGCAATACTGCCAAGATCGCGACCCCCGCGAACCCATCTTTGAATTCAAGCGCCGTAGCCTAGTCCATTTTGCCCTCGATACCGAAGTCGCGTGGATGACTACCCGCCTTGCCGGAAACGCCACCTACTTTCTGCCCTTCAACCGAGGTAACGATGGCGGCGCGGGCAACCCGCTAGACCCCACAGGCCGCACCTACCGCACCGCTTACTTGTGGGAAGAAGTCTTACAGCGGGATAGTTGCCTCGACTTGTTCGCCCGCTTCCTCCACATCCAAATCGACGACAAGCAAGACGACGACGGCCGGAAATTCAAAAAAGAAACCCTCATATTCCCCCGCTACCACCAACTCCAAGCCGTTCGCACCCTCACCCAAGCCGCCCAGCAAGAAGGGATCGGGCACAACTACTTAATCGAACACTCGGCTGGGAGCGGTAAAAGCAACACCATCGGCTGGCTCGCCCATCGCCTGGCCTCCCTTCACAACCAAGCCAACGATCGCCTCTTCGATAGCGTCATTGTCATCACCGACCGCCGCGTCCTCGATCGACAACTGCAAAACACGATCTACCAATTCGAGCATCGTCAGGGTGTCGTCCAAAAAATCGATAAAGACTCCAAACAACTGACTCAAGCCCTAGAATCTGCTGTCCCCATTATTATCACCACCCTGCAAAAATTTCCCCACGTCGCCAAACAACTCCTCAAACTCGCCGAAGAACGCGGCAGCACTACATTACCCACTCGCCGCTGTGCCATCATCATTGACGAGGCCCACAGTTCCCAATCTGGCCAAACCGCGATCGAACTCAAAAGCGTTCTCGGTGGCGAACAACTGCAACAAGCAGCCAAACAACAGGCAGAAGAGGAAGGTTTAGCAGATTTGGCGGAACTTTTTAGAACCATGGCAGCGCGATCGCATCAAGCCAATCTCAGTTTTTTCGCCTTTACCGCTACTCCCAAACACAAAACCCTCAAATTCTTCGGTCGCGACGGCCAAGCTTTTCACCAATACACCATGCGCCAAGCGATTGAAGAGGGCTTCATCATGGATGTGTTGCAAAACTACACTACCTACAAAACTTATTACAAACTCATCCACAACTGTGCCGAAGATCCTCACGTCGAGCGCAAAGCGGCTGCCGCCGCCCTGGCCCGCTTCCTGCGCCTCCACCCCCACAACATCGCCCAAAAGACCGAAATCGCGATCGAACATTTTCACGCCGTCACCCGTCACAAAATTGGCGGCAGAGCCAAAGCCATGGTGGTCGCCGGATCTCGCCTCGAAGCAGTGCGCTACAAGCAAAGTTTCGATCGCTACATCCAAGAAAAAGGCTACCCGATTAAATCCCTGGTGGCCTTTTCGGGCATAGTTGAAGATGACAAAATTGCGGGTCAGGTTTACACCGAAGAAATTATGAACGGCATCCGGGAAAGCGAACTGCCCGATCGATTCGCCACTAACGATTACCAAGTCTTACTCGTGGCTGAGAAATACCAAACTGGTTTCGACCAACCTTTACTTCACAGTATGTATATCGATCGCCGTCTTGCAGGTATCCAAGCCGTCCAAACTCTCTCTCGCCTCAACCGCATCCATCCCCTTAAAGAAGACACCTTCGTTCTCGATTTCGTCAACGATCGCGAAGAAATCCGCGCCGCGTTCGGGCAGTTCTACGAAGGGGCAGAAATGGGGGAGGAAGCCACGCCAGAGCAGCTTTACCAATTAATCGCCGAGCTAGATCGAGCCGGAATTTACCTGAACGAAGAGGTCGATCGCTTCTGTAGCATCTATTTCAAACCCAAAAAACGCCAAAATCAGTCCGACCATCAGGCGATGAATGCGGCGCTAGATCCTGCTGTCGATCGCTTTATTCACTGGCAAACCGATAACCCCGATGCTGCGACTATCTGGCGCGATCGACTTACTGCCTTCCGCCATCTCTACACCTTTCTCAGCCAAGTCATTCCCTACCAAGACTCCGACCTCGAAAAACGCTACGTCTTCCTTCGCTACCTATCTACCAAACTTCCTCGACGCGATCGCCAACTGCAATACGACTTCGATGGCGAGATTCAACTTGAATACTATCGCCTGCAAAAAATTAGCGAAGGCTCGATCGACCTCAAACCAGGTTACAGCCATCCTCTAGACGGCCCCAAAGCAGTCGGTAGCGGTCGGGTTAAAGAAAGCAGCGTTCTACTCTCTCAACTCGTAGACATCATCAACGATCGCTGCGGTACTGACTTCAACCACGCAGACCAACTCTTCTTCGACCAGTTAGTTGAAACTGCGGTCAATTCCGACGAACTACAACAAGCCGCCAAAGCTAACTCCAAAGATAACTTCGATCTCTTATTCAAGCAAGTTCTCCAACTTTTGTTGGTCGAGAGAGTCGATCGAAATGAAGCCATTTTTGCCCAGTATATGAACGATCGCGCCTTCCAAAACGTGGTCGCTGACTGGTTGAGCGCAGAAGTCTATCAACGGCTGAGCAAACTATAGCGAACCTAGATCGGTTGTAATATTTCCGGCTCCTCTCTCCCATAAAAAGAAACTTCGATTTCAGATGATTGAGAATAAAATTAGGGTGTTAGTCGTAGACGATCGCTCGATCGTGCGTCAAGGGTTGACAAGTTTGCTGGATGCCAAACCCGATTTAGAAGTTGTAGGAGAAGCAGAAAACGGGCAACAAGCGATCGCGCTGGTAGAAGCCCTTCAGCCGGACGTGGTATTGATGGACGTGCGGATGCCCGTGATGGATGGAGTGGCTGCCACCCGACAAATTTCTCAACAATTTAGTCAAACTAAGGTCTTAGTTCTCAGCACTTTCGATGACGATGAATACGTGTCTCAAGCGATGCGAGTTGGGGCGCGAGGCTATCTGCTCAAAGACATCCATTCTGACGATCTCGCTGCCGCCATTCGCGCCGTGCATAAAGGCTACACCCAACTAGGTCCTGGATTGCTCGAAAAAGCGATTGCCCCTAATTCACCTCCGATTCCTACTGAACCGACTCACTTACCGCCGGAATTAGCTGGGTTGACACCGAGAGAACGCGAGGTTCTGAGTTTAATCGTTGCTGGGGAGAGCAATCGCGAGATCGCTCAATCGCTCTATATTTCAGAGCGAACGGTCAAAAATCACATCACTCATATTCTCAGCCAGTTGAACGTGCGCGATCGCACTCAAGCTGCAATGTTCGCTAGTCCATTTCTATCTCTGCTATCAGATTGACTATCAAGGGACAATAGACCTTTTGCACAAATCAAAACTTCGGATCTAAAAGGCTTTTTTGTCCACAGATGAACACAGATAAACACAGATGATTTTGATGAGTTATCGAGTTATATCAAAGGTCTATTAATGACAAAACTTTTCGACGCAACGAGCAAATATTTCTACTCCCATCGAAAGAGCGGTTTCGTCAAAATCAAATCGGGGATGATGATGGGGATAAGCTAAGTTTTTGCTGGGATTAGCCGAGCCTAAAAAGAAATAGCAACCTGGAACCGCCTCTAAGAAGAAAGACATATCCTCGCCGCCCATAGTTTGACATTCTGGCACTACACCTACAGGAGTTTCTATTACATCTGAAGCTACAGAACGGACGAGTTCGGCTATTTGAGGATCGTTAATTACTGGGGGATAAAGATGCCAGTAATTTAACTCGTAACTCGCCCCGTGACTCTGGCAAATTCCAGCTACGATCTGCTCGATTCGGCGGGCAAAATATCCAGCTAAATTTGGATTGAAATACCTGACCGTGCCGCTGAGTTTGGCAGTATCGGCAATAACATTGAGCGCAGTGCCAGCATGAAATTCGCCCACGCTGACAACTGCTGATTCTAGCGGATCGACGTTGCGAGCGACGATCGCTTGCAAGGCATTGACGATTTGGCTGCCCACGACGATCGAATCGATAGTTTGATGGGGCATAGCACCGTGTCCGCCTTGACCGAAAATCGTGCAGCGAAATGACTCTACTGCTGCCATTAAAGCGCCGCTGCGAACGCCGACAGTACCGAGGGGTAAATTATTCCACAGATGCAGTCCGATAATGGCCTCGACATCGGGATTGGTTAATACTCCAGCTTCTACCATCGGCTTAGCCCCACCCGGTCCTTCTTCGGCTGGCTGGAAGACGATTTTCACCGTTCCCGCGAAGTTTTGCCGATGCTGGGAAAGATAGTAAGCCGTCCCCAGAGCGATCGCAACGTGGCCGTCGTGCCCGCAAGCGTGCATCTGGCCGTCGTGGAGCGATCGATATGGCACGTCATTTTCTTCTTGAATTGGTAGGGCATCCATATCGGCCCGAATGGCCAAGACTCGTCCGGGTTGACGGCCGGAAATTGTAGCCACTATTCCGGTTTGGGCGATTCCAGTTTGATGCTCGATTCCCCATTCGGTCAGTTTTTGAGAGACGAATTCAGCCGTCAGTAGTTCGCGAAAACCGAGTTCGGGGCGTTGGTGCAATTGCCGCCGCCATGCCACTAATTGCGGCTGTAACTCTTGGATTGGCGATCGAATGCGAGATACATCAACTGGCAGCGGACTTAAAGAAGTAGAAACCATTTGCAGTTCTCATTTACTGGATAGCGATCGCTTTAAATTAATTGCTATGACTTTGCTCGATTCGTTGCTGAATTAATTGCTGTACCTTGGCTAAATCTTCTGGTGTTTGAGGATAGGGATGCCATCCTCGATCTTCAGGGTTAGCTTTAAAGCGATCGACAAATTTCTCGAAAGCTTCTTTTTCGTTCGGATGACTAACTATATAAGCTCTTAATTCAGCTTTGCTCATTTGCTCAAAATCTGGTTTCATGGCAGAAATATCCATGTACCTCCTCGATCGATTTCAATTTCTAGTTCATCCCCCGCTAGGATGTAAATATTACCAGTGCGTTCGTCAAGACGTAATAAAACTATTGGTCGGTAAAAATTTGTCAATGACTGACACAGGATGATACAAATCATCCCTTGTTCTACGGTAGGAAGGATAGCTGTACCTCGAAAACTTATTATTTATTTTACTATGACAGCACTTGGCACTGCGATATCGAATCCGGTCGATCGGCCGTAATTAAACCGTTGATGATTCCCGAACCCTGAGAGCCATTTGGACTTTTAATTCGCACGGTGATGACTTTGGCGATCGCCACTCGGTTAGTAAGACAAAATCCGGTTTTTCAAACCATGAATCCAGCCCTCACATCAAATCCCAAGATCTGAGTAACAGATCGCTACCAAGAAAGGGGTAGGAGTTGCTCTATCTCCAAATTTGATGCCACTTGGGCTAATTTGGTAAGGTCTGTTGGCTCTGTAAGATAAGGAATAACACCTAGTACGGGGATATTCGTTAAAGATTGAATGAGATCGATCGATGATAAGTCAGAAATTTCTGCCTCCGATCGCGGTTGCGTGCAGTTGAGAACGATCCCCTTGAGGTTAACGCCAGCATGACGCGCCAAAGCAACGTTGGCCACAGCTTGAGCGATCGCCCCCAACTTTACTGGCACTACTAACACCGTTGGTAAGCCCCAATCTCTGGCCAGATCTGCCACCGTAATTTCCCAGGTGACGGGAGTTCCCAGCCCTCCTAAAGCTTCTACTAGTACCCAATCGCTTTGGCGGCGTAAAGTATCAAACGCCTGCCAAGCTAATTTCAAATCTACTTGTCGCCCTTCTTTATCGGCAGCAATTGGCGGAGCCAGCGGTGCTTGGAAATATAAGGGGGTAATCTCTTCTAAAGAGCGATCGAGATCGAACAGTCGAGCGTACAGTTCGCGATCGCCTGCTCCCGATTGAATTGGTTTCATCATTCCCAAACGGCGATCTCGAAGATAGGCTTGCCAATAAGCCGCCAAAGCAGTTGTCAAAACGGTTTTGCCGACTTCCGTATCGCTGCCAGTAATTAGTAAACCGTTGATGTTTGATTCTGAACTTCTGAACTTCTGTATTCTGAACTCCTTTTAATTAGTAAGCATTTGTTCCTTGGAACCAGACTAAGAAAGTCCGCAAGATAATTTCAAAATCCAAGGATAAAGACCATCTCTTCATGTAATCGAGATCGTATTCTATCCGTTTTTTCATTTTATCGATCGTATCTGTCTCGCCCCTAAATCCATGAACTTGGGCCCAGCCAGTAATTCCAGGCTTTACCTTATGACGCAGCATATAACCGCTAATTAGCCGCCGATAGTGTTCGTTGTGCGCTACCGCATGAGGTCGAGGACCGACAATACTCATCCGCCCTTGGAGAACGTTAATAAATTGCGGTAACTCATCTAAAGAAGTTCGGCGCAGTAACGCCCCCACTCTGGTAACTCTAGGATCGTTTTTCTGGGCTTGGGTTACTGTATCGTCATTTTCAGCTACCGTCATCGAGCGGAATTTATATACCAAGATTTCTTGACCGTTAAATCCATAACGTCGCTGCTTGAATAGCACTGGCCCCGGAGAATCTAACTTAATCGCAATTGAAATTGCGATCATAATTGGTGAGAGCATCGCCAAGGCCAAGCTGCCAACAATGATATCTACAGTCCGTTTCAAGAAGTATTGAATTTCCGAAAAAGGTATTTCCCAAAGGGGAATTACAGGTACGCCGTTAATTTCGTAATATCTCGCCTGCATTAAATTCAGATCTGCCATCAAAATGTTGGGCACGAAGTAGACGCAAGCTGTAGTGTCTCGCAAAGACTCGATTAAAACTCGAATTTGGTATTCGTCATCGCTAGAACCCGTGAGATACACGATCTCAATATTGCGATCGCGAACGTATTCCGGGAGTTCTTTGAGTTTGCCGAGTAATTTAGTTCCCTGCAACGGTCTGGGAGCAGAAGGAATCTTATCGTCAAAGAAGCCATGCAACTCAATTCCCAGTTCGGGAGTTTTTGATAGCTGCCTGCCCAAATATTGGCTGACTTTGCTGATACCAACAATGACAGCACTTCGGTTGTTGCGCCCCGCCAAGCGAAAATGCCGCAACATTTTCCAGATAGCTAAATGAATTGAAAATAAACTAATAGGAACTAACCCTACCCAGGATAACAAAATGGCACGGGAAAATTCTTCTGAAGTCTTAGTAATGTATCCTAAAAACAACAGAATGCCGACTACTAATGCCCAACCGAGAAATATTTTGGTTATAATTGCCTTGGGAGGATTAGCGCGATAAGAATGATATGCTCCTGTAGCGCCAAAAACTAAAAATATCAGCAGAAAGCTAACAATTGATAGCACCCGATAAGGAACTCTAAATGACTCTTCTTGCAATTCCAGCAGAGCCAACAACCAAAGCACAGCAATCGCCGGATCTAGCCACCGTTGTATAAGGCTGATTGCCGAAGCATTATCCTTTAGTAGGTTGTATGGCATCTTTGATTTCTTAACCAGCATAAGCAGTTAAATATTGAGTTGTAAAGTTTTATTGGCGATCGATCGCTTCTTGGAAGCTGACACTACGCAGTAACGCCATAACGCATCCGCTGTTCTTACTCCCTTTTCTACCTCTCTTCCCCCATTTCTTTACCTCCCAAACTTGAGAGCGAGGTTTGCCTGCTAGGGCTAGGTAAGAAAAAAGAGCTTTTTCTTCAGCGAATTTGGTATCGCTTAGCTCCGAGAGCTATAGAGTTGTTCAAAAACGAGTAACCTCTGATACATAAACTGCCTCCGCCATAAGTAACTATTTCCCTATATTGAATTTGCCCAGTTTAAAGTTGAAAATTACTAGCATTATAAATAAACTTTTATATAGATAATATAAGATTAATGTAACAAAAGATCTAAAATGCTAAAAATATACCTCTTTTATGACTTTAAAGAGTCAGTAAAGGTTCCCGTAAATAATAAAAAGATAATAATAGAGCGCTCGACTCTCGGAAATATTATCGCCGATCGAGCCTAATAAGCGCGTGTTTTGCCGCGATCGAACTAAGATCGACAGTTAGCGTTTTGAACCAGACGGTGTTATCCAATAACAAAAGAGGCAGGGATATCTTCTTCTCTGCCTCAGAAATCATATCTGGCTATGCCCTGACTTCGACCCAAGACCCAATAGTTAATGAAAGCTTAACTACTTAACTAGCTGTTTGCTCGATCGCGGCTTGGGGTTGAAGCGATGCTGGCAAAATTCGCGCTGCTGCTTGCTGGGCAAAAGATTGCAACAGAGCCAACCGTTGATTTTGTTGAAAAACTTTTTGCAGCGTTTCGCCCAACTTGTCAAAATTCAACAAATGAGACTCGGCGTTAGGTTCCTGTGCTTGGAAGTATTCGATCGAGCTTAACCCTGCCAATCGCGTCAGATAAGCGGCACTGACTCCTTGCACCAGGCCTCCAGCCGCGAAGGTGACAGCATTACTTTTAAGGATGCTAGCGATCGTCGAGGTGGAAAGCTCGACTAAACCTAACTTCAGCATCAGTTTTCCTAGCGTTTCAGCCATCGTTTGGGCTTGAGAGAAAGAAAACTTTTGCTGGTAAATCGCAGCCAAATCCATTACCAGTTGGGCGTTAATCGCCGCAGCGGCTAACAAGTCCAGGGCTGGAACTGGGTTAGCGCCTGCGGTGGCAGCAGCAATCCACTGATATTGCTCGACCACTGGTAGGGCGCGATCGCGTCTGACTCCATTTAAGATTTCTTTGGCTTCGGCTTTAAGGGCAACAGCCGATCGCCATGTACTAGCCCAAACTAACTGCTGCCTTTCTTGAGTTAAGATATCACCCAATCGGGGCGCGAGATTTAACAGATCTGAATTCGGCTGCTCCATCCATTCTTTGATAGTGCCATCAGCTTGATGCTGCCTTACTTTTACCTGCCCAGGTGCAGCCGCGATCGACACTACATCTTCTGGTTTCAGAATTCCAGCAGTGCGTTTCTGTAATTGTTGTCGCAGCAAGGCTCTTTCTTCTGGTAAATACTGGTCTTGTTTGTTAAAAACCAGCAGCATTCGTTGGTGTTCTGCTGCCGCTTGCTGCAAAAGTTGAAACTCAGACTCAGTTAGATCGCCAGCGATGAGGAATAATAGCAAGTCGCAGGGAAAGGGAGAGGGGGAGAGGGGGAGAGGGGGAGAGGGGGAAGATTTTTTATCTTCCTTTGCTTCGTCTGTAGCAACAAATAATGCTGGCGTTTCTGTGAAGGTAATTTTCCTGTGCTGTTGAGGTAGCCAATTAGACTCTAACTCTTTAATCAGAGCGGTTTTTCCCATGTTTTTCCCACCAGCTACTACCAGATGTAATTCCTGTCGTTCCAAATCGGCAGTTACTTTGGCAACTTGCTGGCGAAGGGAAGCGATCGCTTCGGCATCTGATGTTTCAGATTCGAGTTGGTCGATGGCCAAATTAGCTCGATCGATCTCTCCTTCCACGGTTTCGCGGGCCAAGGGGGCTGCTAAAGGGGATAAATCTATGGAGGCAACCTTGTGGGATTGGAACCACCAACAACCAGCACCGAGAGCGATCGCAGCTAATACGACATACTCACCCATGTCCATCAGCGAATGCTGGAAACTTTCTAGCATCCACAGCCCAAACGACAGAATAATTCCACCAACTAAAATCGGACGACGCAATGCTAACGCCATTTTTCCCTCATTCCTGCTTCACACATCACAGTTGGAATAGTTTCAAGACCAGCATAAAACAAAATCCCTGCAAGTATCTTCTACTTCCAGGGATAGTTTTTTTCTTTTATTGGTGGCGGGGAGCGGATTTGAACCACTGACCTTCGGGTTATGAGCCCGACGAGCTACCGGACTGCTCTACCCCGCGTCAACCTTTCTAGTATAACCACATATTTCCCAAAGCTGCAACTACAAGTTCAGAATTTAATGAGTTCAGGAGTTCAGAATGTAGAGACGCGAGATCTCGCGGCTTTACAGGATTTCAGAAGTGTGGAGTGTGGAGTTGTTAATTGTCAGTTGTTAATCTGCTCCCCATCTCCCCATCTCCCCCTCTCCCCTCGGCTCACAGAATCGATAATTCTCCGATGACTTCGAGACGGCTAAATTCACCTATCGTCATAAATTTCTCTGTGAGGTTTTCCGCCACCGTCGGGCCGATCCAGCCTAATTGCTTCAACAACTGAATCGCTACGGCGTGTTTGGCCCGGTTAGCTCCATCTGTGACTTTAATTGCCAACCCCATGCCCTCGCCAATCCGCCCGACGCATTGCACGCCTTCGGCTCCAGACTTACTGACCAATTCTCCTTGGGTTAATTGCATGATTTGGGTGTCAAACATCTCATTGCCAGCCACCAATACTGGATGATGAGTCATAGCCCTGACGATCCGCTCCATGTCCAAACTGTCTCCAGAGGCTAGTTGAGCGTAGAGAGCAGCCATTTGATCCAATTGCATTAAATAAGTCGGAGCGCCGCAGTTATCGCGAGCGCCAATAAACTCTTCGGCAGGCATCCGCAGCAACTCAGCTACTTTACTCAAGATCAGCTTTTGAACTGGATGCTGGCGCTGCAAGTAAGTAGTAAGCGGCCAATTGCGTTGCTGGCAGACGGCTAACATCCCTGCGTGTTTCCCAGAGCAGTTGTATTCTAGTGGGCTGCGTTTGCCTGGGGGAATGGGACACTGGAGGGCTGATGGATCGATATCGCAACGCCATAAGACGTTAAAAACTTGCCTGGTTTGCTCGACCGTACCTTGATGGGAACTACAGATAATTGCTAAGTCTCTATCTGTAAGTTGATAGCGTTCTAAAGTCCCAGTGGTAGTTACGGCTAGGGCTTGAACGGGTTTCAGGGCAGAGCGAACGAACGCAGTTGTTTCGGCATTACCCGCACTCAATAAAACCCGCCCGCGATTGTCGCAAACAATGGCTTGGACTTGATGAGTCGATTCTACAATTCCTTCTCGCAGCAAGCGGACTTCTAGTTCTGGTGTTTGAGTTCTTTTTCCCCGTGTCATCTGAATTATGAATTATGAATTATGAATTATGAAAATCCCGTAGATACAGCAATAGGGATTCAGGCTAGAGGAAGATGCTTAAAGATAGATGGTTGGGCGCTACTCTCTATGCCTTAATTAGTTTATTGCCAACGATCGCTCTAAAGAAATATCCAAACCAAGGCAACCAGACCAAGAAATAGAGCCTGGACGATAAAAGTGCGCTGGAGCCGTTGCAGTATCGGTTGAACTTCATACGTAACGATCAAGCGATCGCGGGCTAAGATTTCTGGGGTCTTTTGCCAGGTTTGCCCATCATACCAACCAGACTCCTCATAAGCTACTGTCTCGCCCCCCAGGCGATCGCGCACGTAAAACCAGCCTAAGTATAGCCGCAGCAGCACCAACGCGACCGATAAATCAGCCCCGCCAGCACTAGCCAAGATAAATTGGACTGGGTGTTTTGCTACTGGGAAACTCGCGGCTGCCAGCGGTGCCACTAACAAGCAACTACCAAAACCGATCCAAACTAACTTTCTCAAGTATTTAGGCAAATCTGATGCCGGACAGGAAAAAAAACAAGATGCCTGCAATTGTTGGTACTCATTAATCGGTTGTTGTTCGGCTGGAACTGGACAATCAAAAACTGAAGACCCCATCACAAGTTAGGTAATAGGTAATAGGTAATAGGTAGGAGCATTGACGGTTTTAGTCTCCATTACTTAGAAATTTGATGCTTTCGGCATGGCTCCAAAAAGCTTCCAAATTATAAAATTCTCGCTCTTGTGGTAATAAAATGTGAACGATCGCGTCTCCATAGTCCAGCAGTACCCAAGTTCCTTCTGCCATTCCTTCTACTCGCAGTGGCTGCTGCTGCCATACCTTTTCGACTTCATCTTGAATAGATTGAGAGATCGCTCTGACCTGGACGCGCGAGAACCCAGTAATCGTGACAAAATAATCTGCCAGGTACGACACTTCGCCTACCTTGAGAGCGACGATATCGCCGCCTTTGCGATCGTCAGCTGCCCGAACGATGGTTGAAACTAAATCGTAACTTGTTGCCTCTTTTGCTTCATTAATCGTGACTAGTTTTGAGGTAGTAGGATAATTTTTTACCATTAAGCTCGATATTCCTTTCTCGCAATTAATTATTACTAACTTCAGACGTTTGTATGGGTGTAAATCTTGGGGGAACTACTTCTGACTTTTACTCTTTGACCAAAAATAAGCGGATACAAGATTCTCCTGTTGAGGGGCAAAGTTTTTTGGTAGGAGTTTAACACCTCGACTGCGCTTGGTGTTGACCCTTCGGCTACGCTCAGGATCGAGCTTATTCCAAAAAACAATTTTTGACTTTTGACTTTTGACTTTTGACTTGATTTGACTGCTTTCGATCGGCAATTTCCATTGCCCAATTCCTAGTTTTAATCGTGCGAGGGTGAATGAGGCAGCGGCTATCTAACAAATATTTGAGAGAATAATCGCAGGTTTTCCAGACAGCTTTGTGTAGTTCTTGCCAGCTAATCTGTCGCAGTTTTTCTAACTCAGTCGTACTGCCGCGCCCAGGTTCTAAAGAATCAGCTAAAAACACGATACAACTGAGCAAATCCATTCCAGGACTGCCTAAGGTATGATTTTTAATTGCTTGTAAAACTTCTTCATCTTTAATTCCAAATTGCTCTCTAGCGACGATCGCGCTGACGTTAGCGTGTAACAGATGGGGATTAGCAATATCTACAGGATCTAATTCTAAGCCTTCTGCTTGCGCCATTTGCAACAGTTTTTGGGGTTTGAAGTATTTAGCCAGATCGTGCATCAATCCTGCTCTGGCAGCTTTTTCTTCATCTAGGTGGTAATGACGAGCTAAGGCGATCGCCATCTGCTCGACTCCTAGAATATGTTGTAGCCGTGAAGCCGGAACGTTATCTGCTAACCAGGCTAAAACCTGTTGGCGCATGAGGAATTATGAATGATAAATTATGAATGAGGAATTGCTAACCATTGGGGAATCTGCTTTTATTATACTCAGCACTTATTGCGATCGACTTTCGATATAGGGGCGATCGGTGAGGCAGGGCAGGTTTGATTTATAGTATGTGGTAGAGACGCGAGATCTCCCGTCTCTACATTCTGGCAAAACCCGCCTCTACAAAAATCAATGGCAATTCTTTCCTTCTGAACTCCTGTATTCTTCTTCATATTACTTCTTGTTCTAAAGATTCAATGATTTGCAAACCGCGAGGATCGCCGAGTTTCAAAAGAGCGGCTTTGGCATCTTCTCGCACGCTTAAATCTTCATCTTCTTCTAAAATCTGAATCAAGCCATCGATCGCTCCAGCATAGACGACGTTAGAAGGCAGTTCGCGACACAATTGCCCCAACGCCCAAGCACAATTGCTGCGGACGGCGGCAATGGGATCTTGAATCGCTGCTTCAATTAGAGGGGGAACCGCTGCGATCGCGATTTCATATCCTAATTGAGCCATTTGAGCTAGGGCACTAGCAGACCACATTCTGACGGCGGAGATATCGGTTTTGAGAGCATCAGTTAGCGATGATAATGCCCGACGATCGCGACAGTTTCCCAAAGCCCAAACTACTCCTTTACGGACGTAGCCGTTCCAGTCGCGGTGGAGTCGATCGATTAAAGGTTCTACTGCCCCCGGACTGGGATTGCGTCCTAAAGCATAGGCCGCGCTGACCCGCACCAAGGGGCAAGGATCGGCTAGCAGGTGAATCAGATCGGGAATCGCTCTTGGTTCTTCGATCTCGCAGAAAGCTCTAGCTGCGAGCATTCGTTGCGGCGTTGCTGGCGATTTGAGCAACGCTAACATTTCCTCTGGATCGGCTGTTGGCTCAGCAGATTGAGAATCGATCGGCTCGATATCGTCCAGAGGACTTTCTAGATCGACATCGGGATCGAGTAGTGTCAGATCGTCATCGTCATACATAACTTAGGAGTTCAGAAGTTCAGAAGTTCAGGAGTTCAGAAGTGAAGCATGACTCTTTCCCATGCCCCATGCCCCATGCGCTATGCCCCATGCCCCTCCTTTAATAACTCCCACTCAGTTGTGCCTTACGCGCCTGTAATAACCCAGTATAGAGTGCTTCTAAGTGAGTGATATTTCCTTGCAAGGTGTAACGCTCTAACACGCGATCGCGGGCTTTTTGTCCTAGTAGCATCTTTAATTCTGGGTGCTGCCGAAACAAGGGTAGCAAAGTTCGCAATTGTCCTACCACTCCTTGGGTATTCAAGATCGCTCCCGCACCCTCTAAAACTTCGCCGTCGGCTCCAGCATCGGTAGCGATACAGGCGGTGCCGCAAGCCATCGCTTCTAGTAAAGATAGAGATAATCCCTCAACCAAGGAAGGTAAGATAAAGGCATCTGCTCCCCGCAGGATTTCGATCCGTTCTTCTTCGCTAGCGATCGCCCCCAGCCAGATGATGCCGTACTCGTTACCGTAAAATGGTTCTAAAGAGGGCTTCAACGGGCCGTCGCCAACGATCAGTAACTTGCTATCATCTCCCATTTCCGACTGCTTCCAAGCCCGCAGCAAGGCTTCTACGTTCTTCTCGGTCGCCAGCCGCCCTTGGTAGACAAACAGGTGTTTGGCGTTAAATTTAGCTTTAATCTTAGAAGGGCCGGGACAATATTTGTCTGCATCCACCCCATTAGGAATCACGGCGATATTTTCTGACAATAATCCCATGCGGCTGAGGATTTCTCGCTGTGCTTCCGAAAAAATAATTACTCGATCGTACCTGGCCAAAAAAGGAGCGTAAACTTGGTAGCTCAAAAGCTGAGTTCCAGATTTGATATTGCGCCGCTTGCCGTCAAAGGGAGTGTGAAAAGTAGCAACTAAGGGCAAATCTAGTTCTTGGCAAATCTCCGGCAGCAAAAAGTCTAGAGGCGATAGAGTCAGGGAGGCATGGACCACATCCGGCCGCAAATCGTCTAATGACTGACTGAGGATTTTACTGGCTTTGAGCGTAGGAATAGTATAAACCTGAGATTTATAGATAAACGGTAGAGGTACTTCTTGATAACCAGGCCAGTTGTCTGGATCGGTTTCTTCTTCAGCAAAGTGCAGAAAACTCACCTGATGCCCTCGATCGAGTAAAGCATTAGTGACTTCTCGGCTGTAAGTGACATTTCCACAGAAAGGTGATTTTTTTCCAAGCCAGGCGATGTGCATTCAGGAGTCAGGAGTCGTACGGGAGGTGAGGAGAAGGTTTTTCTTCAAAATTCAGCATTCAGAATTCTGAATTTTACTTGCTCCTTTTCGGCAAATATACCAGGTTAAGACCCTTCCTGTAATGACGATCGCCGCTAAACACAAAAGTACCGATGGCAAACCCAAAAAAGTTTCGGCTACCCCAGTTAATGCCAGAGGCAAACTCAGGGCAATATTGACGGCGTTGTTTTGCAGCCCAAAAACCTTGCCGCGAAATTCTTCTGGGGTGTCAGCTTGGATGGTTGTTTGCATGGGAATTGCCACCATCGCCCCAAACGCGCCCATGACGGCCAGCCAGAGCAAAGTCAGCCATAGGTGATGGGTAAACAGCGAAAGGGCAACGAGGGAAGTTGCCATTCCCAACGAACCGTAGAGACTGAGGCGAGCGTGGGGAATTTGCTGGCCGTAATTACCTAAAAGGGCGGCTCCGCAGCCCATTCCTATACCGCCAGCCGCCAGTAAGAAGCCAAATTGAGAGGCCTTCAATCCTGGCAAAATTTCTGCTATCCGCACCGCCAGTACCGTCATGGCGGCAAATACCGAAAACAAGATGACCAATTGAATTAGTGCCCCTCGCACCCGATTGTCTTTGTTTAAGTAATCGATGCCATCTTTGAGATCTTGGAGGACGTGGGGAGGTTCGGTTTCGGTGGTAGGGATAGTTTCTTTAGTTTTGAGAAATATTAATAGCAAGCCCGCGATCGCATAACTGCCGCCGACTACCAATTCTTTACCCATATTCCAGGGAATTCCCAGATGATAGGCCAGGGTATCTGCTAGCTCTAGAACTGGCTGTCCGACGGCAAAGCCGACGATCAGCGATCCCATCATCGTGGTGGTATAAAGCGAGTTGGCCGAGAGCAGGTGGCGCTTTTCGACAATCGTAGAAATTGCGGCTTGCTCGGCTGGCGCGAAAAACTGAGTGAGGGTGGAAACCAAAAAGGTGATAACTAGAAGAATGTAAAATCCTACGGGCAAAGCGGCTAAAAACACGTCGCGAGTTAGCCACAATAAGAATGGCATCGACAATACCAATATTCCTCGCAGGAGATTGGTCGCTACTAATATGGCTTTTTTCGGCCAGCGATCGACAAATACCCCAGCGAGGGAACCAAATAACACCGCTGGAATGGTGAAGGCCATCATGATGGCGGAAACCCACCCGCTGACGGTTTGATTTTGGGCTTGAAAGCGACTGGCAATAATAGCGATCGTTAATACCAGATAGACTTTATCGGCTAGCTGAGAGAAAACCTGACCGCTCCACAATACTAGGAAGTTGCGGTTCTTTAAAACGGGAACCAATCCGCGCTCTTCCGGCAGGTTGGCATCATCTTCGCTAGCTTTAGCCTCGGCTATATCGGTCGGGATTTTACCGTTAGTATCACCAGCAGTTACCGAACCGTTACCTGCCAACAGGTTTGGCTCGGTGTATTGCGTTGCTCCTTCAGACTCAGATAATCGCATTTTAGAGATAAAAAGTTTACCGATCGACTGCTGCTGGGTTATCTATCAAATATCTTGACACCAAGTGGAGACAAGTCAAAAGTCAAAAGTCAAAAGTCAAAAGTCAAAAGCTTGCACTGAGCGAAGCGAATGTGTCAAAAATTAACTCCGAATTCCGAACTGTTAGACTACTCCATCACCATCATGCCATTGTTTCAGCGAAGCAGGCATCTACTAAAGAGGCAGATCGAATCGCTCTTCCGAGTTGATATTGGGTGTACTGGCGTAAGATTTTCTCGATCGCCAACCAAGCTCGATCGACTAATAATGCTTGGTAAGGCTCCCCGATCTCACTTGGCAGCAACGTTTCTAGGCGATCGAGATCCCGTCCGGCAAGTTGCTGAAACAGAGCTAGTTCGACACCTTTGAGCTTAAAGTTAATTTTCAAAGGTGCTTCGGTTGAAGCATTAGTAACTGGTAACTGGTAACTGCTCCCTTCCTCTCTCGCCCTCTCGCCCTCTCGCCCTCTCGCCCTCTCGCCTTCTGGTGCTAAATTGACTATGCCGCCCGATTCTATACTGAAACCTACTCGCCAGTCGGGAGCGTTGAAATCTGGGGCTAACGGCTGCTTGGTCAGGCAACAAATATGAACTTGGGGGGCAATCCCAGATAGAGCCAAGACGTGAAAGATCCCGTGAGACAAGTGAGCTAATACTAAAGAGTTATCGCTAGTCTTGTTGGGCAAGTTTTCCAACCGTCTGAGGTGTTCGTTCAAAATTTCAAACAGTTCTGTTTGGGGTTGTTCGCTTAAGGCTTGATACAGCACTAGTTCTGCGAGGTACTGACTGGCTGCTAATTTGCTTAAGTTTTTGGCTAACCCAGGATAAGATTCGACAGTTTCGGCTTGAGTAATTTTATCGAGCGATCGCCCTTTGGCAATTAGTAATTCGTTGACGACAAATAGCTCGCTTCTCCCCCTTAGCGGCGATTGGTGCTTGCGCGATCCGGGCGCGATCACTCTAATTAAACCGAACTCTGGGGTCAAAATCGTCAGCAGGCGATCGGTTTCACCCATCGGCATACTTTTGAGATTAATTCCAGTCGCTTTATAAGTACGGCTCATCAAAAGTGTGAAGTGTTGAGTTGAGGAAGTGTGAAATGTTGAATGGTACAGACGTTGCCTGCAACGTCTGTACCAGAGTGTTGAGTTAAAAATGCTCCGCCCTCTTCGCCCTCTTTACCTCCTCTCCTCAGCCCCTTGTCTCAATAAATCGAGGCTGCGAGATGTTCCCAACCTGGTTGCGCCTGCCAAGATTAATTCTATCGCTTGCTCTTTGGTGCGAATTCCTCCAGAGGCTTTAATTCCCACTCGCTCTTTGGTTAATTCTTTCAATAGGCGTACATCTGCTACTGTCGCCCCTCCATACCAACCCGTGTTGGTTTTTAAAAATGCTACCCCAGCCTCCATACAAATCTCTGCGGCTAATTTTTTTTCGGCATCTGTTAGCAAAGCGGTTTCTAAAATTGCTTTCACAGTTTGCCCTGTCTCCTCACAAATCTCGGCAATTTCTCGATGTAATTCATTAGTTTTTTGAGTTTTTATCCAGCCTAAATTGATGACAATATCTAATTCTGTCGCTCCATTTTCTACCGCTTCTCGAGCTTCATAAAGCTTAGTAGCTGAGGTTGTCGCTCCTGTAGGAAATCCGATAACCGTACAGACTTTAGGTTTCTTGTGGTGCAGGATTTCGGCTGCCTGTCGCACGTAAGTTGGATAGACGCACACGGCGGCGAAGTTAAATCTATCTGCCTCTTCACACCACTGTTCTACTTGTTCTGGAGTAGCTGTGGGAGTTAAAAGTGAGTGATCTATAAATGCGGTTAGATCGATTTCTTCTGGAGCTAGAGCCATTGGTTATTTTTATAGCTTACACTCTTCAATTTTATCAAAATATTAACACCGATTACCATGGCGATCGAGGTTAGCGATCGCTTTACGAGCCGTCGATCGGTTGAGGTTCGGATCGACTACAGTAAGAAAATAGCTGGATTGAGATAAAAAAAATCTCCCAACTTCAGAAGTAAGAAAATTTTTAAAAAAGGCAATTTGTTTTTGATAATTGATGAAGAGAATCAAACGGTAACGATTTCCTTTAATGTTAAACACTGTAAAATTTCCTACAGCTTCGGCTGAAGAGAAAGATTGTTTGACTTCTTCTAAATTTTGCCAGTTAATTGAGAACAAAATGGCAACTTTTCTAATATCTGTCGTCAATCAGATCGGATAAACTCTTCAAGAGATCTTGTGCGGTATAGGGCTTAGACAGAAATATCCTGGCTCCGGCGGTTATAGCGGCTTCTTTTTGAGCAGACAATCCGCTCATCGCAATAATTTTTACCTGCGGGTTCATCTTTTGCATGGTACGAATGGCGGTGATGCCATCCATATTCGGCATCATAATATCGATCGCTACTACCTGAATCTGTTTCTTATGTTTGGCGTAAGTGGCGATCGCCTCGATGCCATCGTTTGCGAGTAAGGTGGTATAGCGATATTGTTCTAAGAGCGATTGAGTGACTCGTTGCACGGCCGGATCGTCATCGGCAATTAACACCAGTTCCCCATTGCCTAATAGCAGTGCTTCTGTGCGATCGCTTTCCCTAACAGAGCCTTCGATCGCGGGTAGGTACACCTTAAATTGAGTGCCCTTGCCCACCTCGCTTAAAACTCGCACGAATCCACCATAGTTTTTGACGATGCCGTATACCGTTGACAGCCCCAAACCCGTTCCTTGTCCGCGTTCCTTGGTGGTAAAGAAAGGCTCGAAGATGCGATCGCGGATTTCTGGATCGATCCCGGTTCCGGTATCGGTAATGGTTATTAATACATGGTTGCCTACTCTGGCATTGAGGTTCATTTGGGCAAAAACCTCATCGACCAGGCAGTTTTCAGCACTGAGAGTAATTACGCCGCCGTTCGGCATGGCATCGCGAGCGTTAACGCACAGGTTCATGAAAACTTGATGCAGGTACGTCGGATCGGCAGCCACCAACCACAGAGGTTCTGCTGGAATATCTTGGCAGATGACAAGCGATTTGGGAAAAGTGCGCTCGCTCGCTTTAAAAACTTCTTCTAACACGGAAGCCACTGGCAACGCGACACGCTCTCCCCCAGTTCCCCTGGTGAAGGCAAGAATTTGTTTGACCATGTTCGCACCCCGTTTGGTGCTATCTTCTAAAATTCTCAACATCTCCTGCGATTCGGGATTTAGATCTGGCTGCTGCAACCGTAGTAATTGAGAAATCGTCAAAATTGGGGTCAAGACATTGTTGAGATCGTGAGCGATCCCGCCTGCAAGAGTACCCAAACTCTCTAAGCGTTGGGCTTGATAAAACTGAGCTTCCAGGCGTTTCTTTTCGGTAATGTCGGTATCGACTGACAAAATCAACTTGGGTTGCCCGGTTTCATCTCTTACCAGCGTCCAGCGGGCCTCGACGATCGCTTTATTACCCGCTTTGGTGACTTTGTGAAGCTCGCCCCGCCACTCGCCCCGCTCTAACAAGGCGTGCATAATTTCGGGTATCTGCTCTGGATCGGTTTGTAAAAGCTCGTTCGCCTTCTGACCGATCGCTTCTTCTGCCAGCCAGCCGTACAGCCGCTCGGCTCCCTGATTCCAGTAGAGAATGGTGCGATCTAAGTCCCGTACCGAAATGGCATCGGAGGCAATATCTAACAAAGCGGCTTGTTCGCGGATCTTGCGTTCTGCTTCTTTGCGATCGGTGATATCTTTATGCAGTCCTGCCATCCGCAGCGGATTTCCCTGCTCGTCTCGCACTACAACCTGGCCGTGATTGCCAATCCATTTCCATGTCCCCGACTTGGTTTGCACTCGATATTCAAATGAATAGGGAGAAGCACTATCTTTTAAGTGGGCGTTCAATCTCTCCATCACCCAGGGGCGATCGTCTGGATGAATCAGTCTTTCCCACGTACTTACGTGGCCGGGTAATTCGCCCACGTCGTAGCCCAGCATGGCCGACCATTCGGGACTGAGATAAACTTCGCCTGTCACGATGTTCCAGTCCCACAACCCATCGCCAGACCCTTCAATGGCAAGCTGTAGTCGTTCCTGACTGAGATAGAGAGCCGACTCTGCTTGCTTGCGAGCGGTGATATCTCGTCCTTCTGGAATCAGCATGATGACTTTCCCAGTTTCATCAAACACGGGCTTGAGAGAAAAGTCTACGAACGCGGAGGTTCGATCGGCTAAGATATGTTCGGCTTCAAACCTGACTAACTCACCATTGGCGGCTCGAACGATCGCTGCTTGCAATTGTTGCTGCAACTGGGTCGAATGGTTCCACCACGGAGTCTCCCAAATAGGCTGACCGATTATATCCGAGGGTTGGGCAGCAATAGCATTCAAGGCTGTGCGATTGGCTTCGAGGACAATTCCCTTCAGCGTCAGCAGTCCAATGAATTGGAAGGTACTATCGAAAATAGCCCGAAATTTCTGTTCGCTTTGCCTTAACTCGGCTTCCAGGCGCTTTCTGTCGCTGATGTCTTTCATAAAGCAGTAATGCCCGCTGATTTGCTGCCGTTCGTCGTAGCGAGCGATGAGGGAGATTTGTTTGTAAAAAATGGCCCCATCTCGGCGGATACCTCTGGCTTCTACTTCTGCTTTCCCTTGGTGCAGCATTTGTTGATATGCCGCTGATACCGCTTCCAGATCGTCTGGGTGAAGGGTTGTTTGCCAATTCATGCCCACCATGTCTGCTGGCGCGTATCCTACCATTCGGGCATAGGCTTCATTGACGGAAATGTAGCATCCGCGATCGTCTAGCCGGGAAATGCCTTCTACGGCATTGCTCAGGGCGGCACTCATTTCTCGCAGTTCGATTTCGGCTTGCTTGCGATCGGTGACATCTTTATAAACCAGTGCGACTCTATCTTTGTTGGCATCTTTGGGTTTAAAAGCGTAGAACTCGTACCAAGTGTTGAGGGGGGCGGCGGGTAATTCCATCCGCAAGGCTTCGCCCGTGCGAGCGACGCGACCCAAGATTTCAAACCACTCAGATTCAAAATCTGGACTGATATCGGTCGTCCGTCGCCCCGCAAGTTCTTGTCCGGTCATCCTCACAGCAGCAGCGTTGGCTTCGACATAAAATATGTCAACGGGGCGATCGCTCTCGTCGAAAATTACGTCGCAAATAATGAAGCCTTCATCAATGGAATCGAACAGGAGGCGATATTTACCCACAGACTCCCGCAAGGCGGCTTCGGCTTGTTGGCGATCGCTAATATCCATTACCGAGCCGATGTAGCCTTGGAATTGGCCGTCATTTCCCATCCACGGTTTGGCAGCATCGATTGCCCAGCAATACTCGCCATCATAACGACGCAAGCGATAATCGATTTGAAATGCCTTCAGGCGTTCGTTAGCACGTAAAAAAATGGTTCGCGCTCGCTCTCGATCGTCGGGATGTACCGCTTCTAACCAACCAAAACCCAATCCTGTCTCCTCAGTCTGACCGGAAAAGTCGTACCAGCTTTGACTGAGAAAGGTACAGTAGCCCGTCGGATCTGTCACCCACACCATGACGGGAGCATAATCTGCCATATTGCGGAATCGTTGCTCGCTTTCGCGGATCGCAGCTTCAGCCTGCTGGCGATCGCTGATATCTCGCAAAATCGACAGGTGACGACCGGGCAAAAAATTCGAGATCGCGTTAAATTCAGTTTTCCGCGTGGTGCCATCGGGACGATGCAGGCGAAATTCCGCCGACATTTGCCCTTGTTGCAAAAACTGTTGCCAAATTTGGGCGACATCCAAGTCTGGGGTGGCAAAATCGGCCACCCTCAGACGCAGAAATTCTGCTTTAGAAACCCCAAACAATTCGCAGGCGGCCCGATTGGCATCGACATAATGCCCCTCGTCATCCGCAATGGCGATCGCATCTAAGGCGCGATCGAACAAGGCTTGCCATTGGTTCCCTGGCTCTAGTTCTGCTCCTTGCCGTTGTTGGCGTTCTGCCTCGATCTTCTGACGAGCAATTTCCAACTCTCGATCCTTTTGAGCTAGTTCGGCTTGGGTCGATCGCAGTTGCTCTATGGTCGCTCGCAACTCCTCTTTTACCGCGCTGAGTTCGTCGATTGGCAATTCAGTCTGCTCCTGGGTCTGGGCGGCGACCACCGAGGAATACAAGGGGTTTAACCGATAACCCGCTTGATAAAGGGTTTCGATCGAATCTTTGGGAGCGCCCACGCGAGTAAATTTTCGCCGCAGTTCTTTAATGTGACCCCGAACCGCTTCTTCTCCTGGAGATTGGGCCGAATCCCAAACGCGATCGAGAATGGCTCTGGGGCTAAATACCTGCTGGGGATTTCGCAAAAATAACTCCAAAATGGCATACTCCTTGGCCGTTAAAGACAGGAGATGAGTACCATAGGTAACTTGACGGCTGCTCGGATCGACAGATAGAGCGCCCCAGGTCAAGATCGGCAAGGTAGCGGACCCGCCTCGACGCAACAAAGCTTGCACCCGCGCGATCAATTCTTCGGTATCGAACGGCTTGACCACATAATCGTCGGCTCCAGCATTGAGGGCGATCGCTTTTTGGTGTCCTCCATCTAGCCCGGTTAATAGCAAGATCGGAGTTTTAAATCCTCGATCGCGCAACTTTTGACAAAGACTGACACCATCCAACTTTGGCAGGCCAACATCTAGCAACACCAGGTCGTACTCAAAGGTATCTGCCATTTCCAGGCCAGCTTCTCCATCGGCGGCGATGTCAACGGCGTAGTTATGGCTGGAGAGCAAGATCTGTAGCGTCTGTGCCACCAGGCGATCGTCTTCTACCACCAGGATTTTCATGATGGAGTCACCAGCAACTTTTTGTCAGTGCTATAACTATTGTCAATCCAATTTTAGTAAACTTCTATTAAGAAATTTTTGCTGATAGTTTAGTTTCGTTACAAAAGCTCGATTATTTGCCGACACCTCACAAATTCCTTACAACCGATCGCCAAAAATACCTATAGCGATTTGATGGTTGCAGGAATAAAAATGGTTAGAGCTAACAATACATCTCGATCGAATAATGTTGGTGTCGCCCAACGCACATTAGAAGTCCTGAGTCGGCTTCAGCCATATACAAATAAAAGCATTCCCAATAGCGTTTATATCTACGACCTCATCGACCAGCGCACCCTCTGTGCCACCGACTCTCTGCCCGCACTAGTAGGCTATACGCCCGATGAAATTCATGTCATGGGAGCCAGCGGTTTAGCAAGCCTGATTCACCCAGACGATTTAAAATCGGTTTCGGAGCATTACCAACGGTTTACTACTCTGCGATCTGGAGAAGTCATCGCCATCGAGTATCGCATCAAGCGACCCGACGGCACTTGGTGTCGCCTGCGATCGCAAGAAACCTCATTAGCGCAAGCGATCGACGGTTTACCGTTGCAAGTGTTGGGACTAGTTGAAGACATTACCGATCTTTCTTCTCATAATTCCAGACAGGCAGAATAAATCGATCGCCACAACCAAGATTTCTTTACTAGGCGGAAGCGCTTACCGAAAGCCGGACATGGCCAAGAGTGCTGTGCCATAAGCAGCGGCGGTATTGACTGGAGGAGCGATCGCTACTTGCAGATGGCGGCTGCGAATCTTCGTCCAAACTGAATTTTTGGCTCCACCGCCAGCCGTGTAGACGCGAGTTAGGGGAGTAGCGCCCAGTTGTTGCAGGAGTCGATAGCCTCGCGCTTCAATTCTGGCAATACTTTCGAGCAAACCGTGGAGAAACTCCACTCGATCGCTGGGGCGCGGTTCCAGTCTCGGCAGTAGGTTTGGATCGTTAATCGGGAAGCGATCGCCTGCTGTTAACAACGGATAATAATCTAGCGAACTTTCTCGTCGGGGATCGATTTGGGAACTGAGGCTTTCTAACTCATCATCAGTAAAGAATTGCCGCAACACCGCTCCCCCAGTATTAGAAGCACCGCCCACTAACCACAAGTTCCCCAGTCGATGGCTGTAAATTCCATATTGTGGATCGTCGATGCGAGTAGGACTCAATAGTTTTAGTACCAGAGTAGAGCCGAGAGAAGTCACAGCTTCGCCAGGAAACTCAGCCCCGCTGGCCAGGAAAGCGGCAATACTATCAGTAGTGCCAGCACAGACCGTACAATCGGGTTTTAACCCAAAGCGATCGCTAATCTCAACTGTAACCGGAGCGATCGCCGTTCCAGGGGCGACAACTTGCGGCAGTTGATACGAAATCTGCCGAGCATCACCTGGGTTGTCCTCACCCCCGTCCCCTCTCCCAATAGGAGAGGGGTGCCCGCTAGGGCGGGGTGAGGGCATTAGCAGTTTTTCTAACCATTCTGGGTAACAAAGTCGATCGACATCGTAACCGAGTTTCAAAGCATTGTGATAATCGCTAATTCCCAACTGGCCGTGCAATAAAAATCCCAACCAATCCGCCTGATGTAAAAAATAATAATTTTCTCCCTCTGCTCTGTGGAAGAGGGCGGGTTTAATCGCAGCGAAACCTGCCCCTACACCGTCCTCTCGCCCTTTCTCCATCCACCACATGAGTTTGGCCAGACTGGATGTGGCGCTTAATACGGTGTGATTTGGAGGCGCAACGGTTTTTAAAATGGCGATCGCTTCTACCCCACGGGCATCGTTATAAAGAATCGGCGCATCGACTGGTTTTCCCGTCTCATCGCACAACAGAACCGTGGAGGAAGTACCGTTAATCGCGATCGCGTTTATTTGGGGTTTTAATTCTTGGGGAAGGCGATCGATTAAGGCAAATAAAGCCGTTTGCCAACAGCTAGCTAAATCTGCGTCTGTCAACTGGGTAAAGGAATATTGAGTTTCAAATTGAATGGCGCGATCGGTATTTATGACTATAGCTCGCGCTCCAGAAGTGCCAAAGTCTATACCTAGATAAGAAGTCATAATTTTTACTTTATAACCATCTATAGCACCCTCTCGACCTCACCCCCGGCCCCTCTTCTGCAAGGAGAGGGGAGATAGGAGAAGGGAGTCGGAAATGTATATGTTTAAGATTGCTGTCGCGAACGCTCTTGTAGGGTAGGCTTCCAGCCTGCCCTAGTTCCTAGTAGGCAGTATAGATAAATAGGCGATCGCCCGATCTATGCAGAGCGTCTATTCCCCATACTAGAATCGAGTCAGTAAGCATTTGCTAGGGTCTTTCGAGTACCAGGTTGGGATAAACGCATGAACTGCAAAGAGTCAAAAGATGAAGATCCTAGAGAACAAGCGATACCTCTACCATCTACCATCCACTACGAACTGGTACTGCAACTGCTCGAACGCCAAACTTTAATCGCTGCCGATCGCACCCCAGCCATTCGAGAACAGGTTCAACAATTAATTGTTACCCTTCGCAAAGCCTTAGCACAGCACAAACGACTCGAAGAAACCTGCCAGCAGGCAGACTTAGCTGTTGAGTATCGCTGGTCTTTAACTAGACAGGCGGGAATTCCCCCGCCATAGGTGTACTCACCTTGGCGGCGTTCGAGGAGACAAACAAATTCTTGGTTTGACCATTGGCTTATCCTGTGTTATCATTAAATCAGTTAGTGATAAACTTAGATGTATCAGTCTGTCAAAGCAAGAATCTATCCCAGCGACGAGCAAACCGAAAAGCTTTCTCAGTTTTTTGGTTGCGCTCGTTGGTGGTGGAATCGCGCTCTGAACGAGACTACTAATACCTACGCCAAAACGGGAAAAGGATTGTCTAGAGAAGGACTCAACGCACTGCTGCCAGCACTCAAAAAAGAGTTTCCCTGGCTGGGTGAATGTCATTCTCAAGTCTTGCAATCTGTTACCCTCAATTTGAGTAAAGCGTTTATCAACTTTTTTGAGAAACGGGCTAAATTTCCTAATTTCAAATCGAAGCATGGTAAACAATCTATTCAGTATCCTCAAGGGACTAAGTTGGTTGATAACTTGATTTATCTCCCTAAATTGGGATGGGTCAAAACCAACCTGCATCGTCCGCTTGATGGAGAAGTCAAAACTGTTACTATCTCCCAAAATCCCAGCCGTCAATATTTCGCTGCTATCTTGACAGAACCAGAGGGTGAATATCCTCAGCCCAGTAGAGAAGGAAACGCGATTGGCATCGATTTGGGTATAACAGATTTTGCTATTACTAGCACTGGCTCTAAGTATCCCAATCCACGACATATCAAGAAGCATGAACGCAACCTTAAACGCAAACAACGTAAATTAGCTAGAAAAGTAAAAGGATCTAACAGTCGGAATAAAGCGAGATTGTTGGTGGCAAGAGTTCATCAACGGATAAGCAATTTGAGACAAGATTTTTTGCATAAACTCTCTCACAAACTAGTGAACGAAAACCAAGTCATTGTTGTGGAAGATCTAGCAGTCAAGAACATGGTGAGAAATCATTGTTTGGCCAAAGCTATTAGCGATTGTGGCTGGTCTAGTTTCGTGGGAATGCTCAACTATAAGTGTGAGCGTTCTGGCAAAATATTGGTCAAGGTAGATAGATTTTTTCCTTCATCGAAAAGCTGTAGTAATTGTTATCACCGAGTTTATTCCTTGCCTTTAGATGTGCGTCAATGGACTTGTTCTAGTTGTGGAACCCACCACGACAGAGACATCAATGCGGCACAAAATCTGAAAGCCGAAGGTTTGAGACTTCTCGCGTTAGGAACTAGCGCGACTGCTGGTGGAGGGGAAGTAAGACCAACTAGAGGTCGCAAGACAGCTACAAGGCATTCTCCCGCGAAGCCAGAAGCCCCCGTCATAGCGTACTCGCTTGACGGTGGGTAGTTCACATACCATTAACAATAAGAGCAATTCAACCTTTCATAATTCATAATTCATAATTCAGTTGACGTTCCCCCCACAGCAAAAGATATGGACGACAAATTAATGCTGATGATTCCCGGTCCAACACCAGTACCGGAACAGGTGTTACTAGCTTTAGCCAAACACCCCATCGGACACCGCAGCGGCGATTTCAGCAAGATTATGGCTGAGGTGACGGCCAACCTCAAGTGGCTGCACCAAACCCAGAACGACGTTCTGATGCTGACAGTATCGGGAACTGGAGCGATGGAAGCCGGAATTATTAACTTTTTGAGTCCGGGCGATCGCATTTTAGTTGGATCTAATGGCAAATTTGGCGATCGCTGGGCCGAAGTGGGTCAAGCTTATGGTTTAGATGTAGTCAAGATCGAAGCCGAATGGGGACACCCCCTCGATCCCGAAAAGTTCCGCGCCCAGCTTGAAGCCGATACTGGCAAACAAATTAAAGCGGTCGTCGTTACCCACAGCGAAACCTCTACTGGAGTCATCAACGATCTCGAAACTATCAATCGTCATGTTAAAGCCCACGGCGAAGCTTTAATTATTGTCGATGCCGTTACTAGTTTAGGGGCAGTCAATTTGCCGATCGATGAATGGGGTCTTGATGTTGTCGGTTCCGGTTCGCAAAAAGGCTATATGATCCCTCCAGGATTGGGCTTTGTCTCTGTCAGCGCCAAAGCTTGGGAAGCATATAAAACCGCTAAACTGCCCCGTTTTTATCTCGATTTGGGCAAATATCGCAAAGATGCTGCCAAAAATACTACTCCTTTTACACCTCCAGTCAATTTAATCGTCGGTTTGCAAGCTGCCTTGAAGATGATGCAAGCTGAAGGGCTAGAATCGATCTTCAAACGCCACGATCGCCTGAAGAGAGCCACTCAAGAAGCAGTTAAGGCTTTAGGGTTGCCCTTGTATGCCGCTGAAGGTGCAGGCAGTCCGGCCATTACGGCTGTCGCCCCCACGGGAGTAGACGCAGAACAAGTGCGGGCAGTGATGAAAAAGCAATTCGATATCGTCCTGGCTGGCGGTCAAGACCACCTAAAAGGGAAGATTTTCCGCATCGGTCATTTGGGGTTTGTCAGCGATCGCGATATTCTAGCTGCGATCGGCTCTCTCGAAGCTACCTTAGTCGAGTTGGGATACGAAGGCTTTACTCCTGGTGCTGGTGTAGCTGCTGCTGCTAGGGTGTTTGCTAAAGGTTAGGAGAAACCTAACCCCTCAGACCCCTTCCCTTGCAGGGAAGGGGGAGAAAACCCAAACGATCGGTTCCAGTTTTAAAATGAGAATCTAATGTCGTCGCAATGAGCTAGAAGCATTGATGTCAAAGAGCTAGCTTCAAAGACTGTCGCGATAGTCTGAAAGCAGGGCAATGGTCTGAACCAACACCCTCCGACTCGGCTCGGAAGGGTCAGCTAGAAAGCTCAAGAATGCAAGATCTCGTTCAACTTCGATTCTAGCTCTGCGAGCCTGGCGTTCTGCCTCTTCAGTTCGCTCAGCCTCTGCTCGTGCCAAGCGGTCTGTTTCTCGATTTCGACGGTTCCACTCAACGCCGAGATTAACCACTGCCACCAAGAGGGCTGCCACGGTGAGTCGGTTGCTCCAGATGCGGGGGTGGGCGAGTTGTCCGAGGAAGATGAAGTCGGTTTCGTCATAGAACCTCAAAAAGGCGATCCCGATTACCAGTAAGGTCAGGCTAGTGCTGGGTAAGAGGGCTAGCAGATTAATCCATCGGCTCATGGGGGATAATCTCGGTAGACCCCTATTTTAATTCATCTTTGGGTCAGGAAAAACGACTTTACTGCGCGTGTTGTTGGGATTATTGCCCATCCAGTCTGGGGCAATCTATTGGAACCAATTACCTATAAGTATGGTCACAAGAAATACAGATGTTTTTATTTTTTTCTCTATATGCGATCGCTATTATTATCGATACGGGGTGTTTTAGGCTTAGCCGCTGGGGCTGGAATTTGGCTGTGTGGTTCTCTAGCAGATGCTTCCGAAACAGCAATCATTAAATACCGCTTTTTGCGAATGCCCGTATCCGTGCCAGAACTGGCTAAATTTGCTGAAACTGGGGAGGCTTCGGCATCTTTAGGAGCCTACCTCAAAATGACTCGCAAAGCCCCTGAAGAAGTTCAAAAACCTCTAACGCAAACAGTTCCAGTTAATGGAGTGCTGTTATATCGAGTGCTAAACACTCCCCTGGGGGAAATACTGCTAGATGAAATTTCTCAGGTAATTCATACCCCCGATAACTTAGCCAATCGGCAATCTTTGCGATCGGCCCTGGTAACATCGGCTCTAGGAGACAACAAGATTAACATCGTTGAAATCCTGCAAAATTATCCCACCCAAGAAGTTCATCTCGAAGGCGAACGCCTCGCCGAACTCTACGCGAAACTCAACCGCCTATCTAGAAGCATCCCTAGATTTTAGTTCTCTCCCTAGTCTCCATTTAGCGATTTGGCAATTGTGTATTTACAGTTGTTTTTCAACGGCGGGCGTATAAACCAGGGGCGTAGGCTTCAATCACTCTGCCAGTGCGAGAGCACGCAATCATTAAATAATCGCACGTCGGGCATTGCGTCCGAGTTAATTCTTGCAAATCGAGGTGGTGGCGTTCGGCTCTACTGCCGCAATTGGGACAGCAAATTCTTTGTATTCTTTGCATATTTAAACTCCTAAAAATCGCTAAACAAAGTTAATTTATTGGAAACATCAAAATGTATCTTAGATAACAAAAATTGTTAAGAAGCCTTAAGTAATTAATGTTATGTAAGTATTATGTAAGTATTTTTCCCGATTGACCACTTCCTATGGGGATCAACGATCGAGCTATAAGAATGGATATAAATGCTTATAATCCAGTCTGGATAACGATCGCAGTTAATTAGGTCGATCGAGAAACAATTATAAAAAATTGATTAAGATTGCCAAAAATTAGGATCGCTGAAGATTTAGCAGAAATGTGCTCTGCTGGCATCGCTCCTCAGATTTAGCTTGGGAATAGAGCGCGATCGATTATGTTTCTAAAGGGAAAAATTCTTTAGTTTTTTCAGAAAATCTCCAAGCAATCCCTTCTGGATCGCGGCTGCGAGTCCACTCAGCAAAATCTGGATCGTCTCTGCGGCGGTAAACCGTGCTGGAAGAAACGTCAAGGCGTTTGGCTAATTGCCACTGAATCAGGCGCTTAGGAGTTGAAGGGCGATGAGATGCTTCTGAGGGCTGGCTCGACGCTAGCGGTAAAGATTCTGTCTGTGGCGGCTCGTCCCAAGGAGAAGGTTCGAGGACTTCTGGGAGCGGGCTAGAATCTTTATCGGGTTGACTTGAGATCGGGCTGGAATCTTCTGCTGATTCGGTTTCTAAGAGGGGAACAGCGCCTTGGTGCAGCCTGTTGCTTTGCAACGTATCGCTCTGTGTGGCAACATCAGGCTGTAATGCAGGTGGCTCGCTCTCATCAAAGAGACTGCCGAGAGATTGAACTGTCAGGAAGTAATAGACAGTGCCTTTATCTTCAAACGCTTGCTTTTGAGCCGCAAATTCATTGGCTTTGCCATCGAGATACTTCTGGGCTGTTTCTCCAGAAAGATTGGCTTTCATTGCCAAGTCTAGAGAGGTTACGGCCCCCTGGCGCTCGACGATCAGTTCGTGGAAGACGGGGTTAACGCGATCGCAAAGCTTTTCCCACTCGTAATTTTGCCAAAAACCCCAGAGGGCGATCGATCCCACTATTGCCAGCAGCAAAGGCCAGGCGAGGAATATTAAGACAATTAAAAACGCCGTTGGCACGAGCAGAACCAAACAGCCAGCGGGGTTTTTATCGATTGCTTTTTCTGGCATTGGCTTTTTTGCTAATTCGGTTAACGGCAAACGATCTTAAGGTTTACCAGCAATGTAGTCAATCAATGAATATTAAGCGACAAATTCCCGATCGGTTGCCGCATATGCGGACACGCAGGCGATGTAAAGCTTCTGTTGCTAGCACTTCGCCCGCGCCGCCCTCAAGCAGCAGTCTGCTAGCAACACCTAGCGAGTAGGCGTTGTTCGCCAACTCCTTTCTGACGCTGGTGCAGCCTGTCTGTAGAAGATACTCCGAACTCCCTATCGATTTCCCGATCTAATCTTCGTGTTCTTCATACGGATCTCGCAATTCTTTGGAGGGAGGGCCGAAAGCGGTATAGATCGAAAAGGCCGCGATGCCAATTACTGCCGCGCCGAGGGTCAAAATCAGAGTAGTTGCTGGTTCCATAAGTTAACGAATTATTAATTCTGGTTTTCTTAAGGATATTACATCAAGCGATCGGGCTTGAGGGAGGAAAACCACACCTCAATTCCACCGAATTGACATTGTTGGGGATCGGTCTATGGTACGATTATGGTCAGTAGCCGCGATCGGCACGGGTAGGGGAGTCTCAGCCCCAAAATCTCCTGGCTTGTTAGCTTCAGGAGAAAGTCAAAGATAAAAAACTCGGTTAAATTTGTTGAATCTAATTGTAGGTGACTGATGGCACAGCGGACTTGGTTGGGAGATGTTCTTAAGCCCTTGAACTCTGAATATGGCAAAGTGGTTCCTGGTTGGGGAACTACTCTAGTTATGGGTTCTTTTATGGCGCTATTTTTGGTGTTTTTGCTGATTATCTTGCAAGTATACAACTCTTCGCTGTTGATCGAAGGAGTTGACGTTGATTGGACCAGCTTAGGTGGCTAAAGCTCGACCTGACTTGAGAGACGGTTGAGACTTAGAGCGTCGAGATCGTCAGCTTTTCCCAAGGATATTGAGGGATGAAGCGCAATTTCGATCGCCAATGCCCCAACATACATCTAGCGGGCGTGCAAGTTTAGTCGAGAAGTGTCAAACTAAAATAAGGAATTGTAGAGACGCGAAAGCTCGCGTCTTTACGAGTTTGGAGGAGCATTTTTATGAACTTTTTTGGCATCGGTTTGCCAGAAATGGCAGTAATTTTAGTCATTGCCCTGTTGGTCTTCGGTCCGAAAAAATTGCCAGAAATCGGTCGCAGTATGGGGAAAGCAATTCGCGGCTTTCAGGAAGCTTCTAAAGAATTTGAGACTGAGTTTAAACGCGAAGCCGAACACCTAGAAGAAGCCATCAAAGCGCCTCGACAGATAGCAGATGCCCAAACAACAGACAATGAGGCCAAAGATCCGGCATCTAGCACTTCTCAATCGGGTTAAAAATTGGATTCAAGATATTGGAGTTTTACTCGGTCTAACAATCTGAGGTCAATTCTCTGCTGTAGCTGCTACACTAGACATCTAAGGAACTCTAGATCCTAGTCGGTCAAAAAGTGGCTGAGAAAACTCTCTCAATGCAAAAAACGTTTATTAGTCTAGAGTTAATAAAAGCTATACCGAAATAGGGGATCTAGGGGAGGTTTGGGATGAGCGATCGAAATCCCTACGAACAACTGGGAATTAAAGAAGATGCTTCTTTTGAGGAAATTCAGGAAGCGAAGGTGCGCTTGATGCAAGAGCATCGCAGCGATCGAAAGTTGCAAGAAGCAGTCGAGGCGGCTTACGATGCCATTTTGATGGATCGCCTCAGAATGCGCCAGCAAGGAAGGATTAAAGTACCCGAAGACATTCAGTTTCCCGAACGGCTATCTCAAGCACCTCCGAGTTTTCCATCCGTACCGATTAATATTTCCAATAGCTGGCTGCAACGATTGCTAGATACTCCCAGTCGCTCCGAGGTTCTGTGGACATCTGGCGTATTTGCGGCCTTGGGGGTCTTAGTCGCTTTTCCCGGCTTTCAAGCCTCAGCGCTGTCTTTAGCCATAGCTTTAGGCGTAGGTGCGACTTTATACTTCCTCATTCGGAAAGAGCGTCTATTCGGTCGTTCTTTGTTGCTGACGCTGGTAGGTTTGTTTGTAGGTATCGGTTTAGGTAGCGTCATCGGTTCTTGGCTATCTCCCTCCCTAATTGGGATCGGGATGACAGCCGACAAGCTAGCCACTTTGGTAACGTTCGTGATTTTGTGGTTAATCGCGAGCTTTTTACGATAAGCGATCGCCAGCCAGAAAAAATGCTAATAGAGGTGTGTTTGTCTCAGTGTCAAAGGCACCTCTTTTTAGCCAAGCTTAGAATGTCGTTTAAAAGCTTCGATCGTATCGAATCCGGTTAAACACCCATAATAAAATTGATCGCACGGTTGGGTCATTGCGATAGCGAAACCCAACACTCGTGAGGTGTTGGGTTTCACTCCGTTCAACCCAACCTACTGGCGTGACACAGCTAAAATGAGGCATTAGCGTAGGGTGTATTATACCAATTTTCATTATTGCTGGAGACATGACTGGGCTGGGAGACGCGATGTATCGCGTCTCTACATTAAGAATCCCTCCAGCTACTTTTGATAAATGGTATTAGACGGCGATAACTTTTGCTCTGACTTAAATTCAACAATCCGTCGCAGGGCACCGTTTAAGCTGTGTCATGCCACTACATTAATTACGATCGATCGACCGGATTTGATATTACTCCTAGTCGTTGTCCGATCGCGATTTAGAATGCCAAGAGATTACAGAAAATCAAAGCGAGGATTGAAGCTTTGAATTTGACGCAATTTTTCGTATAGTTCTCGCTCTTGAGGAGTGGGGTTTTTGGGAACAACGATCTGAATTTCCACTAGCTGATCTCCACGTTTGCCGCTGTCGGTGGGAAACCCTTTACTAGCCAGACGCAGCCTTTGACCTGAAACTACGCCTGCTGGAATTGTCATTTTTACTAAACCATCAAGAGTGGGTAACTCGACAACGCCTCCTAAAACTGCTTCGCTGGGCGTAACTGGTAGCTGACACAAAACATCCCATCCTTCAAGTTTAAATATGGGATGAGGGGCGACTGTAATTTTTAAATATAAGTCTCCGCCAGCAATTCCCTGTCCTCTGAGTCGCACTCTTTGACCAGAAATCATCCCTGGAGGCATATCGACTTCAAGCGATCGCCCATCTTCGAGTCGAATTCGCTCTCTTCCTCCAATGTAAGCTTTCTCTAGAGGCAAAGTTAGTTGTGCTTCCACGTTTTTGCTAGCGATCGTATGAGTGTATTTGGTGGTACCAGGGCGAAAAGGATCGTCGGCTGCGGCTACAGATCTAGCCTCTGATTGGGTTTGCGGCTCGGCAACTTTGACGGTGCGCTGACGGCCTAAAAGTCGATCGACAAAGCTTTCAAAGTCAGAAAATTGCCGGAAATAATCGTCATCTTCTTCAGCAGCGCGATCGCTGGCAGACCGATTGCTCCAAGATTTGAAATTATAATTGCGACCGTTTTTGCCTTTAAATCCTTTTTGCTGCCAAACCCGACTGTAGCGATCGTACTGCGATCGCTTAGTAGCATCAGACAAGACTTCATAGGCTTCGCTAATATCTTTAAACTTTTCTTCTGCTACTTTATCTCCAGGATTTAAGTCAGGGTGATATTGCCTAGCGAGTCGCCGATATACCTTTTTAATTTCATCAACCGAAGCATCTGGAAGCACCCCTAACATTTGATAGTAATTGCGAAAGTTCTGCATAGTTATAAGAAGTTTAGAATATAGAAGTTCAGAAGTTCAGGAGTTCAGAAGTTCAGGAGTTCAGAATTCAACTTTGAACTCTTTTCTCTATCTCCTGGTTTCCTACTTTCTTCCGATCCTGAAGACTTAGAAGTAATACGTATTTTAACGATAATTAGCACTCCTACTTAGAACCAATCATCATCATCATCATCCCAATCATTTTCTGGAGGAGCATTTTTGGGGTTGGGACGACGAGGAATTTCATTGTTACTGGTGCGAGGGGAATATCGATCGTAGCGATCGCCAGTATCGCGGCCGGGACGATCGAAGTAAGAGCGATCGTCATTGCGACTGGGGCGATCGAAGTAAGAGCGATCGTCGTAGTCTCTTTCATAAATATCGCTATCTTTTTCTCCGGTAAAGACACGGCGGATGGAGCCGAAAAAGTCATCTTCATCTTCATCGGATAGCGATCGCACTTCTCGACTTAGATCGTACAAAGCTTCCTGTAACTCTGCCTGGATTTGGTCGATCCCTTGCTCGTTATTGCTCTTCAGGTCTTCTCGCAGTTCTTTTATTAGAGATTCTATCCGCCGTCGCTGGCTGCTGGCAAACTGCATCCCAAAATCTAAGGCTACTTCCCGCAGTTGCCGTTCGGCTTGAAATGTCAAGGCTTCGGCTCGATTGCGCTTTTCAACCCGCTCGCGTTTTTGGCGATCTGATTGGGCGTATTGCTCGGCTTCCCGCAGCATCCGGTTGACTTCGGCTTCGCCCAGGTTGGAAGCGCCTTGAATGGTAATGCTTTGCTGTCTCCCAGTGGTGCGATCGACGGCGGTAACTTGCAAGATGCCGTTGGCATCGATATCAAAAGCAACCTGCACTTGAGGAATCCCTTTGGGGGCGGGCGGAATCCCCGTGAGTTTAAAGCGTCCGAGGGATTTGTTATCGGCGGCCATTTCCCGTTCGCCTTGAACGACGTGAATTTCTACCAAGGTTTGGTTGTTTTCGGCAGTAGAGAAAATATCCGATCGCCTCGATGGAATTGAGGTGTTGCGGGGCATGAGTTTTTTCATCACGCCGCCTATGGTTTCTAAACCCAAGGACAGGGGCGTAACATCTAATAGCAAGATGTCTTTGACTTCTCCGGCGAGAATTCCAGCTTGAATGGCAGCACCGACGGCTACGACTTCATCGGGATTGACGTTTTGATTCGGTTCGATGTCGATTAAACTTTCGACTAATTGCTGCACCATCGGAATGCGAGTGGAACCACCGACTAAAACCACTTCATCAATGTCAGCTTGGGTCATTCCGGCATCGGCTAAAGCGCGTTTGACAGGCGATCGCAACCTCGCGACTAAATCGCCGCACATGGCTTCAAATTGCGCTCTGGTGAGGCGAGTTTCTAAGTGTTTGGGTCCGTCTTCGGTGGCAGTGATGAAGGGTAAGTTGATGTCTGTTACCCCCACTCCAGAGAGTTCGATTTTAGCTTTTTCGGCGGCTTCTAGGAGTCTCTGCAAGCTTTGGCGATCTTTGCGCAAGTCGATCTTGTCGGTTTCTAAAAATTGCTCTGCTAGCCAGTCAACAATTTTGCCATCGAAGTCGTTGCCACCTAGTTGAGTATCGCCGCTGGTGGCTTTAACTTCAAATACGCCGTCGCCGACTTCCAAAATCGAGACATCAAAGGTACCGCCCCCTAAATCGAAGACTAAGATGGTTTCGCTCTGGCGGCGATCGAATCCATAAGCTAAAGATGCTGCTGTGGGTTCGTTAATAATCCGCAATACATCCAATCCAGCAATCTTGCCTGCGTCTTTGGTGGCTTGGCGTTGAGAATCGTTGAAATAAGCGGGAACGGTAATTACGGCCCCCGTAACTGGTTCTCCCAGGTAGCGGCCAGCATCTTCTGCCAGTTTTCGCAGAATCATTGCCGAGACTTCTTCGGGGGCAAATTCCTTTTTCAGTCGCGGACACTTAATTTTAATGTTGCCCTCTTCATCTTTGCGGATGGTGTAGGGGACTTGCTTGGAGTGGGGGCTGAGTTCGGCATACTTGCGCCCGATAAATCGCTTGACGGCATAGAAGGTATTTTGGGGGTTGAGAACTGCTTGACGGCGAGCCATTTGTCCTACTAGGCGTTCGCCTTCTTTGCTGAACCCAACAACGGAGGGAACGATCCGCATTCCTTCTGAGTTGGCAATTACTACGGGTTTGCCCCCTTCCATTACAGCTACTACTGAGTTGGTCGTCCCCAAATCGATGCCGACTACCTTGCCCATGCGTTGAAGTTTTCCTAACTTGCCTAAATATTGAGAACTGTTGCTGGATTTATTCTATCCTGCCTCGGCAAGATCTACAGGGGCAGATGGTAGCACAGAGCGAGCGTTACTTGGTAGAGCGATCGCACTATTCCCTGGCATGACTCTCGATCGATGCTACAATTAGCAGAAATTTATAACTTTAGGGATGCATGTAATCAGCAAAGTGAAATTGCGGGAATTCTGGGTTCAACACGCTGATTCTGAAGATGCTCTCAATGACTGGTACAAGTTTACATCAAAAGCAAACTGGTCTAATTTACTGGATGTTCAGAAAAGATATCCGAAGGCAGAAGCTGTTGGTAACTTTACTGTGTTCGACATCAAGGGTAATAACTATCGTTTGATTGTAGACATTAGATATTCCAACCAGACAATTTTTGTTAAATACATTCTTACCCATCCTGAATACGATAAAGAAAGGTGGAAAGATGACCCCTACTTTTAATCAACAAAACTATACTGACTTACTAATTCAGTATCAGCCGAAGCCAATTAAAACAGAACAGGAGTATAAGAGAGCCTTAAAAGTAGTAGAGGGAATGATGTCTCTGGAATTAACAGAGGCAGAAACTGCGCTTTTTGAGTTATTGGTTCTTCTAATTGAGAAATACGAGGAAAACCATTATCCGATGGGTGAATCTACACCTGTGGCTACTTTGTCATCCCTGATGCATGAGTTTGATGTGGAGCCAACTTCTTTAGTCGAGGTTTTTGGCTCTGTTGAGCTTGTGAGAGAAGTGGTTAATGGTCAACGGCAAGTTAGTCAATCTCAAGCGGAGTCCCTAGCTAAGTTTTTTAATGACCATTATTCTGGGCTTTCCCTAACGGCTCTTGACTTTGGAAAACGCTGTCCTCAATAGCAAACGCTCTGTTCGACTCTCAAATCCGGTTTTAAAGCCTTGAATCCAGCCCTCACCCCGTTCGGTAGGACTTCGGCGCGAGATCGAGCGTTCGGCGAGCGCTCAGCCGAGCCGTCGGACGCTCACGGCAACGCCCAACCCCTCTCCCAAGTTTGGGAGAGGGATGCCGGACAGATCGAAAATGATTTGGGATCGCTATGGTGTTACTATAAAGTAGTACCAATTAATCGTACTATTTGGTCTATGCAGTCTCAAAAGCTATCCATTTCGCTGACAGACGATTTAGTTAAATTTATCGATCGATATCGCTGCGATCGAGGGTTAAAAGCTCGCTCCGAGGTCATCGATCGAGCCTTGCGATTGCTGAAGCAGCAGTCGCTAGAATCTGCCTATGATGAAGCCTATGGCGAAATGTTGCAGGAAGATGCGCTTTGGGATGCCGCGACTGGGGATGGTTTAACCGATGAGGCGTGGTGAGATCTATTATGCCAATCTCGATCCCACAGTTGGCTCCGAAGTCTCGAAACAAAGACCCGTGTTAGTTGTCAGTAACGATCTACACAATCGGAAGGCCCCGATGGTTACGGTTGTGCCTCTCACCAGCAACGTGGAAAGAGTTTATCCGTTTGAGGTATTTTTGTCTGCCAAAGATACTCATTTACCGCAGGACTCGAAGGCAATGCCACAACAGATTCGAGCGGTATCGAAGCAGAGAATTATTGGAGGCGCGATCGCACTTCTAAGTTCTGAGATAATGAGTTTGGTGGAAGATGCGTTAAAGTTGCATTTAGGGATGGAGTGAATTAGCCGCGATAAATTGCTGTGGCACAAGTAAACGCGATCGCCCGTAGCATCTCGATCGCGAGCGTCCCGCTCGCACTACATATTATGGGCGATCGCAGTTGTTTCGACCGGATTTAAGATCGGGCCAGCCCAGAGGGCTATCCCCCAAGTCTATGTCAGTAGAGGATTGCCTTGACTAAATTTGACGATGCAAGTTACGAGCCAGATTCTCAGCCGGGAATGATTCCAGTTGCGCCAGCGGGGTTTAAATCGGGCTTTATTGGCATCGTCGGACGGCCCAATGTGGGCAAGTCTACTTTGATGAATCAATTGGTAGGGCAAAAGGTGGCAATAACTTCACCAGTAGCTCAAACCACCCGCAATCGCTTGCAGGGGATTTTAACTACGCCAACTGCCCAAATGATTTTTGTCGATACGCCAGGGATTCACAAGCCGCACCACAAATTGGGCGAGGTGCTGGTACAGAACGCGCGGATGGCAATTAACTCCGTAGACGTGTTGTTATTTGTAGTAGATGGTTCGGTAGAAGCAGGAGGAGGCGATCGCTTCGTGGCTGACTTGTTGGCTCAGACTAAAACCCCGGTAATTTTGGGACTCAACAAGTGCGATCGACAATCCGAAAAAGCAGAATTTTTAGATGACAGCTATGCCAAATTAGCCGTACCTCATAACTGGCAAACGTTGAAGTTTTCGGCTCTAACGGGTGAAGGTTTAGAGGCACTGCTGGGCGATTTAAGCGATCGCTTAGAGCCAGGACCGTACTACTATCCTCTAGATTTATTTACCGACAGGCCGGAACGGTTCATTATGGGGGAACTGATTCGGGAGCAAATTTTGCTGCTGACGCGCGAAGAAGTCCCTCACTCAGTAGCTGCGATCGTCGAGCGAGTAGAAGAAGCAGAAAACATAACTCGCGTCTTTGCCACCATCTATGTCGAGCGAGACTCTCAGAAGGGAATTTTAATTGGGAAAAATGGCAGTATGCTTAAAACAATTGGCAGCGCCGCTCGCGAACAAATGCAGAAGCTAATTGCTGGTAAGGTTTATCTAGAATTATTTGTGAAAGTGCAGCCTAACTGGCGACAGTCTCGCCTGCACTTAGCAGATTTAGGCTATCGAGTGGAAAAATACTAAATAGAGGTGAAGCGCAATTTGGTTAAGCCCGAAATCTCGCTCCTCAACTCGCGGCCAGCAAACGGGTTGACGGTTGCATCCCGAATTTCCTGGCCGGACGAACCGAGAGTAAATCTGGTTTTTCCCAATCTAGTAGAGGCATTTGTTGCCAGCAATTACGGCAAAACCAATACACTTGTTTACCCCTAACGTGTCTCAGCATTTGGTGAGAACAACAAGGACAGTCAGTCATAAAAATCTCAACATTTGTTAAAAAAGTATTGACAAAAAATTCAAACAATTTCGATCGTCTGTCATTTCAGTCAGCGACCCGCAGTCGCCACTAATTTAAGGCTACTCAGAAAAAATGAGGAAGTTGTGAGGGGCAGAAATATTTTTTATAGGTCTAGATACTTATTTTGTGGCAGAACGCGTACGTCGATCGAACGCATTCCCTCACGACGAGCAGCTTCTAACCCTCTCTCACTATCTTCATAAACAATGCAACCTTGGAGAGCAATCCCCAATCTTTGAGATGCAAGTAAGAAAATATCTGGTTCTGGTTTGCCTTTCTCTACATCATCAATACTCACAATAACGTCAAAAAAATTACGGAGATTAATATTGCTCAATGTGGCTTCGATCGCAACTCGTTCTCCACTGGAAGCAACTGTCATTGGTATTTGCCTATGATGACTGCGAACAATTTCTACAACTGCCCGAACTTTTTTTTAGGAAATAATCTTTGTATTCGTCTATTTCTTGATAAATAGAACTTACGGATTGAGGGAGAGCTTCATAAGTTTCTTTTGGTTTGATAGCGGCTGAAAACGTTAATCTTGGTTTTTGCTTGACCATTGCTGTAGTAGACTCTGTTGGATAAAGTGCAATACTCAATCTCGTAGTTTGGGTCGATCGTCTTGGAAGCTTTGGATGGCAATGCCCTAACTAATTGAAAAAGGCAACAACTTCCCAGCATTGACAATGAAGTCCTTGCCCCACTTGGCCTGCGATCGCCGACAAGTGGTAATCTGAAAATGACGATTTATTTTTTCTTCAGCTTTGGAAACACGCTGAGTTTTAAGAGATAGGCGCAAGCATGGTCACTACCACAGAAAAGACAAAAACTGGTCGGATTAGCCAAATTATCGGTCCTGTTGTGGACGTTGAGTTCCCTAGCGGCAAGATGCCGTCGATTTATAACGCTGTCAAGATTGAAGGCAAGAACGCAGCCGGACAAGACGTGTCTGTCACCTGCGAAGTCCAACAACTGCTGGGCGACAACCAGGTGCGAGCCGTGGCAATGAGTTCTACTGACGGCTTGATCCGGGGCATGGAAGTGGTAGATACGGGTACTGCAATTAGCGTGCCAGTCGGTCCTGCTACTCTCGGTCGGATTTTCAACGTCTTGGGCGAACCCGTAGACAACCAAGGACCTATTAACACTCAAGAAACTTTCCCCATTCACCGTCCCGCACCTAAGCTCACTGAGTTAGAAACTAAGCCATCCGTATTTGAAACTGGAATTAAGGTGGTAGATTTGCTAGCTCCTTATCGACGTGGCGGCAAAATTGGTCTATTTGGTGGTGCTGGTGTTGGTAAAACGGTAATTATCCAAGAATTGATCAACAATATCGCCAAATCTCACGGCGGTGTCTCTGTATTTGGCGGCGTGGGCGAACGCACTCGCGAGGGGAATGACCTTTACAACGAATTTAAAGAATCCGGCGTGATTAACGCTGAAAACTTGGGCGATTCCAAAGTAGCTTTAGTTTACGGTCAGATGAACGAACCGCCTGGTGCGAGAATGCGCGTGGGGCTAGCGGCGTTAACCGTGGCTGAGTATTTCCGCGATGTCAGCAAACAAGACGTGCTGCTGTTTATCGATAATATCTTCCGGTTCGTGCAAGCTGGTTCGGAAGTATCGGCGCTGCTAGGACGGATGCCGTCTGCTGTGGGATATCAGCCGACTCTGGCAACAGAAATGGGCGAATTGCAAGAACGGATCACCTCGACGAAAGAAGGTTCGATTACTTCGATTCAAGCCGTTTACGTGCCTGCGGACGACTTAACCGACCCCGCCCCAGCCACTACCTTCGCTCACCTGGATGCCACCACGGTGCTATCTCGGAGTTTAGCCTCTAAGGGAATTTATCCGGCGGTTGACCCACTAGATTCAACTTCTACCATGCTGCAACCGACTGTAGTTGGTGAAGAACACTACAAAGTAGCGCGGGAGGTGCAATCCACCTTACAACGTTACAAAGAGTTGCAAGATATCATCGCCATTTTGGGTTTAGACGAACTTTCAGAAGACGATCGCTTAACTGTAGCCCGCGCCCGCAAGATCGAGCGGTTCTTGTCGCAACCGTTCTTCGTAGCCGAAGTGTTTACTGGTTCTCCCGGCAAGTACGTCAAACTAGACGATACGATCGCAGGCTTCAAGAAAATCCTCTCTGGCGAATTAGACAACCTCCCAGAACAGGCTTTCTACATGGTAGGCGGCATTGACGAAGCGATCGCCAAAGCCGAAAAACTCAAAGGCTAAAACATTGTGAAGCCCCTAGATCGATCTACGGGGTTTCATAATTCATCATTCATCATTCATAATTCAGATGACATTAACAGTTCGCGTAATTGCCCCTGACAAAACTGTTTGGGATGACAAAGCTGACGAGGTGATTTTACCCAGTACGACCGGGCAATTGGGTATCCTCACCAATCACGCTCCTTTACTCACTGCTTTGGATACTGGCGTGATGCGAGTTAGAAGCAACACTGCCAAAGATTGGACGGCTATTGCCCTGATGGGTGGATTCGCCGAAGTCGAAAATAATGAAGTCACCATTTTGGTTAATGGTGCCGAAAAGGGCGACAGGATTAACTTAGAAGAAGCTCGCGCTGCTTACACCGAAGCTGAAGCTCAGATCGATCGCGTGCAAGCTGGCAACCGCCAAGAGCAAATTCAAGCGAGTCAAGCCCTCAAACGCGCCCGCGCCAGATTTCAAGCCGCTGGTGGCATGGTGCAAGCCTAAATTTGACCTTTACTTTAATAGGCAATCGACTCCTCCTAGTCATTAGGGGGAGTTTTTTATGAAATTGCGTGTTTTGCTGGTGCGATCGAGAGCGTTTGAGTTTAATCGTTTGTCAGACCTCAATATCATCGATAACAATTTCTTTTGTCGCTTGTGAAACTCTTATTACAATAACAGCAAATATAACAAAAAAAATTAACCAAAAGGGTAGCTTAAAATGAGAAATAAGAAAGCCAGATACTCCACCAATTAATCCTAAAATGATAAAATCTAAAGTCCTAAATTTAGAGTTTTTTGGGGAGGTTTTGAAGGCTCTAATACATTTACCATCTTTTATCAAAGAGCATTCCATTTTTCCCTGGAGTATCTGAGGTACAACAAATATTACCTTATAAATATTCTCGTTAACCGTGAATTGGTGTTCGCTCCTTTTACTCAACGATCTTTTCTCAGAAATTAACTCACCATTAACAAATATTCGCTCCCGACCAGTTATCGTCGAACCATGTGCAGCAATTTCTCTTTCTCCGTCTCTAAAAATAAACCAAAACCCTTTAGATAAGCTCACTTGAGAACTTTTTGGAATCTTATTCATTAAATTTACCTCTTGGAATCTAGCAGCGATCGACTAAATGGGATACAGGAAATAACCCACTCTTTCGGTTATGCTCAAGATATGTGTAATCGATCGATATAAAGATCGATATGTATATAGTTTGCTAAAGAATTAGATTGATTTCTTACACTATAAAGGTGCGATCGCACATGAAATACTAACTATTTATTGTGAGATTTGCAGGTGGTGCTAGAGTCCAAACAGAATCGCGATGCTCTTGAGACGGAGTTACTAATGAGTTTAAGAACTTCTCCAATATATTTAGAACACATCGAACAAGTGAAATCTCAAAGTCGTTCTGAGGGAATAGCTGAAGGTCGAACAGAAGGAGAAAGAGAATTAGTTCTCAAGCTTCTCACCCGCAAGTTAGGTATGCTCTCCCCCGAACTGACAGCACGAATATATCGGTTGACCAGCGACCAGTTGGAGTCCCTTGGTGAGGCATTGTTAGATTTTCAGACGATCGCAGATTTGGAGAAATGGTTGAGTTAATAGCTCTATCCCAGACTAATTCATTCAACGCTACCGGACAAAATCGCTCGCCAAAGTTGTCATTTTTGCAGAAAGCGATCGCCATTAAGGCTCAACCTACTTAAAAGTAGAATAACAACATTAACACTGCCGCTCCACAGTTAAAGCACAGTAACCCCAGTATTACCCAAAATCCATGAACAGTTATCAACCATGGAAAAAGAACGTATAAGAAAACGTATTGTCCAAGGGTTGTACTTACACTACCAACTACAGCGATCGATATTCTTGTAATATTTCTTTGATTCACAACTTGCGATCTTCTTTAACGGGTTTTCAGGTGGCGATCGCTCCTTTAGCCAACTCGATCGAAAAGGTTGCCATTTTTGAACGGAGCGATGGATATTAACGGATCTCCATAGTTCATTCCATCAACCAGTAGATCGGAGTACCAGTAAGAATTGCCTGCTCGCAGCACTCAATAGCTGCCTTCAGATCTGGTTGGAAAGTGGCAAGAGCGTCTTCTGACTCCACCTCAACTCGGTAGCCCAGCACGTCAAGAACTGATTGTACTGGTATCCACCCGACAGGCTCTTCCACTAACGGCTCGATCTGCGAAAAAGACCCGCCACAAATGGAAAAGGCGGTGTTTAGTGGGTCGATGCCAAGTTCCGCCGCGTATTTCGTGCAGTAATCCTGCAATTCACGGTTGTACTGGGCAAGTAGATTAGCATCGACCCGCACATCGTACTGGCAAAGATCCCATCGGCGATCGGGGTTGTTGTGACCGCCATCTAGTTTGACAATGGGATTGTGAGGCACTTTCAGTTCGATACCTCCAAAGGGTAGGGTAATCTGAGTAGAACCGTTCCAACGCCTTCCTGTTTCGTCAATATACCAAAGGAAGTGGGCGACTGGCATCTGTTCGTTTTCTCTTTCCAGTCGCTCCCTCACAGCGCACAAAATCTCTAATAGCCGCTGTGGGTTGCGGGCTTGCCAGCGCTCTGGGCACTCAATGTCATCCGGTTCGAGAGCCTCTAGCTCGTCTTTAGTGAGATCTTTGTAAAACTCTCCGTCGTCGCGCAACAACCCATATGAGAATTGACGCGATAGAGAGGTAAAACCTTCGTAGAATAAATCCTCATTTTCATCGTCTGAGGCTTCATGGCTTTGCATCAACTTAGCCCGTTCGCGCTCGCACTCGGTTGCAATACAGAGGTTCCATCCCATAGTCTTATCGATTCGATACCCAGAAAAATAAATCTGGGCGTTTTGTAGTATATGTAGTATAGTGAATTGTAGATCGGCCGCAACATCTACACCCAGCACTCTGAAGGCTAGAAAAATGGCGACAATTCAAGACATCTGGCGTTACTACCGACAGTACAAGTGGGTGGCGATTTTTAGCATTGCCACCTCTAGTCTGTTTGAAATTATCGATCTGGTGGTTCCTTATGCGATCGGACAGATCTTGAACGTGCTATCTAACCAACCGCTGGATGGATTTTCAACAGCGGCGATCGCTACCATAGTTAACTTAACCGATCTGCCCCCCGATCGGCTGACTTCTCTGGGCGTACTTTTGGGGCTAATAGTTCTCGCTACTGTAGGTAGAGCGCCGATTCAACCCTGGTTGAGTACGTGGTTTCATTGGGATATTGCCTTGCGGAGTCGTCGAGATGCGTTTCATCAAGTGGTGAAAAAAATCTTGACTCTACCTCTAGAATTTTATGACGAACATAACCCAGGCCGAATTGCTGGGCGAATTTCTAGAGGATTAGAAAATCACACTTGGAGCTATCCAGAAATTGCCGGACAAATGATTCCCAAACTCTCTAGAGTCTTGGGAATATTCATCATCATCTGGCTGATTGAGTGGCGAATTGCAGTCGCTTTCATGATTTCTTTTATCGTCATTCTCAGCTTTACTCTGAAAAATTTGGGCAAATTGATCGAAACCGAAGAGGCGTTAGATAAATACTACGAAAATACCGAAAGTCGCAGTTCGGAAATTATTACCAATATTAAAACAGTCAAAGCTTTCGCCACCGAACAGTCGGAACTAGTCAGACAAGTACGGCGGATAAATCGGCATTTTCAAGTCATTAGCGAGCGCTTGCTCAAGGGATATCTGAAGCTATATACCTGGCAAAGAACATTCATTCAAATCTGCGTGTTCTCGATTTTGCTGGCAACTTTAATGGCTACAGCTAGAGGTGAAATTTCTTTGGGGCATTTTGTCACCACGCTAACTCTTTCCAGCATGGCTTATTCCGAACTGGAACCGATTAGTAACTTAGCAGAAATATTTGCTCGGCGGTTTGCTTCCATGCTTCGGTTTCATGAATTCATGAACGAGAGCGATGGCGTGGATGCGGGAATTGTCGATCGCCTCTCGCCTGTCGTTCCAGTAAAATTTACTGGCAAAATAGAACTAATAAACTTAACGTTTGGCTACCAACAAGATCGTCAGGTATTGGAAGACATCAACCTGTTAATCGAACCATATCAAACTATTGCCCTAGTCGGGCGTTCCGGTTCGGGAAAATCTACCTTAGTCAAACTCCTATTTCGCTATTTTGAACCCAGCCAAGGCCAGATTTTAATCGATGGGACAGACATTCGCACCTTAGATGTTACGGCTTACCGCAGACGGTTAGCGATCGTCCATCAGGAAGTCGATGTGTTTAATGGCACTTTGCTCGATAATTTGACTTATGGCAACCGTCAAGCCAGTTTCAGCCAAGTTGAAGAAGCCTGCGCGATCGCTAGAGTCGATGAATTTATCGAGCAATTACCCCAAGGTTATTACACCATAGTTGGCGAACGGGGAGTTAGGCTTTCTGGCGGGCAAAGGCAAAGGTTAGGGATTGCCAGGGCTTTATTAGTAGAACCAGATGTTTTAATCTTTGATGAAGCGACATCAAGTTTAGATTACGAATCCGAGCGATCGATCCAGCTAGCCATGCGTTCGATTTTGGGCACGCGAACGACAATTGTAATTGCCCACCGTTTAAGCACCGTGCGCGAAGCTGACAAAATTATAGTTCTCGATCGCGGGCAAATTGTTGAAGTTGGCAGTCACGAGCAACTATTACAAAATGAAGGCATTTATCATCGCTTGCACGCCCTGCAAGAAACTGGGGAGTTGGTAAATTAGCAATTCGCAATTCGCAGTTCGCAGTTGCAAAGCTGTGTCGTTCCATTAGGGTGCGTGAGCGCAGCATAACACACCCCCGCCACCTTACCTCGACTTGCTGCGTAAGCCTCGATCGAGTTGGGTTAAACATAGAAACAGCTAAAATTAATAAAAGCTAGAGAGTGAGGTTGAGAACTGTGGCAATTCGTAAGTATTTTAGTGAGTTTGGTATTAATATGCTTGCCCGTCGCTTCTGGCTACTTCAGGAGGATTCACTTTCCCACTTGAATGAGTATGATGAGTTTAATGAAGATCCTCCTCACATTTATATGATTGTTCGTCAACCACGTGTTTCATTAGAGCCTGAATCATTTCTTATTGACGGTCAATTTATGAGAGCTAAATTTAAAGTCCAAACTAAAAATGATTTTAGAAAAGGCGAGTTTATGTTAACTCTTCCTTCTGCTGTTCCTAAGCTACATCTGAAGTGCGATTATCCTTACACTGAATTTAGTCTCTACGATGAATTCGGTGTAGAGTTTGGCAAGTACAAAGTTGCACTTTTGTTAGCTAAACTAAATTGTTTATATGCCGATCTTTCGGAGTTAATCAGTCTTGACGTACTATATGTAGGTCAATCATATGGAGTGAAAGGTTCGAGAACAGCAGCAACTAGATTAAAAAATCATTCAACATTACAAAATATATATTTTGAGTCTATTAAACGCTCGCCAGATCGAGATATTTGGTTACTTTTTATAAGCTTCAATCAAGTAAAATTTATTACAATGGACCCAAAACAGCAAATTTATGAAACTTCTCTCAAACAAGATTATAAACATATAAAAAGAGTAATGAACACTGATATATCCGAGCAACAAAAAATAAATTTTACAGAAGCTGCTCTGATTCGATATTTTCAGCCTGAATACAACAAGATATTCAAAAAAAGCTTTCCTAATTCTGCTCATCAGACATACTCAGAATGTTACGAATTAGATATAAATTCAATTATAGTAGAACTTCAAACCCAAGATATTGGTTATATGATAAAATCCGATCGAGTTCCTCCTCAATGGGGACATTTGGCAATTTTTAACATACATTCTTCAGAAGAGCGAAAAAGTATGTTTGAGCTTGCTGGTTTGATAGAGTCAGATGAATCATAGTCTTACACCTGAGAGGACTCTTGAAAAGTCCAGTAGTGTTCGCTAGCGCAGCTTAAGCATGGACACCATTATCTATGGCTATATATAGCTAGTCTAAATGAGTTGTGATATTTCCTACTCCCCTCTCCCAAGCTTGGGAGAGGGGTTGGGGGTGAGGGCAGTTAACGCTTGTCGCTCGCATTAAATCCATAATGTAAAGTTTCATAACAGCGATCGCTAATTGGTTCTGATGGTGGTATGCTGCCTGCCAATCGCCAACTTCATTTTCAGAACCGTTACCGCTTTGGTCAAAATAGTCATTCTTCGTCCGCAACCAGGACTAAATACCACTGAAAAAATTTTAGAACTATTAACCGCTCACCCAGAAGGGTTGACAGTTAAGGAAATGCACCTACAAATTAATCGTCCCATTTCCTGGGTGCAAACCAGCTTGAAGTCTCTCATGTCTTCTCGGCGAGTCCGCTGCTACCAAGAAGGCGGACAGTGGCGTTGTTCTCTATCGACATCCTCGGCAGATTAAAAAACTCTGATAATCGCGATCGCTGGGGCTAACTCTTGTATAGTTACGATCGATGTAGTTGCGGTAGATCGATTTAGCCAATACGTAAATAGCATCTACTAACTATCTAGAATTGAGGAAAATTGCATGATTGCCACAGCGCCATCGCTCCAAAATACGGGTTTAGAAGAAATTCGATCGGGATTGCCAAATATTTGCGGTTGGGAAGCAGAAATTAGTTCTATAGTTCGACACCAAGAGCCAGTATTTTTGCCTACTACAAATCTCAAAATAACTGACATTAATGCTGGGTTTGCTTGTGCCCTGCATATGCACCAACCGACAATTCCAGCGGGTAGAAATGGCGAGTTGATTAGCAATCTCCAGCATATGTTCGAGCATTCTGGGGAAGGAGATAACCACAACGCCAGCGTTTTTGCCGATTGCTACGGGCGCTTGGGAGACTTTATTCCCCAATTAGTAGAAGCAGGCTGCAATCCTCGAATCATGCTCGACTATTCGGGCAATTTGCTCTGGGGATTGCGGCAGATGGGACGAGTCGATATTATCGACAAGCTGAAACGCATAACTTGCAACCCGCAGTATCAGCCTTATGTCGAATGGCTGGGAACGATGTGGAGCCATGCAGTAGTGCCATCGACTCCGATTCCCGATATCAAACTGCACATCCAAGCTTGGCAACACCACTTTGCCGCTATGTTTGGCTTCGATGCTTTGAAGCGCGTTAAAGGGTTCTCGCCGCCAGAAATGCACTTGCCCAATCACCCGGATACCCTGTATGAATACATCAAAGCTTTGAAAGAATGCGGCTATAAGTGGTTAATGGTGCAGGAACATTCAGTTGAAAGGCTCGATGGTTCGGGACTTTGGCAAGACCAAAAGTATATTCCCAATCGGTTGGTAGCTCGCAATTCTCAAGGTCAAACGATCGCAATTACAGCTTTAATTAAAACCCAAGGCTCGGATACCAAGTTAGTGGCGCAAATGCAGCCCTATTTTGAGGCTAAAGGGCACAGGCAACAGCAAATCGGCAATGTTAGCGTGCCGTCGGTAGTTACCCAAATAGCTGATGGTGAAAATGGCGGCGTGATGATGAATGAATTTCCCCGCGATTTCATCAGGATATATCACGAAATCCGCGAATCGGGTAACAACCATGCAGGAACTGTAGCGATTAATGGCACGGAATATCTGGAACTAATTGAAGCCGCTGGCGCGAATCCCGACGACTATCCAGAGATTCAAGCGGCTAATCAACACAAAATTTGGCAGCGAGTCAATCCAGAGAATGCCACGACAGAAGCAGTAGAACAAGCGATTGCCGATTTGAAGCAAACCGACCATCAGTTTCATATGGATGGCGCTTCTTGGACGAATGATTTAAGTTGGGTTCGAGGATACGAAAACGTTCTCGAACCGATGAATCAACTGAGTGCGGCTTTTCACCAAAAGTACGATGCTTTGGTGCAGCAAGATCCTTCAGTTACTAAGCGCGAGGACTACCAACAAGCTTTGTTGTACAACCTGCTGCTGGAAACTAGTTGTTTCCGCTATTGGGGACAGGGAGCTTGGACTGATTATGCCAGAGAAATTAGCGATCGCGGCCAAGCCCTATTGAAGTAAACTGCTAAGCTATGGCCGGTTAAGGAAAAAGGAAAAGTAAAGAATTTTTCCTTTTTCCTGTCAACAGGTGCTATAAATTTTTGATTTGATTGAGAAAAGCGTCAACGATCGACAGAAAAGAGAAAAATCTAACCCCTGATTTAAGGCATTTATAGTCAACTATCAACCCAAGATTACTTTTATTTGGGTATTCGAGAGACTTATTGCTCTTGCACTACACTTTGGCGGTTGTTTTTCCGGCGGTTATACAACATGGCTCCACCACCTAGAAGCACTAGGGCTGGCAATAGAGCAGGAGCAGGCACAGACTTTTTCTTCTTGTCCTCCTTATTTTTGTCTGCCATTGCGGGATCTGCATAAGATAGTGCTAGGCTTGCTATGATTAGGGCCACTAAAGCAGCCTTAAAATAGTGGGGTTTACTCATCATCTCTGCTCAAAGAAAAACACAATGCCAAACTAGCATACTTTTTTAAAAAAGAGTAATAGCCTAACACCAAAACTTTCTATACTATCTATAGACGAAATACTATAGTTATAAGCTGAAATAGTAAGTCCGATCTTGCTCTAGATTCCTCAATCGCAACCGAATCGAGGAGTCGCAAGCTGGCTATGGGGTAATGACACTGATAGCAAGAGCCAACCAAAAAATCGTTCTTTATTCCGAAATTCTCTGAAAAACTTTTGTAGTCAATACGAGATTTTTATCAAAGATTTTACCGAAAATTTTGGGTTGAAAGCTCCGCAATTCAGGGCGGCTTTTTATTAAATCTTAACTTTTTACCTGAAGTTATGTCTGATAAAATTAAAGCATGATAGTTAGAGAAGCCAAGCTGCTAAACGGAACTAAAGAGCAATACCAAGCTCTTGATGATGCCATTCGTGCCGCGCAATTTATTAGGAACAAAGCAATTCGTCATTGGATGGATAATCGGGGCGTAGGTAAAGCCGACTTGTACAAGCTAAGCTCGTCCTTAGCAAAAGAGTTTGATTTTGCTTTAAAGTTAAATTCTTCTGCTCGTCAAGCTAGTGCCGAAAGAGCATGGCAAGCAATCTCAAGCTTTTATCATCGTTGTCAGAAAAAAGAGAAGAAAAAAGGTTATCCCCAATTCAAAAAGCATTGCCGTTCTGTAGAGTACAAAGTTTCAGGTTGGAAACTATCGTCTGATTGCATGAGTATTGCTTTCACCGATCGATTTGAAATTGGCACTCTGGCACTCTACTGCAATACTCAAACGAGATCGGATTTATTTCGACTCAAGATAAATCGTGTTCGTGTGGTACGTCGAGCCGATGGGTATTATGCTCAATTTTGCTTTGATGCCAACCGTAAAGAAGTAGGGCAATACACGGGCAATGTGGTCGGATTAGACCTTGGGTTAACCTATTTCACCAAAGACCAAAATGATAACGCTGTGATTTATCCTCAATTCTTGAGGAAGTCAGAGCGCCGACTTAAAAAAGCGCAAAAACGATTAAGTAAAAAGTTTGTTCGGGGCAAAAAAACTCAATCAAACAACTATCATTCTTGCCGAAAACAACTCGGTAAAGTCCATCTAAAAATCCAAAGGCAGCGTAAAGATTGGGCAATCAAGCAAGCCCGATGCGTAGTTCACTCTAACGATGTGATTGTCTATGAAGATTTGCAGGTGTCGAACCTGGTCAAAAATCACCACTTGTCCAAGTCAATTTCTGACGCGGCTTGGTATCAATTCACTTCTTGGCTAGACTACTACGGTAAAATCTGGGATAAAACAGTGGTGGCTGTTTCACCTAACTACACATCTCAAGATTGTTCGTTTTGTCATCAAAGAGTGAAAAAGTCTCTTAGTACCAGAACTCATTCGTGTCCTAACTGCAATTTGGCAATATGCCGCGATACAAATGCAGCAATAAATATTCTCCAAAAAGGCATGAGAGTGTTGGGTATAGAGTGGAACAACAGTACCTTTGGGCAAAAGGAATCTGCCTCGAAAGAGGAAAAGCATGGGGAGAAGACTGCCACTACTATTGATGGGCAACCTAATATAGCAAACAGACTTCTATGAACCATGAACAAGAATCCTCGTGCGTTCATGCCGAGGAGTATGTCAATCATCTAATTATCGATCCAAAGCATCTAAAACTAATCGTCAAAATTGCCCATAAGTATACTAAAGGGAGTTCCGTATCTGGGGAAGATGCTGCGCAAGCAGGAATAATGAAAGTTTACGAAGCCGTCAACGCGGGTAAGTTTCACCACGGAAGAATTGAAGAATTTCAGCGTTGGGCTACAGTTGTAGCGCGGTATGAGATTATTAACTTGGTTCGCAGAGAACGTTTGCGAAACCACCAAAGTTTAGATGTCATTATTGCTGGCACAGATATCTGTTTGGTAGACACAATTGCCGATAATTTGAACCTGTGGGATGCTGTAGAACGTGCAGATTTAATTATCGAGGCGAAACAAGCTATTCTAAATCTAGATTTGCGTTATAGCGATCGCGATTATCTCAAGCTATGGCAACTTATGGTTGAGGGTAAAACCCAAACCCAAATAGCGTCTGTTTTGGGAATTAGTCAAGGGGAAGTTTCCAAGCGGTGGCAGGAATTAGTCGGACGCGTGGCGATGGAATTAGGACTACTGCAACCTCAAGCTGTCAAACAAGCACAACAAAATATCAAACTCAGACATACTCGTAGGCGTTCAAAAGCTAAATGGTAATAGGCTTTTCGAGCGTTTATGGTGAAGGACAAATCGCACTTTGGTGAAATATCTGAGAAGTTTATTGTTTATTGGCATAAGATAATGCCTCTATTTGTTAACACAATTAGCTATCTAGCAAAATTGGGAAATGTAAATATGCGAAAACCTTACCCAGCGCCGCAACCTGGAGAAATCTGGGAACTAACTCACCAGATAAGATATCCTGGAGAATTTTATTCAAGCGAACAAAATAAGCTTTACTCAACAGAAGCTCAAAACTTTTTACAAGGGAACGCTCCACCCCGCTATGTAACAATCGTAACGGAACCAGAGGTAGAGAGTGAAACCGGATCGGCATCGGAGATTGTTTCTGTGATGGTATTGTCTGCGGAAACCAATTTTATTTCCGATGTGGATTTACTTATTCCCGCCCATATTTCTGGTTTAGGACGAGATTTATTGGCTGAAACTTGGCACGTACAACCGATGCTGATTGACAACTTATTACACCCAGTCGGTCAGAGACTATCGCGGGATATATATGACATTTTACTAACTGTAGGAGACTATTATCATGAATTAGTAGATCGGCAACCAGAAATTAACGATATCGAGCGATTGGGGTTAAAGTCAGGTAGAAAAAAAGCTGCTAGCATTTCTGAAATCAACCGATTTCACGAACGAGAACGAGCTTGGAGCGATGTTTTAACCATACCAGTAGCAGTCGATCGCGCCTATATTAAAAGTTTAGAATTTACCAGTCAACTTTTGCACGAGCGGTTAGAAATAGAGCGAGAATTAGCCGAAATTGATTTTAGTAAAAACAGATCGATCGACTCACTATCTATATCCTTGAATCAAACCCGTACCATTCTGAGTCGGTGGTGGCAAAATATTTTTGAACCAGAATGGCAAGCTGTTTCTACATTACCAAAGTTAGCGATCGCCACCCGCAGTTCCGATCTCTCGTTAAATACCCAGCTAAACTCCGAGGAAATGGCGGCAACTATTGGGCAGTTATTATCTACAAATGATGAAACGCAACGCCAACGTGCGGCTAAGCAGTTAGGAGAAGTTACTGTTGGTAATAGTAATGCAATTCAAGCTTTGGTGAGTTTATTGCGAAGCACTTCAGATGATGAAACCCTGTGGATGGCAGTAGAAAGTTTGCGCAAAATCGATCCAGAAAACCCTGCCGCTGGTGTTAAGAGGGTGAAACTAATCGATCTAGGTATGGAGGTTGCAGGTAAAACCGTAGCCTTAGCTGTGGCATTCTTACCCAAAAATGATGGTGATGTTAGCGTACTTTTGCAAGTTTACCCGACAGGAAATGACGATCGCTTACCACCAGATTTAAAACTAATATTGCTGGACGAGCCTGGAGAAATATGCCGTGAAGTTGTTGCTAGACGTGCAGATGTTTATCTCCAACTCAAATTTAGCTGTCAAATTGGAGAAAAATTTAGCGTACAATTAGCTTTAGGTGATGCTAATTTTAACGAAGATTTTGCGGTTTAGTTGAGCCATTAATACCAAATCCGGTTTACAAAACCGTCTTGACCTCTCTCCGACTCCGGCTCCCCTCTCCCGTGGGAGAGGGGTTGGGGGTGAGGGCAGCAATAGATGGTATGAGAACCGGATTTGATATAAAAAGCGGTTGCCAGTCAGAAACGATCGCTGGTCATACCGCTGCTTTTGGATTTCGATCGATCCGATCTACCGACTAACGCTGTTCGTCCAACTTGATTAAACTCTTCGGGTTATTTTCAGGACAATCGATCGGATCTACAACACCTAGATCGCACAGATCGATCCGAAAATTTTGAGGTACTCTAGATGGAAATTCTACTTGGCTTGATGGAGTTGGATTTTTTATATTTCTGTTTGGGTTTTTAGGTTTTATCCGATTAGGAATACAACCAAGTTGGGGATTTGGTGCGGGAACCCAACCATCAGGACAACCTAGCGGATCGACTGGTTGCGATGCCAAAGTTACGCTAGATATTGAGATAGTAGCCAATGTCGGGGCAGCAGCAGCCAGCAGTAGAGCAGTGCTAGAGATTAGAGAGTGTAAAAGTTTCATAGATAGTCTCCTTGACTGAGGTGATAGATTATCGACTGAGGAATTCGTTAAGAGAGTGTCTGAAAATGCTTCTAGATACCCAATTAAGTACGAGGTAGGGAACTATTGCCCCTCAATCTGAATAACAAATCAACCGCAGGAAATATTCCAAAGTTGTCTAAAAATTTTGATACCATTTTGCTTTTTTGTTGCAACACATCCTGGGTCGGGGGCGGTGCCGGAGGAAAGAGCGTCCGGCAGTTCAACCCCCGTCGCCATTGCACGGCGAATACAGCCCCTCCGCAATGTATTGATGTGCGTCAAGTTAACGGTCAAAAGCTTCATCCGCCAGGGGTTTTCAACCCCTGTCTCACAGCTAAAGTCCTCTAAAGAGGACTGGCCGATCTCTGGGTAATTTCCTTCCTTAGTCCATTTCAATGGACTTGCGCTATAAGCGGTGGGGTTTTTAACCCCTGGCGGAGATGGCTGAAATTCATGGTCTAGCAGCGGCTTTAGTTCTAAATTGACACCAATGAATGCATTGCACCCCTACAGGCAAATGGTGAATCTGAAGCGATTTCTCAAGCAACTCAGAAGTTGCAACCAATGCAGACCAGACTTACTCTGCACAGATTCTGTAGATTCTCACATCGCGAGCGATGTCGTCTTTGTTCCGTAGACGCACTTGCCATCCGTTTGCACTTGATGGGAAAGAGTGGATAACAGTAAATCCTTCAGCACTGTTATTTAGCTCCTCTCGCGTCTCGAATCCTCCGCCTACGATATAGGCGTTAGAAGGGCAGTTCCAAGTTAGCGTCCCTGATTGTTGTGGCTGAATCTTTACCCACCCCGAGACATCGTACCTAAGTATTGTCTTCTCGCCCAGATCGCGTGGGCTACCATAAATGGGATAAGCCAATACAGCAGGAGCTAACAAGGCACTGGAAGAGAGAATGCCCAGGGCAACAAGTATACGATTCGATCGGTTATGTTTGAGCATGAGATTGACTCCTTAAATAAGCGGTTATAGACAATCGAGAGAACTATTGCCCCCTCATTCTTAAGAACAAGTCAACGAAGGGAAATATTCCGAAATTTTCTCAAAAACTTTTGTGGTAAATAAGGAGTAGCGATCGAAGACTTGCTCTCACAGGCTTTGAGCGATAAATTCAGTCGCTCTGGAGATGCATCAAACCCAGATTCCCAACCTATAAATCGAGTACGCAGTCAAACGAATTATATTTGTAACCATAAAAATACTTATTAACTCGGAAACATATATACCAATGAAGTTTCCTAACAGTTCGGACAAAAAATTCCCAGGAGTGGACTTTAACGGTCAAAACCTTACAGGTAAAGACTTCAGTAAATCTGATATTCGCGGGGCCAATTTTACTAATGCAATTCTGGAAAATGCTAACTTCCAAGGAGCTATAGCAGGAGTTCGGCCAGAAAAAGTGGTTTTCTTACTAGTAGTTTTGTTGGTGTTATTTGGGGTGGCTGGTGGTGCATCTGGCTTTGGTAGCATTATTTTGACAGGAATGTTTCAACCTGAATATATCGCTCGATTCAATTTGATTCCGGGTGTGGTGAGCTTATTCGCTATTAGCCTGTTTTTTCAGATTACGATCCGACGAGGATTTGGTGAAGATTTAGCGATCGCGACTGGAATATTAATCGGAATAATCGCTGCTATATTGTTCGGGTATGTTGGGTGGATATCCGGCTTTTCAGGAATTGCGATCGCCTCCCGAACGGGTTGGGAGCTTTTAGCTGCTGGAACTTGGACGTTTGCTGGTTTCACCCTCGGCGCTATTATCCTGGTGACGGCTAGACTTCTTGGTGGTTCGACTAACTCTATTTTTTGGATAGCTTGGACTATTGGTGCGATTTTGAGTGCCAATGCTTCTCTATCGTTAAAAAATGAACCAATTAATTGGTATGCTTGTTGGCTATTAAATTCGATCGCACTTGTATTTTTGGGAATTATCTGTGGTTATATTAGTTGGCAAGCAACAGCTAACAATAAAAAATTTCTGGTTATTTATAAACTGGCGGTAAATATTTCTGTTATTGGAGGGACTAGTTTTAGAGGAGCTAATCTTACAGGTGCTAATTTCGAGGGAGCTATCCTAAAAAGTACCGATTTCACTAATGCAAATTTGACTCGCACAAACTTTTATCTAACGCAAAAACTAGATCGGTCTAGATTCAAAAACACAATTTTAACTAATCCTAAAGTGCGGAAATTACTGGTCGATAAAAACGGGATTGGACGCTCTTATCAAGGATGTAATTTGCGGGGAGCAAATTTAGATGGAGCTAAATTAAACCAGGCAAACCTTACCAAAGCAGATATCAGCCATGCTACTTTGGTTCGAGCCGATTTAGAAGACACTAACTTGTGCGAACTCCAAGCAATAAATACTAATTTTCAGCAAGCTCAGTTGACTGGAGCTTGTTTGGAAGCCTGGAATATTGACAGCACGACTCGACTTGATGGAGTAATTTGCGAGTACGTTTATCTTTTAAATAACCAACAAGAGCGTCGTCCTAGCAGCGGAAAATTTGCCCCAGGAGATTTTACTAAACTATTCCAAGTAGCCATAAATACTGTCGATCTAATTTTTCGTAATGGCTTAGATTTACAGGCTCTAACGGTGGCCTTAGCAAAGGTCAAACTCGAAAACGAAGGTATTCCTTTAGCAATTAAAAGTATTGAAAATAAGGGAGATGGAATTGTTTCGGTGCGTGTAGATGTACCAGAATCGGCTAACAAAACGAAAATCCACGCTGAAGTGACTCAAAAATATGAATTTATACTCCAACAATTAAAATCAAAATATCAAGCAAAATTAGAAAGTAAAGACGAACAAATCGCAATTTTAAAAGACATCATCCAAACGATCGCTCCCACGCCTAGAACATCAACTCACAACAAGCTAGCGATCTTAAAATTAGGACAAGGCGACTTCAGGATCGGATTTCCAGTTATACTACAGATTGGCTTAGAAGGAAAACCTCCCGATTTTGAATTCAACGGAAAATTACCACCAGCTTCAGAATTAGCTTTAGCATACGATCGATGGCAAGCTGCATACCGTCAAAGCTTACAAGGAAACTTGCGGATCGAGTTTCCAGAAACACAAGTTACTAATATTAGCAAGCCAGAATTATCAGCAGAATGCCAACTATTGGCAGATAACCTTAAAAACCACATAAATTTATGGTTGAATTCCGAATTATTTCGGCCAGTAAAAGAACAATTGCTAGCAAGATTAAATCTCTCTGAATCTATTCGGATTATCTGGCAAACAGAAGATAGCCAGCTACGGCGGATACCCTTGCAACTTTGGGATTTTTTTGAACGCTATCCTCAAGCAGAAATAGCTCTTTCTTCACCTACTTATGAGAAAAAAGAAAAGTCTAGATCGTCAAGATCCGATATCAAAATATTAGCTATATTAGGAGATAGCACTGGCATTGACACTCAAAAAGATAGAATTTTACTCGAAAATTTACCGAAGGCAAAAGTCAAGTTTTTAGTAGAACCACAACGACAAGCTCTAAATGATGAACTTTGGCAGCAATCTTGGCATATCCTCTTTTTTGCTGGTCATAGTTTTACTCGCCGCGATCGAGAAATCGGTCATTTTTGCATCAACCAAACTGATAGTTTAACTATTGCTGAGTTAAGAAATGCTCTGACGAAAGCGATCGAACGAGGTTTGCAACTGGCGATTTTTAACTCCTGTGATGGTTTGGGATTAGCCACTAATTTAGCAGATTTGCATATTCCCCAAACGATCGTCATGCGCGAACCAGTACCCGACAAAGTAGCACAGGAATTCTTAAAGAATTTGCTAGCAGAATTTTCTAGCGGTAAACCTTTATATCAATCGGTACGCGAAGCACGCTTGAAACTGCAAGGCTTAGAAAATGAATTCCCTTGTGCCAGTTGGCTGCCAGTAATCTGCCAGAATCCAGCAGAAATTCCCCTCACGTGGAGTTGAGGATGTTTAAAAAACGCCTACAATAAAATGAGAATTTCTGCTATACCCTTCCATGCAAATCGTTCTACCGCCCGAACTTGAAGACCTCGTACAGCGCCAACTTGTCAGCGGTAAATATCAAACGGCGATCGAAGTCCTTTTGGCTGGGGTAAAACTCCTCGAACAGCAAGAAGACATTTATCAGGGACGACTGCCAGAACTACAACAGGACGCTCGCATTGGGTGGGAAGCCGCCCAGCGGGGTGAACTCGTCGATGGCTCCACTGCTATGGCGCAAATTCGTGCTAATCTGCGTTCTCGCTACGCGATCGAGTAATGAACCCACAGTTTCGTCTTACCGAACCTGCCATTGACGATATCGAGCAAATTGCCGACTACATTGCTAGTCAATCGGGTTTCACCCAAGCCGATCGCTTTCTCACCAAATTGGACGGGTGGCTCAATCGACATCCATTCCTTCCCAAAGTTGAGAAACAGGGCGAGTCTTTCCCGTGAGAACTTCCTGCCACCCTCGATCGAGTCCTTCACGGATAGTTTCGATCGAGTCTTCTTCTAGTTCATCTTCTTCAGGGATAAGAACGATAACGCGGACGCGGTTGCGATGGAGAAGGGGAAGGGGTTCGTCGAGTGTGAGTTGTCCGTTTTCGGTGAGAGTAGCGTTGGTTTCAATTGCTTTCATGGTTTTCAATTTTTGGTCTAATATCAAATTTCCTATGCCCCATGCCCTTGAACCAATTGTTGAAAACGTTTATTTTCGGCAATTTCTTCAAAATCTGGATCGGTTTTGGCTTGGTTGCGATATTTCGGATTTAGCTCGCTCGCTCGCTCTAGATTTTCTATAGCTAACCGCAGTTTTCCTTGAAAGGTATAGCAAATCGCTTTGTTGTAATAAGCACTTGCATATTTTGGTTCGATCGCCAAGGCTTTCTCAAAACTCTCCAAGGCTTCTGGATCTCGCTCTAATTGAATGAGCGCGTAACCTCTTTTATCCCAGCCTTTAGCAGATTGCGGATCGAGTTCGATGACTTTATCAAAAGAAGCGATCGCTTCTTCATATCTCGTCAACACTTCTAACGCCATCCCCCGGTTCAACCAAGCTACCGGATCGTTAGGTTGAACTTGCACGGCGCGATCGAATGAGGCAAAAGCCTCTTCATGTTTTTGCGACTTCCCTAAAGCTACCCCTCGATCGATCCAAGCTTGAGAGTAATCTGGCTTTAATTCTATGGCTTTATCAAAGGCAGCAATCGCCTCGGTAGCTTTTTTCTTTTTCCCTAAAAGTATGCCCTGTTGAAACCAAGCGGTGTAATTATCCGGTTGGATTTTGACTAAATTATTCAGCGCCGCTAATGCCCCATCGTATCTTTGTAACTCTTTGAGGGACATGGCGCGGTAATACCAGCTATCGGGATCTTCGGGTTTGACGTTCAGCACTCGATCGAAAGCGGCGATCGCTTCTTCATACTGCTTTAATTCCCATAGGGCCAAACCGCGTCGATACCACAGATCGGGATTCTCTGGTTGCAAGGCAATAGCGCGATCGTAACTGGCAATTGCCTCCCGATAACGTCCGTCAGCAAATAGAGTATTGCCCTGTTGCAGGTAGTCATCGGGATTGAGGAAAAAGTCTGGATGGTTGGATTGAAGGCGTTCGATTTGAGCGTTGAGAGTTTGGATTTGGGCGACGACTTCTGAAATGGCAGATTCTGCGATCGCACTGGGAGAAATTTCTGCTAGTTCCTGGAGAATCTGTTGTTTCTGGGTTTCAGCCGTTGACTGCATTTGAGCTAACTGTTCGGTGAGCGTAGCTGTTAACCTTTCTAGATGTTGTAGAGTATCTTGTTTGCGAGTTTGAATTTCCGATTGCAGGGCTGATAATTGGGTGCTAGCTTCGGCTTGCCATTTTTGTAGGTTTTGCAGGGTTAGATCTCTTTGAATTTGCACCCCCGATTGCGAGCTAGCCACTTGAGATGTTAACTCGGTTTCTAAGTCACTCAAATGTTTTAGAGTTCCTTCTTTACGGGTTTGAATATCCGATCGCAAGCCAGCGATGATGTCGTTGACTTGAGCTTCTAATTCTTCGATCGTATTTGTGGCTCGATCTTTTTGGGCTTCAATCCCTAACTGCGAGTCGGAAAGTTTGGCAGCGATCTCGGCTTCCAGTTTTTGGAGATTTTGCAGCGGTTGCGTCATTTGAGCTTGAATTTGCCCTTGGACTTTTTGCAATTGGGCGATCGTCTCTACACCCACTCTTCTAAGGTTTTGTAGGGTTAAATCCTTTTGTTCTTCGGCTTTTTGCTTGGCTTCTACTTCTAATTGAGCCAGTTGGGGAACAAAATCTAACTCGACTTTGTGCAGGTTTTTAAGGATCGAGTCTCTTTGCTGTTGCGCCCGAATTTGGAATTCCGATAGCTTAGCGGTAAATTCTGAGGTAGCTTTGCCGAAGTTTTGCAGGGTTCCTTGCTGTTGCGATCGCACTTCGGTTTGCCATTGCTCTAATTGAGCTACCGCTTCTGTTTCTAGGTGTTTCAACCGCGCCAAAATTGCTTCTTGTTGGCCTTGAACTTTAACTACCAGTTTGCCTAGCTGCGGGGCAAACTCTGCTTCTTGTTGTTTGAGGTTTTGCCCGATCGCTTCTTGTTGTTTTTGGGTAGCCGACTGAAGGGCAGATAGTTGGGTGTTAAAGTCAGTTTGCGATCGCTTCAGGTGTTGGATGACTTCTTGTTGCTGTCTTTGTACCTCTGCCAGCAGGGCCGATATTTGCGGCGGAAATTCGGCGCTGAATTTTTCCAGGTTGCGGACGATCGTATCCCGCTGCTGTTGCGTTTGAGTTTGCAATCCAGAGATTTCGTCGCTGAAATCCGTCTCTAATTTTTCCAGCGTTTGATAAGAGCGATCGATCTGGGTTTTGAATTCTTTTAAGGCTTGCTGCTTCGATTGCGACAGTTCCGTTATTTGTTGCGAAACATCTTCTCGTTTGATATCTAGTTCGTCTTGCCAATCTTCTACGTCATTTTTGAGCGTATCCACCATTTGTTCGGCTTGCTGGAGGATATTTTGCACCTGGCGATCGGCATTAGCAATCTTAGTTTCCAAATCTCCCAGTTGCTTCAGATGAGCTTTCACAATCCCAGCTACTTCTTGAATCACCGCCCGCCGCAAAAACCACAAAGCTGCGATCGCAATGGCTAGTAAGACGGCCAGAGTTACCAGCAAAATACTGAATAGGGTAGTCGTCCGATTGAAGAACTGCTCTAACTCCGCCCTCTCTTGCTGGGAAACCACCGTTGAAGGAGTCGCTGTGGGAGTTTGAGATTTGACGGGTTGGGGATTCGCTAACCCCACCGACAGCAATAAAGCCGAGAGAGCAATGCCGCTATGCCCCACCAATTTCCACCCCATCGGATTCTTGCCTTTCATCGGTAGTTCCTCTCCCTGATGCTGTTGCCCATCTTCAGATCTCTCAATCTTTAGGATACTTGGCTGAGAGGGCGATCGACTATTGCCCATCTACGCCAAATCCTACGAGATTTAAGTTCTCAACTGTCACCGGATCTCAAAAGATGTGTAGGGGATGGGTTAGAGCGTTAATTTGAGAGATTTATGGCATTTTCTTAAGCAAGGATTCATATCGTTCTATCCATATATTTAAATCTTTTGCAGGAAGTCTTACAGTAGAATCTGCCTTGAAAAGCAGTAGAGCAGAGTATAGCTGACTAACCGTAGCAGATCTCGCATTATACATTTCATCAATTCCCCAAAGAATGCCGTGAACTTCTATGCCAGAACTACTTGCCAGGTCGCGTAAGCGGCGATCGCCAGTCATTAAAATACAATTTGGTGTCTGTTCTGCGATAACAAAAGCAAAACAGTCATTTAATGTCAAGGCGGGATAATCTCGGTTCACACTTTGGACTCCGATCACTCCCTCACCAGGTAGGCTCACAACTCGTAATTCTTTTTGTAGGAGTTCTTTGTCAACAGTTGAAAAATTTACTAACTCTTGCTCTAGTAGAACGTCAGGAATTACCAAATCATACCGAAGCCGAACAAAAGCCTCCAATAAGGAGGCTTTACGGAGATCTATTAAACAAGATGTGTCGCTAATAAGAATTCGCATCTACCGATCTCGGTCCCTTCAGTCCAGCTTCTACTTTTTCAACCCTTGCACGTAAGAGTTCTGCTGCTTTAGAGAGCGAAATCAAATCCTCGGCTAAGGCACGATAGCACAATCTTTCAAAACGTTGGGGTTGTTCGTACTCACCTCTTTTATCTTTCGGTTCTAATTCTTCTGGTTCCTCAGTACGCCAAGTTCGAGCTACAGATTGAAACATATAAGTGAGTGCAGAACTAGAGATAATGCCAATATCTCGTAGGCGCACGAGTAGCGCCGCACCACTAACTCTGTAGATCCGTTTGAGAGAAATCAATTCTCTATATCCCAGTGAGTTGCGATGTTTGCCAACTTCCTTTTCTAAATGGGAACGAGGCATAAGGAACGCGCCTGCAAATCGATTTGCTGCAAGCTCTTCCTCTTTTTCAGACAAGTATTGAGGATCGATTAATCGATGGCATAGTTCGTGGGCAAGAGTCAGCCTTCGACGCTCCAACGAGCATTTTTGGTTGACAACGATCGCTGGCAAATCTGCTAAATTTCCTCGCCTTCTTACCAAGCAAGTCAAACCCGATACTCTTTCTGGAAGATCGACGATGAGAACCTTTAAGCCCTTTTCTTCAAGAAGCTCGGTCATATTAGGAATCGGATCGCAACCTAATTTCCAACGATCTCGCACGCGGTTGGCAATGTCTTCTGCTTCTTCAACCGAAGAAATTGCCTCTAATCGATCGAACGGCCTTCGCCATTGAAGTCCGTCCAGTTCGAGAATTTCTTCAATCTGGAGATATCGCTCTACCCATTCAATGACTTCAGTTTCAACGCGAGCGCGGTCTTTTCCAGTAGTGCTGGCTTTAGTGCGGAAGTCAACTGAAGTTATCTCAATTCCTTGACTATCCATCAGGTAAGCAACAGTAACCCCTAATGCTTTGCTCAGAGCCAGCAAAACATCAGAACTGGGAGTCATTTCGCCTCGTTCGTATTTGCCAATAGCCTGGGCGGATACTTTGCCACCCATAGCTTCAGCTAAATCGCGCAGTGAATAGCCAGCTTTTTTTCGAGCCAGCTTAATGCGAGTGCCAATCATAAGGTAGTTGGTTTACAAACTCATGCTAATATATCTATTGTAAACCAATCTAACAGGCAAACAGCCCAAAAAAAGGAAACCAAAAAAGGAGAGATAGTATGTCAAAAAAAGTTCATGTAGTGCCTCAAAACGGTGCTTGGGAAGTAAAGGTCGAGGGTAATCCCAATCCTTTGAGCAATCACCAAACCCAAGCCGAAGCGATCGATGCTGGAAAACCTTTTGCCCAGCAACACCGCTCGGAGTTGGTTATCCACCGCCCAAACGGACAAATTCGAGAAGCTTGGTCGTATGGAAACGATCCGCATCGCTCTAGAGGCTAAACGAGAAGCTCCAAAGATCTAGGTCTAATATCATTTGGATAAAATAATGCTACAGATAAAGAGGGAGTAATTAAGTAGGTAAAGCCGATGTCAGGAGTTCTAAAAATAGAGATTAAAGAATCAGAAGCTGAGTTGCTGGAACTGTTGAAATC
>JAHHHA010000027.1 GCA_019359615.1 Cyanosarcina radialis HA8281-LM2
GAGCATTTGAGAACTAGTTTAGCTAAAATTTTGAATGATTTGACTTCAGAAGCGATCGCTTCTTTGACGGGATGGCAATTTATTCGTGACGCACTATCTGTAGCAAACATTTAGCGAATTCATATAACTTGGATTACGACTTTGCCAATCGCTTGGCAATCTGCTTTATATTAAGTGCTAGGAAGCGATCGACTGACTGATACATCCAGTAAATCGGCAGTTTGGGATCGACGTTGGTTTTCTGAAACCCCAAAGATTGAGCCAAATTCTCATAACTGGGATGAACGATTAAGGTGTGCATATCCCAAAGGTTAGGAAAATCTTGCTGCATGACTGCTAAAGTTACTTGGGCATCTTGCAAAAAACTTTTTTGAGCCTGTTTCTGATAGCGAGAATCGATCGCCCAACTGCGAACGAACACAGCATGACAATTAAACGAAGTGAAACCCAACTGCAACCAAACCTGAGAGCCTCACCCCATGCTTCTAGTCAGGATTACTTGACCTTTTCTGCATCAATTCCAATTTGGTCAGCTACACCTTCCCAACGATTTCGGTAGTGCGTAGGACGCTTGAGATCCGGATCGGGATCTACCTTCTTTGCTAAAAAAAGTGCAGACTCACCTAAGACATGGTTTCCACCCATTAATTTAAGAAGACCCCAAACAGGAGATGTTATTACCATTCTCAAAGGCGTTGCAAAAGAGCCTGCCGTTCCAACTTCAATTACTTGAAGTCCAATCTCTTGCATCATTAAAACCATCTGCTCAAATGTAATTGGAGAAATATGACGCTGTGAACGGTAATTCTTCTCTCCAAATCCCCATAACTCTCCTTTAAGCAGAAACTTGACTCGTCCCTCCCAAAAAGCTACATTTGGCAATGAAATTGCCAACCATCCGTCATCTTCTAGCAGTTTGCGGCTCTCAGTAAGAAAGTTGCGGGGGTTATCGAGGTGTTCAATTACATCTGTGCTCGTAATGAGATGAAATTTTCGCTCGAAATTAGTTGAAAATGGTTGATTGAGTTCGAGCCTTTTAAACTGTGCGCCTGGACAATTGAAGCGAGTAGTATCCAAGTCAGTACCTGTAAGATCGCTGAATCCAGCATCCTGTAAACGACGCAAAAGAGCTCCAGCGTGAGCACCGATGTCTAGGACACCCGAACGTGGTTTAACATGACGAGTAATAATTCCTGTGAGACCTGCATGAGTACCAGGAGCACATCCAATATGGCAACCCTGATAGTTTTCCATTGGCTTTCGCAATAATCCATTCATAGCAGACGCACTACCTTCTAAACTAACTTTACAGCTACACGCTACTTAAAGATTCATACGAGGCTAACTAGATTATTATTCTGCAATCTAAATTACGACTTTGCTAGCCGCTTGTCAATCTGTTCCATATTAAGTGCTAAGAAGCGATCGACTATCTCCCAGTCTGCGTCAAATGCCTCTGGGCTAATAGAATAGAAATATCTCACTCTACATCTAGGCTATGTCCCAAGCTAACGAATCTAACGATCGCTCTATAGATCGACAATTAAGAGTCTTTGAAAGGCGTTTGACTAGGCTCGAAGCCACCCAATTGACAGGCAAAGAGGTGAACTTATCGTTCGATCGAGTGTATGACGAGATCGATGTACTAGAAGAACAGATGAATGACAGATTCGATCGCTTAGAGGACAGATTCGATCGTTTAGAGAGCGAAATGAACGCAAAGTTCAGCGAACTTAACAACAAGTTCGATATTGTAATGCGTCATATTACTGGACAGGGCAACTAGTTCCTACTCCCAAGTAGCGGACATTATGGGGGTGAGAGCAAAACTCTCAACTGCTTCCCAAGATCTTCTTGAGGACTTTAATTTTATCTTTATAAGGAGCATATCTTAAATTGAAGTCAACTAAGAAAGACTTCTTAAGTATGCTTTTTTGATGGGAAAAAGTATCAAACCCAGCTTTGCCGTGATAGTTACCCATGCCGCTAGCACCTACGCCGCCAAACGGTAAAGCCGGAAAGGCACAGTGCATGAGGGTGTCGTTAATACAAACGCCGCCGGATGAAGTCGATCGCAAAACTTGTTGTTGTTTTTGTTTGTCGTTAGAAAAGAAATAAAGCGCCAAAGGTTTTGGTTTGGCATTAATCCAAGCGATCGCCCGATCTAAATCGTCATATTCTATAACTGGGAGAATCGGTCCAAAAATTTCTTCTTGCATTACTGGATGTTCCCAAGTAACGCGATCGATGACTGTAGGTGCAATGTATAAATCGCCTAGATTACTTTCTCCACCGACGATAATTTCTCCCGACTCCAATAGTTGGCTGAGGCGATTGAAATGTCTTTGATTGACAATCCGAGTGTAATCTGGACTGCCAGCAGGATTATCTCCAAAAAAGTTGGTAATTTCAGTTTTAATCCGGGCTAATAAATCTGATTTAACCCGTCGATCTACCAGCAAATAGTCGGGAGCGACACAAGTTTGCCCGCCGTTAACAAACTTACCCCAAGTAATTCTTTTAGCTGTATATTCTAGGTGGGTATTAGCATCGACTATACAAGGACTTTTGCCACCCAGTTCTAGAGTCACTGGCGTTAGATGCTTGGCAGCGGCAGACATGACGATTTTGCCAACTTCGGTACTGCCAGTAAAAAAGATCTTATCGAATTTTTCTTCTAGCAGTTGTTGACTGGTTTCTTTGCCACCTTCGATCGCAGCCACAAAACTCGGATCGAAATTTTTCTCCACGATATCGGCTACTAGTCGAGAGGTATTTTCTGCCAATTCCGAAGGTTTGAGAATCGCACAGTTACCAGCGGCGATCGCCCCAATTAACGGCCCGATTACTAGCTGTAATGGGTAATTCCAAGCTCCAATAATTAAAACTACACCCAATGGTTCGTAACAGATTTGAGCCGAAGAGATTAGCTGGCTGAGAGGTGGAATAATTCCGATCGGCTTCGTCCAAGATTTAAGATGTTTCAGCGTATCATCTATTTCTTTGACGCAAAGAGCAATTTCAGTCAAAAATGTTTCAAATTCTGGCTTTTTTAGATCGGCTTTTAATGCTAAATTAATTGCTGGTTCATTCTCTAAAAGAGCTTGCTTTAAAATCTTTAATTGTTCGAGACGAAAAGAGATATCTTTAGTTTTACCGCTAGCAAAAAACTGACGCTGCTGGTTTACAACGTCGCCGACAGCTAATTGGGCAAGCATAGTGTATCCTTTTTTCCCTAGTGTTTGAATATCGTTGCACCCGTAGAGACGCGAGAACTTGCGCCTCTACTTAAGCTAACAAAAATCGCCTACATTTTTTGGATAAATCGTAACGAATAATTAATTACTGTTGCAACTTCAGCAATTCGTTTTGAATTTGCCCTCTTAAGTTGGCATCAGATTGTGCCTGTGAAGTAATGGCATTGAAACGCGCGGGACTCAATCCGTTCTCTGTAGAAATCTTTTTCGACTGATTGCAATAGTCGATCGCGATTTGACGAGCCTCACCCGGAAGCGATCGCATACTATTTGGCTGAGTGCAAACAATATTGGGAACTTGGCCGGAACCAAGGATTTTCTTAATATTGGTATAGGCAGTTTGACGCAGGGGTTCGATTCGCAACAAAGTTCTGGCGTAGCGTTCGATCTCTGGCTTGCTAACGCTTTGAGCCAAAGCAGAAGAATTCAAGTCCAAAGAGCGATCGCTCAAAGAAACTAAAGGGACAACGCCAGAAAGTAGACTAAAGATCGCGATCGCGCCTGTAATAGTCGAACGAGATAAAGTACGCTGCCAAATAGAATTAGAGCGGGAGAAAGTCATGAGCGATTGGTGAAAGGTTGAGAGGTTCTCTGTTCTCTAAGAATTATTTTACGGTGTAGAAGTTCCAGGGAAGAGGGCGAAGATGGGGAGATGGGGAGATGGGGAGATGGGGAGAGAGCAGAGCATTCTTAACTCCTGACATCTGACTCCTGACTTCTGAACTCCTGAACTCCTGAACTTCTGAACTCCTCAGTGAAAAATTTGACAAAGTTCGATCGCTTTGGTTTGCATGGTAGATAAAGAATCGGCTCCTTGCTTGAGGTTGACTTCTAACTCTAGCAAGACGGGCAGGGCAGCGATGAGTTGTTGGGAAGAAATCGATTTGACTTCTTGGCGCAGAAAGTAAATGCGTTTGGGATTGCCGACTTCAGCACTAGTAGCGATCGCTTTTTCATCTCTTTCTCCCGACTCTATGGCTACCTTGACGAGCAACCAAGTCCGAAACTGTCCGATAAGGGTGGCGACAATGCGTAAAGCTGGTTCCCCCAAGATATGCAGATCGGTTACTAATCCTAGAGCCTTTGCTTGCTTGCCCTCGCGGATCGCAGTTGCTAGCTGCAAGCTGTTTTGGGTGTTACAAGCGACTAAATTAGCTACAGCACTAGCGTTAAGCGCTGGGCTAGACGAACCTGCATAAAGCTGTAACTTCTCCAACTCGCTAAATAGCCGTCTGGTATCGTTGCCAACCGACTCGGCTAACAGTTCCACAGCATCATTAGTTAGTCTTAACTTCATTTTTCCCGATGCTTGCCTTACCCGCTGCACCAATTCTTCAGTTTTCCAAGGAGGGATGAGAGCAAATTCTTCGACTAAAGCAGACTTTTGCAGCAGCTTGGTGGATTTCAACCGCCCGTCGGGTTTGCTGCGGCTAGTAAGCAATAGAACTGATGACTCAGGAATTGCTGGCAGGGCGCTCTCTAGTTGGGCTAGTAATTCTTCAGAACACTGTTGGGTAACAGTGGTATCGACAAGCCAAACCAAACGACTACCAAGTCCAAAAGGTGGTGTCATGGCTAGATCGAGAGCTTGTATAATGGACTCCGATCGATCCCCCGCTATTTTGTCATAGTTAAAGCTAGCCCAATTAGCATCTACCACTGAGTGCCGGATAGACTCGATCGCTTTTGCCATAGCAAAGTCATCTTCTCCCCAATATAGGTAAATTGGCATAATATATTCGCACAACTAAAGGAATTGACAATTGGACGAGTCTTACCAAACATACCTCAACCGCGCGGCCAAGCTGACTCTACCAGCTACTTACGAGTCTCAGGTACACCACCTTCAAGAGTCGCCTAAGTTTGCCCCAGCCCCAGATGGCAGCAGGCAAGCTGTATCTTTTCCAGGTTATTCTGTGATTACGCCTTCCTGGGAAGAAGAATCGGAAAATTCTGAGTTTTACGCTAACTTGAAAGCATTGCAAGCAGACCTCGTAGAGCGGTTAGATGACAATCTGCTAGTACCAATTCCTCCAGAGAGCTTTCATCTCACCCTGGCAGATTTGATTTGGGATAGCGCCTACCGAGAGCTTGCTGCTAGCAAACCAGATTTTGAAGAACAACTGCGGGAGGCAATCGCTCAAAGTTTCGGGCAATGCCAGCAAGCAGTCGAGGGCCACGCTCCTTCTGGCTGGCAGATCTTCGGATTGATGGTAATGCCTCGCGCTTTAGCTGTTTGCTTGTTGCCTCAAAATCGAGATGCTTACGAGCAAATTTTGCAATTGCGTCGATTTATTTATCAAAATCCTCGTCTGATTGCTTTAGGGATCGAACAGCAGTATCACTTCACCCCTCACGTCACTTTGGGATATTTTGGCGAGATTAGACCGCAATTAGATCGGATGAGTTTAGCATCTATTTTATCGCAGTTAAATCAACAGTGGTTAGAGCGGCCTCAACAACTCTGGGTAAAGCAAGCACAACTCCGTAAATTCGATGATATGACTCGATATTATCGCCAACCTGATTGGCCGGTTTTAGAGTTTTGAGAAATAGGTCAAATCAAGTCAAAAGTCAAAAGTCAAAAGTCAAAAAATTGAATTCTGCATTCTGAATTCTGTCAAATGAGTTTGTTGGTTAATCCCATTATCGAACAAAGTTTTGCGATTATCGATCGCGAAATCGGTTCCCACGACTTTAGCCCGGATGAATATGCTATTGTTCGTCGAGTAATTCACTCGACTGCTGACTTTGAATTTGCGCGGTTAATTAAGTTTAGTCCGGGAGCGATCGACCGGGCGATCGCTGCTATTTGTAATTGCACGCCGATCGTTACTGATGTCAGCATGGTCAAGCAAGGAATTGTTAGTTTAGCCACCAAAACTTTTGGCAATCCTTTGATTAGTGCGATCGATCGAGTTGCGGAACCTTTACCAGGAAAAACCCTGACAGAAACCGGATTAATTCAATGTTGGCAGCAGTTCCCTGAAGCGATTTTTGTTATCGGTAATGCCCCAACTGCATTGTTAGCTTTATGCGATCGATTGTCCTCAACATCAGTTCGTCCGGCGATCGTTATTGGTGCTACAGTTGGTTTCGTTTCGGTATTAGAGTCAAAAGCGGCGTTGGCTGATATCGACGTGCCTCAAATTCGCATCGAAGGACGTAAAGGCGGTTCTCCAGTCGCCGCTGCGATTGTTAATGCCCTAATCGTGTTGGCATGGGAGCGATCGAAAGATTAACCATAACTCTATACATATCAGTAGTGAGGCGATCGTGAATTCCTACAACGCTATCTATCAAGTAGTGCGTCAGATTCCGAAAGGAAAAGTAGCAACTTACGGACAAGTAGCGGATTTAGCTCAACTTTATGGTAAGGCTCGTTTAGTTGGCTATGCTCTCTATAGAGTAGATTTAGATTCAGACGTTCCCTGGCATCGAGTTATTAATGCTAAAGGTGAAATCTCTTACTCTCATTTTCGACATGGAGGAGACGAACTACAGCGATCGCTTTTAGAAGAAGAAGGCATCAAATTTAGTCCTGAAGGTAAGATTAACCTCAAAGAATACCTCTGGCGATCGCCTTTAGATTAGACAAACAAGTCGTTGTTTTCACTTTGATAGAAGTCGCGATCGCTCTGGTGAGAAGATAGGGACAAAGCGGCTAAAATAACAAAGCGATATTACTGCTTTCATGTCCCAATTTCCTCACGACCAGTTTGCTAAAGATTTACTCGAAGCTTTACTCTCACCTTTTGGTCGAGTAGAAACCGACCGCAAAATCAGTAGTGAGGTGCGAGAGGCCAAACAGAATCGCCATGCTATTGAGACGGAGTTACTGATGAGTTTAAGAACTTCTCCAATATATTTAGAACACATCGAACAAGTGAAATCTCAAAGTCGTTCTGAAGGGCTAGCTGAGGGCCGGACGGCAGAGGGACGAGAATTAGTTCTCAAGCAACTAACCCGCAAGTTAGGTATGCTCTCTCCCGAACTGACAGCACAAATAAATGAATTGAGTCTCGAATCGCCTCATACCAAATCCGGTTTCCAAAACCTCTTTTCCCTAACCCAGACTCCGGCTCCCCTCTCCCAAGCTGGGAGAGGGGTTGGGGGTGAGGGCTGAATGGGTGGCATGAGAAGCGGATTTGGTATCATTCAATGGTTGGGGGTGTTGGGTTTCGCTGGCGCTCAACCCAACCTACAATTGCGAATTGCGAATTGCGAATTGACCATTGTTTCGATTAGGTCGTACAAGCACCAAACTTGAGCGTGGCAACTAATTTAACTTCGTATTCTGCTTCAAACACGGCTTTTTTCTCATCCAAACTCCACAATTCTAAGCCGCAATCGTCATCTAATGAAGCAGGCTGGAGCCATAAATGTAACTCTCGCGCGTGGGGATAATACTGACAATCGACTTGTTCGATCGCACCTATTTGACGGCGATCGAGGGCAACTGCCAATCGCAACATGGCACTTAATTGAGACACCAATTGGCGATCGCGGGGGCTAACCAAGCTTTGATAGCTGTAGTGCTTTTTCTTCGGCGGACTTTTGCGGTGGTAGCGGGCTAAATTGGCAATAATTTCGAGTTCGTTTTCGGTATAACCTAGCAATTCGCCGTTGCGAATTAGATAGTAAGAATGCTTGTGATGAGATGAATGGCTGATATAGTGCCCGGAGTTATGTAAAATCGCTCCCGCCCACAATAGTTCTCGTTCTGAGTCGCTCCAATTATGCAGTTTTCCCTTGGTTTGCTCGAACAAACTGAGAGCAAATTTCGCTACCCGCTGGCTGTGTTCTAGATTAACCCCATATTTTTGGGCAATTTTAATCGTGCTGCGCTCTTTCACCGAACTTTGGTAGCGCAGGCGATTTTCGATCAATCCGTGAGTTAGCATCCAGTCTACGATCGCTCCTTCCCGCAAGCTGCGCTCGCAAACGGTAAGAGAGTCAAGTTTCAGCATCGTCATGGCTTCTTGTAAAATGACTGCGCCAGCTAAAATAATTTCCGATCGCCGATCCGACATTCCTGGAATTGCCAGTCGTTCGGCATAAGTCAGTTTGCGCCAGCGATCGATCGACTCTCGCAAATCTTTGAGACTAAACTGATAGCCAGTCAAGGGCGAAGGCACGATACCTTGTTTTTCGCGGGCGTGGATCGCCGCTAGAGTTTCGATCGTCCCAGAAGTACCGATTAACCGAGGTTTTTCCCCAGGTTGAAGGTGTGCTTGCAGGTCCTCTACCGCTCGTTCTAGCTGCCCTCTAGCAAAAGCTTGGAGGTAAAGAAACTCTAAGTTGCTAATCGGATCGGTAGTGACAAATTCAGATGTCAGCCGCACAGCCCCCACTTTGGTACTGCTGAGGGTTCGGGCTTCTCGACTGTCTGCCAAAACTAACTCAGTCGAACCGCCGCCAATGTCAATGATAATGTGAGGGCGATCGTCTAATTCCATCCCCGACAGCACGCCCAGGTAAATCCGCCGCGCTTCTTCTTGCCCGGAGATCAAATCGACAACTAAACCAGTTTCAGCCGCGACTTGCTGCAAAAATTCTCGGCCGTTGGGAGCCTCCCGCACGGCGCTGGTGGCGACGGCAATAATTTGTTCGGCGTTGAGACATTTGGCAATTTCTTGAAAGCGCTTTAAGGTAGCAATTGCCCGCGCCATGATTTGGGGTTTCAAGTAGCCAGTTTGTCGCTCGCGATCGCCTAATCGCACTGTATCCTTTTCTCTGCCGACGATCGTAAAAGCTGGGATAGTTGGTTGAATCCGCGCCACTACCATGTGAATCGAGTTCGTGCCAATATCGATCGCTGCTAGTATCCGATCTGGCTCGGAGACTCGACTAGTAAAATTTTCAAAACTTTCTTGAGTTTTTACAACTGAATTAGCCATCCCAACTGCCCTAATTTTGCTGTCTTTATAGTGAGATTCTCTCAACCCCACCCTCTGGAGTGTTTTCTCGCGATCCCACTTAACACCATATAACAAGTCGGATATCTAGAGCGGGACTGACGCTAAGCCTCTAAATCTCCTAAGAAAACGTAGCTTTCTTTCGCCCCTCCTCATCGCTCACAGAGACAATTTTTAAAAACATACACCTGTAAGCGGCTCCCCTCTCCCACCCCCCTTTTTAAGGGGGCAGGGGGGGAATGCGCAAAGCGCACGCTGCGCGAACGGAGAGGGGTTGGGCGCTGCCCTGAGCGTTCGACTGAGCGTCTCCGCACTGAGCTTGTCGAAGTGTCACGCCGAAGTCTTGCCGAAGGGGGTGAGGGCAGCAATGGATGGTATGAGAACCGGATTTGGTATGAGATCTTAGTTAAACCAGATTGAAGATTAAATATGCAATTTGGCAGTCACGGATGCGAGCTTGTTGCCGATTTGCACGATCGCTGTTTGTTGCGATTCATCTTTCAATTTGCCGTTCTCATCAAACGCCTGATAAGCGTTGCTAATAGCCTTTTGGTCTGGCAACACCAGAACGCCAATGTTGCCGAGAATGGAACGGACGTGAACTAAGCCCCGCAGTCCTCCCAATGCTCCAGGGGAAGCACTCATCAAGGCGGCCACCTTCCCTTGGAAACAGGCCAGTGGAGGTTCGTTCGGTTCGGGACGAGATGCCCAATCGATCGCATTTTTCAGCAGCGGCGTAATCGAACTGTTGTACTCCGGGCAAGCAATTAAGAATCCCTGATGGGCTTTCATCAGCGCCTTGAGTTGGCGAGCGTTGTCTGGCAAGCCCTTAGCTTCCTCCAAATCCCCATCGTAAAGCGGTAGGGGCAGATCCCGGAAATCTAGATACGTAACTTCTGCACCTGCGGCTTTGGCTCCTTCTACAGCAATTTTCACCAGTTTCTTGTTCCAAGAATCTTGGCGGGCACTTCCGGCAAAGGCAAGAATTTTGGCTGCACTCATGAATTTCTCCTTTGTTACTCCTCTCTTTATTAACCGCGATCGCCGCCTGATTTGAGATCGTTTACCATAAAACGATCGCCTACCTATTCCAGCAACAGCATAATTTCATCGCACCATTGTAACCACCCAGTTTCGTAGTGAATGCCGCGCAACAGCGTGAGGTATTGAAACTTGTGGGTTTCCGATAGCGCTTGCGGGTTTTTGAAGTGCTGGTTTTTAATTTCTTGATAGATGCCTAATCGCTGCTGGTGTTGCTGGCGATGCGCCTCTAGCTTAGTCGTTATAGTCTGGATAGGCACCAAATGCCCTGCATAAAGTTTCACTAGCAATTCATCTTCGATCGCTGCCATCTCTTCTGGTTCCGCTATCCATTGACACAATTGCTGTTTGCCCAGCGCCGTTACTGCATAAATTCGTTTGTCGGGGCGATTTTCCTGCTGCACCGCTTCCGCTTGCAACCATTGCTTTTCTTCTAAGCAGTTGAGTTCGCGGTAAATCTGTTGGAAACTGGCACTCCAGAAAAAACCAACCGACCCTTCCACCGAAGGGTTAAACCGCTTGGCCAGGTCGTAGCCGCTGCTGGGGGCACTAACTAAAATCGACAAAATGGCATAGGTAAGAGACATTGGCAATTCCCAACACAGCGGCAAATACAGCCACGAGCCACAAGGGATGGCAACGCTCTATCCGAGTAGGGCGTAGCGCATAGATAAATCAATCCAGGGACATACCCCAAATTAAGGGCTGAAAAGCTACCCTAGTTAAAGCCTCTTTCAATCATCTGCCCCGCTTCCGTACAGCTAAGGTAGGCTATTCCACAAACATATAGAAATGCCAACTGCGATCGAAGGGAGACATTTTGTTCTGTTCTGCCTTCTGATTCTAAAATCTCCGGGCACTTAGGGTTGCTACTGTTGCTGGACAGAATCTATGTTTTCTAATTTCTTCATTCAACGACCTGTTTTTTCGATCGTTGCAGCATTCATAGTCTTGCTTTTGGGGGTCGTAAGCATTCCTACTCTGCCGATCGCCCAATATCCGGAAATCACGCCGCCCCAGGTGACAGTAACAGCCAATTACACCGGGGCTAGTGCCGAAGTGGTGGAAAGTACCATCACCAACGTGCTGGAGCGGGAAATCAACGGGGTAGAAGGAATGCGCTATTTGTCTTCCAGCAGCAGCAATAGCGGCACTAGTTCCATCAACGTCACCTTTGCTCCCAACCGCAATGTTGACCTAGCAGCGGTGGACGTGCAAAACCGGGTTTCGACCGCTACGCCCCGGTTGCCCGAAGCCGTGCAGCGAACTGGAGTGACGGTAAACAAAGAAAGCAGCGGTTTTTTAATGGCGATCGGCATCTACTCTGAAAATAAAGCCTACGATCCGCTATTTTTGAGCAATTACCTCGATACTTATGTAGTCGATGCCCTGCGACGGATCGATGGGGTGGGCAACGTCCAGATTTTCGGACAGCGCCAGTATGCCATGCGGCTGTGGCTCGACCCCCAAAAGCTGGCGGCCCGCAATTTAACTTTCGATGATGTCGTGGGGGCGCTCAATCGCCAAAACTTGCAGGTAGGCGCGGGACGATTGGGACAACCACCAATTCCCAGCAGCCAAGAATATCAAATTGACTTGCGGGCCATCAGTCGGCTGCGAGAACCAACAGAATTTGAAAACATCGTGTTGCGAACCGAAGACAACGGCACTTTAATTAAACTGCGCGATGTCGGCCGGGCTGAATTGGGGGCAGAAGATTACAGTTCGATCTTGAGGTTTCGGGGACAAGATGCCGTGGGGTTGGGAATTTCTCAACTTCCAGGCAGCAATGCCCTCCAGGTAGCACAGGCGGTACGGTCAGAACTGGATAACTTATCGAAGAACTTTCCGCCCGGTATTCAGTACGAAACTGCCTTTGACTCGACGGCGTTTGTGGAAGCGTCGTTAGAAGAAGTGCTGGTGACGTTGATAATGGCGATCGCACTTGTAATCTTAATTATCTTCATCTTCCTGCAAGATTGGCGCACGACTTTAATCCCATCGATTACGATTCCGGCTTCTTTAATCGGGACGTTCATCTTCGTGCGGATCTTTGGATTTTCCATCAACACCTTAACTTTGTTTGGTTTAACCCTGGCGACGGGGATGGTAGTAGATGATGCGATCGTTATTGTAGAAGACATCACCCGCTTGATTAACGAACAGGGGATGACACCCAAACAAGCATCGATTCAAGCGATGCGAGAATTGGGGAGCGCGGTGATTGCTACTTCCCTGGTGCTGATGGCAGTATTCGTCCCTGTAGCATTTTTTCCCGGCACGACTGGGGCGCTGTATCGCCAGTTTGCTTTGACGATTGCGTTTTCGATCGCCGTTTCTACCTTCCTGGCGCTGACTTTGACTCCAGCCCTGTCTGCCCTGTTGCTGCGACCAGGACAAATGACAGGAGGCATTTTAGGGCGACTGTTCCAGGCATTCAATCGGGGCTTCGATTGGTCGCGAGAACGGTATCGGCGATCGCTCGGTTGGTTGATGCGCGTCAAAAGCCTCGTTCTGGGATTATTTGTGGTGGCGCTGGGGTTGACTGCCCTGCTGTACGTCCGAGTGCCAGGAGCCTTTCTTCCCGATGAAGATCAAGGCTACTTCATTACCGTGGTGCAAGCACCGGAAGGGGTTTCGCTCAACTACACCGATAAAGTATTGCGTCAGGTGGAACGAGAATTGCTTCAGGTTCCCGAAATTAAAGCCACCTTTGCCGTGGGCGGGTTTGGGATTGCCGGGCCTACAGCTAATAGCGGCATAGTTTTTGTCAACCTCAAACCTTGGTCGGAACGGCGCGGCAGCGGGCAATCGGTGCAAGCGATTACGGGCCAACTGGCCGGAAAACTTCTCTCGATTCCAGAAGCTCGCGTTTTTCCCTTCAATCCACCTGCCATTCAGGGATTGGGAACTTTAGGGGGGTTTAGTTTTCAGTTGCAAGATCGCAGCAACAATGACGACTTGAACGCGCTGGTGGCAACCGCTGGCAAATTGTTGGGACAAGCCAATCAAACTCCAGGATTGCAACAAGTTCTGACCACTTTTGCTGCCAATACGCCACAACTGGAAATCGAAGTCAATCGGGATGCGGCCGAAGCCCTTCAGGTAAATGTAGACGATATTTTTAGCACCCTGGAAACAGCTTTAGGTTCTCGTTACGTCAACGACTTCACTCTAGGACAGCGCAACTATCGCGTTTACGTCCAAGCAGACCAAGCATTTCGCACCCAACCCACCAATTTAGGACAGTTGTACGTCCGTTCCGGCCAAAATCGGATGATTCCCATTAGCAATTTGGTGCGCGTGACCTCTGCTACTAGCGCCCAAACCATCAACCATTTCAATCTATTTCGGGCGATCGAGATCAACGGTAATGCCGCTCCTGGCTATAGTTCCGGGAATGCGATCGCAGCCATGGAAAGAGTCGCCGCCCAAGTGCTACCGCGCGGCTTTTCTTACGAATGGTCGGGGACATCTTTGGAGGAAATCGAATCGGGCGGGCAAGCACCGCTGATTTTTGGCTTGGGCTTGCTGCTAGTATTTCTGGTGCTAGCAGCGCAGTACGAGAATTTCATCGACCCGTTTGTCATCATGCTCGCAGTACCCCTGGCGATTTTGGGGGCGCTGCTGGCGCAATCGCTGCGGGGTTTAGAAAATGATGTCTACTGTCAGGTGGGGCTGGTAATGTTGATCGGACTGGCCAGCAAAAACTCGATTTTGATCGTCGAGTTTGCCAATCAGTTGCGGCAGCAGCAGGGGTTCTCGCTCGCTAAAGCAGCAATAGAAGCCTCTCAGGAACGACTGCGACCGATTTTGATGACGGCAATTTCAACTCTAGTGGGCATTTTTCCGTTAGCGATCGCGACTGGGGCTGGAGCCGGAAGCCGTCAATCTCTGGGAACGGCAGTATTTGGTGGGATGTTGATTGCTACTTTCCTGTCGCTGTTTGTAGTCCCCGTGCTGTACGTCGTCGTGGTTGGTTTGAGCGAACGAGTAGCCGATCGCTTTCGTCCACATCAAAGCGATTCGTGACCAAAACAATTGTCAATTCGCAATTCGCAATTCGCAATTACCCCGATCGCTCTAGGGCAAACTAGAACATTTGTATTGACAAAATGGGGAGATCTTTATATAATTAACTTTATGGTTAAATGCCAAAAAGCTTTGCTAAATAATCGGTTGCTGCACTTTTCAATTCGATGCAGCCCAAAATTTTGACTCTACATCTTAAATCGTGGCTCCGAATTTACGTTACTACGCTTAGCACTAGGACAGGGGACGGAGTTTTGGCCAAAAATCGATCGTCTTCCCTCCTGCCTCTTGCCATCTGCCTTTCTTCTGTTATCCGATGAAAACTTTTTACGCCGTTTTAGCCAACTCTTTAGTGGCTTCGATGACCAACTCGTTTGTTTGGTTTGCCGTCACGTATTGGGTGTACCTGCAAACCAAGTCAGTGCTTGCCACCTCGGTCATGGCCGGCGTGTATCTCGTCACCGTCGCCATCTCTGGATTTTTCCTCGGCTCTCTAGTCGATCGCTACAAAAAGAAAACAGCGATGATGCTTTCCAGTATCTGTTCGCTCTTTTTGTACGTTCTCAGCTACACGATCTTGGTTTCAAATCCTGCCTCTGCCTTTACCGATGATTCCAGCCCAATGCTGTGGGGATTTATCGTCCTGGCACTGGTAGGAGCGATCGCCGGAAACATTCGCACGATCGCCCTGCCGACTTTGGTAACAATTTTAATTCCCGAAGACAAACGCGATCGAGCTAACGGCCTAGTGGGTACTGTTGCTGGGGTCGCCTTCCTCGCAGCTTCGATTTTTAGCGGACTGGCGATCGGATTTCTCGGTGTCTATTGGATGATAATTTTAGCGATCGGACTAACTTTGCTAGCGATCGTCCACCTCAGCACCTTATCGATTCATGAAAAGAAAATCGTTCGGACTGAAACCCATACCGATCGTATTGACGTTCGCGGCACGATTCGAGCCATCCATCTCGTCCCCGGATTGTTCGGACTGATTTTCTTCAATTGCTTCAACAACTTCTTTGGGGGAGTCTTTATGTCTCTGATGGATGCCTATGGATTGTCCCTGATGTCGGTGCAAGTTTGGGGAGTTTTGTGGGGCTTCTTGAGTTTGGGGTTTATTGTCGGGGGTTTAGTAGTTGCCAGAAAAGGCTTAGGAAAAAAACCGCTGCGAACGCTGTTTCTGTGCAACATCGTCATGTGGACGATCGCGGCTGGCTTTACGGTTCAGTCCTCGATCGCGCCCCTAGCGATCGGGCTGTTTATTTATCTATGCTTGATTCCAGTGGTGGAAGCCTCAGAGCAGACGATTTTACAAGCAGTAATCCCCTTGGAACGTCAGGGGCGAGTTTTCGGCTTTGCCCAAAGCATCGAGCAAGCTGCATCCCCGCTGACAGCTTTCGCCATCGGACCTATAGCTCAATTCATCTTCATACCCTTTATGACTACGGGGGCGGGCGTGAATCTCATCGGTAGTTGGTTCGGGACGGGAGCAAATCGAGGAATTGCCCTGCTATTTACTTTAACTGGATTCATCGGATTGCTGGTGACGCTAATAGCGATGCGATCGCCCTCCTATCGAAAATTATCCGCACATTATCGCTGATAATTTATCATTCATACTTCATAATTTAGCTTGTCCGCCGAGAGAACAACGCGCTCGATTGCTGTCAATGAGCGTCTCTCCTGATAGGCGGGTCTGACGCAGGTACGGAGCCAGACAATATATATTTATCGTAGCCTGTAATTTTTGCTAACGTAGATATATGTTGACAATAAATTACACCTATCAAATTTATCCAGATGACGTTCAGCAAGAATTGATGCTGGACTGGAGAGATTTATCACGACCTCGGACGGACTGCCAGTGGAACGTCCCAAACCGAATTTAAAGTCGGTAATTGGCTGCTGGGCATCGGATTTAATCGCACAGTTAGTTAAAAGTCATATAGATTTTAATTTGTTTTGCCTGCTGCTAAGAACAGTAAAATCTTGGGCGAAATCGCGCTGCATTTATGGGAATAATGGGGGATTTTCAGGAAGATTTTCTTGGGCTTTATTAGCAGCTTATAGTTGCACTGGCGATCGTCACGGCTACTGGCGAATCTCAACAAGATCTAGAAAAAGCCAAGGAGATTTTGGCAGGTTACATCGTCGGATTGACCATCCAACGGGAAAATCTTGATGTTTTTGTGCGTCCAAATCCCGCGAAGATAATTATTTACGATTAACGCTGGGATTAACTCTGCCAGATAACCAACAACTCGATAAAATTGAACGAGTGGCGAAGGATTTTGGGTCGCAACTCGGTAGTAACTTTGCGATCCAGTTGGAGCGTTAAAGGTAAATTTTCATGCAAAACACCCGCCTGAACAATCTGTTCGATTTGCTTTTAGAAAGGTTTGGACGATGGTATAACAATCCCTGGCGGCGAATGTCAGTAATTTTGTTAAGCTGGCTGTTTGGTTTTTTCCTGGGAACAGCAATTCCCACTGAAGCGGGACAAACGGCCGAGTGGGATTTAGTTGGGGCTGGAATCTTGCTGCTCTTGAGCGAATTAGTCAGCCGATTCGTTTACGGGCGGAATCGACAACCCATTAACGCGGCTGTAGGTGTTTCTAGGCGATCGCTGTTAGCAGAAATTTTGAACGCGCTCAAACTGGGCTTGACTTATAGTTTGTTTATCGAAGCTTTCAAGCTGGCTTCTTAAGAATCCCCCCCTGCTTGGTGCAAGCTGTATGGCGAGGAACCCCTCGCCACGCTTGCATCCGCTTTTAAAGGGGGGCTAGGAGGGATCTACCATGTGGATAGTTTACAAACAAGTCGGCGTGTTTACTCATTATCTCAATGCGACTGGCCAATTTCAGCCAGGAATAGAGCGGGCAAACAAGTTTATTTCTAAAGAAATCGCCGAGACGATGGCTAAGGTTCATGGCGGAACCGTTCGGGAGGTGTAGGGAGATGGGGAGAATTTTCAACTCAGACCCCGCGCCCTATGCCCCATGCCCTATGCCCTATGCCCTAAAACAAACTTCGGACGAATCGATCGAGTCGCTCCATGCCTTTGTTAATCGATTCCATGTCTGTGGCGTAAGACAGGCGAATGTGGTCGTCAGCCCCGAAGGCAATCCCAGGAATGGCGGCTACTTGCTGAGTTTCTAAGAGGCGATCGCAAAATTCTAAAGAGGTCAAACCAGTTTTACTGATGTCGATAAACACGTAGAAGGCTCCATCCGGTCGAGCGCAGGTTAAGCCCCCGATAGCGTTGAGCCGTTCTAACATGGCATCTCGCCTTTGGGCAAAAGCTTGGCGCATTGATTCGACGCAATCTTGAGAACCTTCCAGGGCAGCGATCGCTCCATACTGAGCAAAGGTACACACGTTCGAGGTACTGTGACCCTGAATGGTCGTTACTGCTTGAATTAACTCTTTGGCCCCTGCCAGATAGCCGATCCGCCAGCCCGTCATGGAGTATCCTTTGGCAAATCCATGACTGATGATGGTGCGAGCAAAAATCTCAGGACCCAAAGAACCGATGCTGACGTGTTGCGCCTTGCCGTAAAGGATCTTCTCGTAGATTTCATCTGAGACTACTAGTAGATCTTTTTCTACTACTACTTCTGCCAAAGCTTGAATTTCCGCTGGGGAATAGACTACCCCCGTGGGATTAGAGGGAGAGTTAAAAACCAGCAAGCGCGATCGAGGGGTGACGGCTTGACGCAGTTGCTTTGGGGTAATTTTGTAGCCGCTGCTAGCATCTGTCTGAACGATAACGGGATGGCCGCCAGCTAGTTTTACCATCTCTGGATAGCTCAACCAGTAGGGCGCGGGGATAATTACTTCGTCTCCTGGATCGAGCAGTGCCAGCATTAAGTTAAACAGGGAATGCTTGCCGCCGTTGGTAACTATAATATTGGCTGCTTGATAGTCTAAGCCATTCTCGGTGCGGAGTTTATTGGCGATCGCTTCTCGCAGTTTTGGTTCGCCAGCGGCAGGACCGTACTTAGTTTTCCCTTCGTCTAAAGCTTTCTTGGCGGCGGCTTTTATATGCTCTGGAGTGTCAAAATCTGGTTCTCCAGCAGTAAAGCTACAGATATCGATGCCTTTGGCTTTCAAAGCCTTGGCTTTGGCGGTAATTTCTAGCGTCAAGGAAGGAGTCACCAGACTCACTCGTGCTGCCAGTTTCATGTTCGATCGGTTTGCGTACAACTTACGTTCTTCTTAGAATATCTCAGAGCTTGCTAGCAAATCTGTCTTTTTTTATGCTTTATTTCTTTTGGGGTGTTGCGACTGGGGTAGGCTATAAGACTAGCCCACAAGAATGCAATGCACTCAATTGACAAATGCTATATCTAAAATAATTACCTTGTCTAGAACTTACGCAAAGCCTCCAAATGTAGAGTGTTTAAAGCCTGCGGCATGGCTACGCTAAAGCGCTGCCGTTAGCACCGCCACCACCATCAATAGTGTTGCTGCGTAAGTCTTGTTGTCGATGAGATGCAGAGGCTCGATCGCTAATAGGAATTATTGATAAGCTTCTAGTATGGAACCAGTTTTCCAGCTTGCATCTGCTTCAAACATCGAGACGCTTATCGAGTTGATGCGCGAACTTTACGCCCACGATCGCTCGCCTTTTGAGGAACAGAGAGCGCGTTCGGCATTGCCACTCATTTTAGGTAATGACTCTTACGGACAAATTTACCTGATGTGGGTAAATGCAGAGATCGTTGGCTATCTAGTTGTGACCTTTGGTTTCAGCCTAGAGTATGGTGGGCGGGATGCTTTCGTCGATGAACTCTATATTCAGAAAAAGTACCGAAGACAAGGAATCGGCAAGCAGGCTTTACTATTTGCTGAGGAAATTTGTCGAGATCGAGGCATCCAAGCTTTACATCTAGAGGTAGAGCGCCAAAATACTAATGCTCAGGCTGTCTATCGGAAAGCAGGATTTGTTGACCACGATCGATATCTGCTAACAAAATGGTTGTGACCTGCGATCGCTTAGCAAAAAGCCACCTTTTGATTATAATTATTTCTACTATAACTAAAAAATTACAATTTTTCAATAGCCCAAACGACCTATTTTCGTAGAATAAATGATAACGTTCTCAATAATAGTGAGAATCAGCCAAAATTATTGAGAAAAAGATCCACTTTTACGGAGCCACACAAATTTTAATTATAAAAAGTTATCAAAGTGGTTAATACGCAGACTTTCGATATAGTATAGTTTTGCCAAACATTTAAATTAACCGTTTTAATTTAACTATTAAGCCATGAAAAGACGTGAAATATTAAAAGCCTTGGTTGTTTATTTGTTGTACTCGGCGTAAACTTTGGATTAGTATCGTGTTTCTCCAAAGAGACAGGTAAGGATACCAAGCACGACAAAGAAAACCAATCGTTGTAAGCTTTTAATGCTTAAAATGCAGATGGTACTTAAGCTTTTCCACTTCTAATTAACCACCCAATTACACCGCCAATCGTGCCGCTAAATATGGAACTGATGACGGCGGTAACAAATACTAATCCAATTTGTTTCCAGTTTTTCAACTCCCCAACTTTTTCGGCTAAGTCAGAAATTTTCGACATAGCAGGTTTCCAGTCTTCCAGACGATTCTCAATGACTGTTAGGCGCTTATCTATGCCATTAAGCTCTACCTTTACCTCATCAAAGCGACTATCTATCTGTTCAAAGCGAGCGTCTACCTGTTCAAAGCGACGATCGACATCTTCTCGAAAAGCTAGAATGAGGTCTTTTAATTCCTTAATATCGGATTCAGTTACTGTTGTCATTTTGCTCGACTCTCTTTTCTACTGAAGACTTACCAATCCAGCGACTAGCGATCGGCATTCGCCAACCAGTACCAAAAGCGCGATCGGTAATCTTTAAACCTGGAGGTGCTTGCTTGCGCTTAAATTCTGCCCTCGATACTAGTTTTACTACTTTATCTACTATTTCTGGCGCATGACCAGCAGCTACTATTTCATCGGGCGACTGATGTTCGGAAATCAAGCGTTGCAAGATATCATCGAGAATTTCATAAGCTGGCAGAGAGTCTCGATCGACTTGATCGGGTTTGAGTTCGGCGCTAGGTTCTTTGGTCAAAATGCGATCGGGAATAATTTCTTTTCCGCTTTGATTCAGCCACCGACAAAGAGAATAAACTCGCGTTTTCGGCACATCTGCGATCGCAGCTAATCCGCCATTCATATCGCCATAAAGCGTACAGTAACCGACTGCCATTTCTGATTTGTTGCCAGTAGAAAGCAGTAGATGACCAAATTTGTTCGCGATCGCCATTAATAAATTACCCCGAATCCGCGATTGCAGATTTTCCTCGGCAATGCCAAATTCGGTACCAGCAAATAGCAGTTCTAAAGAGCGATCGTAAGCTTGCATTAATTCGCCAATCGGGATGGTATGAGTTTTAATCCCCAAATTTTCCGCTAGCGCCAACGCATCCTTTACCGAATGGTCGGAACTGTAAGGAGAAGGCATCAATATTCCCAGAACGTTTTCTTGGCCCAAAGCCGCTGCTGCGATCGCTGATACTAAAGCTGAATCTATCCCACCGCTCAAACCAATAATTACTTTAGAAAACCCACATTTTCTAGCGTAATCCCCCACCCCTAATACTAAAGCATTCCAAATCTCTTCTTCTTCAGTGGTTGGTAATTCTACTAAAAATTGGGATGATAAATTCCGCGTTTCTTTATCAAATTCTACTACGATTAAATCTGACTGGAACGCCTGGGCGCGACTTACCACTTCGCCATCGCGGTTAACCGCAAAACTAGAGCCATCAAAAATCAGATCGTCATTCCCGCCAATCTGATTGGCGTAAATCATTGGAATATGATAGTAACTAGCACTATGTTTTAACATTTCTTCCCGCAATTTATGTTTGCCGACGCTATAGGGCGAAGCGGAAAGATTGACGATTAAATCTACCCCTTGTTGGGCTAGATCTGCGAGGGGATTTTCGGCATAACTGCGCTTGCCCCAAAAGTTTTCTTCATTCCATAGATCTTCGCAAATCGTCACGCCAATAAAATAAGGGGTTAGTAACGTTTTTGTCTTTTCTTCCTGAAGTTTAATAGTTAAAGAATAACTGACTCTAGCTGGCTCAAAATAACGATCTTCATCGAAGACATCATAAGTAGGCAACAGCCGTTTGTGAAACATTTGCCGCACTCTGCCTTCCCAAAGCAATGCCATGGCATTAAATAGCGGTTTGCCGCCAGATAAGCTAGCACTAGGATTTGGTTCTACCGTTCCTACTAAGACGTGAATTTGAGGGGGCAAATCCACAGCTAATTGCTGTAGGATATTTGCCATGGCTTCGACAAAGCTAGGATCGAGCAACAAATCTCGCGGCGGATAACCGCATAAGGAGAGTTCCGGCGTGAGTAGCAAATTAGCCCCTTGCGCTACTGCTTGTTGGGCAGCATCAATAATTTGGGCGGCGTTGCCAGCTAGATCGCCGATAGTAGGATTGAGTTGAGCGATCGCTATTTTCATCGTGGTTGACTACCAGTTGGAGCTAGAGGTTTTCGATAAATTTCCCCAACTTATACCATTTTGACAAGATTTTTTGGGTTTTAAGTCTCACCCTTGAAAGAACCCAGTAGGTAGCAGGAGGGTTAAAATTTTAGGCTATTTTTCACATCTGCCAGCGTTACCATCAGCTTTAAGGGATGAGATGGAGAAGAAACAAAACCGCACTTCTCTTCATAAAATTGTTTCACCTTCCCATTCAAGGCGCGAACTAAAATTGCCCTAACTCCTACAATTTCTGATGCTTGCCAGGTACGTATGACAGCATCTTTTACCAAACCCATGCCAATGCCTTGACTTTGGTGGTTTATGTCAACCCCCAGTCTACCTAAAACCATAACTGGTATTGGATCGGGCATATTTCTTTTTATTTTTCCCGGAGCCTGCGAACGAATAGTGCTACCAGTAGCTAAACAGTAATATCCCACTACTTGTGAGTCCCAGCAGACAATGTAAGTTCTTGCAGCACCAGCACCTTCGCTGTCGCGAGCGCGTTCCTTTAACCACCGATTCAGAGTTGGCTCGCCACAATCGAATAATTCTAGATTGTGTTCCGGCTGTAAAGGGGTTGGTGGAGTATATGTCATTCCCAAGGGCTTTTTGTCGCCAGCAATTTAGCTAGCTTTTCGTTTTTCGCGGGAGGATTGTCAAGAGCCTGATTGAAGGCTTGCCATTGTTCTTCGTTCAGCGCAAATACTCTTCGATCTAACAAAGTCTCTTCAGCGGCTTGGTATGCAGCATCTAGCATAAAAGCACTGCGAGTCTTACCGCAAAGTGCAGCAGCGGTATCTATCAGATCGCGCTGATTTGGCTCAATTCTGAGATTGACAACTTCAGAACGTCTCGCTTTTTCTCGTTTCTCAAGGGTTGCCATGACTACTTTATGAATTGATTTTATGTATTTACATTGTATTGACAATAATCTCAAGTGTCAATCTAGGTATAACGACGATACGAGTGGAAAAGCTAAAATAGGCGATCGACTACTAAGCCAGTCCTCATTCGCTAACCCCTTCCCCTAGAGTTGGGAACAGCAGGACAAGAAATTTTTCCTCTAAATCCTCTAAACTGAATTAAACTACTCAAACAAATATAGTTAAAGCTATAGTGGGCGATCGCCATTATGTTGGGAGAGTTACTAGACAGGCGTTACCGAATCACTGACAATTTGGGTGCTGGGGGCTTCGGTGAAACTTACATTGCTGAAGATACTAAGCTTCCAGGTAGTCCTAAATGCGTGGTTAAGCACTTGAAACCATTTGCTAACGATCCTCACACTTTGCAAGTGGCTAGGCGCTTATTCGACTCCGAAGCCCAAGTTTTGCAGCAGCTAGGCGCTCACGCTCAAATTCCTCAACTATTGGCTTATTTTGAGGAAAAGCAAGAATTTTTTCTGGTTCAACAGTTGGTTGAGGGCTATCCTTTAAGTGACGAACTCACTCCTGGTAAGCGGTTGAGCGAATCTTATGCCATTGCCTTGTTGCAAAGTATTCTCGAACCTTTATCTTTTGTCCACGAACACAATGTAATTCATCGAGATATCAAACCTCCCAATTTAATCAGACGCAAGAGCGATGGCAAGATCGTTTTAATTGACTTTGGGGCAGTCAAAGAGATCGCTGTAACTAAGGTAAATACGCAAGGACAAAGCCAATTGACCGTAGGAATTGGTACCCCTGGTTATATGCCCAGCGAACAAAGTCGGGGCATCCCTAGATTGAGTAGCGATGTTTATGCTGTAGGAATAGTTGGCATTCAAGCTTTAACTGGGTTAATGCCTCACGAACTGCTAGAAGATCCCGATACGGCAGAAATTATTTGGCGCGATCGGGTACAAGTTAATCCGATGCTGGGAGATCTGTTAGCCAAAATGGTGCGCTATGATTTCCGGCAACGCTATAAGTCAGCGATTGAAGTTTTGTCAGAGTTGCGATCGGCCATACCTGCAACAGTTGTTCGACCTGCAACTACTTCCATTTCCGAACTGACTTTAGAGTGGGTAGAAGCGGGACAGCCTAAAAGGGTAGTAATTGCAGAAAATCAACTAACTAAGAATCCTGGGACTTTTCGGATGGGGCGCGATCCGGCAACGTGCGATCTGGTGTTATCAGAGTCAACGGTATCGAGGTTGCAAGCAGAAATCTTTTTTAATGCCCAACAGCAGCGTTTTTACCTGCGTTCTTTGAGTCAGAATAACCCGCCTATGGTTGATGGGGTACGACTGCTGACGGGAGAGGTGGCACTGCACCAAGGTAGTAATCTGCGGTTTGGGGAATTGGATTTGAGGGTGGTAGCTATTGGTTTGCAGCAGTATCCAGGGGGGTATACCCCAACAGAAACGTCACCACCGCCTACGAAAATGCCGTCGTCGCCATTACCACCGACGAAGCCGTCATCAGATCCTCAAGAGGTGCAATTTCCGCCGCCACCTGTACCGCCTCAGTATCTTCAGGAAGTTCCCGATCCGCCGTTAGTGCAACCGTCTCCTACTCTAGGAGTACAGGGTAAAAGTAAGCAGGTGGGATGGCGTTTATTCGGGTGGTGGGTGTTGGCGAATGGTGTGGCTATTGCTGCGAGCAATACTGTGTTCTGGGCTGTATCCAGTGCTGTATCCAGTGCTGCTGTGTACGGTGCTGTGCTTGGGTTCGGGCTTGGGATCGTGCAATGGCTAGTCCTGCGACGGCTAGTTGGCCGTGCTTGGCAGTGGGTATTGGCGAATGCTGTGGGCGGTGCTGTGGGCAGTGCTGTTGATTATGCTACGAACAGTGCTGCGGTCGGTGCTGTGGGCGATGCTGTGGCTGGTGCTATGGGTGGTGCGGTGGACGGTGCCACTTGGGGAGCAATTACAGGTGGGGTGCTGGTTTGGCTGTTGCGAAATCATCGGAAATCACCCAAGTAGCCCTCATCCCCTAACCCCTTCTCCCAGCGTGGGAGAAGGGGGACAAGAAGGTTCAGTTTCCAAGCAGGAGAGTGCCAAGAACGTCCCTGAGCCGAAAAACTCACTCTTGCTCCCCTCTCCCACCGTTGGGAGAGGGGCCGGGGGTGAGGGCAGATTTCTCGATCGCAGACTTCAACCTTTCAGTAGCTCCAAGCCGATTGCGCCTTCAACTCTTGGCTCGATCGCCTGCCAGCCCTCATCCCCTAACCCCTTCTCCCAGGCTTGGGAGAAGGGGGACAAGAATGGGTACTCTCAGAACAAATGGATTGAGAGGCTAACCCTTGGAGAAAACTACCAGTAGAATTCGCGGCAGCACACCGGAAATCGAATTAAACGCCCGAAATCTGCGGCAAAATCTCACCCCAGCCGAACAAATCCTTTGGCAGCATTTGCGGAATCGGAAACTCCACGGATTGAAGTTTCGCCGCCAGCATCCAATAGGTCGATTTATCGTTGATTTCTACTGCCCGGAATACCGACTGATAGTTGAATTAGATGGAGAAATCCACGATCGCCAAGTCGAATATGATATGGCTAGAACAGAACAACTCCAAGCTGACGGCGATCGCGTTTTACGCTTTCAAAATCAGGAAGTTCTCGATCGTCTTTCCTGGGTTTTGGAGCAGATCTTACAGGGATTGCATTCTCAGCCTTGAAAGCCCTCATTCCCTAATCTGACGGAACTCCGAACTCAGGTTAGGTGTGTTTGGGTAATCGCGGCGATCGAGTGCGAATTGGTAGGAGAATACGATTGAGCGATCGCAATTGTTCTGGGGTTCCCATGCAAATCAGCGCGTCTCCTGGCAGCAATTGAGTTTCACCAGTCGGCCCGGCAATCAAAGTACCGTCACCCCGACGAATAGCTAGCACCAGCGCCCCAGATTGCGATCGCAATCTAGCTTCTCTGATGGTTTGCCCGACTACCGGACAAGTTTCGACATCGAGAGAGAATTCTTCCATGTAAAAAGATCGATCGGTGCCAGTGAGAATGCCATCGACAAAATCCATTACTTGCGGTCTGAGGGCCGCCGCTGCCATCCTTCTGCCCCCAGTAATGTAGGGAGAGACTACCGCATCGGCCCCAGCCCGTTGCAGCTTTTGTAAGGCTTCTTCTGTACTAGCCCGCGCGATCGCGCGAATTTCGGGGTTGAGGGTTTTCGCCGACAGGACGGTATAAAGATTTTCGGCATCTGAAGGTAACGCCGCCACCAAACAAACTGCTCGATCGATTCCTACCTTTAACAGAGTTTCATCTAGGGTGGCATCGCCTTGAACGGCAGTATAACCTAGCTGTTGCGCCTCTTGCACCTGTTCCAGTTGGGAGTCGATGGTGACAAATTGAATCCCTTCAGCCTGAAATTCCAAAGCGATCTGTCGCCCCGTGCGACCGAAGCCGCAAATAATATAGTGTGCGGTTAAAGATTCCACCAAACGCTTCTGTTGTGCGAGTCGTCTGCCTTCTTGAAAATAACCTTGAATCAGGGCCTCTGTAAATCGATTGACGATGTAACCGATACTGATTACTCCCATCATAATCAGGGAGATAGTGAAAATCCGCCCGCGATCGCCCAAAGGGTTAACTTCGCCAAACCCTACAGTAGCTAGAGTAATGACGGTCATGTACACCGCATCCGACCAATGCCATCCCTCGACAAACTTGTACCATAACGTGCCGCTGATAAAGACTAATGCTAGAGCGATCCCGCCAGCCGCTAGCTGTTTTTGGATCTGTCGATATTTTTGTTCAAAGGTCGAATACACGAGATTAAATTGCTACTGTCGGGTGTGCTGCCAGATCTCATAGTAAAAGGAACCGCAGATCGAAATGGACAAAGACAGATACAATCTGACAGATGCAACGTCGATCTCGATCGACATTGCAAGTCATTTGGAGATCGATCTATGCAAGCTAGCTTTCTTACAGCCGTCCTTTTACCAGTAGGTCTAGCGATTATCATGCTGGGCATGGGACTAACTCTACTGCCAGAAGACTTTCAACGAGTCACTCGCTATCCCAAAGCCGTCGCTGTTGGTTTAGTCAGTCAATTGGCCTTTCTTCCCATCGTCGGCTTTCTGGTCGCTTCTGCGATCCCGATGCCGCCAGCAATTGCTGTGGGATTGATAATAGTGGCTATCTGTCCGGGCGGACCTTCTTCCAATCTGATTACTTATTTGGCCAAAGGAGATGTCGCCCTTTCTGTCACTCTAACGGCTTTGAGTAGCGCCATTACTGTATTCACTATTCCGATATTGGGGAATCTGGCACTGCGATATTTTAGCGGTCAAAATGCCGCGATCGCGCTCCCGATCGGGCCTACCATGCTACAAATTTTCTTAATTACTCTGGTGCCAATTGGTTTGGGAATGTGGGTGCGGCAACAATTTCCCCACGTAGCCCGCCGACTGGAGAAGGTAACTAACCGTCTGGCCATTGCCTTTCTGGTCTTCATTATATCGGCGATAATCGTTCGCGAGTGGGATCGCCTGCCCAGCTTCATCGCCCAGGTGGGGATTGGGGTAGTGCTGCTCAATGTTATTTCAGTTTTGATGGGATTTGGGTTTGCTAAGCTGTCTAAGCTGACGTTTGCCCAACAGATTTGTATTGCGATCGAAGTGGGAATTCAAAATGGCACGCTAGCGATCGCCATTACCGCCGGACTGTTAAATAATCCCGATATGGCCGTTCCTGCTGCTATTTACAGCTTAGTGATGAACTTCACTGGCGTTCTGGCTATTTTTTATGGCAGAAGGTCGGCTGAAAGAATCACTCCGAAGGAGAAATTACAGCAAAAAACAGGCGATACCGCACGTTTCTAAAATACACCACAGAGTAGAGCGCGTATTCCTCAACTCCTGAACTAGCTCATAGCTCCTCCAGGCTTGCCAAAAAATATAGATTGATAACACTGCTAAGAAAGTCCGAAAGATGGAACTCACAGTTTGATCGCCTAACTTAGGTAAAATGCGGGTGCTAACTTGAGCCGCGATCGCTCCCCCAATACCCAAGATTATACCTTCGGCAAATAAGACATTGCCGCTTAAAGCATGACCTACAGAGGCAGAAATGGCTGTGATAACGATCGCACCCAAACTAGTTTGAATTGCGACTTTAATTGGTTCTCCCAACAGCCAAATTTGCAGCGGCACCATAATTACACCGCCGCCCAATCCAAACAATCCAGCTAATACACCACCAGCGCTACCAGTTAATACTCTGGAAATAACAGGGTTAAGATTTTGCGGTTGAATGTCGGCAGCAGTTTTAGTTAAACGTTGTCTTAGTTCTAGTAAATAAATGTTAGTAATTAAAACTGCTCCAAAAGCAGCTAGGAGCAAATATGGGGCAAAAAACTTGGCAAAAAATACCCCGATTTGAGCAGCAATTGCCGCCGGAATTCCCAGATAAATTATGCGCTGGCGATCGAAAACACCCATGCGCCAGTTCTGGACAGTACCAGAACTGGAGGTAATTAAAATCGCCAGAGAGCTAGTAGCTACAGATTGAATTGGTGTATAGCCTAAAGCTACCAATATTGGCACTAAAACCGTACCGCCGCCGATGCCTAACAAACCAGCGAGAATCCCAGAAATTAGTCCTCCTGCGGCTAACAGCCATCCATTTGCTGGCAGCATCGGCGATCGAGCTATAACCTTTAAATTAGTTTCCAGTTCACATTCCCTTGGTCGTCGTTAACTGTAACCTCTACCGAACGTTTGGCATCCCCATCATCTTGAACTTGGCATTCAAACTTGTCCCCTGCTTTAGCAACCTTAAGTTTGCCCCCACAGTCGGCTTTAACATCGACTTGCAACTGCTGTTTTATGCCTTGTTGGATTTGCTGTTCGATTAGCGAGAGATCTAAAACATTCTTAGCCTTCCAGCTAAACCTTCCTTTGTCGTCTTCGAGTTTAGCTTCCACAGGAATCGTGCCGATGTCTGACTCTGCTTGGCAATTAAATGTTTGACCCGCCTTGACTTCAACTTTTCCAGAGCAAGTAACAGATTTAACATCTGTAGCAAGCTGCTTGCTTAACTCATCTTTGATTTTTCCTTGGGCATCATTAAGATCCAGGGTATTCGTACATCCTGATAAAATTGCGACGATCGCCAACGCTGGCACAATAGCTAGTCTGTTAAATTTTCCAAATCCTAAATACTTATTTTCCATCTTACCTGCTGAGAAATGTTACTGCATCGCAGCAATCGATTCCTATGGTATCAATTGCTACAATACTAATACAGTCGATTTGTAATCTATTCCGGTAGGATTCCCAGCAGAAAAATTTCAATGGTACTCTCAATTTGAGAAAAGAATTACCTATCAAACCCATCAATTGCCTAACTCTTTAGAACGCTGGCAAGCTGCCATCACCGCCTCGATCGCAGCCGAACGAAAACCAGCTTTCTCTAACTTCACGATCCCAGCAATCGTAGTGCCCCCAGGACTGGCCACCCGATCTTTAAGTTCGGCCGGGTGCATTCCCGATGCTTGCAATAGTTGAGCCGTCCCCAATACAGTTTGCACGGCTAATTTAGTCGCGATCGCTCTGGGCAGTCCCGCTGCTACTCCGCCATCGGCCAAAGCTTCGATCGCCATTGCCACGTAAGCAGGCCCAGAACCCGATAAACCCGTCACGGCATCCATCATCGATTCTGGCACCTCTACGACCTCTCCTACCGCCTGAAAAATGGCTTGGGCCCGGTCTAAATGTCGATCGTCTGCCAGAGAACCGGGCGCGAGCGCGGTCATTCCCATCCCCACTGTAGCGGGCGTATTCGGCATGGCTCGAACGATCGGCTGTCCTGGAAAAGCCCACTCCAACTGAGAAAAGCGCACTCCTGCCAAGATCGAAATTACCAACTGCTGCTCTGGAACTTCCTCTCTCGCAGTCAAATCGGTAGCTACTCGATCCCAAACTTGGGGCTTGATCGCTAGCAGCAGCACTTCAGTCGCCGATGCCGCTGCTTGGTTGTCCTCTGTCGTCTCAATGCCGTATTTCTCTGATAAAAAAGCCCGCCGCTGGGGCAGGCGATCGCTAACTATAACTTCATTAGAAGAATAAACTTTTTGAGCTAAGAGGCGGGATAACAGGGCTTCCCCCATTACCCCACCGCCAATGATGCCAAACCTCATAGACATCTAAATCCTTCATTGAATTTTGAATTATGAATTATGAATTATGAATTGAGCATTCAACATCCATCATTCATCATTCAACAATTAACGCCTCTCTATTGAGCGATTCGCATGGCTTCACCCCAAGCTGGCGCGGGTGCAGCGGGCCGAGAAGTGCGAACTTGAGGTTGAGGAACTTCGCGCACGACTCCCGATTGAGTGCTGACTTGAACGCAGTTAGGGGTAAAGAGGAAGATGCTCTCGCCAATCCGCTCTTGATGGCCGTCCATAGCGTAAGTACCGCCAGCGACGAAATCCACCGCTCTCTGGGCCTGATCTGGGTCCATAATCGTCAAGTTCAACACCAAGGTCTTCCGCTCCCGCAGGGCTTGAATTGCTTGGGGCATTTCTTCAAAGGAACGGGGTTCCATTACTACTACTTCGTTCACACCGCTGGCACTTCCTGGCATTTCAATCACGTTATTCATTGTTGACCCTATATTTGTTTCTGTTGCTATAGCCGCCCGTTCCCGCAGCCGACGGCGACGGCGTTCTTCTTCTGGTGTTGGTGGCTGTGGCTCCTCTTCTTCATAAATGTTTTCATAGGGTTCGCCCCCATCTATTTCTTCGTATTCATACTCGTAGTCTTCACCCTGTTGCTCTAGACCTACGAAATCCCGAAGTTTAGTAAAAAGATTATTCACTGGTTGCGAGCCTCCATCTTGTTTGGTTGTTACTTACATTTCCGAAGTGTCGTTGGCAATATCTTATATTAAGTCGCTTCGATCGCTTTACTTTTCTTTCCTATTTTTTTATATTTGTCCATCCAGAGAAATACTTATAATAGGCAGTTTAGATGAAGCGATCGACGACCTCAAACCCTGACTAGACAACCGTTGCGGATGCTGAAACCGAAGCAACTAATGGAGAATGACAATCAGAATTCTTAATAATTTCTTTAGAAATGTCGGAACTCTTGTCAGACAGTTCGTTCGCCAAAGAGGATTCGTCCCAAGCGAACCATGGTTGCACCAGCTTTAACTGCCAATCGATAGTCATCAGACATACCCATCGACAGTTCTTGCATTCGTATATTGAACCAATTTTGTTGCCTAATTCTATCTGCTAAGTCGCGAGTTTGCTCGAATACTGCCAAAGTCTTCAACGAGTCAAGTCCCAAGGGAGGGATTGTCATCAACCCTTGAATTTTTAAATTAGGGCAGCGATCGAGTGCTGCTAAGTGAGATAACAGATTGGGTACGATCCAACCATACTTATTGGCATCTGTCAATAGTTTGACTTGCAATAAAATTTGGGGCTGAGAATCTAGCTTTTGGGCGATTTCGTCGAGGTGCAAAGCTATCTTTAAACTGTCTACCGAGTGAATCAGATCGAAGATTTCTAAGGCTTTGCGAGCTTTATTAGTTTGCAAGTGTCCGATTAGATGCCAAGCGATCCCCGGCAAATCTTGCAATTGGGCCTTTTTGAATTCGGCTTCTTGAACGCGATTTTCGCCAAAATCTCGGATTCCCGCAGCATAAGCCGCTCTCATCGCCTCTAGCGAAACTTGCTTCGTGACGGCAATCAAGCGCACTGATGCAGGCAGGTGCGGGCGAATCTCGTCCAGGCGTTGGGCAATAGAGCCAATCATTGAAAAATTTGTTGGTGAATAGTATGAAGCTGTTGGTATTCTTGGTTTTGTCCGGTACGGCGCAGGAGGCGCATACGATTTTCTACTAACAACCGCGCATCGACGCGACCGACTGGTTCAAATATTAATCCTTCCGAGGCCGTAGTGACGGAAAAGAATATCCGTTGAGCGTAGAGCGTGGCAAACAACTCCCGATGCTCTTCCACCAAGCAAATTCTGTAAAGCAAGCCAAATGTCGGGTGATTGAGATAGGTTTCAGGATTCATCAAAATTTAAGATCGATTAATCGCAGCGATACGTGCTACCGCACTCCTCTAGCGCCAACGCAACTATATAAATATTCATATAACAACTGCGCGACCTTATAGTTTACCAACGATCGAACTCGTTGCCATCTTATACAGAGATAATAAACTGCTTTGGCTCTTAAGAAGAGACGCAGCAGTGCTACGTCTCGATATGGGGCTGGGAGTGAGGGGGAACTCAGTCCCAGCTAATCGGATTTAGGATGAAAAGGCTAGAAGCTTAGGTCTTCTTAGGGCAAGATAGTCTTAGCAACATTTGTAATGGGTGTAACTCATGAAAATTCGAGCTTTAGGTGCGATCGCCGTTACTTGTGGTTTGTGGTTGGCTAGTTGGATTTTTGCACCAGCAGCTTTGGCCTTAACCCAAGTTCCACTCTCTGAGATTTCTTACCACGATTGCCCAGAAGAGTTAGCCAGAGGAGTAGTTACCAGCGATGGTAGCGGTAGGGCAGCTAATTGCTTTATCGTTACTGGCAAGGCAGAAAATAAATCTGGCAAAACCGTTTACGATGCCGATATTTACGGTCGGATCTACGATGCCGATCGCAACCCCGTCATAGAAAACCGAACTCGCCTCGGCTCAGTTGACGAGATTCCACCAGGTACGAGCACTTTTGCCATCAGAATCAGCGTGCCAACCAATATGCCGACACCCCTACAACTAGAGCAATTCAAGGCATCAGGGTTTAGTGCCAAAGTCCGCCGCTGATGCCTTGTCAAACCAACTGCTAGTTTCTAGGAAATTAGAAGCCTAAGTTAGCCGAGCCTCCCATGGCTCCCGCCAGCGCTCCGGCCACGATTTGCAGGATAAAAATTGCCAAAATTGGCGATATATCTATAGTTCCACCAATGGGAGGAATGAAGGAACGGAATAAGTCTAGATAGGGATCGGTAATCGGACTCAACACTGAAGCTAACTGGTTCATCCAGTTGACTGTGGGAAACCAAGTTAAAAGAATCCGCACGATCAGCAAAATTATATAAATTTGCAGAAAGTAGTAGACGCTGTTAATCAGCAAGTTATAGCTCATGAGGGTACGGCTTTTTTAGTGATTCCTATGGTTAGTTTAGCAAGAATGGAGGAGTTCAGGCGTTTAGTCGTAGGGGCAAAGCATTCAGTGAGAAACCTTTGCTGGATAGCGATAAGTTATCGCCCGAATGATTCGCCCGTACAGGGTGTGAAGTGTGGAGTGTGGAGTTAATAAATCCTCTGCTCGCCCTCTCGCCCTCCTCGTCCTCCTCGTCCTCTCGCTCTCTCGCCCTCCTGCCCCTCTGCTCCTTCTACTCCCTCTTCTTTTTCTTCTACCTCTTGACTCTGTGTTTCTAAGGGATTGCTATTGACATTACCTAAAGATAGCCGCACCTCATCAATGGCAGAATTCAATTGGGCGATTTTATCTTCTAAGCTGCGACGGGCAACTTCCATGCTGTCCGATTCTGGCAGTTGGCGTTTTTTAGATTTGGTCGCTTTGACTTCTGACAAGCGGCGGCGATCGCTTAAAGAGTCCTCCCCATCAATCTGTTCTGAGTTGCGTTTAGCCGTCAGTAGCACCCCGACTATGCCGCCGACTATGCCGCCGACTACAGATCCAACTATAAATCCACCTGTAAAACCATCGCGCTGACTCATAACCGATTTTAAGGAATGAAATTTTATCTGTTCCCGCTGAGAAAACCTCTGAGATCGAAGAGTTCAAAGGGCGATCGCTTAAATCATCCTCAAATTGCTTGAGAATGTGCGGCCTGATTAAAAGCGGAAGTCAATCTTAGTGTACCGCAATGCCAACTTAAGTAACCTAAGTTTGAGTTAAACCCAAGACAGGAAAAGGAAAATCAGATCGCTCGAAATCGGCAACGCTTCTTGCAACTTCACGTGGCAGAAAATGAAAGCAGTCAAGAGCGACACGCCACTTGGTTAGAATTGTTCTTCGATCTCGTCTTTGTAGTCGCGATCGCCGAACTCGCCCAGGCGCTGCACGATCGCCTCGATTAGACGGGGATCGCCAGTTTTGCGATCGCGCTGGGATTGTGGATTGTTTCGATCTTTCTAGCGCCCCTACTCAGGATGTGTTGCATCTAAAAAACAAAATGGTATGGGACAGCCAAGATGACTGTCCCAGGGGCGGGCTGGAAGCCAGGAGTTGCAAGGGCGGAGATTGCGTCCGTATTTCCCGTTCTCTAGCGGTTGCGAACGAAAAGTTGGGTGAAGTAGTAAGCACCTGTAGGACTTTTGGCAACGCCAATTCCAGTTAAATTGTAATTGCCTTGAATATTAAGCCGATGTCCTGGGCTGTTCAACCAACCTTTAACGGCTACGGTAGCAGGATCGGAGTAACCAAAATTGTAAGCTACGTTTTCTGACATCGCCATTAGGGGAATTACTCTAGCGATCGCACTCAGGCGTTGTTGAAAACCTTGATGGCCGAATGGCACTCTACCAGCAGCCATATTTTGACTGTGCAGGCGTGCTTGCCGCGTAATGGTGGCATTTGCAGTTAGCGATCGCAAGCCGCGCCGATTTCGGTATTGGTTGATTTGAGCTAGAACTTTTTGCTCTAAAGAGGCTGTGGAAATATTAGTCGATTGAGCTAGATAAATTGGGGTAGTAGATACCTCAATATCGGCAGTTGAATTTTGAGCTTGAGCCGGAACTGACAGCGATCCAGTTGTTAGTAAAACTGAACCAAAGGCTATTCCTGAGAGGAAGATTTTATTCACCTTCAATCTCCTAATAACTAAATAACAACGATCGGGCAGGATTAATTAATATCTGCCTGCCGTCCAAAGCAGTACCGATACGCTTAGGACAAAGTAGCAGGGTTAATTTTAATATGTCAGGTGCTATTTACCGTAATTCATATGCTATTTCAAGCCAAAAAAACTTAAATTTTCTTGCCTGTAATCTATATGTATAGTCGGTTTTCGTCGTATTCCTTACAAGGTAAGGTTAACCGAACCATATTTTTAAATCCAGCGAATTTTCACGGAAATTATTCCTAAATATTTCTATAAATCTAGTTAGTATTTAAGTGATTTTACGGAAACAAATTGAAAAGCAGAAGTTCAGAAGTTTAGCAGTACGGGCGCAATCCTTTGCGCCCGTACAGAAGTGAGTAGTTAATTTTCCCTCTACTTCTTTCCCTCATTCCCTCACAGCGATCGCCCGACATTTTGAAGTACCTTTAGAGGAGTACAATCTTTCAAAATTTGCATTTGCTGGCGATCTTTTACCAACAAAGCCCCAGCAAAACCCAAGGAATTGACTGAAATTGACTGAAAACTCTCATGAGATCGCGGCACGATTATCATCCATTCCCTCGTTGCCAGCAGGTTATAAGCCCCTGCTTTGGTTTCCGTCTCATCGAACAATTTCACCGCTTGTAAGAGAGTGCGATAAGTTTTGAGGCTAGAAGCAGCAGCGTCTAAGGGAGATGTTGGCCAACTATCATCTAGTCGGGCGACGGCGTGAACGAAAGGAAAATCTGCGATCGTGCCGATGTCGCGATCGAATTTAGCTGTAGCCAGTAGAGGAGCGATCGGGATTTGGGGTATTTCTGGTGCTAGCGGTAAGGGTACTAATTGCAAATGCTTGTGTCTTTGACTGGCACCAGCCGTTTTTCCAGAGTTGTAGAATGCCAATCCCTCATATTCAGCCAAGCACGATCGCATGGCCTGAAAATCTTCTAAGGTAAGCAGGCTTTCTTGTTCTTCAAACTCCCGCGTCACGATTAACAGGTGGTAGTCAACTACATTAAATTTATTCAGCAAACATAGATGAGTCTCAGAAATGTCGGTCACGAATAAATCTGGTTCGTATGGCAGGAAGGGATTGAAATCTTTAGGTTTAGCGGTTTCTTGCTGTTGCTTAGCTTCTTGCTTGCGTACTAAGTTGGATAAAATTCGCACCAGAAACCGAATGCCATTCTGCTCGACGAATTCGTATTCCGTGGGAATAGGCTGAAGTGCCCCACATTGCAAGGCGCGATCGGTTCGATCGATGACGCTAGCACGCAATGTGCCTGGTGTGAATAACCTCAATTGATTCATAAGCGAGCGAGAGACGGGGAAATCGGGCAAGTGGGAGACAGGAAAATTCTACCTCCTACCTTCTAACTTCTGAACTTTGCTTGGCATTTAGAGAAATTTTTTGCAAGTTTGCGGAATCTGTTTTGTGGTACGTGTAGCACTTAATATCACAATTTCGCCAAATTAGTTAAGGAGATTTTGACATGAAATTAACTCCTATTTTTTTAGGGATTAGTGTAGCGGCAACTACTCTCAGTTTGAGCTTTGCCAATCCTGCTAAAGCAGGTGATATCCAATCGTTCGATAGCAGCAGCCACACGGCTAAGACCTTTAAAGTTAAAAAGAAAAAGTGTTTCTTCAAACGCTTCTACGTTAAAGGTCACTACAGACACGGACGCTACATCCGTCCCCACTACGTTGTCAGAAAAGTTTGTAAGTTCGTCCGCCACTAAGGTCGGTACTGGCTAACAGTTAGTTGTTGGTTAATGTTGAATTTAATAGCAACTATTGACAACATTTCCATGTGTAACAGTTACATTAAATATCACCCCTAGAGCGCTCTAGGGGTGTTGTTGTTAATGGCTAAGGAACAGATTGTTTTTTACAATGGTGTTATCAAATCTCGTAACCGCAAACACCAATCCCGATCGGACATGGATCTAGACCAACAAATTCGAGAACTAATCGAGCAAGCACCTCAAGATGGTGTCACACCCCAAGGGGTAGCAGCGATCGCACCCGTACTCAAGCTCTTGGCTGGTAGGATGCGACAGACCGATTATTACGTCCTGCAAACTCTAGATCGAGATTGGGTAGTCACGACTCTGAGCAATCGGCAGCAACCAGAAGTGGAAAAGAATGTGGTTTATGCCTTTGCCACTCTCAAAGATGCCATCAAGTTTCAGCGATCGCCGTCTGGGAAAATTGTTGGCTTCCAGGTGCCGATCGTTCATATTTTGTTTCAGCTGCTAGCGATGAATACTGTCGATAGCTTAATCGCGTTCGATCGCCCTGGCAACCTAGTATCCGGTACAGAAATCCGCCGCCAAGACTTGCAACATTTAATCGAGATCCAAATCCAACAGCAGCGATCGCCTTCAAGAAATATCCCTCCAGATATTGCTTGATACCATCGTCAGTGATTTTGCCCGCTGCTTTAGCATTAGGTAGGGTGCGTTAGACGGCGATAACCTTTGCTTTGACCGAAATTAAACGATCCGTCGTAACGCACCGCTTTAGGTGAAACACGCTAGTAGAAGTTGTCAACCAAAATTAACTTTAGAACTGATTGGTTTCTGGGGCCACGCCTGATTGGTTCAAGAAGAAGTTTTGGGCGGCTTGGTTTTGATAAATGCAATTAATCTCTGGTTTATCCTCCAAAGTCCCCGTGTAGCCGAAAGTATTCATCCGCTGCTTGCACTCGCGTACTTGGTCGTTATTTACCAGTTTCCTTTGCTCTAAAATCGACCAGTTATTGCTGCGCAGCACGCAACCGGGACGCATTTGGGGTTGAGAAATATAGACGTTAAACGGGTTGAGCGTCACGAATAGGCGGGCATCCATCACCATCGCACTAGCGCCAAACTGAACGCAAAGTTCTGGGTTGGGGGCGGCGCGATCGATCGCATCGCGGGAAGCCACGTTTTCGGGGCTGCTAGTGGCAACCGAACTAAAAAACATCCCAAATCCAATCCCAATCACCAAGGCAGCAGCGACAATGAATAGGGAAGCGTAGTTAAAGGGAGATGATTTGGGGGGAGCCGAAGATGCTCTGGTGTCTCTAGGGTCGGAGTACCTGTTTTTGCGTCTCATATTTGCCAGTTAGAATCGATTTAGAAGTTGCAATCGCTGCCGTCCTCTTCTAGTATGCCCAAAGAGAGCGTCATTTGACAGGGCCCATAAGAATAGCTATATATCATCGATCCTGTGAATAAAACCATCAACAGCTTGCAGTTACAAACTCTCTTTGCTGACATTCTTACCGTATTTTGGGGAGATTGGTTAGAACTACGCGCTCGGATTTGGCAAATTGCCGCTTCTGGGCTGGTTTCTCCTTTAATCTACATTTTAGCTTTTGGCTTGGGCTTGGGTAGCTCGATTAAGCCAGGAGCCGGAATTAGTGGCAGCTACAGCAATTACCTGGAATTCATTTTGCCGGGAATGGTGGGGTTATCTTCCATGGTAATTAGCTTTGGGGGTACGACTTTTTCGATTTGCGGCGATCGCTTGTTTAGTAAAACTTTTGAAGAGATGTTGTTGCTACCTTTGCACCCTCTGGCTCTGTATTTAGGCAAGATGCTCTCTGGAGTAGTGCGGGGATTGATGACATCGGCGGCGGTGATTTTGGTGGCGATCTTATTTACAGGCAAAATAGGCAGTTTTCTCCATCCCGGTTTTTTGCTGCTGCTGGTGCTCAATTGTGCCGTTTTTGCTGGTTTGGGAGTAATTGTCGGCTTGAGCGTGCGATCGCTTGAAGGTGTTGGCATTTACAACAACTTTTTGATCGTCCCGATGTCTTTTCTTGGCGCTACCTTTTTCGATCCCGCTAACCTGCCAGTAGCTCTCAAAACGATCGTCTACCTGTTGCCTTTAACTTATACCAGCATCGGCCTGAGATCTATTGCTTACTTACCGCAAGCGCCCTTTCCTTGGCAGTCAGTAGCGGTATTGTTAGTAGTCGCGATCGCTCTAGCCTTTTGGGGAGCCTATCTGTTTGCTAGCCAACAAGATTGAGTAATAAGTAATAAGTAACAAGTAATAAGTAACAAGTAATACTCCCTGCCCGCCAAAAGAGTATAGAAAAAGGTAAAATGACTGAAAAGAGAAGAAGAAAACCATGAATCTGAGCCAAAGATTGAGATTAGTCAGCCTAGATAAACAGCAGTGGCAACGACTATATTATAGAAATCAGCAAGCGTATATCCGGCAGAAATTTATGGCGATTGATTGCAGGAGGGAGGGCGCGATCGAGGCACTTTAGCCGATCGCGCTCGGAGTTATAATTACAAATAATATCAAATCCTCTTAGCAAAAGTCGGTTTCCCCTCACCCCGCCCTGACGGGCACCCCTCTCCCGCGGGAGAGGGGTTGGGGGTGAGGGTATGATTCATGCTTTTAATAACCGGATTTAATATAAGATCGTACGATCGCTTTAGATACTGAAATCCAACATTCTTTGGTAAATTGCCCAAATTGCCATGGCTCGCAAGTAGTGGCTAGCCCGGAAAGTTCCAGCAGCAGTAATAGCTTCTGGCGTGCGAAATTGTAAGCCGTTGTTGTAAATTTGTTGCACTACAGCTTCAGTTATTTCTAATGCTTCCTCCTTCATTCCCATTTGTAATAGAAAAGCTGCTATGCCAAAGTTAATTCCCGTCCAAACTTCTAATGGATGAGTGGCATCGGGATTGGCTGGCAACCCATCGGATTTAACGCCGTTAGCTACACCAATAGCAGAGCGATCGCTTCTGGAATTGAACTTAATAAAACAAGCTTCGTAGATCGTTTTTAGAGCCGATTTAGTGCATTCTTCGGGAACGATATCGGGTAATTCTAACAGTCGGGCGTAAAACTGACCGCATAGTTGATCTGCCATGACGATATCCGAGCCGCTGGCGCTGTCGAGTTTATAGTATTGCCCGTTCCAAAGTTTATTTTGATAGATTTCTCGCGCTGGTTCGAGCCAACTTTGATAAGTAGCGATCGCAGTTTTAATGTCGTCTACTTCGACACTTTCATCATTATCGATTAAGATTTGACCGATCGCGATCGCTGCTTCTAACGCTGCTATCCACAACCCGCCGCAATAAGCACTTACGCCTTCGAGTTGCCAGTCGTCAAATGTTTGATCGGGTGCGCCAGAATTTTCGGGAATGCCATCGTTATCTAGATCGAAAGTCTTGAGATAAGCCAGAGTTTTGACAATAGCAGGCCAGCATTCCGTTAAAAACTCCAGATCGTTGCTGCCCGTCATCAAGTAATCGCGGTAGACTTGCAAGACAAAATCGCAGGGCAAGTCTTTCCACAAGTTGCAATCTTGGTAGCTAGTGTAATTCGTCTTTTCCCACGGATGCTCGTTCGGTGCGCCCAAATCGTGAGGGGTAGCATCTTGCGCTTTGCGGATAGCGGGGGCTTTGTTATAACCGATAATTCGAGGAGTATCGTCGCCCGTGGGAATCGCCCGCGCGTAAGCCTGCAATACAGCTTTTTCCAGTTTCGGCCACAGCATTAGCAGCGCAAAAGAACCATACAGCCTGACATCCAAACTTTCATACCAGCGATAATCCAAGCACTCTAAGACGGCAAATTGCCCCACCGGATCGAGTTCCGAAGCCGCCGTCCACAGAGTACCGCCATCGGTGAGCACGTATAGCTCGTTAAACAGCGCCATTTTGAACCAATCGGGCAAATCCGATCGCTGTAAAATGGGCTGCTGCCACGCTTGAATCTGCTCTTGCCACAGTTCGTCGTGTTTGAGCGCCGTGCGGACGATCGACCAGGCATTATTCCCAGTACGCCCGAAAAAGTCGGTGTAGCGGCGATAGTAATTAATATCGGGGGCAAATTCAGTTATCGGAAAGTCCCAAGCTAAAATAAACGGAATTTTGCGCGTTTTACCCGGACGGATAGTAAAGCGAATGGCGATCGCGATGGCAATTTGTTCCCCAGGATCGGCTGGGGTTTCGTCTTGTTTGTCGGGCAAGGAACCATCGGCAGCAAAGCAATCCCAAACCTCCGCGCCGTCTCCGGCAGGATTCCAGCGAGCGTGATAAAAGACTTCTAAGCTGGGATTGGCCGCAGTGGCGATCGCCCACTGTCCTTCGCCCTCTTTGACTTCATCGCCCAACCTGACGCGATCGAGCAAGCAGCCGACTCGGTGGTAATCGACGATCCACTGATTGAAATTACCCGTACTATCTCCCCACCGGGGCTGGTACTCGTAAACCGGACTGCCATCGTCTCTGACTTTTACCTGGGGAGTTTTAATCGCATTGGTAAACCAACCGACGCTATTTTGCCAAGTCAGCATGATACTGAGAGTAATCGGTGCATCGGTGGGATTGTGAGCCGTCCACTCAAACATGGCCACGGGATAGCTGCTTTCTTGGTAATTCCCCGCCCAAATCGGCGAAAACTGCTCGCAAGTCAACTCTGCTTGAAATACCCCTTCATAAACAAACCAACTGCGGGGGTAAAGCGCGTGATACGTCCCAGTCTGACTTCTGACTTCTGACTTCTGACTTCTGACTTCTGCTGGATACCATTGCCAACTAGAGAGCGTACCATCCTCTGGCGGTGCGGTAGATAAAGCGTAGGCTTGAGGAGACGAATCACCAGCTTGCTCGAAGACGCTGAATTGACAAGCAGGCAGACTTTTAAAGATATGTTCTCCACCATCGACGTGCCAAAGGTTGAAATCGCCTCGCGAGGAACGACCGATACAGCCAGCCCCAAAGCCACCTAATGGCATCCCGTGCCAAGGGCCATCGTCGAGATTACTAGCGTAACGAACGGTGTATGGCCGCTCCCAACCTAAACCGATCGGGCGATTCCAAGTACAAGGAGGAATTTCAGGGCGAGAGGGTTGATAAATCATCGAGAATTATGAATTTTGGGCATGGGGCATAGGGCATGGGGCATAGATTAATTCTCCACGTCCCCTCTTGCCCTCTCCTATGTTGGGCGATCGACTATTTTATCGATCTTCGAGAGTCGATGGGGAGTAATTATCTTCTGAATAATCTAAATCCTCGTCATCTTCATAGTGCTGGGAGGAGTTAGAGGAACTGTTGGCGTAAAAAGACGATCGATCGCTTCTTAATTGTCGATCGCGCAGCGTTTCTGGCGGAGAATCGATAGAAATCTCGTCGTTTTGAGGAACCCCTAGCTCTGAGGCTGGAACTCGGCTGTGACGAACTTCTAAGGCGTTTCTGCTAGGCGGCAGGCGATCGCGTCGTCCGGAATTCGGTCGCTTCCAAGTTTGCCACGCCGCTCGCACTCCAGCAAATAGGCTGCGAGTCGTTACCTGGGCTTTTTGAGCCTGCTTCTTAGCGCCGCTGACGCTGCGATCGACTTGTTTGACGACTTGAGAGGCACTTTTGACCCCTTCATTAACTTCATCGGTCAAGTCGCTGATTTCCATGCCCGTCAACCGGATCGCCTCTAAAGTGGAAGGCAATTCGCGATTGAGAGTATCGAATAACTTTTCGGCGCTGCGAGCCGCACGAGCTAATTCTTGCAACGCTGGCAATGCTGCCACCAACAGAGCAGTTAAACTAACTGCTACCAGTAAAATCGACAATCCCAACCAAAAAATAGGTTCGTTCACTACTCTTGCGCCTATAGCAGGTCATACCAATTCGCAATTTTCAATTCGCAGTTGGCAATTAATACCCCACAACTGAAGTTGTTGGCTCTGAAATCGAGGCTTCGCAGTTGTTTTTTTCCATAAATGGATTTAGATCGATTACCTGGCATCATTACTACAAATCTCTCCCCCTGCTCCCATAATCCCCCTGCCTCTCCTGCTTGACATCTGTAGCAAAATTCAAGAGAAACGATATTAGGGGCTTGTCACGTTCTTCAATTGCGAATTGCGAATTACGAATTGCCAATTGTTTCGGTCATCGCCTATGCTCTCTCATTTTCGCTTAATTCCGATAATCTGAAACTCCAGGACGCGATTCGCTAGGAGTTTGAGCTTTACCATTTTTTAGCACTTGGCGTTCTTGCTGGGTGGCTTCCATGCCAGCAGCGATCGCATCTTGCAAGCGGTTAAGGGTTTGCTCCCACTTTTGGATAGCCGAAGCCGAGAGCCGTTCGGCTTGAATTTGGACGCTACTCGATAGATCTTCGGCTAGTTCCGGTAGAGCTTCGGCAGATTTTTTTAACAGTTGCCTGGTTTCTCGCCCCGCTCGCGGAGCCGCCAGTAGCCCAGCGATCGTCCCCATCGCCGCGCCCAGCAACAGTCCACCAATAAACGAGCTATCACCTTTTTTTGACATCTTCTAATTTCTTCTCTTCAATTCCAATTGTAGGCAGTCTGTGGGGTTAATCCCAAATCCGATAACTGGCTTAAAAAAAGTTTTTTCTGAGTTTAGTCTGGGGCCATTTCGACTGCCGAATTTTTTGGGCAACAGTCAACCCAAGCAAAATTCTCTCGATAGCTTGGAAAATCGCGGGGCGTTGCTGGTATTGATTCGTCAGCCAATTAGCGCCTTTTTGTCCCTTAAGAATGATATGGGGAGCCGGATGCAGAACGTTATGAGTATTTCGTTCGGCAAGAATTAAGGCTTTGGTGACACGAGCCAATTGCTTTCGTACTTTACCCATTTGCCAAGCCATAGCCAAACATATAAGCGCGATCGAGAAATTGAGAACTACGACAATTGTTACCATCTTTAACTCTCCATCTGTTCGCTGTCTCCCCATCTCCCCATCTCCCCATCTCCCCATCTCCCCATCTCCCCATCTCCTACCTTCCCCAAGCTGTCAGTCCCAATCGATCGAACATTTCGCTATCGGCATCTAGAGTTTGATTGGCAGTGGTGAGTAACTTATCGCCAGTAAAAATGGAATTCGCGCCAGCCAAAAAGCAAAGGGACTGCTCGGCTAAACTCATGGCTCGCCGGCCTGCGGATAGACGAATTACAGCCTTTGGTAGCACGATTCTAGCAGTAGCGATCGCTCTAACTATTATTAGCGGATCTATAACTGGACGATCGCCTAAAGGCGTACCCTCGATCGGTGCGAGAGCGTTAATAGGTACGGAAGTCGGTTGGGGATCGAGGTTGGCTAAGGTGTGAATGGCCTCGATGCGATCGTCTTCTGTTTCTCCCAGCCCCAAAATTACTCCAGAACAAACTTGAATTCCCGCAGCAGCTACGGTTTCGATCGTAGTCAAGCGATCTCGATAGGTGCGGGTAGTAATAATTTCTGGGTAAAACTCCTCTGAGGTGTCGATATTGTGGTTGTAGGCGGTCAATCCAGCAGCGGCCAGCCGTCGGGCCTGTTCGGGACGCAACATTCCCAAGGTGACGCAAGCTTCCATCCCCAGATCGACTACGGCTTCTACCATTTCTAAGACCCGATCGAATTGCGGTCCGTCTGGTACTTGCCTCCAAGCAGCGCCCATACAAAAGCGGGTAGCGCCGCTAGCTTTGGCAGCTTTAGCTTGGGCGATTACCGTTTCTAAAGGCAGTAGGGGATATTCTTCAATATCTGTGTCGTAACGGGCACTTTGAGCGCAGTATTTACAATCTTCGGGGCAGCGACCGGATTTGATGTTGGCTAAAGTACACAATTGGACGGCATCGGGCTGATGGTGTTGCCGATGCACTGTTTGGGCCTCAAACACCAAAGAGGTGATGGGCTGGCGATATATTTGATGCAGGCGATCGAGGGAAATCAAGATATCCAAAGGCAAACAGAAATAACATTATAGGAGATAAGTAATTTCTTCGGAAGGTTTCCAGACAACTCGATCGTCATGCTAAACAGAAACTCAACACTCATGGACTGTTGGGTTTCACTACGTTCAACTCAACCTACAAGCTGTTTGTATCTACTTCGATTTTTACAGGGGAATATGAATACCAATAGCTGGCAACACTCTCTGGTAAAGAAAACTCTCAGCTATCTGATTTCTCCAAAAAAATTGGACTATTATTCTACCTTAAACTGGGAAGCCGCAATTCAAGAATTTAGAAATTCTTCTGTAGTTTATCCTAGTTATTACACAGAAGTTAATATTCATGGCATACCAGGAGGTTATCTCAATTCGATCGCACCGATTACTTACGATTTAGTGACGGCATTAGCTACCCTTCCTAGCGAAAGTAACTTACGGAAAAAAGTTATCGACACCATTCAAGGTCATCCTCTTTCTATCTTAGATGTCGGCTGTGGAACTGGTTCGACTACAATTTTACTGAAAAAGAACTTTCCGCGATCGCTGGTTATCGGTTTAGATTTATCTCCCTATATGTTAGTCGCAGCCAACTATAAGGCACGACAACAAGATTTAAATATTAAATGGTTTCACCAACTAGCCGAAGATTCTCAGTTTGATTCTTGTACTTTCGATTTAATTACGATCGCCATGCTGTTTCACGAAATGCCTGCGATCGTTTCTCAGTCGGTATTAAAAGAAGTCTTTCGATTGCTCAAACCCCAAGGACAACTGATTATTGTTGACGGGCATCAAGCAAAATTAAGAAAAATGCTTTGGCTGGCTAAGTTATTCCGCGAACCTTACACTGAAGTATACGTTAGAGAAAATTTAGCAGATTGGCTCGCTAAAATTGGATTTCAGCTACAATTAACTGAAAATGTTGGCTGGATTTATCAAATTTTTTCTGCTACTAAACCGACTTAACGAAGTCAGAAGTCAGAAGTCAGAAGTTGTTTTTATAACGGGAATTTATGCCCCCTCCAAAGGGAGATCTTATACCCCATTTCCTCGATAAAAGTTAAAAAATAATTGGATATTTTCTTGTGGAATAGGCATCTTGCCTGTTCTATCCTCCACCCCACAATTGGCAGCAATTATATTACTGGGCTAACTTTAGCGCGATATAAAAGTTTGTCTCCTTGACGATAACCAGCGTACCGCACTTGAACTGTCTCTCCCGGTTGGGCTGTTCCTGACATCAGTTGGTGTAGTTGCGGATCGTAAGGAATATTTGAGCCAACAGGAGCGATCGCTTCTACTCCCCATTGTTGCAAAAGCTGTTCGATCGGCCGTACTAACTTCAGCAATTTGACAGCAGGTAAGTCAGGATTCTGCTCTACCGCATGGGCAACTGTAGGCCATTGCAACATCCACGATTCTAAAACTTGCAGGCTGGCCTGTTGAAATTCTTGGTTTAAAGACTCTCGCTGTCGTTCCAACTGCACTTGCAATCTCTGATACTCCTGCTGAAGAGTTTGGATTGTAGAGTTAGGAGTTAATTCTGAATTCTTTTGGTCGATCGAGCTTCGATCTGAGAGATTAACCTCGCCGAAAGTTGTCAATAACTCAGTGAGAGAAATTTGCAGCGATCGACTAAGCTGAAGGAGTACCTTTGCTGGCATCTCAAGAACTAGCCCCTGCCGCAGCCGCCTAATTTGGGATAGGGAAACACCAGCTTGGTGACTTAGCTGTTTAAATGTAGAAACACCCACCCGCTGCATCAATTGACGCAACTGGTAGGTGTAGTCTTGACTCATAAGCGATGACCAAAGCAATTGTCAATTCGCAATTTGCAATTTGCAATTAAAACAGTGCAATAACTGTAGGTTGGGTTGACGGTAGAAAACCCAACAAACCCAACCATAATGCCTCTTAAGCTATCTTCGCTGGTTCCTTAGCAGCCACTATCGATGCTTGCAGGTGTGCTTCTAAGAACCACAACCTCTTATCGATCGTCCGAGAAACTTCGGTATAGAGGTCGGCGGTATCAGCGTCGCCCAGAGCGTCGGTTTTAGCAATGCCGTCGCGTAACAATTTGGCATAGGGGGCAAAGCGATCGGCTAAAGCTTTGACGTGTTCTTTGCCTTCTAAGATATCAAAAGGATACTCTGGCAAAATTGAATCTTTCGCGGCGATCCGAGCGGTTCCCATCGCCAATCCGCCCAGGGCAGTAATCCGTTCGGCGAACATATCGATATATTCTTCTAATTCCCCAGCTATTTCGTCAAACATTTCGTGCAACTGGTAGAAGTCCATGCCTTTGACATTCCAGTGGGCTTGCTTGACCTGAGTTTTTAGGTCTAAGGTACTTGCTAGCGTCAGACTCAGTACCTCGATTACCTGCTCTCTAGTGCTGGCAGGCAGATCGATACTAGTTGGGTATAAACGTGGTTTGTGGTTGTTGTTATTACTCATCATGTTTTCCTCTGTGGATCGTTGCTATGAAATATAAACCATGAATCGCGAACGAGTTAAGCCAAGTGCATTTGCAAAACTGAGGGAGTTGCCCGCCGGACGCGACAAAGAATGGTTTCTTTACCGAGGTGCTGGCAAGCTTCAAAGCGATGGCAGCCAGAAAAGCCGTAATATTTTCCCTCAACTTCTAGCACGTCTATGGGTTCTTGCTGCCCGATTTCGCGAATTGACTCCATTAGGGCTGCTACTTTAGCCGGATCGTTTTGTCTCGGTAGGGGACGGTGAATCTGCTGCAACGGAATTTCTTGGACTTTAACCATATTATTGCTCCCTAACTAGGCGGACAACATAATTTTTACCTGGGGGAATGAGGAGAGGGAGGAGACGAAGAATAATCTATGCACTATGCCCCATGCACTATGCCCTATGCCCCATACCCTACAAATCTCGATCGCTTCATACATTAATCATACTCGTTATGACTTCATCTTGCAATAATACGGACAAAATAAATGAAAGCCTCGGAAATCCAAGGCTTTCATCAGATCTAGTTAAGGGCGACAGTCGTGCTTAGTAGAGTTCTTCTTCTTGGTGGGTCATGATAGTGCAGTTAGATTTGGGATAAGCCACACAAGTCAGAACGTAGCCAGCTTCAATCTGATCGTCATCTAAGAAAGACTGATCGGATTGATCGATTTCACCAGATACTAGTTTGCCAGCACAAGTAGAGCAAGCACCAGCGCGGCAGGAATATGGGAGGTCGATACCTTGTTCTTCAGCAGCGTCGAGAATGTATACGTCATCAGCTACATCGATTGTAGTGTTCAACCCTTCAGCGTCGTTCTTCAACGTCACCTTGTAAGTTGCCATGCAGAAGTCCTCTCTATTAATTGAAAACGGCAGTATAAGTTTTCCTAAACTCAACTTCAAACCTTCGGATTACCGAAGGTGTTCGGTTTGATGTTGGTTTCATCTTCTGATACTAAGGGAAAAGGAACTGCTATTGACAGCAAATTGACAGTCGGGTCGAACGGTATTCGTAATCAAATTTTGTTATTTAATCTCGATTACTTATACTTATATGGTGAGGAAAACACGGCAGACTTTGTATTCCTAGCAAAATCGTTCTGTCATTGGGATTTGTTATTGTTTGCATTAAAAAAAATTATAAAATGTTCGATTTGTCAAGCTATAATCTCAATCTACCAGTAAAAATCGGATTCGTAGGAACTGGATATGCAGCCAAAGTGAGGGCAGAAACCTTGCAAGCTGACGATCGCGCCCTATTAGTGGCAGTTTCAGGTCATACTTCCAGCACTACAGCCGAATTCGGTCAAAAGTTCCAGATCGAGGCGATCGATTCTTGGCAAGAACTAGTAGCGCGTCAGGATCTAGATTTAGTAATTGTATCTACAGTCAACCGAGATCATGGAGCGATCGCGCGGGCGGCCCTAGAAGCTGATAAACACGTAGTAGTCGAAGAACCCCTAGCGATGAACGTGCGAGAGGCAGAGGAAATTTTAGCGTTAGCCGCAGCTAAGGGGAAAATGCTGCACGTCGAGCATATCGAACTGTTGGGAGGGTTGCACCAAGCTTTGCGGCAATACTTACCAGCGATCGGGCAGGTATTTTACGCCCAGTATCGCACCATTAACCCGCAGCACCCCGCGCCGCGCAAGTGGACTTACCATCAGGAATTATTTGGCTTTCCTTTCGTGGGGGCGATTTCCCGCTTGAGTCGCTTTACAGATTTGTTTGGTGCAGTCGAGACTGTAAGCTGCCAAGCGCATTTCCACAACTGTCAATCGCAGTTCTATACTGCTTGTCTGTGCGCGGCTCAATTGCGCTTTAAAACTGGGGCGATCGCTTCTGTAACCTATGGTAAAGGGGAAACTTTCTGGCAAAGTGCAAACGTGTTTGAAGTTGGCGGCGATCGAGGAACGCTCGTTTTTGACGGACAAGCAGGAAGTTTAATTAATGCCGAAGGAACCCAAGCGATCGAAGTCGGCCCGCGTCGGGGTTTGTTTGCTAAAGACACTGGTATGGTACTAGACCATTTAATTACAGGCGCACCCCTGTACGTGACTCCTCATGCCAGTTTGTACGCGCTCAAAGTCGCATATGCCGCCCAACGTTCGGCAGAAATAGGTAAGAGTGTGGCAATCGAGCCGAAATCTGCTTAGCAAAGCCTGGTTTGCCCTCACCCCAGCCCTCTCCCCCAGGAGAGGGAGCAAGAGGAAAAAAGGAAGATTGAATTGAAATCTAGAGCTTGTCTCCCCTCGCCTAGAATTAGGAGAGGAGAGGGTCAGAGCAAGAAGGAAAGCTAGAGTCAAAGTTCCTCTGCTAAATGTGTAGAGATCGGCACTGAGTCGGCGATTCGCTCGACTTACCAAGATCCGGTAGGCGCTCTCAGGAATGCCCCACTGGACTGTCGGCATGGTTTACCCCGATCGCACTACGGTGACATCGGGAATGCCTACTAAAATGGCATCGCGATCGATCGTTTTGTAGATTTGATGTTCGATCGCCACGCGGCATTTAGGCCGCAGTCGAGCAACCAGAAACCTGGCAAGCAATGCAATCATCCAGTGATGAACTTCTGGTTAGAGTTCGTTACTTTCCAGATAGGGATTCATGCCAGGGAAAGGGGAGGGCATAGCTGCGGGTTCTGGTTAGATAAGGGCGAAAAATTGTCTTAGCACTTAAATTGTATATGCTGTTCGATGAGATTTCTGGTATTTTAATTGCGAATTGCGAACTGCGAATTGATAATTGTTTTCTCATCGCTTGCGATCTTTAAATAATCCCAGGTGTCCCATTTGTTTCCTGACGATAAAGACTCCTAAAATACAAAATAACCCATTAATTGTTAAAGTAGATGGAGCGCCTAATTTCATCGCTGCTTCGCCAATAAATAAATTCCCAAAAGGCGCTATCCCTATATAAGCTAGGGTAAATAAACTCATAATCCGACCTCGCTTATCGTCGTCTACAATTGCGTGTAAAAGGGCATTACTAGTAGCTACTTGAATCACTAAGCAAAAGCCAATAATAAATGTCATTAAGAAAGACAGCCACAGGTGTTGAGATTGAGAAAATCCAATCAACCCCATGCCTACAAATACAGTTGAATACTTCCAAAATTTTTCTAACTTAATCAGAGATTTTTGCCGACTTAAATAAATGCTACCAATCAAGGAGCCTACACCAGAAAATGCCAGCAAAAAGCCCATGGTTTTTGAGTTGCCGTGCATAATTTCCTGGGCAAAGATTGGCGCTAAAGAGATATATGGCGTTCCCAGAAAACTAACCAAGGCTAGCAATAGCAAAATCGAGCGAATTGGCGGATTGATAAAAGCATATGTCAATCCTTCTTGAAAACTTTTCCAGGCATTAGTAGAGATTTTCGTAATGGGCTTGCGTTCGATCTTTATAGCTAGTAAAGCGACAATTACTGCTATATAACTGATGCCATCGATCGCGAAACATAAACCTGAATTAAATATACCAATTAAAATCCCAGCGATCGCAGGACCGAGCAAACGCGCCGAACTGATAATGGAAGCATTCAGACCGATCGCCTGACTTAAATTTTCTCGGCGTTCGACAACTTCAGCAATAAAAACTTGTCTGGCCGTGATATCAAAAGCATTGACTACTCCAATAAATAAACTCAAGACTAGAATGTAGCTAATATTAATAGTTTCGCTTAAAGTTAAAACAGCTAAAGTGAAAGCGTGAACCATCGCTAAAGTTTGCGTTATTAATAAAATTCGATGTCGATTCCATCGTTCTACTAATACTCCAGTAATCGGAGCCAAAAAAAAGCTGGGAATTCGATCGGTAAATCCGACCAAACCCAGAAAGAACGGCGACCCAGTTAGTTGATATACTAACCAGAGCGTCGTAGTATGAGTCATCCAAGTGCCAATTAGAGAGATCCCTTGCCCTCCAAAAAACAATTGACTGTTTCGAGAACGTAAAACTTGCATCGATCGCAATATCTAGTCAGTAAGAAGGCAGGTTGGCTAAAGTCTAAATGATGAAACTACTTCTAAAAGGTTCCCTATTGACGAATTGGCTGCTGGAAACCCAAACAATTGGCTGGTGCTCCTATCGATCCAACAGGGACAAAATCGTAACCAGTATTAGAAGAAAACGGATAATCGGGAGGGGTTTTACAAACTTGGACTAAAGTAGATTTTTCTGTCGATTCGCCATTAAAAAATTGAAAATTTCCAGACGTGCCGTTAAAACTTCCTGCAATCAGGGCATCTTTCACACTTTCGCGGGTGGGATTGCTATCGCGTTTGATGGCATCAGTTAAAGCCTGCATTCCGTTGTAAGAAGTAGCAGTAGCCCAATTAACTGGCGCACCCCAAAGATTTTTAGAATCGATCGAAAAGTTGGAAGCACTGACAGGATCGGCGATATGCCAAGAAACAACTAACACCATCCCTACCGCTGCACTGCGAGCGTTTTGTAAAGTATCGAAGCTATATAAAGTGGCAATATCGCCTAGTGCGTTTAGTTGAGGGTACTTATCCTGTTTGACTTGCAGAACGTTCCAAGCTTGACCTCGATATTTATAGGTGGGGAATAAAACGACTACTTCTGCACCTTTATCGCTAACTGTCTGCAAGCTGCGATCGGGGCTAAAGTTAGTTGATGAGAGATCGATCGAATCTACCACTTCACCTCCTTGAGAAGCTAGCTTATTAGCAAATTGCGCTCTCAAATCTTCGCTATAAGGAATGCCTCTAACAAAGAAAATCGCAGCTTTTTTCCTTTGAAAGTTATTGAGCATATAAGAAGCTAACTGCTGGGCGGCGAGTTCGCCTTTAATATTAGTTCTAAAAATGTAGGGGCGATCGGCAGCAGTAAGCTGGTTGGTGATGCTTATGGGGGTAATGAATACCATTTTTTCCGCATTATATATTTTAGCCGCTGCCATACTTACAGGACTACTATTGTGACCGATAACCGCCAAAATTTCCGATCTTTTAACTAATTGGTTGGCAATTCGTTCGGCAGTTTTAGGATCGTCATCGTCGTCAATAATTTCTAATTTCAACTTGAGATTGTTAATTCCTCCTCCATCGTTAACTTCCGTTTGAGCTTGAGCGAATCCCCTCAGCATTTCTAAGGCTCTATAATTAGAGTCTGGAGTAATCGGAACGGTAGCAGCAATGACATAGGCTTTGTCGTTCCCAATTTTGGCGTTATTTAAATAAATGCGAGTTTCAGGGGCATTAGGATTCTTCTGAAGTGCTAGCTCGAATTGCTTGACAGCTTCGGGGAAGTTTCCTTGCTTAAACGATTGAATTCCTGCTGCTTTTAAATTGGTGAATTCTTCAGTCTGATTGGGATTTTCGTTTTCAATTAAAACGCGATCGCCAACACTGACGCGATCGGCGATCGGATCGACACCAGTTTGGCACGATCGCAACCCCACAACCGTTCCCAAAATCCCTAAAGCTAACACTCCAGCACCGACGATGCCAGCTAAGATCTTTTTACGAGGCAAGGGTAATTTGGTGGCGGTTTGTTGACCGAAAGAGTTGGGCTGAGGCGGTAAAGAAGCTAAAGATGATGCCGCTAGAGTTTCTAGAACTTCTCGCGCTGAGATAAACCGCTCGTGGGGATTTTCTAACAGCATTCGGTCTAAAATATTAGCCAAGCGATCGTTAACTTGAGCTTCCGATCGCCAGTTCCACCGATTGGCATAGGTATCGAAAAGATATTGGGGCGGCTTGCCCGTCAGTAAATGCACGCACGTCACTGCCAAAGCATAGAGATCTGAAGAAGGAAAAACGGCTCGACACTGCCTTTGTTCTGGGGGCGCGTATTCTGGGGTGAAAATCCCCGTTAAACTTTGAAACGGCTGAACGGTACTCGCACTCGGATTGCCAGAACCCGTAATCGTCACTTGCTTGACAGCCCCAAAATCTATCAGGTAGAGAGAACCATCGCGATCGCGCATGATGTTAGATGGTTTGATATCCCGATGGATCGAGCCGCGATTGTGAACGAACTCTAGGATTTCCAGCACTTCTTTGAGCACTTTGACGGTTTCAGCTTCAGATAGCGGGCCTTTTTCCTCTACTTCTTGCTGTAAATTGCGACCGTCAATATATTCTTGTACTAAGTAAAAAAACTTCTGGGGGAGTGGGGCATTCCAAGGGGGAGCGGTGAATTCTAAAAAGGCAAAAAATTGCGGAATTTTGGGATGATTGCCCAAATCTTCCAGAACTTCAGCTTCGCGATGGAATAACCTCGTGGCCGTGTCTAATTGCTCCGCACTCAAACTCGGATGGGGTTGAAACTGTTTGACAACGCACCGCCTAAAAGTAGGAGTGCGGCGATCGCAAGCTAAAAATGCTGCTCCAAACCCTCCTCGGCGCAGCAATTGCAGCGGTAAATAGCGACCGTCTAAAATCAGCGGCATCCCGCAAGAGATGCAATATTTTTGCGATACTGTCTTCAAAATGGAAGTGTCGTCTAGATCGCCGAAAGAATTAGCTGGTTTTGGGCAACTAGGACGGGTACAGTAAATTTGCATATAAAGGGAGGGTAAGAGGGAAAGAGAACCTCAAATGCTATCTCTCTCCTGTATAACATTAGACCCGTGGCAAAAAGCTACCAACAGCGATCGCCTGCCGCCACTGTCAGAGCCATAGGGGCGATCGAACTAACAGCATCGACATTGACTTTTCGATCGCCTATCTGCCAATCGGCTCCCAACCTCCTCGATATTTTAACTAGTGAGGGGTTCGATGCCCCGAAAATCGACATACTATCTACTGGCTCTAACAGAAGATGCAAATCTGTTAGAATATTGATATGTTGAACTTGACCTACAGCTACCGAATCTATCCAAGCCTTGACCAAGAAGCACGAATGCTTGACTGGCTGGAGCAATGCCGTCGCGTGTATAACTACGCATTGGCAGAGCGTAAGGACTGGATCGATTCGCGTAAATGTCCGGTCAACGCTTGCAGCATCAGGCAGGAATATATCATCCTTGCTGACGTACCCTACCCAGACTACTACAAACAGCAAAACGCGCTGACCAAAGCGAAAGAGGAGATTCCAGAACTGAAAGCAGTTCACTCTCAGGTCTTGCAAGATGCTTTGAAGCGACTCGATAAGTCGTTCAAGTTCATGCAAGAGAGAGGATTTGGCTTCCCTCGATTCAAAAAGTTTGGTCAGTACCGCTCGTTTGTCTTTCCGCAGTTCAAATCGAATCCGGTCAATGGATTTGAAATCAAACTGCCGAAAATTGGAGCTATGCCCATCAACCTGCATCGACCTATCCCTGAAGGGTTTGAGGTCAAACAGGTGCGTGTGGTGTTCAAGCCGTCTGGATGGTACGCTCAACTGATTTTGCAAGCCGATATTTCCGTTCCTGAACCAATGCCACAAGGGGAACCCATTGGGATTGATTTGGGGCTGGAAAAGTTCTTGGCTCTATCGACCGGGGAACTGGTAGAACGCCCTCGCTTTTTCGTGGATTTGCAAAGCAAGCTTCGATGGCTGCAACGTAAATTGAGAAACAAGAAAAAGGGTTCTGCTAACTACCGAAAGATTCAAGCCAAGATTCGCAAACTGCATGAATACATTCACAACGTTCGTCGTGAGTTTCACTTTGAGATAGCCCACAAGCTTTGCGATCGTGCCGGAATGATTTTTGCTGAGGATTTGAACCTCAAAATGACCAGTCGCGGGATGTTGGCAAAGCATTGCCTGGATGCCGCATGGGGTAGCTTCCTGGATATCCTCAAATGGGTCTGCTGGAAGCGGGGGGGGTACTTTGCCAAAGTTGACCCCAACGGGACAAGCCAAACTTGCCCCCAATGCGCGGTGCATACTGGGAAGAAGAAACTCAGTGAACGGGTGCATCATTGCAGTGAATGTGGATATACAACTGACCGAGATGTTGCGGCCGCTCAAGTGGTGATGCAACGCGGTCTTCTCTTTGTAGCCGATGGACAGTCGGTAATACTGCCTGTGGAGGAAGGTTGCGTGTCGACCCCGATGAAGCAGGAAAGCCCTTCTGTGAGGAAGGGAAGCCAGCGCCGTACCTCATAGGGTCGGTGTCTGGAGGATGTCACAATTTAAGAAATGTTACTAAAACTTTGAGGGCGTGATGGCGGCAAAAGTAGAAATTTATACCTGGAGTAGGTGTCCCTTCTGCATCCGGGCGAAACATTTGCTCGAAGATAAGGGCGTAGAGTTTACTGAATACGGGATAGACGGGGACGAACAGGCAAGAGCTAAGATGGCCAAACGAGCCAACGGTCGCCGTTCGTTGCCGCAAATTTTCATCGACGAGGAGCATATAGGTGGCTGCGACGACCTCTATGAATTAGAAGCCATGGGCAAGTTGGACGTACTGTTGAACGCATAAAATGAAATTTGCTTTTATCATCGACCCCATTCACCTACTAGACCCGACTCACGATACCAGCGTAGCTCTAATGGAAGCCGCCCAACTGCTGGGACATGAAGTTTGGATAACTCAATCTCATCAATTAAGTATTGTCAACGATCGAGCTTGGGCAATTCTAGAACGGGTTCACCTGACCCCAGTGCAATTAGTCGCAGGACGTTGGGTGACGGCAAAACCCTGGTATACATTAGGCGATCGCGCGTTGCAACCCCTGGAAGCGATGGATGCCGTTTTCATGCGCACCGATCCGCCAGTAGACGTTCCCTATCTCTACACTACTTACATCCTCGACTATATCGATCCGGCTAAAACTCTAGTAGTCAACCATCCCGCTGGACTGCGATCGGCTAACGAAAAAGTCTACGCCCTTCAGTTTACTGAAGCTATTCCCGAAACTATCGTCACTCAAGAAAAGTCCATTATCCGCGAGTTTGTCGAGCGGCGTGGCGCAGCGATTCTCAAACCATTAGGAGGGAAAGCTGGAGAAGGAATTTTATATCTAGAAGCTGGCGATCGCAATTTCAATTCTCTGATTGAAGTCAGCACCGAACGGGGTCGAATGCCAATTATGGTTCAGGCGTATTTACCAGAGGCCAAAGATGGAGATAAGCGAATTATTCTGCTCGACGGCCAACCGATTGGGGCATTAAATCGACTGCCAACCGGAGATGAATTCCGGGCTAATATGGCAGTCGGCGGCAGAGTAGTAGAGACTGAAATTACCGATCGAGAGTATGAGATTTGCCACCAACTAGCACCCAAACTGCTAGCCGATGGCTTATATTTTGTCGGCATTGATGTCATCGGTGGCTATCTGACGGAAGTTAACGTCACCAGCCCGACTGGCGTGAGGGAAATTGACAGACTCGATGGCAAGAGTTTGGGAAAACAAGTAATTGAGTGGGCGAGTGAGCGAAGATTAAACCCTATAGGATGAGAGAAAAGAAGGTAAGTTGAATTGACTGCCAATAGCGCAGGAATACGCTGCGCTATATCTCGATCGACGGCGGCACAATGCCTTTATTAATTAGATTAGCTTCAATTCCTTTGAGGAATTTCACATCTTCCTCTGTGAGGGACAGATTACCTAGAGATGGCGATCGAGGCTTCAGGAAGGCGAATGCTTGTCGCACCCGATCGGGATCGGACTGAATCGGCGAGTCAAAATAGCCGATCGGTTGCTCTCTCCTACTGATGAAGCCGCGGCCCAAAATTGTCGCCAGTGGGTACTTCGTTACACGATCGCTTCCCTCTCTACCCTCACCTGACAATCCCCGTACCAGCTATGGCTTGAGGTTTGGAATTATACCAGTTTGCAAAAGTAGCTGGAGATTTAGTTGGCACAGATGCTTGCTGTAGCAAGCATCTGTGGGATCGGATTTCTCTGCTCAGTTTTGAGAATTGGTATTACTCGATCGCTGGAACTGTCTGGCGATCAAGATTGATTTTTCAGAGCGAGAGCTTGTGCGAGACATCAATATTACTGAATTTTCAGACCGACATACCCGATAATTATCTTTCCCGGCCCTAATTCCGTACAAAAATGCAGCCGCCAAGCTCCTGCACCAGTTATGCGAACGTGTAACGTAAATATGCGTTTTTCCCCATCTGGACAAACAAAAGTTAGCTGCTCTCGAAACTGCTGAAGTCTTGTCTCGCTCTCCGGTGAAGCTTTACTAGCTAAATTATCTAAGTTAAAAGCTCCATCTATCCAACTTTTACAAGCCTCTTCCAGTTCGGATAACTTCTTAATTATTTGCTGTAGTATTAGCTCGCCTCTGCCAATACTTTGCAACTGCTTGCAGACATTTTCACAAAATTCTAAACTAGGAAATAATTCTTCCTTGCATTTCCAAAGATCTATGCCATCATCAATTTTAAATTTAACGCGATCTCGAATCGTTTCTTTATGTTCTTCTATATGATTAATGCAGCTAGCATGAATGACAATTTCAGTTCTAGTTATGATTTGTTCGTCATCATCGATCTCAGTTATTTCCAATTCAATTAAACTGCAATTCCATTGAGAAGAAGATTTGAAGCTTATTGCCAAAGACTTTAAGATAGAAGCGTAATACAGACCAATAGCTTGTTTCCCATGATAATTGACTTCAATAGCTAAATCGATAATATCTGGTATTGGAGAATTGTTTCTATCTTGAAGAGTTCTGAGAAAACGTCTAGTTTCTAAATCTACATTGGGATCGTTACGCCATTGAACTACTGTATAGCTTGGCGCGAGTAATAAGTAATTAAAATCGTTTTTTGTACGAAGTTTTCTTTTTCCACCCGGTGGAAGCTTTATAGCCAATATAGTGTTGATAAATTCCGACATCCATTGTTTTGCCGTAGGTATATCTTGAGCAAATATTTCAATAGAGAGTTCATTAAAAACTATTTCCAGATCCATATTTATTCTGTTACTGGTTCTAATAAAGCCTCCAAATTTTTATCCCATTCATCAAAAAATCCATCAGGCCATCGATCGATTCTTCCATGACGATTGATATGTGGTGAAATTACTTCAGTAACAAGTTGTTCTTCTTTTTCCACGCGCTGGAAGTAATACAAACCAACATCTTCAGGTTTAATTTTACCGTCATGAACGGCTAAACGAATTCCGTTTAAAACATGATCGCTATGTGTTTCTACTACAATTTGTACGCCGCAACTAGCAGCAAGTGCCAACAACTCTCCGATCTTAGACTGTCCTTTTGGGTGAAGATGAGCTTCTGGATTTTCTAGAAGAATTAACGTGTCGGGTTCCGATGATAAAACAGCCACAATAATTGGTAATGTGTAGCTAATCCCAAACCCAACATTGGTAGCGCGATAAGGTTTACTATCTCCATATGAATATTGCATACTTACTAAATCGACCTCTGGTTTCGGAGCTACTTTAAAGCGCGTACCTGGGCTAATTTCTCCCATCCATGCTTCTACTTGGTCTATTAAATCATAGGATTTAGTTTCTGGGTCACTAAAGGCTTGCTTCGATGTCTTCACATTAGGATGACTAAGTTTACTATTAGGAATATTTTTATACTCATTCAATGAAAGAAAGTGTGCCGTATATTCACCTTTTGTTCCAATTTCTTTCATTTGTATTACTGAAAATTCAGACATATTGTAAGACGTGCGCGAACCAATTCTTTCTGCTTGAAGATAATGAAATTTATTACTAAAAAGGCTAGATACATACACTTTAGGATCTACAGGTTCAGAATTAAGATTCAATACGTCTAATTCTTGGTCATACTTAAAACGCCATATTCCCTTTATGCCATTTTCCCAAACAATATCAAAACCGATTAAGTCTTCTTTTGCATCTTCAAAAAGAGCGTCTTGAGCGGTACCAATGTTAACTAAGTTGCCATTAAGAGCTAAACCAGTCTTTGACAATAGATCTTGTTGATAAGATTGTCGGAGAAGCGATAAAGATTGTAAAATAGATGATTTACCACTACTATTAAGTCCAGACAGTAAAGTTAAAGGACGAAATTCAAGTAACTGGTTTTCAAAAGGCTTGAAGTTGATTAAACGTAACGAAGTAATCATAATAGTACTTCTTTAATAATTTTTTCAATAATACTAAATCTATACTCAACCTTTTCTGCGGCTTGAGATATAGACTTAAAAAAGGATTCATCGTTATCTACATGGCAAATAAATCTGTGGAGTAGATCCTGTTTTCGTTCTTTCAATAAATCAATTTCCTGTTCGCTTAGATTGCTTAAACTAACAGACCATGTTTCAAATAGCGACTTATTTATTGGTTGTTGTTTTCTACTCTTTGCGGATATCTTGCGAAAAGCCTTTTCCCCAAACAGATCGAAAGCTGCTAGCATAATTTTCTTAAAAACGTTTTCAAATTGATTCAATTCTATTTCTGATAAATTATTTGCCTTTGACAAGGCTTGAGTTAAAAACAAGTCCCTGGTTCCATCTTTATAATGTTTATAATTTGTCAATTTGAAAGCTAGAAAACCAAGAATAAACTCTTGATCTTCCATACGCATTTTTCTTGATTGACCTAGCTTGACAACTTGCTTAAATTCTGGAGATACAGCAAGTTTAGTTAATAACTTTGTGGCTTTGCCAGGGTTTAAAGCATGACGTAATTCTTGATTAGAAAGAGGCTCACCACCTGTATTAATTCGCTTAAAAATATTGTATTTAACTTCAGGAGGTGTCCCCTTTTCAATGAGATAAACTGTTACTTGTGTCTCTTCTATACGACGCTGATATCTACGCTCCAACTCGTTGTATGTTTTACCCTCAAGATGAGTAAGATATTCTAGTCCGCTCAACTTAAGTTCTTTGTCATTAACAAACTGTTTTAAAGCAAATAACCTTTGGATTCCATCTACAACCAGCCATCTATCTTCATCAGTTGCATCTATATAGAAAGCTGGTAATGGAATCCGAATAATAATAGACTCGATCAAACGACTTTTGGCATCATCCTTCCATACGTTTGCATGACGCTGAAAATCAGGTGCTAGATCGAGTTCTTCTTTATTAATTCGTCTAAGTAATTGTTCGATTGTTGGCTCTCTAGTAACAATATTGATTTTTTCTGGATCGTATATCAATCGATCTTTCTCGTATGGCTCATAATCGTTATCTTCTTCACTTAAATCATTTTCTAATACAGGATTTAAATCTATTAGCTCAGTCATTGAATTTACTTTTTGAATAAAAAGCTACGTTTAAAATGATTGCTAAGCTTCATTTTAGCCTTGATACCCCAGTAGTGTAGTCGCGTATTCCTTCACTTTAAATTTGCGCTCTACATCTCGATCGACGGCGGCACGATGCCTTTGTTAATTAGATTAGCTTCAATACCTTTGAGAAATTTCACATCTTCCTCTGTGAGGGACAGATTACTTGGAGATGGCGATCGCTCTTTGAGAAAGGAAAATGCTTGGCGCACTCCATCGGGATCGGACTGAATCGGCGAATCGAAGTGACAGGGAATAATTTGTTGAAAATACCAACTCGTTACCCGTTCGACCCAATCGAGGGTAGCTTGGGGAGCGCGGTTGAGGATCAAGTTTTGCAGAATTGGGGCCACTAACAAACCCCCATCCCCACGCAAGAGATCGAATGATTGCTTCCAGTTATCTTTCCACGCGAACGGAAATAAGCCAAAATAAGCTTTTTTAGAACGATCGGGTGCTTTCAAGGCATTACGAAACGTCTCTCCCCATCCGTTCTGTTCTAGGGTACTAGGTTGGAAGTAAAGGGCAAACAAGCAGATCCGCTGCCATCCCAGGCGACGGTTAAATTCCGTGTCTTCCAGGCGATCGCTGGCGGTGTTGCGGGCATGGAATAGTAAAGGATAGGGATCGAGTTGGACGATCGCGGGTGGATCTTCGGAAATGGAAATCAGGGAGTCAGCTACCAGTAGAGTTCGCGATCGCCTGTGAAAAAAGGCCGCTTCAGTAAAAGATCCCAATCCCAGATCGATCGGCCCCAAGATCGCGTAATCAAAATCGTTGGCAAAGGGAGACTGACCGCTGTTTTCTGGGAGGATTTGAGTGCGTTTGGCAGGTAATCCCAACCAGTTCAAAGGTAAATTGAGAGGAAAACTCCATTGTTTGGGAACCACGAAGACTCGAGCTTGAGGAAACCTGCGAGCAAACGGCCCGACGAAGACTTTGTGTTCGAGTCCGGAAGCCGTCGGGAGGATGATGTACTTCACAGGGCCGTGCTTGGCTACCAACTCGTTAACTAGGCGGATGCACTCAGTTGTGGGTGCTACTGGCGCATAAACCAAGAGTCCACCAGCTTCTAATTTCACTACCGTCATCCGAATTGGTACGACCACGTAGAGAATGCCCTGCAATTGGTCGAAAGTCCAGATCGTGTCTTTGACTACTTCTTGACGAAGAGTTTGCCGCTGGCCGTATGGATAGAGCGGTACTAAGGGCCAAAAAAACCACGATCGATCCCGAAGTAGCTGGCTGGGATGCGGTGGTTGCTCTTGTACTGCGATCGTGGTGCGATCCATATCCACGATTTCCTTCCTTATTTCTAAAGCTCGATCGATTTCAATTTAATTTTAATTAGTGGCTTGCTAAATTTATCAAACGAAGCATTCAAACTAGTGCTTTGAGCAGTGCTTGCAGTTTGAGTTGAATTTCTGCTAGTTCTTTATCCGGATCGGAACCGGCCACAATTCCAGCCCCAGCATACAGTCTAGCGCGATCGCCCTCGATTAAAGCCGAACGAATTCCGACCACAAATTCGCTGTCGCCTTGAGGATTTACCCAACCCAATGGCCCAGCATACAAAGAGCGATCGAACGATTCGTAGCGCCTAATCTCATGGCAGGCAATCTCTCTCGGTGCCCCTGCTACCGCTGGGGTAGGATGCAGTTGAGCCAAAATTTCTAACGGCTGCACCGTTGCTGGTACTCTGGCCCGAATCGGAGTCCAGATATGCTGGATGTTAGATAGTTTCAAGATTTGAGGCAATGGCGGTCTTTGTACCGTCAAACCCAACTCTTGGAGGTGTCTAGTGATGAAATCTCGTACCACCTGATGTTCTCGTCGTTCTTTTTCGCTATCGAGCAAGAAGTTAGCAAATTGGGCATCTTCAGCTATGGTTTGACCTCGCGGTGCCGATCCGGCTAAGGCATCTGTCAATAACTCTCCATCTTTAATTTTAATTAAGCGTTCTGGACTCGCGCCGATAAAGTTTTGCCCAGTTCCATTACTGGTGGAAAAAATATAGCAATCGGGATAGCAATTACGTAAATTATTCAGAGACTCGATCGGATGAAATGGCTGCGGTGAAATCGTCTCGATCGCATGAGCTAAAACTAGTTTACTTAATTGGTTAATTTGAATCGATCGCAATGATTCATTAACCGCAGATTTGAAGCGATCGCTAGAAGTAATATTTTGTTTTGTAAAAGCTTTATTTTGAAAGTTACTTATGTTTAATAATGAGTTTTCTAAAGACTTAATGCACTCAAATTCTTGCCACATATTTTCAGCTAGAAGCCGAACATCTATGCGCTCGTGAATGGTAATATTGAAAACCAAACATCCCTTATTCCCTTCGCGAAATACTTGCAAGCGCGGCAAAAAAATTGTGGCTGCGGGAAAAGGGGAATTGTTGCTGACTGGGCGATCGAAAAAGGTGAAGCTACAGAAGAAGTGAGGACCGGCAAAAGGTAGATTTCGATCGCCTGCTCTAACGATGCTAGCAAAACTGTCTTGAATAAATTTTTGGGCTTCGACAAACCGCGAGCGACCTTCACATTGAAAAAACATCGTTCGATCGATGGCGGCGATCGCTCGTTCTTCTCCTGGTTTTTCAAAATAAAAATGTAGTCGATCCGGACTGGCGATCGCTGCCAATACTGCCAAAGGATCGACTGGGGGAATCTCTAAAGAAAAACTCAGGATTTTTGTCTGGTCTTTCGGGAGCGTGGTGTGTTTGAAGGCTGACAGAAACTGATATAGCTCCTTACAGTCTTGAAACAGGTGAGGACGTAGTGGCGTTACTGTCATATACAGCAGAATACCAAAGTTTCGCCCCATCCTCTTACTGTAGTGAGAGGAGACGGGGGAGAGGGGAGAGAGGGAGAGAGGGTGAAGAGGGTGAAGAGGGCGAAGAGTGAGGGAATTATTAACTCCACACTCCACACTCCACACTTTCTAAACTTCTAAACTCCTAAACTCCTAAACTCCTGAACTTCTCACTCTACACTTCTCACTTTTTAAATTCCGAATTACGAACTCTTCTTCTGGCTCTCTGTAGCAGTTAAATTTTGTTGCTCGTTAATGATTAAGAATCGTAAACCGTGGTATAGCTAGAACAATGTATGAATCTCTATAAAGGGCTTGGGGATATCGGGTAGACCGATACCTCGATATTTTTGTGATTCAATTCGATCGCCGACGAACAATTAATATCGCTCTATCCTTAGTATTTAACAAAACAATTGAGTTCACCAACCTCGCCCTGAAAGGGGCGAGGATTGAACTAGCCAATTAGTTCGACGTAAGAGGTGAATAGCCCATTGAGACGCAACTTGGTACAAACCTCCGAATGCTTCCCTAGTTCGGATTCACTTTCAGCCTGATTGGTACGGGCGCTGGGAAAGCCAAGACATCCTAGTTGTGTTGGGCGAAGGGACTAAAACAACTTGGGTTATACCAAACAATGCGAATACCAGTAGTAGACAAAGACCACCAACCATTAATGCCAACCACACCAGCCCGCGCTAGGAAGTGGGTGGAATCTGGCAAAGCTGAAGGTCGCTGGTCGGATGGCGGTCAATTTTACGTGCAATTGACAGTAGAGCCATCAGGATATGCCACTCAAGAAATCGTGGTGGGCATCGATCCTGGGAAAAAGTATTCGGGGATTGGCGTTCAATCTTCTAAGTACACGCTCTACACGGCTCATTTAATTTTGCCTTTTCCCACAGTTAGAGAACGGATGGACGCACGGCGTTTAATGCGGCGCGGACGTAGAGGCAGACGAATCAATCGTAGTATCCCCTATAGTCAACGCGCTCACAGGCAAAAAAGATTTGCCAATCGTCGGGTAGGGAAGCTAGCACCATCAATTCGAGCTAATCGCCAACTCGAACTGAGAATAGTATCCGAATTGTGCAAGATATATCCAGTCAGCGAAATTCGGTACGAATACGTTGTTTCAGTTACACCTACTTCATTCTTTGTAATTCGTCGCCCGCCATATTCTCGTCGTCAACTGGATTTAATGGTTCCTTCCCTGAGTGGAAATAGACGCAAGTATGGCGGTTCTACTACTCGACATGGTGTACGCAAAGGCGATCTGGTCAATTCTCCAAAAGGAATTGGTTACGTCTCTGGCGACACCGAAAAACAAATATCTGTCAGCGATAGCAACTGGAAACGGTTGGGGCAGATAGCAGCTAGCAAAGTTAGTTTGATTCGGCGTTCAACCGGATTAATTGTTGCTTGCTAAACGTCAAGCCGCCCTCTCGCTATCGCTAAAGGGCGGGGTTTCAAGCCCAAATTTTCGATGACGACTAGTATAGTTGAACGGCCGAAAAGTAAGTTGTGGTTGGCAGCAATTAAACCGCCGATGTACAGCGTGGCTATTACCCCTATTTGGGTGGGGACTGCTGTGGCTTTAGCTGAGACACAAACAATAAATCTAGCAATATTTACCACGTTTTTAGTCTCTGCTATTTTGATAATCGCTTGGTTAAATCTCAGCAACGATGTCTTTGATTCTGAAACGGGTATAGACGTAAATAAAGCTCATTCGCTGGTCAATTTAACTGGTAAAAAACCTTTGATATTCTGGCTGGCGAATTTGTTTTTAGCTATAGGGATTATAGGAGTAGTGGCGATCGCTTGGTGGCAGAGAGACTTGACGGTAATCGGTATCGTCTTGCTGTGCTGTGCTTTAGGGTATACCTACCAAGGTCCGCCGTTTCGCCTGGGATATCGAGGTTTGGGAGAAATTATTTGCTTTATTTGCTTCGGGCCTTTGGCTGTAGCCGCTGCCTACTATTCTCAAACTCAAACTTGGTCGATCGTCAGCTTAGCCGCTTCAATAATTGTCGGAATTGCAACTAGTTTAATCTTGTTTTGCTCTCACTTTCACCAAGTAGAAGACGATTTGTTAGCAGGTAAGCGATCGCCAATCGTCCGCCTTGGAACTAAAAAAGGCGCTCGGCTGTTGCCGTGGTTTACGGGTAGTATGTATGCGATCGCTGGTTTATTAGCAATCTGCGGAATTTTTCCGATTTGGACTTTACTAATTTTTGCTTCTTTACCGTTTGCGATTCAGCTATGCCGTCACGTTTGGCAGCACCACGATCGACCGGAAAAGGTAAGCAATTGTAAGTTTATTGCTGTCACCACCCATTTTTGGAGTGGATTGCTCTTAGGATTGGGCTTTATATTGCAGTAATGGCGATTGGTGAGAGACAACAGTAGGGGTGCAAAGCATTCATTGATGTCAACTTAACGGTCAAAAGCTTCATCCGACAGGGGTTTTGAACCCCTGTCTCAAAGCTAAAGTCCTCGCTCAGAGGACTAACTGTAGCCAAGGTAGTCCATTTCAATGGACTTGTGCTATTAGCCAGAGGTTTTCAACCTCTGGCGGAGATGGCTGAAACCCATGATTTAGCAACGGTTATAGCCTTAACTTGACACCTATGAAAGCGTTGCGCCCCTACCGCACAAAAATCTACCTAAATTTAAAATCTGCTGCTGCACCCACAATTTGTCGCAGGACTGGAGGCGCTAACCAACCTGCACTTGATCGGTACTGACGTTAGTAGCACCGCTAACGCCCCGCGCTACAGATACCATTTTATTGAGAACGTCTTGGCTGGGAACTTCGCCTTTTAAAACCACCGTGCCGCCTGTTTGTGCCACCCACAGGCGATCGTAGTCAGTAAGGCTGGCATCTTGGTCGAACGCCAAGGCTACCCGCTTAGCAAGGCCGCTTTCATCATACTCCCCGTTTAAGCCTACTCTCTCTGGAGGAGTTTGATTATCTGTAGCTGCGGCGTTAACTTGAGCATTGGCAGGCTTTTCCATGCCAAACATTCTTTGTAACCAACCCATAATTATTCTTTCTCCGAAAGCTAGGTCGAAATTATTTTAAGAGGGCAGGCAATTGAGAACCTCTAATTCAAACAAGATTTAAGATTTCATCACTTTTGATTTGTTCGAGAGCAGCCAAGATAAAATGTAATGTTGATTCGATCGCGCCTGCGGTCGCCCGTTTAGCGAGTTAGTATCGATACCCTAGATGAAGCACACTATTTCAGTTTTGGTCGAAGATGAAGCAGGGGTTCTGACCCGCATTGCTGGTTTGTTTGCCCGCCGAGGATACAACATTGAAAGCCTAGCTGTCGGTCCGGCAGAGCAAGTCGGCATTTCTCGGATTACGATGGTGGTTAATGGAGACGATCGCATCATCGAGCAACTGGCCAAGCAACTCTATAAACTGATCAACGTCCTCAAGGTGCAAGATATTACCCATACGCCTTGTGTAGAGCGAGAGTTAATGCTGTTAAAGGTCAATGCTACGAGTTCCAATCGCTCTGAAGTCATCGAACTAGCTCAAATTTTTCGCGCGCGGGTAGTAGACGTAGCTGAAGATTCTCTCATCGTCGAAGTAGTCGGAGATCCAGGGAAAATGGTAGCAATAGTTCAAGTTCTGAGCAAATTTGGTATTAGAGAAATCGCCCGCACTGGTAAGATTGCCTTGACTAGAGAATCTGGAGTGAATACAGAGTATCTCAAATCTTTGGAAGCAAAAGTTTGAATAAGAATGCAGAATTTAGGAGTTTAGAAGTTTAGCAAAAATTCTTGTGGGGTAGGCATCCTGCCTGCCCTACCTATTAGCTAGAGTTGTAGATGGGGTTCGCGGTAGTGAAACCCAACATTTAAAATATCATATAACCGCAATTTCAATCACCAGGCGAAAGCGGCATATTAACAGATTTTTCCAATTTAGAACCGCAGATTTTGCAAAATTGAGCGTCAGCATCGTGAGAAGATAAGCCACAAACAAGACAATTTGTTTTCACTCGATCGCTAGTTTTAACCAATCTTCTGATGAGATCGCCTAACTGCCAAGGAATTAAAGCGATCCCAGTTAAAATCATTAAAACTGTGAGCAGACGACCGATCTCAGAAATTGGGGTAAGATCTCCAAACCCAACGGTTGTCATTGTCACCACTGAAAAATAGAAGGCATCTAAAAAAGTATTGAAGTTTTGTGAATTATCTGGATGTTCTACTTGATAAATTAAACCAGAATAAACAAATATAATTGCAAATAAAGTAAACAAAATTCTGGCAAAAATGGCGTTGTCTTCATCGTTGATGATGCCAAAAAAAGTTTTACCTTTGATAAATCGGATCAGTCTTAAAATTCTGAACCAGCGAAATATCCGCAGAAAGCTGACATTTGCCACTCCTAAAAAATAAGGAACAATTATCAGTAAATCGATTAAAGAATACGGGCTAAAGATATATTTAATTCTGTCAGGGGCGCACCATAGACGGACTAAATATTCATAAACAAATAGTAGTAATATACAAAAATCGATCGTATCTAAATTCACCCGAACGTAATCGGGTATCGGGTAAGTTTCGACGACAAAAATTGCCGAAGACAACAAGATGAGGATGGTGACGATCGACGCGATCGCCTTACCGATAGGGGTTTCGATGTCTTCTAAGTAAAAGGCTATCTTGGTTCGCAAAAGCATGAGCTATCTAGAGGATGAAGGAGGCCGTGCCTAAATTTTTCGCCCAAGCTCTCCGAGAGATTCCATTATTAAGTACAATTTGGTTTGATGTTAGGGAATACGATCGAGATCGACGAGTGAATAATATACCCCCTATAGATCTGGCGCGGCAGTACCAGCTAATTTCCGAAGAACTCAATGCCGCCGTGCTGAGAGTTTTAGCCTCTGGTAATTATATTGGTGGTTCGGCAGTACAGGACTTTGAACGACAGTTTGCGGACTACGTGGGGGTATCGGAATGCGTCAGTTGTAATTCGGGAACCGACGCGCTGTATTTGGCGCTGCGCGCCCTAGATATCGGTGCTGGCGATCGAGTAATTACCAGCCCTTTTACTTTTATCGCCACAGCAGAAGCGATCGCTTTGGTTGGTGCTACCCCAGTGTTTGTCGATATCGATCCCCAAACCTTTAACCTTGATGTCAGACAAGTAGAGGCGGCGATACTTGCTAACGCAAACGCTAGCGCGAACGCCGCAGGGACAAAAGCCATTATCCCAGTTCACCTGTTCGGGCAACCAGTGGATATGACAGCTTTAATGAGGATCGCTCGCTCTCATCAGCTAGCAGTAATTGAAGATTGCGCTCAAGCTACTGGCGCTGCATGGGATGGAAAAAAGGTAGGCAGCATCGGCGATATTGGTTGTTTTAGTTTCTTCCCGACCAAAAATTTAGGAGCAGTTGGCGACGGGGGGGCGGTAACGACTAACGATCCAGCTATAGCTGGCAAAATCCGAGTCATTAAAGAGCATGGCAGTGCCGTTCGTTACTACCATCAAGAAACTGGGATCAACAGCCGCCTGGATGCCCTGCAAGCGGCAATTCTGCAAGTCAAGCTCGCCCATTTAGACGAGTGGAACGCTCAGCGCCAAGTTGCGGCAGAAAATTATCGTCAGTTGCTTGGCTCGCTCTCAGGCATAGTTATTCCCCAAGAAGCCCCAGGTAGGGTCTGGAATTATTACACCATTAGGGTAAAAGAGCTACAAGAGAAGATAAATTATCGAGATGAGGTTCGCAACCAGTTGCAGCAAATGGGAGTCACTTCGATGATTTACTACCCGCTGCCTTTGCACCTCCAACCCGTTTACCAAAATTTGGGCTATCGAGCCGGACAATTTCCCGTTGCCGAACAAGCCTGTCGAGAGGTGCTGTCTTTACCGATGTTTCCCGAACTAACTGCGATCGAACAACAACAGGTAATGTATGCCTTGAAAGATTGCTTGTTAAAAGCGAAAGGTGAATAGTTCAAATCGCCAGGGGCTAATAATCTCCAACTCAGTGCTAGGCTCTTAAGCTGTTAAGCATTTAAATCGCGATCTTCTTCAATGGGTTCTTCAGCAGCGACGTGGAGTTCTTCTCTAGAAAATCGAGTCAGTCCGATCGTGCGAATTAATGCTTCTTGTCGATCGCGAAGAACTCGAAAAAAATTCACTACCTCTCCGTCGAGATCGTTGTAAGTCTCAACTGCTTTCTCTATCTCCTTCTTCTCCTTCTGCCCCTGGAACAACCATTTCCTGCGCAGCCTCACTAGTAGGTGCAGCCGCAGGGGGTAACTGCGGAGGTGCAACGTCGGGCAAAGAGCGTTTGAACAAGTAAAGCCATGCTAAGCCCGCACAACCTAAAATAATGCCCGCCAAGCTGACTACTTGAGCCATCCGCAACGGACCTATCATCAGGCTATCGGTACGCAATCCCTCAATCCAAAAGCGACCAGCGCTGTAAGTTACCATGTAAACCAAAAATAAAGTTCCCAACTTGAGCCTGGGTTTGCCTTTTAGATCTCGAAAGAACAACGCCAATAAAAGTCCAAATATCAGCAAATTCCATAAAGATTCGTACAAAAAGGTGGGGTGAACGAAATCTTCGGGTATTGGCTGCTGAAGAATCACTTCCTCGCCTACTCTGACATACCTGGGAATGTAGAGTTTCCAGGGTAAATCTGTAGGGCTGCCGTAAGCTTCTGAGTTGAAGAAATTACCCCAACGGCCGATCGCCTGCCCTAAAATCAAAGAAGGAACTACCAAATCTACTAATTGCCAGAAAGATATTTTATTAATCTTGGCAAAAATTAAAGCTGCTAAAATGCCACCTAAAATCGCGCCATGAATGGCAATACCGCCTTTCCAAATGGCAATAATATCGGCTGGATTTTGGGCGTACTCCTGCCACTGAAATAAAACGTAGTAGAGTCTAGCGCCAGGAATGGCAGCAATCACCAACCAGATAGCTAAGTCGCTAAGTAAGTCTGGATTGAGTTGGCGGCGTTTAGCCAAATTTCTCGCCAGTCCGATTCCGATTAAAACTGCCGAGGCAATTAGCAACCCATACCAACGAATCGGCAGCGGCCCGACATTTGGACCTGGAGAAGTAAATTGAAAGGCTAAAAGCCAAGTGGGAATACCCATAATGTTCGCCAATCTGCGTCGGCAGACGAAAGATTTGTCACAGTAATAGGATAGAGGATACCAGTTTGAGCCAGCGATCGCCTATGTCAGTTATTTCTACCACCACCCTGCCTGAAGTTGACTCCACACCGCCCTTGCTGGGGTCTAATTTAGCTCAGTTAACCGCTTGGGTGCAGCAACAAGGGCAAGCCAGTTACCGAGGAAAGCAACTATATGAATGGATTTACGAAAAAGGGGCGCGATCGCTCGATGAAATCACCGTTTTCCCGAAAAAATGGCGCGAAAACATCCAAGATATCCCGATCGGTCGCTCCACCATCCACCATCGCTCGGTCGCTCCCGACGGCACCGTCAAATATCTCTTACGCTTAGCAGACGGACAGACAATAGAAACGGTAGGCATTCCTAGCTTTAAGAGAGGAAGAGAAGGGAAAAACTCCTTAACTCAACACTCAACACTCAACACTCAACACTCTCCCAAAGAGCGGTTGACGGTTTGCGTGTCGTCGCAAGTGGGTTGTCCGATGGCTTGCGATTTCTGTGCGACGGGTAAGGATGGTTTCATCCGCAACTTGGCACCGCACGAAATTATCGATCAAGTTTTAACCGTGCAAGCCGACTTTCAGCGCCGAGTCAGTCATATCGTGTTTATGGGCATGGGCGAGCCGTTGCTCAATACTGAAAACGTCGTGCAAGCGATCGCTTGTATCAATCAGGATATCGGGATCGGCCAGCGATCGATTACTCTTTCCACTGTTGGTATTCCCAGACAAATTCTCAAATTAGCCGAACATCAATGGCAAATTACCCTAGCCGTGAGCCTTCATGCTCCGAATCAAGCCTTGAGGGAAAAACTCATCCCCACCGCTCATCGCTATCCCTTGGAGAAATTGCTCGCAGATTGTCGGCAATACGTAGAGATTACAGGCCGTCGTTTGAGCTTTGAATATATCCTCTTAGCAGGAGTAAACGACTTACCAGAACACGCCGAGCAATTAGCCAAACATTTGCGCGGATTTCAAAGTCATGTCAACCTGATCCCTTACAATCCGATCGCAGAAGCCGATTACCAGCGTCCCAGTCGCGATCGAGTTCAAGCCTTTGCCGATGCTTTAAAACAACGGCACATTGCCGTCAGCGTTCGCTATTCTCGCGGCTTATCTGCCGATGCTGCCTGCGGACAACTAAGAACAAAGAATTCAGGAGTTCAAGAGTTCAGAAGTTCAGAAGGCTGAAAGCAGAACGCAAGAGGCAGAATACGAGGTATGGACTGCGGAACAGCAAAAGTGGTGGTACGAAGTCGCCAAAGGAACGATTTATTCGAGTGCTGTCAGGTGTCGGGCTTGTCGCCAGCAGCGTCGAGCAGCCAAGGAAGAACAACGCCGTAAATCTGAAGCGGGAAGGAAACTCAAAGACTCAAATGCGATCGATTAAATTAGATCGTTGGTAGGGGCGCAAAGCTTTGCGCCCCTAGTGTAAGCCTGTTCTTGGGTAAGTTCTATAGATAGTGCTAGCTAATCTAGAACTACCTATCCAGCTTCATTCAACGCTCTTTCGACGCGCTTAAAGTCGAAACCCATAGATCGCAAAGCGTGCCAGAGATGCCCTTGGAGGAAGAAGAAAGCTAGGAAAAAATGAGTATTTGCCAGCCAAGCGCGAGCCGTGTGAGCGCCGTTTGGTAATTGTACGGTGTCGGTAAAATAGGGAGTTACGCCCAATTTTGTCTCTAGGGCCGGACCGTAAAATTCCACCGGATAGGCTAAGGTATTGACGGCGCAAAAATAGGCAGCGACGAACCCAGCTAAAGCAATACCCCCAAGAGAGTAAGACAGGATCGCCTCGCCGGAAAAACTCAAAACTTTCTTCGCCCAAGGTAAGGGTTCTTTGACGATGTGCCACAGACCTCCTAAAACTAGGAGCAAGCCGACATAGATGTGACCGCCAACTAAATCTTCTAAACTATTAACAGTGGCAAAATGCGTTTGATAGCCGTAAATGGTTAACGGATCTAGAGTAGGACTGGTAACAACTCGCACGTCTTGAATTGTTGAGTCGTACAATCCTCCCCAGAACATCGCTTTTGCCACTAACAGAAAAGCCCCTATGCCTAAGACGACTAAATGATGTCCTAAGATTAAGCCGAGTTTTTTGGGGTCGTTCCATTCAAAGTGGAAATTGTTAGCATTGCCTTTAGCTTCTTTCAAGTTTTCAGGCACTTTTAAAGTGTGAAACAGAGCGCCTGCACCTAAAACAGCAGATGAAATTAGATGCAACACTCCCACAATGAAGTACGGATAAGTATCTACGACTTTACCCCCCGCCCCAACACCAAAACCCAGTGTTGCTAGGTGAGGCAGCAAGATTAATCCTTGTTCTCCCATTGGAACTTCCGGCAAGTAGCGGGAAATTTCAAACAAAGTAAACGCACCTACCCAAAAAGTAGTTAAAGCTGCTTGAGCTACGTGGGCGGCAATAAATAAGCCAGATCGATCGGTGAAGCGGGCGTTTCCAGCCCACCAGTCATATTTGACGCTGGCATTGCCATAAGTTTGCATGGCAGTTCTCTCCTTATTGCAATTTATTTTCAACTTTATTTGCAGACACAAGCTGATAAATATATTTGGCATCAAACTGGATCGATCGAGTTTTAGCTGACGGATGGCAGTTCTAAGCTTTCTTTACCAAAATCTGCAAATAAAAAAACCAAACCTGGCCGCCAGGCTAGACCGAGATCTCTACACCTGGTGGCTGGGTACTTATTGAGAAAATCTTCAACAGACTCAGCTTACACTAGCTAAGAATAATTGACAATTACTTTTATTAATTACATGAGAGTGTTGTCGATCGCCTACTCTAACCAGACAACTGCGCTATGCTGAAATCGCAGTCCAAGATTGAGTTTCATGCACTGGCTACTGTCAGGACGGTTGAGTGTCGAAAAAATCGCGATCGCGATCGCCGATCTGCCAAAATCGCTGCACGGCACGAAGCTAGTGCAAATGTCAGATTTCCACTACGACGGGTTGCGACTATCAGAAGATTTATTGTTAGAGGCGATCGCAGCTAGCAATCGAGAGCAACCAGATCTAGTGCTGTTAACCGGAGACTATGTAACCAGCGACCCCAAACCAATTTATCCCTTAGCTATGCGGCTGAAACAATTGCAAAGTCGATTCGGCATCTTTGCCGTACTAGGCAATCACGACAATTGTTACCGCCAATCTCGCCCTACAGTGACCTCAGCCTTAGCTAGTGTCGGGATTGAGGTCTTGTGGAATCAAATTGCCTATCCTTTCGGATCGGGATTACCGCTCGTAGGACTGGCCGATTATTGGTCGAGAGAATTTGACCCCGCACCAGTGATGAGTCAGTTGAATGCTGCTATCCCCTGCATCGTGTTGTCTCACAACCCAGATACGGCTGAAATCTTGCAGCCGTGGCGAGTCGATTTACAGCTTTCCGGTCATACCCACGGCGGCCAAATTGTCTTACCAGGAATTGGGCCTCTGGCGCAGTTAACTCAACCCTCATCGATACTCCGAAAATTAACGCCTCAATGCCTCTGGAATCGGATACCATGGGTCAAAACAGGTTGCTTGGAAGTCGTTCGACATTGGGAGCGATCGCAGGGATACCATCAGATCGGCACTAACCAACTTTACGTCAATCGCGGATTGGGAACTTATCGACCAGGACGCTTGTTTTGTCCTCCAGAAGTTACTGTCATCACCCTAGTAGGTAAGTAGCCATACTTTCTAACTTTTGACTTTTGACTTGGTAGCTGAGCTTGCCGAAGCTTGACTTTCTTAGAGGTGTTTGCTCAACAGCAGTCGTGCGGGTTGTTGCAGCAACCAGGCATTCCAAGCAGAATCGACCTGTTGTACTTGATATCCGGCCTTCAGATACAATTGCCGTGCTTGCTGGTTGGTTTCTAAGACGTGAAGATAGAGATCTTTAAACCCCCACTGCAAGGCCGTACGCTCGCAAGAGAGGAGTAATTGTTGGGCGACTCCCTGCCGCCGACAAGCTCTATGGACGGCTAGATTAGAAATATAAGCATACTGGCGATCGCTATTTCCCCAAGAAATAGACCGACGTAAGGCTATTTCTACCGTACCTGCTAAATACTCTCGCTCTCCCACTCGATCGCCAGAGTTGGCAATAGCTACCAAACAGCAACGATCGCCATCTGCCGATCGCAGCCGATTTCGCAAATCTTCATAAATCGCCAGTCGCAACAAAGGGTAAAACCAGCCTTGAATTCCAGTTCTACAGTGAAAGCTATCGGCGAGAATCTCGGCTAAATCTGTCAGATCCCTACCACAAAGCAACCGCACCACCAAGTTTGAGGTTTTAGTCTTAGATCGATCGAGCGATGATGGTTCGGAGGGCATTAAGGAATCGTTGGCGATCGCGCATCTATCTGAAAAATCGGGGCTAGCGGTCGGTAGCTGGTGGTTGTAAAGGTCGATTTTCATCCTGGCTAGATGCGTCGCAAAGCGCGTGAGGTGAATCTGCTCTTAACTATCTAGTTTAAACTATGGTTTGAGGCCATCGAGCGAGCGATCGGCTGGAAAGATAATGCTAAAATTATGCTAACCTAGCTAAAGTGCTAATCAAGCCTAATGCGATTGCGGGCATAGTTTAGTGGTAAAACCTTAGCCTTCCAAGCTAAAGATGGGGGTTCGATTCCGCCTGCCCGCTTTTTATAAAATGTACGCTAAGTCTGGCTTCCAGCCTGTACCGCACAGCTAGTTCGAGCCAATAGCAAAATAGGCTCGAACATTTATTCTATTTTAAGTCAAGCAAACCACTCTCTTTCAGTTTAGGATTGAAGCGGATTTCTACTAAAACTCCACGAGATTTTAGTTCTATTAAAATTTTTTCTTCAACTCGACGAGCAATGTTTTTTAAAAGTTTAGATTGTCCTAATTCGTCTAAAGATGAATAGCGATCGCGCTCTTCATCTGTCATATCAACTCTAGCATCGATCGGTTGATTCCATTTAGCTTCATCGACATCGTTACCGCTGGGCATAGTCTGATTTTCTGCGATCCAAGCATTTTTAATATTGTCTAATAAAGTTCGATTTGGCCGTTCGATGCTTTGAAATTTCAACCAATAACAGTTTTGCGGTTGGCGAACTAGGTGCTGTTTGAGGCTGAGATAAATATCGCGGGAGTAACCAACTAATTGCAGGATTCGATCGTTATTAAAAATGGCATATACGCCAATTTTACCCTGCAACTCTTCGGGAAGTTGGCCGCTGTTATCGATGTAAGGAATGTATGGCAAACTAGAAAAGGATGGAATATCGGTTTCAGGAATCATCGATCGTTGGAGTTCTAAAGTTTTTAGCGATCTTGCGATCGGATTTTACGGTAAATTGCGCACAGACGACTAGGATTAAAAATTTTAGCTACAAACATGAAGTTAGGCGGAACGTTAATAATGATGTAATCGTCAGAATTGTGATATTTTTCAAATTCAGCAGGCATCCCTTTGGGAGTTGCTAAGCTGTAGGGAACAGGCTGAAAAAGTAAGTGAGTAAATTCGACTGTTTTGCAGTTAGCTTGTTCGACAATTTGCTCTACAAACTTCTGACCTTGCAATAGATCGACCAGAGTTTGTCTGGCATCTGGATCGAGAGTAAAACTGCCATCAAAGTTATTAACTATTTTGAGTCGTGCCATGGTGGAATTATGAATGGTGAATGATGAAAAAATGTATATCACTCTATAGGCTTGAAGCTAAATAATTTTTATGGTAAAAAGTCAGAATTGAGAATTCGATCGAGGTCATAAACACACTCTTCTGAAAAAACCTCGATCGGCAATTGAGTTTCATTGCTAGCAGCTTTCCGTCCTCGCAGATAGGACTCGGCTAAAACTGCTTCTAGATCGGGCTTGAGGCTGGGACTATCTAACAGCAAATCGGCAATCCTGTTTCGCTGTTCGTCAATGGTATTCAGCCAAGAGTTACTGCGTAAATTAGACTGATATTGCCATTTAAGCAAATGCTGCAATAATACTTCCAATCGGCTTTTTAACTCCCTGCGATCCGATCGTCCCAAGCTTTCAAGCTCATCAACTACAGCCTCCCAATCGACGCGATCGAACTTTCTAGCCCGAATCAGTTGCGCGGTTCGATCGATCCAGGAGGCAAAGTCAGTTTCGTACAGGCGAAGCTCGGTTGGGGATATTTGGTTCATGGCTTCTTTTCCTAGTGAAGCTATTGTACTTCGATCGTGACATCTTCCCGACAACGACCCTAACGGTTACGGTGCGGGCTTCCCAAGATCGCTCTTGAGCTTTCCTGCTTCATCGGGACTCCCAGGCAGTTTTCCTCCACAGGCAGTATCGCCGACTGTCCATCGGCTACAAGTACAAGACCTCGCTGCACGACCACTTGAGCAGCAGCAACATCTCGGTCAGTCGTATATCCACATTCACCGCAATGATGCACCCGTTGGCTCAGTTCCTTGTTTCCAGTATGTGTCGCACACTGCGGACAAGTCTGACTTGTCCCATGAGGATCGACCTTGGCAAAGTAGACCCCACGCTTCCAGCACACCCATTTGAGGATTTCTAAGAAACTACCCCAAGCGGCATCCAGACAATGTTTTGCCAGCATCCCGCGACTCATCATCTTGAGGTTCAGATCCTCAGCGAAGATGATGCCAGCGATGTCGCAAAGCTTGTGAGCGGTCAGGAAGTGGAACTCCCGACGAACGTTGTAGATATGTTCGTGCAGTTGGCGAATCTTAGCTTGCGCTTTCCGATAGTTGGCAGAACCCTTTTTCTTCTTTCTCAATTTACGTTGCAGCCATCGAAGCTGGCTTTGTAAATCCGCGAAAAAGCGAGGGCGTTCTACCATCTCTCCCGTCGATACAGCCAAGAATTTTTCCAATCCCAGATCGATGCCAATGGGTTCGCCATGAGGTATCGGTTCGGGAACGTTGACATCCGCTGCTATAATCAGTTGGGCATACCAGCCCGACGACTTGAATACCACTCGCACTTGTTTTACTTTAAACCCGTCTGGGATAGGTCTGTGCAAGTTGATGGGCATGGCTCCCACCTTGGGCAGTTTGATTTCCAATCCATTGACGGGATGCGATTTGAACTGGGGAAACACAAGCGAGCGATACTGACCGAACTTCTTAAATCGAGGGAATCCAAATCCTCTTTCTTGCCTGAACTTGAACGACTTATCCAGTCGCTTCAAGGCATCTTGCAAGACCTGAGAATGAACTGCTTTGAGTTCTGGAATCTCCTCTTTCGCCTTGGTCAGCGCGTTTTGCTGTTGGTAGTAATCGGGATATGGTGCGTCACCAGGAATGATGTATTCGTTCCTGATGCTGCAAGCATTGACCGGAGATTTACGCGAATTTATCCAGTCCTTGCGCTCTGCCAAGGCGTAGTTATACACGCGGCGGCATCGCTCCAACCAGTCAAGCATTTGTGCTTCTTGGTCGAGTCCTGGGTAGATTCGATAACTGTAGGTCAAATTCAACATATTCATATTCTAACAGATTTGTATTTTTTGTTAGAACCACACGTAGTATAGTTACAGCGAGGGACTTATAGCTCCCCGAACCCGTCAATAGTTAACCTTAAGGATCTGACTGGCAATCGATCGGCGATCGAAAACTACACAAAAGGGTAGGACACTTCCTCTAAGATCTCGCTTACAACAGAATTATGCACTGGATGGGAGTTGTATTGCTGTGTTCCATTGCTGGATCTAGAAGGAGAGCGACGACATAGATCTAGACAGTGCCAATCTCAAAATAATCAGACGGTTGTGGAGTTTCTGTCGCTTCCTCCACTTCGTCGCTACCGATGGAAGGCTAAACCCTTCATCAGAGCAGTCAGAGGTAGGGAACGTCAGGATTATTTGAGAGATCTATTTACGCTGGCGGTTAAAACCTCAGCTTGGCAGTCTTTCGTCCGCTTGCACGGACTCAAAAATTAACGGGATTTTAAAACCAGATTTGAGATGAAGTGTAAAACGATCGCACGCATCAATTAGTTGTTTGGAGAAATACAATGAAAATTAAATTAAGGAATAATTTTACTCAAGCTTTAGTTCTTTCGGGATTAACTTTGATTTGTAGTTCTATTCCTAATGCTGACGCTAAGCAAAGCGGAACGATTCTTGCTCAAACTTCTTTAGAAACAGAGCGATCGATCGAACTTAAAAGGCTAACGTGCCGATATTTGCCCTCTGCGAGTGTTTTTGGTAGAACAGAGCTATTTTTTGGTTCTTTAAAACCCAATGGTTCTCAAGTTTCTGAGGCTGAATTTCAAGCATTTCTCAATCGGGAAATTACGCCTCGGTTTCCAGATGGGTTGACTTTGCTAACTGGTTTGGGGCAATTTAAAAACTCGCAGGGATTTATTATTAGAGAGCGATCGCGGCAGTTGATTTTGCTCTACCCGATCGATCGAGCTAGAGATAGCAACGGTAAAATCGAGCAGATCCGCAAAGCTTACAATAGTGCTTTTCAACAAGAATCTGTCCTCCGCACCGACGAGATATCTTGCGTTTCTTTTTAATCGATCGCTTTGTTTTTTAGATCTATTTTCAGAGCGATCGTCAAGTAAAAAACTACCTGAAAGGGTAGTACGTATTCTTGGAGTTATCGATTACAACATAAATAGAGAACGATACAAAGGTTAATAAAGAGTAACCACCTACAGCTAGGATAAAAATTATGGCGCAGGAAAAGATTACTACGTCTCTCAAAATAAAGAGTAACCACTCTTGTTTGAGTTCCTGTCTTGCCTGCATCTCTCTCAGATGCGATCGAGTTCTGCATCTTCTACAGATTGTAAGTTAGCTGAGGAAACAACCATAGGATTGCTTCCTAGCTGGTTTCCAACATCTAAGGAGACATTAACTTTACCTTTGGCCATGTTGGTTAGTCGTGAGAGATTCCCACGATTTCAGTATCAAGCTCTTGATTTCGATTGGCAATCCAAATTGTCTTACCCTCCTTCTCAGCTTCTACAGCAACTTTCAACAGAGATATCGCTTTAATAAGTACGTCTGCTGTGTCTCCATGTAGTTGTTGAGACAAGTTATTTAAAGTCTGATAGAGTTCGGCTGACACATCTAAACTAAGCTGAACTCGCTGTTCTTGTGTTTGTATGGTCATTATTTTACCTCCTCGCGCTTCTTACTTATATGTTAAACTGCAAAACTGCGATCGAGCGTTGCCAGGAGCAGGTTCATTGATGGATCGAGGCGATCGCTCTTACTGGTAAGTGATAAATTAATGAAAATAGCCAGCCGCCAGTAACCAATGACCGAGTATTTACCCAACCCTGAGAATAGGTTTCCCAAGTGCGTGCGAATGGAATTGGAATTAGTTCCAGTTTCTCCATCAGGACTTATAGTTCGACTCCTACAAAAAGTTAAATATAAGGATTTTCAAGTAAAAGCAACAGGAACGCTAACCGAACCAATTTGGATTTTTGAGGTCAAAACAGGCAAGGAAATTTTGCAAGGCTTACTCCAGAATACGCCACTAGCTACAATCGATGTCACAGCAAAACCTTGTAAGTTGGTACCAATTTTTAATGTCACTCGTCCCGAACATATCTGTATAACTGATGGTGCTTATCTTGGGACGAGCAACATTAGTAAAAAAAAGACAGCCGTAATCGAAAGAGGTATTATTCGTCGTTTGCTAGAGGGAAGATTAAAGGAGAAACCCTATCTCAGTCGGGTAGAATTGACATATGGATAGTAAAAAATTTGCCTTGGAAGTTCAAGACCTGATTGCACGGGTCGAGAATGCAAACACCGAAAAACTATCTGAACTAGCAAAAATAGCTGGTCTGAATCTGGCTGAAGATTTTGTGGGTGTCGATCTCAGTGGCGAAGATTTAAGTCAGGATAACTTGAGTGGTGCTAACTTGAGTCATGCCAACCTGAGTGGTGTCAACCTATGGGGGTCCGACCTGAGTGGTGCCAACCTGAGTGGTGCCAACCTGAGTGGTGCCAACCTGAGTGGTGCTAACTTAAGTGATGCCAGGACAGATAAGGCAGTGATGCCAGGGTAGATAAGGCTGATTTCAGCTATAGCAGAGGAATTTCTAAATCAATGAAGATCGACCTAATTAGATGAGGAGCAATCTTTGAAGATTCTCCAGGCGATCGCTCTGAAATTCTTTCTCCTTGATAAGCCCTAGCAAATAAAATTCGTCCCCACCCAGGCAAGACCCAGGCAGGGATATCGAGTTTAATGCACCAATTCGATCGCTCTTTTGGTCAATAAGTCAGCCGTCAAGCCGTTGAATGCCATCAATTCTCCGGCGCTGGCGGTAGTTTCTCCCCGTTTCCAGGCAAAGGTATCGCGGGGGCAAGTGCTTCGCAGCATCACGGGTTCGAGCATCCCGGAAGCACCACCAGTTACGCCAATTAAGGCATCGCCGCCAAACAACCGCGCAAATCCGGCATCGTCTAAAAAACCGCCGTCGGGTTCCGAACAAGTATTCCATGCAGTGTCGTGGGGACGGTACAATCGCCGAGGACTGACAATAGAAACGATCCGCACCCCAATCTCTTCGGTTTCTAAGTAGGCAGCAGCCTCAAATACGGGCATCAGCATCATGTCGCCGATGACGGCAAACACCACCTTTTTCTCGCCTTCGACTTCGTGCAGCACGGTAGCCCCTTCTTGCAAAGCTAGGCGAGTTTGGTCGAAGGTAGTGTGAATTGGCAAGGGCGATTTACTCGCAGTAATCACGACCCCTTTATTTTTAGTCGTCAGCGCCCACTCGTAGCAAACTTGGATGCTATTGGCATCCGGCGGAAATAGAGGGAACACATTGCCATTGCGCATCATGGCGGCGAAGTAAGCTTCGATTTCTGGGCGTTGGTGAGTCCAACCGTTGCGCCCTTGTTCCAACGCGCCAGCAGTGAATAAAGTAATAGTCGAAGGAGTGGGACGGCGCAATTCTGCCATTGCTTGCGTTACCGTCTGCCAAATCGGTAAACCGTTGATGGCGAAGGATTCATAAGAACACCAAAGAGTTCGCGCCCCCATCAAAGACAAGCCCACAGCTAGCCCCGCACAGGCATCTTCGCTCAAAGGTTCGTAAACTTGTCCCTCTGGCTGTTGGTTGTATAGCGGATCGGTAGTAGGATGAATAATTTTGAGTGCCTGGTTGATATTAGCAATCCCAGAGGCTTCGTTGCCATCGGCATTGGAAACGAGGAAGTTGCGATCGATATTTCCCACTTTACCTACCAATCGCCCCATAGCAGTAGTCGAGACTTTGGGATGTTCTTCGCCTATAGCAAACTCTTCTAAAGGCAATTGTCCTAAATCTGATAGCTCTAATTGAAATTCCGTCACCACCATCTTCGCCGCCGGACCGCCGCCGGACCGTTCGCAGTTGTGACGGATCAGTTGCCAAGCTTCTGGGTTGAGGGCGCGAGTTTGCAGGGCGCTGACGATTTCGGGATTCGAGAGGGTATGCTGGGCGTAAAGATTGTGAGATTTCGCCCCTCTAGCGTGAACTCCAGCCCCTTTAAGCTGCTTGATGATGAATACTGTTAGCTTGCCGCTGAGAGCAGAACGGGCCGCCTCGTCAATTCCTGCTAACACCCCTTTAGTAAAAGCGAGCCGCTGTTCCCACGAGAAAGCCGTACTATCGACGTAATCGCCAGGTTGGTTTTTGTCGTCAAAGTCTTTGGCATCGACTAGCACCACCTCTTGAAAGCCATTACCGTGCCAGTAGGCCATCATTTGCTCGTTAGTCTTGGTAGAAACCATGCTGTGGTGTTCCTGGCTGTAACCGTTCCACACCAAGACGGGCAAGAAGTTAGTCACCCCAGGATAAGCCGTGTGGAAGTGAGCCATGCTGCTCATCACATAAGGTTCGCCGAAACCGCCATCGCCCACAGTGAAGGGGAAAAGCTTGTCTTTGTTGAGCAAAGCCGCTGCCATGGCGAAATGTTGCCCTTGTCCGAGGGGACCAGCGGGGGCGAGAATGCCGGGAATGTAGCCAGAAAGGTGTCCTAACAGCCCGTGTTTTTCCCGGAAGCGATCGCGCAATTGCTGTACCGTGTGTATGCCCATGTCTTCGAGCGATCGATCTAAGAACATGGCGCTGTAAAATCCGGGAGCGTGATGTCCCACTTCGGTAATGATATTTTTGTAGCCCAGCATCACCAAAGAGGCATAAGCTTCGGCTTGACTGGCAAACCCGCCTGGGTGCCCTGAAGCTTTAGAGCCAGTAACTTGCAGCGTCAGGTAGCGCAAAGCGTCTGCCAAAAGTAAGGTTTGAAAAACTGCTTGCGGATCTTCAGGAGAATTTATCGCGATACTTCCTTCAGCGATCGCGGGCGCGTTTCCATACGTCTCAAAATTCGGCAGCGGTTCGCCAAAATATTGAATTCCTTCACAAAAAGCCGGAGCCTGAGCGATGGCGGTCATAATCTCAGAATACCTCGTTAACAAACTGCACCCTAGCTAGGCTTTGAGGGCGACAATCTCGATCCTACAATTACGGCCGTGCGATCGACGGCTAAATTTCTCCGCCTCGCTATTGCTTTTCCTTGGAATATCTTATTGTTGCAATTGCCTTCGATCGATACTTTGGGGAAGAAGTTCAGGAGTTCAGGAAGTGTGAAGTGTTGAGTGTTGAGTTGTCAGTTGTCAGTAGTTAATTTTTCTCTCTGCTCCTCTGCTCCCTCGCTCCCCATCTCCCCATCTCCCCATCTCCCCCTCCCAAGTATTTACTTCTGGGCAGCGATCGCAGCGATGATGCTAATAGCAATCAGCACGGCTAGGGTTAGCAGTCTTTGATGGCGCTGACACCAAATCCGCAGAGATCGCCCCCAATCGGAGGGCTGCTTGGGTGGTTCTGGTGGGGGAGTGCGATCGCGATACAGCGTACACTCGATCGCATACGGACGCTGGGGAAAGTTACACGTATCGTCGGCGTGGTAGAGACAGGTATCGCAAAGATATTCGTCTTTATTAGCGCGATGCAAAGGCATACCGGGATGCCCGAAAGCTTTCAATTCCACGCGACAGTAAGGGCAGGCTGTGGCTTGGTCGCTAACTTTTTGATGGCATTTAGGACAAGTAGGCACGATCCCAATTTCCAATTAACAATTCGCAATTCGCAATTTCTTTTAGCCTAGCTTGACGAGCGAGATTATTGGCGATCGATTTGGGAAAACCATATTTTCGTCTGCGATCGTTCTTTGCAAATCAGAATTATCAAGAGCTTAGACAGACGAAGCGATCCAGAGATCGATCGCTTGCTGATTCCCTTCTGCGAGTTTCGGCGTGCCCATTTTTGCTGGGGTTTTTAAGGCGAAGCCAGCTACGGATAATGTTGCTAGAAGCCATGGCTGTTAGGGGATAGAACTATAACTCAGAATTTTCTGTTTGACCATGTTATTTTTACCAGTTTTTTTGGGCAATCTAAATTTAGAGATTTGTAGTTTTGTTAGGCAATAGCAGGCAATAATTCATCACCATCAATGGGGTGAGAAGCTGCTATTTCAAGTTTTTACTATTGGCGATACGTGCTACGCACAGGAGGACGCGGTTCCGTCGTCGCACGGCGGAACTCCAGCGTCCGTCACTACGCCAACGGGCGTGTAATTTCTTGATTCACCGCAGGGAGTTTAACCGTAGGTTAAACTCCCTGCGGTTTTTTTATTTTTGCGATTACAAATTAGATCGGTTTTTTAGCTCTGATATCAAATATCGAGATTAGAAGAAAGGGCGATCGACTTGAATTTTCCTATAGCTACCCATCAATTTTTAGGAGATATATCAGTGCCTCAAGTGACCCAGAAAACTATAGCTAAATTTCTCGGAGCTTCTGTATTGCTTTTAGGTTCGCAATTGGCTTTCTCTACTGATTCTGGCCATGCAATATCCGTTTTGGAGTGTGCTAAAAGTCCTCCCTGCGCCAAAGAAATTCTGGGAGCCAAAATCAAAGACACGATTGTTAAAACTGGTGCGGCTACGGCAGTTGTAACTCCCCTAGTTATCGGTGGCACGGCACAACCTGTGGCTGATGCTGTCGCACCTGTAGTGATAGTTGAAGGTCAAGGCAACGTTCATTACTGGAATCTCTCTCAAAATCAAACTGCCCAAGATCTGGCTAAACAAAGGTTTTATCAAACTAACTGTACTGCTCCCACCATTGGTTCGGTCTGCGGTGCGGTGGTTATCGTCTCTTTTAATTCTCCGAATAACGGCTACAGGCGACTGAGTTACCCAGTTGGCGAAGGTCATCCTCTCTACTATAAAGCTTATAAGATTGAGGATCTAATGTGGGATTACGGCTATGGACTTCAGAATGTGGGACCAACTTTTTGGTATCAGACTGCTGATGGAATCTGGCATCTCGGTCCTGCCATCGATCTAGCAACACTCTTGATCGAGCCAATTAATGCTCCGACTTGGGAAAGTTGGCCTGAAGCTGACAGAGAAAAGGCGGTAGATCTGCTGACGACGGCTGATTGGGGACAGCTAGCTTCTACCATGCCAGTGGCAGGCAAGTTATACCAATTTTCAAAAGTAGCTAGAGCAATAGAGCATTCAGGATATGCTCCCACCCAGTCAAAGAATGAATGATATCTTCTGATAATTGTTTGACAATTTCGCCGACTTTATCTTTGACATCTGACA
>JAHHHA010000028.1 GCA_019359615.1 Cyanosarcina radialis HA8281-LM2
GAGCATTTGAGAACTAGTTTAGCTAAAATTTTGAATGATTTGACTTCAGAAGCGATCGCTTCTTTGACGGGATGGCAATTTATTCGTGACGCACTATCTGTAGCAAACATTTAGCGAATTCATATAAGCTGGGCAAGGGTTCGGGACTTCTCAAGTGCGCGATCGCTTGCCAGCCGATGGTCGCGGTAATTAGCGTTAAGCTTAGCCCGTTGAGCAATCCCATTACCGCAGCGATTTGTCGGTAGTGTAAAGCAGCCCAACCCGTCGATCGATACTCGATTAACCAGGCGGCTACCAGGGTCAAACCAAGTGTTAACAGATCGCTAAATAGATGTCCAGCCCCTGCCAGCAATGACAGGCTATGGCTCTCCCAGCCAGCCCAAAGTTCTAGCAGAAACAGCAGGCCCCTCAAGCTCAGGACGAACCAAAGTGATACCATTTTGGATTTTAGATTTGGGATTTTGGATTGAAGAAGCAGGGGGTTCAAGCGGGAATCTGCGCTCATCTCCATTTAAATTGGTGTGAATTAATCCCCTTAGCTGGCGATCGCATTATTGGCCTCCATTACCCGATGGCTAAAATCGCTAAGGCAGGCTTTCCACGGTGTTTTTGAAGTTACTCGGTCCCTGATAGCTAGATAGCTTAGCCAGTTGTTCTAGCTGCTGCCAACGGCGAATCCAGGGATGAGAACGTTTATTAGGCATGGTATTTACTTATCCCAAAAATTTAAAGATTTTATTTCAAACCTCTAGTGGCATTAAAAATTGCTGCCAGTGCCACTCCCACATCCGCGAACACGGCTTCCCAGAGCGTGGCCACACCGAACGTGCCGAGGATGATAAATAGTCCCTTGACTGCCATGGCTAAGACAATATTTTGCACCACGATCTGGCGGGTTTTTTTGGCAACTTGAATCGCTTCCGCCACTTTAGAGGGGGCATCGGTCATAATCACTACGTCAGCCGTTTCAATGGCAGCATCGGAACCCAACCCACCCATGGCCATGCCAATATCGGCTCTGGCAATGACTGGCGCATCGTTGATGCCATCTCCTACAAATACCACCTTGCCTTTACCCGCTCGGCTCAATAACTGCTCGATCGCTTCAACCTTGCCTTCTGGTAACAATTCAGCCACATAGGAATCTAAGCCCAATCGATCGGCTACACCTTTAGCAACCACCTGGTTATCGCCCGTCAGCATCACCGTTTGCTCGACTCCAACCCGTTTGAGATCTCGAATGGCTTGAGGAGCATCGGCTTTGATTTCATCGGCAATGAGGATGTAGCCTGCATAGCTTCGATCGACTGCCAGATGAACCACAGTACCCTCGACGTTGCAGGTATCATGGTCGATGTTTTCTCGATGCAAGAGGCGATCGTTTCCTGCCAACACCGTTCGATCGTTTACCTTAGCCCGGATGCCATGACCCGCAATTTCTTCGTAATCTGTCACTTCTGCATCATCGATCGCTTGGCCGTATGCCTCTCGAATCGATTGGGCAACGGGATGGCTGGAGTGAGATTCAGCTTTTGTGGCTATCTTCAGCAGTTCTGACTCGGAAAAACCATTTTTAGTTACGACCCGTGTAACCTTAAAAACACCTTGGGTTAGAGTCCCGGTTTTATCAAAAACCACGGTTTTAACGGCAGTGAGGGCATCGAGAAAGGTCGAACCTTTGACGAGAATGCCTCGTTTCGCAGCCCCACCAACACCTCCAAAGTAACCGAGTGGAATGCTAATGACTAATCCGCAAGGACAGGAGATGACGAGCAAGACTAAGGCACGGTAAACCCATTCTTGGTGAGTTGCACTCTGAATAAATAGGGGAGGTAAAAGGGCCACCGCCAGCGATAGAATAACGACAATCGGCGTGTAGTAGCGGGCAAACCGAGTGATGAACTTTTCTGTTTCTGCCTTCTTACTGGTGGCATTTTCTACTAGATCGAGAATTTTAGCGATCGATGACTCTCCAAACAGCTTCGTGACTCGAAGGTTCAGCACCCCCGTCTGGTTTATCGTGCCTGCTAAAACCGTTTCTCCCACCTTTACCGTGCGCGGAACTGATTCTCCTGTTAATGCTGAGGTATCAACTTGAGAATTACCCTCTAAAACTTCACCATCTAGCGGAATTTTTTCTCCTGGTTTGACGAGAATGATGTCTCCGACTCGAACCGCTTCCGGTGAAACAACTTTGACTGAACCGTTTACTTTCAGATTGGCAGTGTCAGGACGCACTTCTAACAGGGCTTTGATGGAGCGGCGCGATCGCCCCACGGAATACTCTTGAAATAGCTCTCCCACCCGAAAGAACAGCATCACCGCCACCGCTTCCGGCAACTGGTGAATTGCCAGTGCGCCTAAAGTCGCGATCGTCATCAGGAAGTTTTCATCGAAGATTTGTCCTCTCAAAATGTTGCGTCCGGCAGTTTTTAGCACTGTCCAGCCACTCAAGAGGTAGGCAGGAATGATGAGAGCGAATTCAGCAATGCTGTAAGGCGTGTCGTGTAAAGGTTGTTCCCACGCAATAGCAATGGCAAACAGGGTCACTGCTAGCAGCACTGGAGGGAGTTCTTGCTTGAAGTTAAATTCGCCGGAGCCGCGATCGTGTCCGTCATCTGCGTCGCGATGGTCATGAGTATGACCGTCATCATGGCTGTGACCTTTCTCGCGATCGTCAGTTCGAGGGATTGGGGATTTCTCTACTCCGATCGTGTAGCCTAGCGACTTGACGCGCTCTTCGATGGTTTCCGCGCTCACTTTTTCCGGATCGTAGGACACCACTAATCTTCCACTGGCCACGGTAACCGATGCCTCAGCGACCCCTTTGAGCCTCTCTAGGCTGCCCTCAATCTTCATCTTGCAACTCGTGCAATCCATGCCTGCAACTTGCATCTGTTGAGTTTTTAATGAAGGGGTCTGAGTCATAGGAATTTCACTTCATGGTGAAGAAGGATATTTCCGAACTTTAACACAAATTCTGAAACATCTGAATATATCTTCATATGTTTTAGGTGTTAGAATGAGAATCATTTCCCCATACTGAACCTGCATTCTGCTCTCAGCAGCTAACTCTAATTCCTATGAGCAAGTCGTCGTCATCAAAATCGCAGTCTTTTCCAAATGAAGATACGCCGAGTTGCGACGCTTATCTCGTTCATCTCGATCGGGTGCGTCAGGTACAACCAGAAATTATGCCTGTGGAGAAGGCCCAACAGATGGCAGAGTTTTTCAACGCGCTAGCCGATCCAAACCGTTTGCGGCTGATGTCGGCGTTAGCGAATCGAGAACTATGCGTTTGCGATTTAGCGGCGGCTGTCAAGGTCAGCGAGTCGGCGGTATCGCACCAATTACGGATTTTGCGATCGCAACGGTTAGTAAAATATCGCCGAGAAGGACGTAATGTGTATTACAGTCTGGCCGATCGTCATATCATCAGCCTTTATCAAGAAGTCTCAGAGCATTTGCAGGAGTAAAATTTTTTAAAGAGAAAAAGAGTTTCAAGTGCTACCTCAAGCGTGTCTCAGTGTTCCATAGTTCGTCATTGCTATCTCTAAAGCAAAGGATCGCTACCATCGATCGATTGAGTGTTGTAGGGATTCTGAAAGCTGGCTAAAGGCGCGATTCGTTTTAACTATATGGGAAGCGATCGCGCCTCAGATCGATGGCTTTTAGTTTCTCTGGATTGACCACTGCAAAAAATGCTAGACCCAACCAAGTGAGCGCATCCCCTAGCAAATTAGTCGTTTGCGCGGCATACAGACGGGCAAAAATCGGGTTTCTGAGACTTCGGAACAGTTGGAAGCTCTGCATGATTTTAGGTTGCAGAATTTCAGAGGATATGCCCCCTGGGGGGATATTTGGTATTCAAAATAGCAAAAATTTCCGTAATGTTTTACGAATCATTACGGTTCTTAATAGTCCCTCTTATCTCTTAAGAAGAGGATTCAGTCCTCTTGATTTGATTGAGTGTGGTTGGAGGGGGATTCCACGCTTAGCGCCGATCGCCATTGCTCTGAATGACGTGGCATTAGAATCCGTACATCAGGATCGGGTAGCCCAATATCAGCTTCTTTGAGTGCCGCTACGATCGCTTGGCTGACTTGAGAGGTAGTTGCTACAAAGTCTGAGCGGCGAGAGTCTGTCCAGAACCGCGCTTCGATCGCAATGTCGTCTTGTCCTAGTTCTTGAACTCGAACAGAGGCAGCAGGTTCTTCCAGTACGCCATCGGTTACTTGAGCAGCTTTTTGAATCACGCCGATCGCCTTTTGCAGATCGCTGTCATAGCCAATAAAAAGCGCTACACTGCCTCGACGAATGGGATCTGCCGTATTGTTGACGATCCGAGAAGTGAACACTTCCGCATTGGGCACCAACACCACGCGACCATCATAGGTGCGAAGTTGCGTCGCTCTTAGATCGATCCGTTCGACATTGCCTTCTGTTTCTCCCACAATAATTTGATCGCCTAACTCAAACGGACGTAACACCAGAATCAAAAGACCACTAATGAAATTGGAAAGGATGTCTTTAAGCGCAAAACCCAGTGCTAGACTGGTCAATCCCAAGCCCGTCGCCACCGCTTGTGGGTCAAAGCCAAAGGCATCAAGTGCCACAATGAAGCCTAAGATCCAAACTGCATAGTAAGCGACCTGTTTAATCAGATTTTCAACAGTGAGATCTTCTACGATCCGACGAAAGAGTACCCGCATCAACCAGCGAACAATGGTGGCAATCGCCCAAAATAATCCCATGACTAACAGGGCAGCTAGAGCACGCGGAATAATCACAATTGCTGATTCGATCGATCTTCCAAAGGCAGTTTCGATCGAAGCTTGAACTTCTGAAATAAAGCGTCCTCCTAGAGAAAGCCGACGTTCGCTGGCACGTTCTAAAGTTGTGTCAATTGCTTGCGACCATTGCGTTGCTAATACGTTTACCGTCGTTAGATTGTCTTGAGCATCGGTTTCTGTAACGGTTACGATCGGCACACCTGCGATCGTAATCACGCGATCGGTATTGCTCGCATTGGTAGACTCAATCCGAGGGGGTGCGATCGCATCTGGATTTTCTAACAAGCGATTCATCCGACGCTCAATCTGTCGGGCGCGTGCTGTTGCATCTAGTTCCCCAATCGCCCCAACCCGAAACACTGCTCGTCCATCCAGCCGCACCGTCACCTGTTCTGCCTGAGCAACAGCAGTAGGAAGGAATAACAGAATCGCCAGCATGGTAGCGAGCGATCGTAACAATAGCCGTTTTAAGCGGAGGTTCACAAGGCTCCTAAACGTTAGAATGATGACTTAGAAGAGAAAGGATCGGCCGGAGCGATCGCTTGGATAGCCAACACCTCGCATTAGAAGCTGTTGTAGCAAATTTCGCCTCTATCCCAGGTCATGATTTTGGTTTTGGCTTACCGCCCTGCTGCCTTAGACCAGTCTGCTTGGCCTTAGACGGGTGAGGTGGGGAAAAGTATTACCCCAATTTAACTGGGTTGTTAGATCGCTTAACCTTAATTGCATTCAGTTAACGACCAAACAGGCTAACCGATCGAGTAGAACGTCGATGCCACCAAATGCCACCTAACAAACTGAGAACAAAAATTCCAGTGTAGTAACTGAGTGAGATGAACCGAATATAGAGAGGAGGTTCGATTCCTTCTACTTCTACTTCATGGCTCACCTGTAACGCCAGACTATTAGGTGGTGCAACTTCTGCCACAACCTGATGAGGCGCACCATCGAAAAACTGCTCCTTCCAAGTTAAGTGACCCTGGTTGTCAGTTCTGCCTTGATAAGCAAACATCTGCTTATTATCCTCAAGCGCAATTGCTTTGACATTGACAATAACGTCTGCTTCGGAATTGCCAGTTTTCGGGTCGATAACCTCAATGGTTTGACTTGAAAGCTGTCCGACTGTGGCCTGCCGATCGCCTAATAAACGAACCTCCAAATCTTGGGATCTTTGTACAGAGGGAGTTGTTGCAGCTTGCATCTCCCCATGACCGCGAGCAGATCCAAGTTCGGCGCTAATATTGACGAATAAGAGAACTGCGATCGCCACAACTGTAGCAGCACTCAGCAGTAACCGTATGGGTTGGGGTGCAATTTCACCATTTTGAACTGTTCGATCGCTCCCAATTACCCAGCCACCACCAATCCCAGCCAGTATGAGAATCCCAATCAAAATAGCAGCATTCCTATACTTGACAGGGTTTTCAGGCACAGAAAGCTGTAACGATCGATCGAATGCCTCAAATGCACCTGCGATCGCAGGGGTTACTTGAGCCTTCAGAGTGTAGTTTCCTCGAATTGGCATAACTTGCTCGAACTCTAGCTTCCCGCTAGGAGCTTTGGCGTTCAGTTCGAGTAATTTAGTTCCTTCCACAATTGGGAAATCAGAAGTGAACCAAGGTGTTTTGACAGGAGTTAATAATTGCAGTTGAAACCGCACATTTGATAAGGGCTGTCCGGTTGCATCAACTGCTTGCAATGCCATCCGAACGGGCGCTTCATCGGGAACTACCTGGCTCAACGATGGTTCGGTTTGCAACTGCACGCTAGGCTGAGATGCACGGGAAGGAAGAGGATTAAACCAGAGGAATACACAAACCAGACTGGCTGCTAAAGCCATGCCCACATACTTCAAATTTTTCATGACAAATTCTCTTAGTTTGGATAACACTGCAATGACTTTAGTGACAAGCAACCGCCGCCGTACCATGTCGTGTCGCGTGCAAAGCATCATGCACGGGCGGATAGGTGCTGAAATACAGCGTCCAGAGAATAAGCGCACAAAGGCTAGCTAGCAAAGCCACCTGAACCGGAACTGAAAGCGTAACTTGCTTGGTGCGTTGCCAAAGAGAAGTTGAACTGACCATCATCTGTACCTCGCAGATTTATTGACTCATGGGACTAAAGCATCGGCGGGCATCCTGACTTAGAGAGTTTATTTTTTCCTCTCCTTACAGTTGCGGGACAGCGGTAGATTTACACTACTCTTTCCCCCTTACGTCTAACGGCTGCTCCCCGTCAGAACCGATAACCTTTAAAGTATACAGCAGTTCTCAGAGGGGCGGGAGTCTTGCTCTCAATCCCACCTATCCTCCGTTTGCCATTTGGCAGTCGGGAATGGCGATCGGATTTTATTGATTAAAATGGTGGCATCGGGGAACAGTTCCGCACCAATCCGACTCGGTATTCCAGTTACGGAGAAAGTAAAGCCATGAACTGCATTCACAAGGCCAAGTACGCTACTGCGTCCCGCTGCGCGATCGCCATCTTGGGACTAACGACAGCACTGGGGGGACTTGCCGCCACTACCCACGCTACGCCGTCCAAAGAGCGTTTCTCTACCAGAGAACAAAGCACGGAAGCGATCGCCTCCGATACGAGGAAGTCAAAACCAGTTCCACAAACGGCTGAAAAGTTTTTTAAACAGGGATTAGACAAGTCCGATCGCGGTGACTATACTGGCGCGATTGAGGACTACAATCGGGTATTGCAGATCGATCCCAAGTATCTCGAAGCTTATTGCAACCGAGGTCTGGCTAAAGCCATGCTCGGAAATATGGACGCAGCGATCGAGGACTTCGATCGGGCGTTGCAGATCGATCCCCATCATGCCGATGCTTATAACAAACTGGGTAATGCTCGCGCCAGTTTGGGCAACTATCGAGCCGCCCTAGAGAATTTTAACCAAGCCTTGCGGTTCGACCCTAAGTTCGTCGATGCCTACTACAATCGAGGTCTTACCCGCTACTCGTTGGGAGATCGGCGGGGGGCGATCGGCGACTACACTCAAGCATTGAAGCTCGATCCCGACATGGCTGAAGCCTATGGCAGTCGGGGGGTAGCTCGTCAAGCGTTAGGAGATAAACCAGGAGCATTAGCAGATTTAAAAAAAGCCGCCCAACTGTTTCGCGATCGAGGGGATACGGCTGACTACCAACAAACACAGGAGTTGCTCAGAGCGATCGAGCAGTAGCTAGATGCTACTTTGAAGAAATTCAGGCTGCTAGTTGCATTTTACGATCGCCACTAGCAAACCTGAGTGGAGTGTAAGGATCTAATTTTAAGATCCCCTCTAGCATACAAACAGCAAGATGAAACCCAGATGAAATATGGGGGCATTTATTGCACGTTTACCCAAAAATCTGCCGTGACAATTTTACCAGCGCGATCGAACTGTCCCCAAAGTTTATATTTACCTGCTTGGGGAAAACTAGTAATAAAATGCACTTCTCCTTCAGGAGTATCTTTGAGCGCGTGGGCGTGAATGTAGTCCGCTCTGGTTAGGGGTGACGACTGTTTGATAATTACTAAATGTCCTCGTTCTCCCAAGTAAGGTTGCAAATCTTTAATTGGTTGGCTATCAGTTGGATTTTGTAAGTTAAAAATGAGGTGGACTTCTTGCCCAGTTTTGATGGTGGGTGGAGAGAAAGTAAAATTAACCTTAGTATCGCCAAAAGTTTTAGTTCGATCGATCTCGATCGCTGGTGAAGATGGACTCTTGCCAGTAACTTTAGTTTGGAGAACTGAAACTTCTTCTGCTCCTCCAGTAGGTTTGTAGTCGCTAAATAGGGTATAACTGCCAGGTTGAGGGAAATTAGCCTCAACTTCAAAGCGACCATTTTCTCGATAAGTGGGATGAAGATGGCGGAAAACCTGGAGATCGTCGCTCACTACAATCAGGTGCAGCAGCTTTTCTTGAAATCTCTCAAACTGAGTAATTGGTTTTCCGGCTTTGTCTTGAATTGCGATCGCCAAAGTCACAGAAGTATTAGGTTTAATATTTGAAGGCGCAGTGAGTTTTGCCTGCGTTATAGGCGAAGACTCTTCTTCGTTAGGATGCTCCATCCCATGTCCTCCATGAGAGTCAGAGGGCATGGGTTTAGGTGTTTCTCCATGTCCTGGGGAATGACTTTCATCCTGTTTAGTAGTCGCCGCCGAGTTTTCTTGAGCTTTTGGTGAGGTCGAGCAACCAGAGGCGAGCAACAAGGCTGAAATTAAGGCGATCGTCGAGCCAAAATGTTTCATTTTTCTTAGTTATGATTCCCTTTGAACTATTATTTGAAAGAGCGAGAACCGATCGAGGCTGTTGCATCTAAGCCAGCCGAACTCGGCGCAAGGTCATGGCATTGACCGAGACAATTACCGTCGAAAGACTCATGAATAAAGCTCCTACGGCTGGGGAAAGCAGAAAACCTAAAGAATAGGCCACCCCAGCAGCTAAAGGAATAGCTAGAACGTTATATCCAGTAGCCCAAAATAGGTTTTGGATCGTCTTGGAGTAGGCGGCTTTCCCTAGTTGAATCGCCCGCACCACATCCAAAGGATCGTCCTCAATCAGCACCAAATCTGCCGATTCGATCGCTACATTGGTTCCCGCACCGATGGCAATTCCCAAGTCGGCTGCTAGTAAGGCGGGCGCGTCGTTGATGCCATCGCCCACAAAGGCTTTAGGTGCTTGGGCTTTGAGCGATCGCACCCGCTCGGCTTTATCTTGGGGCAAAACGCGGGCGTAATAGCGATCGAGTTGCAGTTCTGCGGCCACAGTTTGGGCCACCGCTTCAGCATCCCCAGTAATCATCACTACTTGCATTCCTCGATCTTGCAGTTGCCGCACCGCTTCGCGGGCGCTGGTTCGCACCCGATCGGCGAGGGCAAATAGGGCAATAACTTTTGATTCGTCCATCAAAGCGATCGCGCTCTCGCCCTTAGCTTCAGACTCTTGCAGACCTGTTTGCAAGGCAGTAGGAAACTCAATTTCTAGCTCTTCGATCCACTCTGGACGACCGACGCGATAGAATTTGCCCTCTACAGAGCCTTCTACTCCCTTACCAGCGATCGCTTGAAAATTGGTGGCTGGTAGCTGCTGGACTCCTTGGCTTTCAGCCTCTTCTACCACTGCTTGAGCCAAGGGATGCTCTGAAAGGACCTCCAGGGCAGAAGCAATGGCTAAAACCTCCTGTTCGCTTGCGTCTTCGGTATAGATAGCCTGCACTCCGAACTTGCCCTCAGTCAAAGTTCCTGTCTTGTCAAAAGCGATCGCTTTGATGTCCTTAGCTCGCTCGAAAGCTTCGCGATTGCGAACCAGAATCCCGTTTCGGGCTGAGATCGCCGTGGCATTAACAATTACTAAGGGAATTGCCAAACCGAGAGCGTGAGGGCAGGCGATCGCTAACACCGTGACGGCGCGGTTGATGGCAAAGGTGAAGTTTTGCAGCGGCAGCCAAACTATGAAGGTTAACGTGCCGACACCAATAGCAATTAAGGTTAGCCAGTAAGCTACTCGATCGGCTAAAACTTGATAGCGGCTTCTTGAGTTTTGAGCTTCTTGCACTAGGCGCATAATCTGGCTGATGGTAGTCTGCTCTCCGGTTCTCGTCACTTCGACTTGCAGCGCCCCCTCAGCGTTGACGGCTCCCGCTACTACCTCGTCGCCTGCTTGTTTGGTCACTGGACGGGATTCGCCCGTTAAGAAAGCCTCGTTGACGCTTGAGGCTCCCTCTACTACTAATCCGTCGATCGGGACTTGTTCTCCAGGGCGAATCAAGATGATTTCTCCAGCTTGCAGTTCGCTGACGGAGACATCTTCTAGGCGATCGCCTACCAGGCGGTGCGCCACTGATGGTACTAGCTGGGCTAAATGTTCCAAAGCGCGACTGGCTCCCTGCACCGATGCCATTTCTATCCAGTGTCCCAGCAACATCACGTCAATCAGGGTGGCTAGTTCCCAATAAAACGGCATTCCTGGAAAACCGAAGGTGACAGCTAGGCTGTAGGCGAAAGCGACGGTAATCGCCAGAGCAATTAAGGTCATCATCCCAATGCGCGATCGCACTTCATACCACGCTCCCTTCAGGAATACCCAACCGCCGTAGAAATAGATGATGGTTGACAGGATCGGACTGGCCCAAGTCGAGCCAGGAAAAGCGATCGCTTGGTAGCGAAACCACTCCTGAAAGTGAGGTTCCAGGTAGAGAATGGGAAAGGTGAGCAGGAGACAGATGAAAAAGCGCCGCTGGAATATCTCTGGGCTGTGTCCGGCGTGTTTGTCATGCCCTTGATGTTCTCTGCTAGTTGCAGGGGCATGATGTTGGTGATGGGCGTGAGGGCGATCGAGTTGTTTCATGGCAACCAACTCCAGAGTAAGAAAACACAATGCTATCGGCTTTAATTTTCGTCCTTAGTTGTCAGCATTATCTTCACTCTCCAGGATGAAAATATTTTGAACTCTTTTTATCTAGTAAAATTAAACCGGCCGTCGGCTTTTTCTCCTTGAATATCTGCCGTGATTTTTACCTGATATTGACCGCTAGCTTTTCCTGGAAACAAAGCTGCGTAGTGTTTACCTTCAGCATCATAAGGTAGATTTAAAGTTTTCTGCGTGCCATCGGGTAACTGGACTTGAGCGGTAACTTTAGCATTAGGAATTGCTTCGTGGTTATCTCCTTTCTGTAAATACAGATCTAGATGAGTTCCTTCCTCTCCTGGTTCGGGGACAAATTCTAAATGGTATGCTCCCGATTCAACAACTTGTCCGCCTTTTTGAGGTTGACTGCTGCTGGCTGTTTTTGTAGCAGGTGAAACTGAAGTAGTTGGACTAATAGTTGAAGAACTACTTGTCGATGTTTTTTGACAGGCTCCCAATAAAAGTAAGCCGAGCGTGCCAACCAATAGTAAACTGATTTTCAATGATTTCATTTGCTCTCCTTTGTTTTAGTTTTAGCGATCGCTGACTGATATGGGATTTAAACTCTCTTGACTCTTCAACCCATCATCAATAGTTTTTGTGGTGTTTTTAGGTATAATAAATCTCCCAAATTGAGAATACAAGGCTGGTAAAACCAATAGGGTTAATGCTGTAGAAGTAAACAATCCCCCCAACACTACCACGGCTAACGGTTGCAGAATTTCCTTGCCTGCACCAGTGCCAATTGTTAGCGGTACCATTCCTAATGCTGACGATAAAGCTGTCATTAAAATCGCTACTAATCTTTCCATGGAACCTTCAAGCAACACTTGTTTAAGCGGCATACCAGTTGCCAACTTATTATCGTAGTTATCAACTAACAGCAATCCATTCCGAGTTGCTACGCCAAATAAGGTAATAAACCCCACCATTGAAGCTACAGAAATAATCCCTCCCCCCAAAGCTACAGAGATAATTCCACCTATCAATGCCAGAGGGAGATTAATCATAATCATTACGGTAGCAGCTATTGACTTGACAGCAAAGTAAATCAAGAGTGCGATCGTTACCACAGCTATTAGTCCTGCCCAAATCAAAGTTTGTGTAGCTTGCTCTTGGGCTTCAAATTGCCCGCCATATTCAATATAATAGCCAGCAGGTAACTGAACTTTTTGTCGAACTGTATTACGAATATCGTTAATTACAGAACCTAAGTCCCGGCTATTGACATTAGCAGCAACCACAATTAACCGAGAGACATTCTCTCTGTTAATAGTATTGGGGCCGGTTCCATATTCAACTTTAGCAACTTGCGCCAGAGGAACTTTTTGGTTGTTGGCAGTATCTACTAATAAATTACTAATATTTTCTAGATTGTGGCGAGCCGTTTCTGGGAACCAAACAACTAAATCGAAAACTTGTTGATTTTCTAATATTTGCGAAACCACTTTACCGTTAAGTGCAGTTTCAATCGTTTCTCCCAAATCTCCCACTCTTAAACCATAACGAGCCGCAGCACTGCGATCGAACTTAATTTGTACCTGTTTAATCGGCACTTGAGGTTCCAACTGTAAATCTACTACTCCAGCAATACCGTTCATCGCTGATTCCACTTGTTGCCCGATCGTGCGGAGTTGTTCTAGATCTGACCCGAATATTTTGACAGCGATCGCACTTCTTACCCCTGATAAAACTTCATCTAACCGATGAGAAATAAATCCCCCAATATTAGCGGCTACACCGGGAATTTTGGCAAACTCTTGGCGCAATACTTCAATACTGGCTTCTCGATCTTTGATTCCTTCTTGACTCAATTCCACATCTAGTTCGGCAAAATTAACGCCGCCAACATCGCTATCGCCAGGGGCGCGTCCCGAACGTAACTGTAAAGCGTCAAATCTTCGATCGCCTTTTAAAGCATCTTGAATGACAAAATCTGCTCGATCGGTAGTATTGAGAGAAACACCAGGATAAAGAGAAGTTGCTACCACTAAAGATCTTTCTTGAAACTCTGGTAAAAATACTCTGCCCAAAGTCGGTAAAACCACCATCGATACTACAAAACTTGCCCCAGCAATAATTAAAATAATTTGGGGACGTTTAATCGAAAATTTCAAAGCTGGATGGTACAAGCGATGAGCAAATTTAGCCACCCAAGTCTCATCGCTGGGCAAACGACAGTTTACTAATAATAGAGCGCATAAAGCTGGAGTTAGGGTTAATGCCACTAAAGTAGAAGCGAAAATTGATAACAGATAAGAAACCCCCATTGGGGTAAAAATTCGACCTTCTACACCAGAAAGGGCAAATATGGGAGCAAAGACAACCGCAATAATGATGGTGGAAAATAAGACGCTAACTCGGACTTCGATCGAACCATCAAATACTACTTGTAACGGAGAAATTGGTTGTTCGGATAGTTGATTTTCTCGCAGTCGGCGGTAGACGTTTTCCATATCAACAATCGCATCATCTACCACGGAACCAATGGCAACAGCTAGTCCGCCTAAAGTCATGGTATTAATTCCCTGTCCCGTCCAATTGAGAATTATCATCCCTAAAATTAAAGAGATGGGAAGGGCGCTTAAACTGATAATCACTGTCCGCCAATTCATCAAAAATAGAATCAGGACAATGGAAACAATAATGATGCCATCCCGTAAAGCATCTTCTACATTTTTAAGCGAAGCTTCAATAAAATCTTCTTGACGAAAAGTTGCCGTAACTTTGACATCTTTAGGCAAGCTGGGTTTAATTTCTTCCATGGCCGCTTCAACTCCGCGAGTTACTGTTGGAGTATCAGCTTGTGGTTGTTTGTTAACTATTAAAATTACAGCTTGCTTGCCATTTAAATAACCATCGCCGCGTTTGAGTTCAGCCCCAATTTTTACCTCAGCTACTTGACTCAATAATACGGGCGTACCATTACGAGCAGTGACTACCGATCGCTTTAAATCTTCAATCGATTCAATTCTTCCAATCCCCCGAATTAAGGTTTCGCTATCTGGGGTAGTTAAGAAGCCGCCGGGAGCATTAACATTAGCTTTTTCTACGGCTTCAGTTACTTCTTGTAATGAGACGTTAAAAGCTTGCAAATTTTCAGGTTGCACCAAGACTTGATACTGGCGAATATCACCACCGAAAATCACCAGTTGGGTGACTCCAGGAACGGCTAAAAGACGGTTTTTTACTTGCCAATCTACCAGCCTTCTAACTTCCATGAGGGAAGTTGCCGATCGACTCTCTGTTTCCGGTTCTACAGTAAAAGCGTATTTAATCGTAGCTCCCAAAGGGGAATTAATGGGCGAAATTTGTGGTGGTTCGACTCCTTGGGGAAGTTGAGCTTGAGCTTGTTGCAATCTTTCTGTGACTAACTGACGAGCGCGATAAATTTCGGTATCCCAACCAAAAATCACTTTGACAACGGAGATCCCAACAGCAGATGAGGATCGGACAGTTTCGACTCCTGGCGTACCGTTAATCGCACTTTCGATCGGACGAGTCACGAGGGATTCAACTTCTTCTGGTGCGAGTCCGGGGGCTTCAGTTTGGATCTCAACTTGCGGGGGAGCAAAAGCCGGAAAAACGTCTAAAGGCATTTGGGTGAGGACGCGAATTCCCCACACGGTAATAATAATTGAGGCGATAACGACTAACCACCGTTGCGCGATCGACCATTTGACGATGGAATTGAGCATACTTCCCCTGTAGGTATGTTTCCTAAGTTCGCACAGGGGAATGAAATCAAGATGAAATTATCCAGAACTTTCTACAGAACACCCAATTTAGACCAAAAAGACCTCAAGCGATCGCACCTGTTAAGTTAAACATCCTGCGGCTCGACTTGCGCCTGAAGTTGCTGGAGACGTTCGATGGTCATTCCCGTCACTTCAGCGATCGTCTCTAAGGAAATCTGCTGGCGGAGGAGATTGAGGGCGATCGCCCATGTCCTCATGCCAACACTCCAGAAGAGCGATCGCCTAATTGTTTTGAGAAGACGCTCTCAACTGCTGTATCTTGTCGAGGCTTAATTCAGTAATCCGAGCAACTACATCCAATGGTATGTTTTCCTGAAGCATCTTCAGAGCGATCGCTTCTCGTTCCTCCTCTCGCCCTTTCTCAATCCCCATTTGTTCTATAGAAGTGACGTAAGGCATCTGTCTCTCCCGCTCGTACTGCTCTAGTTCATCTCGAAAAGCCTGCTTTAGACCTGTCGGTAACTCCAATATCCAATCGATAAATCGGAATAAATTCAGTATATCCTCTCGCTCGTAGCCCTGCTCGTATAGCCGTCTGGTCAGTCGGAACTTCCACTCCTTCCTGGCTGAAGCATTATTTTGGGTTTCCTTCGTCTTCAAATGTGCCATCACTGCGATCGCAAACGGATTTCTACTAGCTTCCAACTCCTCCCAGCGCGTCCGATAGTCGAGCAACTTGATGATGGGAAATTCAAACCGAACGCGACACCCCCACAACTCGTCTTGCCACGGTTGCGGTCGCCAAGTTTCTCGATCGTCTCCCAGAATTGCTAAACTTACAACGGGTCGATGGTAGCGATCCCGCAAACGATAGTAGTAGACAAACATCCGTTCGCTAAAGTGACTCTCTTCCTGACTTTGAATTTCGATGTGAATCAGAACCCAAGTTTCCTCACCGTTGAGTTTCCAAACCTTGACCAACTTATCAGCCAAGCGTTTGCCCAATTGGGCATCCCGCACTACCTGCTGCAATTCCGTATCGAGAAATTCATAACCCCGGCTCCAGTCAACCTCAGCATGGATCTGAGGAAAGAAGAATTGGAGAAAATCCTGGAAGTAAGCTTCAAGAATATCTTTCCAGGGAGAGTCGAATTGGTCGCGCACTTCGGTCATTCGATTTTGGATTTTGGATTTTGGATTTTGGATTGGCTCCGCCTTGAAAGAGCGGAGCTTGAAAGAGTGGAAATAAAGGTGACATTGGCTTATTGCAAGGAGATTGACTCACAGAGTTTCTAAGTAGACCGAAAATGAGTGCATTGCTTCCCTGGTGTTCGTCTCTCCCATCAGAATATGACGCTTCAGAACATCTAAATCGAGGTTTTTCAGGCCATCTAGTTCGCTCTGCTCGATCCGTTCGTAGCCATCAGATCGAAGATGATATAAGGCTAGGAAGCCATCTTCCCAAAACCAGACTTCAGAAACTCCGATCGCTTGGTAACGACTGAGCTTGCTTTGGCCACCGCTGCTGAAGACTACTTCAATCGATAGGTCGGGAATGGGCTTAATGCTGCCGATGCAGTAGGACTGGTCCGGTTGTGCCGAGGCTTCCCCTGCCTTCTCTTGGTCGGCCGAGCCAACGGCTAAGAAGAAAATTTTTTGGCGAGCCAGAAAAAGCGCCAACAGAATGCCGATCGCTTGGGCAAAAATTTCATGCGGTCTTCCTGGCATGACAATTTCTATTGTTCCATCAAAGTAAAATAATCGTGCGCCGGGATTGCCCTCACAGCCTTTTTGAATCAGTTTGAACTGTTCCCAATTACCTTTCAGGGCGATGAGTTGGTCAGGTGCTTTTTGAATGGGTCGGTCAGTGATGGTGGTCATTAAAAAGTCAAAAGTCAAAAGTCAAAAGTTGGTTTTTGTCATCAGCTTAAACTCCTGCCAAAAACTTCTCCCCTTTCAAGAGGAAGAATCTCCTTGATTTCCAATGCTTCACGTTCCGTCCTTTCAAGGCGGAGCCAATCCAAAATCCAAAATCTAAAATCCAAAATCGCTTTGATTTCATCTTAATTTCATTTGGGCTTGAAATACTAGGATATTATTCCAGTCTTGTGTAGCATCTAGGATTTAAATGCCTAAGTTCGGTGCATCTGCGGCAATTTTGAGCTTTGCTTTGTTAGTGACTCCCACAGTAGTTCTAGCTCACGGCGGGCATGGAGACGAATTTTCAGGAGAGAACAAAACGAACCAGTCTACTAGTTCGATTTCAGTCGATCTAGAAACTGCCAAGCGGCTGGGGATTGAAGTCGAGCCAGTTAGCCGCCAACGACTGGCGATCGCGATTAAATCTACAGGGCAAATTGAAGCCTTACCCAACCGTCAGGTAGAAGTCAAAGCTCCTGTAGATGGCACTCTAGTAGAATTGTTAGTGCAACCAGGCGATCGCGTCAAACAAGGTCAACCAGTGGCGGTGTTATCGAGCGCCGAACTAGCTCAACTGCGGACTGAAGCTCTAACTAAACAAGCTGAAGCTCAACCAGATCTCCAGAAAGCTCAAGCAGATTTAAATTTAGCTAGACAAAACTACGATCGCCAGCGCACGATTACTGAAGCCGAAATCGCCCAAGCTCAAACTCAATTAATAGCGGCCCAGAAACAGTACGATCGCGATCGCTCGTTGGTAAATCGGGGCGAGTTGGTAGCCGTAGCGCGAGAAAACTATCAGCGTCAAGTGCAAATTGCCAATGCGGAAATTACCCAGGCTCAAACTCAACTAACAGCCGCTCAGAAACAATACGATCGCGATCTGGCTTTAGTTAACAGTGCCCCTTTAGTAGCAGTGGCAAAACAAAACTATCAACGTCAGGTGCAAATCGCTGATGCCGAGATCGAGCAAGCGAAAACCCAACTAGCAGTGGCTCAAGAAAAGTACGATCGCGATAAAACCTTGGCAGAAGCAGGCGCTCTCCCGCGACGGCAAATGATGGAATCGAAAGCGCAGCTAGCCGAAGCGCAAGCTCTATTAGTAAAAGCTCAGAGTCGCCAAAATGTCCTGCAAGCCGAAACCGAAATCCAACGCGCTCAGGTGGAACTCCCACTGCGAGATCTGCGAGAATCCCAAGCTAAGTTAGCCGAAGCGCAAGCTCAACTGGTGAGAGCTAAACAGCGGGCCAATGTCTTGCAAGCCGACACCGAACTCAAACGCGCCCAAACCGAACTGCCGCTGCGAGAACTGCGAGAATCTGAAGCGAAGCTGGCAGAAGCGAAAGCCTCATTTACTAGGGCGCTGAGTCGTCGGGAAATGTTGGGGGCAGAAAACCAAGTTAAAGTGGCTCAGTCGAATCTGCAAGCCGCACAGTCTCGCGTCCGTTTGGCTTCGACAGCTTATCAAACTCGGTTGCAACAACTAGGAGCGATCGCTAACGAGCGCGGACAAATAACGGTGCTGGCTCCGATTTCCGGGACGGTAGCCGATCGAGAAGTCACCCAGAAAGAATCGGTATTGGCATCGGAAACGCCGTTGATGACGATTCTCAACGAGACTAGCGTGTTTGCTACGGCTAATATCTATGAAAAAGATCTAAATCGAGTCGGGAAAGGGCAAGAAGTCAGGGTGAAAATCGCGAGTTTGCCCGATCGCACCTTCACGGGCAGGATAAGCGTCGTCGGTTCGACTGTAGCCGGAGAAACGCGGGTAGTAGCAGTTAAAGCGGCGATCGATAATAGCGAAGGCGTGCTGAAGCCAGGAATGTTTGCCGAATTAGAAATTCTCACCAATGAGAGAACTAATGGGACTTTGGCAATTCCTAGTGCGGCTGTAGTTGATGCTAACGGCAAAACCATCGTTTACGTCCAAAACGGTAATGCCTATCAAGCAACTGAAGTAACGTTAGGTCAAACTTCTGGAGATTTAGTTGAGGTCAAAAGCGGTTTATTTGAAGACGATGAGATCGTGACTCAACGCGCTCCTCAGCTTTATGCCCAATCTTTACGGGGTGGAAACAAAACAGAGGAGCAAGGGAATACAGAAGCCCAGAAACCAAGCGAAAATTCTAACTCTCAGCCTTTGTTGCCTTGGTGGGGGATAACGCTATTAGGAGGAGCGATCGCTGTTGGCACTTTCTTTGCAGGGAATTTCTGGGCCAATCGTCGCCTTAAATCTCGCTTGTTGTTCGCAGGAAACTCACCAACCGAGGCCGTTGCTGAGGAAATCCCAGTCGATCTTGACGGTCACAAGCAGCCAACATTGTCTGGCACACCTATAGATATTGGCGAGCCTGAAAAGCCGCAGAAGACGCACCCGATGAATTAGCTAAGTTCAAACTAGGAGCTTGAAACTCAATCCAAAATCCAAAATCTAAAATCCAAAATCGCTTGACTGTCCAGTTAGCTGGAGTATTTAGATTAAGGGATAGAGCGATCGAATCTCTGACCGCTCGTAATTTAAGTAAGTTTAGGTAATGATTATGAAACTTCGTCGCCGTCATTTTCTGGCCCTTGGTGCGGCTAGTGCGGGTGGCGTTTTACTTTCCCGTTGGGCGATCGGACAAAAGCAAATCTCACCATCTGCGATTCTTACAGAACGCTACAGGAACGCCCTAGCGTACAAAAGCCAGGATGGTTTGCTGGAAATGAATCTAGAAGCTGGCAATGCCGTCGTGCGGTTGGGCGATCGGCAAGCACACCTTCTAAGTTATAACGGGCAGGTTCCGGCTCCCCGATTAGAAGCCAAACCGGGAGACACGGTAAGAATTCACTTCCGCAACAAGCTCTCTGAACCTACAAATCTTCACTATCACGGCTTGCACGTCACCCCGACTGGCAAGGGCGATAATGCCTTTTTGAGCATCCCGCCGAACGAACGCCTAACCTACGAATTCAAGATTCCAACAAATCATCCTGCTGGAACCTTTTGGTATCACCCCCACCATCACGGCCATGTGGCCGAACAAGTGTTTGGTGGATTAGCAGGTTTGTTTATCGTCCGAGGAGATTTAGATGAAATCCCGGAGGTGAAAGCGGCCCGGGAACAGTTTTTGGTTCTTCAAGATTTCGCTCTCAATGCCGACGGACGGATCGAGCCTCCTAACCATATGGCTATGATGATGGGGCGCGAAGGCTCGTTGGTGACGGCCAACGGACAGGTTAATCCCACTTTGGCGATCGCTTCTGGTGGTTTATTGCGCTTGCGGCTGCTGAACGCTTCCCCATCCCGTTTTTATCGGTTGGCTTTAGAAGACCATCCCCTCTATCTGATTGCCAGCGATGGCGGCGCGATCGCACAACCCGTCGAACTCCGCGAACTGCTGCTGACACCTGGGGAACGGGCTGAAGTGTTGGTGAAAGGCGATCGCCCTGCCGGACAATACCGCCTGTTGAATCTCCCCTACGATCGAGGTGGCATGGGCATGATGGGTAACGAGGGGATGATGCCAGGTATGGGTGGTATGAGGCACAACCAAGGCAGTCAATCCCCACAGCCGTTAGCAACCTTGACCTATCGAGAGTCTACCACCTCCCTACCGTTACCTAAAAAGCTAATGGCAGTGGAATCGTTACCCAAGCCTGGTAATACTCGCCGGATTGAACTATCAATGGCGATGGCAATGGGCACCGGGATGGTATTTCTCTTCAACGGCCAAACCTTCGATCCGCAACGGATTGATGCCAGCGTGTCACTTGGCACTGTAGAAGACTGGGAATTGGTCAATGCCGATCCCGATCGCATGGATCACCCATTCCACCTACATATCAATCCCTTTCAGGTGATTTCTCGCAACGGACAACCAGAACCTTACCCAGCCTGGAAAGATACGGTGTTAGTCAAAGGTGGGGAAACCGTTCGGATTCGGGTTCCGTTCAGAGACTTTACCGGAAAAACCGTGTATCATTGCCACGTTCTCGACCACGAAGATTTGGGCATGATGGGTACGCTGGAGATTGGCACTCGATCGGGAAGACCGAGTTAATGGCTCAAATTGCCCCAGCGGTTAGGTCTGGTACTAGAAAGCTGGCGTTTAACGAACCAGAGGATGAGGGGTGGTAGCAACAACCACTGAAGCAGCGGCGTTAATCCCGTCCCCGCAATCGGCAGTGTCGGCATGAGATTGTTATATTGCCAACGGTTCCAGATTTCAGTAGCTAAAAATTCAAAGGTTGCAGTGATGACAATGCCTACCAAAATAAAGATAGCCATTTGCCACAGGCTTGGCTGGCGGAACCACTGGCGAGATCTCGATCGGGCGGCGACTGCCCAAAAAGCAGCGATCGAAATTCCTATATCTCCTACAGTGGCCACCGTGCAGTTTTGAATCACATTTAAGCAAGAGAAATCGGGTGGAATCTGATAAAACAACATTTGCTGGATCTCCCAAAAGAAGTTCAGCAAAAAAGAGAAAACAGCGATGTTCCACTCTGGTAAGTTTAACCACTGACTGAGACGAAAGGTGCTGAAGTGAGGCATAGGACAATCGGTTACTTTCATTTGGTGGCGATCGCGCAGAACCCCTGCTCTGTTTCTACCAAATGTACCTCAGTAAATCCGGCAGCCGCGATCGTTTCAGGCAATCCAGTCCTTGACTGCCCAGACTGACGAGTAAACCCAAGTGCCATCCTGCCACCCACCTTCATCACCCGTCGCATTTCTCGCAGTCCGACGATCGCATCCGACCAAACTTGCATGGAGTTAATCGCCAAGGCTTTATCGAACGTGTCGTCAGCAAAGGGCAATGCTTCCACCGAGCCATAGTGGAGTTGCACCGAGCCTGCCTCGATCGCTTTGGCATTTCGCGCTCTAGCTTGCTCGACCATTTCCTGGGAAGCGTCAACGCCTGCTACATAACCAGTTGGCATCATCGCCGCCAGAATTTCAATGCTGACTCCAGGGCCGAACCCAACTTCTAGCACTGTTTCATCTGGCCGAACGTCAAGCAGATCGATCGCCCAGCTAATAAAATCGCGCTTCGTGCGGGCTAATATGAAACCTCCTAACCGCCCCAGTAGACTCTTGGGTCGTCCAAACATTTGCATCAGAAGACTGTCTGCAATACCTGAACGTTTTTGTTCTTGCCGATCGTCGTGCATCGTCTCGACCCTCTTTTTAACAAACGTTGCCAACTGTTTTGCGACTCATCAAAGGCTCGATCGAGCGGTCTTGGAACTGTCGATTAACATCACGCTTCTCAGACAATGGCAATTGTTTCGATCGTTATCTACTATCTTGAGAAGCAATTTTGGGATTGACACTTAGCAGGCAACGGCTCGTGCAACGCTATCGACACAACTAAATAGGCGGACAAAAATATTGGTGAGGGCAGGGCGGGTTTTGTTGGGCATTAAATCCTTGTTATGCCGAACTCCTGTTTTAGTTGGGCAACCCAGGCTTTAATCCGTTCTTCTGTCAAGTCAGATTGGTTATCTTCATCGAGTGCTAAACCTACAAACTTACCATTACGCACTGCTTTAGACTCACTAAAATCATAGCCATCGGTAGACCAGTAGCCTACAGTTTCACCACCTAACTCTGAAATTTTTTCTTCTAAAGTCCCCATGGCATCTTGGAAGGAGTCCGCGTAACCATTCCGATCTCCCTCGCCAAAATAAGCAACTTTCTTGCCGCTGAAATCAATATTATTTAGTTCGTCCTCATAGAAACTATCCCAATCTTCTTGAAGTTGACCGATATTCCAAGTGGGGCATCCAATAATAATTTTGTCGTACCGATCGAAGTCACTCGGTTCGACTTTGGAAATATCATAAGCCTCTACTATACTCTCACCCCCAAACTCCTTCTGAATCATTTCACCCGCAGTTTGGGTATAGCCTGTTTGAGTTCCATAAAATAAACCAATTTTAGACATAATTTATTTGGTCAATACTAAACGATCGATCTAAGATAATCAATCATTCTATAGTTACACCTCTAGCCCAAGAAAGAGGTATAATTTCTTCCTTCAGATGTAGACAAATTTCATCCTGCTTTCATCTCGATCGCCAAACTAAAAATAACGATTAAGCCTGGATAATCTCGAAACATTTTAGGTGAATCATATGGCGATTTCATACCGATTTCATTTCTCTACGGCAAGCTGAAGCTGTAAAGAATTCTGGCGTTTTTTAAACCAGAAACTAGGGTGAAATTTACAGCGGTCGATCGCTTTCACCAGGACTAATTGTTGTCAATTTTGCAGGATATCAATTAATGCTTCAAGTTTTTAAAACGGCTCTGAAATCGCCTCTGGCTAACGATCTAACTGAGGCAATCGGACAAGTCCCGATCGTGCGCCTCAATCGCTTAAGCGAACTTTGTCAGCATTACGAATTTTATCTCAAGTTAGAATCTTGTAACCCCGGCGGCAGCATTAAAGAGAAAAATGCCGCGTATCTGGTTCAACACGCCGAACGTACCGGACTGCTTGCTCCTGGCGGCACGATCGTTGAATCTAGTTCTGGTAATTTCGGCATTGGTTTAGCAACGATCGGTGCAGCGCGAGGCTATCGGGTGACGATCGTTGTCGATGCCAAAACTCCGCCCCCGATTCGGCGAATGCTGGCTGCCTATGGAGCAGAATTGGTAGATGTTCCCCTGAGCGCGGCAGATGCCAATGGGTCGATGCAAGTGGCGAGGATGCAAAAAGCCAAAGAACTGGCTCAAAGTATTCCTGGTGCTTGGTATCCCTGTCAACACTGCAATCCAGAAAACCCGACTGCTCACGAACAATTCACCGCGAGGGAAATCGAACAGGCATTCGGCGGCGCACCGGATGCGATCGTCCTCGGAGTTAGTACGGCGGGACAATTAGGGGGGATTAGCCGATACTTTAAACACCGCTATCCCCAAACTCGAATTGTGGGCGTAGATGTAGCAGGTTCGGCGATTTTTGGCACGCCGCCTCACCCCTATAAAATGACAGGATTGGGGTTATCTTTTGTCCCACCTAATTTCGATCCAATGGTACTGGATGCAGCTTATTCTGTCAGCGATCGCTTGGCTTTCTCTGTTTGTCATGCCCTGGCACGTCGAGAAGGCTTGTTGCTGGGAGGCTCGACGGGAGCAATTGCCGCCGCCGCTCTAGCTTACAGCAGGCAGCATCCCCGTCCTCTACGCCTGGTATTGTTGAACCCGGATCGGGGCGATCGCTATCTCGAAACGGTCTACAATCAGCAATGGCTGTCCCAACAGGGAATTGAAATCTGGGAAGGAAAAGCCCTCACCGCTACAATTAACTCCCTGCAAAGCGTCCCTCTTACTCTGGTGCGACAGCAACAATCGGCATAAACAATGACCTTAAATGGTTCTCAAAATCCCTCGAAAATCGGTCTGCTAGATTTGTGGCGGCAATTTATTCCCCTCTCCCTCAGCGATGCGGCCATGGCTTTTGGCGATCCGATGATGACCGCTGCCCTAGCTCATTTACCCGACGCTAGAGTAAATTTGGCAGCCGTAGGTGTTGCCAAAGCCCTCGCGGTCTTTTTTGAAAGTCCGATTATTATGATTCTGCACGCCTCAAATGCTCTGGCACCAACAGCGCGATCGCGTCGTGCTTTGTGGAGATTTACGCTATTAGCAGGGGGCGGATTGAGTGCGCTACTGCTGCTGCTGACTCTGCCGTTGATGTTCGCCGCGCTGGGGGGGACGCTGTTGGGAATTCCACCCCAATTGCGGCAGACGGTGCAGACGGTGTTGGCGTTAATGTTTCTTTGGCCGTTGGCGATCGCGTGGCGGCGTTATTTTCAAGGGTTGCTCATCCACACAGGTCATTCCCAAGCCGTGGCTGCTGCTAGCATCGCTCGTCTGGCGATCGTGGCACTGGTTTTAATCGTCGGGTTTGCTGTACGGATGTCCGGCGCACTGCTGGCGGGGACTGCTCTGATGGCTGGAGTTATTTTAGAGGCGCTGGTTGTAACCATTGCAGCGCGGCAGTTGGGAGCTACTCGGCCGCCTCTACCAACTGATTCTCGCTCAAAGCTACCCACCAATCTCAAAAGCGTGTGGAATTTCTACTGGCCTTTAGCCTCTTCGATGCTGGTAGTCTGGGGTGGACGTGCCGTTTTGGTGGGGATTATCGCCCGCGCCATCGACGCAAGTATTGCATTGGCGGCTTGGCCTGCGGCTTGGGGATTAGTTTTGGTGATTGCCAACGCGACTCGGATGGTGCAGCAGGTGATTATTAAAAATCGAGGTGGGGTGAGCGATCGCTTATTAATTGCATTTGCCCTCAGTGTGGGTGGGTTTTGTTCGCTACTGTTGCTGCTAGGTAGTACTACTCCATCTGGGTTGCAGGTCGTGCAGAGTTTTATCGGCAACGATTTGGCTCTGGTTGAGAGTATCCGTCCCGTGTTGTTGTTGTGCGCGTTTGTGCCGCTCCTGGTGGCGGTACAAAATGCTATTCAGGGTTTTTTAGTGGGGTCAGGTCAAACCAGAGGTGTCAATTATGCTACTTGGATTGGCACGACTATTTTGTTGCTGGTTGCGTTTAGTGCCGTTCAGCTTGGGGCATCCGGTGCGATCGCTGCGGCGATCGCGATGATAGCTGCTTTAGCAATAGAAGTATTATGTTTGGGTTTCAATTTCTACCAGAGCGTTAACCATCGCTAATTCAAAGCTAGAATCCCCTTCCAGATCGCCACCCGAAATGGAGATGTAGTAGTTTAATTTCACGTTAGTTTCATTTCCCTGCGGCAAGCTGAAGATGTAAAGAATTCTGGGGTTACTCAACCCAGAAATTCGATCGAATTATTTAGCAATTATCGGAGGGAAGATATGAAACGCCTGCGTTTTTCTCAATTTTTTGGCGGAGGAGCGATCGTAGCAGGTTTAGCAATTTTGCCCCTGGCTTTACCTGCAACTGCTAGCAATATTCCCAGTGCCAACAACTACCAAATCGGTCGTCATGGGATGCCCAAGCTAAGTTCGATGAATCACATTCGACTAACCCAATCGACATCAAACGAGGGTATCGGTGGCGGCACAAACAGCACGGGGGGCGATAAATACCAAGGGATGAGCGATTACCAAATCGGTCGTCACGGCTTGCCAGAGTCAAGTTCGATGAATCCCGTTCGATCGACTCAATCGACATCAAATGATGGCATAGGTGGCGGCACAAACAGCACGGAAAACGACAAATATCAAGGTACGAACGATTATCAAAGAGGTCGTCATGGAATGTCGCAGTAGTTGAGTTCGATTCTTCATTTGGCTAAAACTCAGAATTTATGGTGTCGAGCTAATCGCTCGACATTATTTTTGAGCGTAGAAAGAGTTAGCCGATCGACGATCGCTGGGGATGGCTGCGATCACCGATCGAATCGGGGGCAATTTCATCCTGATTTTATATTTCCCTGCCATACTGCCTCTAAACCTGTTGAATTGACGTAGGGGTCGATCGTGGCTAGAGCGATCGAAGATTAAATTGCTATGCTCAATACGATTTTGAAGTGGTCGATCGTCCAACGCTGGTTGGTGGTAATTGGGGCAATTTTGATAACGATTTTGGGAACTTACAACCTGACCCAAATGCCCCTAGATGTATTCCCCGATTTTGCTCCACCTCAAGTCGAGATTCAAACCGAAGCGCCAGGATTGGCTCCCGAAGAAGTGGAGTCCTTGATTACGCTGCCGATCGAAAGTGCGGTGAATGGTACTCCCGGCGTGGAAACGGTGCGATCGTCCTCTGCGGTGAGTATCTCGGTGGTGAGGGTGATTTTCAATTGGGGTACGGAGGTTTATCGCGCCAGACAACTGGTGGCAGAACGATTGCAGCAAGTGCAGGAAAAGCTGCCAGCAGGTGCGGGAACGCCCCAAATCTCTCCAGTTTCCTCCCCCATCGGCACCGTTCTGATGTATGCCTTTACCGCCAAGACTACCCCGTTGATGGACGTGCGGCGGCTGGTCGATCGAGATGTAACCAATCGGTTGCTGGCGGTTCCGGGGGTATCCCAAGTTATTGCCTATGGTGGAGACGTGCGGCAGTATCAGGTATTAGTCGATCCGGCCAAGTTGGTGGCCTTTAACGTCTCGCTGCCAGAGGTGACGGAAGCAGCTTCAGCCGCCAACGTCAATGCTGCTGGAGGCTTCCTCACCACCCCCGATCGAGAGACGATCGTTCGGGGCGTAGGACGACTCGAATCGATCGAGCAACTGGAGGAATCGGTGGTTACCGCTCGCAACGGCCAGCCCGTGCTGCTGCGGGATGTAGCCCGAGTGGAAGTGGGAGCGGCCTTGAAACGAGGAGATGGCAGTTTCGACGGTCAACCCGCCATTATTGTGGTCGTCAACAAGCAGCCGACGAACGACACCCCTACCGTGACGCGGGCGATCGAGCGGGCGATGGCAGAAGTTAAAGCCGGACTCCCGGAAGATGTGACGGTGACGGAAACGTTTCGCCAAGAAAACTTTATCGATGCCTCGATCGAAAACGTCATCGGTTCGTTGCGGGACGGCACGATTATCGTCTCGGTGATTTTGCTGTTGTTCCTGATGAACTGGCGCACCGCAGTCATTACCCTCAGCGCCATTCCCTTGTCGGTGCTGGTGGGAATGTTGATTTTGAATGCCTTCGGGCAGGGCATCAACACCATGACTCTGGGGGGATTGGCAGTAGCGATCGGATCGGTGGTGGACGACTCAATTGTCGATATGGAAAATGCCTACCGGGGATTGCGAAAGAATCAGCTAGCAGGCACTCCAGAGCATCCGTTTAAGATTGTCTACGACACGTCTGTAGAAGTCAGGGTCAGCGTCATCTTTTCCACCGTCATCATCGCGGTGGTCTTTGCCCCGATTTTCAGCCTCACGGGGGTCGAAGGGCGGATTTTTGCCCCCATGGGGGTGGCTTATTTAGTGTCCATCTTCGCTTCCACCTTAGTGGCCATGACCCTCTCACCGGCCTTATGCGCGATCTTGCTGGCAAATCGTCCGCTGCCCAGCGATGAAACCTGGGTGGCAGCTTTTTCTCAGCGGCTCTATCGCCCCGCCCTCCAGTTTGCTATGAGTCGCGCCAAGGTGGTACTGGCGATCGCCGTAGGTTCGTTAGTTGCCTCTCTCATCCTATTTTCCAGCCTGGGACGGGTGTTCTTGCCAGAATTTCAAGAGCCTTCCCTGGTGAATGCTATGCTGCTCTATCCGGGTGTTTCCTTAGAGGCCACCAATCGCTCTGGGTTGGCGATGCAAGCTGCCCTCAAGGACGATCCGCGCTTTGCCACCGTGCAGTTACGAGCCGGACGAGCGCCCGGAGATGCCGATGCTGGGGGGGTGAATCTAGGGCATTTGGATGTGGAATTGAGCCAGGAAGGTTTGAAAGATCGGGAAGGATCGCTAGAAAAGCTCCGCCAAGAATTTGCTCGGATTCCGGGGATTGCGCCCAGCGTCGGCGGTTTTATTACCCATCGCATGGATGAAGTGCTATCGGGGGTACGGAGCGCGATCGCGATTAAAATCTTCGGCCCCGATTTAGACGAACTCCGTTCGATCGGCAGCGAAGTCGAAGCGGCTATCGGCAACGTCGATGGCTTGGTCGATCTCCAACTCGAACCCCAAGTGCCGATCCGACAGGTACAGATCGAATTCGATCGATCGGCAGCAGCCCGTTACGGTTTGACAGTAGGGCGGATCTCTGAAATTGTCGAAACGGCCATGAACGGTCGCGTCGTCTCTCAAGTGCTAGAACAACAACAACTGTTCGACCTGCTGGTTTGGTTGCAAGCTGGGGCGCGGAACAACTTGGATACTATTCGCAACTTGCTAATCGACACCCCTACAGGTCAGAAAATTCCTCTGGCACAAGTCGCTCGGATCGATTATGGCACTGGCCCGAACACCATCAACCGAGAGAACGTATCCCGCTTAATCGTGGTATCGGCCAACGTTACCGGACGGGATTTAGGCTCCGTGGTGGCAGAAATTCAAACCAGGGTGAAGGAAGCGATCGAACTTCCCTCTGGTTATTTCATTCAATACGGCGGGCAATTTGAGTCAGAACAGCGGGCCAGCCGTAATTTATTGGTGTTTGGCGGGTTGGCGATCGCGGTAATTTCGATTCTGATGTACTTCGCCGTTAAATCGATCGCTGGGATGCTGATGATTATGATTAACTTACCTCTAGCTTTAGTGGGGGGCATCTTTTCGATCGCGCTAGGGGGCGGTATCGTTTCGGTGGCCTCCCTGGTCGGTTTTATTACCCTCTTTGGCGTGGCTACCCGCAACGGCTTACTGCTGGTAGACAACTACAATACTAAATTGGCCAAAGGCATGGCACTCCGACAGGTAATTTACGAGGGTTCGATGGAGCGACTCGTAGCTATCTTGATGACGGCTTTAACCTCGGCATTAGGTATGGTTCCTCTGGTTATCGGCATTGGGGCTGGAAAAGAAATTCTGCAACCGTTAGGAATTGTAGTGCTGGGAGGGCTGTTTACCTCTACGGCTCTCACCCTGCTGGTACTGCCTGCTCTCTACTCGTTGTTTGGGTCAAAGCTAGCGAAGCCGTCACTAGGGGTGCGTGAGGCCAAAGAGGTGTCTTATACGACCTGGTAATACCATAGTGAAACCCAACTAAAACTCTTTCCTGATGTTGGGTTTCAGAATCGCTGATGCTGTTGGCGAATTGTTTCTTTATATATGAGCCATAGATTTAAGGAATATAAACCCGACCCACTCCCATATAGTTCTCAATATCAAATAGAATCTCAACTAAACGACTGGCACATCGTTCGCGATAACTCTGCTCGTCAAGCCTTTCTTTATTACCAATCGTCACTACCGGAAGCGATTGCATGGTATTTTCTTCGCGAATTATTTGCTCTAGCGAATCCTCTCCCTTCATGTTTCGATTTGTTGTCAAAATAATCATCCGATTGGTTTGAGCAGCCTGCCACACCAAACGATCGCTACTGTTTGCCAGTAAGCCAACTTCCTCGAATCCAACAAAGCGAATTGGCATCAGTTCGAGCCATCCCTCAGCCGCGATCGTACCCCAAAGCAATGCTGCTTGTCCCCTCAAGTTGTAGTCAACTAGAAAATTCATATTTTGGATTCAAGCCTGTCTTTCCAAGCTTGAAGTTTAATATAGGCAGCCTCTTGACCTGGTTTGGGAGGCGTTGCCGCCACACGAGCAAAGTGTTGGCGATTGCGTTCTTCCCAATATTGCCGATTATCTTCTGCCATTTGCAAAACTTCTTGGTACTCAGCCTCTACTTCAGCTTGATGAGCTTTGATATAAGAGAGAGCAGCATTCACTTGAACATCTGTAAGACAAAGCTTTTCGCGAATCAGCTTTGCAGGATAGCCAGCCATTAGGTAGTCCATCACATCATAAAGAGTGATGCGGGTTCCGGCGATCGCCAATCCACCTTCTGTTCTGATGATTGCTGCTTGCCGATCGAATGCTGGTTCATCAAATGCAGGAATCATAGTCACTTCCAAAAAACTGTCTCGATCTTAAACGACTTGGAAAGTTACCAAGTCGCGTGCCAAGACTTCCTGACCGTACTTGTATTGCTGGTAGCCGATCGCCAATAGACTAAGTTGGATTTTGGATGAAAGGATTTTGGATTGCCAATAGGCTTCTCCGTCTGGATTTGGCTAGTCTATCTGCACAGTTCTTTTTTCAGGCTTGGTATGACTTACTCGATACGAATAATGTCTCTCATGCCCAGCCAATTGTATCGTCGCATTCCCCAAGGTAGTCCAATGAGGAGGATGAGAAAAATGATGGAAAAGGCAATTCCCAAGGGTGAGTCTAAAGTAAAGGCTGTTCCCATAAAAGTTAGCAGAAAGGTCGAAGGAATCATGCCCAACAAAGTGGCAATAGCGTAGATCGGCAACGAAAGACCTGTGATTCCAGCCGCATAGCTGATTAAGTCAAAGGAAAAAACTGGCAGCAGGCGGGTAATGAAGATCGACCAACCCAGAAAAACTTCTCCTCGCTGCTTGGAGAAATAGACTACTTTTCCAGTTAAAGCGACGATCGCCGAACGCCCTAAAGTGCGACCCAAAAAGTATGCAATTAAACTCCCTAAAAAACCGCCGATGACACTGTAAATCCCAGCTAGAATCGGGCCCCAAATGGCTCCGGCTACGACGGCTAATGGGGCGCTAGGAATTGGACTGATGACTACCGATAAAACCAGCACGCCGACGTAAACTAACGGCCCGAATAATCCCAAGTTTTTTACTGCTTGCTGAAAACCTGTAGGGGTAAATAGGTTGAGACTGGGACGCTGCAACCACAAACAGAATAGAAAACACAGGAGTAAGAGCGCCAGGGCAATGCTGTTTTGATGATTAAAGCAAACTCGTACCCGATTGAATCTCCTCATAGAGGACACTGACCTTGTTGGCATTCAGGACTGCGGGCAATATGAGCGTCATAAAAAGCTTTAATTTTCTGAGAATCAAAGCGATCTAGCTTTTGTAAGTAGCCCCAAGCAGTCAGAACGATCGCGGTATCTAAATTCTTTCTGGGCGTAACGACGATCCGAGGATTAGTAGCAGTTAGTTCCTTGGCTAAGGTTTTGATTTGGGCTAACTCCTCACCCTTGAGGCGATCGGGATTGTAGCTGATAATTATGCCGCCGTGTTCCAGATTGTGAACTAGCCGTTCGTCCAGCGGTGGTCGATCGTAAATCCCCCAGGCGGCTGGACGTTCGTAGTGAGGACCAGAAGTGGGCGGATTGGAGTTATATTTGACTCGTTGGCTCTCTGGTACGTGCTTCTGACCTAAATTAGGAAAAGTAGTACCAGGTAGAGTTACTCCAGGAGAAGGGGGAGGTAGTGCCTTTCCTGGGTCAGTTACCGTGAAGGTTTCAACTAAACCTCGACCATTTTTGGCATCATGTTGTGGCTGTTTGGGTTTTTGGGTAAGAGCCAGCACGACTACTAATCCTACAACACTAAAGGGAATCAGCAACCAACTATTGGAGAGCAAGCGTGCTTTCATAGTTTGACTGGGCCGTCGGTTAGTCATGAATCCGTACTCCCGATTAAACTAACTGTTTCCAAGTTTTTCCCCCATCTGGAGACTGAAAAAGGGTGTTCCTGTCGTTGATGGCGTAAAGAATTTGGGGTTTGCTAGGAGCGATCGCCATATATACTATTGTTCCTTTAGTTCCATTACCCAATTTTTCCCACGTCTTGCCACCATCTCGGCTGCGATACAAACCAGGAGATGACTTGAGGAAGCGATACCCATACATGACAGTAATTTCTCCCTGGTTCTCCAAGGCCAGACCGATAATTGGGGCATCTTGGGTATTGGGTACTAGCGCCCAGTTACTGCCACTATTGGTACTTTGGTACAAACCGAGGCGGGTAGTGGCAAAGACGCGATCTGGATTAACTGGATCGACAGCCAGACTGAAGGGGGCAGCGCGTAGCCCTGCCATCAGCGGTTGAGTCCAGGTTTTACCACCATCGGTGGAAACGTGTAACCCTCGGGCCCCAGAAGCAGGCCAACCATAAAAGACATTGGGGTTGCTAGGAGCGATCGCCATTGCATGAAGATCTACTCCTGGCAGGGAAATCTGTTTCCAGTTTCGTCCTTGATTTTCCGTAATTTGAAAGCCCAGATTACCCCCACTGTGAGGATGTCCGCTGGCATAAAAGCGTTGCGAGTCAGTGGGATGAGCGGTGAAACCCATGTAGTCTGCCCTTTCTTTTTCTGGCTCCATCCAGAACCACTCTCCAGTTTCAGAACGTTTCAGCAGTCCGTTGTGACTGGCGACATAAAGGACTTGAGGGTTGTCGGGATTGACTGCCAAGCCATGAACGTGATTGTTGGCTTGCCAATTCACTGCCTTTTCCAGAGAGGCATCGACATTAGTTGGTTGAGTAGAGGATTGACTAATCGAGCGATCGCTAGTTGCCTGCTGACTGGAACGACCGAACCACGCCCCTATTCCTCCGCCTAGAAACAAAGCCGTAGTTACGGGGATGGCGCAGCAAGCTATCATCGCTATCGGCATCCATTTCATCCATCGATTGTTAGTATCTGGCTGACTCATCTGATTCTTGCCTCAAGTTTTTGCCTAGTCTTCACTATTCTTGACTCTATAGTCGGCTGTAGAGTCAAGAATATAGTTAATAAACTTCACAAAGAATAGCGGTCTGTTTACTATCGATCGGCAAGTCAACGATTTTGTTGCCGAAGGAATGTCCGCTACGATCGAAGGCACGATCGGGTAAATCGAGTTGGGAGACGTAATATGTTAGCTCAAAAGCAAAAGCCACTTTTAATCGGTCAGGTAGCCGAACAAAGCGGAATCCCGATCGGGACAATTCGCTATTATGAAGCTCTAGGTTTGCTGAAGTCATCAGGTCGCACAGGGGGAGGCTTCCGACAGTTTTCACCGCAGATATTAACTCGCTTGGAGTTCATCAAACGCGCTCAGAGCCTTGGTCTTAGCCTGGAGGAAATCAGAGAAATTCTTCAGGTTTACGATCTAGGAAAACCGCCCTGCGGTGAGATTAAAGAAAAGCTAGAAGGTAAGCTTTTGGAGATTGACTGCCAGATCCAGCAATTGTTGACCTTGCGTGCAGAATTACAAGAACTACTTTTGGGGTGGCAGTCTCTTCCAGAGTTACAGAATGAAGTCATATGTCCTATTATTCAGGCAGATAACACCTAATCGCGATTGCCCGATCGATCTATTTTTAAAAACTAGCTACTCGTAGGCAACGAGAGTGTCAATCTAGCCATGCTCGTGGTGATAGTGTAGCCCAAAGTAGAGGTGAGCATGACGCAGCGATCTGTGGTGATGACGATGCCTATGAGGTTCGATCGCTAAAATACTGGGATGATGCTGGTGTTGGTGATGCTCGTCGTGAATATGTTGGTGTTCGTGCCAATAGCTCTCATGGAGATGCTCCCGTTCCTTCGGTGTCAGGAGCGTTTGCACCAGCACCAGTAGAACCAATCCGATCGAACTGCCGTAGAGAAAAGGTACTTCTGGTTGATGGCTGCCCAACCAGCCTGCTAACGGGTAAGAAAAGACCCACCAAAAATGGCTCCAGGCAAACTGCGCTCCATATACCCGTCCTTGAAATTCAGTCGGGGTGCGATCGGCAATTAACGTCTGAGCCGACACATTTACTAAGGTTTGTCCTGCCCCTGCTACTAACCACAGCACCAGCAGAACTGAAAGTCCGACATAACTGGCTGACAACAGCGCGATCGTAATTAGCGTTGCTCCCAATAATATAATGCTGGTACGCGCCCAACGCTGTCCTAATGACCCGGAAGCCGCAGCCGCAACCGTCGCTCCAATGCCGAAGGCACCCATCACCCATCCGTACTGGACGCTGCCTAGTTCGAGCGTACCCCGAACGTAGCCCACCGTATTCACGAGAATTTGCGCTCCAGTTACAGAAGCCACCAGTTGCATGGCTAAAGCATACCGCAAGTAGCGATCGGCAAACAGGCAAGTTGTACCCGATCGAATGTCTGGCCGCGTTCTACCTGACGAAAGGGATTTCTCGGTCGATCGTTCCACCCTCAATTGACCGGGCAGCGTGACAATCAGCATTGCCGCTACCAGAAACGTGAGGGCATCTAGAAAGAACACCTGCCTTGCACCCACAAAAGCCGCGATCGCGCCCGCCATTCCCGGTCCCAAAACCCCCAAAAGCTGAAAGGTGGCACTAGAAAGGGCGATCGCCTGGGGATAATCCTCCTGCCCTGTAACTAGGGGGATCGTCGCCTGATAGGTTGGCGTGAAAAAGGCATTGAAAATATTTAGGGCAAAAACGAGCGCATAAATCTGCCAGACTGCATTGACAAACGGGAGCAGGCCGACAATACCCATCCGCACCAAGTGGGTGGTTGCGAGGATGGTTTTGCGATCGAGGCGATCGGCAAGTACCCCAGCCAATGGCGACAACAGCACGAAGGCTGTTACTCGTAAGGTCAAGGCTACCGACAGCACCACGGCTGAATCTTGGCCGGCCACCTCAAACGCCAGCAATGCCAACCCCAACCAAGTAAGCGCATCTCCCAACAAGTTCGTTGTTTGGGCAGCATATAAACGAGCAAAGATCGGATTGCGAAGACTATGAAACAGTTGGGATCTGGGCATAGCTGGGGTTGCAGAGGATTTAATCGTATCCCCCCTGGGGGGATACAGTGTTTCCAAGCTAACAAGGAACTTAGCGTTGATTTATAGAGCGTTATATTTTGTAATAACTTGCCTTCTGTCTGTCAACTATCTTCCCTTACCCGCCAGGAATCAACCTTTGAGTAATCGCAACCCGCTCAGCGTCACTACAACCGTAGAGCCTTCATGCCCCAAAACTCCAAATGGTAGTGTTATATTGCCCGCGAAGTTGAAAATCAGCAAAATCACCACAAAACTAAGGGCAAACACAATATTTTGCTTGACAATGCCTTGAGCGCGACGACCTAGACGAATCGCGCCTTCTAATCGCTCTAGGCGATCGCCCATTAACACGATGTCTGCCGTTTCCAGTGCCACGTCACTACCTGCGGCTCCCATGGCAATTCCCACCGATGCCTGAGCTAAGGCGGGTGCATCGTTGATGCCATCCCCGACCATTGCCACCGTCTGGTACTGCTTCTGTAACTGTCGGATCGCATCGACTTTATCTTCTGGCAAAAGGTCTGCATAAATTCGATCGACTCCGACCTGTCGAGCAATGCTGCGGGCAGTGCGCGAGTTATCCCCGGTCAGCATGACAATCTGCTCGATTCCCAGCCGTTTCAAGCGGGCGATCGCTTGCGCCGCCGCAGGCCGAACGGTATCAGCAACGGCAATAATCCCTAGAACCTCTCCCCCATAGGCAACCCATACCACCGTTTTTCCTTCTGCTTCCCATTGCTGGCTTCGATCCGTCAAGGTTTTTGAAACAGATTCCGCTTGCGCCCGAACAAAAGCCGCTTTACCGACTACTGCTATTTGACGATCGATTTCTCCAGTCATTCCCTGTCCGGCTTGCGCTTGACCGTTAACCGCTTCCACCCAGGTTAGGTTCTGTTGACGCGCAGCTTGGACAATCGCCTCGCCGATGGGATGCTCCGATAAACTCTCTAATGCCGCAGCTACTTGTAACAATCGATCGGTAGATTTCTGCGTTGACATGACATCCACTACTTGCAGCTTACCCGTTGTCAGCGTTCCTGTTTTATCAAAGGCGATCGCTCTCACTTGCCCGATCCGTTCCAACTGCGCCCCATTTTTAAACAAAATTCCATGCCGCGCACCATTGGCAATCCCAGATAGCAAGGTAGGCATAATCGATGCCATCAACGCACAGGGCGATGCCACCACCAGAAAAATTAAGGCGCGATAAATCGTATCTTCCCAATTCCAACCCAACAGAAAGGGGGGTAAGGTTCCCAGCAAGATCCCAGCAATTACAATCAGCCTCGCATAGCCGCGCTCAAATCGTTCGATAAACTGCTGAGAGGGGGGCGCTTCGGTTTGGGCTTGCTGGACGAGACGGATGACTCGCTGAATTAAGTTACTTTCGGGCGGCTGGTGAATTTCGAGCCGCAGCGCCCCATTGCCGTTAATCGTGCCTGCAAAGACTTCATCACCAATTGTCTTCTCAACCGGAATCGATTCTCCAGTAATCGAAGCCTGGTTCAGGGTACTAAACCCTTCCATCACCAAACCATCAGTCGGCACCAATTCCCCTGGTTTTACCAAGACTCGATCGCCAATCTTGAGCGCGGAAATCGGTACGATTTGTTCTTGTCCGTTCCGCATTACTCGCGCTGTATCGGTGGTTAAACTCATCAACCCCTGAATACTCCGCTCCGTTCTCTGCATGGCATATCCTTCCAGCGCACCACTAATCGCAAAAATCAGGATTAAAACAGCACCATCCACCATTAGGTAATATTCTCGCCGCCATAGTCCCAGACTAGCGGCTCCCAATGCTGCCACAATCATTAGCAAGTCTACATCGAGTTCTTTTTCTTGCCATAAAGTTGTCAAGCCTTCACGGGCGCTTTCAAACCCACCGATGACATAGGCAGCCGTCAGAATGAAGAGGGCGGCTCCAATCCAGCCGAGATTGAGGGCTTGCCAGCCCAGGAAAACCAGCACCGCACAAGCGATCGCCGCTACTGCATCTGGATGTTCCTTTAGGAGGTTGGGAAAGGGAAGGCGGGAAGGGGAAGCAGAAATCATGTTTGAAAATGCCTGAATCTATATGCTTCCACCTTAAACATTGACATTAGTGTCAATGTCAATGTTTTGAGTAAACTGAGAGGATGGTAACTCGGAGCGGATGACTACCTAGTCAAACCCTTTAAGCTAGAAGAACTAGCAGCCCGGATTCGCGCCTTATCTCGTCGCAGTGGAGATATCAAACAACCAATTATCAGTCACGGCCAGTTGCAACTCGATCCTGGTACTTGCATAGTGACTTATGCCGGACAGCCTTTAACGCTCACGCCTAAAGAGTATCAGCTATTAGAATGCTTTTTAAGAAGTCCAGATCGGGTTTTTTCCCAGGAAGCCTTGCTCGATCGACTCTGGGAGCTAGATCGGCTCTCAGGCAAGGAAACGATTAAAACCCACATCATGAACCTGCGACGCAAACTCCAAGCAGCAGGCTGTGCGGAAAATGCGATCGAAACGGTTTATGGAATTGGCTACCGCCTGCACGCTCCTTCTCTTTAGCGCCCGTGTTTAAAGCCATTCGCGATCGACTGTTGCTGTCATATTTGTTGGTGTTGGCTTCAATCTTGAGTGTCTTTGCGATCGCCGTGCGGGTGGTCTTTACCCATGCCCTCAGCCAACAGGTGACTGAAAAGCTCGCGGCGCTGGGGCAGGGGGCGACCGCGAATCTAGAGCTAGAGGACGGACAACTCAAATTTGAGCGCGATTTCCCTACCTCATCGTCGATCGATCGCGATCGAGCCTTGGAGTGGTTTGATGCCCAAGGCAGATCGATCGGCAAGCAGGGACGCTATACATTAACTCTCCCCTTGGCAGGCCAGAACGCAGTTCAGACCCAAGCAGGTACGCCTCGAATTCGTGGAGTAACGGTGAGGGCGATCGACAGCGATAGCGGTCGCTTATTGGGCTACGTCAGAGCCAGCCAATCTCTAGATGAATTTGACGAAACCCTAAAGAAACTAGATTGGGGTCTAGGGGGTGGGATAACGATCGCTCTACTTTTAAGCGGAGTAGGTGGGGCAATTTTAACTCGTCAGGCCATGCAGCCGATAGAACAAAGCTTCGATCGCTTGAAACAGTTCACGGCTGATGCTTCCCACGAGCTTCGCAGCCCTCTAATGGCAATTCAAGCGAATGTGGAGGTGGCGCTAGCCTATCCAGAAGGCATCCGGTCGAAGGGCGATACGGAAAAGTTTGAGGCGATCGCCAGTGCTACCAGCCAGACGATCGGCTTGACTGAAGATTTATTATTTCTAGCTCGGACAGACCATTTTCCCGATCGCGAGTGGCAAGTTCTCAACCTAGCAGATCTTTTAGATGACTTAGTACGGCTCTACCAACCGCAAGCTGAGAGAAAAAATATTTGCTTGCAAGCAAGTGGCAGTAGAGCTTTGTCCCTGTTAGGAGATGCCGATCGACTCAGGCGACTGTTCGCTAATTTGATAGCCAATGCCCTCCACTACACTTCATCGGGGGGACGAGTGGAGATCGATCGCCGTCTAGCTGGCAAACAGATTGTTGTCAGGATTGAGGATACAGGTATTGGGATGTCATCAGAGCAACTCGAACGGGTGTTCGATCGCTTTTGGCGGGCCGAGGAGTCTCGTTCTTACCAATCTGGCGGCTCTGGTTTGGGGCTGGCAATTGCCCTGGCGATCGCCCAAAATCACCAAGGAACGATAACAGTTACCAGTCAAATCGGTGTAGGTAGTTGTTTTACCGTGCGTTTACCAGCCAGTAGTCAGGGTTCAGAAGTCAGGAGATGAGGAAAGTTATGATTCGCAAAATTTCGGCTTTTTGGTTGGAACGCATTCATCCCCGCTTGGCTCCTCTAATTGCCACCATTGGCACGGTTGGACTTGCTATTTGCCTGTTAATTATCTTGGGATTAGCTTGGCTGTTTCAAGAAGTCCTAGAGCGAGAAGCTTTTGCCTTTGATACGTCTTGGTTGTTATGGCTGCACCAGTTTGCTAATCCCAGCCTCGATATTGTCATGCTGACAATAACTCGCTTAGGCAATCCCGAAGTAGTAGTTATCGTTGTCATCGCTACCTTAGTAATACTCTGGCGGCGCTATCGGCAAGAAGCCAAAATATTTGCGATCGCTTGCTTAGGAGCATTGATTCTCAATACCGAATTGAAGTTAGTTTTTGAGAAAATTCGTCCTCAACTTTGGACTGCTCCGATCTCGGAAAGATCTTACAGCTTTCCTAGCGGTCACGCTCTAGGATCTTTGGTATTGTACGGTTTTATCGCTTACTTGCTAGCAACTAACTATTCTCAATTTTCCTATCTAATTTATAGTTTGGCAGGAATTTTAATTGCCGCGATCGGACTGAGTAGATTGTATTTAGGAGTTCACTGGCCGACCGATATCATTGCTGGTTATGGAGTAGGGTTTCTTTGGCTGATATTTTGTATTACCATGCTGGAATTGCAAAAAATGAGACGAGTTTAGATCGAACGATGGTTCTCAAGAGAATTCCTAGAAATTGATGCGATCGATCTTTTTAGTTGCCTTGGCAATGGCATCGGCTCCAAACCGCCGTAAAAAAACGAATAACGAATTCGGTACGAGGAGGATTTTAGAATAACAAATAGAACCAGAAAACGTAGAGATATGAATCGAAAAAGACCCCTGCGGGCACGAGTTAGCCCAGAAGAGTACGAACTTCTCCAGCGTTTGCGAGAGCGCAAACCCGCTCAAAATCCCCCAAAACCATCTTTATCCCTTGGCGATCGCGTTGCCGATCTGGTGGCTGCGGTCATGGGTTCGTGGCGTTTTATCATTATTCAAAGCGTTGTCTTAGCTCTTTGGGTCGTTCTCAACGCGATCGCCTTCGTCCGGCATTGGGACCCGTATCCTTTTATTTTACTGAATTTAATGTTATCGTTTCAGGCTGCTTATGCTGCTCCCATCATCATGATGAGTCAGAACCGCCAAGCTGCCATTGACAGGGCAGATGCCAAACACGACTATGAAGTCAATCAAAAAGCGGAACTAGAAATTGAATTATTGCAGGACAAGCTAAATTTACTTAGAGAAGAAGAAATATTTGAACTCAAGATGTTACTGGTGGAGCAGCGGCAACAAATCCAGCGACTGGAAGCACTCCTGATGGAGCGTTTGTCCGACTAAGCATTAGTCATCGATCCAGGCTCATAAAAATGCTTAAGGTCGCTTTATCACCTTGAAAAAACGATCGATTAAATACCACAAGACAGCCAAGTTAATTAAGAAAATAAGTAACTTAAGAATGGAGATGCCGCGAACTAATTCTAGAACTTCAAAGGGAATGCTGATACCAACTACCGCGATAACTAAGATTTCTGCCCAGATCTTCTTGTACCATAAACCTACGGCTTCAACAGTTGTTATTACAGCATATAGTGCAGCAGCTAATCCACTAAATTCAAGCGTTTTTGGACTGAGATTGAGAATTTTATCTAAGAGCCAATCGATTACTAAATGCTTGCTCTCTAAAACATAAGACTCTGAGAAATACTTAAGACTTTGATGATTCTTTAAGTCCAGTAATAGAGCGATCGCCGTCACTGCCATCAAGGAAGCAACAAAAGATTTATAGACGACGATCGCTACTAGAGCAACTGGACGTTTCCTCCTCAATATTCCCCCTCTCTTTGGTTTTTACTCGTGTTCGATCTCAAAACCTCATAGAGTCATCATTACCTCGATCTCAACACGGTGGTTATTCAATTCTCTCTAATCGTCTTCTAGAATGACGACGCATTTGCAGCCACATCGAAATTCCGGTAGCAACTAACGCGAGTAAGCCCAGAGCGTTGAGAAAGGGATAGATCGCTTCTAGCTTAAGAATGCCAAAGTTCCCCTTGTGGATCTCCAATAACCACTTTGCTTCATTTCCTGAAAGATCTGTAATTTGGTAAATCGAACCTGTAAACGCTGCGAGCAATAGTGGCAGCGTCATGATGGGCGCGATCGCCCGATGAAGTTGACGTAATTGAGAAGATTTACGGCTGGTCATATAAATTTTTCTTCTTTCGAGTAGAAAAGACTAGGACGACTACCAGCAGGATAAAAGCGATCGCCGAAGCTAAGTCTCTTGGTAGCGATAGACCGCCACTGTTGACTGGCTTGGTGAGAAAATCTCCGAAGGTAGCTCCGAAGGGTCGCGTGAAGATGAAGGCCAGCCAGAATAACAAGACATCGTTCAGCTTGGTGAGGTAGTGAAGAGCGATACGGCAAAGCCTATGTAATATCCCAGGTTGAGAGTCATCGAGATGAAGTCACCAGCCGTCTCGCCGAGCGTTGTGGCGACGATCTTCAAGATCCAGAAGTAAATTGTAATTTTTGCAACTTTGTTCATTTAATTTTTACCAGCAAAATAGTAACTCATTGCCGGACTTCGCAAGTTACAAAGATTTCGCAAGCCCAACGGTAACTCCAAGGATGTTGGAGTTTGTTGGGAGTTTAATTGGGCAATCATATTCTGAGAAATCTGAAGCTGACTGCGAAGCTGCTTGGCAGCATCATCCCTCGTGATTAGGGGATGTTGGCAGACAAGGGAATATTTCTATTTCCCTCTATCCGTAACTTGTCGAGTCCTAAGCAAACATCAAAATAGCTCCCCAGCCAAAGCGGATCGACAAGTTACTGGGGAGCCTCGCGAAGGTGAGGCTATTAGCCTGATATATTAGCCATCGTCATTGGTTTCGCCGTCGCCGTCACCGCCAGAGGGTTCGGCCACTTGAATGCTGCTGCGGGGGCGGGAAGCCTCGTTCTTTTCGTCGTCGCCATTGAGAGCCTCGGTGTAGAGAACGCGACCGTTGCCTGCATCTACTTTGACTTCTTGCTCTCCGATGACAACGGCATAGACTAAGTTACCGTCCTCATTTTCCAACTTCACACTGCTAGCTCGACCTCCTTTAGCAGCTTCAGCAGCTTGCTGGGCTTGCTGGGGCGTAATTTTAGCTAAAGTTCGTAGTTTGGCAGATTCTTGTCGTTCTTCAGCATCGTCGTTGGTTTCGCGATCGCGATCGTTGGCTTGGATAATTTGATGATTGACGCGAAGCATACGAGCAATTAGACGATCGGTGCCATACTCAGGCACGTTGGCGCTAGCCTGTGCGGTAGCACGTATCGCTTGGGGTTGAGCGGCACGAACGACAGACACCGCCCCAGCTAATACCATGGTTCCAATCAACGTACCAACGATAAGCGATTTTGTTGAGGTTATCATTAGGTGAAATCTCCAGGCAATTTAGATTTACAAGTTCACTCTAAACAACCAAAGTCAAGAATCTGTAAAGATCGGGGCTTGTGCAAAACTTCTAAATGTAGCGCCTTGCTTTAATTAAAATAATGAGAATTTAGTAATATCGCATAAACATGAAATCAAGATGAAATTCAGCTATCCGACAGCAGGATATTGTTGAATTTTTTTCTGCTTCAAAAGTGAGATGCACTTTCTCAAACAACTTTCTAAGTTGAATTCTAGAGAAGCAAATCTACGGCTTCTTCTAGAACTTACAACTTTAAGGAGTTTAATCGTATGGTCATGACACAAGATCGTCAATCGTTGTTGGAAACCTGCATTCGCAATTGCCAAGATTGCCTGCGAGATTGCGAAAACTGCGCTACGGCTTGCCTAGATAGCGATATGGTGCAGATGATGGCACGGTGTATTAAGCTCTGCCGAGACTGCGCCGATACTTGCGACATCTGCGCTCGTTTCATGGCTCGCCAATCTGACCTCCACGCTCAACTGTGCGCTGTCTGTGCTGAAGCGTGCGATCGCTGTGCGGCTGAGTGCGAGAAACACGATCGCGAACACTGTAAGCGTTGCGCCGCCTCCTGTCGGCGCTGTGCTGAATCTTGCCGCCAAATGGCAGCAGCAATGGCGTAATTGCTCTTTGAAGATAACGCTGGCAATTCCTCCAGCCCTCTTTAGGTAGGGAGCCAGGAGGAATTTTGGCGTGGGTTCCGATTTCTGAAATTCCTTCAACCTTTGAAACTTACGAAAACGATGAACGTTAAACTTGCAACTTGTGGTCTTCTTACTTTGGTAGTGAGTGGTGCGATCGTCGCTTCACCCTTTATCGATCGCGCTGATGCCCAAAGTCAATGCCCAAGGCTGACCTCGCAGACTAGAAATTCTGCCCCAGTCGATCGAGGCCTGACGACTGAGATCGATCGAACCTTTATCGAAATGATGATTCCTCACCACCAGGGCGCGAACGAAATGGCTCAGATGGCTTTAGAACGGGCGAAAAATCCAAAAGTCAAGGAACTAGCGCAATCCATTATTACCGAGCAAACTGGCGAAATCGATCGGATGCGAAATTGGTACGGGCAATGGTACGGCACGGAAGTTCCAACGATGTCCGCGTCCATGCAGGGGCATATGGATCGGGCAATGATGATGTCGATGATGCAGCAAGAGCAGATGGACAGAGAAATGATGGCAGCGTTAAGAAACGCAGATGATTTTGATGCAGAGTTCTTGCGGCAGATGACTCGTCACCATCAAATGGCAACTATGATGGCTGGAATGGTAGTCAATAGTGCCAAACATCCTGAAACCCGCGAATTGGCGCGATCGATTATTCAAAGCCAAAATGCTGAGATTGCCCACATGCAGCAACTACTGGCACAAGTTACGCAACAGTAAGTAGTAAGGAATCCTCCCAAGCTAGTTGGGAGGGTGAGAATAAAAGGTAATCGAACTTTAAGCTTCTCATCCCCAAATGAAATCAAGATGAAATTCAGCAGAAAATAATTGAGCCTGAGTGCTTATACCATTTTGGATTTTGGATTCACGATCGGTTTCTCCGTCTAGGTTTGGTAAATCCATCTGCCCTATTCTTATTTCAAATTGGTATTAGATAGATTTCAAAGGCAATCTCACGCTGAAAAAAAATTAGGCTTTACCCCCTTGACTGTCCAGCGCACTGGAGACTCCATGATGGATGTAGTTGAACGATTTTCAAGGATTTACATCATGACACTCCAATTTCAAGTTCCCAACATGGCTTGCTCTGCTTGTGGAGAAAAGATTACCAAAGCGATCGAGGCGATCGATCCTACGGCTACGGTTCAAACTGACCCGAAAACCAAGCAAGTCAGCGTTGAAACCCAGGCAACAGAGATAGAAATCGAACAAGCGATTACCGATGCTGGTTATACAGTCGCATAGTGAGGTTCTCATGGCAAATACCACCTTGAAACTGCGAGGCATGAGTTGTGCCTCCTGTGCCAACAACATTGAAGCAGCGATTCGATCGGTTCCTGGTGTCGATGGATGCAACGTTAACTTTGGGGCCGATCGAGCAACCGTCACCTACGATCCTAGTAAAGCTGACATAGCCGCGATTCAGGAAGCAGTTGATGGTGCGGGTTATTCGGCTCAACCGATGCAGGACGATATCCTCGCTCCCGAAGATGACACCGAACGGCGAGAACGACAAGCCGAGAACCGCAAGTTAACCCGCAAAGTGTGGGTCAGCGGCGTTATTAGTGCCATCCTGGTAATTGGCTCTCTGCCTGCCATGACCGGGTTGCCTATTCCCTTCATTCCCATGTGGTTGCACGATTCCTGGCTGCAACTGGTACTAACGGCTCCGGTATTGTTTTGGGCTGGGAGCGGGTTCTTCGTCAACGCCTGGAAAGCCTTCAAACGCCATACAGCCACCATGGATACCCTAGTGGCCATAGGTACGGGTACGGCTTACCTTTATTCCTTATTTCCCACATTTTTTCCTCAGTGGTTCGTTAACCAAGGGCTTAGACCGGACGTATACTTTGAAGCCGCTGCGGTGATTATTGCCTTGATTCTTTTGGGACGGTTGTTAGAGAACCGGGCAAAAGGACAAACTTCAGAAGCCATTCGCAAGCTGATGGGGTTGCAGGCCAAGACGGCGCGGGTAATTCGCCGCGATCGAGAAATTGATGTTCCCATTGCTGAAGTAGTTTTGGGCGATATCGTCATCGTTCGTCCCGGTGTAAAAATTCCGGTGGATGGCGAAATTGTGGAGGGTTCCTCGACGATCGACGAATCGATGGTGACGGGTGAAAGCGTGCCAGTGAAGAAACATCCTGGCGATGAGGTCATTGGAGCCACCATCAACAAAACTGGCAGCTTTAAGCTGCGGGCAACGCGAGTGGGCAAGGATACCTTTTTAGCTCAAATCGTCAACCTGGTGCAGCAAGCGCAAGGCTCGAAAGCCCCAATTCAACGACTGGCCGATCGAGTGACGGGATGGTTTGTGCCCGCAGTAATCGCGATCGCGATTCTTACCTTCGTCCTCTGGTTTAATATCATGGGCAACGTCACCATGGCGTTAATTACTACCGTTGGCGTGCTGATTATCGCCTGTCCCTGCGCCCTCGGCTTAGCAACACCGACTTCAATTATGGTGGGAACGGGCAAAGGGGCAGAAAACGGCATTTTAATTAAAGGCGCGGAAAGCCTGGAATTAGCCCACAAGCTACAGACGATCGTCCTCGACAAAACTGGCACGATTACTCAGGGCAAGCCTACTGTAACCGACTATGTAACCGTCAGCGGTACGGCCGATGGCAACGAACTCAAACTGTTACGTCTAGCGGCCTCGATCGAACGCAATTCAGAACATCCCCTGGCAGAGGCGATCGTCCAATACGCTCGATCTCAAGGGGTTGAGTTAGTAAATGCTCAAGAGTTTGAGGCGATCGCTGGCAGTGGCGTTCAAGGTTATATCTCTAACCGATTAGTGCAAATCGGCACGCACCGTTGGATGAATGAGTTGGGGATTAATACCAGCGCCTTGCAACAACAGTGGGACAAACTGGAATACTTGGGCAAAACGGTCATCTGGATTGCGGTAGACGGTAAAGTCGAAGGAATTATGGGCATTGCCGATGCGGTGAAACCCTCTTCTGTCAACGCGATTCGGAGCTTGCAAAGGATGGGCTTAGAAGTGGTGATGCTCACCGGAGACAACCAGCGGACTGCGAACGTAATTGCCCGTGAAGTGGGAATCGATCGAGTCTTGGCCGAAGTTCGTCCGGGGCAAAAAGCGGCAACTGTGGAAACGATTCAGTCGGAAGGCAAAGTAGCGGCCATGGTTGGCGATGGGATTAACGATGCACCAGCTTTGGCTCAAGCTGACGTGGGAATAGCGATCGGTACGGGAACGGATGTCGCGATCGCCGCTAGCGATATCACCTTAATTTCTGGCGACCTGCAAGGCATCGTGACAGCCATTCAACTGAGTCGGGCCACGATTCGCAACATCAAGCAGAACCTATTCTTTGCCTTCATCTACAACGTGGCTGGAATTCCGATCGCGGCTGGCATTCTTTATCCAGTTTTCGGTTGGTTGCTCAGTCCGATTATCGCCGGGGCAGCCATGGCATTTAGTTCGGTTTCCGTCGTGACCAATGCCTTGCGGTTACGTAATTTCAAGCCCGTTGGTAGTCGGTAGTTATTCTCATAGCAATTTGCAAACAGAATGCGACAGATGGATTCACCAAACCCGGACTGAGAAGCCTATTGGTAATCCAAAATCCAAAATGTATCAGGAGATAACCATGCTCAAACAAATTACCTTCTTTGGAACACTAGCAGGTGTGGGATTTTTGCTCGGTGCGATTTCAGGCAGCATTATCGGGACAGTATAGGAGATGTTGAGATGATTAATCGATCGGCTATTTTGAGTGGCATGGCCGCATTAGGTGTTTTGCTAGGAGTAACTTCAGGTCGAGCCGTTGCCCAAATGTCTCACGAGCAAATGCCGCCCTCTACCACTGAGACAACTGGAGAGTTTCAACGCATCGACCAACCTTTGTGGGTGAAAGGAGCCGTAACCGCAGGTGGTTTGGGATTAATTGGACTGGAATTATGGTGGTTCTTGGTCGCCAAACCCAAGTCGCGCCAAGCGACGACCCAAGGAGGCGTTCAGGAAGTCACCGTTACTGTCGATGGCGGCTATGAACCGAGCCTAATCGCGGTGCAAGCAGGTCAACCTGTACGGCTGAATTTCGTTCGCCAAGATCCTAGTAGTTGCTTGGCAGAAGTCCGGTTTCCCGATTTTCACATTGCTAGAGAACTGCCGCTAAATCGAGTCACACCGATCGAGTTCACACCTGACAAACCTGGCAGATATGAATTCACTTGCGGCATGAATATGTTCCGAGGCGTGGTGGAAGTGCAACCAGCGGGCGAAAATGCGGAGGTAGCGATCGCCTCCGGGCCTCAACCAACGCATTCTGCCGACCGTTCTGCACCTCCAGCATCCAGCGTTGAAGCCGCCATGACACCAGCAGGCATCCAAGAGGCGACTGTTACCGTTGCCCAAGGGTATCAACCCAAGCGTGTCATTGTCGAAGCCGGACACCCAGTTCGCTTGCATTTCGAGCGCCAGAATCCTAGCAGTTGTTACGATCGGTTGCTAATTCCAGAGTTGGCGATCGCTGTCGATCTCCCGCCTAACGAAACGACCACAGTTGAATTCACACCTGAAGATGCTGGTGAGTATGAGTTCGCGTGTGGGATGCAAATGAACCGTGGAACGATCGAAGTCCGTGCTGCTAAGGGTTCCAACAAGAGAAAGGTGACTGCCAAAGCTTCAATATGAGTCAAGCCAGCCAGGTTCTGAGGGGCGGGAATTTGTCCCTTTCTCGTTCCCTTGACCCTCTAGCTAACTGGAAGGTTTAGGATGTAGTTACAGTATTGGTGAGGTCGTTATGCTAGCCCAAGAAGGGTTAAAACAGATTGGTTCGGTGGCCAAACAGAGCGGACTGCCAATCAAAACCATCCGCTATTACGATGAGTTGGGATTGCTCAAAACCTTTGGTCGAACAGAAGGTAATTATCGGTTATTCAACTCAGATGTATTTGTTCGATTGCGCTTCATCAAACGCGCTCAAAGTTTAGGATTGAGCTTGCTAGAAATCAAAGAGTTTCTAGAGGTACACGATCGAGGTGACTTGCCGTGCGATCGCATTAAGGTCAAGCTGGAAGATAAGCTCGAAGAAATCGAGCAGCAAATTCAACAACTGCAAATTCTCAAGCAGGAATTGAAGGGACTTTTATCCGGTTGGAAGACTATTCCCGAACATCCTGAAGAAACGATTTGTCCAATTATTGAACAAGTTCCGAGTTATTCTGTTTCTGGAACTCTAACTCAATCCATACCGTTTTTTTCGACGAATGATGCCTAAGCTGATTTCATATTTAGCGTCGTGCCAACCCATCATATAGTAGTAGCAATCGGGGTGTTGTGGCGGCAAAGCAGCAAGTGCGTCGTTCTCACCCCTGACAAACCAGAAAGTGGCTGACTCTGCTTCATGTTGTTGAGTCTTCATCTGAATTATTCCCGAAGTTTTCGCATGGGGTGCGATCGCCTTCTTAGTTATTTTTTAATAGAGCCAGAAATCATGGTGAAATTAGCTGGAAGGTGGGGAAGCATAAACTTGGGTTGTCAGGAGCAAGTTTTAACTCGACTAGTAATGCGCCCTCACCGAAAACATTAAGCTAGAGGCGACAGCAGCGGGAGTGAGTCCCACATTTCGCATCTGCATTTATACCTAAAAAATTGTCTCCGCAGGTGGCAGCATCGAAAAAAACAATTTCTCTAAACGATGCCTAACTCTTGCCACGATTGCCGAAAGACTAAAATCGATTTTCTGCAAGGCTTAGCCTATTTTCATTTGCCAAGCGTTATATAAGAGGGGCAGGTTCTGGGGAAAATATCGCTCTTTAATCACTTTCAGCACAAGAAAGTAACCCAACCTGCTGTTCGCAATTAACCTCTAAAACATTCGGCTGAGGAAATCTCCATGATGCGATCCATGAGTCGCTTCCTGAAGAAGTATCTCGATCTGCTTTGATGAAATAGTTTGCCCCTGGCTGGCTACCCTACCATTAATGACCAATACTGGAGGTCTGCCCAATCGTCGTCGTTTTGCTTGTTCAACATCCATGAGGCAATCGACTTTTGCAGTGATGCCGAGCTTAGCGATCGCCGTTAATACATTGTTTTCCAGCAGGTGGCAATTTTCGTTACTGTTGCCGATAATTTCAATGTGAAGGCTATTCATTAGTCGATTTCTCCAGACAAATACAATAAAGTTAATGAGAACAATTTTTTAACTCACCAATTCCTTTTAAATAAAGCTGAATTAGTATTTTGTGATATAACCTTATTGTGAGAGCAATAATTGAGAAAAGCGGTGACAAACAATGCCACCGCTAGTGTGGTGTGAACTTTTAAGAAGTATCTAAAGCAACAATCTCTCGATCGGAACCTTCATGAAGTAAATGTTCCTCACATATTGAGAGTTCAATCCATAGAATTCTGGCTTCTTCTTGACTGGAATAGCTCGTTTGTGAAGCCTGAAGATGAATTAGCTTTTTATTCTGCCAGGTTCCCAATTCAGTCACGGGTAATTCTTGACAGATTTTAGAGTAACCAATTTCCTGAATCAAAATTCGTTTTAATTCTGGATTGGTTTCTTCTAGAATCCACTGCGATCGCCATTGAGTAGGAGGCAGCGCCCCATATTTTTGGGGCAATCTCGTCCCGCGATAAACGTAGACTCCAAACCCATCCGCAAATTGAATTGCGGGTTCCCCTTCCGCATGAAACTGATTGCCATCATCACGCAGTAGCTTGGTGGGTCGTCTACAGACAATACAGCGATCGTGGTATGGAAAGAGCCAACCACTGTGTTGACCGAGCGTTTGGAGAATTTCCCATTTCCGAGCGTCGTGAGGATAGTGAAGGACTGAAATGAAAAAGTCGAACCAACTACCATGCCAGTCTTGCCAAAGCTGCGGTTGGAGACAATTATCAAGGTGACTCCAGAGCCAATTCTGAGGGTAGTCTCTTAATTCGTCTTCTAGTTGACTTTGCAGCAAGAAACCCAGGTTACTGGCATACTGACTTTCGGTCAATTGCCAAAGCCGATCGTCAGGATCTTGCAAAAGTGGCTCCCGCCCCAACAGCGACCACAACAAGTTTTCCAGCAAATTTTCCAATTGATATCGAATGGAGTCACCAACCTGGTTAAAAATGCCACTGGTCAATGCAGCATAGGGACTATCAAAGAAAAGAACTTCAGGTGGGCTTAAATTCAGCTTGGCATAGAGTTCTTGCAGTAGCTTGGTGGCAACGGCAGGATCGATGGGTTCAGTTGAAAGGGTGATTTCACGCCACTTGGCTTGATACACCGGAATCAAGGCTGCTTGTTCCAGGGTTAAGATATTCGCTTTCGGCATTCTGTCACCTCCATTCATGTCATTCAATGCAAAACTGTGCCACGCTTGATGGCGTAGCTTATAAATCAGCCCCAGAATAAGAAAGGTTGAATGATTTATTGCAAAGGGGAAAATCAGGAACAATATTGTTAACCAATGCTTTCGATAAAGCTGGCCAGTTCACAAATGAAGGATCTTTGACTTTAACCCGATGCAACTTACCCTGATGGTCTACCATAACCCAGTGGACAATTGCGCCACGCCAACCTTCTACTAAACCAAACGCGGGTTCAAAAGCAGGCAGCGATGGTAAGGTCACAGCCAGCGCACCTGTTTCTGGAAGTAGCTCGATCGCTTGCTGAATTAGACGAACAGATTCACGAACTTCTAGAACCCGCACCATCGTCCGGGCATAGACATCGCCTGTCTCAAAGACGGGAACCTGGAATGATAAGTCTTGATAGGCAGCAAAAGGGCGATCGCGTCGAACATCTCGATCTTGTCCAGAGGCACGAGCGACATACCCCAGGGTTCCGTAGTCATCAGCAACTTGAGGGGATAACTGTCCAGTCCCATGCAAGCGATCGGTCAGTAAGGTATTGTTGAAACCGATTTCTACGATGTCATTAAAGTCAGCCAGTATAGTGTCTAACTCGGCTGCCAAGTCCAAGTTGGGAGGAAGTGCATGGTTCGCTCCACCCAGAACGATCCCACCCCGGAGTAATCGATTGCCTGTCAGCCTTTTATTCAGCCGCAATAGTTGTTCTCGAATCCGAAAGCAGTGGGCATGAGCAGCAGCAAAGCCTGTATCGTTCGCGATCGCTCCGAAATCAGCAATGTGGTTATACAGGCGTTCCAGTTCCAAAAAAATTACCCGCAGCAATTTGGCGCGTTCTGGCACTTCGCAACCAGACAGGGCTTCCAATGCCTGACAATATGCCAAGGCATGACCTACTGTTGTATCGCCCGAAATCCGTTCCGCGAGTTCCACACCTTCTATCGGCAGTTTCCCTTCAAATAATTTCTCGGTGCCTTTATGGGTGTAGTAAAGCCGTGCTTTCATCTTCAGAATAGTTTCTCCCTCCACCGTGAACCGGAAGTGACCTGGCTCAATAATTCCGGCATGAACAGGACCCACTGGGATTTCGTAAATGCCTTCACCCATGACCTCTTTAAAGGGAAAAGGCACTTCTTCTGTTGCAGACTCCGTTAAAGGACTGGCATCTTTGCGTAATGGGAAATAGTCTGCTGACCAGGCGCTATGACGCACCAAAGGACGGCAATCAGGATGTCCAACGGGTTGGATGCCAAACAGATCTTGAATTTCCCGTTCAAAGCGGGCAGCAGGCAAACTGTAAGTTGCTAGCGACGGTATTGTTGGGTCAAGGGCCGGAATACCAACAGTCGCACGAACAAACCCCTTAAACGAGTCATGGGCGAAGAGATAATGAACTTCAAATTGCCCTCGATCGGAACGGCGATCGTCAGCCACCATTAACATCAACTCTCCACCTAATTCTGAGTGCAAGAGTTGAGTTAGGGGAACAACCGCCTCTCGTTCGATCTGGAAATGCAGTTCGTTTCCTCGCCGAATCTGCATTTCTGCAATCCAGGAATGCAGACCTTTCTCAATATGGGTTTGTAAGTCAGAAATGTCAAACATAATCTTATGAGGCAATTGTCGTCACGATTTGGTTCAGCAGTAAGGCGATCGGAGTTGGTAAGGTCAGTCCCAAAATTACTAAGCTGCCAATACAGAGAAACAAGGGAACTAATTGCCAGTTGCCAGTTTCGCCGATGGCGACTCCTGCGGGCGTTAATCCATAAAGCATATGATTCAAATGGTTGATAAACGCTACAAAAATAATGGCTAATAAAGTAAGCGACACTACCATGAGCCAGGGATGATGCAAAGAAAACCCAGCCCGAAAAAGAGCAAATTCACTGGTGAATAAGCCAAAAGGCGGCAGTCCAATCAACGCCAGCAGTCCTGCTGTAAACAATCCACTCGTCCAAGGCATTGTTTTCCCCAGTCCCCGCACCCGATCGATCGCATTAGAACCGTAGCGATCCTCAATGCGACCCACGACAAAGAACATGAATGATTTGGCCAGGGTGTGATTGAGTAGATGCAATAATGCTGCAAATAAACCAGGCGCACCGAGCGCAAATCCAAGACAGATCAATCCAGTATGTTCGACGCTGGAGTAAGCCAACATCCGCTTATAGTGGCGGGTTTGAACGGCGCTAAACGCCGCTACTCCTAACGAAAATACGCCTAAAATTAGTAATAGAGTGTCGGTATAGTGATGCCCGATCGCCGTATCGACAACTGCTTTCCAGCGCAGAATGGCATACATAGCAACCGCAAATAATGCAGAAGACATCATTGCTCCCAATGGCGTAGGGGATTCTCCATACGCATCGGGTTTCCAGGTATGCATGGGTGCAATCCCGGCTTTTGTGCCATAGCCAATCAAGAGGAAAACAAACGCTAATTTCAAGATTTCTGGTTGTAACCGGGGGGCTGTTGCAATCAGCACCGACCAATTCAACGCATTATCCGCCTCCCCCGCAATTGCCACAAAATCGAAGTAGGTTAGCACAGTACCCACAAACGCCAGTGCAATTCCGACTGAGTTAATCAGAATATACTTCCAGGATGCTTCCACCGACGCTTTCGTTAATTTAAAGGGAATCAGGAATGCTGAAAAAATTGTGGTTGCTTCGAGGGCGACCCACATCACTCCCACATTGTTGGCTACAGTCGCCAGCAGGAGCGCGGCAATCAGCAAATTCATAGAAATGTAATATTGTCGGAGTGGGCGATCGCTAAAATCATCCTTTTTTCCCAATCCAGGACTCAGTACCAGGGTTAAAGTGGAAATCGTTGTGACGCATATCAGCAACAGTGCAGAGAGTCCATCGACCCGAAAAATATCTTGCAGTCCTAGCCCATCGAGTTGAAGTCCCCAGGTGGGAATGTGGCGATCGACAAGCACTCGAATGACAAATCCAAGTGCAGCACCCAGCGAAATCAACGAGAGAATTGTATTCGACCAACCCACCCAACGACGGTAATCTCGAACCAGGTAGGTCAGCAACGCCGCTAACAAAGGAGGAGATAAAAGTAAACTAAAGTGGAAAACTATCATCATCAATTACCGTTCAATATCTCAACTGGTTGAGTTTACTGACATCTATGGACTCAAACGTTCCCTGGATCTGGTACACAAAGACTTGCATGACTAGAAAGCCCATGAGCAAATCTAAAAAGACACCCAGTTCAACAATCAAGGGGATACCGAAAGTACCCAGTACTGCCAACATGGCAATGCCGTTTTCCATCACTAGAAAACCCAGTACCTGAGTGAAGGCTTTTTTCCGGGTGATGATGACAAATAAACCGATAAAGATTAGGGCAACTGCAAAGGGTAAACCGTTGCGAGTGGGTAGCGTAATCAGGCGAATTAAAGGATTCGTCATCGCCTGGGCGAGTAAAACCATCACTCCAGTTAGCACCAGTGAAGTTGCTGTGTTGATATAAGGTGCAACCTCTCGTTCAACGTCGATCTGAACTAAGAACCGTTGGAGTAATCGGGGAATAAATATAACCTTCAAGAAAAACAATAAGACACCAATCCAGTACAGCTTGGGGTCGTTTCCGAAATAAGCAACGATCGCAAATAAAATCGTTAGCATGGTGGATTGCCACTGAAAAACCTTGATATAGGCGAGTAGAGAACGCCGCCAGACGAGGAGGATGCCAAAGAGCAGAACGCTGGCAGCAACTAAGGTGGAAAGTTGGGAAAACAAAAGGTCATTCATTTCAGCACTAATGAGGAGGTTACTGCTAGCAAAGCGAGGACGAAGGATAGTGAAAGCAATTCCGGTACTCGAAATAGACGTAATTTGGCAACCCGCGTCTCTAGCAGGGCGATCGCACTTGCCAGCAAGATTAATTTGCCAATCCAGGCAGCAGTTGCTAGTGCCAGAGTCGGGAGGGTGACGAGCGTTGCCATGCCCCAAGGGACGAAAAGATTTGCCAAGAGCGAGAGAAACAGGAGGAATTTTGTCCAGGAAGCCCACTCAATTAATGCCAAGTAGCGACCGGAATATTCTAGAATCATGGCTTCGTGAATCATCGTCAGTTCTAGGTGTGTGGCTGGATTATCTATCGGCAGGCGACCTGTTTCTGCTAGCACCACAATAAACAGTGCGGCAAAGGCTAGGAAGTGACTGGGACTGATGGCGGCAGCCGGATCGGTTAGGGTGGTGGTGAGAATCTGTCCCAGATTCGTAGACCCAGAGCCGATCGCCAGTCCTGAGATGGAAAGCGCGATAGTAGGTTCGGCAATGGCGGCGATCGTCATTTCTCGGCTGGCTCCCATCCCCCCAAACGCCGTTCCCGCATCTAGACCTGCCAGTGCCAGGAAAAACGTTCCCAGCAGCAGCAGATAAACCACTACCAGTAAATCGCCCACGGCATCGAAGGCGATGGGAGTGGCAATCAGGGGCACTAATAACGTGACTGTTACAGTCGAACCAAACACGATATAAGGTGTCGCCTGAAATATCCAAGAGGCATTGGTTGACATCACTACATCCTTCGCCAACCACTTCCGCAACTCCAGATAAGGTTGCCAGGGCGGTGCCCCTAAGCGATTTTGTAATCGTGCTTTCAGCCACCGCACGAGTCCCACTAATCCTGGAGCCAAGGCTAGCGCCAATAGCATTTGACCGATTTCCAGCCCGTAACTCATCATGTTTGTCATCGCTCAATCCATCGACTGGCAAAAATTAAGCCCATCAGCGCCAGTGCCAGGTACAGCAGATATAAATGCACCAATCCCGATTGCAGGCGGCGAATTTTATTTGCGATGTAGCCAATTAGGTGTAACAGAGGGGTATAGAGCATCCGGTCGAACCAAGGGGTGATTTCACTGCGGTAGGCGATCGATTGGACGAAATACTTTGATTCTGGATGGGTATCGATGGTGAGTTCCTTACTAGGGCGATAAAGTTCTGCGAAAACTCGCCGCAAAGGTTCTGCAAATGCCGTGGCGGTGTATTCCATCCGAGGGGTTAACTCGGTTAGTCCGCATCCCCAGGACTCACTGCGGCGCAGGCGAAAATTCACTCGCAACAGTTTCAGAATTACTGGAATGGAGCCGATTGCCAGCAATAACGCCAGCGCCAAGGTTGGCAAAGCAATTTGACTCGAACTCGTTGGCACCTGGAGTGAAACTCCCTCGGTCAAAGAGACGGGGACTTCTGCTAGACCGCCCAATCCCACCAGAATCCGACTGAGTAATGGGATGACGGCAATGGCTCCCGGGCCTAAGACAACGCAAATCGCTGCCAACATTCCCATACCGATCCGCATCAGCAGGGGAGATTCACGGGCACTCTCGGCTTCGTGAGAACGGGGCATCGCCAGAAAGGTAATGCCAAAGGCTTTCACAAAGCAGGCAGCCGCCAATCCACTTGTCAGCGCCAGCATTCCCACCGCTAGGGGCATGGCGATCGCCGCCTCTATTCCTGGAATGTTTAAGCCTTTCAAAAGCGCCTGAAAAACCAGCCATTCGGAAACAAACCCGTTCAAGGGAGGCAAGGCAGAGATAGCAGCCGCACCAATCAAAAAGAACAGAGCCGTCCAAGGCATTCGCTTCATCAACCCTCCCATTTCCTCCATATTGCGAGTGCCTGTGGCATGGAGGACTGAGCCTGCTCCTAGAAATAAAAGTCCCTTAAAGCTGGCATGATTGAGGGTGTGATAAAGTCCGCCAACCAATCCCAAGACTGCCAGCGACATCGAACCATAGGAGTGAAACAACAGTCCGGCTCCAATTCCCATCAAGATAATGCCAATATTTTCGACGGAGTGATAAGCCAACAACCGCTTGAGATCGTGTTCCATCAGTGCATACAACACGCCTAAAACTGCGGAAACCGACCCCACAACCAACACCAGCACACCCCACCAAGCGGGCCCGCCGCCGAGGAAATCTAACGCGACTCGGAGTAACCCGTAAATTCCCAATTTAATCATCACTCCCGACATCAACGCCGAGACGTAACTGGGCGCGGCTGGGTGCGCTCTGGGCAACCAAACGTGGAGAGGAATAATCCCAGCTTTTGAACCGAATCCCAGAAGCGTTAGGAGGAATACTAGGTCGCGAGCGAGGGGCGATAGATTGCTGGCATGAACCCGCAGGTCAGAAAAAGCACCCGATGCGTTGCCCGTTAACATCAAAAATGCGGCGACGAGGAATGCTACCCCTACATGAGTCACGGCAATGTACCAATTGCCTGCCCTAATTGTTTCTGCTTCATCGCTTTCAGTAATCACTAAAAAATAGGAAGTCAACGACATCCCTTCCCACATCAGCAAAAACGTAAATACGTTGTCTGCTAGAGTTACCAAACTCATGGCAAGCAGAAATAGGTTAAACATCGCTCCCAGGAGTCTCAGGGAGCCTCTTTCGCTTTCATAGATTTCGTTATAGGCAATTCCATACAGCGAAGCCGGAATCGCTACCACTCCAATGACGCTCAAGAAAAAAGCTCCCAGAGGGTCAAGCCGCAATGCTAACCCGCCACCTACTGGCAGCAAAGCTGGAACGAAAGCAGTAAATGACTGCCCCGTGAAGATTACTGTTAATCCCAAGAGCAGTCCGGCGGTTGCCCCGATCGCTGCGAGCGCCCCGACTAAGCTCCGTCCCAGTTGTCCCCGCCCTCCCAGGATCGCTCCCAAAGCCCCCAGGCTGTAGGCACAGATCGTCAATAAAAAAAGCGTTTGCATCATGTTTGACAATTCATCGGCTTACGATTTAGGCCATCGATCCAAGGCGGTTAAAATGCCGCGCAGAAGATCTGTGGGTTCGGGCGGGCAACCAGCTACAAACACGTCCACGGGCACGATCCGATCTACACTGCCAGCGATCGCGTAACTGCCTTTAAAGACACCGCAAGTTTTGGCACAATCTCCCACCGCCACAACTAACTTTGGATCGGGAGTCGCTTCATAAGTTTTTCTGAGCGCCACTTCCATGTGACGAGTCACCGGGCCCGTTACCAACAGCAGATCGGCATGGCGAGGAGAGGCTACAAAGTGAATCCCAAAACGTTCTGAATCGTATAGCGGGTTAGTCAGGGCTGTAATTTCCAGTTCGCACCCATTACACGACCCAGCATCGACCTCCCGAATTGCCAGCGATCGCCCCAACAGCCGACGAGTTTTGGCTTCCACTTGTCTAACCACTTGAACCACGTCGGTTTCAGCTAGGTCTAGCTGCTCTGTCGCGATTCCGACTCTCAGGATTTTTTGTAGCAGTGTAGGCATATCTCTTCATCGGTATTAATATTTATTAGCCTTTGTAGCTGTATATATCTAAACCTGACAATCTGCAAAGTCTTGCATATAGACTAGCACTCATGCTATGGTGTGGCAAGCAGTAACTGGATGAGGAAATGTTCATTCCCTGGGCTGCAATTGGTATACCTACGAGCATTAGCCCGTTTTAGGGTGAATGCTCGTAGTTACTTGACTTTTAAGTTAAAAATGCATACCGAGATGGCTCGATTTCCAGGCAATAGCTCAAACGCTCCCCTGCCCTCGCTCCCTTTTTGGTGCATTGTCCGTCGCCTCCCCAACTCACAAAACATCGCCATTGGGGTGTTTAGTTCTCGTGCTGCGGCTGAGGAGCAGATGCACTTCTTAGCGAAAATGTCTCCTAACACGACTTACGATGTGGTATTCGACTTTGGACTTCACTAAAAGTCCACTAGAGACTGATAAAACGGCTATGGTAAAGATCGAACTTTTCAACGTCGATCGTGGCTTCTGTGCGGCGATCGAAGCAGACAATCGCCACACAATTTTATTTGACTGCGGCTACAGTTTTCGTAATGGATTTCGACCCGCTAGATACTTGTTAAGTAAGCCTTCACTCCACCTTGATTATTTAATCGTGCCTGCCTATACCACAGGGCATCTAGTCGGATTTTCCGATCTAATCGGTCATTTTTTAGAGCGACGTTTTTCGATCGACTATTTGATTGCTAACCCATCACTCGATCCAGATAGTTTGCCAGAGCTAGCAGTTAGGAATTCTGGGGCGAGCGAATTTCTGAAGTCATTAAATCGCGTCTTTGAAGGCTGCGGGGACGTAGAGCAAAAAATGCACTTAGGGAATGTAAAAGTGGCGTTTTTCTGGAACAATTACCCGAATTTTCTCGACCTCCGCAATCTGGGCTTAGTCATGTTCTTGTCCTACCGAGACATCAATATAGTTTTTCCCAGCGATCTAAAAATCCCAGGCTGGCGCAGCCTGCTAAAAAATCCTGAATTTCGCGATTGTCTCCGCCAGGTCAACATCTTCGTTGCCTCCAATCACGGGCAGGAAGATGGTTATTGCCCAGAAGTTTTTAATTACTGCCATCCCGATCTAGTCATTATTTCTAATCAGGTTCACCAAGAACTTCCATCCGTAATGTTGCGGGAGTACGAAGGCTATGCAGGAGGTTTACGTACAAACATAGGTAAGCAAAAAGTGTTAACAACTCGTGACGCTGGGACGATCGCTATCCATCAAAGTCGAGATGCACGTCTAGAGGTAATTGCTGGCCAACACGAGTCCTATCGTTATTAAAGATTTTAACGATCGCCCATCTATAGAAGGGATTAAGATGCTAAAGATTAGAATTTTTGATGTCGATTGTGGCTTTTGTGCGGCGGTTTACACGGGCGAGCGCCAGCATATTTTAATTGATTGCGGTTACAATTCTCACAACGGATTTTATCCGACACGATACTTATTTGCTAATTCTATTCGCCACCTCAAATACTTGATAGTATCGACTTTTAATGAAGGCAGTTTGGCTGGCTTCTACGATTTGATGGGACATTCTTTTAGGAACTACTTCTCAATCGATCGCTTGCTAGTCAATCCATCCATTAATCAGGAAAGTTTACCCGAACTGATAGTTCGTAATTTTAGGACGCACAGTTCTTTCAAGTTTCTAAGTGAGGCTTGCTACCGAAGAGATCGTGTAGAACGTACCCTTCGGATTGAGGATATAGAACTTTCTTTTTTCTGGAACAACTATCCAGAATTCCTTGATTTCGCCAATCTCAGTTTGGTGACTTTTTTGTCTTCTCAAGGGATAAACATCCTCTTTCCAGGAAATTTGAAGGCTGAAGGTTGGCGTAATTTACTACGAAATTCTAGATTTCGCCAACAGCTTTCTCAAGTCAACTTATTGGTGGCCTCAAATTATGGACGAGAAGATGGATACTGTTCGGAGGTATTCGACTATTGCCGTCCTGAATTGCTCGTTGTTACCAACCGAAATCTCGATCGATCTTCTCCCACCGCAATAAGTCAATACGAACGCCAGATGCAAAGATTTCACCAGTCATTAACCCCACAGAGAGTGCTTACAAATCGTCACAATGGAACGATTACCATTCAACAGTTTGCCAGCAATTACGTAGAGGTGATTACCCAACATCCTAGCAACCGAGTACCCAAATTAAAAACTAACTCTATCGGAGGTTAAAGTTACAGGCTATGTCTACTCTGAAAAAAATTCTTCTGATTGAAGATAACGATATGTTTCGTTGGCGCTTGCTCCATTTTTTGGAATCTCAGGGTTATAGCATCCTTGAAGCTGAAGAGGGAGGAAAAGGAATTAAACTTGCTCAAAGCGATCGTCCAGATTTAATTATGTGTGACATCAATATGCCTCGCCTCAACGGATATGATGTCCTCAAACAGTTACACAAAAGTCAAATAACTGCATCAATTCCATTTATTTTTCTCACCAATAGAGGCGCAGATGAATGTAATATTGCTCTCCAAGCTGGTGCTAAAGATTACTTGAGTAAAGCCCTTTCATTTGAACAAATTTTAGAACGAATACGCCCTCATTTAAGAGTTGTCTATATTGCTGATATCCTCCCACAACCGGATATATTTAATGCCCAAATAAAATGAAAAAAATTTTGGTAGTCGAAGATAATGAATTGGTGCGTAAATTTCTCTCTGAGTTTCTGCGATGGCGCAGTTACAAGGTAATTGAAGCTGAAAATGGACTGGAAGGCTGGCGACTGACCCTCGAAGAGGAACCAGATCTCGTCATTTCTGATATTGATATGCCAGGGTTAAATGGTTACGAACTACTAAAAAAACTTCAGCAAGAGCTTGATGAGTCCATGATTCCAGTTATTTTTCTTTCTGGTGGAGCAACAGCAGATGCGCGAGATCTGGCGCTCCAGTTAGGAGCCGCAGACTTTTTAAGTAAACCAACTTTACCCGATAAGCTTCTGGAGGTAATTTCAACGTGTTTGAGGAAGAATGGAGCTTCAAACAAGAGGTTTAAGGAATAATATATGAATAAAATTCTAGTGATTGAGAGCAGCTCGATCTATCGAAATGAAATTTGCCGAATCCTTCAATTTAAAAATTACCAAGTCATTAAAGCGGAAAATGGGACTGATGGGTTAAACCTAGCTTTAGAAAAACATCCTGATTTAGTTATTTGTGATGTCTATACGTCTGACTTAACAGGCTATCAGGTTCTAGAACACTTACGGTCTAATGCTTCCGGGGCCAAGATTCCTTTTATTCTTCTGGGAGGCAAGACTGACGCTGATAGTTATTCCTGTGCGATGAAACTTGGAGCCTCCGCTTACCTTAGCAAACTTGCACCTCCCGATGAGTTGTTGCAAGTCGTTGCCACCAATATGAAATAATCACTTTCAATACACATAAGTCCCCAATTTATCCCATCCTGAATTCATGTCTCACAATCGATTGGAAGCCCATGACAATGGGACTAGCATAGATTTCTCAGAGGAGAGACTTGACGCGCTCGTTGAACTCGCAGATGCCATCAGAGAACTGACTGCTAAGTTCGATCGAGTCGAGCAAACGATCGATATTTATGAATCGAAGCTGCTGCGTACCGAACCCCAAATGCTAGCACTCCAGCAGCAACCGGATTCCGAGACGCTGAAACGGTGGCAGGAGTTCGTCGAGCGCGTTTCCACGGAACTCAATACTCTAACTCCTCCAGTTTGAGTCGGCGTGTTTGTTGTGTGTTTAAACAGCGTAATGTTAATCTAACTGAAAAGCTCTGAAGATAATCAGATACTCAAATGCCTTTTAAACCCAGCCACTTTAAAGCCGATTTGTTTAAGGTGTTGTCTAATCCGGTCAGGATTCAGATTCTAGATGCTCTGCGAGTCGGAGAACGCAGCGTGAACGATATTGCGGAGTGGCTGGAAATAGAACCTTCCTCAATATCCCAGCAATTAGCAGTATTGCGGAGTCGTAACTTGGTTACTAGCCGCAAGCAGGTTAATTTTGTATTTTACTCCATTCGTGACCCTGCTATTTTCAAGATTCTAGATGCTGCTTTAGAGGTATTTAACAACCACTTAGTTGATGTTCGAGATGCTCTCGAAAAGTTGGAATAAGCTCAAAAATGTTGAATGCTCAATATAACTTTACGTCTTCAGAAATGCTAAAACTAAAAAGCGCGAAATGTTCGACATAACACTATCCCCTTAAAAGACTCCGAATTAAGGTGAAGATTAGAGGCGACAGCAGGAGAAGTGAGTTTTAACTCACCCGCGTAATGAGTCCTCACCGAAACACAACAACAAGGTGTGAAAATTTTCCAAAGCAATAAACCTGGTGACATAATTTTCTCCTGTCACCTACTGAAACTCGATTAAAACCTCACAATAATTTCTGCTTGAATCATCCATTCAACGCACCTAACTATTACATCCCCATGACACTTTAAAGGAACGCAATAGCAACTCAACTCCACATCCTTTCCCTCTAACATCATTTCCCCAATCCTGACTAACTCATCAAACACCTCATTATGATTTCCTTGCAAACCCGATTTCACATTCGCCCACAACCACTGCCTGTATTTTTCGATAACTTCCTCTCTATTTCCCTCTTTCCCGATCGCAAATGGATTGCCCAAAACGCTCTCCCTCAAACCGTAAAACCGATTAGCAAGGGCCGATATAAATCCGATCTCGACCAACGAACCCAACAAGCTTGCCATTAACAACTCTCAGCATCTTAAATCTCCTCGCTCGCACTACCCTTTTTTTGTGCGGGGGGAGGCTCCCAAGCAGCGGCAGACAAAAAACACTTCATTACTTCCTTATTCTGCCGCTGCGGTTGTCAAGGGGCTGCGATCCGGCAAAGCTTCCCACCAAAGGACTTTCTAGCCTCTTGACAATGGGAGTCCCCCGCTATAATGAGATGGCTGCGAGCGAGCGAGGAGGCGAGTTTTACTCGCACGGGTAATGCAGCCTCACCGAAAACGCCAAGCTAGAGGCGCTAGCTAGCGGTAGCGAGTGAAACTCGCCTGGTAATGTCGCCTCACCGAAAACGTCAAGCTAGAGGGCGGGGCCTTTCGGGAAGGCGATAACTTGGCGCAGCGCGTTATCGATCGGTGCGCGACCGACAACGCCACGCACGAGCAACGCCTAGAACCGCACCACCCGAACGACCAAGCCAAACGACTGAGCCAACCGCCACATATGACCAGTGCCAGGACTAGAACCATCCCAGAACAACACCGCATGAGTAGCATAGACAGCCATAGCCCGATTGCGCCGAAAACCAGCAGAACGACCAAACCGCTCCCACTCGGCTGGAAACCGCCGCACCGGGAAACCACGAGAGAGAGCATATCGCTCGCCCAGCCTGTCAGCACCCCTAGCACCACCGGAAACCACCTCAACCGCCGAATGCCGGTGCAAGTAAAAATCAAGCCGCTCGGACAACAAGCCATAATCAGCAAAAGAACGACTGCCAGCCACAATGACGCGCAACATATGAAAACCTCGCTCGCACAACTTTTTTTTGTGCGGGGGGAGGCTCCCAAGCAGCGGCAGACAAAAAAACACTTCATTACTTCCTTATCCTGCCGCTGCGGTTGTCAAGGGGCTGCGATCCGGCAAAGCTTCCCACCAAAGAACTTTCTAGCCCCTTGACAATGGGAGTCCCCCGCTATAATGAGATGGCTGCGAGCGAGCGAGGAAGCGAGTTTTACTCGCACGGGTAATGCGGCCTCACCGAAAACGCCAAGCTGGGTGAGAGTCATCGGTGAAAAACGTAGACTTGCCGCTCGCCGACTTCTACCGAGTAGTAGTCACTAATGAATAAATCGCGAGCGATCGCTTCCCAATTGATATAGTTGTCAATTCCTAAATTTTCGCTCTGCTGGAGCAAGCCCAATTCTTGCCAAAGCTCTTGGGCAAAATCTGACTCGGTTTCATATTCCCCAGCGTAATTCTCCAAGAAGCCTTCTTCTTCGGCATCTTTACCTCGATATTGGCAATAAGCAGCGAAAGCGACACCATGCTTCATTAGCATCTCAGCTAAGTTGGCGACTCGCTCTATGTCTTCGTTTTCTCCAATTTCGATCCCTTCCCAGTTTTCATACCAGTGGATCGCCCATTCCTCAGCGTCTGGTTCCGGCGAAGATGCCAGCATTTGATGAATTTCCGACCGGATTGAAGCTGCATCCCGCTCGACATCGATCCAACGCCCGTGTAATTTGCCGTTGTTGTAAGCAGCTAGGCACGCTACATAAATCCTGGGGGTTGCTTGTGTTAACCGATTTGGGATTTTAGATTTGGGATTTTGGATTGGCTCCGCCTGGAGACGAGCCGATTGAAACCCCTCTTTTTCGGTCATTTTCTTCTTCACCTTGACTCAATGGTTTTCACTTGCCCTCAAGTTCGTGCTTGTGAAAATTTCACAGGTACTGCTGATAATGACAGGACACCGAAATGCAGTCCCGAAGATGTCGCAGGCAAGGGGCTTTGGGGCAAGGCGAAACCCCCTAGAAGATGGCCAAAAAAAAGCTGGTTTCTCTAGCGTGAGAAACCAACTTCGATCGCCAGCGCCTTAACTCAAGATCTGGCAAAGGTCAGCCTGCTCTTGGCCGCTCTTGACTCGATCGAGTCGTTTAACTATTCGAGCCGCTTCCAGTACCTCCAAAATGCCTTGGTTTTCGGCATAGTTTTTGACTAAGATTTGATCTGGCGAGAGGAGGTACTCTGGCAAATTGACCGACGCGGTGAGAATGGGACCATCGGTGGCGCTCCACAGTTGCAAACAGGGTTGACCATCGGGATATTGACTCCACTTGAGTTGGCAGCGGTATCCCATAAATTTGATGGTGCTAGACATATGAACTCTCCAAGTATTTTCACCCTCTGGCCCGCGAAGCGTTGATGATGAAATTTTTCTGACTGAGCTTCTGATAGCGATTCTCCGTAGGAGACGCTACGCGAACGCACCAAAAAAAATCCCGCTGAAGGCAATTACACCCTCAGCGGGATCTGGAGAGCGGTGTGAAATTTTCACGCGATGGTGACACCGAGTTCGGCATCGATGTCTGGTTCGAGCAAGTGTTGATTAGCGTCTAACCACTGCTGAGCTTCGAGTTGTTTTGAAGGGCGACTTGAGGGCGTGGTGACTGGAGTAGAAGGTTGAGGGAAGGGAGTTTCGGCCTCGGCTAACTCCAACTGAGCATCATCGCGCTCGGCTTTCTTGCGTTCGTAGTGGTTCTGGTTGATTTCCAACAAGCGAGCTTTCACCAGGTTGAGATTGTTGGTATGAGCCTGAGCGGATTCAATTCCTAAAAAGCCTTCGGGATTAGCCATAAAACTCTCGGTGTCTCTGGCCAAGCGGGAAGCTAGGAGCATCATCTCGCCTTGAACGGCAGCTTTTTCGGCAGTGAGAGCTAATCGACCACCAGGGTGTTGGGTGCCAATACTAGTTTTCCACCGACCGTCGAGCAGAAATTGGCTGAATTCGACTACAGGGAGATCGAAGTTTTTAGCGGTGATGTAGAAGCGACGGGCATCTTTTTGGCAGCTACCAGTAATATAGATGCCGTCGATCTCCAACTTCAGCTTCATCCCAGGCGCTAGAGCCATCGGGGAATTTTCCACTTCCGCCCGCTCCCCCAGCAGGTAGTCGCCCCAGTTAGCCAGGGCAAACTCTAACAATTCTGTCGTCGCTGTGTTGAGATCTTTGTAAGTTTTCAGCGTTTGAATCGCTTCGAGGTTAAAAGCCGCGTCGAATCGTTCGCGGAAGCGATTCCACATATAAGCATTGAGGCGATCGTAATCCCATTCCGATTTGGTGTAGCGTCCGTCGCCAGCTTGGGTATCGTCGCGGTAGCCAGGAGCGACTTTAAATTGGTCGAGTTCGCCTTTGGATAAAGCTTCGTAGAAAGTGGCAGCTTTGTCGCGGTTCTTCCAAGCTACTAAACGCAAGCCGTAGAATAATTGCTTGTAAGTGAAGATGGCTTGCTTGATGGCATATTCGCCTTCTTTAGCGATTTGAGCTTTTCGAGCCGAAGCGGGAGCGTAAAGACCGAGTTCATCAGGTTGGAGAAAAGACATCAGGGACTCCTTTTTTTATGGATTTTTACCGGGCTACAGTCGTTTTTTTCTCTTTCTTTTCTTTCCTCTTTTTTTGGCAAGAAGAAAGAAGCGATCGCCTAGTTGGTAAGCGATCGCTATGTTTATTTGCTAGGAAGCAATTTCCCGACTACCGATTAAACCTGTCAGGAAGCTCTGAGCTATTCCCCAGACTTGCAGGTGGCAGAACTCGTATTCCACAATGCGGCTGTGATCTGCCAGTTGGTTTTGGAATAGGTACTCGTGCAGGTAGTTGGCTTCAGCCCCAGGTAGATGCCGCAGGGTCAGTTGCCATAACTTAGCTGATTCTGTGGTTGAGCCAAGGGGGTGAAAGAATTCTGCAACTACGTTAGAAGCGATCTCGATGCCGAAGAACTTGTAGTTGGAGGTAGATGGCTTGATGAACTCAATCAGTGCATCTTTGCTCAACGCGATCGCTTGTCCGTTGCGAACGCAAGTGATTTCGTCTAGCCCGTCAAGGCAAAGCATTTGGTCTGGGTTAACGTTAATGCCTCGAACTTCAAGGCAGTAAGAAGCGATCGCCTCTTGAGTTAAGAAGGTTCGGTTCATGTTAGAATACCTCCAATAAGATGGATAAATGCCCAGAACTTCTCGTCAAAGTCAGTTCTGGGCATTTTGCTTGCACAGCATACTTTTGGGGTACGGGGGCGAGGCTCCAAAGCGACGGCGTAGAGTTACTTAGCGAGTTAGTGACTGTTAGCCAATCCGGTTTCTGTCTAGCGTTTCTTAGGCTAGCGAAGCGGTGCCGCAGGCAAGCCTTAGAAACCCTCTAGAAACCCGATTGGCATAGAGGCTTCTTAGGAGCTTAGAAACTCTTGCCAGGGAGCGGTTGTCAAGGGTCTAGCTGTTCTTGGCGAGTTACCTTTTACTTAGGCAATACGGTTTCCTTAGCGGCTGTTAGCGAGGTACGAGCCGTACAGCCGTTTGGGAAAGCCTATTGGCTTAGTAATTGTTAGAGCCAAAGAACAACTCCCTTGATAATTGGAGTGCCCCCGTATCATGAGAAATGCTGTGCTAGCCAAGCGGCGACTGAGCGCCCGGAGATAGATTTATCTAGCCTGGTAATGATGGCTCACCGAAAACCGGCGAGTGGGAATGCGTCGCACCCCAAGAGCGGGGGGAGGACGCTGGCGCGGCGGGGTGCGATGCGGGTGCGAGCGTCTAGATCTCAAGGGGCTGACAGATAGCTGAAGTGGCGAGTGCCCCAAAAAACCTTCGCGCAGCAACCACAAAGGGGATGCCAGGGTGGGGGAGGATGTGGCGAGCCAAAAATTTCCCAAAATCTTGGCGAGGATTTCAGCTAGATGCAGGCAATGGTTGTGGGTTAGCTAGATGCTTGCTGCCAAAATCGTTGAAGTGCTTTAACGGTTTTGAAGTCAATCGCTGGCGCTGGTTCGATGTTGGCGATCGGGCGTTCTAACTGCGATAAAGAGATGGTTCCTGCATCCAAGGCGGCGCGGACTGATTGGAGCATTTGTTCGGCACTAGCGGCCGTCTCGTGAAACGATAAGTAGCAAGTCTTTTCGGGAGCCAGAGAAACCGCTACAGCAAACTGTTCTGGGATGCGAACTACTTGCAATTCGGGATCGGTCATGGGAATGGAAGGAGAGAAACGCTCCTTCAATGCTACAAAATCTTTACTTCTTTTTTCCCAACTGCATAAGCTCCTCCGCCGTGAAAACCTGCCGCTGGTAATCGCACTTCTGATTTAGACAACATTCGTGGCCCTCGTTACTTAGCATTCCTGGCAAGGTGCGATCGCATTTCGGACAGCGGTTACAGAACGCCTTGTTGACGTAGACATCGCCAATTTTGATGGCTCTTAAGTAGCATCGTCCTCGACTAGCTTTGACAAATTCATGTGATTCGTGTGGATTGAGGCTCATCTGACACCATCCTCTAGGTTCGGCCGGTGAAATTTTCTCCTCCCCCTGTAGACCACGGGAAATTTTCACGTCCGTGTCGAGCTTCAGCCGCCTCAGAACATCCTCGCGGTGGATTCTGCGAGTAAAGATCGCCTGTTTTAGTCCGCGCGCGATCGCTTCATCGAGATCGCACTCTCCCAACTTGCCAGCAAATAGAGCCGTTCTAGCTCTGTCCTGGACGGGATGCACGTACTGCTCGACTTCAAGGAAGTATCGATCGGTAATCAGCCATTCCATATACTCGTGTTCGTTCATTCGATCGACTTGAGATCTCGATTTGTTCGGAAGACAGACGTTGTGAAAATTTCACACCTAGAGAACTGTGAGTTTTTTTGGTCGCGTCATGGGAACAATGATCTGCTCGATGCTCCCGGTGCAGCACCAGGAGCATGAGGAGCGTTTACTTGCTAGCAGCTAATCGGCGAGTTTGCTTGCTATTAATTTGGCGAGTTGGCGGCTCAATTGGTGGTTCGTCATCAACTGCTTCTACTAGTGCCTGGATTTGTTCGGCACTCATGCCATTAACAGATTGTAGAGAGCGGGTTCCTTCTAAATCAACTAGTTGAGAACCGTTTGAAGCCATGAAGCTATCAATCAATTCCAGTTGCTTTTTCTCTTCAGGAGTTTTACGAGAGCGCCAGTCAAACCCAACGGAGTAATAAGGACCTTCTTGGCCTAATTCTTTGACGAAGCTCAAGGTAAAAATGCCTTCGGCTGGTTCGCCATATTCGATCGCTTCTTGGACTTTGTTGAATAAGGCGCTGATGGATTGTTTCTTGAGATAACCGACGCAGACTGTGTTTGAGGGGAGAATTTTAGGATCGACGTTGGGAGCGGCAATGAAGAATATTTGAACCCACAACACGTTCTGGGTTTTGCCCAAGGAGCCGAACCACTTGGACACTTTAATGATGTTGATGTCTACTTTGTCCTCTGGATTAGTGCGCCGGTGCTGGGGATCGCTGCCGCCCACGAACAGTCCGCCGCCACCATCTTTGCAGTTGAAGCGCACGGCATAGGGAATGTGGGGCAAGCAAATCGAGTTTTCAGGTTTTTGGCCGAATACGGTGAAAGTCATGGATTACCTCTTACTTAATGTTGATTTTCACCCCTGGCGATCGCTATTTTCTAGGTTTTTCCTGTTAGTTATTTTGTTTTATTATTGCCTGCATTCTGTCGATAAGATCTCACGATCGAGTATCAGGTTCAGTCAAATAGGTACTAATAATGTCCTGTAGTAAATTCTCTACATCTTCCAAGGAACCGCGAGGTAGAGTAAATTGAATGCTATTGAGCCAATCTCGTGTCAGCCGATTTAAACGTTCTGGAAAAGGCTCGTCTCGATTATCTCCAGGCAACATTAATCCAGCGGCAACCGCTTGAGACATCTGATGCTCGAAGTTTTGAATAAATTCAATATCTTCCGTCCCGAACTGACGCACTCGTTCCCAATTTTTGAGAAACTGCACGCGCACTTCATGTTCGTTAAAAGTCAGTACGCCAATATTAATCCGCTCGTTAGCAACCGGATTAGGAACGTATTGAATTACACTGTACTTACTTCCCATTTTTCCTGTAGAGACTTTTTTCTCGTTACTCGATCGGGGGTTCGATACCTGAAGGATATTGGATGAAAGGGGTATCGGCTGCCATAGTTTTAAGGCGATCGAGGGCGGCAAGGCAATCGTTTAAGGCTCTATGTCCGCCACCTAAAGCTTGATATTTGTAATTCCCATAATACCTAGACCATTCGCCTACCCATTGGCTGTACCACTGCATGATGCAATGATAATCGTTGGCTAAGTCTAAAAGTGGAAGCTGATGTAATTTACAACAATAGTCGAGGACGTGCAGATCGAATCTGGCGTTGTATATGGCTAATTCTCGCTCTTTTAAGGCTTCAGCGATCGCTGGGTAAATTTCCGGGAATGTTGGAGCATCTTTAACATCTAAATCGGTGATTCCATGAATGGCAATGACTTCTTGGGGAATCGAAATTGTCGGCTTGACTAGGCTGGTTAAAATCGGCTGCGATTGGGAATCGATGATGGCGATTTCTACTATTTCTGCATCGTATAGCCCGGTGGTTTCGGTGTCTAATATTGCTAAATTCCTCAGATCTAAAAGTGACTGCGCCCATTGCACGGCAGCCGCCCGATCGATTTCAAATCTCCCCTCGGATCTGTACCAATTCCAGTATTTTCGCTTGGTTGCCGATCGCTCTCTATTTTGGGCTAAAACCTCTAATTGTTTGGCCGATGGTTGACGCTTGGGTTTGGTGGAATTAGGGTCGTTGGGATCGTAAAGATACAGGTCGTATTTTTGGGTTGGAATTACTCCTACAGGGTTAACTGGAGCTAACCCAATTTCCCGTAGTTGCTTTTTAGTTTTCAGTTCGGGTGGAGGTTCGCTGCCACCGCTCCCCCACCAAGCGTAGGTTTTCATGACTCGCTCGATGCTAAAATGAATTACCTTATTTATGTTTTTTTACTCTGCCCCTCACGAAATTAGTGAAGGGCAGTTTTGTTGTTGGCATTCTACTTCAGCTTGACGCTTAAAATCGGTTGCTGGCAGGTAAAGGAACGCCTCAGATCTTCATATTCCATTATCAGGCGATCGCCTTCTTCGGTAGTCATTAAATCCACGAGTTGAGCTTCTAAGGTAGCGATTTGTTGTTGGAAAGCCGCGATGGATTTGGCATTTAATCGAGTGGCTTTTTCTCGTTCGATTTCGATGAGTTCTTTCAGGGTTTCTAGTTCCGGTTGGTCTTTGGGACAGTTGCTACGGAAAGAAAGCACGATTTCGGCTCGCTCGTTGCGGTAGGCAATCTGCTTGCCATTAGCTGCTTGACCGCTACCGACGATGAGGAGGGCGGCATCGACGGCTAGGGGATTGAGTTCGGCGAGTTTGGCATCGAGAATGGCTTGTTGCCAACGCAGTTGAGTGACTTCTTCGAGGATAGTCTGTGCCGATTCGATGGAGTTAATGGTCAGGATCTGGTCGTTAGGCATGGGTTTGACCTCATTGGTTTTCGCTAACGACCGGGGGATTTAATTCTTCTTTTATTGGTTTTCAACCTGGCGGCGAATTAGTTCTGTCTGAATCGCATTAAAGGGTTGGGGTTCGCCGTCTCCAGGGAAGGAGCCAGCAATTTTTACTACATCTTCGTGGCAAGTTAACGGCTTGCTGTTGCAATGGACGAGGGTTAGCCGTTGCATGGCTTCGAGTGCGGCTATTTGATTTTTGTGGGCAGAGAGGATGTGGAGTTGTTTGAAGTTTGGCTCGAAGACGTACCACAACTGATAGAGTTGGGTTTCGTCGTTTTGGGTGACACCCGTGTAATAGAGCATGGTCTGGAGTTGAATGGCTACAACCCCATTTAAACTTTTTTCCGAGAGTCTGGTGTGAAATTTTCACACTTTGAGCTTGAGATTCAGAAAGGCTCTCCGCCTTGGGGATACCTTTTGTCCTGGCGAACCAACTAACCGTTTGAGAATCTGTAGCATCCACTTACCCTAGCGTCTAATATAGTGATATTTCAATCAAAATTAATTAAATTTTCCTTGAATGGCAAAGACAGCTTCTCTTCCATCAACTTTAATTGTTTTAGGTTTTCATGCACTTTCCGAGCCTCTACGAATACAGGTGCTAGATTTACTGCGAGATCGAGAGCTTTGCGTCTGCGACCTGTGTGAAACTTTGGGAGTTAGCCAATCCAAACTTTCTTTTCACCTTAAGGCTTTGAAGGAAGCCCAACTGGTTCAGTCTCGGCAAGAGGGACGCTGGATTTACTATCGTCTCAACTTGCCTCAGTTGGTTGTGCTAGAGCAATATCTTGCAGAGTTTCGCCGCTTTAGCCCCATTTTGCCTGCCCGCCCCTGCCGAGATCGATCGCAATAAATCAATTTTAGTTGATATTTTTTCTCCCGCTCTCAGTTGATATATCAATTTTTATTGAAATAATAGGAGTAGTCAGTTTTCAGGCTGGACTATAACAGCACTCTTCAAATCCGAACGAGTGCCAAATCTGTTTGTATGGCTACCAAACTAGTTTCATGGCAACCACAACCGCATCAGTTAAACAACTCTCCTTCCTCGATCGCTTTCTCACCTTATGGATCTTTTTAGCAATGGTTCTGGGAGTGGCGTTAGGCTACTTCATTCCGGGTGTGGAGCAATTTATCCATACGATGAAAGATGCAGGGGTCGATATCAACCAGCAAACCTCGAAAGCCTTGAGCGATTTCAATCCTGAAGATTTTGATGTGGTGATTTCATTGTGTGGTTGCGGTGTCAATCTGCCTCCAGAATGGCTGACACGGGAAGTGTTTGAAGACTGGCAATTAGACGATCCAGCAGAGCAACCGGAGATCTTTCCGAGAGTACGGGATGAAGTTCGAGAACGAGTGGTTCATCTGATTGAAACCTTACAAGCTGCAAAGATCGGGTAGCACGCTGCCATGGAAGAGCCACCAGTACAGCCGATTCAGTCGAACTGCGAGAAGCTCAAACCACCTGGCTGAAAGAGTTAGCAGCCCGATCGGGACGCAATGACAATGTTTGACCATCCACCCAGAATCACCTTTGCGTCCTTTTTGGAACTCCATCGTCTATCTGAGCGAACACTAACACAGGAGGACTGTGATGAACTCGACGACGGTATTAAACCATTCCCCTCGCACGATTAACATCGAATTGCTAGCCATCGATCTCTCTACTTGCTCTCGGTGTACTGGATCGCTCTCCAACATGAAACAAGCGATCGCCACCCTCCAGCCAGTTCTCGCCAGCACGGGTACAGCGATCGAGTTCCACCAAATTCTGGTGGAGTCAGAAGAGCAAGCCAAACAGCTTCAATTTGTCAGTTCTCCAACCATTCGAGTCAATGGTCGGGATATCATTCTAGAAACAACTGAGAGCCGATGTGATGACTGTTCGGAGATCTCTGGTTCCACTGAAGGAACGGCTTGCCGTACCTGGTTATATCAAGGTAATAGTTATACAGAAGCACCTGTTGGCGCGATCGTTGATGCCATCCTGCGCGAAATTTACCAAAATGAAACCCCTGTTCCTGCTGTTTCCAGCCCGACAGAAGTGCCTCAAAACTTGAAGCAGTTCTTCCACGATCAAACTAAAAAAGCGGCATCGTGCGGAACGCCAACAGCCGTTTCTCTCGCTCGCTTTTACCGACAACCGCAGCCAGCCCAAATTCACCTCCGAAGATGCTCTGGAAGCCTTAGCCACGGACGAAGAGCCAGTCGCGTTTAATCGAGAGATGGCAAGCTGCTTGCGTCCCTTGCTGGAGTATCTGCCAGCATCCTATCGGCAAGCAGTACAACTGGCAGACTTGGACGGTATGACTCAACGGGCGATCGCCCAAGAATTAGGGATATCGTTGTCTGGGATGAAATCGCGAGTACAGCGCGGACGACAAAAGCTTAAAGAGTTGCTGCAAACCTGCTGCCAAATCGAACTAGATGCTGTGGGAAATGCGATCGACTACGAGATGAATGATTTGTCGATGTGCCGCTCTTGCGGTTTGGCAGAGTAATGTGTAAATCATCCCTGGCGGGTTGTCTGACTAATTAATGAATACGCCCTCCCACTTCTTAATGACTGCGACCTTAGACCAGATGTGGCCGCGAACGCCCATTCATCGACCAGCTTTTCTGCTGGGTTCGGTAGCTCCAGACATACCTCTATGGGTTCTTTCTGGTGGAGGGATTGTCTACTACCACTTCATCTTGGGCTGGGACATGGCGACCGCTTCGCGCTGGATGTTCGCCAACTTATACTTCCACAACCCTTTTTGGCTCGCCTGTCACAATCTGCTTCATGCTCCACTTCTATTGCTTCTAGGTCTGGCACTAGTTTGGCCGCAGCGATGCCACATCGGTTCTGTTTCCCGCTGGCTTTTCTGGTTCCTACTGGCTTGCCTGCTGCACTCGTTGGTAGACATTTTCACTCATGCAGATGATGGGCCATTGCTGTTTTTTCCCTTAAATTGGCAGTTCGCTTTCATAGCCCGATGAGCTATTGGGACCCCAGGCATTACGGACGAGAGTTTAGCAGATTTGAACTGGGTCTGGACGGCTTTCTAGTACTCTATTTACTCAGAAAGCGGCTCTGCCAATTCGTACAGGGCTGGAAAGGACTCTAGCCTGGCAATTCCAATAACCGCCAACTCAGTAGGGACAATAGATGGCTTCCATCCGATCTGAATTCATCATTTTCAGTAGGTAACCGCTCAGCCCCGTTGTGCTGCTCGCTGTAGAAGTTCATCATCGGATTTTTTACTCGTCGATCTTCACTGCCTGTGGTTTAAAAGAGCAGGCAGGAGAAGAGTCGTATTGTCTACTCCCCTCTCCTGCCTGAAAGATACTAAATCGCAAACAGCTTGCCTAATCGTCGGTACACGCTCTCAGCTTTAGTATTGGAGTGGTAACGTTTGGCATTCTCCGTGAACGCCATCAAGAGATTGAATTTGGTAGGTTCTCTAAACTCTTCGTGTTGGGGTTCTGTAAACTCCGACCAGATCGGTAAGATTTCACTGCTGGTAATGATGCTGTTTTCGGCAGCTTCAAAGACAATCAATCGTGCTTTGTCTTCAGATAAGCCCTGGATTTTTAGCCGTTCTAGATTTGTTTGCAGGTTCTCTAGTTGCTCTGGCAAGCTGATAAAGGTCTGTTGAATGTAGTGCAGGAAGCCATTTCGGGGTATATGCCGTTTGCGAAAGCTTAACTCGCCACTGAAGGCCATGTTGTCGCAAACCATGACTCTCGCTCCGGCACAGACACCCGCACTCATGGACTTATCGTGACTGTTGCGAAAGCCGATCGACCACCGGTAGTCTTGATGGCTGGTTTGCTCGAAGTCGATGACACCAAACATTCTAGTGCCTGCTTTGTTTAGACCGCAAAAGCGATCGCTTTACCGTCAGTCCAGAGTCAGCGGCCGTGCTGAGTACGGTATCGACAATCTCATGGTGAGGGATGGGTTCGTAGGTCGAGGTGGCGGATGGCAGTTGAGAGGCGAGCAGATCTGAATAGGTGGCGCTGAAGGCACCGCAATGAAGTAAGAGAGACATCGAAGTTTTCTCCAGTTATGTAGGAAATGAAAAACGGTGGCGGTCGATCGAGAAAGCCCAAGCTGGCTCCCGTTGGGATTAGCCAGCTTGAAGCGTTAAAGGGCTTAATGTCAGGTAGTGGATTTGGCGTTGTTGGCGTTGTTCTTCCGCGTCTTAGCAGTCTTGGCACTCTTGGTGGTGCTACCAGTCCTAATAGTGGAAGGAGTGCGGGTAGTTTTCTCTTGAGTCTTGGCAGAGAGTGCCGATTCAGTGTCGGTACTCGGAACGGGCGCTAAAGTAGGGATTTCTCTGGGGGATTGGGTGGGGCAGCAGCTTATGCTGGAAGCCTTGTCTTCTGGGTGTGGTTCGTCGGGTGAGGTTTCCTCGCTCTTACTCGCGTTCGCCGTTGCCAAAGGAGAATTTTCACTCCTGGCTGGGATGATGTCAGCCGCTGCGCCCAAAGTTGTCTGAGGTAATACTAAAAATGCTCCCGGAGTAGATGGGAGATCTGAGACTGTTGGCGTTGTCGGCCTTACCAGATCTCGCCACCACCGCACCCATACTTTTTGCCGAAGCGTCGGGACGAGGATTTGCTCGTGGCGATCGATAAAGTGTTTGACGAGCGAGCAGACTAGGATAACGGCCCAATAAATTACCCGCAAGCAGGCGATCGCTAACTCGATAGAGGCTGTAGCGAGATGGATGGTTTCTTTGAGTGTAGTTGCAGCAGCAGTTTGAGGATTGGGGATTTCGATGTCAAACATAATTTCATTTCCTTGTTGGGTGTGGATCGTAATTTGCTAGCGTTGGATGTAGGGAGTCGCCAGCTACGGCCTGGTGGGGCATTGCACCCCACTAGTGGCTTGATTACCTTGAGGCTAGTTACCCGGCTGTGAAAATTTCACAACTTTAGAACTCCAGATCTCGATCGAGGGAGTCGAAGGTGGATTCTGCATCAGTAGTCGATAAGGGTTCTGGTTCGATATCTTCGGCTTCAGGACGGGCCGGAACTGGACGGTAGTAGCTGGTGCGTTCGCCTGGGGGTAGGTTGTCAGCTTCATCGACGTACACCCAATCGCGGTAAAGGGTGTCAGAGTGCATCGCACCGTAAAAGGAATCGAACCGATTAGCGAAATTGTTAGTCATCGGGGGTTCTCCCTATTGGTTTTCACCCCCTCGTCGATGAAAGGATTTTTGTCGATTTTTCTGTTTTCAGTTACTTGTTGGCGGAAATTTTCTTTTCGATTAGTGTGGGACAACTACCACGGTCGATTTGGGTTTAACTGGAGAAGATTGAGAGATTTTAAGTCTTCGATCGGTGCCAAAATGCGATCGCAAATCTTCGAGTCCTTCTAAGTACATCACTACTCCCGTTGCCCCAGCTACTTGATATAAGGCAATAGCACTTTGCCATTCGTCTAAGCTGGCTTGCTTGTCTGCCAGAATCAGGGCGATCGCAGTAGGTAATTTGATATCTTTCCCCGTGTCTAAATCTCTATGAGCTACAGTTTCGGAAAGTAGTTCTTGTTCTGAAACTGTGGGTTTTCCCTGGCGCAGATGGATTTGATGGAGTTGAGATGCTACCCCGAATAATGGCAGTTTCAACTGCGATTGGGTAGCAGAGCTAGCGATCGATTTACGGCGAACGCCAGTGGGAATTTTCACCGGATTGTCGGGAGCGATAGTCGATAATAATTGTGGCAGAGGTAACGATAGCTGTCCTACTTCTAAGTGATATCGATGGTCTAATTGGCAATGGGGATACACTAGACGGTATTTGCAATCTGGGCTGTACCTGACATCACCGTACTTTCTGAGTTTCGCTTTTAAGGAATACGAGAACCAGCCGCTGCCGCTGTCTGCACAATCTGGCAGAATTATTGATGGCAAGAATTCGGTCCACTCCAAAGTCACAATGCGATCGCCGTCGCAACCAGCGTGAATTTCTCTAATGCGAGCACCTGGACATCGATCGACGAACGAATTCACCCAAGCACGTTGCTTTTTATTGAGACGTGGTTTGTCCATCAAATACCTCTGGGTATCTGTCAATCTTGGTTTTCACCCCCCCAATGAGTTTTGATTTTTCTGGGTTTTATCTCGGTGCTTTCCTTTGTTCAAAAAAATCGGGCTTCTTCAGTTGAGAAACCCGATCGCTGACTTGTCGATGGCTAGCTCAGAGACTTGATTTGGCGGTCGATGTAGTCGGCAGTTTCTTTTTCGCAGGCAAACTGCAATTGTCCGCCTTTGAGAGAGATTTGACGACACCCGATTTCTTGGAGGCGCTCTGTGGCTGCTTCTTTTAGTTTCGGAGGAAAACTCAATCGATACCATCCACCACCGCGCCTTTCTAAATTCCAGGACATAGTTCCTCTATTCTGTTGGTTTTCACCATGTCCTCGCGTAGCGCATTTTCTACTTTTTGATAGTTGAATGTGTCCATATTTGTGTTCGATCGCTTAGGGTTTTCGCTAGCTCCAAAATCACCTGTTTCATCGCCACCAAGCAGTCATGGATTGGCGATCGTTGATTTTATCTTTGACTAGCATTAACTTTTTATATTCCCGGCCAAAGCTGTGAAAATTTCACGACTTCGACCTGTTTTTAGCGTTCCGATGGTAACATTAACACGCCGTTTTCCAGGTACAGTTTAATTTCAGGTAAGGGGAAATCGGTGAACTCAATCCGTTGTTGCAAAGCCAGATCGTTTCGATATCGATAGCACCTCAATTTAGCTGTTAAATCGGGGTTAACTACGAGCATCCAGATCTGAAACTCGGCTAACATCGGATCTGACTTGAGGGTCGGTTGATAACTAGCAATCGCATCTAAAAACCAGTAACATTTGGCAGTATCGGCTAAGTATTTGATGCCATCAGTATATAAAAATTGCTTGAGGGGATGTCGATAGTAATTCTCGGTTCCGGTGTAGTAACTTAGTGCGTTGAGGATAGTTTGGGGATCGATTGGCGATGAGTTCATTTTTTTAGATGAGTGATTTGTTTTCATCTCCATACCAAAGGTTTTCCAAAACTAATTAACCTTTATACAGTTCTTATTTTTAATTAAAATTGGTTTAATAATAGCGAACTTTAAGGAAGGCGAAATAATGGAACCATCCCCAATCCAAAATCTAAAATCCAAAATCGGTACGGTTCCTCGCCACAAAGCAGCGATGAAGAGAACTCGTTATTCGGCTACGATTTCGGCGGCAATCGAGGCGAGGATTTTGACGAAAAATCGCACTCATTTGGATTACGGCTGTGGCTATGGGGATGATGTTAAGCGATTGCGATCGATGGGCTACTATTCTGTGGGCTACGATCCTTATTATTTCCCTTCAACTCCTTTAGTGCGCTCTGATGTGGTGACGCTTTCTTATGTGTTGAATACGATCGAGTCTCTGGTAGAAAGAGAGGAAGTGTTAGTTCGTTGTTGGGAATTGGCTTCATCAGTTTTGGTGGTATCGGCGCTGATAGGCAATAAGCAAAATCGTCCAGCTTTTGCTGATGGGATTCTGACTTTGAGAGGGACGTTTGAGAAATACTATGGCGCTCCTCAGTTGAGAGAGTTTGTTGAAGATGTCATCGGATTAACGGCTATGCGCTTGCGACAAGGAGTATATGCTTTTTTTAAGCAGCCAACTCAGGTGATGACGATCTCAAGTTACAGTCGAGAACGGTTGCTGGAGATGGAGAAATTGTTGCGGTCAGATGCGAACGATTTAACCAGGGATTGGATTCCAGCACTAGACGTGTTTTTGGAGAAGTATACTACTGGCTCTTATGTTTATTACCGACTGCGATCGCCGAATCGAACTTTGCCCAAGGGAGCGAAATGCTTGCATCTGGGAGTGGCGGGTAGCGAGCGATATATTTGGGGAATGAAGGCTTTAGAAAGCCGGGAACGGTTGGCGATCGCTAACAGAAGGTTGGCTAAAATTCTGGCTCGGTTGTCAGAGTTGTGAAATTTTCACAACTTTGATGCCGTTACCCAAAAGGTTTGAGGATTTTGTCATCGTTGCCGCTAGATAAGTTAGTTTTATCTAGCGGATAAATGCCTTAATTAATCGGCTTCAAGCAACTGCTCAAAGTGCTGCCATTTTCGAGGCGAGTAAGGGGGTATTGTTTGAAGGAACGTGCCCATGAAGTTGCTTCTTTTTTGGTTTTCAGTAGGAGGTTGGGACAGTTATTGAGATTGTATTTTTGTCCTTGGGGAGCGGTGAGAATCAGCGTGTATTTTCCTAAAGAGTGACATTGCCTGGGTTGGCAAGGGACGATTTCATATTTCCAATTACAGGCACATAGCATGATGATAATGGCGGTCAGCGTTTTCATATTGCTTCGCTCAAAAAAGTTTTCACCCCTTTGGCGATCGCCATCGTCTATTAATTTTGATTCTCTCTAAGTTTTTAATATAATTAGACTGGCATTTTTTACGTAGATTGCATGAAAAATAAGTCGAGCTTGTTTCTAATAACGCTGTCTTTAACCTCTTTTGTTTCCATGTTTTTTTTAGGTGTGAATGTGGCAATTGCTAGCGAAAAATTGAGTTGCCCAGAGCAACAAAGATTATTGCTAAATGCTACGGAGGGAATGCTTTATCCGAGCGAGTCGGACTATCCGTTCAGCTACTTCTTATTTCCTCAATTGTCATCGCTGCCAAGTCCCCAAAGTTTCGCGGCTTTAACGGGGCAGAGCCAGCAATCTGTTACTCAAGTTAATTTTGATGATTTTTTCAGACAAAAGACTAGATTTTATCCAGGGATGAGCCAGCAGCAAATTTTAACTGCTAGGCGTTTTCGGGTGTTGGAAGCAACTTTAAGGTCAAATTACAGACATTTAACTGTTTATCGGGTGGGGCAAATTTAAATTAATGTTTATATTGCCGGGGTTAATGGTTGCGGTTTGACTGGGCTGCAAACTGTCAGTATCGAAACTTAGACTCTGCTGGATTATCCTGTCTATTAAGGTGTCTATCGGTCAATAGACATCCAATCGATCTAGCCACAATCACAACAACGCTCTGTGCGATCGAAAAAGCTCGGCTTCCAGTTGTTTCCAGTTGTTTCCAGCGATCGAGGCAGGATAGATAATAGGCGTTATTTCGGCTGAGTCACTTCCGTTATTTTTTAACGTTTATCATCTGAAACCCTCATGAGTTTGTACTCATCCTAATCGTCAGGTAAAAATAACCTCTATTCACTTCCGCTATTTTCGGGTACGGACTTCGCTTCCATCAATAATGATGCCCAAGATTCAGCTTGATTTGAGCGATCGCTGTCTGTGCCTAAATTCCCAAGGAGGGGCGGAGTTACCACTCCACACTCCTAGACGTTGTTGTTTGGCAACTGATTCGGCCCTCTTAACTTCCTCTGCTGGGGGACAATTATTCAGGTATTTAGCGTAAACGTATGCCAGTCCCGATTTGACCTGCTCTACTTGCAGCAGCTTCCCCCCGGCGTAGACCAAGGCCACTCGCCGCCCGTAACGATCGGTATCGACGATCTGAAGTTGCACCTGGGAGCCAGCAGATTTAATCAGCGATCGCAGGTGATTCCTCGATTCCTCTCCCAAAGCCTGGGACAACTCTGGGGCATCTATGCAGGCAAATCGAATTCGATAAGTTCTGCCCTCTTGCTTTACCTTGATGGTGTCGCCGTCGTGGACGCTCAAAACCAAAGAATTTTGGATTGGTAACTGAGCTTGTCGAAGTTTAGATTTTGGATTTTGGATTGATGTTGTCTTGTTCGCTTCGGTTCCGTCTGCGTTCGTTTCTTCTTCAAGGCGGTTGCTAACGGTAATAGTAACTTCGGCAATCAGTTCGGTGTCGCTCTGCCCCAACCATTTGATCTTCTTCACCGTTCCGGCGTAGGGCGATCGCACTCCGGTACTGGCGATCTGCCTGTCGATGGAGGCGATCTGGTTTCGGATCTGTCGTTCTTCCAAAAAGTCTTTCTGTTGGGCGACTTGCACCGCCGTATAAGCCGATTTTAAATTGGCTTGGGCAGTAAAAAGGTGCGATCGCAACCATTGCTCGCGGGTGAGTTCTTCTCCAGCGAGCGCCGGGAATTTCTTCGAGGCATAGTTAGTCCAGCGGCGGCTGGCGTAGAATTGAGCCAGATTTGCTCGGGCCAGTCTGGTTTCGAGTTGCGCTTGTCCGATATCGAGCCTGGTTGTAGCTAGGGAGTAACGTCGCTGTTGTTGGAGTCGATCGAGCCTCAGTTCTAAAAACTGGCGCTGTTGGTTGAGGGTTTGGTGCCTCGATGGGCGATCGCTTAAAATCTGTCCTACCTTGACTCTCTGAAGGGGGGTGACTTTCAAATCGGTGGGACTGTCGAGCGTTACCTTGATTTTGATGGTCTTGGGTTCGCTACTGGTAGTTTTGGTGGGAGTAGGGGAAGGTGGTGTTTGAGCGATACGTTGCTCCGCCACAGGAACCGCTGACGCTGGCTGTGACGGGGAATGAGAGCTAGTTTGAGAACAACCCGTCAAAAGGATAAGAGCGATACACGCTCCCTTGCCGCAAGCGAACGCCTGTGAAATTTTCACAAGTGGAAATGTCAACCAGTGCGCGTCGCCTGTGATATAGCAACGGCTGGCTGTGAAAATTTCCCAAAACTTCCAGAAATCGATTACCGCCATCCTCGTTCTTTTTTCCACTTGCTGATTAATTTTCGAGAGCAACCTTGACCTGTAGCCGATCGCACGTAATCGGTTAAGGCAGTATACGAAACTATCCCCGATTCATGGGCGCGATCGAGTAGTTGATAAACCTGGGTAATCCGCCTCCAGTGAGGGAATTTGGGATTACTTCGATTTTGGATTTTAGATTTTGGATTTTGGATTGGGGTGGTGCTGAGAGGTTGGCTGGAGACTCTATGTGACAGAAGATTTTTGAACAAATCGCCATCAATCTCAACGTTCAGCCAATCGGGAGAGCGATCTTTGAGGAATTTTCTAACTGCTTTCAGCATCTGAAATCCTCTGGTAGTAGGGGACGATCTCAACGAAGAGCGCTTGGTTGCCAAACCGACACAAAGCCGTCAAAGGGACCAATTGCGCCACTCGACTCTCCGCAAACCTAAACTTATTCGCCACCTTCTTCACCTCTGTTTGATCCACCGGGAGAACGATCTTGGTCGAACTATTGCCGATTACATCTAAACTGAGGTGGCGTTCCGATTGAGAGGCTAAAGCTAAGGCCAGTCCGTATTTGCGCCCGTCAGCGATGATGCGATCGCAGGCACTTCCCGATACCTTGGGCATTTCCTTCGCCTCGTCGATAAATAAATAGGTACGCGGTAACTTCCCGTCGATCTCTCCCATCAGGCGGTGGGAGTCCATCAACTGACGCGCCAAAGATTCGGCTGCTATAGCACCGAGAGCGGGGGGTAGTTTGCACAAATCGATCCGCAGCAAGCGATCTTTCAAGGGAAACGCCGGACGGGAAAAAACCCCATACTGAAAAGTCGCCGCCAGCTTCAGCTTCAACTTCTGACTATCCTTGCAGCCATCGGCAATCCTGCCTTCGATTACCTGTTCCACATCGTCAAAGTTGGGAGGTTCGTTTTTCCAGGAGGGAGGATGTTCTTGATATATGTACCTTCGTCGATAGCACTCTCCTAAAATGTCGAGGCTCAGTCCCTCTTGAATCGGTCCGAGTTGCAAAGCTTTTTTCAACACCGCCGCCACGGCGATCGCTTGCAGGTTCGGACCGCCCCCTTCTGGATCTAAATTCACCACCAAGGGGTTAATCCCGTAGCGAGAAGCCATGTGCAATGGGTAGCAAGTTTCCCCTTCAATTTGCTGATCGCCGTGGAAATCGATGACGACGATTTGCATCTTCGGATAGGTGCGATGCAGTTCGTAGGCGATCGCTTTGAGGGTTTGCGTTTTGCCGCTCCCAGAAGCGCCAATGGCGACGATGTGACTGTTAGGTAACTCTTCTGGGTTCCAGTTGCATTCTTCTCCCAAAACGATTCCACTTTTCGGAGCGATCGGGGGAGCTTCTTTAGCTTTGGGTTGCAGAACGGCGCTGGGTAGAGGCTTTTCTTGACGGCTAAACATACGCAAGATTTTGGATTTTAGATTTTGGATTTTGGATTGGAAGAAGAGTTCGCGTTTTGCCTGTTTGCCGCTCCCTCTATTTGAGATCGATTAAACGGACGATCAAACTTCCGGTCGCTGAATAGTCTCCCAGCGTCGAACTTAGTTCGGCAGGACTGGCAGATTCGAGCCGCGCTACCACGATCCCGCCTCCGGTCGGTTGGAGGGTGATGCTGTTGAATTGTTCGGGACGAGCGGGGAGTATCAGATCCTCGGCATCTTCGAGGGTTAGCCCTCCTGACACGTATGTTCTGCTGGCTGGTGGAATCTTAGCTAGAGCACTGGCGATATCTTCGCTTTCTAGGTGAATGGTCAGAGAGCGAGGAGAAATGTTGCGGCCGCGAGAGGTCTGGACGGAGTTGGTGGCCAGTTGGCACTCTTGGGAGCTTCCGGCTCGGTACAGTTTTCCCTGACCGTCTCTGACTAATAAATCGGTATCGGTGAGGGATTTGACGATCTCGTAGTTGCCATCGATGCTTTCTTGGGTGAGAGCATTTCTGCCTTTGATGCGGGCAATCAGCAGGTGGCGGTTGATTTCTTCGTTGGTGATTTCTACCGCTCCCGATGGCATGGCGAGGACCTGGTTGAAGGCTTTGAGCAGGCCGCCGCTGCTGCTGATGTTGAGGGCAAGTATGGCTACTACCACTAGTGCAGCGTGGCGAAAATAAGTGACCAGCTTAAGCGGGTTCGGGAAACCCCTGAAATTTCCAGACAAAAGGTTTAGCCAAAGTGCGGTTGAAGTAGTCAATAAAATCAAGAATCTTCTGCGT
>JAHHHA010000029.1 GCA_019359615.1 Cyanosarcina radialis HA8281-LM2
GCTTGACTCTGGCTCCCCTTCTCCCTGGGGAGAAGGGGTTGGGGGATGAGGGCAAGCCGCGTCTAGCAAAGCTCTGGGGGACTTATGTATACACGGTAGCCTACAAGGGGAGGGGCTTACCCCCCTTGCCTTGTAGGGAAGGGGGGTAGGGGGGTTAGGTCTGTATTCCACTAATTTGAGAAACGCTATATTTATCTTTCAATGGGCGATCGCTATAGGATAATAGGACAATGACATCAATTACAGAAAACGATCTTAAAAGACTAGAAGATATAATCGCTACACGCTTCGATGAGTTGGGCAGAGGACAAACCGAGATTAAAGAGCGGATAACAGCGATCGAGAACGGGCAGAAAAACCTAGAAACCGGGCAGAAAAATCTAGAAATTGCCCAAACAGAAATCAAATGGCAAATAGCGGTTATCGATTCCAGGCTCAAAACGTTAGAAACCTCATTCCAGAAGATTCCCGATCTAGCTGAAAAAGTGGGAGAACTCAAAAACTGGAAACAAATAGCCTTAACGTTAGGAGGTGCTTTAATTGGTGGCATAATTACTTATCTAGTTAAGAACCCCAACAACCCCTAATCTCGATCGGGAAGATTTTTACATTTAATTAAATATTTGGCAGATCGAAAAAAACTTAAAATTACCAGCATTAAGAGTAACGTTCTCTGGCAAAACTATGACTTGCGATCGCACTAATCAGATTTGGATCTACGACACCACCTTACGAGATGGCGCTCAACGGGAAGGATTGTCCCTATCTCTAGAAGATAAACTGCGAATTGCCAGAGAACTCGACAGATTGGGCATTCCGTTTATCGAAGGCGGCTGGCCGGGAGCGAATCCTAAAGACGTGCAATTTTTCTGGCAACTGCAAGAAGAACCCCTCACTCAAGCTGAGGTAGTGGCGTTTTGCTCCACTCGCCGTCCGGGTATAGCAGCGGCAGAAGATTCGATGCTGCAAGCGATTCTGGCGGCAGGAACCCGCTGGGTGACGATTTTTGGTAAATCTTGGGATTTGCACGTAATTGAGGGTTTAAAGACCAGCCTGGAAGAAAATTTGGCGATGATTCAAGATACGATCGCCTACCTCCGCAGCCAAGGACGACGAGTAATATACGATGCCGAACATTGGTTTGACGGCTACAAGCAGAACCCAGATTATGCCCTCAAAACTTTAGAAACTGCGATCGCTTCCGGTGCGGAATGGCTGGTTCTCTGCGATACCAACGGCGGCACTCTCCCTCACGAAGTTAGCGCGATCGTCGGTGATGTGGCGGAGTTCGTCAAAGGTGGGAACCAGGGGCCCTGTAGAGACGTTGCATGCAACGTCTCTACAAAATTGGGGATTCACACGCACAACGATGCGGAAATGGCAGTTGCCAACGCTCTAGCGGCCGTGATGGCAGGGGCGCAAATGGTGCAAGGCACGATCAACGGTTATGGCGAACGCTGCGGTAATGCTAACCTTTGTTCTGTAATTCCTAACTTGCAAATCAAACTGGGCTACAGTTGCATTGCAGATGACCGACTGATGCACCTAACAGAAGCTAGTCGGGCGATTAGCGAAGTTGTGAATCTGGCTCCTGACGACCACGCGCCGTTTGTGGGGCGCTCGGCTTTCGCTCATAAAGGTGGCATTCACGTCTCGGCAGTAGAACGCAACCCTCTTACTTACGAACATATTGCCCCAGAATTAGTCGGCAATCAGCGGCGGATCGTGATTTCCGAGCAATCTGGTTTGAGCAACATTCTGATTAAAGCCCGCAGTTTTGGCATCGATCTCGACAAACAAGATCCCACTTGTCGGCAGATCCTTCTGCGCCTCAAAGAACTGGAACATCAAGGCTATCAATTTGAAGCTGCTGAAGCCAGCTTTGACTTATTAATGCGATCGGTTTTAGGACAGCGCCAACATTTCTTTGAAATCAAAGGTTGGTCGGTTCACTGCGAGATGCTGCCCAACCCCGCCCTGCCATACAGAAATTGCCTAGCTACTGTAAAAGTGGCTGTTAACGGTCAAGATATTTTAGAGTCCGCTGAGGGTAACGGGCCGGTTTCGGCACTGGATGCCGCTCTCCGCAAAGCTTTAGTCAACTTCTACCCAGAAATTGCCCTGTTTCAATTAACCGATTACAAGGTGCGGATTCTCGATAGTGGGGATGGTACGTCGGCGAAAACTCGCGTTTTAATTGAGTCGAGTAACGGCGTGCGCCGCTGGACGACGGTAGGTGTTTGCAGCAACATCTTGGAAGCTTCTTATCAAGCCGTAATCGAAGGCATTGAATATGGCATTTGGTTGCAATCTGGCAAAGAAGTGGCAGGTGCAGACGCGCAGCGGCTTCCCGCAGGGTAAACGCATCTAGACAAACTATCGTCTGCCTGCGGGGGCTAATACCAAATCCAGTTCTTAAAGAGAGCGGGCGTTAGGGTGCTAACCACCTCACCCAATCTGAATGTAAATCTTCTTCGACAACTTCTCGCTTACCAGAAGAGAGAGCGCGATCGACTAAAACTTTTAGAGTAGTCGTGTAGCCCCCACTCAAGATTCGGTGTCCGTACCCGATGACTTTACCAATTGTTCCTGTTTTCGGATTCTGTACCCATTCACCAGCGTTAAACATAAGTTTCCCCTCTTTTCCCCTCTTTGAGGTCAAACGATTTAGTCTTATCTTTCACCACCCTTCACGATTACGATTATTGCCAATGCTGAGGGCGATCGCTTCTTTCTTAAAGTCGATCTTCCTCATACCTCAGAGGGAAATTTCCCCCCAGGGGGAACTTCTTCTGATAGATTCACGTCTCGATGCTGCCTCGATCGACACAAGGGGTTGAGGGTGAGGGTCAAAGCAATTTGCATTTAATTGCGAATTGCGAACTGCTTTCTTGACAACTGTTTTGGTCAAAAAGCTCCTCAAATCCCTCAAAATTTAACGGCGACAGCTTTGACGCTCTCTGGTCAGCGTTGGCTCTTGCCAAGAGAAGGCAAAATGGCTGATCGATTTAACTTGAGGCGATACCTGACGAATGCCCGCCATCTGCAATTCTAGCGACGGACGACCGTTCCAATCTCTGCCCCAAACACCTGCCAGAACTGGCGACACTACAGTTTTTTGCGAGGCTCGCCCTAATACCCGCTTGAGTTGATTTTGGATGCAACTGACGTTGCTGCAAACGGCATAGAGCATGGGATGCCACTCCATATCTTTAGGGAATCGATCCCAAGGTTGCAATCTGGTATCGTAACCAGTCTGCCCGACCGGGCGGTTGCCATCGGGAAAGAATACGGCTCCGGTTCTGATTCCTTGTTTCCGGGCGGGATAGGCAGCTAGGTTTAAAAAGTCGATAATCCCTTGAGCCGCATGGGCGACGCTAAACTGCCACAATTCCCAATTGAGCAGAAATCGCCGCTGTTCGAGCGTCAATTGCATTTCGGTTGGCGATGGGGTGCGTCCTTGCCACAGGGGAGGCCCTTCTTTAAGGTAGTATCGATCTAGCTGTTGGATATCGCCAGCAGTGATATATCCTCGGCTGATAAATCGCCGGATCAGTTCGCGGCCTTTAGAGTTGAGGGCGCGACCGATTAATGCTTGTTGAGAAGCACTCCCGTAAATCCACAAATCTTGAACTTTGCTGGCTACCGACTTACCTCCTTCTCTCCTGGGGTAGCGGATGTAGTCGAACAAAACTCCATCCGGCCGTCGCCGCACTACCGCTTGCACGAGCTTATAGTAGTCGGTTTTGGCGGTTTGGTTGTAGGGATCGACAAATGCCTGATAGCCTTCCGCTGAAGAGATTAATGCGTTTTCGCCCCTGCCATTGCGGGCCAATACCCCTCGCCTATCTGGACGCAGGGAGTAGGTATAGCCAAAGTTCATGGCAAACATCCAAGCATAGACTTTCAGCCCTCGTTCCCGTCCTTTTTGGATGGCTTGAGCTAGCAAATCGGCAGTTTCATCCCCCGGAGAGCGTAACGTGGAAGGCCAGGGAGTATTATTTTCTGCTGCGGGAATCAAGACTTGACTGTCGCCCAGAACTTCGACGTAAACTTGATTGTAGCCTCGGTTGACGATGCGATCGAGAATTTCATCGATCGCTCCCGGCCGCAGATCGCAAGCGTACAGGCGCAACCAAATTGCCTGATTGTTAGGCCAAGTGCGAGCGCGGCACTTTTGTAAGAATTCAGCGTGTTTTCTAACTAGCTTTTTATATTTTTCTCTGTTATCTGATTCACCTTTTAAAGAACCCTTCAGCAGGCTTTGTTTTTCCAAGATCGTGTCTTTGGTAAATTGACAGTAAGCTGCTGTTTGGGCGAGTGCGGGCTGAGTCATCAAAGACTGACCGAGCAAGGCACTACTAGTCAAAATTGATACTCCCAGGCGGAGAGGCCAATGTCGATTAGACAATAAAAGCTCCATTATTTCAGAATTTCAAAGGTTGAGAAATCGGCTTTCAGCGATAGCTACAGAGTGGCGATGGCAGAAAACAGCGCTGGCGCAGGGGAGTTGAGGAGCAACAGACCGCCATTACCGCTTTAGATCGAATCCATTAGATGTCTCCAACAATTTTTGTGAAGTAGGCATCCTGCTTGCACTCGATTTTAATTTCTGGAGATGTCCATTAGTCATAATACGTAGGTCGAGCGTCTCGCTCGCGGATCGAGTATTGGCGCTAACGCGCTCCGCGTACCGTCAGGTCCTCCGTAGGACTTCGGCACTATTGATTATGGCGCGGCTGTTTGACTGAATTCGATCTTACTTGCCACTCTCGCCTGCTAACTATTAATAGTTTTCCCCAAAGAGCGGGACAAATATCGCTTTCCTTCTACTAGATCGGTATTTACGTAGAGAGGTCGCATTTAGTAGGGGCGCAATGCATTCATGCACGTCAATTTAACGATTACAAACTTCATCAGTCAGGGGTTGAAAACCCCTGCCTCACAGCTAAAGTCCTCTAAAGAGGACTCAGTGACCTGTACGAAATTTAATTCCTCAGTCCATTTCAATGGACTTGCGCTTAAGCTGTGGGGTTTTGAACCCCTGGCGGTTGATGCTGAAGACCGAGGCCCAGCAACGGCTCTAGCCTTAACTTGACACCAATGAATGCATTGCGGAGGTCGCGGTTTTGTCGCCCTTCCGGCAAAACTTCAGCGACCGTCCCCTACCCATGGTATGCGTGGTATGGATCGCCCGATTGGCTTAAGATCCCCGATTTAAAGCTGACTCTACCTGGTTGAACTCTAGGGTTAAGCGATCCTTAAGTTTTTGGGGTAAGGGCCGATTGGGGTAGGAATTATAATGCGCTGCTAGAGAATTCAAAGCCGTCCGCATGGTGGTGAACGAGGGCAGCTTCGTTAAAGATTTGTCTCGGCGATAGCGAGCAGCAAAGTCGCTGATGCTCTGACGCGCTTTAGTTTGAGCAGCCATTCTGTCCGGGGAATCTTGAGGTAATTCAATGGCAGTTCTCAAGCTTTGCAATAAGGTTGCGGTGTCTTGGCGGTAATTGCCAACAAATCCGGTGGCGCTATTACCAGAACAGCCTGTCAAGGCGATCGATACCACCAATACCAGAGCTAGCAGACGTGAGAATAATTGCTTCATGAGTCCAATTTAAGCGACGACGTATCTATTTGAGTCTAGATTCGATCGTATCCTGGATGGCTACCAAACTGAATTATGAATTATAAATTATGAATTATGAATTACCCGAAACGACCGCTGACATACTCTTGCGTGACTTGCTCCTTGGGGTTTTGGAAGATGACTTCGGTGCGATCGTACTCGGCCAAATAGCCCTGGCGCTGTCCGCTTTCGGTGGCTTTAACGTTGAAAAAGGCCGTCATATCCGACACCCGCGATGCTTGCTGCATATTGTGAGTGACGATGATGATGGTGTATCGTTCTTCGAGTTCGTGCAGCAATTCTTCGATCCGCAATGTCGAGATCGGATCTAGAGCCGAGCAAGGTTCGTCCATTAAAATCACTTCTGGCTGAACTGCGATTGCTCTGGCAATACACAGCCGTTGTTGCTGTCCCCCAGAGAGAGATAAGCCGCTTTGCTTGAGTTTGTCTTTAGCTTCATCCCACAAGGCTGCTTGCCTGAGAGAGCGTTCGACTAACTCGTCCATATCGCCGCGATAGCCGTTGATTCTGGCTCCAAAGGCGATATTTTCATAGATGGTTTTAGAAAAAGGATTGGGTTTTTGAAACACCATCCCGATCCGGCGGCGGATTTCTTCAATTCTTTTATCGAATTTGCGATCGTGGAGATTTTCCCCATGAAACCTGATTTTTCCTCCCACCTTGGCCCCAGGAATCAAATCGTTCATGCGGTTAAAGCATCTAAGCAAGGTACTTTTACCGCATCCAGAAGGACCGATAAAGGCAGTAATTTGGTTTTTGGGGATATTGATATATGTCTCCCGCAATGCCATAAAGGAGCCATAGTGAACTGTGACTTTTTCCGCTTCTAAAATGGCTTCTGAGGTTGGCATGGCAGAAAAATTAGACTCCTGGATGAAATCAGATTTCATGGTTTACCTGGGGTGTTAATGTTTTGAGAATTAAGCTCGGCCTTTCTGGAACTTGTTGCGTAAAAATATGGCGATTGAGTTCATCCCTAGCAGCACTACCATCAGCACCACAATTCCCGCTGCGGCGTTGAATTGAAAGTTTTTGTCTGGATTGGCAACGACAGGACGAGAAACCCAGTTAAAAATTTGAATCGGCAAGGCGGTAAATTTGCTTTGCAGGTTCGTCGGCAAAAATGTAATAAAAGTGGCTGCACCGACTACGATCAGAGGGGCTGTTTCGCCAATTGCTCGCGAGATTGCCAGAATGGTTCCGGTGAGAATTCCTGGCAGAGCTAAGGGAAAGATATGTTCTCGAATTACTTGCCAGCGGGTAGCGCCCAAGGCAAAACCAGCTTGACGCAAACTTCCTGGAATCGCTCGCAAGCTTTCGCGAGTAGTAATGATAATAATCGGCAATACCAGTAAGGCCAGAGTTAGCGCCCCAGCCAAGATGCTGCGGCCTCCAGTTACCGGGAGCAGCCAGCGAACGAATACTTGCAGGCCGAGCAAGCCATAGATAATCGAAGGCACGGCGGCCAAGTTAGAAATATTAATTTCTATGGCTCTAGTGAATAAGTTATCGGGGGCATATTCTTCTAGATATATTCCCGCACCTACCCCTAAAGGAAAGGCAACTAAAGTTGTCAATACCAGTAGCCACAGCGTGCCGACTAAAGCGGGTAAAACTCCTGCGGCTACGGCTCTGGTAGAGGGAAAGTTGGTAATAAACCCCCAGCTTAACCGCGGAAGGGAATCGACTACGGTATCGATTAATAAAGCTGCCAGAACGATTAACCCCACAAATGTCGCTACCCAACTTGCGACTTCAAATATTTTGTCCAAACCGTGGCGGCTGGGTAATGCCACATTAAAGTTTGACTCGGAGGGTGAATCGAGATCTGCTATCGGTCTTGATGTACTCATCTTAGATAGTAACTAAATGATTGCAATTAGCCGATCTGCTAATAGAATTTTATTTTTGACTTTTGACTTTTGACTTGTTTACTCGTATTTTTGGCGGAAACGCCGCACGAACCAAAAGCTAAAGATATTCAGCGCTAAGGTCATTACGAACAGAGTCATACCAACAGCAAAAATGGTCTGGTAGACTAGGGAGCCTGCTGGGGTATCTCCCTTACTAACCTGAACAATGTAAGCGGTCATCGTTTGCAGGTTGGCGAAAGGATTGAGCGTTAGTCGGGGGGTTTGTCCGGCGGCAATGGTGACGATCATGGTTTCGCCAATGGCGCGGGAAATGGCCAAGATGAAGGAAGCGGCAATTCCAGATAGGGCAGAGGGTAAAACTACCGAAACGATCGTTTCCCGTTTGGTAGCTCCTAAAGCATAAGCCCCTTGCCTTAAAGAATTGGGGACGGCATAAATCGCATCTTCGCTTAAAGATGCCACTAAAGGAAGAATGGCTATTCCCATGACCAAGCCTGCACTCAAGGCGTTAAATATTTCTACGGGCAGAAAAGTTTTGAGTATAGGAGTAACAAAGAGGAGGGCAAAGTAACCATATACAACTGTGGGCACGCCAGCGAGGATTTCTAAGGCTGGTTTGATAACTCGCCGCATCTTTTCTGGGGCGTATTCGCTCAAGCAGATTGCTGCTAGCAAGCCAATCGGCAAAGCCACTACAGTCGCAATCAACGAGGTCAAAAAAGTGCCGCAGATCAGCACGATAATCCCAAATTGGGGGTTGTTGAAGGTTGGGGACCACTGGGTTTCGCCCAAAAACCGCCAAATCGGTACTTTACTAAAAAATGCTATGGTTTCGTAAGTGAGGCTGAGAACGATGCCAACAGTAGTAGCGATCGAAACTAAGGCAAATAAAGCAAATAATCCCTTTACCCCTTTTTCTACCCACTCATTCAACCCCCGCTTGGGCTGCCAGAGGTTCGTGCCGTCGCGATCGCTAATTCCTAAATTAGTACTCATATATACATTGTACCTAGATACTCCATCATTCAGAATTCTGAGAACGCCTCGGAATTTCCTTGGGATAAGCTAGCTGCTTGGAGATGCTTTTCATCGCCCCAAAGGAAGATTTTGAATCTATTTTCGCTTTTTTAAATCTTTCTTTAGGAGGATTTCAAGCTTATTCTCCTGATTTTAAGGGGCTAGGGGAGAGCGAGTGCCTAGTTGGCACTGGGCAAGCAGGATGCTTGCCCGTACTTCTTACTTCGATTTGGCTAGCAGATCTTTGAGCGTCGAACCTTTGGGAGCGCCCTCGTACATAGAACCTGCTTGTCCGCTGTCATAGCGTTTCTGAACGGCGGCACTCAGTTCGTCTGGTAGGGGTACGTAGCCAGCCTCGGTAATCAGTTTTTTATTGTTGCTAGCGATCGCAAAGTCTACAAAAGCTTTCACTTCTGGACGTGCGAGATCCTTTTTGCTGGCGTAGACAAAGATCGGTCGAGACAGCGGATTGTAAGTTCCAGCTAATACTGTTTCCGCAGACGGAGCAACGCAGCCTTTGCCATTGTCGATTTCTACGGCTTTAAGCTGCTCTTTATTGGCTTCATAATAAGCGTAGCCAAAGTAGCCCAATCCGCCTCGATCGCCAGCAACTCCTTGAACTAGAGTATTGTCATCTTCGCTACCGGTATAGTCGCTGCGACTCTCTTTCGCTTTGCCCACAATTTCTTCTGTGAAGTAATCAAAGGTCCCCGAATCTGTTCCCGGTCCGTACAGGCTCAATTTTAAATCTGGGAAAGCAGGATTTATTTGGTTCCAGTTAGTGATTTTCCCCTGGGCGGCTGGTTCCCAAACTTTTTTCAAATCGGCCACCTTCATACACTTAGCTGCTTCATTTTGGGGGTTGGCGACGACTGTTAAAGCATCGTAAGCAATGGGAATTTCAATGTATTCGACGTTGCCTTTTTTACAGGCTTCAATTTCTTCAGGTTTGATCGGACGAGAAGCTCCCGTGAGACTGATTTCTCCCGCACAGAACTTTTTAAAGCCACCACCAGTACCAGATTCACCTACTGCTACGTCAACGCCTGAATTAGTCTTTCTGAATTCTTCGGCCATTATTTCTGAGATCGGAAAGACCGTGCTAGAACCATCAATGGTGACGTTGCCAGATAGACTAGAAGCATTGCCAGTGCCGCCATTACTCCCAGTTCCAGCTTGTCCGCCGGGATTAGACGCTTGGTTGCCACCGCAAGAGCTAGTAACCAAGGCAATAGCAACTACAGAAGCTAGATGGATCGGACGTAGGTTTTGCAAAATCATGAGATTTTTAGTTTTTCACTTTCAACCGAATCGTAGTTTAACACTTTAGCGTAAAGGATGGATTAAGACTATGATTAAGAAGAGGTTAACAGATGGTTAATTAAATAATTATTAGCCTTTTTTATACTTCTTTGACTATTAGCAGCAAAAGCAAGTTTCGTCAATAATACGAGGCATTAATTTCGCTGATTAACTATAAGCGATCGCCATGGAATTACCCTTAGCACGACAGTATTTCGATCGAGAGATCGATCGACCAGAGGAGCAAATCGATCTAGCCAGGGCAGCTTTATATATTGCCCAAGAAGAATATCCAGATTTCGATCCAGATGAATACATTAACGCTCTAGATACCATGGCCGGTGAAGTAGAAGAGTTGCTACCAGTCGAGCGCTATCCTTTGCGAATAATTCAAAGCATTAATAAATACCTCTATCAAGATTTGGGGTTTACTGGCAATAAAGCCGATTACTACGATCCGCGCAACAGCTTTTTGAATCAGGTAATCGATCGCCGTACTGGTATCCCTATTACTCTATCTCTAGTTTATTTAGAAATCGCCAAGCGATTGGAGATTCCCATGGTGGGGATTAATTTACCTGGTCATTTTCTAATTCGCCCGCAATTTGAAGATGTAGGCTTCTTTATTGATGCTTTTAATGGGGGAGAAATTCTCTTTGAGGAAGACTGTCAAGAATTATTAATGCGAATTTACCAGCAGCCAATACCAGAGTTACCACCAGAGTTTATCGCTCCCATTGGCAATCGGCGTTTTTTAACCAGAATGCTGACTAATCTGAAGATGATTTATCTCAAAGATCGCTATTTATCCAAAGCTTTAGCAGCCGTCGAGCGGATTTTACTTTTATTTCCAGGGGCAATGACAGAATTGCGCGATCGCGGTTTGCTATATTACCAACTCAATAGGTGGCCAGCAGCATCTCAAGATTTAGAAAGATATCTCACTGAGGTTCCCAATGCCCCAGATGCCAGCATGATTCGCCAGTTAATTGAGGAAATGAGAAATTAGGAGTTCAGAAGCTTTGGAAGTGTTAAGTGTGGAGTGTTGTAGGAAGTGTTAAGTGTGGAGTGTTGAGTGTTGAGTTAAGAAATTCCCCCTTGTCTCCCTTGTCTCCCCATCACCCCATCACCCCATCACCCCATCACCCCATCACCCCATCACCCCATCACCCCCTCACCCCATCACCCCCTCTGCAACTTTTTTGAGCCGTTGGAGTTGAGCCTGCATATCTTGCTGAGTCAGCTTACTAGCAAATGCGTTAAATCCCCAGCGTACTAGCGGGTTAGGAATCTGGAATTCAAAGCGGTTGAGCAAGAGCGTACCTTGGGGATGGGGTTGACACTCCCAGCGATCGCGCCCGTGAAAAAATCCGGTAAACTGCCAAACGACTAGCCCTGGCTGTCTTTCTACCACGACGCTATCGAGCGTTGGCGGCCAGAGGGGAAGTTTAATCAAAAACCGACTCTTGCTGCCAATATCTGTACTCCACTCGCCTACAGGCTCGCATAACAGCATTGGGTTCAGCCAGCGGTGCATCAAGATGCGATCGGTGAGGCATTGCTCGACGATGCTGGCGCTGGCATCGATTTGAATCGATTGTTCAAATTTTTGCAGGGACATGGATGAAGCAGTTCAGAAGTTCAGGAGTTCAGAATATCTCAGAATCTAACGATTTTTTATTTCCTAGTGAGATTAATAAATAATCATTAATCAATTATTTACAAACAAAAAAAACGTCCATTCACCTCTAATATAGTTTCAGTTTAGAATTTGTCAGAATTTAAGAGTTTGTCAGAGTTAACTAAAGTATCGAGGAGATAAGAACGGCTGTTTCTCAGGGGGCGCGAGTAATTTTTTGGTAAAAAGCAAATCGCCGTCCCGTTCCTTTTAGAGTCCCAAGAGGATTTGTTAACAATGATTGCACAAAATTTTCCTGAAACCGTGCCGCGATCGCTCGTTTTGGCACAGACCACCAGTTTGTTTGGGTTTCAGATCGATCTGTCGGTGGCCAATCTGATCTACGCCATTCTGATTTTGCTCGTTGGTTGGATCGTGGCGCTGATAGCGGCGAACATCACCAGCAGTCTGCTGAAGCGCACTAGGCTGGATAACCAGATCGGCAACTGGATTACAGGTCGCTCTGGTAGTACGGAGTTGCCACCCGTAGAGAAATTAGCCTCTGGCTTGGTTTTCTGGGTCGTCATGCTCTTGACCTTGGTGGCAATTTTCGATCTGCTGAAGCTGACGCTGGTTTCTCAACCCCTCAATAATTTGCTCACTCAAGTTTTGGGCTTTTTGCCTAAGTTAGCTGGAGCGCTGATTTTGGGAGGAGTAGCTTGGCTAGTAGCTACTGTAGTCAAGTTGCTAGTAACGCGCGGGTTGCAGACAGTCCGGTTCGACGAGCGTTTGAACCAGCAGGGCGGGGAACCATCAGGTCCGGGCCAGTTGTCTTTGAGCGAAACCATCGCTAACGCTCTTTACTGGTTCGTCTTTTTGCTGTTTTTGCCTCCGATTCTAGATGCCTTAGAACTCAGGCAAGCCCTCGGTCCGATTAACAATCTGGTCGGTCAAATTCTGGGTGCGCTGCCCAATATTTTGAATGCCGTTTTAATTGGCGTAGTTGGTTGGTTTGTGGCTCAGGTGGTACGGCGGGTAGTCACCAACTTGTTAGCAGCAGTCGGTGTCGATCGCGCGGGCACAAGGTTAGGCATCTCTCAAGAAACTGGAGGGCAAAATCTGTCTGCGTTGTTGGGCACTATTGTCTATGCGTCGATCCTAATTCCGACCGCGATTGCTGCCCTAGATGCTTTGAGAATCGAGACGATCTCGGCTCCTGCTCGATCGATGCTAGCTCGAATTCTCGAAACCATTCCCTTAGTTTTGACAGCGGCTTTGATTTTAGCGATCGCTTTCTTTGTCGGGCGATTTGTCTCGAATTTGCTGACCGAGATCCTGACGGGGTTGGGCTTCAACAACATCTTATCTTGGTTGGGCTTGCCCACCCCCAGACGGGCGGCGACACCTCCGGCGGGACGACCCGTACCACCACCTCCACCCCCCAGGCCCAGAACGGCCCCCGAACCTTCGCCTTGGGAAGAGCCAACTGTCATTCAAACGCCCGAAACATCTACGGTTTTACAGACATCGCCAGTTACTACTCGCACCCCTTCAGAAATTGCTGGGATAGTGGTGCTAGTGGCGATTATGCTGTTTGCCACGGTAGCAGCTACCAATGTTTTACAAATTCCGGCTCTCACCAATCTAATTACCGGGATTGTGGTAGTTTTAGGTCGCGTCCTCGGTGGGTTAGTGGTATTTGCGATCGGGCTATATCTAGCTAATCTAGCTTTCAGTCTGATCGTCAGTTCTGGCACTCGTCAATCGCGCATTCTGGCTCAAACTGCCCGGATTGCGATTATTGCTTTTGTCTTAGCGATGGCCCTGCAACAGATGGGCATTGCCAGCAACATCGTCAACCTAGCTTTTGGCTTGCTGTTGGGTTCGATCGCCGTGGCTATAGCCCTGGCCTTTGGATTGGGTAGCCGCGATATTGCTGCCGAACAACTACGAGAATGGCTGGCATCGTTCAAAGACAACACTCCACCTAGCGGTCAAATTCCCAGAGAAAAATAAACCTAGCTGCTGGCAATCGATTTTGAAGTAATCCCAAATCCGCTTAGCAAAAGTTGTTTGCCCTCACCCCGCCTGCGGGGTGAGGGCAGCAATGGGTGGAATGAGAATCGGAGATATCTAATATAGTTGGAAAAGTCGATCGGTTAACATTTATTTACATAATTCATCGCTTTTTATCCAACTATTTGACAAATTTTTTGCCCAGCAAGTTGTATCATCAAAAGATGAAGTTTTCATGCGTTCGAGAACCGGCAAGGTGTCGGTTCTTTCTATTTTTTAGCTTGCGAGCGAAAGCCCCACGCTCTAACGGTACTCTTACGTCGTTCGCAACGTCTATAACGTTTACCAGATAGGATTTTCGCGTTATATAGCTTTTCTAGAGCGTCGCTAAGGGATACTGACTTAGCATCACTTGCCAATTGGCACAGCCATTGAACAAGTTAAAATCCGAATTGAAAACTTTTTTGAAACGCAGCAATTGCAGACTCCAATTCAAATTGAGAACACAATTCAACATATCTACAATCTAGTTCCATAGTCTTCTGGCGGGAAGGGAGTAGTAGCCAAAAACTAAAGACAGAAGATTCTTGTAGAGACGCGAGATCTCGCATCTCTACCACTTCACACTCAACACTTCACACTTTTAGTTGCGCCACTTGACGGTACACCCGATCGCTGGGGCTGAGGTGGTGGCAACTGTTTCCTGTTGGAGAACAGCAGCGATCGCATCCCGCAAATAATTGACTTTCACCGCTTCTGGTTGTTGAGTGTTGTCATCGATCGCGCCGCAATAATGGACAATGCCACTCGAATCTAACAGAAAGACTTCTGGAGTTTTCTGCGCCTCGAAAGCACGAGCGACATCTTGGTTGCTATCCCATAAGTAGGGAAAATTCAGTCCCATCTCAGCGGTAAAAGCTTTCATGTTCTCAAAACTGTCTTCAGGAAACTTATTGGGATCGTTAGAATTGATTCCGATTAGCGTAAATCCTCGATCGGCAAAATCGGTTTGGATCTGTTTGAGTCGCTCTAAATAAGCTCGCACGTAAGGACAGTGATTGCACATGAATAGGACCCCAACTGCCTGATACTGTTCTAAGTAACGGGCGAGGTGATGTACTTGACCGTCTACTCCTGGTAATTCAAAATCTGGAGCGTAATTACCTAAAAGACTATCAGCTTTGTTAGCGACCATAGTGTTGTTTGAATAAGGGAACAAAAATAATGGCGATCGAAGGTTAGTTTAGCTGAGATGAAATCCTTGTGGGGAAAGCTGGAGTAAATCTATCTCTCGAAGCTATTTTATCTAAAAATACGCTAAAAAGGAAGTTTTAGTCATGCTAACAGAACTTACGCAAACTCTCTATTGGTGTAGCTGCGTAAGTTTAGAATAAAATTGAGACTAGTTAACCAAGCTAAGTTCTATGGTTCAGTTAAGCGATCGATCGTTAACTCTAAAGGAATTCTTACAATTACCAGAAACTCAGCCTGCTAGTGAATATATTGACGGTCAAATTATCCAAAAGCCCATGCCTCAAGGGGAACACAGCACTATACAGCGCGACTTGACTCAAGGAATTGACGGTACTTTAAAACCTCTAAAAATTGCTCGTGCTTTTCCAGAATTGCGCTGTAATTTTGGCGGGCGTTCTATAGTTCCAGATATTAGCGTATTCAAGTCCGAGCGAATTCCTCGCCAAGAGAACGGCCGGATTGCTAATGTCTTCAATCTTTATCCCGATTGGGTAATTGAAATTTTATCCCCCGACCAAAGCCAAACTAAGGTCACGCGCAACATTTTACACTGCCTGAAACACGGCACAGAAATGGGCTGGTCGATCGATCCTGAAGAATCCGGTGTATTTGTCTATCGTCCGAATAGCACCCCAGATTTTTTTGACGAACCGCAGTTGGTTTTGCCAGTACCAAACTTTGCGATCGCTGTAGAACTAACCGTAGAGCAACTATTTGGGTGGTTGATGGATTAATTCAACCTCTGCTAAATGTTGGGGTGGTTATGGCTGAATTAAGTTTCTTTCGGACTTACGGTAGCGGTCGAGCGCCTGTTGTTGTTTCAGGGGCGGATACAGCAATTTGTTTGATTAATGCTAAAAGTTCGTTTTCTGAAAGCTGAGTAACGCCTAGAGATTCAGCTTTTTTGAGCTTGGAACCAGCATCTGCACCTACTACTAAATAGTCAGTTTTGGCACTGACTGAATCAGTGACTTTACCACCAGCTTGTTGAATTAGAGCTTTCGCTTCGTCGCGTTTCAATGTCGGTAGCGTGCCAGTAACGACAAAGGTTTTACCTTTGAGGGGAGAATCGGCTGAGGAAATGGCACTTTGTTTGTCTACAGGTGTGAGATCCGCTAGTTGCAGCCCAGCCGCTTGCAGACGAGAAATTAAATCCTGATTGCTGGGAACTTGAAACCAGCGAGCGATCGCTTGGGCAATTTCCGCGCCGATGCCATACACAGATTCTATTTCAGCAGGTGAGGCATTAGCTAACCGATCGACACTAGGAAACGCTTCAGTTAAAGTTTGAGCGTTGACGCTACCGACGTGGCGGATACCTAAGCCATACAATACTCTGGCCCAAGGTTGATTTTTAGACTGAGCGATCGCATCTACTAATTTTTGGGCTGACTTCTGCCCGAAGCGTTCTAAAGTTAATAATCGATCGATAGTTAAATCGTACAAAGTTGCAACAGAAGTTACTACTCCTTTATCTACCAACTGTTCTACTAACTTTTCTCCCATACCGTTGATATCTAAGGCATCGCGGCCGGACCAATGTACCAGGGCCGCTTTCAAAATTGCCGGACAAGAAGCATTGATGCAGCGGGTTACGGCCTCGCCCGCAGGTTTGACGACGGGTTGCTGGCAAACCGGGCAATGGCTGGGCATTTGAAAACTTTGAGCCTTAGCGGGGCGTAACTCTGGCAACACCCGCACTACTTCGGGAATAATTTCTCCGGCTTTGCGGACGATGACGGTATCGCCAATGCGGATATCTAATTGGGCAATGCGATCGCTATTATGCAACGTTGCTCTTTGCACAGTAGTTCCAGCTAACTGCACGGGTTGTAAGTGTGCTAGGGGAGTAAGGGCCCCAGTTCTGCCGACATTGACGGAAATATGTTCGACTCTTGTAGGGGCTTCTTCCGCCGGATATTTCAACGCCACCGCCCAGCGGGGAAATTTTTGAGTAAAGCCCAGTTGTTGCTGAAGTGCCAAAGAATCGATTTTAACTACCACCCCATCTGTCATGTAGGGCAAATTCAGCCGTCCTGTATTCCAATCGTCATAATATTCCTCAACTTCTTGCAAAGATTGGCAGCGTTTGCGATTGGGATTGACTCGAAAACCAAAACTTTGTAGCACTTCTAGCGATTCCCACTGAGTTTTCGCTACTTCGATATCTTCCTTACCGGGAACGTGCAAAGTATAAGCAAAGAAATCTAGCCGCCTTTGAGCGACGATCCGAGAATCTAGCTGTCTGAGAGTTCCTGCTGCCGCATTACGAGGATTAGCAAATAATTGTTCTCCAGCTTGCGATCGCTCTTGGTTGATTTGGGAGAATACATCCAAAGGTAAAAAGGCTTCCCCGCGCACTTCTACCAGTGGTGGCGGATTTTCCAGATGCAATCGCAAAGGAATAGCCCGAATCGTCCGCACGTTTTGGGTAATATCTTCCCCAGTAACGCCATCGCCTCGCGTCGCCCCCCTTACTAGAGTGCCATTTTCGTAAGTTAGAGCGATCGCCGAACCATCAATTTTTAATTCGCAGACATATAGAGTTCGGAGTTTGGAGTATGCGCCGAGCGCAGGCTGCGCCAACGGAGTTCGGAGTTGAGAATCAGAACAATCTCCCTTGTCTCCCTCTCTCCCCATCTCCCCATCTCCCCATCTCCCCATCTCCCCATCTCCCTTCAACTGGCGTTGCCACCCCTGTTCCCAATCCTCTAACTCCTGAATGTTAAAGGCATTTTCCAGGCTGTAAAGGGGGATATTGTGCCGCACTGAGTTAAATCGAGAGGCGGGTCTTTCTCCTATACGTTGGGTGGGACTATCTGAGGTGACTAATTCTGGATATTGGGTTTCGAGTTCTTGCAGTTCGCGGTAGAGGCGATCGTAAACTGCATCCTCCATCACCGGATTGTCCAGGACATAATAAGCATAGCTGGCTTCCTGGAGCTTTTGCCTTAATTGTTGAACTCGCTGTTGAATTTCAGGTGTCATCTAAATTATAAATTAGAAACTATATAGCTAGTTTTTTGCTCTCATGCCCTATGCCCTATGCCCCATGCCCCATGCCCCATGCCCTATGCCCTTTCCAAGCGAACTGTAGCATTGTAATCGGGAATGCCAGCAATGGGCGATCGCCTATTCTTATCTAACAACACGTTGCCTTCGGGCCAGTGGATTTGCAAATTTCCTGGCTTGACGGGTGCGGTGTAGATCCGTCCTCGATATTCGCCGAATTCATTTTTCAACACCACTAATTCTCCTGCTGTTAACCCCAAATTTTCGGCATCGACAGCACTAATGAAAATCGCCTCTCGTTCTGCCCCTGTAATTGCGTCGGTTTTCTCCTGCACCATGCTGTTAAATTGTTTGCCGCGTCGGGTTGTCAGGTAAAAAGTTCCCACTGGCAACTCTCTTTGAGGTAAAGATACCACTGAGAAACTTGCCTTTCCATCTGGGGTAGGAAAGTTCCAATCCTGACACAAATGCGCTCCCCCGTATTGGATCTGATCCCCAGCTTGGTGAAAATATTGGATGCCATCGTAAAAAGGAACGACTTTGGCAATCTCTTCCCGGATCGCTGACGTACCGTCAAAATCTAGAGACGTGCCAGATTGGGGTCCGACAACGCGCCTCGCCAGTTCCATCATCACCTCCCATTCCGGCCGGGCCTCGCCAATTCGTCGCCCAGGAACTTCAGGACTGAAAATGATTCGGCGTTCGGTGCTGGTAGAAGTAACTCCGCCAGGAATTTCGTAGCGCGTAGTGGTGGGTAGAATGACAACCGTATCGGCTGGATCTAGCAACATCTGGCTAGAAAGCACGATATCCATGTGGACTCGCAAAGGTACTCGCTGCAAAGCTGCTTCCACATATTCGGGATCGGGCAAGACTTCTAAGAAATTGCCGCCGATCGAAAATAGCACGTCCAACTCTCTTTTATGGGCGGCATCGATCGCTTCAGTAGCCGTCATACCCTTAGCAGTCGGGACATCAAAACCCCAAATCTCGCTGAGATGGGCCGCATTTTCGGAGGTAACGGGTTTACCGCCGGGAAAAGCGGTGGCATATGCCCCCATTTCCGCCCCTCCCTGAACGCCAGAATGACCGCGAATCGGCATTAAACCGCAACCTTCTCGACCGATAAATCCCTTAGTTAAAGCCAAGTTAACGATCGCTCTGACGTTATCTTCGCCGCATTCGTGCTGGGTAATCCCCATACTCCAAACGAAGACAGCAGTTTTAGCTTTGCCTACCATGCGGGCAAAGTCGTACATTTCTTGGCGAGAAGTTCCAGAGAGCCGTTCTAATTCCTTCCAAGATTGAGCCGCTATGGAGGTTTTTAATTCTTCCCAGCCAGCAGTGTAATTGGCGATGAAGTCTCGATCGAGCCAATCGTTCTCTATCATGTGTTTGAGAGTACCGTTGATAAAAGCGATATCTCCGCCGACGTTGACGAGGAAAAAGCGATCGCTAAATTTCGTGCCAAATAGGGCGCTTTCGGGAATTAAAGGTACCCAGTAACGCTCCATCCCCGGTTCGCGGTAGCTGTTAATTACTACTATCTTGGTGTCGGCTTTTTTGGTGTAGTAAAGGTACTTAACGGTAACGGGTTGATTGTTAGCGACGTTGGAACCGATAAAAATTACTAAATCGCTACCGATCCAATCTTTGTAAGAACAGGTAGTAGCCGCCACCCCTAAAGTCTCTTTCAAAGCCGTCGTACTGGGCGAGTGACAGATCCTGGCTGCATTATCGATCGAATTAGTCCCCATCGCCCTAACGGCCTTTTGAGTGGCGTAGTAAGTTTCGTTAGGTATCCCTCTGCTGGTAAGGTAAAAACTGAGTCGGTCTGGAGTAGATTGGCGAATGCGATCGCTGATTAATCCCATCGCTTCATCCCAACTCACTCGGCTAAACCCGACTTCGCCCCGTCGTCGCACCATTGGGTAGGGAATGCGCCCTAAATCTCGTAATTCCCCGCTAGTTTTTCCTTGTAACTGGGAGAGATCTACTAAGATTTTCGAGTCGAATGCTGGCATGGTATTGAGGCGCAACAGCCGCATTCTGACGTTGCACAGGTGGACTCCTGGTAGCGTCCAATCTTGCATCCCGCTAGTGCCCAAGGAGCAACCATCGCAGACTCCTTGGTTGAGGATGCGCCAAGCATATGGTAATTCGTCTAAGTTTTCCCAGAAGGCTCGCCAGCCTTCATAGTAGTTGTTCGGGTGTTGTTCCCCAATGCCAAAGGGTTTCCAACTAGCCCAAAGTGCGGGGTCCCATCCCTTTTTTGGTGGCTTTAACATTGAAATTCAGTCCGTCGATCGAAATTAAAAAATAATGGGGTAATCTCTTGTGGAACGGGCATCTTGCCCGCCTACGCCGGATGGCGATAAGATGCTTGCTCCACAATCTTAACTAACTCTGTCGATCGTGGACGATCGCTCGCTCGAACGATAACCTAGTGATGAATACATCTCTAAATTCTTGCCAGAGGCCATTTAAGCTAATACTGCTATGTCTGACTTAGATCGTGGAATCATGAAGTTCAAAGGGGCAGATACTCCCAAGGCGATCGCCATCTCATCTGTCTTCGTGTTAGGAGGTATTATCTTCCTGATTTGGTGGGCGTTGCATACTGCCTATACGGCGGGCTGAAAGCAAGGAATGCAAGGAGAGGGCGAAGAGAGTGAAGAGGGCGAAGAATTAATAACTTTGCCCTCTTATCTTCTTCAACCTGCCTCCCGATCCTTGGCTTAATCGAAATAGAACAAGGTAACTACTTTCCGTTGCTCTTCAGCCTCATGACAAGTTTGCATCAGAGTATTGCTGTCGTGAAACGCAAAACAAATCAATTGCTGACATCTAGATATAATCTCTTGATTGCACGTCGCGCTAGCTTCAGCCAGAGACAAGCCATCGTTGGCAGGATTTTCGACTAAGTGCATTACCTGTTGCAATTGCTCTTGAGATTCTCTAGGTTGGCGATCGAGGCTTTGAGGCAAAATTACTGTTAGCAGATTGGGATCGGCTTTCATCGCGCCTTTAATCGCCGCCGAATTAGTGCCAGTGGCTCCTGAAGTGATGAGCCGATTGCCCCCCAATACCAGGGCATAGCTCATCATCTCAATTAAATGCTGATGGGTAATCGGAACGTGACGAGAACCCAGCAGAGCAATCCTTTTAGCGCCTGTTTGCTGGATATTTGCGAGTTCTTGCGCTAAGGTATCGATTTTGGGAATGTCTATTGATTGGCTCAATGACGTATTAAGCTGAACAACCTCGCTATTTTATAACATTTCTCATGGTCTGGAGAAGTGCAGAAGCTTTGGAAGTGTTAAGTGTGGAGTGTGGAGTGTTGAGTGAGAAGAGAGGTTTGAGCTAATAATACCAAATCCGGTTCTCATACCATCCATTGCTGCCCTCACCCCCAACCCCTCTCCCAGGCTTGGGAGAGGGGAGTCGGAAAGTTTACAACTCATTTAGGATTGCTATAGTTGCTTTATCATTTTGTGAGTTTGGGGTATAACTCGCACCTGCTTAAGATCGCGCTTCATCAAAGCTTGCCATGCCAAAACTCGATCGGGAGGAGGGGGAAGTATTAAGTGTTGAGTGTTGAGTGTTGAGTGCTGTTGGAAGTGTTGAGTGTTGAGTGTTGAGTGTTGAGTGAATAATTCTCCCTTCTGCTCCCTCTCTCCCCCTCTCCCCCGGTAGCTGAGCTTGTCGAAGCTCTCCCCCTCTCCCTCCAGCGGGGTAACGGGTTGAAGAAAGACGGGAATCGCAGGACTGACGGCGGCGACTAATCGGGCCGCTCGTTCTAACTCGGCGACCTCAGTGCGATCGCTGACAATTATTTTGACAAAAATATCTACTCGTGCGTCGTAACAACTTTGCAAACAGGCTGCATGGGCCGACCAGCGTTCTTCTCCACTAACGCTAGGCAATTTGATATCCATGCCGACTAAATCTAGGTGGGGTAAAATCCTAGACAATAACTCTGGGCGATGACCTCCAGTTTCTAAATAGATCGGCAAGCCAGTTAGCTGGCGCACTACAGGCAAAAATTCGTTTAAAAACGGGGCTTGCAGTAAAGGTTCCCCACCAGTGAGGCTGATACTGTCGTGCAATCGGGGCAGGTTTTGACGTTCTACCCACGCTAACAACTCAGATCGAGATACTGGATTGCGATGAGTAGCAAAATCGCGTTCTCCGGGGGTTTGTTCGATCTGACAGGTAGGAGATGCGTGCCAAGTATGAGCACTATCGCAAAAATGACAGCGCAGATCGCAAATCGCAAATCGAATGAAGATTTGACGAGTGCCAACGTTTAGCCCTTCGCCTTGAATAGCGGAAAAGACTTCAATTAGGCTGGTTTTAGCAGCGGCGGTCACGCTTTTATTTCGATCGGGTACTGACTAATTGTGACATACTTCCAACGCTGGCCAGATGGAAAGCGCGGTACTTATAGCTCCCCGAACCCCCGTTAGTTAAAATTGATGTTGGCTCTCATCATCATTTTTCAGCTTTTTTGCCATGCCGCTGCCTCCCATCACCGAAGACACCATCCGGCATCACGCCAACGCCAATTCCTTCAGCCGCGGCCAAGCCTACTATGACAGTGGTGCCGTCCTCGATATCGTGCAGCGAGACGATCGAATTCAGGCAGCGATCGAGGGCAGTGAAGCCAGACCTTATCGGGTCAACCTCCAGTTTGATGCAGGTGGAATTACCGCTGCCTCCTGTAGCTGTCTCTACAATTACGACGGTTGGTGCAAGCATATTGTCGCCACGCTTCTCACCTGTATTCGCCAGCCTGATGCCATTACCGTTCGTCCCAGCCTCGCCCAATTGCTCGATCGCCTCGACCACCTGCAAACCCAACGCCTCGTGCAAGACCTAGTGCAGGAACACCCGGAATTGATAGATACGATTGACGATCGAGTCGCGCTCCTTACCCTCCCTACCCCAGCACCAGCCAAAACCCCAAAAACTCGCCGGACTGCCATCGATCCGGCTCCCTTTCGGCGACAAGTTCGGCAGATTATTCGAGCAGCCATCAACTCGGCAGAAGAAGGCTACGAAGAAGTCTCGGTCGCGGAAGAGTTACTAGACTTAATTGACAAAGCCCAAGAATTTACCGATCGAGGAGATTGCCAGAGTGCGATCGCCATTCTTGAAGTAATTACGAGTGCCTGTGCTGATGAGTGGAACGAGTTGGCCGATTACGGGTTGGATAGTGCCGAAGTGGAGAGCTACTTAAACGAGGCGTGGAGCAATGCCATCCTCAGCGACGACCTCACCGCAGACGAACGAGCGCACTTACAGGAGACGATCGAGGAATGGCAAGATAGCATCGGTTCTTTTAAGATGAGCCTGACGGCATTAGAGCAGGGCTGGCACTATCCACCACTGCAACGAGTCCTCCAGGGCGAGATCGGTACTCATGGCGCGTGGGAAGCGGAAAGACCGGAGTATGCTGACGATCTAGCATTGGTACGACTCCGTATTCTCGATCGCCAGTCGCGCGATCGGGAGTATTTGAATTTAGCCCTGGCAGAATCCCAGACGACAGAGTACCTGCTCAAACTGGTGCGCTTGGGACAAATCGAAACGGCGATGCGCCAAGCCCAAGCCTTGATGACTACCCAAGCAGAAGCATTTGCCTTGGCCAAAGCGTTGCGAGAACAGCAACAGGTGACAGAAGCCTTAGCGATCGCCAAAGCTGGACTCTCTCTATCGGTGCCATCGACCCGCGACCCCTTTGATTTTACCTTCTCTGCCAAGCCGATCCACAACCCCTTTGAGTTCGCCAGTTGGACGAGCGATCTAGCTGAAGGATTAGGGGATACTCAAACGGCGATCGAGGCTCGGATTGTGGCTTTCCAAAAGCAACCTTCGTTTCAGGAATATCGCAAACTTGAGGCGTTAGCAGGTCAGCGGTGGCCATCTCTTAAATCTGAGCTATTGCAAAGCCTCCGCCAGTCTTACCCGTGGGGAGCAGAAACCGCCAAAGTCGATATTTTCCTGCACGAAGGAGCGATCGAAGATGCGATCGAAGCGGTACGATCGACCACCACTTCTTATTATTCCCATCTGGTTCGTCGCGTCATGACAGCAGCGATCGAGTCTCATCCGGAGTGGGCGATTGCCGAGGGAAAGAGACGAGCAGAACCAACGATGGATGGGAAGAAGTCCGATCGCTATCAGGATGCAGTTGATTGGTTGAAGCAAGTGCGAGCGGGCTATTTGCAACTAGGGCAAGAAGCACAGTGGACAGCATATCGGCAGGAATTAGTCAATGCACACGGACGGAAATATAAATTGATGGAGTTATTCAAGCAAAAAGGCATGGAGTAGTTTCAGCTTATCTATTGCCTAATACCATTTTGGATTTTGGATGAAAGGATTGCGAATAGGCCCCTCTGTCTGGGTTTGGCTAATCCATCTGCCCAGTTCTTTTTTCAAAACCGTCTTGACCTCGCCCCGACTCCGGCTCCCCTCCTTTCAAGGGTATGTTTTTGAGATTTGGGGTGGTTCTGGAGCAGGGGATGCAGGGGGAGCAGGGGAAGAAAAGCCATTGTTTTCGTCGTCTACTCATCGCTCACAGAGCCAATTTTTAAAACCATACACCTGTAAGCGGCTCCCCTCTCCCAAGGGAGCTACCGTGTATACATAAGTTATCGATTTGCCGTTTCACACTAAGATCCCCCTAAATCCCCCTTAAAAAGGGGGACTTTGATAACTTTCCCCTGTTTGGTGCAAGCTGCACAGCGAGGGAACCTCGCCGCAACTCCCCCCCTTTTTAAGGGGGGGCTAGGGGGGATCTAATGCAGGGCCTCCAAGTTTTCCCACAGATGTGTATACACGGTAGCCCAAGGGAGAGGGGTTGGGGGTGAGGGCAGCAATGGATGGTATGAGAACCGGATTTGGTATCAATAAATTTCCCCATATTTTTGACGGATGTAGCTAATAAACGGATCGATGCTTAAGGGGTTGCCTGTAGCTTTTTGCATCAGTTCGACTGGAGTGTACTTACAACCGTGCTGGTAAATGTTGGTTTGCAGCCAATTGAGTAACGTCTGGAAATTGCCCTGCTGAATTTGGGTAGGAATTTCTGGGTGTGCCTGCAACGCAGCGGCGAAAAATTGGGCGCTCATCAGGTTGCCGAGAGTGTAGCCTTGAAACATTCCCCCAATGCTGCCCATGTACCAGTGAACGTCTTGCATGACCCCTTCGCTGTCGCTGCTAGGAACGATACCGAGAGCCGTGCGATATCCTTCGTTCCAAGCTGCGGGTAAATCCCGCACGGCTAATTTACCTTCTAGCATCTGCAACTCTAGCTCGAAGCGGATGGCGACGTGCAAATTGTAGGTGACTTCATCAGCATCGGTGCGAATGAGCGATCGCTCGACTTTATTTATTGCCCGATAGAAGGTTTCTACAGACACATCTTGCAACTGAGTCGGGAAAACCGCTTGCAACTGCGGATAGAAGAACTGCCAAAACTCGCGGCTGCGCCCGACTAAGTTTTCCCACAACCGAGATTGACTTTCGTGAACTCCGGCTGACGTGCCGTTGGCCAGAGGTGTAGCCTCAAATTCTGGCGAAATCCCTTGTTCGTACATCGCATGGCCGGTTTCGTGGATGCTACTAAATAGCGCCTGTGCCAGGTGGTTTTCGTAAACGCGAGTGGTGATGCGAACATCTCCTAACGAGAATTTCGTCATAAAGGGGTGCAGAGTCTTATCTTGTCTGCCCCGCTGCAAGTCATAACCTAGCTGGGCGATAACTTGGTGGCTAAAAGCTAATTGCCGATCTTCGGGGAAATGCTGGCGCAAGCAAGTATCGTCTATAGCTGGTTGGGAAGCAATAGATTGGACTATAGGTACTAACTCCTCTCGCAATCGGGCAAATAGCGATCGCACTGTATTGGCCGTCATGCCGTAGTCGGCATCTTCTATTAACGGATCGGCGATATGTTCGTAACCGGGGAAAAAATTGGCATATTCGCGGCTCAATTCGAGCATCCTTTCTAAATAAGGCTGGACGGCGGCAAAGTTATTTTCTGGGCGAGCTTTGGCCCAAGCACCGTAACACTCGGTGCGATGGTGAGAGAATCTAGCCACAAACTCGGCAGGGACTTTAACAGCGCGATCGTACTCCCTTTTGGTAATCCGAATTAAGCTGGCTTCGTCGGTATCGTAGGGCAAGCTGGTTCGATCGGTTTGCAGATCTGCTAGCAACTGCCCTATAGCCGGAGCGGTAAACTTTTCGTGAGCAATTTGTCCTAGAGTTGCCAGTTGCCGCCCCCTAGCTGCTGCCCCACCAGCAGGCATATAGGTAGCTTGGTCCCAATGCAGCAGTGAAGCCGCCGAGTTAATGTCGTTGATTTCCGTCAAGCGAGTTTTCAGTTCAGCAAGCTTGGGGTGAGTCTTTTCCAACGTCTGCATGATTTAGTGTCGGTTCTCGTTTTTTTGATTTTAGCCCGCTGGGAGCGATCGGTTGAGCTTACAGGCTACCGCTGAGAATTGCGATCGCACTAACTGGTAAACAGGGAAACAATCCAATAAGAGGTTCGATCTACTTGCATCAACCGACCTTGGGTAACGGGTACTTGGTAAACTTTAACCTTGAGTAGGGATTTTCCAGTCTGAGGATCTTTTACAGCCTCGGTTTTGAGTCGATCGGGAAACCAATCTTCAACCTCGATCGAATCTTCGCTAGGTACTCCTGGCTTCTTCGCTGCTGTTAACATCTTATCGGCATCGATCGGGCTGAAAGTCATTACTCCTGTTAGCCTCCAGTCGCTAGGACCTAATACCCCATCTCCAAACTTTATAGTTTGCCAAAGAACTGTTTTTGGTCGGTAGGGTAGTTCGATCCGCCCCGATGTTAGCTTGAGGAAATCGTCAACGTTACTACTTATTTTCGAGGGGGTAATTTGAGTTTTATTAGGAGCATTAGCAGTGCGGGTCGCTTCTGGTTGTTGGGGATTGGAGATCGCCCCCGTGCAAGCAGGAATGGCGATCGCCGCCACTATACCCAATAAAAACCATTTCTGACAAAAAATAATTTTTGACTTTTGACTTGGTAGCTGAGCTTGCCGAAGCTTGACTTTTGACTTAATTTGACGATGTTTTGCCATTAGCGAATTATCCCAAATCTAGCTCGATCGATTAGTCGTCTTTTTGCCACCAGTTACTTCAAATCCTTCATAATTTTATGCAGCAAGTCTGGCATCATCATGGCGATCGCTGGGGCATCTTTAGCAGTTGCTTGGACGATTTGGATATCGAGAATATCGCTCATAGTTGTTAGCAGTTCCCGTGAAATTTAGCTACCCAGCCGCCGAACAAGTAAGCATTATAAAACCGTTCGATTTCGTTGAAGCCAACGGTTTGCAATAATTCTATAATTCTCGATTCTACGACGTAATGGACGGCATTCATGCGCAGATTAAAGTTTTCTTCGATTTCTTGTTTTGAAGCGACTCCAGAATTGAATTCGTAAAGTTTCCAGGCTGAAGAAAAATGTTGAAATTGTCGTGATTTTTTATCTCCGTGCAAGTCGGCGATGATGAATGTAGCTCCTGGTTTGAGACGTTTGGCAATGCTCTGAAGCAAGGCTAACTTTGAGCCGTCATCCGGCAGGAAGTGCATTACTAGCATTAAAGTTGCTGCGTCGTAAAGTTTAGATTCTGGGAGTTCGTCGGTTACGCCCAAGTGTAACTTAACTCGATCGCCTAACTTATTTTCTGCCAACTTCTGGTTAGCTACTGCCATCATATCTGGAGATGGTTCGACTCCGGTAAACTGCCATTCTGGATATAGTTGGCTGAGGTTAACGATTTCCATCCCCGTACCAGAACCGACGACCAATATGTCAGCTTGCCGACCGAGATTTAAACCCAGCAAGGCATATGCCATGTTATGTAAGCCTTCATAACCGGGAATGCTGATGCGAATTTTTCGATCGTATTTTTGAGCGCGATCGCTGTCGAATTTGATTTCTGACATAGCAGATTAAAATATTAAGTATAACAATTCGATCGAGGGGGCTTAGCTAGTTGAACGTTAAAGTCATCTACTCGCTGACAGAAAGCCAAAAGGACGATCTGGTAAATCTGTATCGAAATGAATTTTGGTGCCATCATCGTCTCCGCCATGATGTCGATAAGATGTTGGAGCATACTGACATCATTATCGGGTTAGAGAATACATCTGGACAGCTAATTGGATTTTGTCGCGTTCTCACCGATCGCGTGTATCGAGCGATGTTATTTGATGTCATCATTCATCCAGATTATCGAGGGCAAGGGTTGAGTAAATTATTGATGGATGCGGTTACAGAACATCAAGATCTCATCCACGTCGAAGAAATTATGCTAAATTGCTTACCAGAAATGCTAAATTTTTACCAACAATGGAACTTTACCGAGCGAGTTGGTGGATTTAGGTTTATGAAAAGGTATAGGGAACAAAGCAGTTAACTAGAGTAGGCGATCGCTAATAATTGCTAAAGAATTTCGGCGATAATAGAAGAGTTCCCTATCAGCGATCGCATGACACCAGTAAAGTTGGATCTATTAGCAGTTTAGCACTATGACCAATACCCCAATACAGATAACGACCGATCTTAGTACAGTTTTAGAGCGAATAGAGCGCAAGCTAGACAAAATTGACGAGAAATTTGAGGCCAAGTTTGACGCATTACAAAAAGAAGTTTCAGATTTTAAAACTGAAACTTTTGTGGCTATAGAGTCACTGAAAGGCGATATTAAGGGAGTCCAAGGTGAAATTAAAGGAATACAGGGGGACATCAAAACTCTAGACACCAAAATTGATGGCATAGATAAGCGGTTGGATAAAGTAGAAACCTCCCAGAAAAATCAAATCTGGTCGCTTATCGTTTTGGCTTTTACTGCTGTACTAGGAATGATTGGTGCTTTAGCTAGAGTTTTCTGGGTTTCTAATCCCTAAAATGGATGGTATGCGATCGCACAGCTTTTCTCCTACGTTGCCAAGTAACGACGCAAGAAACCCTCTAAAGATTCCATTTTCACATCGAAAACCGATTCGAGATTAGCCACTTCATCTGGCGTGCAGAAAAACTCATTTGCCAGTAAAGTTCGCAACGTTCCTAGAGATTTTTGCATTTGAGGGTTGACAAATCCCATGGCAACTCTCAATCCGTCGAATACCAATAGGGGTGGATTGATAATAACTGGTTCTCGATTAAAGATCTGCCCAAAGATGCGCGGAATATCCTGACGCTGCAAAACCTCTGGCCCGCCGACTGGAAAAATCTGATTTTTCGCCCTAGCAACGCTGACTGCATCGACAGCAATCTTAGCTAAATCGTCAGTGCTGACGATCGAGGTTCGGCTTTTAGGATCGCCAATCAACAAATAAATTCCCGTTTGCTTAAACCTTTCGGCTAGGGGTAAGAGATTGGAAGAAAAACCTGAAGGGCGCAAAATAGTGTAATTTAACCCGCTGGCTTCTAGATATTTTTCTACCGCTCGTTTCCCTTTAAAAGTCGGCGCATCCTCAAATCCTCTGTCTGCTCCCAACACCGAAATCAAAACAAAATGCTGTACTCCCATTTCTTGAGCGCGATCGATCAGTTCGATATTGGCGCGATAATCTAAAGCTTGAGCGTCGCCATCAGAACCGTGGGCGCTGATGATGTATTGCACTCCCTGACAGGCTTTGTGAATGTCTCTGTCTTGCTTGAGATCGCCAATAAAAATCTGGGCACCTCTTTGTTCTAGTTCGCTATAGCGAGAGGTGAGGCGGACAAAAGCCCGCACTGGCTGTTCTCGATCGCACAATAGTCGCACGATTCGACGACCTAATCCTCCAGTAGCTCCGGTGACTAAAAACATGGCTGTTCGTAAGTGTTGAATTGCTGCCCTCACCCCCAACCCCTCTCCCACGGGAGAGGGGAGCCGCAGGCTCCTTTGAGGGCAAAGTGCCTTCATCCATTTTAGCCATCCAAAATCAGTCATGATGAGGCTGCGCGTTGGCGTAGCCTGTGCGCAGCACGTATCGCCCACGAACTCTCATCGCTCGACATTATCATCGCGTTTCTGGGCAATTCGTAATTTAGCCGATCGAGCGCGAGGATTATTATTAACTTCATCATCTTGGGGTGCGATCGGTTTTTTGGTTAACACCTGCAAAATTGGTGACGATCGAAAGCTGTTTTTGACGATTCTATCTTCTAAGCTGTGAAAGCTAATAATGGCAATTCTCCCCTCTGGTAGCAGCCAATTTGGGGCGCGATCCAAGAATTTTTCTAATGAGGTTAACTCTTGATTGACGGCGATTCGCAAGGCTTGAAAAACTCTAGTTGCCGGATGAATTCTACCGTAACGGTATTTTTGGGGAACGCAACGGGCGATCGCTTCTGCTAACTGCGTAGTCGTCTCAAAGGGTCGCATTTGAACGATTTGCCGCGCTATCCTTCTTGAAAGTCGTTCTTCTCCATAGGTGAAGAAAATCTCTGCCAGATCTCTTTCGTCCCAGCGATTGACGATCTCGGCAGCGGTGAGATCTTGTTGCCGATCCATCCGCATATCTAAAGGTGCTTCGTGGCGAAAACTGAAACCGCGATCGGGCGTATCTAAATGCGCCGAACTGACACCTAAATCGGCAATGATACCGTCGAATTTCTGCACGTGGGGTTCGTAGTCGGCGAAATTGCCGTGCCAAAAATGCCAGCGATCGCTATATTCAATCAGAGAGGTTTTAGCTGCTGCTAATGCTCGATCGTCTCGATCTAAGGCGGTAATTTGAGTATCTGCTGCTGCTTCTAATATGAGTCGGCTGTGTCCGCCACCGCCAACAGTCGCATCTAAATAATGTCCTCCCGGACGTACTGTTAATCCAGCAATTAACTCTCGACTCAGAACTGAAATGTGAAAGAACATTAGAAGCATTTATGGTTGGGTTTGTTGGGTTTCGCAGAGCTAGACCCAACCTACAGTTGCCAAAAAACAATTTTTGACTTTTGACTTTTGACTTTTGACTTTTGACTTGATTTGGGCTGTCCCATCTGCTTACAAATTATCGATCGCTATTGGTTCTAGGCGATCGCTGGGTGTAAATCCAAATACCCGCGAGTAAAAATAAAACTCGCCGTCGAGGGCGCGTTTGATATTCTCGGCTTTGCGGAAACCGTGCTGTTCGCCTTCAAAGGCGACATAGGCAACTGGCAGCTTTTTCGCTTTGAGGGCCTCTACCATCATTTCTGCTTGGTTGGGAGGGACGACTTTATCTTCTAAACCTTGAAAGAAAATTACCGGGCAGGAGAGTCGATCGCTAAAATGAATTGGCGATCGTTCTTGGTAAAGATCTCGTCGTTCGGGATAGGGGCCGATCAAACGATCGAGGTAGCGCGATTCAAATTTGTGAGTATCTTTCGCTAATGCTTCTGGATCGCTGACCCCGTAGTAACTGGCCCCAGCTTTGAAGACATTCCGAAAAGTCAGGGCGCACAGGGTAGTATAACCCCCGGCACTCCCACCAGAAATCGTCAGGCGATCGCCATCTACTTTACCTTGCCGAACTAGATAACTGGCACCGTTGGCGCAGTCATCGACATCGACAATGCCCCACTTCCCATCTAACCTCTGGCGATATTCCCGGCCGTAACCAGTGCTACCGCCGTAGTTGACATCGAGGATGGCAAATCCCCGACTCGTCCAGTATTGAATTCCCAGGCTGAACCTGCTAGAGGTAGCCGCCGTCGGCCCGCCGTGGCTTTTGACTAGAAGCGGCGGTTTCTCTCCAGGTGGGGCGGTATAGTCTTTGTTTTTGGGCGGGTAAAAGAAGGCGTAAGCCGTGAGGTTGTCGGTAGTAGGAAAAGCGATCGTTTCTGGAATCGAAATATATCCAGGATCGATTTCTACTCGACTCGATCGACGCAAGATCTCCATTTGACTCGTCGATAAGTCCATTTGCGCGATCGCTGTGGCTTCAGTGGGGGAAGCACCGCACAATATAAGGCGATCGCCGCTTACTGCCATCGAAGAAATTTCTGTATAGGGAGTTGCGATCGTCTCTAGCTGTTTGGTCGTAGTGTCGAGAGTAGCTAGAGATCGATTTCCCTGTTGGGAGTAAGTACAAATTATCCGATTGGCAGACTGAAATGTATAAGTAGACATCCCAAACACCCACAGGGGAAGTCCGAATTCTGCCTCCATTTCGCACAAGGGTTCGATCGACCTAACCCCCCTAGCCCCCCTTCCCTGAGAGGGAAGGGGGGGATCGGAATCCCTTTTACTTGTTGCGTCCTCTCTCATGCTCCCCTCTCCTTGCAGGAGAGGGGCTGGGGGTGAGGTCGTCTGGGGGTCAGCAATCCACCGATAAAGATTCCACCAGCCAGTTTTATCGGAGGCAAAATACAAAGTTCCATCTGGCGACCATTCGGGCTGAAAGATCGATTCATCTACCCCACCCGCCACTTTTTCGGGTTCGCCTAAAGAACCATCGGGGTTGAAGATAGCGATCGATAATTCCGTCCCATCCCAGGGCATATTAGGATGATTCCAACTCAACCAAGCCAGATAGCTACCGTCGGGACTGAGACGGGGGGCGGCATAAAAGTCGCTACCAGCTACCAAGACGCGGACATCTGTACCGTCGAGTAAGTTGATACTGACTATGGTGTTGACTGGTTCTCCCCCTTCTGTATGGTCTTCGCGGACGCAAATTAACCGCTGGCGCAAGCGATCGATAACGGCATCGGCATAGCGGAGATTGCTACCAGATTCGGGAGTTAGGGCTTGCGGTTCCGAGTTGGGAGTCTGAACGTAGAGGCGCTGGTCGGCAAAGTTAGAAAAATAAATCGCGCCGCGATCGATTAAAAACGAACCGCCACCATATTCGTGAACGCGAGTTCGGACATTAAACGGAGGTGGGGTGACATCTGCTATTTGTCCGTCAGTCGTGCGCCTGACGATGACGTTTCTGCCAGCTTCGGCTGGGCGCATTTCCACCCAGTAGAGATCGTCGCCATCTAGCGTCACCGAACCGAGTCCGATGGTTTCAGAAACGATCGCCTCTGATGTAATTGGCGATTTCCAAGAGCCGTAGGGTGCTGATAATGTCATTTTTTTATCTCGAAAAATTACTGCGATCGAGGGACAAGCTCTCTTATTCTTCTGTATTTGAGTAGAATGACTTGATTAATTGTACGAAATCAGGACGACTGATTTCGCTGGGTATATAGATATCTAGAACTCTAAAGAATAGTTGATAATCTCGAACCAATTCTCGAAACTGAGATTCGTCTAAGTCTTCATACTCATTTTCCGGAAAGGCGCGATCGAGAATGCGATCGTATTCATTGGTAATATTAGCCTCTCTCCAGCGATCGCCGTACTCTTCCCAAATCGATATCAAACCAAGCAACCTTAAAGGATCGGAAGCAATAAATATTCTACCTGCTTCGATCGCTAAAAAACTTCCTAGATAGCTATCGCTTTCATCTGGACATAAAAATATTTTATATCCTTTGTTTTTGACGATCGTAATAGCGTGATTGTATGTATTTATTGTGTCTACAATGTGGAAATCAGCTTCATCTGAAAATTGATTCATAATAAATTAGTTTGAGATAAACGAGCGAATGAATCGTTCTCTATTTAGTATTTTATAACAAATCTGGTTGGTTTGCTTCGCTCGACGCTTTGGAATTAGTCGCAGTTCCCAGCTTCAATAATTGCGAATTGCGAATTGTTAATTGCTTTGACAAATTTCACCTGCTAAGATCGTGTTGTTGTCTTTTTGCTTCTACCGTTTGTGAATAGTTCTCATCGCTTCAATTCGCTGGCTATTAAAATCTCTCGCCGTCGCGCGATCGCCATTTTGTTTGCTTCTTGTTTAGCTTTCTTTACCTGGTCGAGTTCGATCGCAGATGCTATGGCTCTGGGCGGCAAGCTTCCAGATTTAAATCTACCTGCCCCACAATTTACGCTACCAACTAATACTGGCGACGGTCGAGTTTCCTTGGCAGATTATCAAGGTAAGTGGGTAATTCTCTATTTTTATCCTCAAGATTTTACTTCTGGTTGCACTTTAGAAGCACGACGATTTCAACAAGATTTATCGAAATATTTAGCTAAGAACGCTCAAATTATTGGTGTCAGTGCCGATTCGATCGATTCTCATGCTAAATTCTGCGACTCAGAAGGCTTAAAGTTTCCTTTGCTAGCAGATACAGATGGTAGCGTGAGTAAAAATTATGGCTCCTGGATGAGTTTCTTCTCGTTACGCCACACGTTCGTTATCGATCCTAAAGGGATTTTGCGAGGAGTATTTACTGGTGTTAATCCTGCAATCCACAGCAAGGAAGTTTTGGCACGTCTCGATGAGTTGCAGTTGAAGTCTTAGGGCAAAAGGTGAACTATTTAATCGGCAAGATCTGGTATCGTCTCAAAGTAGCAACCTTAACACTTCCCAATATTAAAGATTGGCAAAGAATGGGGTTACTTTTACCGATCTATACTCTAGTTGCCTTGCCTATAGGTTTTTATGGGGGATTTCTCAAATTCGAGCCGCTCGCAGCTTCAGATCGAACAATTATAGAAATAATCGCTATTTGTTTTGTGACCCCTGCGATCGCAGAAGAGCTATTTTTTCGAGTTTTGCTCCTGCCTCATTTCACCGAAAAATTTTCGAGAGCGACCCAGCTTATATGGGCTGGACTGAGCTTAATCGCTTTTATAGCTTACCATCCTTTAAACGGTCTGACATTTTTCCCCGCTGGGTTGGAGACGTTTAATAATCCTATTTTTCTCTTGTTAGCAGCACTTTTAGGAATTGTCTGTACGTTGGCATATTTGTCAAGCGGTTCTTTATGGACTTCAGTGGTTTTGCATTGGTTAGTTGTCATTACTTGGCTGCTCTTATTGGGTGGATATGGCTTGTTAAATCATTAAGTCGATATCTGACTGCGATCGTTTATAGGATCGGACATCAGCGATCGATCGCATATCTATAGAACCCAGGCAAAATAATTGGGTAAATCTTGTGGGATAGCCCTCTGGGCTGTCCCACATAGGTAAAAGATCTTACTAGTTACATATTTTGGTAAAAACAACTATAATTAATTTAGAGCCGCGAGTCGAAAGAGGATGCTTTGACTCAAACCTCGACAGCCAACACTCAACACCTTGTCTTTGCCTTGTTTATTACTGCTGTTACCCCCCCATCGACTCTTGCTGCTGTAGTGCCAGATGACTTGTTTGAGGCCATTCAAACCCTCAAGCAAGAACTCAATGCCGTAATCCTTGCCCATTATTACCAAGAACCCGATATTCAAGACGTGGCTGACTACATCGGCGACTCTTTGGAACTTTCGCGGAAAGCAGCTAACACAGATGCTGATGTTATTGTTTTTGCTGGCGTTCACTTCATGGCAGAGACAGCCAAAATTCTCAGCCCCGATAAGTTAGTATTGCTGCCAGATTTAAATGCAGGTTGTTCTCTAGCAGATACTTGTCCGCCAGATGCTTTTGCAGCTTTTAAAGCGGCTCATCCAGGACATTTAGTCGTTTCTTATATTAATTGCTCGGCTGAAATTAAGGCCATGAGCGACATTATTTGTACTAGTTCCAATGCCGCCAAAATCATTCGCCAAATACCAGAATCGCAGCCGATTATTTTTGCCCCCGATCGCAATTTAGGGCGCTACGTCATGGAACAAACGGGACGCGAATTAGTAGTATGGCAAGGAGCCTGCATCGTCCACGAAAACTTCTCCGAAAAGAAGTTGGTACAATTGAAAATCCAACATCCAGAAGCAGAGGTAATCGCTCATCCTGAATGCGAACAACCCGTATTGCGTCAAGCAGATTATATTGGTTCTACAAGCGCCTTGTTGAAGCACGTTAGTTCTAGTGCTATTCAGGCTTTTATTGTGGCCACCGAACCAGGAATTATTCATCAAATGGAAAAAGCAGCCCCAGAAAAAAGCTTCATTCCAGCACCACCGATGAATAATTGTGCTTGTAATGAATGCCCTTATATGCGGTTAAATACGCTCGAAAAGTTGTATCTGTGCATGAAAAATAAAGCACCAGAAATTACTCTTCCAGAAGATATCCGCATGGCAGCCCTAAAACCAATTCAGCGAATGTTAGAGATGAGTTAGCCCCAAAGAAGCAGGAGGTGCTGGTGGAGGGCCAGAGCTTTCAAGGGTATGTTTTTGAGATTTGGGGTGGTTCTGGAGCAGGGGATGCAGGGGATGCAGGGGGAGCAGGGGAAGAAAAGCCATTGTTTTCGTCGTCTACTCATCGCTCACAGAGCCAATTTTAAAAAACATACACCTGTAAGGAGGGCCAGACGCGCTCTCTATCCCCGCTGCTTGCACTTCCAGCACACCTCTAAACATATTCATGCCGCAGGTGAATTCATATCTGCCAGGTTTGTCAGGCGTAAACTCGATGGGGGTGACTCGATCGAGCGGTAATTCTTTAGCAATGTGGAAATCGGGAAACCGGACTTCTTCCAAGCAACTGCTGGGATCTTGGCGATAGAAATTCAGTCGAACGGGTTGACCCACTTGCACCGCGATTAGGCTCGGTTCGTAGCCGCCATCGACGGTAACGGTAACTTCCTGAACGCCTCCTTGGGTCGTCGCTTGGCGCGACTTGGGTTTGGCGATCGAGAACCACCATAATTCCAGTCCAATTAATCCTAAACCACCTGCGGTCACGGCTCCTTTCACCCACAAAGGTTGGTCGATGCGTTGAAACTCTCCAGTTGTCTCAGTGGTAGAGGGTGGCATTTGCTCGTGAGACATTTGGGCAATAGCTCGACCTGAAGTTACCCCTAGCAAAACACCTAATGCGGCCATGCCACTCAAAATAGCCGATCGATCGATCATTTCAACATCTCCTATACTGCCCCGATAATGCTTTCTGAAATGACACCCAGGAAAAATCCCACGCCTGCCAATGTGCCGAAGAATCTGAAAATAACTACCGACTGCTGACTGGCTGGAAATTACGCAACCGCAACGCATTCGTCACCACCGAAACTGAGCTAAATGCCATGGCGGCCCCGGCAATAATTGGACTGAGCAACCAACCGAACACTGGGTAAAGAATCCCTGCCGCGATCGGAATTCCAGCAACGTTGTAGATGAAGGCAAAGAATAGGTTCTGCTTGATGTTGCGAATCGTCGCCCGACTGAGTTGAATGGCGGTAACGATACCTTGGAGGTCGCCAGAAATCAGAGTAATATCGCTAGCGGCGATCGCGACATCCGTTCCCGTACCGATCGCAATTCCTACATCCGCTTGAGCTAGGGCAGGCGCGTCGTTAATCCCATCGCCTACCATGGCTACTACTTTGCCTTCAGTTTGAATCGTTTCCACTGTGGCCGCCTTTCGATCTGGGCGCACTTCGGCCAAGACTCGATCGATTCCCACTTCGCGGGCGATGACATTGGCAGTTCGTTGGTTGTCGCCCGTCAGCATCACCACTTCTAAGCCCATTCTCTGCAAGGTGCGAATGGCGCTGGCAGAAGAGGGCTTTACTGCATCGGCAATACCCATAATGCCTTCGGCTTTACCGTCTACCGCGATCCAGATGACTGTTTTGCCCAGGTATTCCAGCTTGTCCCACTGCGATCGCAACGCGGTAGTATTAATTCCTAATTCCGTCATCCAGCGGTGCGTGCCGATTTGCACCGATCGATCGGACGCGTAACCTTGCACCCCACTACCAGCGATCGCCTCAAACTCTTTAGCATCAGTCAACTCTACCCCTTGAGAGCGAGCGTATTGCACCACGGCTTCAGCTAGGGGATGTTCTGAATTGCGCTCGACGGAGGCCGCTAGGTGTAACAGTTTTAGTTCGTTGCTATCGGCCGTACCATTAACGGTTATGTAGTCGGTGACGGTAGGCTTGCCTTGGGTAATCGTGCCAGTTTTATCGAGAACGATCGTCTGTAGCTTGTGGGCTAATTCCAGGCTTTCCGCGCCTTTAATTAAAATGCCGTTTTCTGCTCCTTTGCCCGTTCCGACCATAATTGAAGTCGGCGTTGCCAAGCCGAGGGCGCAGGGACAAGCGATAATCAGCACGCCGACGGTAGTAATTAACGCCATGGTGACGTTGCCCATGATATTAAACCAGAGGACGAAGGTAAGAATCGCGATCGCGATTACTGCGGGCACAAACCATCCCGTCACTCGATCGGCCAGTCGTTGAATCGGCGCTTTCGATCCCTGCGCTTGCTGTACCAGGTTGACGATTTGAGCTAAAAAGGTATCTTTCCCAACTCGCGTGGCTCGAAACTTAAAGCTGCCAGTTTTGTTAATCGTGGCTCCGATGACTTCATCGCCTGGATGTTTCTTGACAGGGTAGCTCTCACCCGTCACCATGGATTCGTCGATCGTCGAGGAACCTTCGACAATTTTGCCATCGACTGGAATGTTCTCCCCAGGGCGAACGAGAATAATATCGTCCAAAACTACTTCAGCAATGGGAACGTCAATTTCTCGATCGAGGCGAATCACCCGCGCCGTCTTGGGCTGCAACCCCATCAGCTTGCGAATAGCTTCTGATGTTTGCCCTTTGGCCCGATTTTCTAACAACCGTCCCAGCAGAATCAAAGCAATAATGACGGCTGCGGCCTCAAAGTAGACATCTGGGCTGAGCCTCTGGTTGACGAACCACTGAGGGAAAAATGTCGGAAATAACGAGTAAAGGTAAGCCGTACCCGTACCGATCGCCACTAGGGTATCCATGGTGGCAGTATGGCGTTTGAAGGCTTTCCAGGCGTTGAGGAAGAACCCGCTCCCCGCCCAAAACAATACCGGAGCCGTCAGCACCAGTTGCAGCCAGGAATTGTGCAACCACATGGGGATGAAGGGAATATCTAACCCAGTCATGGCAGGCAGCGAACCAATTACCAGGACGGCACTGACAATGCCACTAAACCACACTTTCCTGGTTAACTTGCGGTTCTCGGTTTGTCGTTCCCGCCGCTCGGCATCATCTTCAGGGACAAGTACATCGTCTGGCATCGGCTGCGCCGCATATCCTGCGGCATCGACAGCATTTTGAATCGTGGCTATATCGGTTTTACCAGGATCGTAAGTAACAGAGGCTCGATCGGCCCCAAAATTGACGCTGCACGCCTTCACTCCCGGTACGGAACGAATTGCTTCTTCAATGTTATTGGCACAGGAGGCACAACTCATGCCTCTTAGTTTTAGGGTTGTTGTGTCCATAAGACCTTCTATGCGACTGTATAACCAGCCTCGGTAATTGCTTGCTCGATCGCTGCTGCTGTCGCCTGGGTTTCAACGTTAACTAGCTTGGTTTTCGGGTCGGTTTGAACCGTAGCCCCAGGATCGATCGCCTCGATCGCTTTGGTAATCTTTTCTCCACAAGCAGAGCAAGCCATGTTGGGAACTGTGAGTTGAAGAGCCATAGTTTAAACCTCATGCATTCGTCGCTAATCCTATCTTGCAGTCTCTAGCTAGCTGGAGAGTCAAGAGCAAATTGTAGTACCCATACGGGCAAGAAAAACCTCCTCACTAGCAGAGAAACTGCACTCAAGTCAACCCCGGATTGCTAAAGCTGAAAATGGCGATGCTTCAGTTTCGATCGAATTGCTGATGCGGGCAATGTTAGCAATAGGCGCAACCCCTCAAGAAATTGGACAACTTATTTCACAATTAGGGTAACGGGCGATCGCACTTTAGATTTTGGCAGTTGAGTAAAGGGCGATCGGCTATGACAGTATGGTATTAAGCTCAAAATCAAGTAGAGGAAAAAAGTCGTGACCACTGATGCAGAGATATTAAATACTGTTGCCCAAATGCCAGAAACACTTAAGCAAGAGCTTCTTCATTATGCCAAATACCTATTTCAAAACTATTTAAAGACAGAAGCAGAAGAAAAATCTACAAAGCGTGGCGGGTTAGGAATTTGGAAAGACAAAATTTGGATTTCGGATGATTTTGATGAGCCACTTGAGGATTTTAAGGAGTATATGTAAGGATGAATCTTTTACTAGATACTCATGCTTTTCTTTGGTATTTTCAAGGTAGCGATCGACTAAGCCCAAAAGCAGCAGAAATACTTGAAAATACCAGCCATAACCTCTATATAAGTATTGCCAGTTTGTGGGAACTTGCCATCAAGCTTGGCTTGGGCAAACTTAGCTTGCAAAGCTCGTTCCACGATCTACAAGCGGTGCTAGAGCAACTTCTCATCAAAATCTTGCCTATTTCATTTGCCGATACGGAACGCTATTTAAATTTGCCACTCCACCATCGCGATCCATTCGATCGCATTCTCGTCGCCCAAGCAATTAATAATTCTCTGGCGATCGTCAGTGCTGATGTGGCTTTTGATGCCTATCCAATTCAGCGGGTGTGGGAATGAAGGCGCGATGGCTACCCAAGTTTTTCACATTTGTACATCTAGCGAGTGCGTACAATAATAGCGACAGCCTTAACCTATCCCATTTTTGCGAGTATGAATTCTATTGAAAAGACTTTAGTTGATTTGAATCAAAGAATTTTAGATTTTGAAAATTCTATATCTGAGCGTAGTGAAGAATTGGGGATTATTTTCAGTCATGCCTTGAAAATAATCGGGATAATTGAGTCTTCTTGGAGCGGATATTGGCTAAAATCATATGCTGATTTATATTTTAATAACTTTCAAAAACCGCATCCCAGTAATCTTTTCGATCCACACGAAGCAAAACTGCTAGGAACAAGTAGAGGATTTAGTAGGAGAAATCATTATGAAGTAGAGAGATTAATAGAAGAGCATTGTGAATTTAGCATAGATCGGATACGAGAAGAAATATCCGCTCAAATGGAACAAGCTACGCAAATACACGACGATTTATGTATTGAGTTGTCGTTAATTAAGGCTGACTTAAAGTTTGCAGATGAAGTAAACGAACTAAAAGAGATCGAACAAATTGAATGGGGCGTATCTGTTTTAGAATGGGTCGAGCATAGAAAACCCAAAACTTTGGTCATAAGCCAGATTGATTACGAAAGAGGTTTTGAAGTTCCGCCACATATCTCTTGTCAAGCAAATATAATGCACTTTCTAGCAAGGAATTCTTCTATTTTAGATTTTATCAAAAGAGCGAAAAAATTAATTAGAAAAATTCAAATCAAACAAAATCTTGTTCAAGAACGGCCTGTTACTATCAATGGGATTGAGAACGTAATTAAAATTTGCAATTCTTTCCATATTGTGGCTCGGCAATTGAGACAGCGGCATAGTAACAGAAACACGTTGGCTATCAAAGATGAATATGATGTACAAGATTTATTTCATGCCTTGCTAAGAATTTTCTTCGAGGATGTGCGATCGGAAGAGTGGACACCGAGCTATGCAGGAGGCTCTTCGCGGGTCGATTTCTTACTCCAACCAGAAAAGATTGTAATAGAACTCAAGAAGACCAGAGATGGTTTAGAATCAAAAGAAGTCGGCAATCAGCTTTTGATTGATATTGCCCGTTACCAAAGCCATCCTGATTGTAAAAATCTTATATGTTTTGTATACGATCCAGAAGGAAGGATAGGAAATCCTAAAGGGCTAGAAAATGACTTAAATAATCTTTCAAGTGAAAAAATTAATATCGTTACACTGATTCGTCCTATTTGATTTAGAGGGGTGTTGCCCCAGGATTTTCAAGATAAGTATATTGTCATCCTGCAAGCAAGATTAAGCGGAGGGGATCGAGGCGAACGTACCAAGGAAAAGGACGATCTTTCAACATTGCCCATTTTTCCTTAAACACTTCTGCTTGGACGTGGTAATCGCTAGGACTGTAAGGCGAACTGTTGAACTTCAAATAGAGAGTCATTCGGTGGGGAGTTTCGCTGGTGGCTGCTAACCAACAAGGAAAAGTGTTTTTCTCGTCAGCATTGTTAGTAAAGATGAGTTGATGGGCGCGAATTCCCACTCGTTCTAGTTGCGGTGGAATCGGTTCGACTACTTGCAGGGAACAACCCCAGTCGATCGCCTCCACTAATTGCGGATCGAGAACCACAGCGCGAGAGAAATTTTTGCATCCCGTCAGTTGAGCCACGCTGAAGCGATCGGGACGATCGAAGATCTGCTGTTTGCTACCGTGGGCGATCGCTCTGCCATTTTCCAACACCAAAAGATTCTCGCAAATCCGATAAGCCTCTTCCATGTTGTGAGTGACAAACAGCGTTACACCCTGGTAACTACTGAGAATTGAAGTTAATTCCCGTTCCATCTCGCTTCGCAGATGAGTATCTAACGCCGAAAACGGTTCGTCTAACAGCAGTACCTCTGGCTGACTCGCTAAAGCTCTAGCTAACGCCACCCGTTGCTGTTGTCCCCCAGAGAGTTGATGGGGATAGCGATCGCCTAAACCCGTCAGTTGCACGACATTCAGTTGGGCTTCAACTCTTTGCTTGATGGCAAGCGATGACAGTCCTCTAGGCAAGCCAAAAGCGATGTTTTGGGCTACCGTCAGATGGGGAAAGAGGGCATAATTTTGAAAGATAAATCCAATTCGGCGATCGCGGCTGGGTAGATTAATCCCCTGCTGGGAGTCGAAAAGCGATCGGCCGTTCAACACGATCCGTCCAGCCGTAGGAGTTTCAATCCCCGCCAAACATCGCAAAATCATACTCTTGCCAGCCCCAGAAGCCCCTAATAATCCTAAAGGCTGTCTGTTGGTGGAGAAGGAGACATCCAGCCAAAAGCCAGGGAGTTGTTTCTCGATCTCCACAACCAATGTAGAGTTCGGAGTATCTCCTGCGGAGACGCTGCGCGAACGGAGTTCGGAGTATGCGCCGAGCGCAGGCTGCGCCAACGGAGTTCGGGATTGGGAATTCTCCTCTACTTCCCCTGCCTCCCCTGCTCCCCTGCCTCCCCTACTTCCCCCTCTTCCCCCTCTCCCTTCGACAGCGACGATCGCCGATAAGGAAATGCTGAGGATAATTAACGCCCATATCCCCGCTTCTTGCATGGCTCCCGCTTCAACGGCAAAGTAGATCGCCATCGGGATAGTTTGGGTTTGTCCGGGAATGTTGCCCGCTACCATCAGGGTGGCTCCGAATTCTCCCAAAGCACGAGCGAACGTAAGAGTAGTTGCTGCTAAAATTCCTGGAGTGGCTAGGGGCATGGTAATTTGCCAAAAGACTTGCCACTCTGAAGCACCTAACGTTCTCGCCGCCCGTAACAGGTTAGCGTCGATTTGCTCGAAGGCTCCCAAGGTAGTTTTGTACATCAACGGAAAAGCTACCACCGTCGCTGCGATCGCGGCTGCATACCAGGTAAAAACCACGCCGACGTTGAGGCGGGACAGTAATTGCCCGATCGGGCTATTTTTCCCCAACAGCAGCAGTAGCAAAAAACCGAGGACTGTGGGCGGCAAAATCAAGGGCGAAATCAAAATCCCTTCGATTAGAGATTTAGCTTTGCCTCGGTATCCCAGCATCCAGTAAGCGGCGGCTATGCCCAGAAAAAAAGCGATCGCGGTGGCAATTAGAGCCGTTTTTAAGGAAATCCAGAGCGGTGAAAAGTCAGAGGGCATAAGCCAATGTTAATCTTTCTTCGATCGCCATTTTCAACTTAATCGAAGGCAGACCTAACCCCCTGTGTATACATAAGTTTTTGGTCTGAAGTTGGAGATTGTAGATCCCCCTAAATCCCCCTTAAAAAGCGGATGCGCTGTGCGGAGGTTCCCTCCGCATACAAGCGCACCAAGCAGCGGATGCAAGCGCGGCGAGGTTCCCATCTCCTAGCGGAGACGCTAGCCCTTCCAGGGCGGCTACGCCAACGCGTACCGTCAGGTCGTCCGCAGGACTTACGCCGAGCAGCTTGCACCAAGCAGGGGGACGAAGAGATCCGGTTCCCTCCTTAAAAAGGGGGGCTAGGGGGGATCTGAGAGGGTTTGGGGAGAGGTCAAAATTAAGCGTTACCAAATCCGTATTTCTGCCACACCGCCCTCGCTTCAGAACCGATCGCAAATAGGAGATAGTTTTTAGCCGCTGCGACATTTTTGCTACTTTTGAGGACGGCGATCGGATAGACAATGGGTGAATGGAGATTGTCTGCTGCCGTAGCTATAACTTTAACTTTTTCAGAAGTTCTGGCATCGCTGGTGTAAACCAAACCTGCATCGGCATTACCGCTTTCCACGGCTACCAGCACTTGACGGACGTTATTACTAAATACTAATTTGGGTCGAACTTGCTGCCAAATCCCTAAATTATTGAAGATTTCCTGGGCGTACTGCCCCGCAGGTACGCTTCTCGGTTCGCCGATCGCAATTCGTTTGAGGCGATCGCTAGTTAAATCCTCGAAGCTAGAAACCCCAGTAATATTATTAAGCACGATTAATACCATGCTGTTAGTTGTCAGATTGCGGCGGGTATCTGGAACCAACAGCCCCTTTTGCTCTAGCGCATCCATCTGTTTCTTGCCAGCCGAAATAAAGATATCGACTGGGGCCCCATTTTCAATTTGCTGTTGCAAAGCTCCAGAAGCACCAAAATTATAAGTATTTTTAGTTGTCGGTTGTTCTTGTTGGTAGAGGCGATCGACTTCTTTTAGAGACTCTTTCAAGCTGATCGCTGCTGATACTAACAACTTATGGTTAGACTGGTTGGCAACCTGAGAGCGATCGAGCAGGGTGTTACCAATAATTAAGGCAATAGCCGTAGCGATCGCTAAGGAAATGAAGGTAATAAAGCGTTTTCTTTTCATATTACTTCGACATTCGAGAATGTTAATTTAAACTCTTAGTAAATCGCGGCGGAAATCAAGCTACTATTCCCAATCGCTCGAAAGCTGATGCCATCAACTGCTTGGTGCGCTTGTATGCGGAGGGAACCTCCGCACAGCGCATCCGCTTTTTGACTTTTGACTGGACGCTGAGCTTGTCGAAGCGTTGATTTTTGACTTCCGCGTATGGGAATTAGCACCATGTCTTTAACCTCAGTGGATTCAATTTCAACGGTTCCATCCTAGATAGCCAGGGGCGATCGCTTTGCGATATCCTTCGAGCATCTCCTGTCTTTCTTTCTCTTGCGTTGGACTCAAGTTAATCGCTGTTTTGGTGGCCGACAGCGATCGCAATGTCCGCACCCTCCTTTTAAAGATGCAGCCTCTCTAGAAAAACCAAAGGCTTCGAGAATAAATTTCCAGCGGCAGTTCTTGGTTCTAAGATACTGGTTCATCTGCTCTATAGCCGATGCTTGGCTCGCCGACTGAGAAACAGCAGAGCGATCGATCTGATAGTGGAAAGGATCTTGCCATTGCACCTGCCCGCTGGCGTGCAGCAACGAGAGAGCAATTGCTCCTTGTGGGAACTGACGAGCTACCGTATCGATATGGCCTTGCTGGGAAATGCGATCGATTAGCTGCCGGGCCATCTGCCGCTGCTTGAGTTCTTGGCTGTGAAAAAACTGCTGGCGCTGCTTATCTGCTGGATCTAGCCATCCCGTCGGTTCGCTAACTAACATCAAAGCTTCAGCCGAATTACCGTCACGCCCTGCCCTGCCAATTTCTTGGACGTACTCGGAGAGCAGAAAAGCAGGCTGAAAGTGAACGATCCAACGAACGTTCGATTTGTTGATGCCCATGCCAAAGGCACAGGTACAAATGACAAATGGGGTCGCACCGCTCGACCAACTAGCTTCGATCGCGCGGCGTTTTTCTGGACTTAAACCAGCATGATAAGCGGCGGTAGTGTAACCCCGTTCGAGCAGAAATTGAGTTAGTTCTTCGCTGTCTCTTCTAGTACGGACGTAGACTAATCCAGCTTGTTTGGGTTTGGAGCCAATAAATTTTAATAACTGTTGGCGACGGCCTCTAGGTGTCCAGATAGTTTGAACTTTTAAATTGAGATTGGGGCGATAGGGATTGAGGAGAAAAACATCTGGTTGTTGCAGTTGCAAAACTTCTCGAATGGTTTTTTGGGCTGCGGGGTCGGCTGTGGCAGTAAAAGCGGCGATCGCGATCTTGGTTCCAGGCGGCTTAGACTCAAGTAAAGTCGATCGCACTGCTCCCAATCGGCGATAAGCTGGGCGAAAGGTTTCACCCCACTGCACCAGACAATGAGCCTCATCTAAAATCAACCCGTTAATTCGCATCTGGGGTTGAGATAGTCTTTCCCAAACTGGTTTGCTTAAAAGCGTTTCTGGAGAGAGATAGAGGAGCCTTAGCTGTTGTTTTTCTAGGGCTTTGAGGGTTTGGGAGCGATCGGAGGAAGGCAATTCGCTATGCAACAACGCGGCTGGCAACTTTTTCTGACGCAATTCTGCCACTTGATTTTCCATCAATGCTACCAAAGGCGAAATTACCAACGTCAATCCTGTTTGTAACAAAGCTGGCAGTTGAAAGCAAATCGATTTACCCCCACCAGTAGGCATGACAATGAGGGCATCTCGGTTTTCTAATAAACTCCGAACTATTTCCCCTTGAGGCGGTCTAAAATCTTCATATCCCCAGATTTTTTGGAAAGCGGCACGAACTTCGTTCCAAGACCGAGTTTCAGCAAAAGTCATAATTATCTAAAATACAGAAGTTTCCTAGTCATCGCATTTTAGCCTAGACGTGCTAGTAGGTTGGGTTTCGCTAGCGCAAGGGCCCAACCTACAGCTATTATTGTGGATTCCACTCTGGCGGGCCGAACAAACTCAAGAATTTGTCTTTAATTCTCTTCGATCGCTGCCAATCTGACGCAATTCGCCAATATTCAATGAAATTGATTTTAATCGGATTGCGCGTTTTGATATTCTTAGTTAATCCGTAGATTACTTTTTCTGTCTCTGCTTGATAAGTACCGAAGAGTCTGTCCCAGATTATCAAAATTCCCCCATAGTTCTTGTCGATATAAGCAAGATTGGCACCGTGATGAACGCGATGATTTGAAGCAGTATTCAAGATCGATTCTAGAATTCCTAATCGGCCGATTTTTTGATTGTGAATCCATACTTGATAAAGTCCCACGATTTCGACTGCGATTAAAATTAGTAACGGGTGAAATCCTAATAACGCCATCGGGATGTAGAAAATCCACAGAATAAAGTTTTCCACCCACGACAGCCTCAGTGCCACCGTCAAATTAAAATCAGTCGAACTGTGATGAACGCTGTGATGCGCCCAAAACAATCGGATGCGGTGTTCGGCTCGATGGTTCCAGTAATAAAGAAAGTCGGCGATAAGTACGGCTAGCACTATCGTCCAACCATTAATGGGAAGCTTTAGAGGGCTGAAGGTTGCTATTAGAGACAGTCCGGCGATCGCAAATACATTCGCTAATCGGGCGTTAATAAACTCCTGCACGATCCCGATGCCAAGGTTAGCTGCTGTCTCGCGATAATCTCGCCACTGGCGACTGAAAAAGTCAACGGCGATCTCTGTTAAAACGATCGCTAAAAAAACTAAAGACAAGGTAGCAAGCGAACTTTCTATATCTAGCAGATTTCCTGCGATCGATTGGAAAAATTTGTCCACGATGGAATCTCCTGGTCATAATTTAATTCGAGCGCTCGGTTTATTTAAAATCGACAGATCGAGTAAGATGCGATCGCTTAGCCGCTGGCAGCTAGGCGAGATGTTTTTCGCAATAGGCAATCAGCATCTGAGACAACAAATCGATTTGTTCGGCAAACGAAAAGCTGTAGGCACTTTCGACTTGCTCGAATAAGATGCCATTAATCAGCGTCCAGACGAATCGAGCTAACTTAGGATCTGGGAGATCGAGCAGTTCCTCGATCGCTTCTTGATAGCGTCTATCTACCTGCTGCAAAACTGGATTATCGTTAATCTCTGCTAAAGCATGATGGTGGTAAAAATCCGTCCAAATTACTGCCTGTTTGACGAAGTGTTCTTCATACTCGATCAAAAGTTGTCCGAGTCTATAGATGCGTTCGGCAATCGTCCCATCATGGGCAATAGACTTCAACAGTTTGACATCTTGCCAGCTAATCCGATCGACTAGTTGCTCGAACAACACTTGCTTGCTGGGGAAATAGTGATACATCGCTCCGGTCGAGATTCCTAATTCTTTGGCAATCTGTCGGGTGGTGACGTTGGCATAGCCCTTATTAGCAAACAAGTCGAAGCATTTGTCGAGCAGTTCTTTACGATACTCTTCTGAGTCAACGATTTTAGGCATGGATTTTTTATACCGAGCGCTCGTTTTATTATAGCTTGATCGAACTCTTTTTTGTCAAGTGTCTTGGCTTTAGAGCGACCTCTCCCCTTCGGCAGAGCTTCAGTGCAGCGCCCAAACCCCTCCCCTACAAGGGGAGGAGCTTTGAAGTTACTCCTCTTCCCTACATCGAAGTCAAAAAAATAATTGGGAAATTCTTGTGGGATAGCCCTCTGGGCTGTCCCACCTAGAGAGCTATCTCGCTATATTACTCCCAGTAATTCTGCCAATCATCTTTGAAAGCTTGTTGCAGTCGCTTCATGTAAGCATGGGTTTTAATCTTAGCCATCCATACACCACTAGCATTGCTACCCTTACAAACAACACCTTCAGCTACATCGTATTTACCCGCACGGACATCATCGATAAACTTGCCCGTAAGTTTGCCAACATAGATGACTCTAGCAATATTAACCCCACTAAAGTCTCGGATAAATTGCTGGGGGTCTACCATGCCGATATCGGTTTGCACGTCCAGCAAAATCAGTTGTTTCGGGTCATCTGGCTTATGCATTCCAGCAAAAGAATGAGGACCAAAAAACTCGGTAAACACCATAATTTCCGGGCAGCCATATAGAGGATTTTCTCGAAATATGGCCTCAAGCGATCGAGCAAAATCTTGGAAAAAAAGATCGGTTGCTGCTTCTAAACCTGGATGGGCGGCGTGAAATTCTGCAATTCCTCGATCGTCTAAATCGAACCTGTCGCGGCGCGTGCCAAAAGCATACCAACCCAATTCGGATTCCCAAACCCAGTGTAAATTGGTGCCGTCGTACTTCTCAAAGGCAACACACTTGCCTAAAGGGGCGTTTTTGCTGTTAGGAATTTTTGGATAAGCCAGCTTGACTCGTGCCACGGTAATGAAATTAGCTCGATCGAAGATTTTGTAATATAACTATACTACATATGTTTATTTGACAAGCAAATATGAAAAAAAGACGTAGATATCTACGTCTTTAAATGCGTGAGGAGCAAAAGTAAAGTTTACGGCGATCGAACTAAAGACGATCGACCATAATACGTAGCATCTCGATCGCGATCGAGAGGTGCTTATAGATTAATTTAAAAAATATCTATGTCAGATATGTGTCTCAAGCATGAATAGTTTGTGACGAGCGACTGCAATTTTAAATAGCCATAAAAATAAATGCACCTCAAAATATTTGAGGTGCTATCGGTAAGAGGGGACACTCCATCAAGGGGGGTGTAAGGATTGTAACTGGTGAAGATGGAGAATCCTGAATCTCTGGTCTCTACAATTTATATTAAAAGCTGCTTATGTCTAATTTGTGTCTGGGGTATGTCAAAGCTATGACAATTTGGCGGCTAGATCTCAATAATGGCGGTAAGGAAATAGATAACCGAGCGCGACTCTGACACATAGCGCCAGCAGGCTGACGAGAAGAATTGTCTTAATTAAGTCAGACATCATCTCAACTAGCTAGAGAGGAACCCTCAAAACTTACCATTCTCAAGTGACAGAGGTATGAAGCAAAGATGGCGATCGCTTGTCAGCTAAAAATAAATGAAAGAGTGGAAAAATGAAGTTTTCCCACTCTTTTCATGGCGATTCGATCGCTCTTGTGTAGCTTAGACCGCGCCGCCGCTAGCTAAACCTAGAATTATGCCAGCACCTATAATGTGACCCAAACAAGTGCCTGCTACCAATTGCGAAACGCTAAAGTTGTCAGCCAATCCTGGAATTGGCATGGGAGTACCAACGCCCGGACGTTTGACGGTCTTGGCAGCAATGTATATACCAAGAATGTTAGCAGCCACCATGATCGCCATCACAGAGGGCGACCATGAAGTGGTCGAGGGTACGTTAGCTTCGGCTGCTGCCAGTAAACTTAAGTGAATCAATGTCCTTCTCCTAAATAATCGATCGCTTTACTAAAAGTAGAGATTTTGAGGTTTTCTCCCCTGACATCTCGGCGAACGAGGAAGATTTGATGTAACAGTGTAATTTTTAACCCGAACCGCCTAACGCTCTTAGAGAGTCGGTTATGTGGCGAGAAAATCCTCTATCTTCTCTAGTATTTTATGTTGCAGTGACACCCTTTTAAACTTTTGTCCGGGTTTCCTCCAAAATGTCCTTCTGTTTGCTCCTTGCTATCCTCTGCCTTTCTATCGATCGCCACTTTTGCTGGAGTCGATCGATCTTGGGATCTTGTTGGCCGTAGCGCCAACTGACGTAGGCTTGAGAAATTTCTGCAATTATCTGCCCCCTCTCTGGCGAATGACGCTCTTTTGAGACTTGGGCGTATTCTAAGGGAGTTTGAGCCGGATGCTTGGGATAGCCTTGGTTAGCTAAAGTTTTCAGCATTTGCTGGTATAGCCTTTCCATCGGGTGTAAAGTCGCCAACCAACGGCGGTAGCGCCAAGAGAGCAACTCATTCCAACCCAACCAACCGATGAAACCAACGGCAATTGCTACCCCTGCTGCGGTGAGCCAACCCAACCAACCTTTAGAGAATAAGGCAAAAAACCAAGCTATAGCCCCCATTAACGATTTAGCGATCGCTTCCCAGACCCCGCCGAGCCACTCAGTAACGGGCGACGGCACCCAGCCTGCTACCCAATTCCAGAAATGCTTGAGGACGCTAAAGGTTTGGTCTTCTTCAATTGAAGGAGGAATCAGATCGTGTCCGGGAATCGGATCGAAGGCAAACCAGCCGTATTTGGGAAAATACACCTCGGTCATAGCGTAAGCATCGACGTTGCGGACGACATAAAATCCGGTAAAAGGATTGAAGTCTCCGGGGGCAAAACCTACCACCAATCGGGCTGGAATGCCGATAGAACGCAGCATCACCGTTAGAGTAGTGGAAAAGTGGTCTGGATATCCCCCCGGTTCGCAAGGAAGTGTTGAGTGTTGAGTGTTGAGTGTTGAGTTAAGAAGTTTTTCTCCTTTGTCTCTTGCCTCTCCCCTGCTCCCCTGCTCCCCTGCTCTCCTGCTCTCCGACTGGCAGCGGAAGAGGAAAGAATCTACGAGATCGTCATCTTTACTTAAATAAGGCAGTTCTAGAGGATCGTCAGGGATTTTATAGCGCTGTTTCAGATATTGAGCCAGGTAAAGAGTTTTTTCGTAGGTAGAGGTTAGAGGTTTGGTTGATTTCCCTACCTGGTTTTGGTTGTAGTTAGCTAAAAGTTCCTCGGTATGTTGCTTGACTTTGGCAGCAATTTGGGGCGGAACTTGCAGGTAGTATTGCCGGATGTAATCGGGGTAATTGGTTGAGGCTTTTCCCAACAAAGTGCGATCGCGATAAGGAACTTGAGAAATTACCGTGTAGGTCAAGCCTTCAATTAAACCTACAGGCGATCGCAAGCTGCCTTCGGTGTCTAAAGCAACTTGTCTGGTAGGGAAATATAGCTCTTTGGGGTAAGAGAGGGCAGGAATGACATTTGGCAACTCAGCTACAGCCGTGAAGCTTTGGACTATTTCCTTGGTCGATCCTAAACCCCTTCTAGGAGGCAAGATAAACCGATAAGACCAATTCGATCTGGTTAACTTCTGGGTCTGGGCGTTGCGCGATATTTCCCAACCCTGACCCGTATAGCGATCGAATGCCATCGCCCGCCAATATCCAGGGGCTTGAGAGCGCACTCTTAAGACCTCTTTTGGCTCCATGACTCCGCGCAAATTTTGGTTGATGCGATCGTTAAAGCCGTAGTAGAAGGTCTTATCTAACTTGCCTTCTCCTGCCTGATTTTGGCTGCCACCGCTACCCTGACCTGGTTGCGTGCCTTCTTTGACATAACCGGGATTGATAATTTTATCGCCCTCAAACTCTCCCGGTTGCTCGATGGGAGAACTCACCGGAAACGATCGAATTTGATAGCCGGGAAACCTGGGCATCAGGGCAAAAATAGTCAGTCCCAAGCTGACGATTACCAGCAAAAATACGCTCAATCGCCGCCAAGACAAGCCAGCCGACAGCCTGGAAAGGCGGCGACTTTTACTCTTGCCCCCGATTTCTTCTAGCAACAGTCCCAGCCGCGATCGATAATCTAAGACTAAGACTGGCAGAGCGATCGCTAAAAATAGCAACAGTAAAGGGCCGAAAGCTAAAGTCTGACTGACCGTTCCTGCTACTCCCAGCAAGATTAGCCCGATGACCATCGAATACCCCAAATCTTTGCGGCGGGGTAGGTCGAAGCTGTGCAGCACTTGCAGTTGCACTAATAGTTCTGCTAGCACTAAGCGGGTATCGTTAAGGTTGCCGAACAGGTTGCGGAAGAACAGCCCCATGGCTAGCAACATTCCCATGGCAATTAAGAACTTGACAGCGATGTTGCGATCGCGCCGCCGATACCAACTCCAAGTCGCACCAACAATACTCAACGGGATAGCCCACCAACTCATGACGTTGGCGCTGGCTGCCGCTACATCCGTGGCAATAATCCCGACGATGACTAAGGCTTGTACCAGCACTCGCAGCCAGAGAGAGTCTTCTATCTCTAGCGTTCCCGACGATCGCGGCGACATCTGAGGAAAAAGCGATCTCCGTTTTCGGATTCCTGAAAAGTCAGACATATTTTAAGTCAGTTGGATTCGATCGAATGGGGTAGCAGGCAGTAAAACCCAGCCAATTACTGCAATTATTCCCCAGTATAGTTAGCTTCTATAGCACTTACGCAGAAATCTGCGATCGCTCACCTCAAAACCAGGCAGAATACCTACCCGATCGAAATTGTGGGAAATGTGTATGGTGGCGATCGACTAATCAATTTTGTCAGAGTTACCTGTCTAAATCGCATTTCCGCTCGTTACGAACGTTTTTAATCTTTCTAGATTAATAAAACAGAACTACATAAATCTTGTTAATTTTCTGGAAAAATCAATGCCAAATCTGTATGTTAAATATACAAATCAAACCCAACATTTCAGCAGACAAGAACATGAAATTAACACCAGTAGCCCTAATTATTACTTTAGTATCAACAATAACAATTGTTTCTCCAACTAAGGCTGAAGCTCAACTGGGATGTTATACCCGCGATAGCGAGGGAAATTGTATTGATATCGGGCGCGAGCGAGACCAATTAGGCGCTGCCTGTGTAACAACAGCAAATTTTAGTACGTGCCAAAATTATCACAGTTTGTGGTGTCAACAAGGTTTTCAAGCCTCATGCCATGCTTTTAATTTATCTCGATCGAATCCACAATACTACCAACAAGTTATTACAGCAAATAAATTCTGTTTTGCTGGAAATGGAGATGCTTGTATTTGGCTCAAACAACAAGGATTTTAATTAACGAAAAAGTCTGTAGAGTCGATCGCTAAAGAACATTTTATTAAGAGTCGATAAAGGTAGAGAGGTACGTTGGCGTAGCCCGCGCACCTCTCTTCTTGTTTTTAACGCCAGCACCAAGGGGTGAATTGGCTAAAGAGCTAGTATAGTTAGTTGAACGAAAGTGAAACCTAAACTACCACCAGCCGCGTTGGCGTAGCCTGGGCGTAGCGCGGATCGCAGATCGACGATAATTATGGCGAACAACAAAGATTCTTTTCTCCGCAACCTTTGGTATTACGCGCTCCCTGGCGATCGCCTCAAGTCTGGCAAAATGGTGGCCAAGAAGTTGCTAAACGAGCCAATTCTTTTCGGCCGCAGTCATGACGGCCTAGCTTTTGCTTTACGCGATATTTGTCCCCATCGAGCTATTCCCCTCAGCGAAGGCAGATTTGACGGTCGAGAAATCGAATGTTGCTATCACGGCTGGCGGTTCGATCCGACAGGGAAATGCACGGCGATTCCGGCGCTCAATGGCAATCAATCCCTCGAAGATCTGGGACGAATTCGAGTGCAACAATACCCAGTACGGGAAGTTCAGGGCAATATCTGGATTTATATGCCTGCCAAAACTAAAGCCAATATTGACTTACCAGACATGGAAGTTCCTTTAGTGCCTGGATTTGGCGATTGCTGCTATCAGGCGATCGAAATTATGCGCTTTCCTTGTTATATCGACCATGCCGTAGTCGGTTTGATGGACCCAGCCCACGTCCCATTCGTCCATCGCGCCTGGTGGTGGAATACTGATGTCGTTCTATCTGACGAAATCAAAGCCTTTATCCCATCGACCTATGGCTTTACCATGAAGCGGCATCAACTGGAGCGACCAACATTTTTCTACAACTTGATCGGTAAAGAGCCGGAGGTAGAAATCTCTTTTCAACTACCTGGGGTGAGGATCGAACAGCTTACTACTAAAAAGCATCGGGTATGCAACCTCACGACCATTACGCCGATTTCGGAAACAGAAACAGAAGTAACTACATCTTTCTATACCACTCTGCCCTGGTTTACAGCCCTCAAGCCGATTTTGTTACCATTTGTTCGCACGTTCCTCAACCAGGACAGGGAAATGGTAGTCAAACAGCAAATAGGCTTGCAGTACAATCCCCCCTTAATGCTAATCGATGATGCCGATACTCAAGCTAATTGGTACTATCAGATCAAAACCGAATTTGCCCGTTCTACAGCCGAAAATCGCCCATTTAGCAATCCAGTCAAAGAACGAGTATTGCATTGGCGCAGGTAAAAATGCCCATACAAAATGGGGGTAGGCATTGCCTACCCCGAACAGAAGCTATTTTGGGTTAGCTCGAATTCATCCTGATACCAAATCCGCTTAGCAAAAGTTGGTTTGCCCTCACCCCGCCTTCGGCACCCCTCTCCCAAGCTTGGGAGAGGGGAAGGGGTGAGGGCTGGATTCCTGCTTTTAAAAGCCGGATTTCGTATGATACCAAATCCGGTTTACAAAACCGTGTTGACCTCAAGGAGCCTCCGGCACCCCTCTCCCTTGGGAGAGGGGTTGGGGGTGAGGGCAGCAATGGATGGTATGAGAACCGGATTGCGTATGACTTAGGAGAAAGGCACAGTTTTAGCATCAATTGACTCTAAGAAAACCCGCACCTTCCTCTGAGCTTCTGCTGTTGCCAGCGGATCTCCAACCGCGCCTCCGGCTGTCCGGTGAACGGTGTCGGCCAGAACGCAGTCTAGAGTTTCGCACGCCCCGTTGTGGTAATAAGGCGGCAAGTTGTGGATGCCCAACAGAGACGGAGTGTTGAAGCCATCGCCTCTGCCGTCGCCATCGTGGTCTTTACCGAGCGGGTTCAGTCCTGCTTGGTCTTTTTCGAGCGCACCAACTAGCGGCTGGCCGGGGATATTCCGACCTCCTGCCGTCGGGGTATTCAAGTCGAACGACTGAATATCGCGCAAAAAGTTGAACAGGTACTGAGCGGGGTTTGCACCAGCAGCAACTTCGTTGTCAACTATAGCTGCGGCGGCTGGGGAAGCGAAGTTTTTCACGCTAGCACTCCACAAACCCGTGCGATGGCAAGTATTGCACTTAGCCTGAGCGAACAAAGTACGCCCAGCAGTCACATCGGCTGGATTGGCTCCCCCTGTAGGATTGCCGCCACCAGTGGTTAGCTCGCCTGTGGTTAGCGGCCGGTTTGGTGTGCGGACGGCAAACTGCACCCATTCCTTCAAGGCATCGAGCGCGTTGATGTTAGCGAAACTACCAGGCGGCTCGACTAAGAGTTGCTTGCGATTGGCATTTGCCCCACCTGTTAAGGTTGGCAGCGCGCACGGTGCGAAGTTAACGTTATTGTTATCCCCAATTAACAAACCATGATTGGGATCGAAGTTACTCGTCCCGACTGTATTTGGTGGGGATGGTGGTGGCAGAAACGCGCAGTTAGCTGGTGGTTTTCCTTGAGCGTTTAACGGCCCGGGTCCAGAAACGTTACGAATGTTGCCCTCAAAGTCTTGAACTTCATCGAAGATCGCTGAGTAATTGAGGATGCGCTGTTGAGCTTTGTTATTGGGGTTGAAAGTGCTGTTGAGCGGTACAGACTTCCGCGGCCCGGTGTTAAACGACCAAATCACGCCATCAGTCCAACCTTTAAAGTGGCAGCTAGCGCAGTTTTGCCAGCCTTCAGATGACAGTCGCTCTTGAGTAGAAACGGTCGCACCTGCTGGGCGGAAAAAGTTACCCCGCGATGAGAAGAACATCTCTGCACCTACATGGGTGCGCTCGTCTTGTGAATTCGGGGTTGGGAGATTGGCAGTTTTGATAACTTTGAGAACTGAATCGTTATTTAAGTTAACTACCGAGACGTTACGAGAAACAAAGTTCATCACGTAAGCTCTGGTGCCAGCGGGAGCAGTACCTATAGCTTTGTCGTTGATGACAATGCCCTGCGGGTTTTTGCCAGCATTGGCACCGCTGGTAGCAGGATTAGCTGGGTTGTTGAGGTCGATATACCGGGTGGTGTCGGCATCCACTGTATTACTGAGAACGCCGTTGGCTGCTACGTTGAGCTTAACCAGCAAGTCGCTACCAGCCGAGACGGCATAGGCGGTGCCCGCGCCACTTTGGGTGGTAAAGGCTATCGCCCAAGGGTTAGCAAAGAATAATTTCTTCTTAAACCCTTCGGGGTTGCGAGCGCCTAAGTGCATATTGATCGCACCGCCATCAACTTCGGTAGCGTTAGTGGCATCGATCCGGTTGACGAACGCCTGAGTATCGACGTTGAACTTCAACGGCCCTGTAGGTGAAGCTGCAATGTTAGGCAAATAAGCATTCGTCCCCCGCAGGACAACGCTTTGCAGTTGGTTGGGGAAAGCTTGAGTAGCGACGTTATTGGGATCGTTGAACCCAGTGTTTTGTCTGACTAAAGCTATCAGCTTCCCTGGAACGTAACCAGCAATACTGGCCGAGCTAGTGTTGATGTTCAGCCGACAAACTACACCTAACCTGTCGCCATCTCTAGCTTGAAGGCCACCAGTTCTCATAAAAGATAAAAACCGGGTAACGTACAACCGCGTGTTATCTTTGCTCACTGCCAAACCGCGCGGCTGGAAGTGGCGCTTGCGATCGGGATCGTTGCACAAGCTATTCTTGAGATCGACGTTACCGATAACGTTGCGGGTGGTCGCGTCGATTACCGTAATCGTGTCCTGAACGCTATTGGCCACGAAGACTCGTTTGCCATCAGGCGAAACTACGATATTCCACGGTTCGGCCCCCGTGGTCACGGTTTTCTCCACCACAGCGGCAAAGGTCGCTGGGTTGGCGTTAGTAATTTTGATGATGGTGACATTATTGCTAGCCGGGTTGGCCACGTAAGCAAAGGTATTGGTAGGATCGAGCGCCACGCTTTCCGGGTCGTCTCCCACCGTAATGTCTCTAATTTTGACGTTAGTGTCAGTACGGATAACTGAAACTGTGTCGGTGTCTGGGTTGACAGACCACACCAGCTTGTTATCTGCTGACATGGCAATCGGGCTGGAATAAGTTGGGTTGGTGAATACCACCTGGGCTGAGGTCTTAATGCCCTGCATGGTGACAAAAAGTAATGCCACCATTAAATAGGAAATCAGCCCGCCAAAAAACCAGCCATACTGTTTTCTGACGTATCGCACGTGTCCTCCTCTCTATTTTTAGCTTTGTTTTGAGAACCGAAGTCGTTCCTACTCTTAGCCACTCGCAGGCCAAGAGTTACAAAGCTCACCCCCTGTAAAACCTTTCTATCCTCTTTGTGTAGCTCTTCCTCAAACCCAGCTTTGAAGATCTGCTTTGAGGTTAAGAGCCGATCGAGGATGGCTGTAGCTGCCTTGACGCAGCTTTTACGCAGCAAGTATCGATCGCGTTTGGCTAAAACTAGTCTTAGTTTAAGACTAAATGTAGCAATTATATAATTAACTCTTTATTTAATAACATATATATCCAGCTAAATAAGGGATTTGTAAATAATAATTAACAATCTGTTTTTTACTTCCAGGTAAAAGATGACAGAGTGAGGGCAAGCTCGGTTCTGCCACAGGCTGCGCCGCGCTGCGCGATCGGGCTTGGAATTAATTGAGAATTGCGAATTGTTTTGACCTGACATTTCCAGACATCAAGCCACAATGTTTGTTTTGTTGTCGATCGCTACCCAAACTCAAAAACTCCAAATGCAGGATTAACAAAGCTTTTACTTACCGAAATAACGTGCGATTTGCTCCCAGACATTTAACTCCTGATTTTTTATGTATGGCTTGAATCTTTGGCAGTGAATATAAATGAAATATGCCAAACAAATTCACATTCAAGGAGCAAACAAAATGATACGCAACAATCGCAAATTTAGCTTAGCTAGCTTTCTACTTTTAATCCCCACCGTTGGAGTTATGGCTTTACCATCTGTAGCTAGTGCAGAAGTCAGACAAGTTTTACCAGGAACGATTTGTCAGCTTCACGGTCAAGCTCTGACCGATAGCAGTCTAGCAGGGCAAGAAAGTTTATCTTATTCCCAGCATGGAGCAGTTATTAACAATCACCCGACTAAATACTTGTATGTTGTTTGCCCAATTACCAGGTTTTCAAATTATCGGGCAACCATCAGGGTTTACTATGCGGCACAGAATCTGGCTCAGCCGTTAAGATGCCGAGTTAATAGTAACTATCCGTTTGGAACTACTGCCTACCACACTACAGCCTGGGCTACGCTACCTAACAATAACCCGTGGTGGTTTCATCAAGTTCCCCAGTATAATTGGTCATCTGGGCTGTCATCTGGGATTACCACTTATACCGTCTTTTGCCAAATTCCACCGAGTGGGGGTGGCAATAAATCTTCTGTTGGCTCGATTATTGTCAACGACTAGTTACGAGGTAGTCACCAACTACTATGTGTGACTAGAGCTTAAATAAATTTTCTCACTAGCTCGTCATAGTTAGTCGCAAACACAAGGCACTTCGATGAAAATCAAGTGTCTTGATGGCTGAATCTCATTTCGATCGCATACCTGCCACATATAAATTTTCTCTAGGGAGGCAAAGCATTCGTTGGTATCAACTTAAAGGTCAAAAGCTCGCTCCGACAGGGGTTCAAAACCCCTGTCTCAAAGCGAAAGTCCTCTAAAGAGGACTCCATAACTTTGCAAAAATATTGCAACTAATAACAAATTCGATCGCTAATACCGATTGACACTATATCTATAGCAATCATAATTTGATTTGTAAGCAGCCCTGACCCCAATGCATCGATTTTCGATCGGATATTTTTCCTCAGACTGGCCCAAAAAAGCGTTTAGGGCTTCTCCTGGTTTGCCGCTTGGAAGTATCAGTAAGGGGCATAAAGGTGAGAAATCTGTCCATGTCTGACAAAGAATCAGCCTGGATTAGTTGCATAATAAAGACTCGTTGGGTTGCGGGGATAAAATATCGATGGGTCGCGCTACTAAAGTCGTACTGGCATACTCCGGTGGGGTTGATACCTCTGTCTGCATTCCTTACCTCAAACAAGAGTGGGGGGTGGAAGAAGTCATTACCTTGGCGGCAGATCTGGGACAAGGGGACGAACTAGAACCAATTCGGGAAAAAGCTCTAAAATCGGGGGCTAGCGAATCCCTGGTGGCTGATGCTAAAGAGAGTTTTGTTAAAGATTATGCTTTCTGTGCCTTACAAGCGAATGCTTTATACGAAAATCGCTATCCCCTATCTACAGCTTTGGCACGTCCCCTGATTGCCAAGCTGTTGGTGGAAGCCGCTGAAAAATATGGTGCAGATGCAGTCGCTCACGGTTGTACGGGTAAGGGTAACGATCAGGTGCGGTTTGATGTTGCCATCGCCGCCCTGAATCCCAATTTAAAAGTTTTAGCCCCAGCGAGAGAGTGGGGAATGAGTCGCGAAGAAACGATCGCTTATGGGGAACGCTTTGGTATCCCTTCTCCCGTGAAAAAATCTTCGCCTTACAGCATCGATCGCAATTTGTTAGGACGTAGCATTGAGGCGGGAGTGCTAGAAGATCCTTGGACGGAACCGCTAGAAGAAGTATATGCCATGACCAAGGCGATCGCCGATACGCCTGACGAGCCAGAATACGTCGAAATTGGGTTTGAAAAAGGCATTCCGATCGCTCTCAACGGCGAAAATATCGCCCCAGTAGCCCTGATCGATCGCCTCAACCAGCTAGCTGGGAACCACGGAGTCGGGCGGATCGATATGCTAGAAAACCGCCTAGTGGGGATTAAGTCGCGAGAAATTTACGAAACGCCTGCCTTGTTGGTGTTAATTGCGGCTCATCGGGATCTAGAAAGCCTGACTTTGACTGCCGATGTGACCCATTACAAGCGGGGAATCGAAGAAACTTACAGCCAAATGATTTACAACGGTTTGTGGTACAGCCCCCTAAAAGCGGCTCTAGATGCGTTCGTTCAAAAGACTCAAGAGCGCGTCTCCGGTACGGTGCGGGTGAAGCTGTTTAAAGGCAATGCCGCGATCGTCGGGCGCAAGTCAGATAATTCTCTGTATTCGACATCTTTGGCCACCTATGGGGCAGACGATCTATTCGACCACAAGGCGGCTGAAGGGTTCATCTACGTGTGGGGATTGCCGACTAGAATTTGGTCGCAGCAAATTAGAAGTTGATCTCACCCCCAGCCCCTCTCCTGCAAGAAGAGGGGAGACAGTCACACCAGTAGGGTGAGTTAGGTGGCGATCTTTCGTGCAATTAACTCATCATACCAAATCCGATTTTCATACTATCCATTCAGCCCTCACCCCCAACCCCTCTCCCTTGGGAGAGGGGAGCCGGAGGCTCCTTTGAGGTCAAGACGGTTTTGTAAACCGGATTTGGTATCAATTGTCTGTCCACCGTAACCCACAGCAGCAAGTCTAGCTTCAGATTCTACAGGGGCAGTCAGCCCTCACCCCCTGTGTCCCTTACAAGGGTATGATTTTCAGATTTGTCAAAGCAAGGGAGATAAAATCAACAGAGAATAGAAGTCGCGCTCATGTTTGATTATTTTGATCGAGCGCCCGAAAAACTATACTTTCAGGCAGAAAAACGGGAGTTATGACTGATTTGCGATCGAAGAAGTTGCATCCCGTAGCGTCTTGCCCTCCAACGTCACCCACATTCCTTAAATCGTAATATTAAATTGATTTAGTTGCTTGACAAAATATTATGTTGATGCTTCAATCGCTCGACTAGCTAACATTTGAAATTGAGGCAGTTCAAAATTAAAAATGATACTAAAATTGCTTGCTATTCCTTTCTATGCAACATTTATGCTAATCGTAAATTATTTTATTTTTTCCACATTTATAAAATAGAAGCGCTCGCTGGCGAACATGAAAAAGTTCTCATCTAAAATTCATGAAGAATTAATTCTCGATTGAGATTCTATATTTTAGCAACGAAGCAATGATTAACAATCGGAGAAATTCAAATCGTGAAAAATATTCATCTGTCTGCCATCGCTGTTTTGAGTACCGTTGGTGTGGTAGCAGGAGCGCCCAGCGTTTTAGCTGAAGAAACCGTTTGCCAGGGTACTATAGGCGCTGTCACTGTGGTTAACGTCAAAGTACCGACTAACGGCACCTGCACTTTGAATGGCACGACAGTACAAGGGACTATTAAGGTTGAGTCTAATGCTGCCCTGCGAGCAATTGGAGTGAGCGTCGTGGGTGATATTCAAGCTGAGGGTGCCAGATCGGTTGTGGTTAGTCGTAACACAACTACTAATACTAGATCGATTATTGGCGGCAGCATCCAACTCTACAAAGGTGTAGCAGGTAGCAACAGCGTAGCAGCTAACATTAATGGTTCGCAGATTAATGGTGACTTACAGTTGATTGAAAACCGAGGTCAACTAACGGCTAACGGCAACCAAATCGGTGGCAGTCTCCAGGCATTCCAAAATCTTGGCGGGCTGACGATTAGGAATAACCGGATTAACGGGAATTTGCAGTGCAAGGAGAACAATCCTGCACCTACTGGAGGCAGCAATATTGTCCAAGGAACTAAGGAAGATCAGTGTTCCAACCTCTAAATATCTCACTGTAGAGGTTTAGTTAAGTCCAATACCAACCTAACCCTCAGCCCCCTTCCATATAAAGGAAGGGAGCTAATATCATTTTGATTTCAATCCGATCAAAGCTGATTTCGGGTCTTCAATCGCAAATATCGATCGACTAACTGTTCGCTAATCCTATCCGCTGGCGCATCCAATACTAACACCCCTTTTTGCTGCAACCGAGCAAAAGCCACTTGACGCTGAGCGAGTAAATCTAAAGCTACGGCGCGACTATAAGCACCTTTAACATCGGCCGTAGGCGAGGAGGCGATCGCATCGACTAAAGGATCGCGCAGGGTGACGCAAAATGGCAAGTAGCGCGGGGGAATCCAAGTAGTAACCTCCTTGTCAAACACGCCCACGCCCACTTTGTCACCTCGACTCAACCCAGCCAGCGCTAAAGATAAAGTAGTATTCAAGCCCCAGTCAAACCGCTTCAAACCCTTTACCCGCGCCGTCATCAGCCGTCCGCGATCGAGTAATATAATCAAGGTTTGCTCTTGTTCCGGTTCTAACACCCGTACCTGTAAAGATGCTGTGGGAATTGCCCCCAACTTGCGGGCGGTAGCTTTCCAATCGACCAAGCGCGGATCGTCACCCAAGCGATATTCTCGCAATTCGGCAAATTCCGTGCCGATTCCCTGACGGCGGGATTGACGCATCGTACCAGTATTTTGCAGCGTCAGACGAATCGAGAGCGATCGCAATCCGACTAAATCTGGATAAACCGCCACTTTCTGACTTTGAGTAACTTTCCAATCAGCCCAAGCCAATCCCCACGGACTCAACTGTCTGACTTGGATATCGCCCCAAGCAAACTCGCCCCGCTGCGACGGCGAGACGTTGTAAGTAAATTCTTGAGTGGTATTAGCAGGCAAAAGAGTTTCTAATAATGGTTTAGATGCCCAAAAATCTCTAGGGTAGTTATCGCAAACCTGGATTTGGACTGGATGGTTGCCAGATTTAACCGACAGCGTGACAGGATTCTCGCGCCCGATCGATAATCTTCCTAGAGGATGGCGGCTGACTTCCACCCGATTCCTCCGCGCTTGCAGTCCGTCGATTGCCATCAATCCTAGAATTACCGCATCAAATACTAACGCCGCGAGGATGCCAACTTCGACGTTGAAAATATCCGACAGGGCAATAGCGATCGCCATTCCCAATAGTAAAAGTAAATATAAGCGGCCGGAAGGCACCATGATTCAACCTGAGTTCGGCAGATTTTTTGACTGACGCTTGCTTCAGCCTAGCAATATGGATTCTCATTTAGCTTGTCCGCCGAGAGAGTAACGCGCTCGATTGCTGGCAATGAGTCTCTCCTGATAGGCCGGCCTGGCGTAGGTACGGAGCCAGACAATATATATTTATCGTAGCCTGTAATTTTTGCTAACGTAGATAAAGGATTAGTTAGAGGAATGCTGCGAAAAAATTGTCTAGATGCAGCTTTTGGGCAATTCCTTTCGATTCTCGCATGAGTGTGCTGGAAGCGTGGGGCTTATTTTGCCCAGGTAAATGCCTCTGGTACTAGCCAAACCTGTCCCAACTGTAGCGCCCATAGACCCAAAGACTTGAGCGTGCGAGTGCATCATTGTCGAGAGTGCGATTATACTTGTCATCGGGATAGCGCAGCGGCTCAAATGGTGTTGATTCGAGGCTGGGAAAAAGTAGAGGTGGCGAGATGTCCGTCGCACGGACATCTTTCAGCAACCGTAGTACCCGTGGACAATCGGAGGCAAGAAATTGCCTGTGAAGTCTTACTGCCACGGGTCTTCGACCTAGATAGGTGGCGTAGTGCAGGCAGGCTTAAGCAGCAATCTTAAGAGAGCCACGCGCTATAAGCTTTGCGTTAGCGTCGAGAGATGTCACATGGCTGATATTCGCAAGTTAATCAATCAAATAGCCGATCGAGAGCAACAGCTACGTTACACTCAGTTTATTGCCCCCTGCGTGCGCGGCGGACGACTGCGCACCTCTGTAGGAGGCATAGTATATACTTTCGCACCGCAACCGCGTGACTTTGAAGGCTGGGGGATATTTGAACCATCAGACGAGAAAACTGCTCGGTTAATAGAAGAACCGAGTTTGCCGCAAGTTGCTGAATACTTACAATTGCTCAAACCTCTGCGCTTGCGCCTAGCTTACGTCCTCAAGAGAAGAACTTGGTTGGCTTACCCAGTTAATGAGTCTGATATGCAGCAACGCTTGGGTGCTGCCAAACCCGTACCAGTGCATCTTGTCACTGAAGCCGTAGCATTTGAACCCATCATTGCTCGTTGGGATGGCGGCTGTTGGTGGTTCGACGAGCTAGATCGACGCGCCGAGCCGTTGGTAGCAGATCGACTGAGAGAGCAAATGCAGCAACTAACAGCAACCGAATCTTTACAGTTCAAAGGCATCACGCCAGAGATGCGAACGGTCTATCATTTGGCAACTTACAAAGCAAAAGAGTTTGAAAGCCAAAGGCAGCAGCAGCGGGATGAGAAGCGCCTGCGACAAGCATTAAAGCAAGGAGGTGGCGAATTGCAAGAATTCCGCGATCGCGACGACCATTGGTTAGTAGAATGGACGACTGCCGATGGGGATCGCCATACTTGCGCGATCGCTAAAAACGACCTGACTGTAGTTAGTTCTGGTATTTGTTTGAGCGGACGCGATCGCGATTTTGACTTACAATCTCTCGTTGGCGTAATGGAAGGTCGAGATAACTAGAACCGCTACGCGGAAGTCAAAAGTCAAAAGTCAAAAAGCGGATGCGCTGCGCGGAGGTTTCCTCCGCAAGCAAGCGCACCAAGCAGCGGATGCAAGTCGCGGCGAGGGAACCTCGTCATGCAGCTTGCACCAAGCAGTTGATGGCATCAACTTTCTAGCGATTGGGAATGGTAGCTTGATTTCTGCCGCTATCTACTAGGACCGATCGTGCAACAGGTCTAACGAACAATGAATCGCGAACGATCGATACTTGCTAAACAGAGTATACAGAGTAAGCGGTTAAGATTGCCCCAGTAATAATGACGGCGATCGCACTCATTACAGGTAGGTATCGTCTCATCCTGCCGCTTTCAGGTAAGTAATTGAGCCACTGGCGGGCATAGAGAACTGCCAAACCGATCCCTACCAAAACAGCAGATAGTCCTAAGCTAAACGAACCGATTAAGAACATTCCATAGGCAGTTTGATTTAATCCGATCGCTGTTAGTAACAGCACCAGTGCCGAAGGACATGGAATAATTCCGCCAGCAACTCCCATAGCAATCAGCGAGCCTAGCTTTCTTTCAGATTGAGTGTGTGTATGGGTATGCGAGTCATGGGAATGCAGTTCTATCTTGTGGGATAGCCCTCCGGGCTGTCCTTCATGATGGTGATGGTGGCAATCTGAATCAGATGGGTGCTTGAGGTATTTAACCAGCAGCCAACAACCTACAACACAAACCGTTAAACCCGCGATCGGCCCTAAAAAATGAGATAGTTGCTCTGGTAAAACGTATTGGGAGGCAAATAAAGCTACCAATCCCAGCAGGAATACAGTTAGCATATGAGCGATCGTCGTGACAAAACCGAGAAGCACGGCATCTAAAGCCGTTCCCCTCGATCCGACTAGATATGCTGCTACCATGGTTTTCCCGTGTCCTGGTGAAAGGGCATGGCCCGCACCTAGCAAGAAAGCAATCCCTAATCCTGCTAAAGTCAAGCTGGGAGTCAGATTTTCATGGTTGAGGAGATCGAGAACAGCAGAGTCGTTTTCGGGATGGGCGAGCGCACTTTCCCCCGTCAATAACCAGATTGTTACCAACACTCCCAAGCCAAACCACCCTTGCCTATGAACTCCGGTTAGCAGTCGCACAAAGTAGTTCATCAGATCGCCTCCGCTACTAATCTGCTGCCGCAAAATTAAACATTATGAACTGCTGATATCGTCGATCGTAGTTCCAAACGAACTCATAAATCTGCATAAATGGATCGATCGAGCAGTTATAGCAACCAACTGGTCTTGGCAAAATCAGTTGATTTCCTGGTTTCCTCATCCGAGTGTTTTTCAACTGGACGAATGTGTCCTTTGACTTTTAGTTCTTGATTTTCTTTTTTTAGCGACTTCACTTCTTCAGTCAATTTTGAGTTAGCTTCTGCTAGTTTTAAAGCAGTTTTTTTAGCCTCCGCCAACTCAGATTTTAGGTTAGATTGCTCTAATTTTTCTATGTGCGTTTTTTGCTCGAACAAATCTGTTTGCAAAGCCGTTATTTGCTCTTGTAAAGAGTTCTCTCGTTTGGTAGCTTGCTCTAATTTAGTTGTCAACTCCATTACTGTGGTTTCTAAATCGGCTTTAGTAAGATTTCGTTTAGCAGGAGTTGAGTTAGTCATATCTTCGCTCTGTGATGTTTCAGGTGTATTCGACTCGACAGATTTACTACCATTAGATGATTGAGCAGCATTTGCTGGTTTAGTAGTTAATTTCTGCCCTTCTTGGCGGATCATATCTTGCAGATTTTTTCTAGTAGCCATCATTCCCTCCAATCACGTTGTAATTCATCAGCGACGCGGCGGTAGTCAGCTTTGGCTTCTTGGGCGTTCTTTCCCCGCCATTGACTAATCGGTAAACCTTCCAGTGCGGCTCGTTCGTGAGCTTTATAGGCGCGAATAAAAGCATGGCAGGTGGGAATACCTAACTGCATTAGCGTGTTTTGCGCTTCTAGGGCCTCGCCCAAGCAGCGGGCATCTACTTTAGTCAGTAGCACTCGATGGGGAACTCCTATGGGCATCACCGCTGTTTTTACTGTTTCGATCAGTGCGGCTAAGTCCATCGGGGCGCAAGGGGTGGGCAAAACTAGATAATCGGCGATCGCTAGTACCGCTGCTAATGCTTCCGAGCGTAACGCTGGCGGTGTATCTACCACTACTAAATCGTACCCTTCAATTTGGGGCAATTGCTTGAGTTTTTTGGGATCGGTTTCTTGGCAGAGGTCGAAGCCGATGTCACGTTCGCTACGCTCGGTCCACCAAGAAAGACTCCCTTGAGCATCTGCATCTACAGCTAAAACTTTGGATTTTTCTGCCAAAATACCTGCTAATGCCATGGTGGTTGTGGTTTTACCTACGCCACCCTTACCATTAGCCACAACTACGATCTTTGTTTCCATTGTTAAATAAATACTGCTATTGGCATCTTCCCGCTACGCGCCGACTTTTGCATAGTATTTATCTTCCCACAGCAGATGCCTTTCAAGCACCAGGCAACTGAGGCGGGTTCCAACCAGCGATTTGCAAGATGCTTCGACCGATAGATTCGATCGCCTCTCGATTTTTCTTCAAGAAACCGACAATTCCTACCAATTTATCGGCTCGTTTTTGGGTAAGGTGTGAGGAATAACTGCTTCGACATCAATGGACTTGAGCTATTAGCCAGGAGTTTTCAAACCCTGGCGGTGCTGGCTGAAATTCATGGTGCCACTTTGCCTAAAGGTAATGCGACTCAAAGAGTTAATAATTTCTTAGTTAGGTGCTTATACTACTATCTCTTTAAGTCTCAAGGCTAAGCAAAAACTCTACTAGCGGTAGAGGATCGATCGGCTAGAGCGATCGTATTTTTAAAATCGAGCCTCTGTAAATCTAAAAAAAAGAGTAAATCATTCTCCAGCGATGGTTCGATCGATAGATTTATTTTTTGCCCAGCAACTAATTGGAATTAATTGCCGCCTAGATCTAAGTAAGGGCGATCGACTTAACTGAGATTGCAAGGTTTTGATTTTAACTAAATTATGTGCAAAAATGACATTTAAAATCATTTTGGCTGAAATCGGAAACATTTTTACTCATTTAGATGTCTATTTAGTCAAATAACGGTGTTTCGAGGAGCACGAAATCGATGTTTAAATTCAATCGTTGGCGATCGAGAACAGCTTTGCTGATGGCGCTAGGAGTGACAACAGGCACGGTTGCGCCCACGATCGCACCTCTAATAACTCCAACGGCTGCGGTTGCCCAAAGCACTACCCAATCGACTAATTTTTCTGACGTACCATCTAACTACTGGGCTAAGGATTTCATTACCGCTCTAGCAGCAAACGATATCATCAAAGGATTTCCTGATGGTAGTTTTAAACCGGAAGATCCGGTAACTCGCGCTCAATTTGCGGCCATGATTAGTAAGGCTTTCAACAGAAATCAAGTGCGCGAGGGAGTAAGATTTTCCGATGTCCCATCTAACTACTGGGCGAGCAGTGCCATTCTCAAAGCTTACGAAATCGGATTCTTATCTGGTTATCCAGGCAATGTTTTCAACCCCAATCAAAGAATTCCTCGCGAGCAGGTTTTAGTTTCGCTAGCTAGCGGACTGAATTATACTCCTACTGGCACTACCGCTACGATTTTAGATTACTATAACGACACCTCGGAAATTAGTAACTACGCTCGCAATCCCATTGCTGCGGCTACCGAGAAGAAGTTAGTCGTCAACTATCCCAATCTAAAATTCCTCAGACCCGCTCGGAATGCTACGAGAGCAGAGGTAGCAGCTTTCATCTACCAAGCTTTGGTTAATTCCGGGCAAGCACAAGCAATTAACTCGGAGTATATTGTTTCTCTCTCCGGTACAACACCGCCGACGGGGGGAACTGCCTTCATCATTCCCTCTGGCAGGACTATCCCAGTTAAATACAACAAAGAAAAAATCCTGGTGACACCAGATGAAAAAGCACCTCTAACGCTGATAGTGGATGCTAACATCTCTACTGCCGATGGGATATTGCTGATCCCAGCTAATACTGAGGTAGTAGGAGAGTTACAGCCTGCTCAAGGTGGTGGAACTCAGTTTGTGGCCCAAAATTTAGTGATGGCCGACGGTCGGAAGATGCCGATCGCTGGTACTTCTAAACCAGTGACTAAAACCGAAACCATCAGGAAAGGGGCTAGCACTGGTTCGATCATCAAAGGCGCTGTATTGGGTGCTGGTGCAGCAGCGGCAATTGCGGCTGTAACAGGCGATCGAGCGATCGCTACTGAAGAAGTTTTAGGTGGCGGCGGTGTTGGCGCTTTGATCGGATTGTTCTTGGGTCGCAATCGAGTCGATCTAATCGCGATCGATCCCGACTCCGACTTAGATATCACCTTAAGCCAAGACTTGAGAATTACTAAATAACATCGAGTTGCTTGGCAACAGGCAATAGCCAATAAGTTAGCGATCGGGAAGGAAGCTTGCAACCCTTCCCGATTTTTTGTTATGAAGGACGAAGATACGGTGTTGTCCTAGCCAGTTGATTTTTTAGGCGATCGATTTAACTCTCCTCTGGCTTCAACTGCCGCCATGACAGCATATGCCAGGTCTAATTCATCCTCGAAATCATGTCTGTAAATCTCATATGCACTTCAGACCAAGGGTTAATCGATGGAAGATCTAAGATTTAGTTGGGAACTATTTTTCACTGATTTATTAAAAGTCCTAATTGCTTTTGTGCTAGCTTTACCGATCGCTTTGGAACGGGAACGAACTACTCGAACGGCAGGATTGCGTACCTTTCCATTGGTTGCTGTAGCTAGCTGCGGCTACGTGTTGGTTGCGATCGCCTCGATTGGAGCAGAAGCAGATGCCCAAGCACGAGTGATTCAAGGTTTAATGAGCGGTATTGGATTCATTGGAGGGGGAGCCATTCTCAAAGGAAACGGCACGGTGCAAGGAACCGCAACAGCAGCAAGTATCTGGACAACTGGTGCGCTTGGGGCTGCGGTAGCCTATGCTCATTACGAAATCGCAGTTTTGATGAGTGCTATTAACTATTTGACATTTCGCGTACTCACACCTATTGAACAGCACATGGATACAGCGGAGCAACAAGAAAAGGATGAGGAATAACTTACCTCCACTGTTTGCAAAGCTGATTGATTTAATCGTTATGGCTTAAATCTGCATTCATATTCTTCAGTGCGGCTTGCCATCGCTCTGGCTGACGAGGTATCAATATCCTGACATCGGGGTCTGGTAAACCAATTTCAGATGCTTTCAAAGCAGCAACGATCGCCTGTCTAACTTGAGAAGTGGTGGCGACAAAGTCCGATCGCCGCGAATCTGTCCAGAACCGCGCCTCAATAATAATGTCGTCTTGTCCTAGCTCTTGAACTCGAACAGAGGCAGCGGGTTCTTCTAGTACACCATCGGTTACTTGAGCCGCTTTTTGAATCACACCGATCGCCTTTTGGAGGTCGCTATCGTAGCCAATGAATAGAGCCACACTGCCTCGACGAATCGGAACTGCCGTATTGTTGATGATACGTGAGGCGAACACTTCGGCATTAGGCACTAGCACCACTCGACCATCATAGGTGCGGAGTTGCGTCGCTCGTAACTCAATCCGCTCAACATTACCTTCTGTTTCCCCGACAATGATTTGGTCGCCTAACTCAAACGGACGCAACACCAAAATCAAGATGCCGCTAATGAAATTAGAAAGAATGTCTTTGAGGGCAAAACCGAGTGCTAGGCTGGTTAATCCTAAGCCTGTAGCAACGGCTTGCGGATCGAAGCCAAAGGCATCGAGCGCCACGATGAACCCCAAGACCCAAACCGCATAGTAAGCAACTTGCTTGAGCAAATTCTCAACAGTAAGGTCTTCTACGATCCGCCGGAAGATTATCCGCATCAACCAGCGAACAAAGGTTGCGATCGCCCAAAATAATCCAATCACCAAAAAGGCGGCAAGGGCGCGTGGAATAATAACAATGGCAGATTCAATTAATCGTCCGAAAGCAGTTTCAATTGAGGCTTGGACTTCTGCGGCGAATCGACCACCTGGAGAAAGTCGGCGTTCACTAGCTCGTTCTAAGGTTGTGTCAATCGCTTGCGACCATTGCGTTGCTAAGACATTCACTGTTGTCAGGTTATCTCGAGCATCCGTCTCTGTTACTGTCACCACTGGAACACCTGCGATCGTAATCGCGCGATCGGTCGTATTCGCATTCGTTGGCTCAATCCGAGGCGGTGCAATCGCATCTGGATTTTCTAATAAACGATTCATCCGTCGCTCAATTTGTCGGGCGCGTGCCGTCGCATCTAGTTCCCCAACTGCCCCAACCCGAAATACCGCTCGTCCGTCCAGACGCACCGTTGCCTGTTCGGATTGTGCTGCTGCTGAAGAAAGGAACAGCAGGATCGCTAGCAAAGTCGCGATCGTTTTCAGAAAAAATCGTTTGAATGGAGCGTTCACTATAATTTCTAACTACGCAGAATGAGCAAGATTTCAAAAACTATACCTGTCATAGGCGATCGCTTGCAGTTAATCAACATTCTGCATTAGAAGGCTTTGTGGCAAATTGTGCATCTATCACAAGTCATGATTTTTGCCGATCGCTCGCCAACCCACAGTGCTAACCCATGTAAATTGCGAATTGCCAACTGCGAATTGCGAATTGGTAGAGCGATCGCCCTCCAGCAAGCTACAATATGCTCGCACCACATCCCATGCTCTGAGGAGAAATTAGATTGGCTACCAAAGTCGTTATCGTGCGTCACGGGCAAAGCAGCTATAACAGCCAGGGTAGAATCCAAGGTCGTTGCAATGATTCCATCTTGACTGAAAAAGGTCGGGCTGATGCCGAGAAATTAGGTGCTGTTCTCAATGGGATTAAATTTGATGCGATTTATAGCAGTCCTCTCCAACGGGCGCAAGATACAGCCAAGATCGTCCTCTCCTTTTTGCCGTCTGCACCGCCTTTAACTGTGGCAGATAACCTGATGGAAATAGACTTGCCCCTATGGGAAAATCTGTTGAAGCAGGATGTAAAAGCCAAATTTCCTCAAGAATATGAGTGTTGGAAACAGCGCCCCCACGAACTGCGAATGCTGGTTCCAGAAGGGAATGGCGTGCGGGAACACTTTCCCGTTTTAGCCCTTTACCAACAAGCAGAGTTATTTTGGCAAGAGTTGCTTCAGAGCGATCGAGGCGGTACTGTCCTCATAGTGGCCCACAATGGGATTAACCGCGCTTCGATCGGCACTGCTTTAGGGATGTCACCAGCTAGATATCATTCGATCCAGCAATCGAATTGTGGCGTAACGGTATTGAATTTTGCCGGGGGTTGGGGCGAACCCGTGCAGCTAGAGTCTTTGAACCTGACAAGTCATGTCGGCGATATCATTCCCAAACCTCGACCGGGACACGACGGGCCGCGCTTTTTACTCGTGCGTCACGGGGAAACTGATTGGAATCGTCAGGGCAAGTTTCAAGGCAAAATCGACGTACCCCTCAACGAGACGGGCAAGCAACAATCGCGAAAAGCTGGGGAGTTTTTGGCCTCAGTGCCGATCGATTCAGCCATTACCAGCCCGATGTTGCGTCCGAAGGAGACAGCGGAAATCATTTTGGGCGATCGCTCCGATATCCAGTTACAATTGCAACCAGATTTTAGAGAGATCGGTCACGGGTTGTGGGAAGGAAAATTAGAAGCCGAAATCGATCGAATGTATCCTGGGGAATTAGAGAAGTGGCGCACCACCCCAGAAGTGGTACAAATGCCAGAAGGGGAAAACTTGCAGCAAGTTTGGGACAGAGCGATCGCCGCTTGGGAAGATATGGTGCAGCAATTATCAGCTAACGGTACTAAAACCTATTTGGTAGTCGCTCACGATGCCACCAACAAAGTTATTCTTTGTCACCTTTTGGGTTTAAGACCAGCCGATTTCTGGAAAATCAAACAAGGCAACGGCGGTGTCACTGTCATCGACTATCCTCATGGTGCGTCGGGGATGCCCGTATTGCAAGCAATGAATATCACCACCCACATTACTGGCGGCATTCTCGATCGAACTGCTGCTGGAGCGTTGTAAAGTAGGGGCGAAGCATTTGGACAGTAACTTACAGCAGTTCTCCACTTAATAGAAAGACAGACCTAACCCCCCTACCCCCCTTCCCTACGAGGGAAGGGGGAAACTCAAAACCAGATCGGGTCGCAATTTGTTGTAATAGTCTAAACCGGAATCGGTTTTCTAAATGCTTTGCCCGCAGGTGAGGTTGGGAATTGAAAGCAACTTTTCAACTCAACGAGCGACGTTCGGCCAGCTTATGAAGGAACTACTCCAACAAGTCAGGGTAATAGATCCAGTTTCGGGAACTGATAAGATTGCCGACGTGTTAATTACAGATGGAGCGATCGCTGAAGTTCGAGATCGAATTTCCGAATATCCCTATGAAACCAAGACTTACGATTGCCAAGGGTTGGTTTTAGGTCCGGGGTTAGTCGATCTATACAGCCACAGCGGGGAGCCAGGATTTGAAGACCGAGAAACTACAGATTCATTACTGCAAGCAGCGGCGGCTGGAGGTTTCACCAGATTAGCAATCTTACCAGACACCACACCCCCAGTGGATAACCCAGCAGGTTTAGCGAGATTGCAACAGCAGACAGAACAAATAAGTCAAAAGTCAAGCTTCGACCCTTCGGCAGAGCTTCAGGGCATCGCAAGCTCAGGGCATCGCAGGCTCAGCTACCAAGTCAAAAGTCAAAAATCTTCTCCTCATCTCCCCATCTCCCCATCTCCCCATCTCCCCCTCCTCCACTACTGGGGAGCCTTGACCTTGAGCATACAGGGGCAGCAAATGACGGAGCTAGCCGAGTTAGCCGCCGCTGGAGTAGTCGGGCTAGCGGACGGACAGCCGATCGCTAATTTAGCTTTACTGCGGCGGTTATTGGAATACCTCAAACCGCTAGAAAAACCGATCGCGCTCGTAGTTAGCGATCGCCAATTGGCTAGTAATGGGGTGATGCGAGAAGGCCCGTCATCCTTGCGTTTAGGATTGCCTGGAAATCCAGCGATTTCTGAAACCGCTGCCCTGGCAGCTTTATTAGAAGTAGTAGCCACTACAGGTACTCCGGTTCACTTGATGCGCGTCTCTTGCGCCCGCAGCGTCGAACTAATTGCAGCAGCCAAAGCTAAAGGATTGCCAATTACTGCCAGTACGACCTGGATGCACTTGTTACTCGATACAGATGCCTTAAGCAGCTATAATCCCAATCTGCGCTTAGAGCCTCCTTTAGGCAACCCAGACGATCGCACGGCGTTAATCCAAGGAGTAAAAGAGGGAATTGTTGATGCCATCGCGATCGATCACGCTCCCTACACCTATGAAGAGAAAACTGTCGCCTTTGCCGAAGCCCCACCCGGAGCGATCGGGTTGGAATTAGCCCTACCCTTGTTGTGGCAAAACCTCGTAGTTCCCGGTACTTGGTCGGCTTTAGAATTGTGGCGATCTTTGAGTACCGCACCGAGTAAGTGCTTGCAACTACCGATAAGAGCGATCGCACCTTCGCATCCAGCCGAACTAACGCTATTCGATCCCAAAACTACCTGGCAAGTTAGCGATCGTACCCTCCAAAGTCGTTCTGCTAATACTCCCTGGTTAGGACAGCAACTAATCGGTCGCGTCGTCCGGATCTGCTTGCCGCTGTGAGAGAGCAAGAGCGCGAGCAGAGAATTTATTAACTCAACACTCAACACTCCACTCGTTTAACGATCGGAAACGACTAAGTTAGTGTCAGGAGTCCACCATTTTGGACAGTCAGTCCATAGGCAATTTGATCGAGGGATCTGTCGGCAATATTTGCAGCATTGGCATCAGAGAAGAAGGTTCCGCGTTGTTCTGCCGTTACCTGAATTTGCACTCCTGGTGGAAGTATCCCAGACAAGGAAGAAGGAGAAATATCGACATAGCCTCGAATTTCAAAGTTGAGAGCAGCAATAGCAGCATCAGTAGGCACGGGCTGCAAGATAAACAGTGACGTTGCTTCGATTGGTAAGATAATTGGGGAATATCTAATCTTATTCCCCAATTGCACGGGTGCTAGGGAATTATTAAGACCTGACGTATCAACGAAACTAATAACATCAGCCAAGGTTGTTCCTCCAGGCAGGCGGGTAGTAAAAACCAAGGATAAAGCCAGATCGACGGCACTTAGGTTGGCAATAGTGAGAAAATAACCCTGAATGACATTACGACTTAAATTACTGACGACACCTGGTGTCCCTGAAGGCAATTGGGACTTAAGCAGTAATTCAAAGGTAGAAATTATCATGACCAAATCTCCTTTTTAGACAAAAAATCCTTCTTTAGATCGACAGAAATAAAACACTTATAACTTTCGATCGTTGTTGTGTTCTCTTGTTAGTAGTGCTGATAATCGATCTCGGCAACCAAATTTAAGATGCCTTAACTAGCGATCTGTCAATTCTTGACAGACCACTAGGAAGCAAGATCCCTCAGAGTCATAATGGCTTTCCTGGCTTCTCGGTCAAAATGGTATCTGACAATACACAATACTTGACCCATGAACATTGGAAATCTCGATCCATGGTTCATTAGTCTGACTTATGACTTCATATCCAGAAGATCCAAGCCGATAAAGAATTATCTCAATTTGGGTTATGAGTTCAGCCAAAACGCGACTTGAGAGAGCGATACGTGCTAGCGCCAACGCTAATAGCAAGCAATCTTAAGGCTCAAGTATTTTTCCCTGCGTGTCTCGCTCCAACATATCCCAGGAATTTGCTATTGTCAGCTTTTTGTAAAGAAATTTTGCTGAAAGTTTACTCCGAATTCTGAATTCCGAACTCCTATCTAAAAGGCAAAAAGAGGACTCCCGTTAAACCGAGGATAGGAGGAGGTTGAGCAAATCGTCTGAGAAAATGTCTGTGGAGATGGTCTGACGGGGGCTAATGGTCACAAAGCGCCTAGTTAAGAATCTAAGAAATAGAAAATCCATTTCGCGAGATTTGGAATCCCCCACTATAGCGACGCGCTTGAGCTTAGTGGGGGAGGATGTCAAGAAACTTCTTTCATTTCTCCAGGACGGACGGATAAGGTTGATGTTCGATCGCCCCTTTGGACTTCGATCTTTAAAACCGATCCGAGTTGGCTGTTTTCCACGAGATTTTGCAATTGTTCGGCAGTAGTTACGGATCGCCCGTCGATTTGCACGATTACGTCTCCCCGACGAAAACCAGCTTCGGCGGCTGGGCTTTTGGGCAGAACTTGTACTACCAAAACGCCTTCAATCTCTGGTACTTGCAACGGAGAATTGGGATCGCTGTTGTTTTCTGCGGCTAGTTCGGGTGTCAGGCTAATCATCTGCACCCCTAGATAGGGATGAGCTACTTTTTGTCCCTTGACTAGCTGAGCAGAGATGGTTTTGGCTTTATCGATCGGGATCGCAAATCCAATTCCCATTGCGCCAGCCCGAATTGCCGTGTTAATGCCAATGACTTCGCCCCGCTCGTTTACCAGCGGGCCGCCAGAGTTACCGGGATTGATCGCCGCATCGGTTTGAATAAAATCTAACCGCTTGTCGGGGATACCAACGGCAGCACTAGAGCGTTTGAGAGTGCTGACAATGCCCAGGGTGACGGTGTTATCGAGTCCGAGGGGATTGCCGACCGCGATCGCCCAATCTCCTACTTGCACGGTGTCGGAATCTCCCAACGGAGCTATGGGTAAGTCTTTGCTCTCAGCAATCTTCACTACTGCCAAATCTGTCACTTCATCGACTCCTCTAACTTTGCCGGGAAACGTGCGCCCATCTTTGAGAATGACGGTGACTTTATCGGCGTTATCGACTACATGGGCGTTGGTCAGCAAAATCCCACTTTTATCGATGATGAAGCCAGAACCCTGACCGCGCAACCGTTCTTGCTGGGGCACTTGCGGGACTAGGCGATCGCCAAAAAAGTCGCGAAACAACGGATCGTCGAAAAATGGATCGACGCGGCGAGAGATCGTGCGTTCGGTATCGATCCGCACTACCGCCGGGCCGACGCGATTTACTGCTGCGGTCACAAAACTGCTCGATGGTGCGGGAATCTTGGCCGCAGGGGGCGCACCTGAATTGTCGATCGGGCTTGCTTGGGCTGACAATCCATGAATGGGATTAAATGTCAAGATACTTCCCAAGAAGCAGGCAAATAAATAGTTACTTAATCGACGCAACCGCGAAGAAAACTGGGAAAATGTCATAACCTTAACTTTGAAACCGCAAATGCTTTTAAATCCAGTTTGGCACTTACCCAAAATTTTAGGCCGAAAGCCTTGCAAACTGGTAGGCTCAAAAACGAAGTTTGAGGCTGGAAATCTGGCTGGAGCGGTATGATTGGAGACAGCCAAACCAATTCGCAATTAACAATTCGCAGTTCGCAATTCCTAATAGACTCAAGAAAATCAGCAAAAATCCGTGCTAGACCTGAAGCTAATCCGAGAAAACCCCGAAGCCGTTCGAGAGCGGTTGAATAGACGTGGCGCTGGTGCATACGACATCGGGCCGATAGTTGAGTTAGACAAGCAACAGCGAGAATTAGAAACGAAGCGATCGCAATTGCAATCTCGCAGCAATGAAATTGGCAAGCTAGTCGGTCAGAAAATTAAAGGCGGGTTAAAACCTGACTCTGTTGAAGTCCAGGCTTTGAAGGATGAGGGTAACGAAATTAAAGTTCGACTGGCCGAACTCGAACCCCAGGAAAGAGATCTTAAAACTCAGATCGAAGCCCTGTTATTAGCACTTCCCAATCTCCCAGCCGAGTCTACCCCGATAGGCGCGAGTGAAGAAGATAATGTAGAAGTCCGCCGCTGGGGTGACGAATATATTCCTGAAAGCGACGGTCTGCTCCCCCACTGGGAAATCGGCGAAAAACTAGGAATTATTAACTTCGATCGAGCGGTAAAAGTAGCTCAAACCAGGTTTATCGCGATGGTGGGGGCTGGTGCTGCCCTAGAAAGGGCGCTGATTAGTTTCATGCTCGATCGACAAATTCAAGCTGGCTATTTAGAAGTTATCCCCCCACTGTTAGTTAATAGCGAATCTCTGACCGCTACCAGCCAACTCCCCAAGTTTGCCGAAGAAAGCTTTAAATGCGCTGAAGACGACCTCTGGCTGATACCGACAGCAGAAGTTCCCGTGACCAACCTGTATCGGGATGAAATTTTAGAAGAATCGCAGCTACCGATTTATCACTGCGCCTATACCCCGTGTTTTCGGCGAGAAGCTGGGGCCCACGGACGAGACAATCGAGGACTCATCCGCCTCCATCAATTCAACAAAGTCGAGTTGGTGAAATTCGTCCATCCCAGTACCTCAGCCCAAGAGCATGAAAACTTGGTAAGAGATGCTGAAGCCATTTTGCAAGCCTTGAAGTTGCCCTATCGGGTGCTGGAACTATGTACTGGCGACTTGGGTTTTGGGGCGGCCAAGTGCTACGACCTAGAAGTGTGGCTGCCCTCGGCTGGTAGATATCGCGAGATTTCTAGCTGCTCGAATTTTGAAGATTTCCAGGCGCGGCGGGGCAATATTCGGTTTAAAGAAGCTGGCAAGAAGGGAACTAAGTTCGTTCACACCCTCAATGGTTCTGGATTAGCGATCGGCCGGACAATGGCAGCGGTGTTAGAGAACTATCAACAATCGGATGGCACTGTCAAAATACCAGAGGTGCTGCAACCTTACTTACGACGAGAAATTCTTTAAACAATTTTGTGGGATAGCCCTCTGGGCTGTCCCACGGCAGGCAAGATGCCTGCCCCACAAGGAATTTCATCCAATAGACATCTCCAGAAATTAAACTTAAAGGCAGGCAGGATGCCTACCTTACAAGAATTATTGGAGATGTGTAATGATTTAGCAGTTTATGCCTGAGTTTTGATATTGACATCGGGGTTTTTCTCAGCCAAGTATTTGCTCAAGAAGGTGTTAACGAAAGAAAGTACCACGGGGCCGAGAATGAAGGCGATCGGTCCTCGAACTGAAAAACCATGTACTAAAAACGCAGCTAGCGCGAAACAGATCCCATTAACTACCAGCGAGAATAAACCTAAACTCAAAAAGTTGAGGGGCAAAGATAATACTGACAAGGTTGGTCTGACAAAAGAATTTACTAATCCCACGGCAACGGCAGCAATTAAAGCCACCGGAAATGTAGCAATATTTACCCCAGGAACCACGAGATCGACGACTAAAAGACTTAAAGCTGTAGCTACGGTTGTTAGTAAAAAGCTGAGCATATTTCCCTCTTTAGTAAAATAGGTTACATTAGTTTGGTAAAACGCTTATCGATTTTATCTTGCCCGCTTGCAGCGAGTTTCTGCCTCTACATCAAGATAGATTTGCTCGAAGATTTGGTCAGCCGATCGATATCCGCAGCCATCTTAAAAAAATTATGGAATAGCTCTCTACGTGGGACAGCCCAGAGGGCTATCCCACAAGAAACCCTTCAAAATCTAATTCTTAAGATAGAAGACAAGCAGAGAAGATTTTTTCACAATAGAGGTGAATAATAGCTTGAGAAAAGGTAGATAAAATCATGAAATTACTCAGACTTATTCTTGGGGTATTAATCCCACCGTTAGGCGTTTTTCTAACATTTGGCGTAGGACCGACTCTACTAATCAATATTCTGCTCACTATTTTGGGCTGGATTCCTGGTAGCATTCACGCAATTTGGGCGATCGCTAAATATGAAGAGAGAACGAATCAGTTTGATAGCTAAACAAGCGGCGGGCTAATTGCCCGTTTTTGTTCTTTCTATGACTGGATCTCGATAAATTCTCAATTTTATAGTCAATTCAGTAGGGCTAGGCTTTATTTCTGCTAATAAAATATGGTAGGAGTGCAATGCCGCATTCCTACCAGTAATCTAACACTGCTATACCAATTCATTCATGATTTGGGGGATAGCCGTCCCGGCTGTCTCACGGCAGGCAAGATGCCTGCCCCACAAGAATTTCGATCGACGATCTAGAACTGCTATAGATTTGAGGCATTGTGGGAGCGGATTACTTTCGATCGCGATCGGTTACAGTTTGCCATAACTCTTTTAACAGTTGCTTGACCTGCTTTTCTTTTCGGGCTACGGCTACTCCTACTTCCCCCATTTTGGCTTCAATTTCTGCCTGCTTATCCTCTACCTGGCTAGAATCGTTATTAGCCATATGAGATTTGGCATTATCGTTCCAGGCTTTAGCAGTTTCTAAGTGTTTTTTCACCTCCTCATAACGTTCGCCGTAACGAGAAGCTAAATTAGCTCGTAAAATAGCCAATTGAGCTTGTAATTGAGCGTATCGTTTTCGCATTAGAGCAATCTCTTCGCTATTTTGAATCGACTCAATAGTAGATCTAATGGTCGATTGAAATTCGGAAGGAGTTTCTTCGCTGGCAGATTCAACTTCTCTGAGGACCAGATCGACGCTATCTTGTAAATCTTTTTCTTCCCGATCGATTTTTGCTTGTAACTGTTGAATTTCGGTTTCAGCTTGAGATATAGATTCTCGTTTTTCGTGGCTGATGCCTTCGATTAACCCTTCTACTGAAGCAGTTATCTCTTCTTTGACATCATTGCCTTTCTTTTGGAAACTTTCTAAAAGAATAGCGATCGCATCTAAAGCTATCGAGCGAATTTCGCCCGAACCTTTCTTAATTTCATCTCCGGCTTGCGACATCGCACTCCGAAAGATTTCTCGAATTCGATCGGCTCGCAATTGCCCTTCAGATTTAGCTTTTTGCAAATCTGAATTTATTTTTTCTTTAACTGATGCAGACATGATTTCCCCCAATAATTAATAAGGAATAAAGTGTATTGACTTAACTATTACCTCTTGATATGCAAAATAGTATTGCGGGCATTTTGCCCGCAACTAGTGCAGTTTGTAGCTAGATAATGCCAGATCCTTTGCCACGTTCGTCGTGTTCGATAGTCAGTTTACCTGACTCGTCATTATCACGAATATCTGCTAATTCTCTAGCCCGCTCAGCTTTTTCTGCTTCTTCTTGTGCGGCCGCATCGCCAGGTACTTCGTAATACATTTCTGGTTCTACCGCAAAGTTATTGACTAAGCCTTCACTATCTACTGTATAACCCCCTGTAGTATCGAGGTCGCTTTCAGTTTCTTCGGGAAGTTTTTTAAAGTTTTCCCCTTCTCTTTCTTTACGGGATGCGGTTTCAGCCGGAACGATATGGGGATCGTAGGTATCTTCTGCAACTCGCTGTTTATTATCCATGCTTTGTTACCCTATAACTAGTAATCGGTCAAGTTTTATGAATGGCGATCGCCCGATCTATAACCACTATGTAATAGCAATTGCAATAGGCGATCGCAGCTAAAAAATGGTAACTGGAAATTATCAATTAGTTAAGATTGAGTAAAAGCTTAGCCTTGCTAAGCTTTTATTCGTCTCACACTACTAGTTGTTAATTCCCAGTAGTACCAAATTAGCTATGTTAGCTTTGCTAGTTTAAACTAATATCCAACAATCTATCTAAAATTACTTCCCTCTGAAGCAACAATGTGGATGAATCATTATCTATCTCCAGAACTAACCCTAAGATAGATACAAAGTCATGAAAACCGAGGTAAGTTAAACACAATTGGAAACAATCCTTTGTATATCCTATCGCATATTTAGGACTTGAGTATGGCAAACGTAATTGAATTTAAGCTCTTAGCTCCTTATAACAAAGAAGCTGCGCTTATGGGGGATTTTTCTGACTGGAAAAAGATCCCAATGGAGAAAGATAAAGAAGGCTTTTTTCGGATCGATGTTGAATTAGAAGACGGTACTTATAAGTATAAATTTGCTGTGCGATCGAAGAGTTGGTTTTTCGAGCCAGACCAGTGGGTAGATGTCGTCGATCCTTATGCTACAGATATAGATAACGAAACTCAGAATGGCGTAATTCGGATTAAAGATGGCAAGCCAATAGTTGATGAGTATGTATGGCAGCACGACGACAAACCCTTACCAGCCGATCGCGAATTAGTAATTTACGAACTGCACGTAGCTGACTTTTCTGGTGGCGAAGATGATGAGAAGAGTCGCGGTAAATACAAGCACGTCATTGAAAAATTAGATTATCTTTGTGACTTAGGGATTAATGCGATCGAATTGATGCCAGTGAAAGAATATCCTGGCGATTATAGTTGGGGATATAATCCTCGATATTTCTTTGCGACAGAATCTAGTTACGGTTCGACAGGCGATTTGAAACGACTGATCGATGAGTGCCACGCTCGCGGTATCCGCGTGATTATGGATGGGATTTATAATCACTCAGAAGCTTCAAGTCCTTTGACTCAAATCGATCACGATTACTGGTATCATCATGAACCTCGCGACCCAGATAATAACTGGGGGCCAGAATTCAATTACGAGTTTTACGACGAGAACCATCAAACTTATCCCGCTCGCCGATTTATTGGCGATACTGTCAGATTTTGGATTCAAGAATATCACATTGATGGTATTCGCTACGATGCCGCCCGTCAAATTGCTAACTACGATTTCATGAAATGGATTGTAGAAGAAACCAAAAAAGTGGCTGGTGCCAAACCTTTTTATAACGTTGCCGAACATATTCCTGAAACTCCCACGATGACGGGTTTAGAAGGGCCGATGGATGGTTGTTGGCACGAGAGTTTTTACCATTGCGCATTAAAGCATATTAGCGGCGATGGGTTTGATTTTGAGGAATTAAAAAGCGTTTTAGATTGCAAGCGACAAGGTTTTCCTGGCGCTACTAACGTGGTTAATTACCTCACCAACCACGACCACAATCGTCTGATGGTAGAATTAGGCGATCGAGGTATTTTTGATGCCGAAGCTTTCAAGCGGGCAAGGTTAGGAGCAGTATTGTTGATGACAGCGGTGGGCGTTCCGATGATGTGGATGGGCCAAGAGTTTGGCGAGTATAAGAGCAAAACTCCTGACCCAGCTAAGATTGACTGGACGCTCCTACAAAACGATCTGAATAAAGAGTTGTTTGAATACTACAAAGGCTTAATTGCTTTGCGGAAGAGCAATCACTCTCTTTATACTGAAAATATTGATTTCTTCCACGAAAACCCTGATGCTAAAGTCTTAGCATACGGTCGCTGGAACGATGAAGGTTCTCGCGTAGTCGTGGTGGCTAATTTTTCAGATAGTTTCTTAGCAGGCTATCAGGTTCCTAATTTTCCTGCCGATGGTACTTGGCATGAGTGGACGAGAGATTATGACATCGAATCTGGAGATGGCAATGTCATCGTTGATTTACCAGAATACGAAGCTAAGGTATTTGTTTGGCAGCAATGATTTAGATCTAGGCTGACTGACAAATAAGAGCTTGAATAGGGGCGCAAGGTATTTATTGGTGTCAACTTAGAGCTAAAGCCATTACTGCGCTATCGACTTCAGCCATCTCCGCCAGGGGTTCAAAACCCCTGGCTTATAGTTCAAGTCCATTGAAATGGACTAAGGAAGGAAATTACCCACAGATCGCCCAGTCCTCTTTAGAGGACTTTCGCTTTGAGACAGGGGTTTTTAACCCCTAGCGAATCGTGCTTTCGATCGTTAACTTGACACTTATGCAAGGTATTGTGTCCCTAATAAGCTGTTGTACATTTAAACTGTGATAATAGCATTGCCCTTGTTTTTGAGTTTTCGTCCCCACTTAATAATCAATCCTCCTTCATTTAAAAGCTGGTGCAACAAATATTCTAAATCTTCTATCGAGGAAAACAGTCGATTAGCAATATATTCTTTTGCCGAATGCCAGACTAATTCAATTAAGTTATAGTCGGGACTATATTCTGGCAAGAATTCTAAATGAATAAGCTGTTCAGCATTTAAATAGGGTATAATTAAAGGTTAATTTATTCAAATAATCACTGAAATGCCAGCTAAAAATCATCTGCATCCACCCCAAATAGAAAAATTACAAAAAGCCTTAAAACAGG
>JAHHHA010000030.1 GCA_019359615.1 Cyanosarcina radialis HA8281-LM2
TGGTCGCGATTGGGTTTTCGGCGGCTCATAAAGATACCTAAAAGCTGAAATATTCTCCTAGTCTGAGTTTCGCCTGTTTTGTTTACCTCCTTGACAAATCCTAGTTTTTCTTAACTTGTCACGAATGATTGCGGAGAGACATTATGCAAGAATCTACAGTTTATCGCTCGATCTGGAGAGAAGCAGAGGAAGAGAAAACAAGGGCGATCGCACTCAACTTTCTCCGCGATGGTTTATCAGTCGAAGCCGTTGCACATGGAACAGGATTATCGATCGAGGAAGTCCAACAGCTTCAGCAGCAACTGAATCAGTCTCCGCCAAATTAAGCTCGATCGGTGACGCAATTTATCGTCTATTGCGGAGAGACATTATGCAAGAATCGACTGTTTATCGTTTGTTTTGGGGCAGGCGATCGCTCAACGAAATCAGTTCCTTCCCCCGTTGCTGATAACCACAGCGAAAAATACAGCGTTTATGGTTGTCGTGGTGCAGTTTGGCGCAACGCACAGACCTACGACCTCGCGATCGCACGTAGACCTCTGATGCCAGCAACATTCCCGCCAAAGGTGCAGTAAAGTAAACCCACAGCGCCGTCCAGTGTTGTGCTGGGATAGCTGATGCCAAACTCCGAGCCGGATTCATGCTCATACCAGAAAGCGGCGCTTCTACGGTGATGTAGGTGGCAATTAACAACCCGGCAAACAACCCGGTATATCGTCCTCGACTGGGGCTATTGGAGACAAACAAAACCATCAGCATCAGACCGAAGGAAATGACCGACTCAGCGAGGAAGGCAATTCCGGCACCGCCCGCTCCGGGAGTAGTAACGACGTAATTTACCGATCGATCGGCGATCCCTTCTCGCAAAATCCCCGCTGCTACCAACAGTCCTACCAAACCGCCGATAAACTGAGCCGCGATATAACCACCAGCATCCCCAGGTTCGATCTTACCCAACCGCAAAAAGGTCAAGGTGACGACAGGATTGAGGTGAGCGCCGGATTGCTGGCCCCAAGGGGAGTAAATCAGCGCGATCGCTGTCAACCCCATCGCCACTCCAATGAGGAATCGTCGCAGGAATGGAGAAGCGATCGTTTGATAAATTGGCGAAGCCGGATGTTCTAACAGCGCCGTAAATACAGCCGCAGAAATCATAAACAGGCCCAAACCCGCAGCTTCCATCAAATATTCGGGATAGTGACGGCGGAGAGTATTCATACCGATTTTCAACTCACTGAAAGAAGATTCAAAGCCTCTCTCCTTGTAGGGTGTATACATAAGTTGTCGGTCTGAAGTTCGGCCTTTTAGATCCCCCTAAATCCCCCTTAAAAAGGGGGACTTTGAGTATTTTCCCCCCTTTTTAAGGGGGGCTAGGGGGGATCTGGGAGGGTTTCAGCATCAAAACCAGAAGGGCACGGTGAGGTGGAGAGAGGTTTGGAGAGAGGTCAAAACCGTAGTCCGATCGATCGCAAACTGGTATCAAAGCAACTTGCCAACCTCCAATGCGCCTACTTGCTGACTTAGGGCCCATCGAGTTTGTCCCCCTTCGCGCCAGAACCGCAGATCGACCTTGGCTTTCCCCACTTCCAAATTTCTTAGCGTCAGATCCGGCAACCAATCGGGCAATATCGGACGGAGTTGCAACCGTCTGTTGGGTGCATCTGCTTCCAATCCCAGCATCGTCCGAATCAAAAAGAAAATCGATCCCGCTGCCCACGCTTGGGGAATATTGGCATCCGGGTAGGGAACCGGAAAGCTTTCAGATTGGCGATCGATCCCGGCAAAGAGTTCTGGCATCCGTCCGCCCTCGAAGTAACTGGCAGCGGCAAAGGTGGCTTCGGCAATGCGATCGGCTGCTTCGTCGAAACCGTAACGCTTCAACCCAGCGGCAATAAACGAGTTGTCGTGAGGCCAAACGCTACCCAATTGATAGCTGATGGGGTTATAGGCAGGATTCTTAGACGAGAGGGTTCGCACTCCCCAACCGCACCACAGATCCGGTTGAAATAGCCTTTCGGCAACGCGCTCGGCTCGCTCTGGCGGCACGATGCCCGCCCAAAGTAAGTGTCCTGGATTGGAGGTAATCGATCGAATTTGCTGCTTGTCTTTGTCCAAGCCCAAACAGTAAAATCCTTCCTCTTCCATCCAGAAGCGATCGTTAAACCATCGATACAGATCTTCAGCTTTTTGACGCAGTTCCTCGGCACGCTCTAGTTTTCCCCAAATTTTGTAGATCTCGGCGGCTCGTTTCCAAGCCTCGTAGACGTAGCCCTGGACTTCGCAAAGAGCGATCGGCGGCTCGACTTGACTCCCATCTGGATATACCATGGAATCGCCGGAATCCTTCCAGCCTTGATTTCGCAACCCATCTTTAGAACGGGTCAGATATTCGACAAAGCCATCACCGTCAAAGTCACCGTAGCGATCGATCCAGTTCAAAGCGCGATCGAGTGCGACCTCGCAATCTTGCAGCATAGTTGCATCTGCATTCCAACGGTAGGCTTCCGCTAAGGTGATAATCCAAAGAATTGTTGCTTCGACAGTGCCGTAGTAAGGGGTGTGGGGGACTTCGTGGAGTTGAGCCAGTTCCCCCCGCCGAATTTCATGCAAGATTTTCCCCGGTTGGGCATCGCGCCAATCGTCTACTTCTGTGGCTTGCAACTGTGCCAGTCGCACTAACGTTCCTCTGGCAAATTCAGGATTGACAGCCATAGTTTGCAACCCAGCAATAATCGAGTCCCGACCGAACACCGCTACAAACCACGGCAACCCCGCCGCTGGCATCCAGTAAGATTTGCCGTTGTCTTCAAAGGCAATCCGCAGCGCCCCCATGTCGATGAGGGCTTGCCGATAGGTACTTGCCACTTCGCTGTTAGAAGCTTGCAGTTGGGTGGAAATATCCAGGAAGTTAGCTAACACCTTCCCGGCCTCGGTGACATCGATATCGGCGCTGGTGTGACGGGGTTGTAAGACATCATCATCGGCTAGGGCAATATGGTCGATACACCCACCCCAGGTTTGTCCGGGTTCGATCGCCACATCAAAAATTAAGCGACCGTTGGCGTAATAGGGTGGCGAATCAGAATGCTCCATCGTCGTAATCAGCCCTCGATGGAAGGGGCCGTTCTCATACTTGGTTATCAGTTTGCCCTCATCCCAAACCGTTTGCATTTGCCCCCGCGCTAGCAGTTGCTTTGCTTTGACTTGAAAGATATCGGCGAAGTCAGAACGTAGGGACAGCATGAGTTGCAATTCCACCCGCTCCATGTGGTGATTGGTGATGTGGATATCTTCGTGGAGTCCGCCCACCACATCCCGTCGTAAGGTGATGATTAAGCGCCCTTCGGGGAAAGTTCCACATACGGTTCGCAGTTCTGGATTGGTAAATTGATACAGAGCTACTCGATGGGTTAGGGTGCTTGAGGCCAGAAGTTTTAATGGAGTGCGGTTGAGGGAAATTTCGTAGTAGGAAATCAACCGGGTATCGCGGACAAAGAACCCTTGCGGCAAGCGATCGTCGATCGAGCCATCGCGAGCCGTCACTAAGAAGGAGGAACCATCGCTGATGGCAATTTGTTCGGTGTTGACAGCAACTTTAGCAGGCATAATCTGATTTCTCCTGAATGAAGAGACTTATGGCGTAAATCAGAGATTTAATAAAAACCACAGATGAAGACAGATAAACACAGATGAAATTGATGAGTTATCGACTTTTGCTAGATGTCTATTTGAGGCGATTATTGCTCTTGATAGTTCCAAAGCAGACCGCCATCGACAAAGAAGGTGCTGCCAGTGATATAACCTGCCTCTTCTGATGCTAGAAACGCTACGAGGGATGCTACATCTTGAGGTTGACCGAGCCGCCCCAAGGGAATATTTTTGAGCAGTGCGCCTAACTTTTCTGGATCGTTTAAGAGTTTGGTATTAATCGGCGTTTCGATCGCTCCCGGTGCGACATTGTTAATGGTGATGCCCAGCGGACCCAACTCAACTGCAAGATTGCGAGTCAGCATCTTCATGCCGCCCTTACTGGCACAGTAAGCCGTAAAGTTGGGAAAAGGTAGCTCTTCATGCACCGAGCTAATGTTGATAATTTTTCCAGGGCGTTTGGTTTCAATTAGATGCCGAACGAAAGCTTGGGTGGCAAAGAAAACGCCCTTCAAGTTAACGTTCATCACCGCATCGTAATCGGCTTCTGCCACTTCCCAGAAGGGAGAATGTTTTTCAATCCCAGCATTGTTTACTAAAATATCTAACTTGCCAAAATGCCCAATGCTGTCAGCAATCAGTTGCTGCACCTCTGCGACGCTGCCCAAGTCTGCCGGGATGGTATACCCCATGGAATGAGGACATAGGGCCGTGTAACAACTGCCACCAGCAGCCTGAACCTTTGCTAGCGTTTCTTCTGCCCCTTCTGGATGAGAGCGATAATTAATGACCACATCTGCTCCAGCTTCAGCCAGACGCAGAACGATTCCCTGGCCGATGCCTTGACTGCTACCTGTAACCAGCGCGACTTTACCTTTAAGTGTCACGAGCCTCCTCCTTCGATCGATCTTCAACCGTGCCTGTTTTATCTGGCATTACGTCAATCTTGACCGAGACGGGCGATCGAAAAATTATGGCAGCCTAAAATGTCAAGTCCAAAAAGCTGATTTTTTAATTTGGAGAGTCTTAGGAGTTTCTCAGCCAAATTTCAGGACTTAAAAGTGCGATCGATCTAAAATCTAGAGTTAGATAAAACGCTTTCGTAATGCTCCACAGTGGGAAATGGCTCGTAGAAGTGATGGAGCAGGAAGCGCCATTCTTGATATTGTGGCGATCGTCGAAATCCCACGGTATGGTCTTCTAATTGCTGCCAACGCACGAGCAAAATATAACGATTTGGATTTTCCAGGCATCGTTGAAGTTCGTGAGAAATATATCCGGGCATAGAAGCAATAATATTTGAAGCTGTTTTGAATGCAGCTTCAAACTCTTCAGCCAAGCCAGATTTAACGTCAAGAATTGCTACTTCCAATATCATGGGATGAAATACTAAGCCCAGCCACCGATCGCCACTTTGATAACTTTACGCGCTTTCATGTCTTGAAAGACTTGCTCTAAATCTTTTAAAGGTCGATGTTCGCTGATGAGTAATTCCCAAGGGATAGTCCGACTAGCCAACAGAGAAAGAGCTTCTCGGACGTATTTCGGCGTGTTGTGAAAAACCCCTTTCAGCGTCAGTTCGCTGTAATGTAGCCGATCGGTATTGACGGTAATCGTCGTATCTCGCGGGCAGCCGCCAAATAAATTAATCGTCGCCCCAGGTCTGCCGCAAGCGATCGCAGTTTCCCAAACGCTGGGCACGCCAGTCGCTTCGATGACCACATCTGCCCCCCAACCATCGGTTAATTCTTTAACTACAGTTGGTAAATCGGCGATCTGACGGTGATTGAAAGTCCTAGCTGCTCCTAATTTATCTCCGATTTGCAGTCGGCGATCGCTGCCACCAAAGAGGAATACTTCGGCCACTCGCTGTACCAACACTCCCACAAACATTAAACCGATCGCCCCGTCGCCAATTACCGCTACCCGCGAATCGGGTTGAATCCCAGAACGCGCTACCCCATGCAGAACGCAAGCTAAAGGTTCGGTCATGGCCGCTAAAGCATCTGGTAATCGATCGGGAATCGGCAACATATTGTGTCGGACGATCGCCGCTGGAATTTTGAGATATTCAGCAAACGTGCCATTATTCCAGGTCAAATGGGGACAAAGGGAATACTCCTGACGCTGGCAGAAAAAGCAATTCATGCAGGGGGCGGAATTGTTGGCTACTATGCGATCGCCTACTTTCCAACCTTCAACCCCAGCCCCCAAAGCGACAATCTCGCCTGCGGCTTCATGGCCGAAGAGGGTAGGAAGCGTCAGCATTTTGGCATGACCGCCGCGCCGCCAAACTTTTAAGTCTGTGCCGCAAGTAGTGGCTGCCCCAACTTTAATTACTACTTCCCCGACCTCTGGAGTTGGATCGGCAACTGTTTCTAAGCGTAAGTCTTCTCGACCGTAGAGTAATGCTGCTAGCACTTGACGATGGTGGTTTAGATTAAACGATCTTAATAATCTCACGACTTATGCAGCAAGCTCTGCTAACAAGCTACTACGCGATCGACACAGCTAAAACTGTCTTCACTTTATGAGCTTTCATCATTGACTCCTGAATTGAGCCGCTTGTTAGTTCCTCAAGTTTAACGATTAGCGAGCGCTTTCCAGGTTCGATCGCTCGTTTCGTCGGCGGGAAAAAAAGATTCGATCCGCAATTCTTGAAGGGTGATGTCGTAGGGAGTGCCTAACGTCGCCAGCGTCGAGAAAAACTGCAACTCCAGACGATCGCGCCGGAAATGAGTCGTCAGCAGTAGGGCATTTTGAGGCGATCGATCTGAGGTGCGCCAAATCTCAGCTACCCCCGGATAGCCCAACAACTGATGAAGCAACTGGTTGGATTGTTCGTTTTCTCCTTCTGCCATGGCTTCGCGATGCACCCGTTGCAGCAAATGTGCTGCCAGTTTTTCCCAGCCGACAATAAACGGGCGCAGCCCTTGAGGATCGAAGACGACGCGCATCAAGTTGATTTTGCCATTTTGAGAGAAACGGGTTTCGAGTTCGGTGAGTGTAATAAATGTCGCCAGGAGCCGATTGGCAGCGTTGTTGGCTAAGAGAAGATTCCAGTAGCGATCGACTACAATTCCTGGGTAGGGTTCCTGCTGCTGCAACATAAAATCGATCGCTCGGCGAATTGCAGCCATTTCTGGGGCCGACAAGTCAGTCTCGGCATGGATCGGGGCAAACCCGGCGGCGCTCAACATCAAATTTTGCTGTCTGAGGGGAATTTCTAAAACATCTGCTAGTTGCAGTACCATATCTCGGCTGGGTTGGGCGCGTCCCGATTCGAGAAAACTGATGTGCCGTTGGGAAACTTGACTGGTTACGGCTAGATCTAGCTGACTGAACCCCCGCTGGTGTCGCCATTGCTTGAGCAGAGCGCTGAAGGAATCGGGGTGGTGTTGGGTGGCGATCGAACTTTGCTGCACGGTCAGAGAAATAGAGAGGATAGTTTTAATTACTTGTGAGGTAATTGATTTTATTATCTCCCTCTGACACGATCGAAGCATACCAACTTGAGGTTAAAAACCATGCTGAACTCAACTCCTATTCATGCCAAAAGTTCCTTCAACTCCATTAAAACTCTGTATTTGCTGCTAGCGATCGCGGGTTCGATCGCTCCGTGGTTTTGGCTGCTGCAAGATCCAAGCGCTCTATTGTCTCCGAGTTTATTTTTTCAACGCGCTTTTGCCAATAACGTTACTTTGGCCTTAAGCGACGATTTGGTCATTTCTGCGATCGCTTTTTGGTGCTGGGCGTGGGTGGAATTGAAACGTTTGCGAGTTTCTCAACTATGGATACTCCTCTATGTCGGACTGACCTTCGGAATCGGCCTTTCTTGTGCGCTGCCGTTCTTTTTGTACCGTCGAGAGCAGATTATCGAACAAACTGAATAACACCATTTGGCAAAAATAGCGATCGACAAGCATCGATTGTCCTCACCCCCAACCCCTCTCCTCGCAGGAGAGGGGAGAAAAATTAAATTCAGTTTTAAAAAACCGCTTATTCTTTAGTCCGCGCAGGCGGACTTTGTTTGTATAGCCGTGAATTCATTCGCCAGGCGAAATTCGACGATCGCCATCTTGACTATCAGCCCTAGCGTCTGGCTCATTATAATTAGGATATATCGAGCGATTCTCCTTCAAAGACGCGATGCGATCGCAAGGAAACAGCACCATGGCACAAACCACCTTTGCAGACATTCTAGAAGCAGCCGATCGACTACCGCTTGAAGAGCAAGAAAGCTTAATCGATGTCTTACAGAATCGCCTTCGAGAGCGAAAAAGAAAGGCTCTGGTGAGAGATGTTTATGAAGCTCAACAAGAATTTGCCCAAGGGAAATGCCAAATTATGACTCCCGAACAATTGATGGAGGAAATTCTGGCGTGAAGTTTGCCTTGTTGCGATCGAGCGCGTTCGTTCGAGCCGCCAGAAAATTTGTCAAAAAGCAGCCAGAAGTAGCTCAAGATATCCAAGACACCTTAGAACTGTTAAGCGAAGATCCATTTTAACCCAGTTTAAAAAGCCACAAATTGAAAGGAGATCTTCAAGGTTCGTGGGCTTGTAGTGCTGGATACGATCTAAGAATTATTTTTAAGTTTGTTGAATACGAACAGGCACAAGCAATTCTTTTAGAGTCAATTGGAACTCATGACGAAGTTTATTAGTCGATCGCTTGTTCGAGGTTATTTTTGGCAGGCGATCGTCGATCGCGCTCTCTATACCATTTTGCTCGCTTATATCGAATCCGCTCGATCGGCGATCGGTGAACGGTGGGGCAGGGCGGGTTTTGCTGAGGTCTAAATCCTTGTGCGGCAAACGTTTTCGGCTAAACCCGCCCCTACAGGTTTTATGGTTGTTTAATCGGATCTAATATTACTTCCTATATATTTTCCAGAGGCGATCGCGCAGTTTTTTCATCTTTCTAACCAGTTATTCTAATTCGGTTAAATACCCATAATTAAGATCGATCGTAGGCCCTAGTTGAACGGAGTGAAACCCAACGGCCCAGTCCCAGGAATGTTGGGTTTTTCTCGATCGCCAATTGAGTCGATCGCTCTGCCTCGATAAGCGTGGCGTTGTTTGTCATACCATTTTGCTTTTTTGTTGCAACATATCCTGGTAGGCGCACAAAGCATTCATTGGTGTCAAGTTAACGGTCAAAACCTTCATCCGTCAGGGGTTAAAGATCTAGGAGCGATGGCCCGAATACTCCGCCAACTAACCGATCGCTCGCTGCAATTCCGAATTAATAAAAGGGAACTAATTTTACTATTTTAATTTTTCTTCTTCTTAATGTTTAAAAAATTTAGGGAACTATCGCGTATATACCCTCTCATTTAGCGTCATTAATTCCTCAAAAGTAGTTTTCTCATTTTTCTAGAGTCTATCCGCAAATTTACGGATATGATAGGCCGTTATTTACGTATTTTCATCATTTCATCAACCTAGAGGATAAAGCTAAATTAGGAATTGTAAATAGATTAGGCCAGATTCAACACCCAGCAATGAAGTAGTTCTATGAATAGCAAGTTAAAAATCACTTTAATGCGTCTTGCCTTGATGCGTAACTCTAATGAAAAGGGTTTTGCCCTGCCAATAGCCATGGGTGTAGGGTTAGTCATCGTGCTACTCGGTGCTGTGATGATGGCCAGATCTCAAACCGATCGCGTCACCTCCTCCACTCAAAAAGCCACTACTCAGGGCTTGAGCGCGGCTGAAACCGGAGTGGCTCGATATCAGGATTTAGTTAATAAATATCGGGCGATCTCTACTTACAACAATACTGGTACTGTCAGTTGGACTAATCCCTCTAGCATTCCCAATATCTCATCCTGCGGCAGCACCACTGAAGCTACGGCAGTATCTGCTCAAGCAACTACCAACTGGCAAAACGTAGATAGCACCGATTCAACTAAGGGACAATACAGACTTATTTCTTATGCCTACACGCCTAACTCAGGTGTCGCAGCTAATACCGCTCCAGGAACTGGCACGTTAATAGTTGAAGGTCGAGTTAATCAAACTGGTTCTGGTAGTACAGCTACTCAAGATGTCAGAACGGCTACCACTAGACTGCAAGTAACTATTCCGATAAATCAATCTACAAGTTCGTTCTCTGATACTGGATTGTGGGCAGCCGATTTTAGTTTTGTTGGCAGCAACCCCAGGGCAAATGCAAATGTTTTAGATTCTAGCTGTAGTGGTACAGGAACGGCATTTAATACTAACCCTTATTTAGGAAACCTTCCTACTCCTACTTATCCAGCTAACACTAAAGGCGCATATACCAAAGAGGTAGTAGCATTTCCGTCACTTCCTGGCGGTAATACTTATAGCGCCCCTACTGGAACTAATATTAACACCATAAGTTGTAGCCCCAATCCGATGAATTTGTCAGGAAGTAATTCTCTTACACTTCCTAGAAATAACGATTATGATTCGACTGGTAAACGTTACAATCAGACACCAGCACCAGCCTCAAATGCAACCTATACATACGTTATCCCTAGTGGTTGCGGTACCAACTCTATTAGCCTGACGGGTAATGCCAGAATAACGTTAGGCCGAACCGGGCAGGAAACCATAAAAGTTTACTCCAGTGGTAACGTTGAAGCGGCTGGTAATGGGGGTATAGGTCCTCATGTAAATGGCACAGCGGTCACAAAAGCAATTTTCTACGTGAACGGTAGCATCAACTTGGCAGGCAATGGCTCTGCATTCAGTCCCACTTACTTCCAATTTTATAAGTATGGAACGACTGGTGACGTAAAACTCAATGGTAACGGCTCATCTTCTGCTTTTATCTTTGCACCTTTTGTAGAGACACAGCTTGTAGGTAACGGAACCGTTAGCGGTGTGGTTTGGACTAAAAAAATCTCAGCTAATGGTAACGCCAGCATCAACCAAGGAAAGCTCGATACGTCGGCTTTAGAAGTTACCCCTACGTCTAATAGTAATACTTTGGGTGCTATTAGCAACTGGCAGCGTAACCAGGCTAATTAAACGCGACCTGCTAAATTAAGTTTGCTCTATATAATTTATTTACATTACTTGGAAAGATCGATTAATGGCAATGTTTAAACCAAAAGCGTTACGGAAAGACGACGGATTTACCATGGTTGAGGTGCTGGTAGCAATTTTGCTGACAACATTGTTTGTTGGCATTGCTATGCAAGCTGTAGTGATTGCTGCTCTATTTAAAGCTAAAGCTCAAGAAAATACCGAAGCAACTAACTGGATTCAGCAAGATCTAGAACAAGTAAAGTATGAGGCATCTACCTTGCAATTTCCCCAGGTTACGCTCAACGCTGCTGCCGCATCAGGAGCATCTTCGCTGGTGATTAATACCACAGTCACTGGAGGCACTATTAGTGATTTTTCGGCTAATGCCATAGTAAAGTTTTCTGGAGATAGCACTAATTATAAAATTACTAACGTCACTGGAACAGGTGCGACCAGAACGCTGACAATTTCACCATCTTTGAACTCAGCTAAAGCGGCAAATGCTACGGTTAGTTCGACTAAAATGTGTGATGCTACTGCGGCGGCTGATGGGTTATCTACCAAACTACAATCTGGAATAAGTGCTGTTTCGCCGACAACCAAAACCATTAAAGGTAAAAGCTTTACCTTGACTAGAACTACTACTGTTACTAATAGTTCTCCTTTTACCGTGTTGCAAGTCAATTATGACGTTTCTGTAACTTCTGTTTCTAATTCATCTATCGCTAAATTTTATGTGGAGGTTATCCCAGATGTCGCGTTTGATTGTCCGTAACGATAGCGGTTTCACCTTGATTGAAACCGTTGTGGTAGTGATTTTTATCGGTATTATAAGTGCGATCGCTGCTCCTAGCTTCTTGAGTTCTTATAACCGCACCAAATTAGACGATACTCTCAACGATTTGCAAGGAGCATTGCAAGAATCTCAAAGAGAGTCGATGCGCAGAAGTAGATCGTGCGATGTAACGATAAATACCTCAACTCGAAAAATTACTGGTACTTGCTTAACTACAGGCGATCGCTCTTGGGATAGTAGCATTGCGATCGCATCTAGTATTACTTCTCCTGCTACAATTACGTTTTCTTTTAAAGGAAACACGGCTAGTAGCGCGACATTTGTTATCTATAACGTCGGTAACACTACCAACCCAGACAAAAGATGTTTAACCATATCTGAGGGGTTAGGAATCGTGAGAACTGGTGTTTATAGTGATTCTAATGTTTCTTCTCTGGATGAGTCTAAATGTACCGCTAAGTTATAAAACCATCAGATCCAAGGATTGAATACCAGAAATCAAAAAAGAGAATATAAAATTGGCAATTCTTACCATGAAATCTGACTAACCGTTTAAGATCTTTATTGAATTCAAATATCTGCTGAATCGAACTCACACTTATTTGAAATTGTATCTACCTACGCCGATAAACTTACAATTGAAAACAGGAGAAACGCATGAATAAACTTGCTTTTAAAATTCTTGCCAGCCAAAAAAACAAAAAGATTTCTGGCGGTTTCACCCTTGTAGAATTAATAGTGGCAGCCGCAATTAGCAGTATAGTTCTTCTTATTGGCGGCGGGGCGTTAGCTTATATCAACCAAAACAACAAAGTAGCCAAATCTGAAACCGACAGGCGAGCCGAACTCAACCGCGCTCTCGATTTTATGGCTGATGAAATTCGTCAAGCTCAGCCTACTAGCTCGGTTACAGCTATTGCTACCAATGCCTCAACCAACTTAACTACAGTAGCACCAGCTTTTGGCAGCACTACCGGAAAAACCCCCGTTCTCAGACTGCAAATACCTGGCGCTACTCAGCCAGTCGTTTACTATGTGGCGGCTAAACCAACTGGTTCGGCTTGGTTCGGACCTAACATAGTTTATCGCTGGGGACCGACGATGAATAGCAGCGGTGCATACACCGATCTTTCCACTCCTGCTAACTGGCAACACAAGCCGTTGGTTGATTCGATCGTTAGTACCAGTGCAACTGTCTCTTGCCCTAGCGGTTGGACTGCCAATCCTTCGAGCGGTGCTACAGGTTTTTATGCCTGTATAGATTCAACTGGCAAGATTGCTAGTCTGAATTTGCGCGGCACGCAGACTGATGCTTACAGTAGTTCTCTAACGCCTTATGAAGTCAGTTCTAAAGCTTTTGCTAGACCCGAACTTACTGCTGTGGCTAGCCCTAGCCCTTCTACTCCTTCGTTTACTGTTAACAACGGTACAGTAACCGTCAATCAGGGATCGAGTGCCACATTCCAAGTTTTAGGCGGCGATATTCGCTGTTCGGGAGGACAAGCAATTCCTACGAGAGCCACCATCAAAGTAAGCGGCCAAACCGATACGGTAATTAACAATACTAATCCTGCTTCGCCACCGGCCGCTGTTAGCTTACCACCCCTAACCGCAGGAACTACCGTAACAGTTGAAGCCCAAATAATTCCTGGTTCTTCTCAAAATAGCTGTAGTCTTTCTACTGCTACTCGCAGTTCTGCAAACTCTCAAAATACCCTTGGATCTTGGGTTTACGCTTTAAAAAATGGGCAGGATGCACCCAATCGCACTGCTTTCGGTGGTGGAACGTCGATGGATGCTATTTTAGGTCCGTATATCGATACCACTAACAGAAAAATCAAGGGGCTGGCTGACAATCAAGTAATTTACTTGTTTGAGCTTTATACCAATAACACTTCAAGCTCTGCTTATGACTTACAAGACGTGGTAGTGTTAGCGACGATTTCACCTACCAATTAGCTTGGTGTTGCCCTCACCCCAGCCCTCTCCCGCGGGAGAGGGAGCAAGAGGGAGAAGAAGAATTCAATTGAAATCTAGAGCTTACCTCTCCTCACCCAGAATAAGGAGAGGAGGAAGGGGAGCCGGAGTCATTAACAAGTCAAAAATTAGCTTTTGACTTGGATATGGTAGTTAAAGTCCCTCTCCTGTGGGAGAGGAATTTAGGGTGAGGGCGATTCGCTCGATCGCCTGCGAGCGAAACTATAGAGTTTTTCTCTAGAGAAATGGGTATACTCCATTAGAGATCTCCAAAGATAAAACTTAAAGTCAAGCAGGATGACGACCTTAAAAAAATTTATGGAGAATTCTAATCAATCAACTCTAAAAATAATATGAATAAAAAGTTAGCGATCGCCCTAATCAACCGCTCCGATAACAAAGGTTTTGCCCTGCCAATTGCTATGGGAATTGGGTTAATAATCGTCCTGCTGGGGGCGGTAATGATGGTCAGATCTCAAGGCGATAGGGTCACGGCCTCGACCCAAAAAGCTACTACTCAAGGTTTGAGCGCGACTGAAACTGGGGTGACTCGCTATCAGGCTTTGGTAAATAATAATCGAGCGATCGCTACCTACCCCGACTGCGCTGGCACTCGCGACGCTAGCGGTACTTGCCCCGATTCTGGCACTACTAATAGTTGGTCGAATGCCACCTCGATTTCAGGACTTAGCTCTTGCAGCGGTGGTAATCCTACTAATGTTAGTAATAACGCCACTACCCAGTGGCAAGACATCGATTCTAGCGATTCCAATCGCGGACAATATCGACTAATAAGTTACACCTATTTATCTGATGCTGGTAGTGGAACCTCTGCCCCAGGTATGGGAACTTTGATCGTTGAAGGTCGAGTCAATCAAACCAGTTCTGGCACTTCAGCTACTAAAGATGTGGGTACTTCTACCACCAGATTGCAAGTAAAGATTCCAGTTCAATCGGGAGACATCAACAACATTCCCATTCCGGGTTTATGGTTGACGGAGGGCGACACGGGAAACAATACGATCGATGCCGATGTTTTGCTCAATGATTGTACTGTCAATCTCAGCAACATCACCGTGACCTCTGGTAGGACTAAAAATTATACTACCCTTGGTTTCCCATCTTTACCTACCAAACCAACTTTTATTACTAGCCCCAACAATCAAGTTTTAGGTACGATTAATTCCAGCAGCATGACTTCTTTGGGAGCCACAGATATTGGCGGTAGCCATAAAAGACTCACCTTACCTAGAAGTGGAGATACAGCCAATTCATCTGGGATTTATGAGTATTCAGTGACCAGCATTGATATTCCCAATAACTCCGAGTTATTAATTACTCCTGGGCAAAAAGTCAAACTTTATTTAGACAACGGCATTACTAGCGGTGGGAACATCATTCATAACTGCGATGGCGTATCTGGCTGCAAACCGACTGACTTTCAAATTTATGGTTACGGCGCTTCAGGCACGCAAATTTGCATGAACGGCAATAATTACGTCGAAGCCTTTATTTTTGCTCCTAACTACACCGTAGGAGTTGCTGGTTCTGGTGGTAGTGTGGGCGGCGTTAAAGGCTCTTTGTGGGCTAAAGATTGGAGTAACGGCGGTAGCTGTGGCTCTAATACTTCTAATACCGTAGTCAAGCAACTCGCCACTTGGAGCGAGATTGGTTTGACACCCAATAATTTACCCCCAAAAATAGCAAATATCAACGATTGGCAACGACAAGAAGCGCCTTAAGTTGAGTGAGGCGATCGCTATGTTTTCTTTGAGAGATAGCGATCGCTCGTTCGGCTAGCAAGACCACGAAAATCAAAGAAAGTGCGATCGCTCCGATCTTTTTTGGAAGAGAGCGATCGCTTTTTCAGCTAGCAGGCAACTAAAATGCCAGAAAGCGCGATCGCCATTTATAATTACCTTGGTAGTTAACCTAATATTTTGATAAAGATGGTAGCATGAAAATACCAAGGCAACTTCAAAGCGATCTATTTGAGCTTCAGAGCAGGTTGTTGCTAATTATCGATGAAGCTGCAACGACTGAGAGATTGCTTTTTAATGCTTTTGGAGAGACTGAAGAATCTCTAACCGATTTAACTGCCTTAGCATCTGTTATAGAAGATGCACAAGATACCTACCGTCGCCTTTCTACCCTAATGAGTGTAATTAGTCGCTCCGATCCAGATGATGCCGATGATAGTATGAAGTTGTTGATGCAAACTTATGCGCGGGGTACAGAACGAATCGAACCGATGACTCGCAGTATTCAAGAAGTTAAAATTGAGTGGGGTTTGCTATGAACCAAAAACTGACACCTAAAATTCCTAATGCCCAAACTCGCCAGGAATTAAGAGAATCTTTGGAGGATGCTAGTGCTGGAATTAAAGAATTCAGTGCCGAAATCCAAGCTATTACAGATGAATTAGAGCGCAAATACGCTCAAAGCCCTATCGGTCAATTTCATGCCCGCCGACAGGCTTAAAGTCGATCGATCGAGCTTTTCGATTTTTAGTTTTCACCACTAGTCCTAACAGCGAAGCGATCGTTAACCAAAGCGATCGCTTTTTGATTTGACATCGAATTAGAGCGAGAAGATAGCATTTGTTCTGGTTATTGTTTTGAATCTTTTGTTATCTAGCCTGGGGCATTAATTTATTTAAAAAACTTTAACGGGAGTAATACAAGAGCATTATTTTTCCTAGTACATCTGGCTGAATATTAGATATAAATGCCCAAAAAATAAAAACGATGCTATATTAGTAAATATACGGAGAAACCAAGAAATAAAACTTATGCTGTATTAGTAAATATACGGACAAATTGATAGATGAGTTATTAAAGTCTCAAGGGATAGTCGATCGAAAAAAATAGAGTAGCAATCTGCACTCATTGTCAAAAAAAGCAGGGTACGCGATCGTTTGGTTTTACCCAAAAAGAATAAGGAAGAAAAATTAAGTAACGAGCAAAGAAGCTAATCGTCAGTTGCTACAGAGACGCATAGCAGTATAACACCTTCCCGATCTTCTCAAAACTTTTTATATGCTTTCATCTCGATATAGAAGTCGCAGATGGCAGTTTGACTTGGGGTTTAATTGCTTGTATGTCAGTTGTAGCGATCGCATCTGTTTTTACTTGTAAATCTAAGTTGTAAAAATTCGATCGAAGACAGTCCTATCTATTTATTTCTAAGTGGAGTAGATGATGAATAAACTTGCTTTAAAAATGCCGATCGTCTCAAAAAATCGAAATAATTCTAGTGGTTTCACCCTCATAGAACTAGTAGTCGCAGCAGCGCTTAGCACGATCGTTCTCGTGGCTACTGGGAGTGGGTTAGTTTTTATGAATCAAAATAATAAAATAGCCAAATCTGAAAGCGAGAGGCGAGCCGAACTTAACCGCGCTCTCGATTTTATGGCTGATGAAATCAGGCAAGCTCAACCAACTAATTCGGTTACAGCTATTGCTACCGATGCCTCAAGCAATTTATCTACAGCCGCACCGAACTTTACACCAACAGGAAAAACACCCGTTCTCAGACTGCAATTACCTGGTGCTTCTGAGCCAGTAATTTACTACCTAGCAGCCAAACCAACTGGTTCGCCTTGGTTTGGACCTAACATAGTTTATCGTTGGGGACCGACGATGAATAATAGCGGTCAATACACCGATCTGACTACTCCTGCTAGTTGGCAAGACAAGCCCTTAGTTGATTCAATAGTTAACACTGTGCCCAGCACTACCCCCTCTTGTCCCAGCGGTTGGACGCTCAATCCTCCTAGCGGTAGCGTTACGGGTTTTTATGCTTGCGTAGACTCCACTGGTAAAATTGCCAGTCTTGATTTGCGCGGTACGCAGAGCGATACTTACGGCACTTCTCTATCACCTTACGAAGTCAGTTCCAAAGCTTTTGCCAGACCGGAACTCCTCGTCGTCGCTAACTCCTCGAATCCTCCATTCACTACCGACACTGGTACGACAACGATCGATAAGCCATCGACTGCCTACTTTGAAATTTTAGGTGGGGATATCACCTGTGGTGCAGGAGGACCGACAATTGAGACGACAACCACCATTAACATCACTCCTCCAGGAGGAAGTAGCACGACTATGACAATGCCTACTTCTCCTCAATCTTTAACCATGCCATCTCTGGCAGCAGGAACCAAAGTAACAGTTACAGGAGTTTCATTGCCTAACGGTGGTTCTAGTAATAGCTGTTCTGGCTTTTCTGGTTACACTTTTAACTCTCAAACCAACGACGGCGGACAAGTATTAACGCTTCGCAATGGCGATACGGTACCCTTGTTTACGCCCTTTGGCGGTCAGCGCCCGATCGATGCTTTTCTGACTCAATATATAGATTCAACTGGCAAAGTTAAAATAGCTGATAACCAGGTAATCTATCTTTTTGAAGTCGGGGTAACAGATACCAGCGAAAAGGCCTACGATATGCAAGACATCGTGGTGCTAGCTACTATTTCACCAACTGGTAATTGAAGCCATAACTGCTAGGGGGTCAAAACTCCTGCTAATAATAGCAAAAGGCGATCGCTCTCTATCTATCTTTGTCGGGTAGAATAGATGGCGATCGCTCATAACAGCAACAACGAAAGACAAAATGAACGTACAAGAGCAAGCGATCGCTAAAATTCGTCAACTGCCAGAACCACTCTTGCAGGAGGTGGATGATTTTATCGATTTCCTGTTGATGAAGAACTATCTAGAAGGGAGAGAAATTGTTGAGTCAGATTTTTCTGATTATCTGAAAAACTTGGAGGATTATGAGGAAAGTTTAGCGCGGGGAGAAATCAAGTAGTAACGATCGCCTTTACCATTTTTGGATAGATAGACCGACAATATCATCAAAGGATTTATCTCGTGTTACCAATATCAAGTTATGTTGCATAGCTGTTGCTGCTATCCAAATGTCATTTTCAGGAATGCGGATTTTTCTTGCCTGCAAATATCTTTTGATATCAAGATAGTAAAAAGCTGTTTCTCGATCGCAATCCAATACAGATATAAAGTCTGGCGTTATAAATTACTGAATAACTGCTCTATTATCTTCAATATTATTGGTATCAGAAATACCATAATAAAGTTCTCCCACGACAATAGCTGATGTAAAAAGGAAGAAATCTTCATTATTTAGGGTATTGTTTATTCTTCCAAAATCCATTCCTTTTAAAAGACCAATCAAGATTATAGGTTCTAGTAGATAGCAGTTATTAATTATCAATCTGCCTGCATTCTTCTACTGCACGCTCCATCTTTTCTAAATCATCTTCTTTAATTCTGCCGACAAACTGCTGCAATTTTTCACGTAATTTTTCCGGAGATACACCTACGGGTTTTTTAAGCAACTTCAATACTTCTTGCTTTTGCTCAGGAGTCAAGTTTTCAAGCTGTTCTTTTAAAAGTGGGGAGATACTAGACATAGGATTTTACGACCGTAAAGTACCATACGTCTAATTCTATATCAAAAACAGTAAGTCAGTAGGAGAGTATTTATAAAGACAATCTCTTCGGTTATAAGCAATAGGTGGCTAATATTGATTTATCTGTCTTCGCAATTCTTCTAGTTCGGCATCTACAGGTGTAACCGATTGAAAACTAGTGGTTGGGTTAACTGCTGGTATTGGTGTAAGACCAAGCATTTGTGCTTTCATGGCGGCTAACTCATCATCAATACCGCTGCCAGATTCCAGCATCTTAAATTGACTCTCTAAGTCTGCTCCTGCTAATTCTGCGGCTGACTGAGACTTTGCTTCCATCATCCGCACTTTTTCTTCCATCCGTTCAAAGGCTCCCATGGCACTACTGGTACCTAAGTTGCCAATAGTATTTTGCAAGTGGCTATTAGCTTTAATACTAGCTATTAATCTTTTGAGGCGAGCCTTGAATGCTTTGGCTTCAGAAATTTTGCTATCAAAAGCTACTAGATTTTGCTTGAAGGTATCTAATTTAGTTTTTTGCTGCTCGATGTGAGCTTTAAGCAATTCAGCATTTTTTTGATGTTTTTCCTTCTGTAAAAGTGCTTCGCGAGCAAGGTAATCATCGCCTTTTTTCACGGCTAATTGAGTGCGATTATGCCATTTGTTGACATCAGTTTCAGCTTGTTCGTACTGTTGCTGGAAGCGTTTTTGAGTAGCCATGACTGGAATTACAGCCTGACGGGATTTTACTAAGTCTTCTTGCATATCCTCAATAGCAAGATCTAGGAGCTTTTCTGGATCGATTCCTTGTTCCAAAAGTCGGTTTAAGCCAGCGATCCCTAATCCAGCTACTGCTCCAGCCGCCGCCATAGGAGCCATACCCATACCAAATGCAGTTCCCCCTACAGCTATTCCCACACCGCCAACAGCAGCAGAAACACCTGCACCAGCAGCAGCCCCAGCTACTGCGATACCGACAGAAGAAGAATCTCCTTCTACCAGAATTTTGATAGCCTCGTATAGTGCAGCACCAGTTAAAGCGCCAATAGCTGCTACAGGAACAGCGCCAAGCCCAAAACCTGTACCTCCTGCAAGAATTCCGGCCTTGCCAACTGAGACACCAGCAGCAGTACCAATACCTACTAAAGCAGCCCCTTCTTCTAGTCCCATTTTTGCTTGTTAACTATAACTACAGGAATATGCACAGCTATCAGCATAAAACTTAGTTCAACGTCGTGGCTTCGTGATAATTACGGAATTTTGTTACCAAATACCACCAGATCTTCTAGTCTTGCCCTGTTCGGATCGATCGACTTTTTAAATTGACAAAAGCTGGGCTGCGATCGCCAGCCCAAAATTATGAAAGAGGTTGATAATTTCTTCTGACGAATTCAAAGCCTCTCCCCTCGCAGGGGAGAGGTTTGGAGAGGAATTTTCCTAAACCGACTTGCTGAAACGGTAGATTTTTTGAGTTTCCAGCCGATCGCATACCGAGGAAGGTAGCGTCTCTAAAGAGAAGGTTTCTCGATCGAGCTTCATCTGCAACCCAGAAAACGGATCGCAACCAGGAGAAATCAAAAATTCCAAGTGTTTGAGTTGGGGCAATTGGGCTGTAGCATCGAGAATTTTAGCGATCGCTTGCAGGTAAGGATGATCTTGGTGCTGATACCAATCAGGTGTCGCTACGTGCGGTTGATCGAAGCCCAAATGAACTGTGAGAGTGGGAGTATTAAATAAAGCGATCGCTAACGGTCTAGCTTCTTCTTGCAACAATAGATGGTTGCTAGCAGCTATGTGCCTGAGTTTCTCTAGATGTTCGTAGCGTTGCTGAACCGAACTCGGTTCGTTATCCCATTGCACCGCCAGGGTAATGAGATATGTTTGCAGCAACATATGACCCAGCTTTTGCGCCTTAGTCGCCAGGTAGGTAGAGTTATAGTCAGTGGCTTCAATAATTAGCGGTACTCGATCGACCACCTCTAAGTTATAACCTTTCAACCCAGCGATTTTGCGGGGATTGTTGGTAATCAAACGAATTTGTCTCACGCCCAAATCGCTCAGAATTTGCGCCCCCACGCCATAATTGCGCAAGTCGGCCGGAAACCCCAGGCGCTCGTTAGCCTCGACCGTATCCAAGCCCATATCTTGCAACGAGTAAGCTTTTAACTTGTTGATCAAACCAATACCTCGACCCTCTTGCCGCAAGTAAACTACTACTCCCTCTCCGGCATTGTCGATCGTTTTGAGGGCAGCTTGCAGTTGCATCCGACAGTCGCACCGCAACGAGCCGAGAGCGTCCCCGGTCAAACATTCCGAGTGCATCCGCACCAACACGGGTCGATTGGGAAAGTTAGCCGGATCTCCTTTAACAATGGCGACGTGATCGGATTTATCTAAAGTGTTGTGGTAGGCGTAAATTTGAAATTCACCAAACTGAGTCGGCAAACTAGCGATCGTCTCCCGGCGCACGAACCGTTCGTTTTGCAAGCGGTAACTAATCAAGTCGGCAATGCTGATAATTTTCAGGTTGTGAGTTTGGGAATACTCGATCAACTCTGGCAACCTAGCCATCGAGCCATCGGAATTTTGGATTTCGCAGACGACTCCTGCTGGATAAAGTCCTGCTAGTTCTGCCAAATCTACCGCCGCTTCTGTATGACCCGCTCTTTTCAACACTCCCCCCTCTCTGGCTCTCAAGGGAAAGATGTGTCCCGGTCGTCTGAGGTCGTGAGGCTTGGTAGTGGGGTTGATAGCTACTTGAATCGTCCGCGCTCGATCTTCCGCCGAAATTCCAGTCCCGACACCCAGATGGGTTCCCGCATCGATGCTGACAGTAAAGGCAGTTTGGTTGTTGTCGGTGTTATTAGTCACCATTAGAGGCAAGTCTAGCTCGTCGAGGCGATCGCCTGTCATCGCCAAACAGATCAACCCACGGGCGTAGACCGCCATGAAATTAATCAAATCTGGCGTGGCAAATTGGGCCGCACAAATCAAGTCGCCTTCGTTTTCTCGGTTCTCGTCATCGACCACGACGATCGTGCGACCAGCTTTTAGATCGGCTAGAGCCTCATCAATTGAGTCAAATTTAAATGAGGGCGTTAAAGTGTATGAATTTGATTCCACAGGCTGAGTTGAGAGTGGCGAACGATGATGTACAACAATATAGGAGTTCAGGTCTAGAGACGTTGCAGGCAACGTCTCATGCAGGAGTTCAGGACTATCTACTCCTCGCAAGGTGCGCCCGTAGAAGTTCAAAATCGCGATCGAACTCTTTCTTCAATAATATCTCGCGCTCATGCCCGATTGTATTTACCTCCATGGGTTCGCTTCTAGCCCCCACTCAGCTAAGGCTCAGTATCTACGCGATCGCTTTGCCAGCCTGGAAGTTCCTTTAAAAATTCCCGATCTCAATCGGGGCGATTTCACCCATCTGACAATAACGCGGCAAATCGAGCAAGTAGCCGCCCAATTCCCTCCAGATAACGCGCCTGTAATTCTCATTGGCTCTAGTTTAGGGGGTCTAACAGCCGCCTTACTAGCAGAACAATACCCCCAAGTGCAGCAGTTAATCTTGTTAGCTCCCGCCTTTGACTTTCTCTCTCATTGGTTGCCTAAATTAGGGGAAGCCCAACTGCAACGCTGGCAAACCGAAAAATACTTATCGGTGTATCACTATGGAGAAAAGCGATCGCTCCCTTTAAGTTACGATTTTGTTCTTGATGCTGCCCAGTATCGAGCGGTTCCTTTCCAGCGGCAAGTCCCCACCCCGATTTTCCACGGACGCAACGATGAAGTCATCCCGATTGCCAGCAGCCGAGATTTTTCCCGTCAGCGCCCTTGGGTAAAGCTTATTGAATTCGATAGCGACCACGCGCTGGGCAACGTCATGGATGAAATTTGGACAGCGATACAACGTTCGATCTCAAATTCGATCGAACAATCCGAATAACCAGTAGTGCGTAAGTTTTGCGAACGACCTGACAGTAAGCGGAGCGTCCTCGTTAGCGCTAAGTCGATCGCCACATTATTGCGTTTCTACATTTAACGCAAATACCGGCCAGCCATCTGCATGGCATCAGCCACATCGACATCGCCATCGTTGTCAGCATCTAAGAAGGTATTGAGGACAGGATTACCTCCTCGATCCCCTTGAACTGAATTGCCACCTTGCAACATATTCAAGACTAAGGGTACTAACGTTGGCAGCATTCCTTGAACCATATTGGGGTCTAAACCCGTCCGTTGAGCAATAGCTTGGACGATTCCTTGAACTTGATTAGAAGAAAACAGGGCATTGACCGCTTGAGGATTGCTACCCATGCCAGCAAACTGATTCACTAAAGATTGCACCTGGTCGCCACCACCATTGTCGCGTTGGTTTTGCAACGAAGAACGCACTTGGTTGCCCACGATCGATAAAGCCGAGTTTACCATCGCTGGATCGATGCCATTGTTACCGCTTAGCTGTTGCACGGTATTGAGCAAACCAGATAGTTGGTCTGGGTTGGCTTGCTGTCCTGGATCGTTAACTGCATTTAAAAGTTGGTCGAAAAGTCCCATAAATTTTCCCTCCTTGTCGAGCTAGAAACTGCCGAGCGACTTGGGATTGAAGTCAAGCAAGTTACCCGTCAGCGACTGGCGGTTGCCATTAAAACTACAGGTAAGAATGAAGCCTTAACCGACCGCCCAGTACAATTAAAAGCTCCTGTAGATGGCACTTTAGTAAAATTATTAGTTCAACCAGGAGAAAAAGTCAAACTCGGTCAACCTCTTCTCATCTTCGCGATTCGGTAAGTTAGAATTTACTCGGTTAAAAAGCGATCGCTCATTAGATCTCTCCAAAAATTAAACTCAAGGGCAGGCAAGATCGGTACTTCACGACAATTGTTGGAGATGTCTATTGCGAATTGCGAATCGACAATTGACAATTGTTGTAGTGGTGGAGAAGAGGAAAATCGTGAGTCAAACTTGGACGGCAGAACAAATCTTAGCACTCGCTCCCGATGCCTCTTCCGCCAAAAATGGCAAAGGCTTGGCCGCCAAACAGAAATGGAACAACATCGGTCGAAGAGAGCGGATATTGTGGGGAGAATGCCAGGGGAGCGGCGCAAATCCCTACCGCACCCAAATCGATCTGGGCGAACCCGCTTTCAAGTGTTCTTGTCCCAGTCGCAAGTTTCCCTGCAAGCACGGACTGGGGCTATTTTTGCTGTTTGCTAACGAAATCGGATTGTTTGTAGAAGTAGACGCACCCGATTGGGTACAAGCTTGGCTGAATTCTCGCCAACAGCGGCAGGAGAAAAAACAGCAGAAGGCACAAACGCCAGTCGATCTGGCCGCCCAAGCCAAACGCCGAGCCGCACGAGAAACGAAAGTGACGGCAGGGGTAGAGGAATTGCAAAGATGGTTGGGAGATTTAGTCCGTCAAGGGTTAGCGATCGCCCAAGATCGAGATTACAGTTTTTGGGAACAGCCAGCAGCGCGGATGGTAGACGCTCAAGCGCCGGGATTGGCCAGGTATCTGCGAGAGATGGCTGGCATTGCCCATTCCGGCCCCGGTTGGACGGAGCGATTGCTTCAGAAGTCATCGCAACTACATTTGTTGCTATCGGCATATCAGCAGATCGATCGATTGCCCAAACCCTTACAAGCAGATATTCACACCCAAATCGGTTGGAGCGTCAGCGAGGAAGAACTCCTAGCTCAGGCAGCGACACAAGAGGTAAAAGCGATCGCGGATGATTGGGCGGTACTGGGACAGCGAGATGAAGTCGAGGACAAGCTGCGGATTCGGCGAGTTTGGTTGCGGGGAGAGCGATCGCACCAAAGATCTTTGATGCTGTTGTTCGCTCATGGAACCCAGCCATTTACAACTGTGGTGTTACCTGGAACCGTGATGACTGCCACGCTGGTATTTTACGAAAGCGCCCATCCCTTACGGGCAATAATTCGGGAACGGACAGCAGAAACTAGAGTAATTGCCCAAACCGATGGCTTTGAGTCAATTCTAGCCAACCTCGTTATTTATACGACCGCACTCAGCCAAATGCCTTGGATAGAAAGGTATCCGATGGGGTTACAAGCAGTTATACCCCAACAGCAGGAAGATAGATGGATATTGCGAGAGTCCGACGGGCAATATCTTCCCGTGGCGCGATCGTTCGATCGAATGTGGGAGGTGTGCGCCTGGGCTGGAGGAGGTGCGATCGGAGTATTTGGCGAATGGAACGGCAGAGAACTTTATCCCTGTAGCATCTGGGTCGAAGAGCGATTAATAGTTTTGTGAATCCGACTGCACCATGGTTGCCCTCACCCCAGCCCTCTCCCACGGGAGAGGGAGTAAGAGGGACTAAAAGGGGGCAAGAAAAAGTAAGCGGGAGTAAGAGGAATAAAGGGAGCCGGAATCAAAGTCCCTCTCCTGCGGGAGAGGGATTTAGGGTGAGGGTATACTCGGACTATGCTAACCAGATTTAGGATCGGGGGACTTCAGATGGTCGCAGAACTTTGGCAAAATTTGTTGGGAACGGCGCTAGTAGGTACAGAACGGCAACCCTTCACCGTTCCGGCGATGGCATCGCCTTTAGATCGCCTCGGCCAAGGTTTGACCGATCGCGCCGATGCTTTTTTGAGTTTGGCCGCAGCGGTGAATCTCTACCAACAGGCAGGCCACTTACCCAACAGAACCGCCGAACCTCTGCCCGTTGCTTGCGAATCCGACACCCTACCTTGCTGCTCTGCCCGCGCCGCCCAAGACTTAGATCTAATGCTGCGGGGAGAGCATACCAGCATCTTACCGGAATGGCTGACTGTAGCCGCACGAGTTGGGGTTCGCGTCCCCGAACGATCGCTACCTGCTTTGCTCGGTGTCGGTGTCACTCAGTCGAGATTGCGATCGCTTATCCTTCCAGTTTTAGGGCAGCGGGGACAATGGCTGGCTAGGCAAAACTCAGAATGGTCGTATGCGATTCCCAGCGATAACGAGGAAATTTGGCAAACGGGGACAAAAACACAGCGATCGGATTGGCTGAAACGGCAACGCCAACAGAACCCGCAATTAGCCCGCGAGAAACTCCAAGAAACTTGGAAACAGGAAAGCGCCGATCTCCGAGCAGTTTTTCTCCGGATCTGCCAAACCAACTTGATGTTAGATGACGAAGCCTTTTTGGAAACTTGTCTCGACGATCGCAGCAAAGAAGTTCGCCAAATCGCCTTCGATCTCCTGGCACGATTGCCCGCGTCTCAGTTTTGCCAGCGGATGGCAGCATATTTAAAGCCGTCGATTCGAGTAAAAGCAGCACAGATAACCATAGAACCGCCCTCAGAATTAGATGCAGCCATGACCCGCGACGGACTATCCCTCTGGGATTCCTCTCAAAAAGATACGGGCAAACGAGCGAATTGGTTGCAACAACTTATAGGGTCGATTCCCTGCGATTGGTGGCAAAAGGAATTTTCCCTTTCGCCCGCGATGCTATTAACAACCGTCACCGATAAATGGCAACAATCTTGCTTTGGCGGTTGGGCGGCCGCTGCCCTCCGACAGCAGGATAGCGATTGGTTAGAAGCCCTGTTGACCGGGGGAGTAGGGATATTGGCTCCTCCCATGTTAGGAAGCATACTCGACGCACTGCCCGCAGATCGGCACAGTAGAGCGATCGATCGCCTCCATCCAACCCGTCAAACTGACGATTTATTCCCGATTCTCTATGCCGCCAAACGCCCCTGGAGTGCTGCTACTGCTAGCTTGTTTTTGCAGATCGTGCGGCAGCAAATCGGCAGCGAAAAGACTAACTGGAATTTCTACTATTCCATGTCCCACGTCGCCCCGCTAATTCCTATTAGCTCGATTCCTGAATTTCTCAACCTGCGATCGCAACTTCCCACTGAGAGATACGGTGCTGAGGCGATCGAGAAATTGCTCGACGTGCTGCAATTTCGCCAAAATGCGATCGGTGCGTTGGCGCAGCCTGTTGCGGAGCAACGTATCGCCCCTGAACCTGGATGACCAAAAAATTCTTGCTTTTCATAATTCATCATTCATAATTCATCATTCATCATGCCAACCACTAAATCTAAAACAGCCAAATCGATCGCCAATGAAACTGCAACTACCCTACTGCGCCAACACGCCGAACAGCAGTTCGCACACGAGTTAGAAGAACTGGCCAAAGCAGACGATCGCCAACGTCCTCCGAAGTGGAAACTCTCGCCGTGGGCAGTGGCAACTTACCTCCTGGGTGGCAAATTAGATAACGGGTTTGAAATTACGCCGAAATACATCGGCAACCGTCGGATTATCGAAATCGCGATCGCTACCTTAACGACCGATCGTGCCCTCTTGCTTTACGGCGTGCCGGGAACAGCAAAATCTTGGGTGTCAGAACACCTGTCTGCGGCCATTTCTGGCGACTCAACTCTATTAATTCAAGGCACTGCTGGCACCAGCGAAGAAGCGATTCGCTACGGTTGGAACTATGCCAAATTATTGGCTGAAGGCCCTTCTATGGCAGCATTGGTGGATAGTCCGATGATGCGGGCGATGGCAGAGGGACAGATCGCTCGCGTGGAAGAACTAACCCGCATTCCTTCAGACGTGCAAGATACCCTGATTACCATCCTGTCAGAAAAAACCTTACCGATTCCAGAATTGAATTCCGAAGTTCAAGGTCAGAAAGGATTTAACGTCATTGCTACGGCAAATAACCGCGATCGCGGTGTCAACGAACTTTCCAGCGCCCTAAAACGGCGTTTTAATACAGTTATCTTGCCAGTCCCTAGCAGTCAAAACGAAGAGGTAGAAATCGTGCAGCGCCGGGTAGAAAGTCTGGGACGCGCTTTAGAATTGCCAGCCGAACCTCCAGCCTTAGAAGAAATTCGGCGCGTGGTGACGATTTTCCGCGAGTTGCGCAACGGGGTGACAGAAGATGGCAAAACCAAGCTGAAATCTCCTACAGGCACTCTCAGCACTGCTGAAGCCATCTCGGTGGTTAGCAGCGGCATGGCATTGGCAGCCCACTTTGGAGATGGGGCGCTCAAAGCTAGCGATCTGATGTCGGGTTTAGTGGGGGCAGTTATCAAAGATCCCGTGCAAGATCGGGCGGTGTGGAAAGAATATTTAGAAACGGTAGTCAAAGAACGCGATCGCTGGAACGATCTCTATCGGGCTAGTCGAGAAATTATGTAGAGCCTTATAACAATTGTCAATTCGCAATTCACAGTTCGCAATTAAAATGCCAGAAATCTCCGATCGATTAAATTTGGCTTGGGTTGAGCTAAGCGATCGAACAACTACAAATAGGAAATTTGTTAGGCGATCGCCTAGCGGGTTTTGGTTCAGATGTTTACATTTATAGCGATCCCAAATCATTTTCGATCTGTCTGGCTCCCCTCTCCCAAGCTTGGGAGAGGGGCTGGGCGCTGCCCTGAAGCTCTGCCGAAGGGGGTGAGGTAAAAACCGGATTTGATATTAAGGTGTGTTGACGAGATATTTGTAGAGATCGTCAATTACAAGATCGGCAGCAATTAGGTTTGAGCCAACCCAGGTTTCTCTGTCTACAAGATAAACTCTACCGTTTTGAACCGCCCTAAGTTTTTGCCAAAGAGACTTTTGTTGCAGTTCTTCAAAAGCTTCTCTAGATTCATTAGTCCGATCGCTAAAAATCAAAACAAATATGAGATCGCCATCAACTTCTTCTAGCTTTTCTTCAGATAGAGGCCCGGTCGAGAGTTCTTTATTGCTTTGGGTCTTTATTTGTAGCCCAACATCCTCAAGAATGGAAGCAGCAAATGAGCTTTTATCGTCCGGATATATTCTCATGCCGCCATAAATCTCAAAGATTGATATCTTTTTGTTTTTGTATCGGTTACTTAGATCTGTTTTTAGTTTTTCAGTTCTTTGATAATAGTGTTTCAGTGCTTCCCGTGCAGCTTCCTGTTTTCCTAATATTTTAGCTACAAAGTTGAAGTGTTCCTGCCAGGAGGATGTGCCATCCCATTTAAATAATACTGTGGGGCTAATTTGAGAAAGAATCGGGTAGATTGAACGCGAAGTTTCCCAACCTAAAATTAGGTCGGGTTTCAGCAGCATTATTTTCTCTAGATTAGGCTCATACATCTCACCTATTTGGTCTATCCCTGTGATTCGATTCTTTAAGTACAGAGGATATTGGTAATCTAGGGTACTTCCTATAGGTTTAACTCCAAGCACAAGTGTATGAGCTAACGCAAAGCGCGATATGGCGATGAGACGCTGAGGGTTTTTGGGAACGCAGGTTTCCCCCATTATATGTTGCACGACTCGACACTCGGCAATTTTTTCTGCCTGCTCTGCTGAAATGTTACTCTTTTTAATCTCAGAACTGTTGCAAGCTGTAACTAAAAGAAAGGATAAAGCCATAAGTAGAAATGGCTTTATTACTCCATAGAGCGTCAGGTGTTTCGTCGCCTTCATGATGCTAATTGTCTACAACTTTAAAACTCAACCAATAACTAACACCAAGCACGAGTTAAAACTCCCAACTGACTGAGCCAATGATGGAAAAAGGTTCTCCCCTTAAAACATAAAGTGAATCAAATTTTCTGGTAAGATAGTCTGTATTAAAAAGGTTACGAACATTAATTGCTGCATTGAACCCATTTCGACGGTAATAAATCGCTGCATCAGTACGAAAGTAATCGTCCATTAGGGCTGAGTTTGCTAGATTACCTTGCCGCTCGCCAACATAAAACAGTCCTAATCCAAATCCCAACCCTTGTAAGTTTCCCGTCTGAATTTCATAGGTTGTCCAGAGACTCGCTTGATTTTCTGGCACGCCTATAAGGCGATTGCCGACGACGCTGGGTATGGAATTATCGGCAGTGACTTCCGCATCAGTAAAAGCATAGGATGCAACAACATTCCAACCGGGTAAAATTTCACCTGCAACATCTAACTCAATACCGCGACTCCGCTGTTCCCCAACCTGTACTTGAAAACCCTGCTGCGCCAAGATCGGATCGGGATCGGCAGTCAGCACATTTGTTTTTGTAAGATGGTAGGCTGCCAAAGTAGCTGAAAGTCTACCGTCGAGAAAGTCAGTTTTAACACCAATTTCGTATTGCGTTCCTCTGGTTGGTTCAAACGCCCTATTATCTGGGTTTTGCCCGACTGACTGGCGAAACGATTGGCTGTAGCTAGTATAAAGTGAAACATTTTTGCTAGGCTGATACACCAAACCGATTCGGGGACTGAAAGCTCCGTCATTTTGAGATGGGAGATCGCTATCAATAGGTACATATCCGCTGGCGGATACCCAGTCGTAGCGACCCCCTATTAACAGCTTCAGATTATCGCTAAAAGCAATCTGGTCTTGAAGATAAACTCCATAGGTTTGGTCGATTGTTTGGTCTGTAAAGGGCGTAGCTGGGAATTCGGGTTTGGGAATATTATAATTGGGGTTGGAAATATCTAAATCGGGTAAATTGCCTGGATGATCAGACAATCCACGATACCCTTCTCGGCGGTTGAAATCAAAGCCAGCTACAAGCTGATGAGAAATTGAGCCAGTTTTGAACTTTCCCACCACGTCGATTTGTCCATTGTAGTCACTCTCGGTAGTATTAACCGCATAAATTCTATACCCTGTTATCAAGCGATCGTCTACGAAATCTGAATAATACGTCTCTCGCAGAGTATAGTCTTTGAAACTGATTGCCAGATTATTACGAATTTGCCAGTTGTCATTCAATTCGTGATTTAGGGTATAACCCAATCTCTGAGTCTCAAGATTAACTGACGGAGAATAGTTAGGATAAAAACTTGCAGGTGGCAGACGACCATCACTCAGAAGCGGAACAAAGTAGGTATAAGGATTTGCGTAGTAGCGACTATACTCATAATAAAGATTGAGTTTTGTCCGATCTCCCAGTTTGAATGCAAACGACGGTGCAATAGTCGTGGTCTGAGAGTTAGCACGATCTTGAAAGCTGCCTGCACCTCGATAGGCAGCGATGAAACGATAAAGTACGTTTTTATCTGCGGTTAATGGCCCCGATAAATCTATACTGGGTTGATACAGTCCAAAGCTACCTGCTTCAAACCCCAGCTTGTAGTAAGGTTCATCTAAAGGTTGTCGAGTCGTTATATTAATTACCCCACCCGGTTCAACTGCTCCGAATAAAACTGAGGCGGGGCCTTTGAGAACTTCTATTTGCTCGACTGTTCCAATTGGTTCAAAACGAAAATTACCATCACGCAAACCATTTCGCAGACTGGCTTCTTCTTCAAATCCTCGAATAGTCCTCAGAACACCAACGGGTGAATTAGAAAGTGCAGCAGTTTCAACCACACCGCTAACAGTTTCTACTGCCTCACTCACGGTTCTCACATTACGGTCTTCTAGCACCTGTCGCGGCACAACTTGAATTGACTGGGGAATATCTCGAATCGGCGTATCTGTTCTCGTCGCCGTACTTGCATTGGGCACGCGATACTTATCTGGCTCTCCCGTCACCACCACCTCAATTTCTTCCTCTGCCCCAGCTTCCGCATCTCCCGACGTGACTGCCAACACCAATCCCTGAGCTTCCAATCGCACCTCAGCCACAGGCGGCACGTCTGTTCCCGTAATCGCTACTCGTACTCGGTCATTTGGTAAGCTCGTGACACTCACCAGCGCAATCCCCTCGATCGGGTTGGCCTGGGAAAACTCTTCGGCGATAGTAGCGTTAGGAATTTCAGCAATCAGTACCTTACCGCTCGATCGGGTTTCAGGCACTTCCAGGGAACCATCTGCCGTTTCCAGCACCACTTGCAAGCCTGTCTTGGTTGCCTCAACGCGCACTCCAGTGATTTGCACTAATGATGCTTCGATTTGGGCGATCCAATCTGCAACAGTTGTAGCAGGTTGATGTGCCAAACCATCTACCCCCGCCTCATTGCTTCCTCTCTCAGTCTGTTGTTCAGTCCCGATCGCCGCCTCCTGTGCCCCAACAGGTGATGATACCAAACCATTCGCCACACAACCCGACAGACCGACTAATAACCAAGACCACACCACCAAACGTCGATCGCTCATGCCCACCTCACACCCTATTTAATGAGAACTATCCTCTTTTGAGAATGGTTCCTGACAACCTCAACGTTAGTCTAGAGTTGTGTTGCGGGGGAGTCTACCCCAAAACCAGCATGGATCATCGCGAAACAATCAATTTGCCCAAGATGCACTCACTGGGTGTGATGCCAAACTTACGCTTAAACGCCGCCGCAAAATGCGCCGGATTAGAGTACCCCACCATGGTGGCAGTCTCGACCACAGTGCAATTTCCTTGCCGGAGTAACTGTTTGGCTAAATCCATCCGTCGCTCGGTCAAGTAGTCAAACACTGTTTTACCAAACAACTCACGAAACTTGCGCTGAAGGGTACTAGCACTCACCCCTACCTGCTGCGCTAACTCCAACACTGAAGGCGGATGCTCTAAGTTTGCTAACACGATATCTCTAGCCTGGTAGATGCGATCGATCGTCGATGGTTTTAATTGCCCGTCTGACGGTTGGCTTTGCTCTCCCTCAAGCCAATCAAGCTGCATTGCCAATAGCTCAAATACTTTTGCCTGAAGATATAGACGTTTCGCCGCACCTCGATAGGGTGCATTCCACAATTGTTGAGCCAGCGATCGCAGTTTTGGAGTTACCGTTGGATAAAATGAAGCCTTCCAGTCATCCCCTTTGAATAATAGTTTGAGGATATGAGAGCGCTGTTCGTCCGCAACCAAAGAATCCAGCAGTGCTGGCTCAATCTCCACGTTCACTGCCATCAAACGCTGTCCTGCTAGTTGCTGTTCGACATAAGCTGGTGAAACTCCGCTACCAGATAAATAGCTACGAGTCTCACTTAAGTTAGGATGAACCCCATCACAACAGATCGATCCAGATAGAAAGACTGAAATCTGGACTAAATGATCGTGGACAGGCACTTTAACGATCGAGTCTTGGTTGAATTCACAAGCCCAAAAATTTAGCCATACTCCAGGCAATAACTCCATCAGGCGACAATATCCCTGACCTAGGTGTTCTGGCACTCCCGAAAGTTCCTCAAAATCATCAAGCACCAGATTGTGAAGTTGGGGTTTGGGGGCCTGTTGGTAGAGTTCCTCCCAAGCAGTTTCGTTAAGGATGAGCGTCATGGCAGGGCTAAATCAAGCTTGAAGCTAATTTAATGAAAATTATTTGCAATAATTTTATCACCAAAAAGCGATCGGCTTTCAGCTTTTAGAAAGGCACGGGCGATCGCCAACTGTTGTCGCTGTCCCTCTGAAAGTTTTTGTCCTCTTTATCCTACAATCTCCGCGATCGCGCCCTCAACTCTTCTACGTCAGACAGAGCGATCGCTAGATGTTTATCGGTCTTGCTATGATGATATTGACAATAATTTGAGGTCGAGCAATGAAAGCTTTTGAAGTCATGGGTAAAGTTAATGAAAAAGGTGAATTGTTATTAGATGAGCCGTTAGAAATTAATACGCCTAGTCGAGTTAAAGTTATTCTTCTGGTATCAGATGAAAATGAATTCGATCCTGATGACACTCCTGTAGTAGAAATAAAAGCTAGTCTAAGACGGGCATTGGAAGAAGTCAAAGAGGGAAAAACTAGACCAATTTCAGAGTTATGGAAGAGAATTGATGACTGATGATTTTTTAATTTCAGTGAGATTTGCGGATGAGTTTGAAAAAGAATTATATCAGCTATCTAAAAAGTATCAGAATATTAGAACCGATGTTGAGCCTATTATCGAACGCCTACAGGAAGGAATATTGTTAGACGATCGCCTAGCGGGTTTTGGTTCAGATGTTTACATCTATAAGGCTAGAGTTAAAAATAGTAATATAAAAAAAGGCAAGAGTGCAGGTTATAGATTAATCTATTCAGTTGAATCTGAAACTAGCATTTTACTGTTAACAATTTATAGTAAATTAGAACGAGAAGATATTACAGTTAATGAAATCGAATCTATTATAGATGAGTTCGATCGAGATGAATAATTTAGCTCGTTTATTTGAGAAATGGTATAGCACTTCTTTTGCAAGAGACGAGCATGAACGGAGTTCACAACCAAGGATGAAAATAGCAGATTTTTAAGACAGGTCTATTCTTGTGGGATAGGCTTCCAGCCTGTCCCATGGGGCAGGCTGGAGAGCAACGACTCTATAGTAAAATGAGGACAAGCTACAATTTCTCCCCATAGAGCGATCGAATGAGGAGTAATTAATGTATTAAGGCTTAATGACGATCGATGCCGATGACCACAAGCGAAAAAATCCCTCGATCGTGAGGGATTATATCGAACTGGAGGAGCGCGATATAATCCGACCCGATCGATCTCAAACGCCATTAACCCCCGCTTCTTGCAACGCCATTTCCATCAAGATTTTGTGGGTGCTTTGTTCTGGGGCATTCTCTACAGGGCAACGCTGGATGTAGCGTCCATCGGGTTGTAAGTCCCAGGCTTGGCGGTTATCTGATAGCATCACGCCCAAAATTTCTTGCAGATCTTTAGCGATCGCTTTATCTTCAATAGGGGTAATGGCTTCGACTCGCCGATCTAAATTGCGATTCATCCAATCGGCACTACCGATATACACTTCCTCTTGCGAGTTGTTGTAGAAATAATAGATTCGGGAGTGTTCTAAGAAGCGACCGACAATGCTGATGACGCGAATGTTTTCGCTCAATCCTTCAACTCCAGGACGCAGACAGCAGATCCCCCGCAAAATCAAGTCGATTTGCACTCCAGCTTGCGATGCTTCGTAGAGGGTATTAATAATTTGAGTGTCTACCAAAGCATTCATTTTGGCTACGATGCGCCCAGTTGCCCCTCGCTGACAATTTTCGATTTCGCGCCGGATTAGGGAAATAAAGCGATCGCGCATATTCACGGGGGCGATTAACAGTTTCCGATAAGCCCTTTGCCGCGAATAGCCAGTCAGGTAATTGAACAAATCGGTTAAATCTGCTCCCAGATCTTCTCGACAGCTAAACAGGCCTAAATCGGTATAAATTCGAGCGGTTTTGGGGTTATAGTTGCCAGTGCCGATGTGGACGTAGCGGCGAATGCAGTTTTCTTCTCGACGGACTACCAAAACTACTTTGGTATGAGTTTTTAACCCTACCAAACCGTAGACGACGTGAACTCCAGCTTGTTCCAACTTCCGCGCCCAGTTGATATTGTTCTCTTCATCGAATCGGGCTTTTAATTCTACTAATACTGCTACTTGCTTGCCATTTTCAGCCGCAGCGATCAGGGAATTCAAAATCGTCCCGGAGGTACGATAGAGCGTCATTTTAATCGCCAGCACCTTCGGATCGTAGGCAGCGTAGTTAATAAAACGCTGCACCGTGGCAGCAAACGAGTGATAGGGATGGTGAACCAACAGATCGGCATCGCGGATGACAGCAAAAAAGTCTTCTCCTTGCTCCTCTTCCCACTGAAAATTCTCGGCATCGGGTTCGCCCACTCGTCGCAACCGCTGGGGTACTACAGGGGCCCAGGCCGGATCTTTTAGTTCTGGGAGGGGCAAGTCCATAAAATACATCAGATCTCCCAGTCCCAGCAGCCCTTCTACCTCATAGACATCTCTCTCTTTCAGTCCCAACTCTTGCCTCAGCATCGCCCGCACGTTTTCGGGCATTGAAGTGTTAATTTCTATCCTGACAGTCGAGCCGCCTAGCCTTCTTTTTCGCAGTTCTTGCTCTATCGCTTGCAATAAATCGTCAGCTTCATCTTCCTCTACTTCTAAATCGGCATTTCGAGTAATCCGAAACGTATGATATTCCTGGATGTTCATGCCGGGGAATAAAGCATCGAGATTGTGGGCAATAGCTTGTTCTATGGGTACTCCAGTCCAAATCGCCGATCGATTTTGATGTTGTTGCCGCAAGTTTTCTGGCAAGGACACAAATCTCGGTAATACCTTCGGGACTTTGATCCGGGCAAACAGTTCTTCTCCAGTTTCAGCATCTTTTACCACTACTGCCAGGTTGAGACTGAGGTTAGAAATATAAGGAAAAGGATGGCTCGGATCGATCGCTAGCGGGGTGAGAACGGGAAAAATTTGCTCTTCAAAATAGTTTTCCAGGTAAGTTCGCTGTTCTTGGCTCAGATCGAGGTAATCTAGCAGGTAAATGCCATTAGCTGCCATTTGCGATCGCAGTGCCGCCTCAAAATGCTGGTGTTGTTGAATTACCATCGGCCGCAACCGCTGGCCGATCGCTTCTAGCTGTTCGGCTGGGGTGCGGCCGTCTGGGGTTAATTTGCTCACTTGGGCGGCGATTTGTTGTTTCAAACCGGCCACCCGCACCATAAAAAACTCGTCGAGATTAGAGCAAAAGATCGCCATGAATTTCAGGCGTTCTATTAGAGGAGTTCTCGGATCGATCGCTTCATGCAGTACCCGATTGTTAAACTCTAGCCAACTCAGTTCGCGGCTGAATAAATTTTCGGCAGGGGAAACCGTAATTTCTGGGACTGTCTTTTTAGCTCTAGGCATGGCTCGATACCTGGGGTGGAAAGAGGGTGGCTGTATCCGATCTTACAAGTAATAAGTAATAAGTAATAAGTAATAAGCGATCGGGTAATTTTTTTCCTTGCGCCCACTCCTATGCCCCAAGTGGCTCCGCCACTTTCCCGATTGTTTGCTCTGACCATAAGATTTCCCGCTGCTTTCGATGAAACCTTTGCTGCCAAAGGAATTTCCCTGGGTTTAGCCGTTCGATCGCCAATTTCAGAGAGTTATAACTGAATTATGCAGTTAAAAGTCGGGATTTTTTGATGAGGTTTTCGTCTTTAGCTTTTTTGGCTTTCTTGCTGTCATCGCTGGAAACTTGCAGTAGCGGTGAAGTTGCTGCTATGGGTCTAGTTCGCAGCCATCGGCACTCTAATTTATTCGGAGCGATCGCTACCTCAACCCCTATTTTCAGCCTCTCCCCATCGCGCCCGATATTCAACCTAGCTCAGCAAGGCTATAGTGCGGTTCGAGGCACTAAAGTCAGCCTGATTCAACCAGCAGGTTTTACCCCAGCAGATTCTTTTTCTGGATTTCAGCAATTAGATACTGGGGCATCAATTTTGGTCGCAGAATTCCCCGCTCCTTATCCGATCGTATCTAATAGTTTTACTACTGATACTCTAAAATCGCGAGGCATGACTTTAATTTCTAAGGAAAACGTTAAAGTCGATGGATATTCCGGTCTACTAATGCAAGTCGAGCAAGTTGCTAACCAGCAAGATTTTGCTAAATTTATTTTGGTCTTTGGGGATGAAGCTGAAACAGTTTTGCTCACTGCTTCCATGCCCAAAGATTTACAAACCAGGCTTGCTCCTACTTTAAAGAAATCTTTACTAACTGCGAAATGGCAGAAAGATAAAGCTGTCGATCCGTTTGCCGATTTGCCATTTGCTATTACTAGCACCCCAGCTTTAAAATTTAGCGATCGCTTAATTAATTGTTTGGCTTATACTCAAGATGGGACGATGCCCGTAAAATCGGCTGCCGCTCCGATGCTGGTAGCGTGTCAGTCAATTGGCTCTGCCAGAGTAAGCGATCGAGAGCAATTTGCTAAAGAACGACTGGAAAAGACGGCTCTAATTGAGAAGATCTCGATCGAATCTGGTAAAGCGATCGAGATTAATGGCATCGACGGTTACGAAATTATTGCTACTGCCAGCGACTCGGAAACTAAGGAATCAATTATTGTTTATCAAGTGTTGTTGTTCGAGCCGAATAGTTATTACATCATTCAGGGTAGAGTTGGCAGTAAATTGCGCTCGGAATATTTAGATGATTTCCAAATTATGGCAATGAGCTTTAAGAAAAAATCGAATAACTAGACAAACATTTCATTTTTCATAATTCATCCTTCATAATTCATCATTCTATATGAGTCTGTGTATCAATCCAAACTGTAAATCTCCCAATCCTGACGACACATTATTTTGCTATAAATGTGGTTCTGAATTACTCCTAGCAGGACGATATAAAGTTGTTAAACTATTGAGCGACAAGGGCGGCTTTGCTAATACTTATGAAGTGATGCACCAAGGCGTTCCTAAAGTGATGAAGATGCTCAAGCAGCAGAGTCAAAAAGCTATGGAGCTATTTGAACGAGAGTTTGAGGTGTTAAAGCAGTCAAATCATCCCGGAATTCCTAAAGCCGAAGATTACTTTAATTTCGTTCCCAAGCACAGTCAGACCCAGACACCATTGTATTGTTTGGTGATGGAAAAGATTTTCGGCACCGACTTGGAAGAGTATATCAAGCAAACAGGCAGGCCGATCGACCAAAGATGCGCTTTAGAATGGTTATTTCAGCTAGCTCATATCCTCGAAGAAATTCATCACAAACAACTCCTGCATCGAGATATCAAACCATCAAACATTATTTTGCAACCAGACGGACAACTGGTATTAATTGACTTTGGAGCCGTCAAACAAATTGCTAGCATTCAAGCCGGAGGACAGAATACTTGGATCTTCACCCCTGGTTATGCCGCCCCCGAGCAAGAATATGGCAGCCCAGTGGTGCAGTCTGATTTCTTTGCTCTAGGGCGCACGTTTACCTATTTACTAACGGGTAAAGAACCAAAAACGTTGGTCAATCCTAATACTAACGAGGTCAATTGGCATCCTCATATTTCTAACGTTTCACCCATGTTAGTAGAATTTATCGATCGACTGATGGAGCATCCAGTAGAGAAACGCCCCCCCAACGCTCAGGCGATTTTAAGTCAACTGACAACTATTCAAAATACGCTCTATCCCCCCGTTCCGATTAGCGATCCGACCGCTAGCAAGTCTGCAAATCCACCTCCTTCTGGATCGAGAAACTCGTGGAAATTCATCATTCCCTTGGCACTACTCCTGCTGGGAGGGGCAGTTTGGGGCATCATGTGGTTCAGAAATCCAGCTTCGCAGTCGGCTAATAATTCTGGAACTCAGGGGGCTAATCTACCGCCGACCAATTCCGAATCTAAATGCAGCACCAGTAACTTAGTCAAGAAGTCAGGGAATCTATATGGCGTAATTGAAATCGGTAGTAAAGGAATTAAATCAGAAGTCATTCAAGAGTTAGCAACTCCCAACGAAGATGGACTGACATTAATTGCTAGAAATGAAGAGATCGAAGATCGCAATACTGCTCCGAGGGAACCGAAAGCTCAAACCGAAACCGTCAGCGCCGTTAAGGATGTTTTCGGTGAAATTCAACAGCGATTTCAAATTCCCTGCGAACAAATTGTTATCTACGGTAGCAGCGGTTTGGCCAAGGCTCCCCATAAAGATGCTCTAGCTAAAGATATTCAAGAGCAAACGGGAAGATCGGTTAACTTTATCTCTGATGAGGAAGAAGCAACCTTAGTTTTTGATGGCATCGTCCCTCAGTGGAGACGAAATGAAGTCGTCACGATCGATATTGGTTCGGGTAATATTAAAGGGGCATATGTAGAAGATATTCAAACCGACAAACACGGCACATTTGCTATCGATCTAGGGACGACAGCCTTTACTGAAAAAATCAATGCTAAACGAGGAGAAGGCAGTTTCGTCACCGCCGCTGCCAATGCCAAACGCGATCTATTAGTTCCAGAAATTCGCGAGTTTATCCAGCGCAAACCAGCATTCCAAACCTTACCGAGAGTGTATTTAGGTGGTGGGATTTCTTGGGCGCTATTCACTCTAGTTCGCCCCTGTCAGGCAGAACAGGCAATTAAGACTAAAGAAGAACGAGTCGCTCTTTACGGCCGAATTTATCCAGAGGATATTAACACCTTTTATAACAATGCCACGCGCGATCGCAACGCTCTGTTTCAACCCGATTTAAGTCAATGTAAAACTCCAGAGCAGCGACAGCAAGCAGAGAAAGATATAAATACGCTCAAAAGCGGAAAGGTTTTTTCTATAGATAATTTGATTGCCGGGGCTGAAATTCTCAGGGCTTTTTCCGACGAGCTAAATTTCTCTCAAAGAGAGCGAATTTTCTTCTCGCGCTACGCCAAAGATGCCCTACCCATCGGTTATCTCAAGCAACAACTCAAGAATGCTAATTGAGCAGGATTAATAATTAATAATAAAGAGCGAGCCGTTGGTTAGCTCGCTCTTTTGGGGAAGGATTTTTAGGAAAAACTTTTTGGGTATATCTTCTGGGGGTTCGGTTAACACCATAGATATCGAACTTTTGACCATAGTTTTGCTTTCCTAGCAGATGGGTTGAGGTTTATGCAGCTTTTTCCAGCCAGTCGTAAATTCGCTCTAGCTGTTCTAGCGTTACCAAACCATACTTCCACAAAATCATGGGCAAAGGACCGGGATCTTGTTCTACGTGACGCAGCGCCATCGCAATTGAAGATGAAGAGAGCGCCAAATCTTCTTGGAGAAAGCGCAATAACTGAGCAGAACTTGGGTGTAACATAATTTTTCACCTCCTTTAATTAAATATGCAGTCGATCGTTTCGAGCTTACCGCCCTTGGCGATCGATAGATGGGATTTTATCTTTACTTTTCTTGATTTTCTCGATCCGAAAGCCGAATAACAGTGCTTGAAATCACAAGGTAACACAAAGTTACTCAACTAGTAGATCGATCTAATAAAGTAGTTATATTTTCCTATTAGAAATATCCGACGATAGCAGACATACTGCTGTAGTTACTGCCTGAAGGCAGTCTATACTCTAGTAAGCGAAATTAATAGCCACTAAAGGGATTCGAGCAGTCGAAATCAAGTTTCTTTTGTCAAACGTCGGTCTGCTAGATAGGTTATCTCATTTTAGTTACATATGATGCAAAATTTAGGAAAATTCTAGGTGTAATTATAAATAAATTATTAAATTTTTAACTCTATGGGCGAAAGCCCTCACTTGCCGAAGCATATTCAACGGCAAACTGAGAATTCTTACCTCACCCAGAACGACAAATATTTACGTGCGACTACTCATTCAGGAATTCAATAGTCACGTTATCGCCTGGTTTCAATCCTAGTTCGGCAGCGCGTCCTCCCCGCAGTTCGATTACTCGATCGATCGCCACATTCGGTCCGTAGGTAGGACAAGGATCGCTCTTACAAGGAGGAACGTTGGGAGAAATCGCTTTTACTTTCCCTCCCTCTAAAAACACTATATCTAGAGGGATGAGGGTATTCTTCATCCAAAAGCTGACTGGCTGCGGTGGATCGAAAATAAACATCATGCCGCGATTGTCAGCCAAACTGCGCCGATACATTAACCCCATAGCCTGCTGCTCTGGGCTGCTAGCTACTTCTAGCTCGATTAGTTTCCCAGAAACGATCGCTTTGGCTGAAATTGGTAAAGTTTGACCTAAATTGCGATCGCTTGGCGATGCTGATGAGGGAGCTACTACCTGTTCTGGTGGTTTAACGGTTCTAGTGTCATTGGAGGCTTGGGCCGATCCACTTGGTGCTGGGGGATTGCAGCCTAACAAGAAAACACTCAATATTAGCAAACAAAAACGACTCATATCAATTCGCAATTCGCAATTCGCAATTCACAATTACAGGAAAGCCAGCCATCTTGCCAGTCCCACAATAATTACCCAATTATTTTTTTACTTCGATCGAGGAGATAGGCTTTACTGCTACCTACTCAACACTCAACACTTCACACTCCACACTTTATTTAAGCTTCGCGGAGAACGTAGCCTACACCTCGCACGGTTTGAATTAAGCGTTTCTCCCCTTCATATTCTATTTTGAGGCGTAAATAACGGATATAAACTTCAATCACGTTTGACTCTCCCATAAAGTCGTAACCCCAAACATTTTCGAGAATTTTTTCTCGACTCAATGGTTCGCGAGGATGAGACATTAAATACCGCAGGAGTTCAAATTCTTTCATTGTCAAATCGATCGTCCGTCCGTTACGCATCGCTTGGCGGGTACTCAAGTCTAAAATCAAGTCGCTAAATAGTAACTCTTCGGCACTAACTGCTTCTGGCTGCAAATACAGGCGTACCTGTTGTAAAAATGTCTCCGATCGATAAGGCTTGAGGAAATAGTCATCCGCCCCAGCGTCCAAACAGGCAACTCGATCTTGTACGGTATCGCCAGACACGAGCAAGAGCATTGGTACTCGACTGCCCGAACTTCTAATGCGATCGCACAATTGCAATCCCGATTCTCCTGCTAACAATCGATCTACAACCACTAAAGCTGGCTGGAGTTCGCAAGCTTGGCGGAAGCCAATAGCGGTATCAGGGGCAACTACAGGGGTATAACCTGCTTCTTTTAAGTCGCAACTTAACTTATTGGCTAAATCTGGATCGGTTTCTACTAACAGTACGCAAGGGCTATGGTCGAGAATAATAGGACTCATAGGATGGATTTACCTCTATGGGGGCGATCGCGCAGCGTCTCCAAAGGAGAATCATTATGCTGACACTCTATATAACTTAGCTATGACTTTAGTGTACACAGCTAAGTTCCATTTTGAGTACAATTGCTTACACAATTAAGGGAAAAATAGGAAGAATAATGGCTTCCTGGGGAGCCAGTTGTGGCGCTATCGACTTCAGCCATCTCCACCAGGGGTTCAAAACCCCTGGCTAATAGCTCAAGTCCATTGAAATGGACTAAAGAACTAATTACCCAGAGATCTTCCAGTCCTCTTATGAAGGTTAAGAATTAAATTCGGTAATTGTGGGGTGGGACTCTTGTGGGACAGCCCAGAGGGCTATCCCACAAGAATTACCCAATTATTTTTTTAACTTCCATTAGAGGACTTTAACTTTGAGACAGGGGTTTTGAACCCCTGTCGGATGAAGTTTTTGACCATTAAGCTGACGCATATGCAAAGGATTGCGCCCCTAATAATATATGGCCGATCGAGGTTTTTTGACCGCATAGTCCGATCGCAGACTTTAATAACTTTTTTTTCTATCTTTTGATGGAGATTGCTCTCTGTCTAGGGAAAGAACTTAGAATCTCGCCAAATACAGAATAATGAGTAACAGAAACTAGCCTAGCTTATTGCTAGAGAAATGCGACTATTGGCTAATTCACTCTCAAGGACGGTTTATGTCAACTGATCCACTCGCCATTGCTTCGGGTACTGCGGACGATACATTAGATGCCAAACAACTCCTTCAAACCCTGACGGCAGTTAAAAAGGGCGATTTCTCGGTACGGATGCCGATCGATCGCATCGGACTGGCGGGAAAAATCTCGGATACGCTCAACGATATTATCGAGACGAACGAGCGGATGGCATTGGAACTCGAACGAGTTAGTGCTGTGGTGGGCAAAGAAGGCAGAATCGACGAGCGGGCATCTGTCGGTCAGGCTGAAGGTGCTTGGAAAGCCTCGATCGATTCAGTTAATACTCTGATTACCGATTTGGTGCAACCGACGGCGGAAACTGCGCGGGTCATTCGAGCAGTGGCTAATGGCGATTTGTCGCAAGCGATCGCGACCGAAATTGATGGTAGACCGCTGCAAGGAGAGTTTTTGCAGATGGCGGCGATCGTCAATACGATGGTCGGTCAGCTTAATTCCTTTGCTTCCGAAGTTACCAGGGTAGCGCGGGAAGTGGGAACTGAGGGCAAATTAGGCGTGCAGGCCGACGTGAAAGAAGTGGCTGGCACTTGGAAAGATCTGACCGACTCGGTGAACTCCATGGCGGGCAATCTGACGGGGCAGGTGCGGGATATTGCCGAAGTCACCACGGCGGTAGCCAACGGGGATTTGTCGAAGAAAATTACCGTTGATGTCAAGGGCGAGATTCTCGAACTGAAGAATACCATCAATACCATGGTCGATCGACTCAACTCCTTTGCTTCCGAAGTTACCAGGGTAGCGCGGGAAGTGGGCACTGAGGGCAAATTAGGCGTGCAGGCCGACGTGAAAGGGGTGGCTGGCACTTGGAAAGATCTGACCGACTCGGTGAACTCCATGGCAGGCAATCTGACGGCGCAGGTGCGGAATATCGCTGAAGTGACCACGGCAGTAGCGAATGGGGATTTGTCGAAGAAGATTACCGTCGATGTCAAGGGCGAAATTCTGGAACTGAAAAATACCGTCAACACGATGGTGGATCAACTCAATTCCTTTGCCTCTGAGGTAACGCGGGTGGCGCGGGAAGTCGGCGCGGATGGCAAGTTAGGCGGTCAAGCAGAAGTTAAGGGCGTAGCCGGAACCTGGAAAGACTTGACGAACAGCGTCAATTTTATGGCGGGCAATCTGACCGCGCAGGTACGGAATATCGCCGAAGTGACCACCGCTGTAGCCAACGGAGACTTGTCGAAAAAGATCGCCGTCGATGTCAAAGGTGAGATTTTAGAACTGAAGAATACCATCAATACGATGGTCGATCGACTCAGTTCGTTTGCTTCGGAAGTCACCAGAGTTGCCCGCGAAGTGGGAACTGAAGGCAAACTGGGGGTGCAAGCTGAAGTCCGGGGAGTAGCCGGGACTTGGAAAGATTTAACCGATAACGTCAATTCGATGGCGGGGAATTTAACCGCTCAAGTGCGGAATATTGCTGAAGTTTCCACCGCGATCGCTAATGGCGATTTGTCAAAGAAAATTACGGTACAGGTGAAAGGCGAAATTTTAGAGCTAAAAAATACCATCAATATTATGGTGGATCAGCTTAGCTCCTTTGCCTCTGAGGTGACGCGGGTAGCGCGAGATGTGGGTGCAGAAGGCAAGTTGGGAGTGCAAGCGGATGTTAAAGGCGTGGCTGGAACCTGGAAAGACTTGACCGATAGCGTCAACTTCATGGCGGGCAACCTGACGGCGCAGGTGCGGAATATCGCCGAAGTGACGACAGCAGTGGCGAATGGCAATCTCTCGAAGAAAATCACTGTGGATGTGAAGGGAGAGATTCTGGAACTGAAGAATACGATTAACACCATGGTGGATCAGCTTAACTCCTTTGCTTCCGAGGTGACGCGGGTGGCGCGAGAAGTGGGTACCGAAGGCAAACTGGGCGTGCAAGCCCAAGTTCAGGGAGGAGCAGGCACTTGGAAAGATTTAACCGATAGCGTGAACTTCATGGCAGGGAGCTTGACGGCTCAGGTGCGAAATATTGCTGACGTGACCACGGCAGTAGCCAACGGGGATTTGTCGAAGAAGATTACGGTGGATGTCAAGGGTGAGATCCAGGAACTGAAGAATACGATCAATACGATGGTGGATCAGCTTAACTCCTTTGCCTCGGAGGTAACGCGGGTGGCGCGAGAAGTTGGTACCGAAGGCAAACTGGGAGTACAAGCTTACGTCAGTGGCGTTGGCGGAACCTGGAAAGACCTGACCGACAACGTAAATTCCATGGCGGACAATCTAACGGCACAGGTGCGGGGAATTGCCGAAGTCACCAAAGCAGTTGCTACTGGCGATTTGTCGAAGAAGATTACCGTCGATGTGAAGGGCGAAATTCTCGATCTAAAAAACACCATTAACACGATGGTCGATCGGCTTAGCTCCTTTGCTTCTGAGGTGACGCGGGTAGCGCGAGAAGTCGGCACTGAAGGGAAACTGGGAGGACAGGCCCAAGTGGTGGGGGTAGCAGGAACCTGGAAGGACTTGACCGATAGCGTCAATTCGATGGCGGGGAACCTAACAGTCCAGGTGCGGGGCATTGCTAAAGTCGTGACTGCCGTTGCCAATGGCGATTTGAAACGCAAACTGACGTTGGAAGCCAAGGGTGAAATTGAAACCCTGGCAGACACGATTAACTCAACGATCGACACGCTAGCTACCTTTGCCGATCAGGTGAGTACCGTGGCGCGGGAAGTGGGCATCGAAGGGAAACTGGGCGGACAAGCGAAGGTGCCGGGGGCGGCGGGAACCTGGAGAGATTTGACCGATAACGTCAACGAACTGGCAGCTACCCTCACCACCCAACTGCGGGCGATCGCAGAAGTGGCGATCGCAGTCACCAAGGGCGATCTGACCAGATCGATCGCTGTAGAAGCCGAGGGCGAAGTGGCCATCTTGAAAGACAACATCAACCAGATGATTGCCAACCTGCGGGAAACCACCCAGAAAAACACCGAGCAAGACTGGCTCAAGACCAACCTGGCGAAATTTACTCGGATGTTGCAGGGACAGCGGGCGCTGGAAACCGTCTCTAAATTAATCCTCTCGGAACTCGCGCCACTGGTGTTTGCCCAGCATGGAGCCTTTTACCTGATCGAGGGTACAGACACGCCTAACCCCTACCTGAAGCTGCTCAGTACCTATGCCTACCGAGAGCGGAAACACCTAGCCAACCGCTTCTATTTGGGTGAAGGATTGGTCGGCCAGTGCGCCTTGGAAAAAGAGCGGATTCTGCTGTCGGAAGTTCCGCCCGACTACATCAAGATTAGTTCGGGCTTGGGCGAAGCCTCACCGCTGAATGTGGTCGTACTGCCAGTGCTGTTTGAAGGACAGGTAACGGCAGCGATCGAACTGGCATCCTTCCAGCGGTTTAACGATATTCACCTGATGTTTTTAGATCAATTAACCGAAAGTATCGCGATCGTCCTCAATACTATCGCTGCTAGCACGCGGACGGAAGAGTTGCTGGCGCAATCCCAATCGCTAGCAGAAGAATTGCAAAGCCAGCAAACGGAACTGACAGAAACCAACAAACGCCTAGAGCAACAAGCCCAATCGCTCAAAGCTTCGGAAGAACTGCTGAAAAACCAGCAGGAACAGTTGCAACGCACCAACGCCGAACTACAAGAAAAAGCCGAATTACTCGCCTTGCAAAATCAGGAAGTCGAACAGAAAAATCACGAGATCGAGCAAGCGCGGCGATCGGTGGAAGATAAAGCGGCCCAACTGGCCCTAACTTCCCGGTATAAATCGCAATTTTTGGCGAATATGTCCCACGAGTTGCGGACTCCCCTCAACAGCCTGCTGATTCTCGCCCGGATGCTCACCGACAATCCGGCGGGAAATTTAACGCCTCAACAAATTGAATACTGCCGCACGATTCATACGGCGGGTACGGATTTGCTGGGACTGATTAACGATATTTTAGACTTAGCCAAAATTGAATCTGGCACCCTCTCGGTTGAGGTCGAGCAGGTACTATTTACCGAATTGCGGGACCAACTCGATCGCACCTTCCGACAAATTGCCCAAGATAAGGGGCTGCGGTTTAGAATTACGCTCGATCGACAGTTGCCCCGCGCGATGGTGACGGATGGCAAGCGTTTGCAACAAATCCTCAAAAATCTGCTCTCTAATGCCTTCAAATTTACCGAACAAGGGCAGGTAAGCCTCGAAATCGCTGCCCTGATTTGGCAAGGCAACCCTGGCGAAAATTGGCTCGGTCGCGACGGGATGCTGATTAGCTTTGCCGTCACCGATACTGGCATCGGCATTACCCCAGAGAAGCAGCAGATCGTGTTTGAAGCCTTCCAACAAGCAGACGGCACCACCAGTCGTCGATATGGCGGCACGGGCTTAGGCTTATCCATCAGTCGAGAAATCGCCCATCTCTTAGGCGGTGAAATTCGCTTGGTCAGTCAGGTGGGAGCAGGCAGCACGTTTACGCTCTATTTGCCGCTCACTTATCAGCCACCCGTAAGTGAAGACGATCGGCCCAACAGTCATCCAGCCGATAACGCTCCGATGCCTGAAATGCCCTCACTTCAGTCATGGCTCCGATCGACCGATAGCGATCCACCTGAGTTGTCTGAGGCTTTGCGGCTCCGTTCGTCCACCTTACTAGAGGCGGAAGAAATCGAAGACGATCGAGCGGCAATTCAACCAGGCGATCGAGTGATGTTGATTATTGAAGACGATCGCCACTTCGCCCGCATCCTACTAGATTTGGTCCGCCAGCGAAACTTCAAAGGTCTGGTGGCTCAACAAGGCGATCTGGGCTTGACTTTGGCTCAAGAATTTCAACCGACGGCAATTTTGCTCGATATTCGCCTGCCCGTGCTGAACGGCTGGCAGGTACTCGATCGACTCAAACACGATGCCAGAACCAGGCATATTCCCGTCCATATCTTCACCGTGGAGTCAGGCCGACAGCGGAGTTTCCAAACCGGGGCGTTCTCCTATCAGCAAAAACCGATTAGTAACGAAGCCTTGGAAACAGATCTCAACGAGTTGGAAGGCTTTATCGATCGCCCCCTCAAACAGCTTCTGCTCGTCACCGCCAGCGAAGCCAAAAGCAGTAGCCTTCTAGAGTTGCTCGATGGCGATGATGTTGGCTGTACGAGGGTTAACACTGGGGCAGATGCTTTGCAAGCTTTGCAAGAGAATCGCTTTGACTGCGTAATTATGGATATGCGTCTCCCCGACCTGACAGGATTGGAACTGATCCAGCAAATTCGCCAACAAATAGAATCGCGCCGCTTGCCGATTATTATCGATGGCGATTCGGATTTGACACCAGATGAAAGACGACAGATCCATCAATTTTCGGAAACATTACTGTTCAAGGATGTATCCTCGATCGAACGGTTGTTGGATGAAACTACTCTTTATTTGCATCGGGCCGAAGCGCGGTTGCCCGCCCGCCAGCAGCAGATTTTAGAGCGATTGCGGAAATCCGATCCCGTGCTAGCCCACAAGCGGGTGTTAATCGTTGACGATGACATTCGCAATATCTTCGCTCTCACCAGTTTGCTGGAACAGCACCAGATGCAGGTCATCTATGCCGAAAACGGCAGAGATGCGATTACCATGTTGCACGAGCATCCAGATACAAATATCGTCTTGATGGACGTAATGATGCCCGAAATGGACGGCTACGAAACCATCCGCGCCATTCGCCAACATCCGCAGTGGCAATCTTTGCCGATTATCGCCCTCACCGCCAAAGCCATGAAAGGCGATCGCGAAAAATGTCTGGCAGCAGGAGCCTCCGACTACATTTCTAAGCCCGTCGATATCGAACAGTTGCTCTCTCTGCTGCGGGTTTGGCTTTATCCCAGTCCCCAAGCTCTCATTTCGGGAGGTGAAAGTTAACTTGCGAGGGCGAGAGGGCGAGAGAGGGAGCAATTCTAAATTCTTGAACTCAACACTCAACACTCAACACTCAACACTTAACACTTCCTATGCCCCCCCATCCAAACATTTCGATTCTGCTCGTTGACGATAAATCTGAGAATTTGCTGGCTCTAGAAGCAATTCTCAACCCTTTAGGGCAAACGCTGGTTAAAGCTAGTTCGGGGCAAGAAGCCCTGCGCCATCTGCTGCACCAGGATTTTGCTCTGATTTTGTTAGACGTGCAGATGCCGGGAATGGATGGATTTGAAACCGCCACCTTAATCAGACAGCGATCGCGATCGCGCAGCACCCCGATTATTTTCCTGACGGCCTTTGATACCGATAAAGTGCAAATTTTTCGAGGCTACTCTCTTGGAGCGGTAGACTACCTGATCAAGCCCTTCGATCCAGATATCTTGAAGTCTAAGGTGTCTGTGTTCGTCGAACTCCATCAAAAAAACATCGCCATTCAACAACAAGCCGCGCAACTGGCCGCTTTGAACGCTCAGCTAACCGCCAGCGAAGAACGCTTTCGCTTGTTGAGTGCTTGCTCCCCAATTGGGATTTTTTTGACGGATACAACTGGCTGCTTGACCTACACGAACCCCCGCTGCCAGGAATTGTGGAATTGGTCCCTCGATTGCGAAAGCCGATCTACAGGATGGCTGCACCGAGTTTATCCAGACGATCGCAGTTGGACCTCGATCGAGTGGACGACGGCCCTTCACACTCGCCAGCCCTTTGAGGGCGAGTTTCGGTTCCTTTTAGAGGATAACCGCGAAGCTTGGGTGCATCTGCGGGCCGCCCCCCTAATTTCAGAACAGCGGGCCTTCCTGGGCTATGTCGGCACGATTGAAGACATCACCGGACGCAAACAGGCAGAAATCCAGCAGGCCCAACTCTTGCAAGAGCAAATTGCCCGTCAAGAGGCGGAAGCCGCTAATCGCCTCAAGGACGAATTCTTGATGGTACTCTCCCACGAACTCCGCACCCCTTTGAGTCCAATTCTCACCTGGTCGCAGATCTTGCAAACTCGTAACCCCAGTGCCGACAAAATGCGTCAAGGGCTAACGACCATCGAGCGCAACGCTAAGCTCCAACTGCGCTTAATCGAAGATATTCTCGATGTCTCGCGCATCATCCAGGGCAAGCTGAAATTAACTCGCCGTCCTATCGGATTGATTGCCGTCGTCAAGGAGGCATTAGCAACCGTGCGGTTCGTGGCTGAGTCTAAAGGAATCGATTTGCAATTGACGATCCCTAAGCCGGACCTGAACTTTCAAGTTGATGGCGATCCGGCTCGCTTGCAGCAAGTAATTAGCAACCTCCTCAACAATGCCATTAAATTCACCCCCGAGGGCGGACGGGTGGAGGTGCAGATCGACACGGTAGAAGAGGAAAGCCAGATGGACGAAGGCACTAATTCCACGTCTGGCAGGGAAAAAATTTCTCTGGGAACTGCCCTAGCTAGAGTTACCGTCACCGACACCGGAAAAGGCATCAGCCCGACGTTCCTGCCGTATATTTTCGATCGCTTTCGGCAAGCAGATAGTTCCTCCACTCGACCGGACCCAGGGCTGGGACTAGGGCTAGCGATCGCTCGCCATTTGGTGGAACTACACGATGGCACCATTCATGCCGCCAGTCCTGGAGAAGATCGGGGAGCAACGTTTACCGTCAGGCTACCGCTGCTGCCAGAACTGCAGCGCGACGACCCCCAAGAGCAGCAAGTTTCTGTCTCAGTTGAGTCTTTTCCCACTTCGACTGCGAACCTCGATGGAGTTAGCGTCCTGGTAGTGGACGATGCGGATGATACTAGAGAGGTGTTAGAGATGGCTTTAAAAGATTTGGGAGCAACGGTTACTGTTGCGGCCTCCGCAGACGAGGCTCTAGCAGCTTTTAAACGCCAGCCGCCCCATATTTTGATTAGCGATATTGGAATGCCCGATCGCGATGGCTACGACTTAATCGGGCAAATCAGAGCCTTAGATGCTCTTAGCGGCGGTAGCATCCCCGCGATCGCGCTGACGGGTTATGCTGGCGACAAAGATCGGCAACGGGCGATCGCAGCGGGTTTTCAGAAACACCTTTCTAAACCGATCGATCCCCAAATCCTGGCTGAGGTTGTCACCTCGCTGATTGAGAAGTGTGAAGTGTTGAGTGTTGAGTGTTGAGTTAGGAATTCTCCCCTCACTCCCCTGCCTCCCCTGCCTCCCCTGCCTTCTTCAAGGCAACTCGACAGAAGTAGGTTTGGCGATGTGAGGCAAACCCCAGCCTAACTTTTCGCGCAAAATTTTGAAGAATTCTGGGGGTTGCAAGCGGATGAAACGAGCAGAATAGGGCGATCGCTCTAAATGTACTCGATCGTCTGGCAACACGTAACATCCAGCATTGCCATCTACTACCATCACCAAACGGTGAGGATTAACTGAGTAAACCGTTACTGGCTCGGTATCGGCAAACACCAAAGCCCTAGATGCCAGAGAATGGGGGCAAATCGGCACTAATTGTAAAGCCGCCACTCCAGGAGTAACCACCGGCCCTCCGGCGCTCAACGAGTAAGCAGTCGAACCAGTCGGAGTTGAGATAATCAAACCGTCAGCCGCGATATCGACCGGAGCGTGATATCCGATCTCAACTTCAAAATGGCACATACTAGTTAACGGCTCTCGATGAATCACCATTTCGTTGAGACAAAGGGCTTCCCACAACAGATATTCTTCTCGCCACAGCCGCACCGACAGCATGGCCCGCTCTTCGATTTGATAATCCCCATCCAGGAGATTTTTCATCGCTAGAGCTAGTTGGTTGCTGTAGACTTCCGTTAAGAACCCCATGTGGCCGGTATTTACCGTCAGTAGCGGAATTCCACAGGGCGCTACTTGGCGAAAAGCTGCTAGAACCGTGCCATCTCCTCCTAAGACGATCGCAAATGCCATCGACTCATCAAAACCAGGCGGAACTAAAGAGTCTATCGGAGTATGACAAACGGGGCTGTTAGGGCGAGAATAACCTAAAATTCCGCCTTCACCTATAGCCGTGCATACTTCCCAACCGGAAGCTGTCAACTCGTCTTTTAGCTGCATAGCTATCCGACAAGCCGCTGGTTTAATTTCGTTATAAATAATGCCAGCTTTGGGCACGCGAGCGATGGGGTGTTGAAGGTTGAGTAAATAAAGGCAGTTTGACGACGGGCAGGTTTAGCCCAAAATCGTAGCTAGATAACTAGCTTACTTTGAATCAAACTCGCTTTCCAAAACTTGGGCATCGAACGGCGTAATACTCGATCGAAACCTGCCCTGAAAATTTGGCTAAATAAATTATCGCTTGAGAATCCCGATTTAAAAAGTCAGTTTTTTGCGAGTTTTCTCCTTGCCCGTGACTTTTTCGTAATCTAATTCTTTTAACTTTTTCAGAATTCGGCTGAAATACTCTTGCAGATAGCCCTCTAGAGTAGTAATTTCTTTGGGTTCGATGCCAAATACTTCATAGACTTCATCCATCGGAGCATCTAGAGGTTGACCTGTAGCCCGCACTTCGCTAAAAGCAAGTCTGTCAGCAATATTCCAAGTCCACTCAAAGAAGCGAAATACTTGGCGTGCCGCTCCCAATAAATTTGAAGAACGGCGCGTTACTTTGGCTGTTTGACCGGAAAGGCGCTCGCAGGTGCGGATAATTTCATCATCGCTCCAAGCACGAGTTCCCACTACCGGAAAAGTTCGATTTTCAGTTGCAGGTACTGAGAGGGCGCGAACGGCAAACCTAGCAATATCCTGGGTATCCATATACGCCACGGGAGAGGCATTTTTCGCAATCCAAACGGCATTACCTTCCAGAATCGGAATCGCATATGCCGCGATTAGGTTCTGCATGAACCCAGCAGGGCGGAGGATAGTGTAGTTCAATCCCGATTCGGCCAGAAATAGTTCCGTACACCGCTTGATTTCCATCTGGGGGACGTGGGGATATTTTTCGGCATCTAAGATCGAGAAGAAAACGAATCGCTCGACTTTAGCTAGAGCCGCTGCTTGAATCAGCGCCACTTTACCGTCCCAATCTATTTGCCTGATGCTTAAAGAGTCGGTCGGTCTGGCCGTGGCCGCATCGATTACGGCTGTAACGCCCTCAAATGCAGGTGGCAAGGTTTCTGGCAGGCAGATGTCTCCTGGGACTAATTCTGCACCCCATTCTTTTAAAAAAGCGGCTTTTTTCAAGCTTCGCACCAAACAGCGAACTTGATAGCCTTCATCCAGTGCGCGACGAGCTACCTGTCTTCCCAAGGTGCCCGTAGCACCGACAATTAATAAAGTCATTTACTAAATTAAGTAACTAATCTTAACGTTTCTTATAATATTTTATCATAAATTCTCAGAATGTATAGAAAACTTAACAAAAGAATTTAGAAGTTTAGGAGTTTAGGAGGTTAGGAGTTCAAGCTTCGACTACGCTCAGCTTGAAGGAGTTCAGGAGTTCAGAATGTCAGTGGTTAATTTTCCCTTCCGCTCCCCATCTCCCCATTTCCCATCTCCCCATCTCCCCATCTCCCCATCTCCCCATCTCCCCATCTCCCCATCTCCCTCTCCCCTACTCCTCGCCGCCTTGGATTTTGAGCAGCAAAAAGCCTAAGCCTAAGCCGACGAAAATTAAGGTGATGGAAAAAAACATGGCATTAAACATTTCGCTGCTCATAATTTCGGTACTCCTGATGTAAACAACTGTTTCGCAATAGGCTAAAGCTAATCATAGAGCGTTGGGTGCTAACTGTTATAGTCCTTAGAAGATAAAAGATATGACTAGAGCTTTACTTGCTTGGGAAATTGGTGGGGGACAAGGACATATCCAAAGGCTAGTAGCGCTCGCGCGACAGCTAGAAGTCTACAAAATCGAGCCGATTTTTGCCTTGCGAAGTTTCCAACCTAAAGGGCTAGATTTTCCTTGGAAAGTTTTACAGGCCCCGTTGCCAGCAATGAAGGCATTGGATGAACCCGATAACAAATCTTATTTGTTTACTGACATCCTCTATGTATTTGGCTTCAGCGAAGCCGTAACGCTGCACTTCCACATCAAAGCTTGGAAAAACCTAATTGACATGGTGAAACCAGCTTTCATTATTGCTGAATTTGCTCCAGCCCTAGTGCTAGCGTGTCGCGGGGAAGTTCCTATAATTGTCATCGGCAACGGTTTCACAGTGCCTCCACCCGTTGCTGATTTTCCACCAATTCGCGAATCTGTACCTCCAACTTCAATTCAGAGGACAGTAGAAGTTGCCCAGGCAGTTCGTCAAGTAATTGGTGAAGGCGATGTCCTGGGCCATTTGCTGAATGGCGATCGCGCTTTTATATTCTCGATTCCAGAACTCGACCCTTATCGCCACGTTCGTAATGGATTTGGGGAATACGTGGGAATTCATAATTCACCGCTTCCCGAAGATCTGGGCAATGCTGTTGGCGATCGCTGGGGCTATCTTTCTCCAGAATGGCCTCACTACTCGTTAGTAGTAAATGCCCTCAACCTTCAGTGTGACTTCGGCAATTTAGAAAAAGTTTTACAGGGAAAGTCTTTAGCAATTCATCATGGTGGAGCTACCACATCACTCGCTTGTCTGTTAGCTGGCATTCCTCAAATCGTTTTGCCCACGCATTTAGAGCAAGGATTGAACGGTTTAAAGTTAGAGCGTTTAGGAGTGGCTAGAACGATTAAGCAACCAACTACTGAGTTATTAGAAGCAGCAGCCAGCGAGCAACCCACTTTATTCCAAAATGCCAGAAACCAAGCTCGCAATTTTTCAAAATGGAACCACAATTATCTAGATAAAGTAATTGAAGCTTGTTTAACCACAAGGAGATAAATTATGAATGCTGATGAATTTCTGAGGCGTTATGCCAAAGGAGAAAGAGATTTCAAGGGTGTTAACTTGCATAAAATTGACATTCAACGAGCTAAGGCTAATCTCAGCCAGATCGATCTGAGTGGAGCGATTCTTACCAGTGCCATGCTATGCAACACCAACTTTACAAGAGCCAATCTCCATGGAGCTAATTTGAGCAAAGCCTCTTTACGTAAGTCCATATTACAGGAAGCTAATCTGAGTCGATCGAATTTGCGTGAAGCTAGCTTTGCTGGAGCCAATCTACATCGAGCAAATCTCAGTGGAGCCGATCTATATAGAGCTAATTTGACTGGTAGTAGTGGAGGAATGATAAATATTGGCCTACCTTCGTTCGATGATGAAAATGTAGCAAAGGCTAAATTGCTGCTCTTAGAGATACAACAGCAGGAGGAACGCGGTGTCGATCTCTCTGAGTCCAACCTCAGCAAAGCTATTCTGAGGGAAGCTTCACTATATAGAGCTAACTTAAGCGGTTCAAATCTCAGTTTAGCTGATTTAACTAAAGCCCGGTTAGATAAAGCTAACCTGAGAGGGGCAACATTAAATGGTGCCTGTTTGCATCAAGCCAACTTAGAGGAAGCTAACTTGCAAAATAGCATTCTCGATTCTGCTGACTTGAGTTATGCAGACTTGAGCAACGCTATCTTAGCTGGAGCCAAGTTGAGAGGAGCCAATTTAATCCAAGCCGATCTCAGAGGTGTCAATTTCATTCAAGTCGATCTGTCGCAAGCCGTGTATAACCAAGCAACAAGGTTTCCCAAAGAGTTCGACCCAGTTAGAGCAGGAGCTTTCTTTATCGCCAAGTAACAATTTCCTCACTCGGAGTCGTTTTGGTAAAACTCGGTTACTTGATGAACTATCTTAACTTTCTCTAATTCTCCCCTTTGTTGATAAATATTTGCAGCTTGTTGAAGATCCTTAATTGCACCCTGATTGTCTCCTGTCCCACCTCTGGCATGAGCGCGGGCGATGTACGCTTCGGCAAAATCAGGCTTCAAAGTAAAATCAGCAACAGCTTCTTTGTAAAGTCCTTTTCTGCCATGAATAAATCCTTGTTGATGGAAATGTTGAGCGTTCATGTTATGGAGTTATTAGACGGAGAGACGTAGCACTACATCTCTCCGTTGGGAGCTATTTCGTCACTTTTGATAAATGGTATTACTTGGTTGTCAAGTAACCAATTTTTTACTCTGAATCGTTTTGGTAAGACTCAATTACTCTATAAACTAGCTTGGCCCTTTCTAACTGTCCTTTTTGCTTACAAATATTTGCAGCTTGCTGAAGATCTTCAATTGCTTGCTTAGTATCTTCTTCTCCATAGTGTCGAACAGCAGCACGCATAACGTAAGCTTCGATAAAATCGGGCTTCAAATTAATGGCCTGAGTAAAATCAGCAATAGCTTCTTTGTAAAGCTCCTTTTTGCCGTTAATGCGTCCTTGTTGATAGAAGTGTTGAGCGTTCATTTGTAATTTTTGGTTTTGATTAGCTCCGCAGATATGGTTCAGGTTTACAATCCTATTAGTAGGTGTAACCATAACACAGAGAGGATTTTCCTTAGCAAATATGGGACTACCTAAAATAATGACAGTAGGCACAAAGATAGCAGATAGAGTAACAGTTAAACGTAATAATTTTGTCATTGTCTTTCCTTGGACTACAGGAATGTGATTAGTTTGGCACTTGAATGAGTCATTTTTACAATTGCAAGCAGTTTGCCTAGACTTAAACTAGACTATCTAGGTTTACTTCTATGAAGGAGAAAGCCAGGATTTAAGTTTAGAAATGTGCCTTTCTCGTTTGTCTTAAAAAAGAAGGCTTTAGTAAGTCAACGATCTCTTTAAGTTTTTAAGGGGGGCCTCCATAACAGACCTGAGCATTGGGTAATGGGTAATAGCATTGTGACGAGAGTTCGGGAAGTTTACCGGGTTTTCCAGGTCCTATTGGCGCAGGAATTGTGAGATCTAATACGTAAACTTCAGGATTGTTAAGGTCAGCTCGACCCAATTGGAGATAGTTGTCAGGTGCATTACCTCCAAAAGTAGGGATTTCACAAGCTATACCGTGCCAAAGGGCTACATAATCGAGAGTGGCTTGTATTCTCAATTTTGGACTAATCTTTACATCTGAGGTAGTAAGAAAGATAAGTGCTGGTACTCCATTTCCCCACATCTTAGCAGCATCCGAGTCCGATAAAACTTGAACCTCGCCTCCAATTTGCCATTCGTCACTTCTAGGGGTAATGCTAACCTTGGTGGCAGCACCAAGAGCTTTGACTTCATAAAAGACACCTTCAGGATATTCTTTTTCTTGTCCAGTCAGAATATCTTTATATATAAGTGGAACTACCGCATCTGGTGCTACGTTCTTCTTCTTACCATTGGTGTTTTCGTCTCTTAGTTTTGAATAGTAACGTATTGTATTCTCTGGAATTACTCTATTTGGATCTATAGTACCCAAAGCAAAATCCTGAAAAGCCTTTCCCACCTTTTTATTAAATTCGGTAGGAATGAGATTAGGATCGACTGCATTTTTCTGGACTGCAAGAACGTCAAGACGAGCTTTGCTTAATGGTATTTGATTGCTGGCAGCGCACTGAGGAGCAGCATAAGCGGAAGGTGATTTAATGAATGGGAGCAAAGTAGTTACTCCCAGAATCAAGGTTAGTTTTTGAGTGAAGTTCATGATGGTATTTGCAAATCTCCAATTTCGATAGTGTGGCAATTTTCAATTTGTACCCATCTTTAGCAAATAGATAGATACAGTTAATTTCAACTAAAAAAGACCGGAGGTTGCCCCTCTGGGGCAACCTCCGGTCTTTTTTATGTAAGCTATATTTAAAATATAATGGGACTTCTATTTTGTTATAATCGTAGTCTCACCGATCTTTTTACATCCTTGCTAGTTAAAAAATACTGAAGTTAAGTAAATATACGAACTGCAATATTACAATACAAATTATTAAACTATCAAACACTTAAAATAGTTATTTTATCGGATCGATAAAATCGCTTTTTTTATCTCCCAGCTTTAAGGTATCAACATTACCGTAAGATGAATGTTCAGCCCCAAACCTCTAATTCTCGATCGCCCCATCCCCCACGTTTAGCTGTCACATTAGGAGATCCAGCCGGGATCGGCTCGGAAGTAGTGTTGAAAGCGCTAGCAGATCCAGAAATTGTCAAAGACTGCGAGATTACAGTCATCGGTAACGAATCTGTGCTGTCAGCTACTTACGATCGCCTTCTAACCCAAATATCGGCAAGTGCGTTGGCTAATCCAGCCGAGTTGTCAATTCTCGACGTACCGCTAGAAAAGTCGATATTGAGTCAAATTCAAATAGGGATAGGCAATGCTGCTAGTGGTGCTGCTAGTTTTGCCTATTTAGAAACCGCGATCGCTCGTACTATAGAGCGTGAGTTTGATGGCATCGTCACCGGGCCGATTGCGAAATCGGCTTGGAAAGCCGCCGGACATGAATATCCGGGACAAACCGAACTCCTTGCCGAGCGAGCGGGGGTAGAGAAATTTGGGATGTTATTTGTGGCGCGATCGCCCTATACTGACTGGACGCTGCGCACTTTGTTGGCTACTACCCATATCCCCTTGCGCCAAGTCGCTGAGGCGCTGACACCAGAATTGATGAGCCGCAAATTAGATTTGTTAATCGAGTGCTTGCGGCAAGACTTTGGCTTAGAAACGCCGACAATTGCGATCGCGGGTTTAAACCCTCACAGTGGGGAACGAGGACAATTAGGGCGCGAAGAACAAGATTGGCTGATTCCCTGGTTAGAAGCAGAACGCCATCAGCGGCCAGAACTTAAATTGGTCGGTCCCATTCCGCCAGATACGATGTGGGTTAATCCGGGTCAAGCTTGGTTCAAAGGAGGGGGAGGAGTCACTAATCTGGCTGATGCTTATTTGGCGCTGTATCACGACCAGGGGTTAATTCCAGTCAAGCTGATGGCTTTTGAGGAAGCAATCAATACTTCTATTGGCTTGCCTTTTATCAGAACTTCTCCCGATCACGGGACGGCGTTCGATATTGCTGGGCTGGGGATTGCTAATGCTAATAGCATGAAAGCAGCAATTAAATTAGCCGATCGAATAGCTCGGCAAAGATTTTTTCAATCAAAATAAGAGCGATCGAACTCTTCAATTAGTTTGGCTTTTGGGTAATCGATAAGGTGTATTGATTGCGACCACCAGCGCGATCGCCAATATAGACCGAGTAAGGCCCTTTCTTCCAAAAACCAGATGATTGGATCGTGCCTTGCGAATAGCTGTCTGACAAAACGCAGGTGCGGCGGCCGCCTGGTTCGACGATCAATAAAGTTGGCGATCCGGTACTTTGGAGGCTAAACCGCAGGTAAGGAAAGTCATTCTGCATTTGAATGACGTGGTTCGGCGCGGCAGCGATTTTACCGCAGTCTGGAGTCTGCTTTGCTCCTCCCGATGTGCCTCTGACAACAATAGGGGAAGAGAACCCAGATGCTAAAGCGATCGCCGATCCTTGGCTTCTAGCACCGCTGTTATCAGCAATTACCAAAGCACAAGCGGTGGTAACAACTATCCAGGGTAAACGTGTTTTCATCTTCAATCCCTTTGTCAGTTTTCAAGAACCTCTATATATAAGATTCCCAGATTTACAGACTTTCGATCGTTCGGTTTTGTTCCGGTTTCCCGATCGCCACATTGACGCTTCAGAAAGAGGCGGAGACATTCAGAGATGAATCATTCCGAGCTAGTTAAGATAATTTTACCCTATTTACTTAAAAATGTTCCAAAAGTTTTAATCTTTATATACCCCCCCTGATGGGATTGTTTCGATCGCGATCGCCAGCTTAGACTTTAATTTATGCACTATAGAATGCTTCCCTTTCTGTAGTGCATATGCACATGAGATACGGAAATGCCAAGTCTAGTTTTTGCAAGCTTTTGAATTTGAACAAAGCAGGTTCACGAAGTCCTAACAGTTTAAGTCATTGATGGAGCCTGCATTGCCGAGCCGGAATATTTGGTTGCGATTAGTAAGCGATAAAAAGCGATCGCTCTCTCATCTAACAAAAGAAGGAAAGCGATCGCTAATTTTCAACCAATTTTAGCAGGCGATCGAACGGGACTTAATTCCATGGCGATCGGAAGAAGATACTAGCTTTCTTATTTAAAGAAGGAGTAGTAGCCAGTAATCGAGCTTTTAGGCGGTATAGAGCAAAAGATGGCGTAGATATTCCTTTTCTCAACTTTGGGGATAGAGATGTATGTAACTCCCTGAGCGGTGGTAGTCCCCTGCTTATAGCTAAATCCACCTCCAGCGGGCCAATCGCCTATCAAACCGCATAACATGGATTGACTATTTCCCTTGTTTACATAAACCAGAGAAGAAGGCCCGGTGGTAGTACCATCATCATCTCCAGGTGCGCCTCGGACTATGGGACAAATTACATAGGCATATTGAGATGAGTCATTATTGTAGATATAAAGATATCCACGAGATAGTCTTGATTCAGAAGTAGAATCTGTACCGTGGCACATACTTCCTGGAAATGACTTATAGTTGTCAGCCAAAGCTGGAGCAGCAGCAGTCGCTATAGTGGATACTAAAGTAACCACAGCAGCGATAAAAGTTTTGGTAGTTTTCATGAGTAGTAAATTTTCTGTTGTTGGTAGTTGTTGTGTTAGAAATGTACTCGATTGAAGCAATTTCATAATTCTGTTTTAACTGCCAACTCAACAGAGGTGTCCTACACAAAAGGGTAGTTTTCGATCGTCATATATTTCTCTAAAGAAATCGACAAAGGAAAAGCGATCGCTCTCCCATCTAATAAAAGAAAGAAGGCGATCGCCGCTCTCAACCAATTCAAACAATTAACCAGGTGAAGGCATAAACCTTCTAATTGAACCAGGTGTACAAACTGTAAATCCCACTGCTAGGTGGTAATTCACAAAATACTCCGTAAACAATAGCCGACTTAACTGTTGGAGTATTGAATGATGCTCTGCCGTTGGCGCTGGTACTCGCACTCTTGGAATCTACAAATGTTCCGTCTCCGTAATAGCTGCTAATTCTGCAAGTCAGCTTTTGAGTGTTGTATTTAAGTACGCTAACAGTGGTATAAACACCATTGGTAATTTTATCGTCAGGGACTCCTACATCAATCGGGCAAACTACATAAGCATACTTGGAAGTATTAGTGTTATAGATGTAATTTTCTCCTCGAACTAGAGTCGAATCAGAAGTTGGGTCTGAAGACAAACACTTACTTCCTGGAGAAAATCTATAACTATCAGCTAAGGCTGGATCAGCAGCCGTTGCAAGAGCCGATGCTAAAGAGACAGCAGAAACCAAAAATTTGGTCGGAATTTTGAACTGTTTGGTAGTTTCCATGATTAATAAATCTAGTATTGTTGTTAGATGTTGTGTGAGAAATACGTTCGTTAGAACTAATTCCATAATTCTGTTTTAACCAATAGCTAAAAGGATGTGTCCTACACAAAAGGGTAGTTTTATTATTTGTTTAGACAGCAAGATAGCTATCTTCGGTTTCTAAACAGCGTTTTTTGCCATTGATGTTCTTGACGTGAAACTTGACCGTATTGAGACTGATTTGCAGCTTTTGAGCGATGTCTTGATAGCTATAGGCTTGCGATAGTAGTTTCAAGATTTCAGTTTCGCGATCGCTCAGACCGTATTTTTTCTGTTCCAGCCGCAGTTCTTCTTGTAAAATCGCTGCTCGATCTTCAAGGAAAAGCAACAACAACGGGCGATCGTCTAGAGTAGAGGCTACAGGAACGTCAAGTTCGGCAGTTAGATAGCTAGCTCGAATCCGAATAATTTGTTGGCCGGAAATTTGATAATCCATGACAAACTCTTTATCTTCCAAGCTGAAGCTACTGCACAACCGATGATAGATATCGGACATGACTGAAGATAAATTGTCGGCGCGATCTCCAGGCCAAAGCTGTTGGCAGATTTCTCTAGCTTTAAGGTTGAGATAGACTGGTTGTAAATTATGAGAGACGATCATCACTCCTTCTTTAATCAACTCGATTAAAGCGCTAGGGAGGATGTTGAGATTAGGGGCTAAGCTGATGTAGTTATATGTCATTGGTTGATTACCACTCTGAGAAACCAAAGATTACTTACGCAAGACGAGGCTCACCCAACACTCATCCAGCATAAAAAACCCGCTGGTTGCCGTCAGCCATAAAAAGTCAGAAAAAGTAATATAGAAGATCGGAAAAGATCGGGAAATAGTTCGTAGAGGCATCCCAGGAGACAGCTAAAGAGAGCTATTTCACTCTCCAGGGGACAGCCCAGAGGGCTATCCTACAAGAATCTTCTTCATATCAAATCTGCTTAGCAATAGTCGTAGGTTGGGTTGAACGCAGTGAAACCCAACGAACCCAATCGTAATGCCTCATTCTAGCTGTGTCGATCCAGTAAGGTGTGTGAGCGCAGCCGTTAGCACCGCGATCGCTCTGAGATCGAATCGGGTTCTTAAATCCCTGGATCGATGCCCTCATGAAGCTTTAGCTCTTCATCCAGATTCTCTTGGCTCAAGATTTCGTTGCTCATCGCTGCTTGCCGCACTAAATGCCCTCGTCGTTTTGCATCTTCGGCTTTTTGCAACAGTAGGTCTGCCACCTCATGCTCGTCGATCTCGCGCAGATGCTTCGCCATATGGGTCATCAAAATCTCGCTCGCTTCAACAGTCCGAATGCTATCCCAAAGGGACTCTTCGACCCGCTGTGTCACCTCGGCGAGCAAGGTATTGAGCGAATAGGCGTGCCCCGTATAGCAGCGAAAGCGAAGTTGGTTGCCTTCCTTCAACTGCAACAATACGCCATGACACTCAGGACAGGTAAACGGAGAAAGTTCGCCAAGCTTCATAATTCCGAGTTCTAAGGCTTTATCTTGGCGGGCAATCCCAACTTCAATATCCATTTTCTCAGACACTGGCTTTTCCTCCTGTGGGGGAAGGACTTGGTTCGCTAACCGCACTAACAGATCTCCCATTTCGCCTAGCGGCACGCAATAATCGACCGCCACTGCTTCGAGCGCCGCTCTAGGCATTGAGTCGTACAGCGCCTCCAAGGGGTCTTGAACCACAGCGATACCGCCTCGCTCTTTAATGGCGTATAGCCCAGCCACTCCGTCGTCGAGGCAGCCAGTCAACACCACCCCAATCGTCTGCGCTCCGTAGGATCGAGCAGCAGAGCGAAACAAGACATCGATCGCCGGACGAAATCGGTTTTCTTTGGGCCCCTGCGAGAGACGAACAACCTCCGGTTCTACTAACAGATGGCGATTGGGAGGAGCCACGTAAATGCAACCCGATCGAATTGGCTCCCCATCGACGGCGTGGGTAACAGTCAGGGGAGTGACCCGTGCCAAAATTTGGGGTAACAGGCTGGGGTAATCTGGAGAGAGATGCCAAACAATAAACACCGCCGCCGGGAAGTCATGGGGCAGTTGAGAAACAAGTGTTTTAAAGGCTTTGAGTCCCCCGGCTGATGCTCCGATGACGATGGTGTTTGGCTTTAACACGGGATGCTCCTCATCGCTGCGGGATACAAGCTAATCTAGTTCGATACCCTAACACGCTGGTTCGGCAGATAACACTTCCTTAAGGCTAATCTTCATGACCCGATCGACTAAAAAAACAGTTGCTACTGCGATCGATCTTCTCAATGCCCGCGTTTTAGGCGAAGCAGAGTTACAGCAGATTAGGATTCGTCAAGGTCGGGTCGATCGAATTCTGGCGATGTCTGCTGAAAGCCGATCTCCAGAGGTGGAAGTTTTGGACGTGGCAGGCGATTGGATATCTCTCGGTGGGGTCGATCTGCAAATTAATGGGGCGTTAGGCTGGGCTTTTACTGAGACATTCGATGAAATTTCTTTGCAAAAGATCTGTCAATTCCTTTGGGAACAAGGAGTTGATGGGTTTTTGCCGACTTTGGTGACGACAGCAGTTGAGAATGTAGAGCGATCGCTCTGTGTCATCGCCAATTTTTCTCCTCCAGATCTGCCTGCTGCCCAGATTTTAGGGGTGCATCTGGAAGGACCGTTTTTAAATCCCGCCAAGCGGGGGGCGCATCCGGCTGAATATCTGCTACCCCTAACAATTGAGAACGTCAAGCGAGTCTTGGGAGATTACGCCCATATCGTTAAGGTGATGACTCTCGCACCAGAGTTAGATCCTACTGGTGAGGTAATTCCCTACTTGTGTTCCCTTGGCATTACCGTTAGTCTGGGACACTCTCAAGCCACCGTTGCCCAAGCCCAACAAGCTTTCGATTTGGGCGCGACTATGGTGACTCATGCCTTCAACGCCATGCCAGCGCTGCATCACCGCGAACCGGGATTGCTGGGAGCGGCTCTAGTGCGTCCTGGAGTTTGGTGTGGCGCGATCGCCGACGGACACCATATTTGTCCGATAATGTTACAAATCCTCTTAGCCGCTGGTGACTGCGATCGAAGTTTGTTTCTCGTCAGCGATGCTTTAGCACCCTTGGGATTGCCCGACGGCATCTATCCTTGGGATCGGCGGCAAATAGAAGTAAAAGATGGCACCGCCAGACTGCCAGATGGGACTTTATCGGGGACGACTTTACCCCTATTGGTAGGCACTCAAAACTTAGTTAAATGGGGATTATGCGACCCTGAAACTGCGATCGCTCTGGCTACAGCATCCCCTCGAAAAGCGATCGATCTGCCTGCAACTCTGGTCGGACATCCTGCTAATTTACTGCGTTGGCATTTGGATGAAGCTACATCAGAACTGAGTTGGGAGAGACTCGATCGAACATAAAAATATTCATGAATGATATCGAATCTGGTCGATCGGCCATAATTAACGTAGGCCCTAGCCCTTGCGATAGCGAAACCCAATATTATTGTGGCGTTGGGTTTCACTCCGTTCAACCCAACCTACAATCTCTGGTGAAGGTTTCCACATCCAAACCTATATCGACTATATCCTGAATCCGCTGTCGAAAACTTCTAGAAGACACGAACAGAATCTTCTAATACAGGCTTTCTCAAGTCAGACTTTAGCGAATTAGGAGTTCCTAGATCGACCGAGCATCCCAAAATAGCTTCTAAGTGTCGTTTCAATCGAACAAATGCCAGTAAACCAATGGGTCGATCGAATTCTACTAATAAATCGACATCACTCTCTGGTGTAGCTTCATCCCGTGCCACAGAACCAAATAGAATTAACGATTTAACGTTAAACTCTTTTAGCGAAAGCTTGTGAGATTCAATCTTTTCTAAAACTTCATGCCTCTGCATAAATACCTCATACTAAATCTGGTTGGCTCTAACTGCTTGCGCTGCTAAAGCGATCGCAATTGGTAAAATTCGATGTTCTTGCACCTGAATCCGAGCGTGTAGGGTTTCTCTAGTATCGTCTGGCAGCACTGGTACGGCGGCTTGCATCAAAATCGGCCCGCTATCGACTTCTGGTGTAACTAAGTGAACGGTACAACCAGTAATTTTAACTTTAGCGGCTATTGCTTCTTCAACTGCGTGCCCTCCTCGAAAACTGGGCAACAAACTGGGGTGAATGTTAATAATTTGGTGGGGAAAAGCATCGATTAAAACTGAGGTGACTATTCGCATCCAACCCGCCATGACTACCCATTCGACTTCATATTGCTGCAAAGTGGTAATAATTTGGCGATCGAGATCTTCGCGGCTATTAAACTGGCGGTGGTCGAGCAAAATAGCCGGAATATTTCTTTTTTCTGCCCTAGCTGCTACCTTAGCACCGGGATTATTGTAAATTAAACATTGAATTTGGGCGTTGAGTTGCCCGGTAGCGATCGCTTCGGCTACCACCTCAAAATTAGTTCCACTTCCAGAAGCCATCATTCCCAACTTCAAAGGGGTCTGATTTTCTGAAACTCGATCGGAAATGCTTGGTGAAATTAGGCTAGAGTCATCGTTCATTGTTCATTGTCGATCGAAGCTTCCAGTATGATTATGAGCTATCAACATTTAGGCAAATCTAATTTTGAGATAATCTTCTTCCATTTTCGCACCTGCTGGTTGCAGGGCTGCTAGAGCTTGGGGTAATACCAAATTGCGTCGGTGATTGCCAATCCGAATATTGAGTTCGTCACCCGTCTTACTCAACTGAATGTTATCTTTAGGAATCGTTGGCAAATAAATTTCCAGACTGTATTGGTTTTTGTCTTGCACGACTCTCACCGTCGTTTCCTGATAGTAAACCTTAGCCGGATCTTCACCAGCGTACAAAGTTTCTTTTAACCGATCTAAAGCTGCTAAACCACACATTTCTTCCGAGTAAAGCGGCACTTCTTTTACTGGTAAAGGAGTAAAGTTTTCGTGAATCTCTTGGCGGTATTGCTGTTGGCTTTCTTTCCAACGTTGAAAGAAAGGATCGGTGACTGTCTCTGGAATAATTCGATTGGCTACGACTAGATCGGTAGCGACGTTGTACAAGCTTAAATAAGCGTGAGCGCGGAGAGATTCTTTAATTACCATTTTTTCGGGGTTGGTAACTAAACGGACTGAAGTGACAGTATTATCGGTCAAAATCTTTTCTAAAGCTTCAATTTGCTCGTAAAACTCGTAAGGTGCATCCATCACTTCTCGATCGGGCAAAGAAAAACCTGCAATCGGCCTGAATAAAGGTTCTACGAGCGGCCTGAGTATCACCGAGACTTGTTGTAACGGTTTGTAAAAACGTCTCATATACCAACCGCTCACTTCTGGCAAACTCAACAGCCGCAGAGCAGTACCAGTAGGGGCAGAGTCGATAATCAAGACATCAAACTCGCCTTCGTCGTAGTGGCGCTTCATCCTTACTAGGGCAAAAATCTCATCCATCCCCGGCAGAATGGCTAGTTCTTCGGCTTGAACTCCATCTAACCCCCGCGCTTGCAAAACTTGGGTAATGTAGCGCTTAACGGCTCCCCAATTGCTCTCTAACTCCATCAGGGCATCTAATTCTGCGCCCCATAAATTCGATCGCACCTCTCGCGGTTCGTGCCCTAATTCCATGTCAAAACTATCCGCTAGCGAGTGAGCCGGATCGGTACTTAAAACTAAGGTTTTATAGCCGAGTTCGGCGCAGCGCAAGCCAGTAGCGGCGGCCACAGAGGTTTTACCAACGCCTCCTTTGCCCGTCATGAGGATTAAACGCATGGGTCGATCGTCCTGCCTGAGAAGTATTTACATTATTTATCATTTTGCTTGAATTTGTGTAAAGGAAAAAAGTGCTGCTGCAAAACATTCAGCCGCGAACAGTCCCAGCGATCGATGTGGGAGACAATTAAGCGGCGATCGTTCGCTTGTAACTCGCTCCATCCGGGAATACTTATCCGAGGCTTCCACGGCAAAGGAGTAGTCCAACTTAAAGTCCAACGAGTGACGATCGTATTCTCTGACTGGCTAATATCGTGTAAATCTAATTGAGGATCGATAAACCAAGTGTTAATAAAACCAATCATCTTCCGGTAGCGATCGATCCCTTTGAACTTAGTCAGCGGATCTTGAAAAAATACCTCGCGATCGTAAATGTCATAGGTTTGATCTTGGGGAAATCTTTGGTAATCTTGTTTGAGAATTTGTACTAATTCAGTCATCTCTTACCCGTATTCTGCCTTTTACCTCTGACCTCTGGCCTCGCCGCATGGCGCGGATTTTTGGGTTCAAATAACTGGACGATCGCTGCTACCAAAACTACAGGAAGAGCGACACCAATGCAAATTAACGCTTGCCTCAAACTCAGCGGTACGGTATCGAATAGCTGATTCATTACCGACCACTGACTGAAGATCGCTTGCAAAATAAATATACACCCCACACCGACTAGAGGAGCATAGCTAATTTTAGTCTTTTTCCCTTGCAATCTGGCCAGCAGTGAAGGCACAAAGCGGCTGATGCTCAGTAAGTAAAGACTGGAAGAGGCGATTAAACTATTAATCGCCATAGTGCGAGCTAGATCGGTATTTCTGGTGCTTTGTTCGATCCACTCAAATACTCCGAAAGCAACAATCCAGTTAAATACAGAAATTGCTAAAATCCGTCTGACCAAACTACCAGTTAATAAAGATTCTTTAGGATTGCGTGGCGGTATTTGCATGATTTGCGACGAGCTTGGCTCGAATCCTAATGGCAAAGTTAAAGCAGTAGCGCCCACCATATTCATCCATAAAATTTGCAGCGGGAGAATTGGTAGTTGCGTTTGCAGCAAGATGGCAATCAAAATAGTCATCGATTCTCCGGCGCTAATCGGCAAAATAAAAGCAATAGCTCGCTGGAGATTTCGATAAACGGTACGGCCTTCTTCGACAGCGGCGGCGATCGAGGCAAAGTTATCGTCGGTTAAAATTGCGTCAGCAGCTTCTTTAGCTACTTCCGTGCCAGCGTTGCCCATGGCAATGCCGATATCTGCTTGTTTGAGGGCTGGGGCATCGTTGACACCATCCCCTGTCATAGCGACGATCTCGCCGTCAGCTTGCAAGGCTTTAACTAAGTCTAATTTCTGTTCCGGAGCAACTCTGGCAAACACGTCGCTGCTGTGGACGGCTTGTGCCAGTTCCTCTTTGCTCATCCGGCTTAATTCTTGTCCGGTGATAACGGTAGCTGTCTCAGTTTGATGCAGTCCCATCGTTTGCGCGATCGCACCTGCGGTTAAGGCATGGTCGCCTGTAATCATCTTGACTTGGATGCCCGCTTGCTGGCAAGCCGCGATCGCTTTGATGGCTTCGGTACGAGGCGGATCGATCGATCCCTGCAATCCCAAAAAGATTAAACCGCTGTTGATATCTTCATGTTCTATCGATGTTTGACTTTCTGGGACGGTTTTTTTGGCAAAAGCTAGCACTCGCAACCCTTTTTGCGCCATTGCGTCTGCTTCTCGTTGGCTCTGTTTGGCATCAAATGGGATTAATTGCCCCCGATTGTCAAGCACGCGATCGCACTTGGGAAAAATCGCCTCGATCGATCCTTTTACATATATAACGCTAGAACTAGGAGACGCACCATCCTGTAGAGACGCGAGATCTCGCGTCTCTACAAGCGTTGCCATATATTGAAACTGCGACTCGAAGGGAATGCTATCTAATCGCGGCATTTCTCTTTCTAGATCTGATTGATTGAATCCACCCTTTTGAGCCGCTACAATCAGAGCGCCTTCGGTAGGATCGCCAGCAACTTTCAACTGCCCATCTGTGGTTTGAAGGTGCGAATCGTTGCACAGCAAACCTGCTTGCAAGCATTCTTTTAAAGCCGCCAAATTATCTAGATTTACCGCTCGTTCTTGCTGAAGAATTTCTCCTTCAGGCTTGTATCCCACACCGCTAACCTGATAGCGATCGCCTCCCGCCCAAATCTCTTGCACGGTCATTTGATTTTCCGTCAGAGTTCCAGTTTTATCGGAACAAATGATGGTGGTACTGCCCAAAGTTTCTACGGCAGCTAAGTGGCGAATAATTGCATGACGGCGGGCCATTCTAGAGACACCAATCGCTAAAGTAATGGTGACGATGGCTGGCAATCCTTCGGGGATCGCACTGATTGCTAAAGCCACGGCAGCTTGAAAAACGCCGATTAATTGCTGTCCTTGGCTGGCTCCGATCGCAAAAGTTAGAGCCGCTAGTCCCAGGATGATATAAAGTAGAGTTTTACTAAATTTTTCAATTTTACGAGTTAAAGGAGTAGATAAATTGACGCTGCGATCGAGCAATTGTGAAATCCTACCAGTTTCCGTTTTATCGGCGATCGCTATTACTATTCCTCGTGCTTGCCCGAACGTTACCAAACTGCCAGCGTAAGCCAGATTTATGCGATCGGCTAGCGGCGTTTCTGCCTCTACAATATCGATGGCTTTATTAACAGGAACCGACTCGCCAGTGAGGGCGGATTCATCTACTTGTAAATCTTTGTTTTCTATTAGGCGTAAATCTGCTGGAACTTTATCGCCCGAAGCCAGCAAGACTAAATCTCCTGGCACTAATTCTGTAGAGGGAATTCGTGCTTTGTTGCCGTCGCGGATGACAGTCGATTCGGTAGTTATGACTTCAGCTAAGGCCGCGATCGCGTTTTCTGCTTTCGATTCTTGCAAAAAGCCAATAATAGCGTTCAGCAACACGACCCCAAAAATCACGCCTGCATCTATCCATTCCCGCAGAAAAGCTGTGACTACTCCAGCAATCAGCAAAATGTAAACTAAAGGCTGACTGAATTGCTCGATAAATAGCCAAAAAGGGTTTTTACCAGCTTTTTTGCTCAACTGATTGACACCAAAGCGCTCGACTCTTCGGGCTACCTCATTCGATGTCAAACCAGTTTCGCGATCGCTCTGGAGAATTTGAGTGACTTCGTTAACATCTAGAGTATGCCACTGGCGATCGAGCGAATTATCCATATTATTAAGAAGTTCAGAAGTTCAGAAGTTGTAGGGGCGGGTTTGATGAGCTATGTTGGCCGCACACAGTTAATGTCAAATCAAACCTCACTGGAATTCAGAAGTTTATAAATTTAGAAGAGTGTCAAAAAAATACTGGTAGGAGTTGAATGCGGGGTGACACCTACCAGCACTAGCGGAGAAAAATTAGCAAACAACTCTTGCTGAAGTCTAATCTCTTGTGGAATGGCCATCTTACCCGTTCCCATCTCCAGCCAATTGCTATCGGTTTTAGCGCATTGCTGGTTGTTGAGCCAATCGACTGGCTAACAAAGTTTTAGCCCGTTCCGCACATTGACGGCTTTGTTCTTTGACTTCTTGAAAAAACTGCTGAAGTTCGGTATCGCCTTGTTGCTCGGCATCTTGGCAGTAAGATTCGTAAGTAGTAGCACCTTCGAGAGCATGATAAAGAATGCTAATTAGATCGTACTCAGCGTTGCTGGTTCCTGTCTGGGTAGTAGTCATTTCTAACACCTGTTTGTGAAACTTAAAAATGTTCGCTCCCAATTTTAAAAAACTCAGCGATCGCTTGCCTCTAACCCAAGAACCGTACTGCCTCAATTGCGGCTCTGTCTGGTGAAATAGGTTCCCTAGACTCTAAGAGTAAAAGCGATCGGATCGCCGAGTGTAGATGAGAGGATCGCCAATTCCTTATTTCAAGACACAGAGTCGATCTTGTCCTCTATCTTTAGTAGTGAATGAAGAACGCCAGCTTTTCTGTCTTTTGCCGGATAATTTCCTCTCAGACTTCAACTAAGGTACGATCGAAGCCAGCAGAGATCGTAAGCGATCGAGCGCGATTGCTTCCGCGATCGCTCTTGGCACTAAAGACTCGATCGCGTCAATTCTTACCTTCTGATTTAGTTACAGCCCATTGAGTTCCTTCCTGAAAAATTAGTTGATAAGTTGGCTCGCACGCCAAAAACTCGTTGACGGCTCGGTAAACCCCATGATGGCGATGAGATGGATCTTTTTGCCAATCATCGCCTGCAATAATGCCACTAGGTTTTACTTTGTCTTTGAGCAGGGCAAGTTCATCTTTTGTTTGCTCGTAAGCATGAGTAGAATCGACGTAAGCCCAATCTAAATAGCCATTATCAAAACTTTTTAGCACCTCTTTTGAGCCATTAATATGAATTTCAACCTTTCCGGCTGATATTTCTTGCTGAAGTGATAGAACTATAGAAGCAAACGATCTCACTGTTGACGTATCACCTATCGCCCAATGCCAATCGCTTTTATATTTCCACCAAGGATCGACAAGATGAAGGCATTGCGGTTGATTGGCACTCAAAATATATTTTGACAAAGTACCTTTATAAACACCTAGCTCGACACCAACTCCACCTTTAGGAATCACCTTTTCAAAAAGTTTTCGGCGCAGACCGATCGATGTCCCTGAATCAGTTATTACCTTCATTCTTAATTGAGCAAGACTAGACATAGCGCTCGACAGTCCAGCCTGCAAATAAGGGTAAAATCTTTGTTTTATTTGATGCAAATTAACTGCCATAAGACTTTCCCAACTCTTGATTGACTTGCTTTTCTGCGGCATACAATATTTAGACCGCTCTCAATCTCGTTCCCTGAATCTCTCCGATTGGGAAGATGTTCGAGAAAAAATGAGAATTTGTTGAAGTCATTTTAGCCAAATTTCAATATTTTTGTCTCTCGCTCTGCGATTCTTCTTCTCGCAGCCAGGATTCAAGAAAGATTCGGAGGCACAGGTCGATCGAGAACGAGCAGCAGGGGAAAGAGAAGCTAAACTGCATTAAGAATAGAAAACTCAAACTGTCCCATGCGATCGCCCCTGAAGACTTTATTGCCTAGTTTGACTTTTATCGGCAAACGCCTACCGAGACTGTCCTTGTTGTTACCTTTACTGAGCGGAATTTTGATGGGGCTTGCCACTGCGCCTGTATCTGCCTGGTTCCTGCCGTGGATTGCCCTCGCTCCTTTATGGGTATTGGTAATCAAAAGTCAAGCTTCGGCAAGCTCAGCTACCAAGTCAAGCTTCGGCAGGCTCAGCTACCAAGTCAAAAGTCAAAAGTCTGTCCGCGAACGCGGAGCGGCGACTCAGGAGATATTCCAGACTCCGAACGCCACAAATTCTTGTATAGCTTGGGGAATTGGTTATCACGGTTTAGCCCTATTTTGGATTACGGGGATTCATCCCATGACTTGGATGGGAGTTCCTTGGCTGGCAAGTTTAGCGATCGCAGCTTTTTGTTGGCTGTTCATTACCATGTGGGGAGCCGTCCTAGTGGCAATTTGGGGAGCTTGTCAATCCCGAATCGGGAATTCCCTGCAACAAAGATGGGGAAGCAATCGCCAGGTTCTCTCTTTGTCATTAATTCGCGTGCTGACGGGTACGGCTTTATGGTGCGGGTTAGAAGCTCTTTGGAGTAACGGTCCGTTGTGGTGGACTTCTCTTTCTTACACTCAAAGCCCTCACAATCTCGCGATCTTGCACTTAGGGCAACTTTCCGGGCCGAGTACCGTGACAGCGGCTATAGTTGCAGTCAATGGTTTGCTGGCCGAAGCGTGGATTCACTATCAGGCAGAAGTTCAGAAGGTAGAGACGTTGCATGCAACGTCTGTACACAAGTCAGAAGTTCAGAAGGTAGAAGACAGGAGGCAGGAGACAGGAGTTCAAAATTCTCGCCCTCTCGCCCTATCTCCCCATCTCCCCATCTCCCCATCTCCTTCTCCCCTCATCGCGATCGCCCTTACACTACTACTGGGATTGCACCTGTTAGGTTTTTTCCTCTACAGCCGTCCGCTAACTCAGTCGGCAGATACAGCTTTGAAGGTAGGAATAATTCAAGGGAACATCCCGAATACGATCAAGCTTTATGCCGAAGGTATTCAGCGGGCGATCGCTGGTTATACTTCTGGCTATGAAACCTTAGCCGATCGAGGCGTGGATGCGGTTTTAACCCCAGAAGGTGCTTTGCCGTTTTTGTGGGATGAAGTCAAGGAAAGCCCTTTCTATCGAGCGGTTTTGGCCAAGAAAGTAGTTGCTTGGTTGGGATCTTTTTATGGGGATGAGAGTCAATATACCAATAGTTTATTGAATATTACTGGTACGGGTGAAGTTACCAGTCGCTACGGCAAGGTGAAGCTAGTGCCTCTGGGAGAGTATATCCCCTTCGAGCAATTTCTAGGCGGCATCATCAATCGACTTTCACCTTTAGAAGCCCGTCAGATTCCAGGTTCGCCGAATCAATTATTCGATACGCCTTTCGGCCGCGCCATTGTCGGTATTTGTTACGAATCAGCTTTCTCCGAGCAGTTTCGCTACCAGGCCCAAGCTGGCGGACAGTTCATTCTCAGTCCTTCTAACGACGCTCACTACAGCGCCGCTATGCCCGCCCAACACCATGCCTTAGACGTGATGAGGGCGATCGAAACCGATCGCTGGGCAGTGCGAGCCACCAATACTGGATACTCAGCTATAGTTAACCCCCATGGCGAAACTTTATGGCTATCTAACTTGAATGCCTATCAAATTCACGACGCGACGATTTATCGGCTCCAAAGTCAAACTTTATACGTCCGTTGGGGCGATCGCCTGACACCAATTTTGCTGATTTCGGCGGCATTAGCTTGGTCGGCCTGCAAATCGCTCCCAAGAGGCAGCTAGAACTCAAGATTTAGGTTTCAGAAAGCAAAATCAAAAAATTTCTCTCCTATCTCCCCATCTCCCCATCTCCCCATCTCCCCATCCTCTCCTTCTGGTAGTCTGATAAAAGGTCGCGAAAGAGTGTTTCTATGCCAAATGCCCGCGTTCTTTGTATCGGTGAAATTTTGTTCGATCGCTTGGCTGATGAGCCAGGGAAAAAACTAGATGAAGTCACATCCTGGACCTCATACCCAGGAGGAGCGCCAGCGAATGTCGCTTGTGCCTCAGTCAAGCTGGGGACGAGTGCTGGCTTTATCGGCTGCGTGGGGCAGGACGAACCTGGAAATACGCTGGTAAGCCTCTTGGAGGAAATAGGTGTAGATGTTACTGGTGTCCAACGCCATCCGACAGCACCTACCAGGCAAATCGATGTCCTCAGATCCCTCAGTGGCGATCGCGAATTTGCCGGATTTAGCGATCGTCAAACTACAGAATTTGCCGACTGCTATTTGCAAGCTTCTCAACTACCGACAGCTTTATTGGAAAATGCCGATTATCTGGTTCTCGGCACTTTAGAACTGGCTTATCCTCAAACTCGGCAAGCGATCGCTAAGACTTTAGAACTAGCAGAGCGATACGACGTGAAAATCTTGTTAGATGTCAATTGGCGACCGATGTTTTGGCCGGATCTGCACCAGGCTCAACCTCTAATCCACGACCTGATTAAACAGATCGATTTTCTCAAACTTTCCACCGAAGAAGCCGAGTGGCTGTTCGACACCATCGATCCAGGAGCGATCGCTCATCGCCTCAACTCGGTAGAAGGTGTCCTCATTACTGCTGGCAAAAAAGGCTGTTATTACTGTCTGTCGGATAATGAAGGCTACGCCCCTAGTTTTAACGTCAACGCGATCGACACTACCGGGTCTGGAGATGCTTTTGTCGCTGGCTTTTTACATCAGTTGTGCCAGCAAGGAATTAAAAAGTTGGGTAAAGCCGAAACTGCCAAGCAGATCGTCATTTATGCTAATGCCGTGGGTGCTTTGACGGCAACTCAACCAGGAGCGATCGCGGCTCAACCGACTGCGGCACAAGTTGAAGCTTTCCTGGCTCAGCAGTCGTAGTTACGATCGTCAGAAAAGAAAGTAACGCTGTGCCATAGGCAAAATAGTTGCAGGTTCGCAAGTGAGTAGCTCCCCATCGGCTCTGACTTCATAAGTTTCTGGATCGACTTCCATGCGAGGCAGGGCATCATTCAATTTCAGATGGCGCTTGCTAATTTGCCGCGTTCCCGATACGGCAACGGCGGTTTTTTGTAACTTTAATCGATCGGGAATTTCTCTTTCTAGGGCAGCTTGAGAAACAAATGTGAGGGAAGTAGCACCGATCGCACCCCCAAAACTCGCAAACATCGGGCGCATATGCACTGGTTGCGGCGTGGGGATACTAGCGTTAGCGTCGCCCATCTGGGAATAAGCGATCGCTCCGCCTTTAAGCACGATTTCTGGCTTTACGCCAAAAAATGCTGGTTTCCACAAGCACAAGTCGGCTAATTTCCCCTCTTCGACCGAACCGACGTACTGGGAAATGCCGTGGGTAATAGCTGGGTTAATCGTGTACTTGGCAACGTATCGCTTGGCCCGAAAGTTGTCGGCCCTCACCCCCTGCCCCTCTCCCAGATGGGGAGAGGGGAGAAAACCGCGCTGCACTTTCATTTTGTGGGCGGTTTGCCAGGTGCGAATGATTACTTCTCCCACCCTGCCCATGGCTTGAGAGTCGGAAGAAATCATGCTGAACGCGCCTAAGTCGTGGAGGATATCTTCAGCGGCGATCGTTTCGCGGCGAATTCTCGATTCGGCAAAGGCAATATCTTCAGGAATGCCAGGATCGAGGTGATGGCATACCATCAACATATCTAGGTGTTCGTCGAGGGTATTGACGGTATAAGGGCGCGTGGGATTGGTAGATGAGGGTAAGACATTACTTTCGCCGCAAACTTTGATGATGTCGGGGGCGTGTCCTCCGCCCGCACCTTCGGTGTGGTAGGTGTGGATGACGCGGTTTTTGAAAGCTGCGATCGTATCTTCGACAAATCCAGCTTCGTTGAGAGTGTCGGTGTGAATGGCTACTTGTACGTCAAAGTCATCGGCTACGCTCAAGCAAGTATCGATCGCCGCTGGGGTAGTTCCCCAGTCTTCGTGCAGCTTTAAACCCATGGCTCCGGCTTGTACTTGTTCGATTAATCCTTGGGGTTGACTGGCGTTACCTTTGCCCAAAAAGCCTAAGTTAACCGGAAAAGCATCAGCCGCTTGCAACATCATGTAAATGTTCCAAGGACCGGGGGTGCAGGTAGTCGCATTGGTTCCCGTAGCAGGCCCCGTACCGCCACCGATCATGGTCGTAACTCCAGAAGCGATCGCGACTTCAATTTGCTGCGGACAAATAAAGTGGATGTGGCTGTCGATGCCCCCAGCAGTGAGAATCATCCCTTCTCCGGCTAGCGCCTCAGTTCCAGGGCCGATAATAATGTCTACGTTGTCTTGAATATGGGGATTGCCCGCTTTACCGATTTTGCAGATTTTGCCATCTTTAATCCCGATGTCGGCTTTAACTATTCCCCACCAATCGAGAATCAAGGCATTAGTAATGACCAGATCTACTGCCCCGTCGGCATTAGAAATCGGCGATTGTCCCATGCCATCTCTGATGACTTTACCGCCGCCAAATTTGACTTCATCACCATAGGTAGTGAAATCTCGTTCGACTTCAATAAATAATTCTGTATCGGCCAGGCGAATGCGATCGCCTACTGTGGGGCCGTAAGTTTCCGCATAGGCGCGACGATCCATTCGATAACTCATTTTTCACTGCTATTGTAGTAACGAACCGCAAAGACGCAAAGGGCGCAAAGAAGGAAGAAAGAAGGGAAATTGCGATCGAGTATTGGTTTGAAGGCGAGCGATCGCCCGAACAGTTTATCGGCCATCCTAAATCGTTTATGAAATTATGGGATAGTCATCTTGGCTATCCCACAAGCAGGCCTCTTGTCTGCCTCACTTTCATTGTTTATAAATCAAATAAGGTTGCTATAACTATTATTACTAGCTCAAAACTTCAACAGTTTTTTGCTGAGATTCTTGTGGGACTGTAGATGGATCGTTTAGCACTCTTTTAATCCGCTGCAAACGTTGCTGGCGATTGTGATGCTCGAATTTAGCAATGACTTCTTCAAGTTCTAATCCAGCTAATTCCATTTCTAAGCGACGGCGGCGAGATCTAGCAACTGTCTGTTTGACTTGTTCTGGATCGGGCATCGGATAATTCATGTTAGGCTCCAATCAGATTTAATTTCCTGGACGCTGCGTTCTAAAGCTGGAACTCTTTCTTGGGTACGGTCAATTACTCCCATCAATAGATCTACCATATCAGGTACAGCAGTTGGTTGAGTCTGTGCCATCTTAATTTGGAGGCTAGAAAATTGGGAGAATCGAGATGTAGCTTGTTCTGAGATGCTTTTTAACTCATCTAGAGGCATTATCGTCTCGGTTGTTTCACCAAAACGTTCAAACAAATTAAACTCGGCGGCTGTTGCCTCTTCAACAATGTCCAACAGCCGTCTTTTCAAACTCCAGATAGTTTCAGTTGTTTCTTGGGGTAGTTTTGCCATGTTAGTTAAGTCAAGATCTCCTCACATAAAATCATTAGCACAAACGGCGATCGCTTTTATTTGTCAATGAAAAATCATCAATTATTAGCAAAATTAATAATTGCTATACTTCCTTAATTTTCCCTAGTTTCCATTCCTAATTTTTCATCTTGCTATCCGCGTTTCATGTGCTTCGGTTAGCAAAGAAATATTTTAAAACGAATTAATGATAGTCGAGCGATCGACCCGATTCGATATAAGTGAAGTGTGGGATCGAATCTGCTCGACCAAACCTGGTTTGCCCTCAAAGAATCCCTCTCCTTGTAGGCTACCGGTTTGCAGTTTCATACCCATATCACCCTCTCATCCCCCTTAAAAAGCGGATTCAGCTAAGAATTTGGTAAAGAATCTTGAATGCCATCATCGGTGGGGTGGAGTTCCGCTTGGTGCATGGTATCGGGTAGCAATCCTTCGGGACGCACGATCATCATGATGACTAAGACTAAGCCGAAGAAAAACAGGCGCATCTGAATTGGATCTAAACTGGTGGCGAGAAATTCTCGCCATTGGGGATTGGCGATGTTGGGCAATACTGAAGTATTGAGAATCCTTTTGAGAGTTTGTGCCAGTTGGGGGAGATAGAGGCGATCGGCTGCCATGATAATAATTGCCCCCAAGATGACCCCATTCATGTTGCCCAAGCCTCCCAAAATCACCATGCACAAGATGATGACGGATACGGAAAAGTCGAAGACGCTGGGAAAGATGGCGCTGATGTAAGCGGCGTAAAAGGAACCAGCAAACCCAGAAAAAGTCGCTCCCATGGCAAAGGCTAATAACTTAGTTCTGACTAAATTAATGCCCATGGCACTCGCTGCTAGTTCGTCTTCTCGAATTGCCGTCCAAGCCCTTCCCAAGCGAGAATCTTTCAGCCGACTGATGGCGAAGTAGGCAAAAACGACCAGAAATAGAATTAAATAATACCAAGGTAAATAATCGGTGCTGCTAAACGTGCCGATGAATGGCAGTGCTGGACGACCTATAGGGTTAATTCCGGCTTCCCCACCAGTAAGGTTAATCGGGCGATCGCATCCTAACAAGCAAATTCCCCATTCGGGATGCCCCATTAAAGTACCGATAAGTTTAGAAATCGGTTCTTCGACCCTCACCGCTGTTAAGTTGCGAAACACTACAGGGACAATTTCCCCAAAACCCAAGGTGACGATCGCTAAATAATCGCCCCGCAACCGCAAAGTCGGCGTGCCTAAAATTACCCCAGCGATTGCTGCTACCATCGCGGCTATGGGAATTACTAGCCAGAAATTCCATTCAATATTTAATTGGGGCGAAGATAGCAAACCAGTAGTATACGCACCAATGGCAAAAAAGGCAGCATAACCCAGGTCTAACAATCCGGCAAAGCCGACGACAATATTTAGCCCCAGAGCTAACATGACGAAGATTTGAATTTCAATGATGTGAGAGAGCCAATTAGTTTGAGCCAGACGATCGACGAAAGGAAAACTAATCAGGATAAAAGCTAGGGTGATGAGGACTGCCCAGCGACGAGAATTCCCCTGCAATCCTTGGAACGCTCCCGTTAGGGCTGATGCTAGAGGCGCAAGCGCCAAACCAGCGATCGCAAATTGCAAAGTTTGAGGCAGGGCGACAGCAGACTGTCCGGAAATCGGCCGCAGCCAAAGTCCTTCTACTAAACTGGCGACAAATAGCCAGATTCCCAGGGCTAATCCAGCTTGCGCTCCCAGCTTGGCACCAACTCCTGGGCTATAAACTCGCTTGCCAGTAGTGCGAACTAGTCCCAAACCCGTACCTAACAGCCAACCGATTACCGCCCCACTCCAACCACCAAAGATGAGGACGGTTAAAGCTGCGATCGCCCCTAGCACTCCACTTGACTTTATTGCTGTTAATATTTGCTTTTTCATCTAGCTAAAAAATCGAAGGAAAATAAGTTCGATCGGAAAAGTGGTTCGACTAATAATTGATTTGAAATGTCATGTCGTTAGATTACACTTTTTCTTGAACGCTATCGCCCAACAAGCCACCCGGACGAAAAGCCAAAACGATCACTAGAACCGCAAACACCCAAGCATTAGTCCAACGGCTAGAGAAATATTGATCGCTTAAAGCCGATAGCAAGCCAATTAAAATTCCTCCTAACATCGAGCCGATAATATTACCAATTCCTCCCAAAACCGCAGCCGTGAAAGCCCGCAATCCAGCCGTAAATCCCATTGTAAAGACAATAGTATTGTTGTAAAGTCCGACTAATAAGCCTGCTGCTCCTGCCAAAGCTCCACCGATGAGGAAAGTCAGAACAATAATCGCATCGACATTGATGCCCATAATCTTAGCTGCATCTCGATTTTGAGCCGTGGCTCTCATGGCTTTACCCAAACGAGTATACTGCACGAATAAATGCAATCCTGCCATTAAAACTACAGCAAAGACTAGAACGATTAAATCTTTAGTAGTAAATTGAATGTTGCTTTGAATGCCAAAATAGTTCAGCAGATCGATTCGAGGTAATAGATCGGGAAAACTTTTAGGGGCAGCCGCATTAACTCCCATTACAGGAATAAAAGATCTCAAACCTCCCCAAAACAATCCCAAATTTTGGAAAATAAACGAAACTCCAATTGCTGAAATTAAAGGTGCTAGCCGAGGAGCATTGCGTAAAGGCCGATAGGCGTATTTTTCAGTAATCGCATTGAGGACGGCACAAAGAATACCACTAACTAACAACGCTACTAACATGACTGGCAAGCTACTTTGCCAAGTTGCACCCTCACCAACTCCAAATGCACCTACTACGGTAAGAGAGGCAAAAGCCCCTAGCATATACAAATCGCCATGAGCAAAATTAATTAGTTCGATAATGCCGTAGACCATCGTATAACCTAGAGCAATCACGGCAATGATAGCCCCATTAACTAAACCGACCAAAATTTGTTGGATCAGGACTTGCGGATTGTTAGTTATATCTCCAATAATTCGGGGTAATTCTAAACCTGCGATCGGTCCTAAAAGTAAAACTACATAGGCTACTACGGCGTAAAGTAGCCATTTCTGCCATGTTTTCATAGAGCTTATAGCTTGCATATCAGCGAGAACAGTTAGAGGGAGAATTACGAGACTAAATCGGCGATCGCCTATAATAAATTTAAGCTCAAAAGAGATTTGGTATTATGGCGCACTCTAATTCGCAAATCCGTTTGCCAACGAGCGCTGAACTCCCTTGTTCGGACGATACGCCTGTGGATAACGAAGAGCAGAATTTCATTCCTAATTTTTTGCTATTCTTGCTGGAATTCATTTGGGAAAATCGATTAAATTGGTTCTTCGGTGTCGATATGGCGATCTATCATACCACCAGTGGCAACCCCAAAGTCCCAGTAGTTCCTGATGGTTTTTTGAGTTTAGGAGTAGAACGGAGAAAAGGCGATCGCTCGCGCACTAGTGCAGCGTGGCGAAAATAAGTGACCAGCTTAAGCGGGTTCGGGAAACCCCTGAAATTTCCAGACAAAAGGTTTAGCCAAAGTGCGGTTGAAGTAGTCAATAAAATCAAGAATCTTCTGC